>JAXMDF010000003.1:0-377771 GCA_046348975.1 Amaricoccus sp. | reverse complement strand
TTCCCGCTGACCACAAAAGCCATGTCGCGGAGCGTTTCCTCAGAGCTCGCGGGCCTTGGCCGCATCCCAGAGAGCGTCCATCTCCGCGAGGGTCGAATCGGCCGGCGTCCGGCCTTCCGCGGCCAGCGCCGCCTCGATGGCCTCGAAGCGGCGGATGAACTTGGCGTTGGCGGCGCGGAGCGCCGTCTCGGGATCGATCGCCAGGTGGCGGGCGAGGTTCGCCATCACGAACATCAGGTCGCCGTACTCCTCCGCGATCCGGGCATCCCGACCGCTGTCGCGGGCCTCGACGAGCTCGGCCGCCTCCTCCGCGATCTTGTCGAGCACCGCGCCCGCGTCGGGCCAGTCGAAGCCGACCCGCGCGGCGCGGGCCTGCAGCTTGACCGCGCGCGTGAGCGCCGGCAGCGTCGTCGCCACGCCCGCGAGCGCGCCCGATGGCGCCGGGCCCGCAGCGCGCTCGGCGGCCTTCACCCGCTCCCAGTCGACCGTCTGCTCCGCCGCCGTCCGGTCGCGGCTCGCGCCACCGAAGACATGCGGGTGCCGGCGCACCATCTTCTCGGAGATCGCGGCCACGACATCGCCGAACCCGAACGCGCCGGCTTCCTCGGCCAGGCGGGCATGGTAGACGACCTGGAACAGCAGGTCGCCGAGTTCGTCCCGCAGCGCCGCCATGTCGCGCCGGGCAATCGCCTCGGCCACCTCGTGCGCCTCCTCGAGCGTGTAGGGAGCGATCGTGTCGAAATCCTGCTCGACGTCCCACGGGCACCCGCGATCGGGGTCGCGCAACCGCGCCATGATCTCGACGAGCCGGCCGATGGCCGTCTCGTCGCGGGTCGTTTCGGCGCGGGGCGAACGGTCATCGGGCATGGTCCGACCCTACCGGCACCGCGCCACGCCGCCAAGGGCCTGATCGTGAACCCGCGGGCCGCGCCTTGCCCGCGCCGGGGTCTCTCGCTCAGGTCCGCGGGAGTCAGCCGGAGTGATAGCCGCCGTCGACGGGCAGGACCGTGCCGGTGACGAACTCGGCGGCGTCGGAGGCCAGGAAGAGCACCGGCCCGACGAGATCCTCCGGCGTGCCCCAGCGCTTGGCCGCCGACCGCTGGGCGATCTTCTCCGCCGCCGGCGGGTCGGACCACAGCGGCTTGGTCATGTCGGTCCTGTGATAGCCGGGCGCGATCGCGTTGACCCGGATTCCGTCGGCGCCCCACTGGTGCGCCAGCGCCCGGGTCAGCCCGACGATGCCGGTCTTCGAGGCGGTGTAGGCCGGCACCGACGGATCGGCCAGGTAGGACAGCATCGAGGCGACGTTGACGATGTTGCCGCGCCGCTGCTTCAGGCCGGGATAGGCCGCGCGGGCGAGGCGCATCGCGCTGTTGAGGTTGATGTCCATGACGGCGAGGAAGGTCTCCTCCTGCCATTCGTCGTCGGGTCGCGCGACGCCCTGGCAGTTGACCAGCACGTCCAGCGCGCCGAGCGCGCGGAATCGGGCCTGCACTGCGTCGTGGTCCCGCACGTCGAGGCGCTCGAAGGACAGGTTCGGCCGTTCGTGGGCGCGGGCGTTCGCGAGCCGGCCCTCGGAGCTGCCGGCGGCGATGACGTCGGCGCCGCAATCGGCGAAGCCCTTCGCCAGCGCGAGCCCGATTCCGCTGGTCCCGCCCGACAGCCACACGGTCCTGCCGGCGAATGCCTTGCCGAAGACCTCCTGGTATCCCATGCCGTTCTTCCTCCGATATTGCCGTCTTCGTCCCGGTCGCGCGTCCGTCGGCGGACGGACGTTCGGTCCTTGCTACGGTGCAAGGAAGTTCTCGCAGGGTTCCGGCACCGGCAGGCCGAGCCGTTGGAACAGCGCCGCCAGGCCGGCGGGGCCGGCGGCGATGGCCCCGGCGGGGGTCGCGAGCGCCGGGTCCTGCGGGTGGAAGACCGTGGTCATCCCGGCGGCGACCCCGGCGGCGGCGCCGGTCGGGCTGTCCTCGACGACGAGGCAGTCGGCCGGGTCGAGGCCCAGGCGGCCGGCGGCGGCGAGGTACGGGTCCGGATCGGGCTTCCCCCGGCGCACGTCGTCGCGGCTGACGGTGATGGCGAAGAACCCGGCGAGGCCGGCCACGGCGAGGTTGTGGTCGACCTCGGTGCGGGTCGAGTTCGAGACCACGGCGAGGCCGATGCCGGCGCCGGCGAGCGGCGGCAGCAGGTCGGCGGCGGGAAGCCGGACGATCCGCCGGGCGCGGTAGTGCCGCCACTTCACCGCGCGCCAGGCGGCGCGGTCGAGCCCGGCGGCGGTCTCGGCGACGAGCGCGGCATGCACGCGGTCCTCGCTGGCGCCGAGGAGGCGGGAATGGAAGTCCGGCGGCACGGCGAGGCCGAGTTCCTCGAGCGCGGCGTCGAAGGCGAGGGCGTGCGCCGGCTCGCTGTCGACGAGCGTGCCGTCGAGATCCCAGAGCACCGCCCTCATGGGAGCCCCGGCTGCTGGCCAGAGGTATCGCACAAAAACCAAGTCATTGATATCGCCTGCAAAAATTCGACGGCGGCAACCGGATGGTAACCTTCGTCCACGGGGCTCATGCGAGCGCGTCCAGGTCGTCGTAGAACGGCTGGGCCGCCGCGTAGAGGCGTTCGTAGACCGGCATCATCCGGTCGTAGCGGTCGGCCCACGCGGGATCGGGCGGGATTTCCTGCTCGAAGCTCACCATCCGGCCGACGGCCTCGGCGAGACCGGGCGCGTCGCCGACGGCGACCGCCATCATCGTCGCCGCGCCGACGACGCCGCATTCGAGCTCGGTCGGGACGAGGTAGGGGACGCGGTACATGCTGGCCTTGATCTGCAGCCAGAGCCGGGACTTCGCCCCGCCGCTCGCCGCCACGAAGCGCTCGGGCCGCCGGCCGTCCGCCTGGAGCGCCCCGAGCCGCTGCCGGACCGAGAAGGCGACCCCCTCGAGCACCGCGCGATGCAGCTCGGGCAGGCCGTGGACGGCGCTCAGCCCGAAGAACTGCGCCCGGGAGTTGCGGTGGTCGCCGAAGCGCTCGCCCGAGAGGTAGGGTAGGAAGAAGAGGTTGCCGGAGCCCGCGCCGGCCCGCTCGGCCGCGGCCGAGACCTCGGCGTAGCTGCGGCGGTTCTCGTGGAAGGCGCGCCGCGCCCAGCGGACCGCGTCGCCGCCGGCGTCGAGCAGCGTCAGGCTGCCCCAGTTGCCTTCGACGGTCGCGACGTTCGAGACCTCCGGGTCGATGACCGGTGCCGCGTGGAGCAGGGTCACGATCGTCGAGGTGCCGGTGACGTCGGAGGCCATGCCCGGCGCCATCACCCCGGAGCCGAGCAGCGCCACCGGATAGTCGCCGGCGCCCACGAGGACGGGCAGCCCGGCGTCGAGGCCGAGCCGCGCGGCGGCCTGCGGGGTGAGGCCGGCGAGCACGTCGACCGGATCGCGCAGCGGCGCGAGGAGCGCGCGGGGGACGCCGGTGAGCGCGAGGAGCGCGTCGGACCAGTCGCCGGTCGCCGCGTCCATCAGGAAGCTCATCGAGGCTTCCGTCGGATCCTGGGCGCGGACCCCGGTCAGCTTGAGGTTGATCCAGTCCTTCGGCATCAGCACCGTGCGCGCGGCCGCCATCGCGGCCGGATCGTGCTCGGCGATCCAGCGCAGCTTGAAGGCGGGCCAGGCCGGGCTCGGCGGGTTGGCGGTGCGCGCCAGGTAGGCGTCGGGCCCGTGGAGGGCCGCGAAGCCCTCGACGTCGGCGAGGGTGCGCTTGTCGTTCCAGAGCGGCGCCGCCTCCCGGGCGAGCTGGCCGTCGTCGTCGATCAGCACCGTGCCGTGCATCTGGCCGCAGGCGCAGAGGGCGGCGACGCGGGCGGGCGCATCCTCGACCCGGGTCAGCACCTCGCGGATCGCCTCCACCGTGCCGGCCCACCAGTCGGCGGGACGCTGCTCCGACCAGCCGAACTGGGGCACGATCTGCTCGTGCTCGCGGCTGGCGATGGCGAGGATCGTCCCCTTGCGGTCGACGAGAGCCGCGCGGAGGCTGCCGGTGCCGACGTCGATGGCGAGGTAGAGGTCACGCATGGGAAGGGTCCTACGGATGGAAGCCGCCGTCACCGCGGCTCACCAGCAGACATAGCCGCCATCGGCGAGCACGATCGAGCCGGTCATCAGGCTCGCCGCGTCGCCAGCGAGGAAGAGCACGACCGAGGCGATCTCGTCGGTCCGGCCCATGCGCCCCATCGGCGTCCCGCCGACCCAATAGCGGTGCATCTCCGGATCCTCGTTGACGTAGGCGGTGAGCTCGGTCTCGATGTAGGTCGGCGCGACCGCGTTCACCCGGATGCCGCGCCCCGCCCACTCGGCGGCCAGCGAGCGCGTCAGGTGGTGGACGCCGGCCTTGGAGGCGTTGTAGTTCGCCTGCTCCTGCGGACGGTTGACGATGAAGCCCGACATCGAGCCGACGTTGACGATGCTGCCCGCGCCCTGGGCAAGCATGACACGGCCGAAGGCGCGGCAGCACCAGAAGAGGCCGTTGAGATTCACGTCGATGACCTTGGTCCAGACCGCATCGGCCATCGTCTCGGCCGGCTCGTTGGAGATGGCGATGCCGGCGTTGTTGACGAGGATGTCGATCCGGCCGTGCCGCGCGGCGAGGTCGGTGGCCAGCGCCTCGACCGCGGCGGCGTCGGTCACGTCGAGCGCCACGCCCTCCGCCCGGTGGCCGGCGGCGACGAGACCCTCCGCCGCGGCGGCGGCGCCCGCGCCGTTCATGTCGGCCACGACCACGGTGGCGCCGGCCTCGGCGAGCGCCTCGGCGATGGCGAGCCCGATGCCGCGGGCGGCGCCGGTGACGACGGCGACGCGGCCGTCGAGGCGGAAGCGTTCGAGATACATGGACGGATCCTCCGAGATCAGCGGCGGAAGGCCGCGGTGCCGTACTGGAGCAGCATCGCCCCGATGATGATGACGCCCATGAACACCTGCTGGTGGTAGCCGGGGACGTTGGCGAGGTTCATGAGGTTGGCGATGATCCCGAGGATGAAGACGCCGACGAAGGTATTGAGCGCCCCGCCGCGGCCGCCCATCAGGCTGGCGCCGCCGATGACCACCGCGGCGATGGCGTCGAGCTCGGCGCCGACGCCGATCGTGGCCGAGCCGATGCCGGTGCGGCTGCTCGAGATGATGCCCGCCGCCGCCGCCAGCACGCCCGAGATCACGTAGACGGCGACCTCGTAGCGCGGCACCGGGATCCCCGACAGGCGCACGGCTTCCTCGTTGGAGCCGATCGCCTTCACCAGCCGGCCGAAGCGGGTGAAGGTCAGCACGAGGCCGGCGAGCACGAAGACCGCGAGCATGAGGATGACCGGATAGGGCACACCGGCGACGAAGCCCGTCCCGAAGGCGGTGATGCTCTCGCCGGCCTCGCCCATGCGGATCGGCTGGCCGGCCGAGGCGATCAGCGCCGCGCCGCGGGCGATCGTCATCAGCGCGAGCGTCGTCACGAAGGACGGCAGCTTCAGGTAGGCGACGAGGAGGCCCGAGGCGATGCCGCAGGCGGCGCCGACGAGGAGCGTCGCGCCGATCGCGAGCCCCGGCGCCATCTGCTGCACGAGGATCGCCGAGGCGACGCTGCCGAGCGCCGAGACCGAGCCGACGGAGAGGTCGATGCCGCGGGTGAGGATGACGAAGAGCATGCCGACGGACATGAGGCCGGTGCCCGAGACCTGCCGGAGCACGTTCATCAGGTTGCGCTGGGTCAGGAAGACGTCCGACATCGCGCTCGCGACGATCAGGAGCACGATCAGGATCACGAAGGTCCCGTACTTGTGCATCAGGTCGGCGTAGTCGATGCGGCGGGCGGGCGTGTCGGTGGTGGTGGTCATGGCGTCTTCCCCTCAGGCGGCGCGAGTTGCGCTGGTCATCGCCAGCTTCAGGAGGTTCTCTTCGGAATAGGCGTCGGGCATCAGCTCGCCGACCACCGCGCCCTCGCGCATCACCAGGATGCGGTCGCAGAGCCCGAAGAGCTCGTGGTGCTCGGAGGAGACGACGAGGATCGCCTTGCCCTCGGCGGCGAGGCTGCGGATCAGCGAGTAGATCTCGGTCTTGGCGCCGACGTCGACGCCGCGCGTCGGCTCGTCGAAGACGAGGACGTTGCCGCCGGCGTGGAACCACTTGGCGAGGACGACCTTCTGCTGGTTGCCGCCCGAGAGGCTCGAGACCGGCGCCTCCTGGCTCGCGGCCTTGATCCGGAGCTTGCGCGACAGCTCCTCGACGGCGGCGCGCTCCGCGGCGCGGCGGACGATGCCGAGGGCGCCGACGAGCGGCCCGAGGCGCGCCATCGTCGCATTGATGCGGATCGGCATGTCGAGGACGACGCCCTGGTCCTTGCGGCTCTCCGGCACCAGGCCGATGCCGGCGCGCACCCCGTCGCCGGGCCGCCGAATGCGGACCTCGCGGCCCTCGACGAGGATGCGCCCGGCGTCGTGGCGGTCGGCGCCGAAGATCAGCCGGACGAGCTCGGTGCGCCCGGCGCCGACGAGGCCGCCGAGCCCGACGATCTCGCCGGCGCGCACCGCGAGCGAGACGTCGCGCACCGCGGTGCCGCGGCCGAGGCCCTCGACCTCGAGGAGCTTGTCGCCGATCGTGCGCGGCACGTCCTGGCCGAAGAGCGCGTCGAGCGGGCGGCCGACCATCATGCGGATGACGTCGTCGATCGTCACGGCATCCTTCTCGACGGTGCCGACCGTGCTGCCGTCCTTCATCACCGTCATCCGGTCGGCGATGCGGAAGACCTCGTCGAGCCGGTGCGAGATGTAGACGATGCCCACCCCCTGCGCCCGCAGGTCGCGGATGATCGCGAGCAGCCGCTCCGCGTCCTGCACCGACAGGACGGCGGTCGGCTCGTCGAAGACGATGACGCGGGCGTTCTTGGAGAGCGCCTTGGCGATCTCGACCACCTGCTGGTGGGCGACCGACAGGTCCCGCACCACCGCCTGCGGCTGGATGTCGAAGCCGAGGCGCTCGATCAGCGCCCGGGCCCGGCGCTTCATCTCGGGCCAGGAGATCAGGGCGGGCAGCTCGGCCAGGAAGATGTTCTCGGCGACGCTCAGGTCCGGCGCGAGCGCCATCTCCTGGTGGATGACGACGATGCCGCGCGCCATGGCGTCGACCGGGCGGTGGAAGACGGTCGGCGTGCCGTCGATGCGGATCTCGCCGGCGCTCGGCGGGTGCTCGCCGCCGAGCACGCGCATCAGCGTGGACTTTCCCGCGCCGTTCTCGCCGAGCAGCGCATGCACCTCGCCGGGGCGAAGGGCGAAGTCCACGCCCTTCAGGGCGTGGATCCCGCCGAAGGATTTGCGGATGCCGGTGAGCTGCACCACGTCGGCCATGGGGAGCGCCTCTGAAGGATTGGGAAGGGAGAGGCGGGGGCCGGTGCCCCCGCCGGGGCCGATCAGAACACGGCGTCGGGCTTGTAGTACTTGTCGACGTTCTCCTTGGTGATCGCGACGGGCTCGGTGTAGGTGATCTTGCTGAGCCCGTCCGGGAGATCGCCGTCGATCGCCTGCTTCGCGAGGTCGACCGCGGTCGACGCGACGAGCGCCGGGTCGTTGAGGCCGGTGGCGCCGTACTCGCCCGACTTGATGAGCTCGAGCGCCTCCTTCTGCCCGTCCGCCGCCGCCACGAGCAGCGCGTCGGTCTTGCCGGCCGCCTTCAGGGCGTTGCGCGCGCCGAGCACCATCGAGTCGTTCTCGCCGAGGACGACGTTCACGTCGGGATGCGCAGTGAGGATGTCCTCCATGGCGTTGAGGCCGCCCTCGTTGGTCCAGAGGCCCCAGCCCTGCCCGACGATCTCGTAGCCGGCGGTGCCGGTGTTCTGCAGCTGACCCTCGAGGATGCCGGCGAGCACGCCGAGGCGCCGCTCCTGGCCGACCTCGTTGCCCTGGTCGCCGGAGATGAGCGCGATCTTCAGCGGCGTGCCCTTGGTCTGGTCGGCGATCCAGCGGCCGACCAGCATGCCGTTCCGGGAGTTCGACGACTGCACGAGGGTGATGAAGTCGGCGGTCGGGTCGAGGGTCGAGTCCATGACGATGACCTTGACGCCCTGGGCCGACGCGGCGTTCACCGCGGGAACCAGGCCCTGGCTGTCGCGCGGGTTGACCACGAGGGCCTCGATGCCGCGGGCGACCATGTCCTCGATGTCGGAGACCTGCTTGTTGAGGTCGTTGCCCGCGTCGGCGGTGATGACCTCGCAGCCGATCTCGGTCGCGCGCGCCTTCGCGGCCACCTCCTGGGCGGCGAAGTAGGGCGCGTCGAGCGTCTTCATCGACACGCCGATCGTGCAGGCCGACGCCTGCGCCGCGCCCAGGGCAACGGCCGAAGCGGCGGCGGCAAGCGCGAGCTTCACGGTCATCTTCATTGGGAAGCCTCCTCCCGTCTGTTGGCGACTAGGGGCGGCGATTCGTCGAGCGCCCCGCACGTAGTTTTACGACGCCTGACGTTGTGGAGCAACAGGATAGTGCCAACTTCGTCGCTGCGACACGGCGACAATGAAGCCATTGCGCGGCAGGTGCGCTTGTGATAGTAGGAAAACTACCAAACCGCGAGGTCCCTCCCATGCGCATCCCCGATCCCGCAAGCTGCCACGTCTTCCCCGAAACCGGCAAGATGTCGGATGGAACCGGACGATACGAGAAGCGCCTGAGCGACCTGGCCGGCCTCTACGCGGATTCGGCTGCCTTCGCGGCCCTGCTGGCCGCCGGCGACCGCGTCGTCTACGACGTCACCGAGTTCCGGCCGTCCGAGCGGCTCGGGGACCTGATCTTCGGCGTCACCCGGATGAGCCCCGGCCGCGTCGGCGACGAGTTCTTCCTGACCCGCGGCCACATCCACGCGAAGTCGGACCGGCCCGAGATCTACTACGGCCAGAAGGGCAGCGGCCTGATGCAGCTCGAGGCGCCCGACGGCGACACCCGCGTCGTGGAGATACGGCCGCAGACGATCTGCTACGTGCCGCCCTACTGGATCCACCGCTCGATCAACACGGGCGAGGAGGACCTGGTGATGGTGTTCGGCTACCCGGCCGACTCGGGCCAGGACTACGGCATCATCGAGCGCTCCGGCGGCATGCGGCAGCGCGTGGTCGCCGCGCCCGACGGCTGGGCGCTCGTCGACAACGCCGCCTACGTCCCGCGCGACCCCGAGGTCGTGCGCGAGCTCACCCGCAGCCCCGCCTGAACGCCGGAGCACCGACGATGCCCTACGAGGCCGCCCGCAAGCCGACCTTCTACTTCATCGGCGTCACCACCGCGAAGAGCTCGATCATGCGGGTCTTCCCCGCCTGGGCGCAGCACCTCGGCCTCGGCGACGTCGAGATCCGCGGCATCGACTTCGAGCCGCACGCCGATCCCGCCCGCTACCGCGAGGCGGTCGCCTTCCTCAAGGCCGACCCCCTCTCGCTCGGCGCGCTCGTCACCACCCACAAGCTCGACCTCTTCGCCGCCTGCCGCGACCTCTTCGACGAGATCGACCCGCACGCGGCGCTGATGGCCGAGACGAGCTGCCTCTCCAAGCGCGGCGGCCGGCTGATCTGCCACGCCAAGGATCCGATCTCCTCCGGCCTCGCCATCGACGGCTTCCTCGCCCCCGGCCACTTCGCGGATACCGGCGCCGAGGTCTTCTCCATGGGCGCCGGCGGCTCGACCATCGCCCTCACCTGGCACCTGATGCAGGCCTCGCGCGGCGCCGACCGGCCGTCGCGCATCGTCGTCTCCAACCGCTCGCAACCCCGCCTCGACCACATCCGCGAGATCCACGAGCGGATCGCGAGCGGCATCCCCGTCGACTACGTGCTGGCGCCCACCGCCGCCGACAACGACCGGGTGCTCGCCGGGCTGAAGCCCGCGAGCCTCGTCGTCAACGCCACCGGCCTCGGCAAGGACGCGCCGGGCTCGCCCCTGACCGACGCCGGCGTCTTCCCCGAGCGCGCGGTCGCCTGGGAGCTCAACTACCGCGGCGACCTCGTCTTCCTCGACCAGGCGCGCGCCCAGGCCGAGGCGCGGCACCTGCAGGTCGAGGACGGCTGGACCTACTTCATCCACGGCTGGACGCAGGTGATCGCCGAGGTCTTCGACGTGGCGATCCCGACCTCGGGCCCCGGCTTCGACGCCATCGCCCGCATCGCCGGCGAAGTGACCGGACGGACGGCCGCATGATCCGCGGCCCGCAACCCGGACCGCGCCATGCGGCTTGAGCCGGTCCGGGGCGCGATCGGCGACGGCCCGGGCATCCACTGGCTCGGCCAGGCCGGCTTCTGGATCGACACCGGCGCGCACCGGCTGCTGATCGACCCCTACCTCTCGGACAGCCTCGCCCGGAAGTACGCGGGCAAGCGCTTCGACCATCGCCGGATGATGCCGGCGCCGGTCGCGCCGGAGGCCCTGCCGCGGCCGGACCTCGTGCTCGTCACCCACGCGCACACCGACCACATGGACCCCGACACCCTCGGGCCCCTGCACCGGCGCTTTCCCGACCTGCCCTTCGTCGTGCCGGCCGCCCGCCTCGACATGGCGCGCGAGCGGATCGGCCGCGACGCGCCCCTCCTCGCCGTCGACGCCGACACGACGCTCGACCCGCTGCCGGGCCTCTCGCTCACGGTGCTGCCCGCCGCCCACGAGACGATGGAGCGGGATGCGGCCGGGCGGCACGTCTTCCTCGGCTACGCCGTCGCCTCGGGCGGCCTGCGCATCGCCCATTCCGGCGACACCATCCCCTATCCGGGGCAGGCCGAGCGCCTGCGGGCGTTCGCTCCGGACGTGCTGCTGCTGCCCGTCAACGGGCGCGACGCCGGGCGGCGCGACGCCGGCATCCCCGGCAACCTGACCCTCGGCGAGGCGATCGCGCTCGCGGCCGACGCCGGTGCGCCCTACCTCGTCCCCCACCACTTCGGTATGTTCGCCTTCAACACGCTCGATCCGGAGGCCATCGACGCGGCCGCGGCGGCGAGCCGGGCGCCCGCCGTCGTGCGTCCCCGGATCGGCGTGGCCTTGAGGCCGCGGAGGGACTGACCGATGAACATGGCGGGAAGCGAGAGCTTCGACGACAACCTGCTCGAGACGATCCGGCGCGCGCTTCCCGAGCTGCGGAAGTCCGACCGGCGCGTCGCCGAGAGGATCCTCGACGATCCCGTCGCCGCCACCGAGATGACCCTCGCCGCCCTGGCCGAAGCCTCCGGCGTCAGCGAGCCGACGGTCCTGCGCTTCTCGGCGGCCATCGGCTGCGACGGCTTCCGCGACCTCCGCGTGAAGGTCGCCCGCTCGCTCGCCTTCGCCCGCTCGAGCTCGCACGCGGCGATCTCGCCCGAGGACGACCTGCCGACGATCGTCACCAAGATCTTCGACTTCAACCTCTCGAACCTCGCCTGGGCCCGGAGCAGGCTCGACGCCGAGCGCCTTCGCGCCGCCGTCGCGGTCCTCTCCGCCTGCAGCCGGATCGAGTTCTTCGGCTTCGGCGCCTCGGGCATCGTCGCGCGCGACGCGCAGCAGAAGTTCCCGCTGTTCGGCGTGCCGTGCGGCGCGCCGACCGACGGGCACCAGATGTTCATGACCGCGGCGATGGTCGGGCCGCGCGATGCCGTCGTCGCCATCTCGAACACCGGGACGACCCGGGAGGTGGTGCAGGCGACACGCCTCGCGAAGGAGCGCGGCGCGCGCACCATCGGCATCACCGGCTCGGAGAGCCCGCTGCTCAGGCACTGCGACGTCGGCATCGTGGTCGAGACCCTGGAGAACACCGACGTCTTCACCCCGACGATCTCGCGGGTGGCCGCGATGGTCGTCATCGACATCCTCTCGACGGCCGTCAGCCTCGGCCGCGACGAGGCCCACCGCGAGCGCATCGCCGACATGAAGCGTCACCTGGCCGACATGCGCGCCAGCGGCATCTACTGACCGTCCCGGACCGCCGACCCCCGGACGCCCAATGCGAAAGGACACGCGATGACTGCCCCCGCCCCGACCGCGACCGCGGTCGTCGATGCCCTCCGCGCCGGCTTCGAGCCCGACCTCTTCATCACCGATCCGGACATCACCGCCTCCTATGCCCGCGACCGGACCCGGGCCTATTTCGGCCTGCCGCTCGCGGTCGCCCGGCCCCGGTCGGCGGAGGAGCTCTCGGCGATCGTGGTCCGCGCCGCCGGGCTCGGGATCGGGATCGTGCCGCAGGGCGGGCTCACCGGCCTGGTCGGCGCCGCGGTATCCGATCCGGACGCGCCGGAGCTCGTCGTCCTCCTCGACCGCATGAGCGCCATCCGCTCGATCGACACCGTCGGCTTCGCCATGGTGGTCGAGGCGGGCTGCGTGCTCGAGACCGCCAAGCAGGCGGCCGAGGAGAAGGACTGCCTGCTGCCGATCACCTTCGGGGCGCAGGGGTCCTGCCGGATCGGCGGCAACGTCGCCACCAACGCCGGCGGCTTCAACGTGCTCCGCTACGGCATGACCCGCGACCTCGTCCTCGGCCTCGAGGTGGTGCTGCCGGACGGCCGGATCTGGAACGGCCTCCGGACCTTGCGCAAGGACAACCGCGGCTACGACCTGAAGCAGCTCTTCATCGGGTCCGAAGGCACGCTCGGCATCGTCACCGCCGTCGCGCTCAAGCTCTTTCCGAAGCCGACGCAGGTCGAGACCGCCCTCGTCGGCCTGCAGTCGGTCGAGGACGCGATGGCGCTCTATGCCGTGGCCCGCCGCAGCTGCAGCGACCTCCTGTCCGCGTTCGAGATCATGCTGCGGCCCGGCCTCGAGCTCGGCCTCGCCCACCGCCCCGAGCTCGCCGACCCGCTGGAGACGCCCTGCCCGGTCTACATCCTGATGGAGGTGGCGGGCGGCGGGGCGGTCGACCTCCGGGCGCTGCTCGAGGGCTGCCTGGCGGACGCCGGCGACATCGTGACGGACGGGGTGATCGCGATGAGCCAGGCGCAGACGGAGCGGCTCTGGTCGTGCCGCGAGGCGATGGTCGAGGCGCAGAGCAGGAGCGGCCCCTACTATCGCACCGACGTCTCGGTCGCGATTTCCGAGATACCGGCCTTCCTCGCGGCGGCCCTCGCGAGCCTGGCGCAGTCGCTGCCGGACGGGCGGCCGATCGCCTATGGCCATATCGGCGACGGCAACATCCACCTCAACGTGGTGCCGCCCGACGACTGGAGCGTGGAGAAGCGGAAGGCGCTCTTCGCCCAGGCCGAGGAGCTGATCTTCGCGACGGTGGATCGCTTCGGCGGCAGCATCAGCGCCGAGCACGGCATCGGCCGGTCGAAGAAGCGCGCCTTCCTGCGGCGCGTCGATCCCGTGACGCTCGACCTCTTCCGGCGCGTGAAGCTGGCCCTCGACCCCGGCGCGCGCCTCAGCAGGGGACGGGTCTTCGATCTGTGAATCGTAGATCGGGTGTGGTCGCGGCAAGCTGCTGAGGAAGCCTCTACCCAGCTCACCAGCAGGAGAAGCCTCCGTCATCAGGCTCGATGAGTCGCTGGATGAGCCGCACCTCGCCGACGAGACGGCGGTCGGCGTGCAGAGCAGCGTGCCGTCGTCAAGCAGGACGGAGACGTTGCCGTCGTTGGTAGCCCGCATCTCGCGTGCGGACACCCGACTGACTGGCTTCCCGCGCGAGGCCGGCCGCCGCAGCGCCCGGTCTTCGAGCGGCGGTTCGGGACGCCGCCGGGCAGGCAGGGCCAGGTCGACTCCGCCGAGTTCAAGATAGAGTTCAGAAGGGGCGACAGCGCCCCCCCATACGTGTTCCCTTCGGCAGGGCAATCGCTCGAACGGCTACGGGCTTCGCGGAGAAGGGCGGTGAGCAGCTGCCCGAGCTGACCCGGCATGGGCGCGCAAGTCGCGCACAAAGCTTAAGTGTATGAAGCATAGAGTATTTTTCGGGAGAATTAGCCAGCTGTTCACCTTTGGCCGTTCATGCGGCATCTCCAGCGCTTCAAGCGTCCCGGCGTGGCAGCTCCGGCGGCGCGTTCGCAACCAACTCGAACGATGGTCGACACGGGCTCGCACCGCGCGTGCCGCGATCCCAGCCGCTTCGAACGGTCCCCCTGGCCCACATCGCTTCACTGCTCGACAAGTACAATGGGCAGACCCTATCGTGGCGCGAAGCGTGGGATCGCGCGCGAGTTGGCCGCGCCGCCGGGGGGAAGGGGGACAATTCATGACGCGCTCGATCTGCGACACTCACGATGGACCGCCGCCGTTCGAAGCCGTAGCCGCAGCCGCTACGGCGACCCGCTCGAGTTCATCACGATGGAGCTAGTCGCGCTCCGGCGAGCGGGCGGGCGCGGACGGGGGCACGCGGCCTCAGGTCGCGCCAGGCCGCAGCGCGACGCCGCGGCACCGTCGATGCCACGGCGCCGGGCGCGTTCTGCCGCGGGCACCGGGCTCGGCCGATGAGCGAAGCGGAACCGTCGACGGGTCGGTCGGCGACGATCGTCGTCGTGTTCGTCGTGGCGGCGATCGTCGGACTCTCGCTCTGGTATCTGGTGCAGCCGCAGCCGCTCGTCATCCAGGGCGAAGCCGACGCACGGCGGATCGACATCGCTGCCCGGGTCGACGGGCGGGTGGCGAGCCGGCCCGCGAAGCGCGGTGCCGACGTCGCGGCGGGCGACGTGCTCGTGACCATCGACAATCCGGAGCTCCTGCGCCAGCTCGACACGGCGCGCGCCGCCGAGGCGGTGGCGAAGGCCGAGCTCGATCGCATCCTCGCCGGGACGCGGCCCGAGGTCGTCGCCGCCCGTCGGGCCGCAGTGGCCGCCGCGGAGGCCGAGGCCGTGCTCCAGCAGAAGGTCTTCGACCGCACCAGCACCCTGACCGCCCGCGACGTCGCCTCGGTACAGAAGCTCGACGAAGCGACGGCGTCGCTCGACGTCGCCAACCGCCAGCTCGCGCAGGCGCGGCTGTCGCTCGACGAGGCGGTGGCGGGCTACACCCCGGAGGAGCGCGAGGTCGCCGAAGCGTCGCTCGACAAGGCCGCCGCCGCGATCGTGACGCTTCAAGCGCAGGCCGACGAGCTGACGGTAAAGGCGCCCGCCGCCGGCCAAGTCTACCAGGTCGGCGTCGAGGTCGGGGAGTACGTCTCGCCCGGCGTGCCGCTGCTCTCGCTCGTCGACCTGGGCGACGTCTGGTTGCGCTTCGAGTTGCGCGAGGATCTGCTCGCGAAAGTGCAGGTCGGCGATCGCCTCCACCTGCGCCTGCCGGCGCTCGGCGACCGCACGATCGAGGCCGAGGTTCGCTCGGTCGCGACCCGGGGCGAATATGCCGGCTGGCGGGCGACGCGGGCGACCGGCGACTTCGACCTGCGCACCTTCGAGGTACGCGCCTATCCGGTCGCGCCGGTGCCGGGTCTCCGCCCCGGCATGAGCGCCTACGTGGACATGGCCGCGCCATGAGGCGGCCGGGGCTCCTGGCCGTCGCCGCGCGCGAGGTCGGCTGGGCTCGCGGCGATCCGACGGTGCTGCTCCTGCTGATCGGCGTGCCGCTGCTCGCCTTCGCGGTTCTCGCCGCCACCTTCTCGAGCGCGGTGATCCGCGGCCTGCCGATCGACGTGGTGGACGCCGACAATTCGCCGACCTCCGCCCGCTTCGTACAGGCGATCGACGCGGCGCCGGGCGTGCTGATCGATCGTCGCTCGTCCAACCTCGCGGAGGCGATGCGGTCGATCCGGGCGGGGGACACGATCCTGGCCGTGCTGCTGCCCGAGAACCTCGAGCGCGACGTCCTCGCCGAGCGGCAGCCGCAGATCGTCGTGCTCTACAACCGCCAGTTCTTCACCCCCGGCAACCTCGCCGCGAGCGCGGTGCAGGGGGCGGTCGCCGCCGCGGCGGCCGAACTGGCACGCACGACCGGCCACGGCTACGCCCCGGGCAGCCTCGTCGTCGAGCGCTACGTGCTCGCGAACCCGGCCTTCAACTACGCGCAGTTCCTGCTCCGGGCGGTGCTCCCGACCGTGCTCCACGTCGTCGTCGCGGTGGCGGGCGCGGTCGCCGTCGGATCGGAGTTCGGCCGCAGCCGCGGGTTCTCCGCCTGGATGGCCGCCGCCGGGGGCCGGCCGCTGACGGCGCTCCTCGGCAAGTTCCTGCCCTATTTCGGCCTCTTCGCGGTGATGATGTCGATCGCGCTCGTGCTGCTGCACGGCGTGCTGGGCGTTCCCTTCCGTGGCGATCCGGTGATCACCGGCGCGGCCGCCACCTTGTTCCTCGCCAGCTATCTCGCCGTGGGCGCGCTGGCCGTGCTGCTCGCACGGAGCCTCGCCACCGGGCTCGCGCTCGTCGGGGTCGTCTGCTCGCCGGCCTTCGGCTTCGCCGGCGTCGGCTTCCCCATCCTGGCGATCGAGGGGTTCGGCCGGGCCTGGGGCGCGCTGCTGCCGCTGCGCTGGTACCTCCAGGTGCTGGTCGACCAGGCGGCGCGCGGTATTCCCGCGCGGCTCTCGCTGCCCCCCTTCCTGGCGTTGGCCGCTCTGGCCGTCGGGCTGACGATCCTGTGCTGGCTGCGCCTGCGCGCGGTGGCGAAGGCGCCGCCCGAACGGCCCGTCGCGCCGGCCCTGCGGCCCGCCCGGGGGGTGGCCGGGGCCTGCGTCGCCGAGCTCCGCCGCGTCCTCGGCGACAGCGGCGCCTTCGGCCTCATCGTGCTCGGCCCCCTCCTCTATGCGGTGCTCTACCCGCAGCCCTACCTCGGCCAGCTCGCCCGCGACGTCCCGATTGCGGTCGTGGACGAGGACGGCAGCGAGCTCTCGCGGCGGCTGTTGCAGGCGCTCGATGCCCACGAGGCGATCGCCGTCGTCGAGCGCCCGGCGGATATCGCCGCGGCCCGGGCGGCGATCGATGCGCAACGGGTCTACGCAGTCCTGACGATTCCGGCCGGGACCGAGCGCGAGGTGCTGCGTGGCCGCGGCGCGCGCCTCCCCGCGCATGTCGATGCCGCCTATTTCCTGCTCTACAACCGCGCGAGCCAAGGCATCGCCGAGGCGGTCGCCGCGGTCAACGCCGACGTCGCCGCCGGCTCCGCCCGGCCGGACGGCGGCCTCGCCCGCCGCGGCCAGGCTCGGGCCGCGCCGGTCGAGGTTGTCGCGCAGCCGCTCTACAACCCGACCGGCGGCTACGGCGCCTACGTGGTGCCGGCGGCGTTCATCCTCATCCTGCAACAGTCGCTCGTCATGGGCGTCGCGACGCTCGGCGCCGTCACCGGCGAGCGTGGCGGCGCGGCGGCGGCCCGCGCCCGCGGCGCCCCGGGGGCCGTGCTCGGACAGGCGCTCGCCCACCTCGCGCTGGCGCTGCCGGCGTGGACGCTCTATCTCGTCGCGCTGCCGCGGCTCTACGGCTACGCCGCGAGCCCGCGGATCCTCGACCTGCTCGCGCTCGCCCTCCCGTTCATCCTCGCGGTGAGCCTGCTCGGCCAGTTCGTGGGCTCGCTGTTCCGCCGGCGAGAGGCCGCGGTGGCGCTGCTCCTCGCGCTCGGACTGCCGCTCTTCTTCGTCGCCGGCGTCGCCTGGCCGCAGGAGGCGATCCCGCCGGCGCTCCGCACCCTCGCCGTCGCCATCCCGTCGAGCGCGGGCATCGACGCGCTGCTGCGGGTCAACCAGACCGGGGCCAGCCTCGCGGAGGTGCGGGGAGAATGGCTGCACCTGTGGGCGCTCGTCGTCGTCTACGGCGCGCTCGCCATCGCCGTCCCGGCGCTCGGGGATCGGGGGGAGCGCCATGCGGCGACGTAGCGGCCGCCTCGTCCTGCTGGCGCTGGCGCTGGCCGGCCTCGGGGCCGTCCTCTGGTTCGGCCGCTCGCCGGCCGAGCCGCGGCCGGCCGGCATGGTGCACGCGTCCGAAGTCCGTGTCGGCGCCGAGATCGGCGGGCGGATCGCGCGCATCGCGGTCGCGCCGGGCGATCGGGTTCGGCACGGCGACCCGATCGCGACGCTCGACGTTCCCGAGCTCGCCGCCTCGCTCGGCGAGGCCCGCGCGGCGGCGGCTGCTGCCGCCGCCGATCGCGCCCGAATCCTGTCCGGTGTCCGGCCGGAGCAGGTCGGCGTCGCCGAGGAGGCGGTGCGGACCGCCGAGGCCCGGCGGACCCTCGCCGCCGAGGTCGACGCCCGGACCGCCGCGCTCGCGACGCGGGGCGTGGCGAGCACGGCCACCCGGGACGAGAGTGCCGCCGCGCTGGCGAACGCGGAGGCGGATCTCGCCCTTCGCCAGGCCGAGCTCGATGCCGCGCGCGCCGGCCCGACGGCCGAGGAACGCGCCCTCGCCGACGCGGACGTCGCGCTCGCCGCCGCGAAGGTCGCCGAGCTGGAGGCGCGGCTGGCCAAGGCGCAGGTTCTCGCCCCGGTGGACGGTACCGTCGGCATCCGCGTTGCCGAGGTCGGCGAGATCGTCGCGGCCGGCGCCCCGATCGTCACCCTCGCCTCAGACGACGGCAACTGGTTCGGCTTCACCCTGCGCGAGGACGAGATAGGCGGCCTCGACGTCGGCGCCGAGGTCCCGCTCGTCGCGCAGGCCGGCCCGATCACGGCCCGCGTGGTCGAGATGCGCCCGCTCGGCGAGTTCGCGACCTGGCGCGCCGCCCGGGCCGTCGGCGCGCACGACCTCGCCAGCCTCCGCATCCGCCTCGATCCCGGAAAGGGCGCGCCCGTCCCGGAAGCGGGTCAGACGGTCTGGCTGCCCGATGAGGCTGCGGCGACCGGTTCCGGCGGGCCCTGAAGCGACGATCGGCCCGCCGCGCCGATCGCCTGCGCTGCTGATACGTCTGGCTCGCGCGCGGGGTGCGCCGTTGCGATCTGTCTGGACCAGGACGTCGTCCTGCCACCGGGGACAGTTGTCCTGTTCGTTCACGGCTGCTTTTGGCACGTGACTGGAGTAGGCCCCCCCCGGGGCCTACTCCATCGGATGTTCGGAATTTGCCCTCTCCCAGTGCCGCTTTCGGGGAAGACGCGCTCTGGCGCGGCGCTCATGCTGCCCGCGGGGGACTTGCCGGCCCGAGCTCCGTCCATGCGGGCGAGGACAGCGCGGCAGCGGAAGGAAGTCGCTTCAGGACGAATTGGTCAAATGCCGTCGCTTTCCGGTGGGCCGCGAATGCGGTTGCCGCTCGGCAAAATAACAAGAGACGGCGCGACGAAAGGAGGAATTCCATGACTACGCATGAGTTCAGCACGGGTGCGCCCGACTCCGACTCGCAGGAGCGCGTCGGGCTTCTCTTCACGGTGGTCTACGCGCTCGGCTATTTCGGCCTGTGGATGGCGCTCTTGACGCCGGTCGTGGTGACCATGGCGCTGCGCATCGCCGAGATCGACCCCGCCAACAAGGAGAGCACGCTCGCGCTCATCCTCGGGATCGGCGCCTTCGTCGCCCTCGTCGCCAATCCGGTCGCCGGCTACTTCAGCGACCGCACCACCTCGCGCTTCGGCATGCGGCGGCCGTGGATCGTCGGCGGGGTGCTGGTCGGGACCTTCGGCCTCTACCTGGTCGCGACGGGCGGCTTCGCGATCATCCTCGTCGGCTGGGTGCTGGCGCAGCTCGGCTTCAACGCGGCGCTCGCGGCGATCGTGGCGATCCTGCCCGACCAGGTGCCGGTCTCCCAGCGCGGCACCGTCTCCGGCGTGCTCGGCATCTGCCTGCAGCTCGGCGTCGTCGCCGGCGTCTTCGTCACCGAGCGGGCGGGCGGCAACGTCGTCAGCATGTTCCTCTGGCCGAGCTATGTCTGCATCGCGCTGGTCCTGCTGCTCGCGGTCTTCCTGAACGACCGGCGGCTCGATCCCTCCGACGTCACGCCGGCGGATCTGGGCGCCTTCGCGAAGAGCTTCTGGATCAGCCCGAGCAAGGCGCCGGATTTCGCCTGGGCCTTCCTCAGCCGCTTCCTGCTGTTCATCGGCCTCGCGACGCTCCTCACCTACCAGGTCTACTTCCTGATCGACCGCCTCGGGGTCGCACCCGCCGACATTCCGGGCAAGATGCTGACCTCCACCATCGTCACCACCATCGCCACCGTCCTCGGCAGCCTCACCGGCGGCTGGATGTCGGACCGGCTCGAGGGACGCCGCAAGCTCTTCGTGTGGCTGGCGGCGGCGATCTATGCCTCGGGCCTCATCGTGGTGGCGATGTCGACGACCTTCGGGATGTTCCTCGTCGGCCTCGCCGTCTGCGGCGTCGGGCAGGGCGTCTACTTCGCGGTCGACCTCGCCCTGGTCACGGAAGTCCTGCCCAACAAGGACGACGCGGCCAAGGACCTCGGCATCTTCAACATCGCCAGCGCCATGCCGCAGTCCATCGCCCCGGCGATCGCGCCGATCTTCCTCGCCATCGGCGGCGCCGGCAACAACTACGGCGCGCTCTACACCGCGGCGGGCATCTTCGCGGCGCTTGGCGCGCTGGCGATCTTCCCGATCCGGGGCGTGAAGTAGCGCAAGACGCGACGGGCGCCCGTTGCAATCGGCAGGCGGGCGCCCGAACCTGACACAGCGAGGTACTGGGACATGAACGAGGCAATGAGGCTGTCGTCCGACTGGCGGCATTCGCCCGAGGTGGAGAGCCGCGCCCGCGCCCTCGTCGAGGGCATGACGCTCGACGAGAAGGTCGATCTCGTCACCGGCGACCTGAACCACATGTTCGGCTTCTACAACGCCGCCGTCGAGCGGGTGGGCATCCCCGAGCTGACGATGGCCGACGGCCCGCCGGGGGTGCGCATCAACAACGGCGCCGTGCATGGCGGCGCCGCGACCGCGCTGCCGGCGCCGGTGGCGCTGGCGGCGAGCTGGAACCCGGACCTCGCCGCCCGCTACGGCGACGTGCTCGGCCAGGAGGCGCGCGCCTCGGGCCACAACGTCTTCCTCGGCCCGGCCGTCGACATCGCGCGGGTGCCGGTCGGCGGCCGCAACTTCGAGTCGTTCGGCGAGGATCCGGTGCTCGCCGCCCGCATCGCGGCGAGCGAGATCGAGGCGATCCAGAAGCACGCGGTGCTCGCCTGCCTCAAGCATTTCGCGGCGAACAACCAGGAATACGAGCGCTCGTCGATCGACGTCGAGGTGGACGAGAAGACGCTGCGCGAGCTCTACCTGCTGCCCTTCGAGATCCTGGTGCGGACCACGGGCCTCGCCTCGCTGATGGGCGCGTTCAACAAGGTGAACGGCGTACATGCCTGCGAGCATCCGCACCTGCTCCGGGAGGTGCTGCGCGAGGACTGGGGCTTCAAGGGCTGGGTGATGAGCGACTACGGCGCGACCCACAGCACCGTGCCCTCGGCGCTCGCCGGGCTCGACCAGGAGCAGCCCTCGGGCGTCCACTATGCCGGCCTGCTGAAGGCGGCGGTGGAACAGGGCGACGTGCCGGTCGAGACGCTGGACGAGATGTGCCGGCGGATCGTGCGGACGCTCGTCGGCCTCGGCGCGATCGACCGCCCGCTCGGGATCGCCCCGCTCGAGGCGGAGGCGCATCGCGCCGTCGCGGAGGCGGTGATCGAGGAAGGGGCGGTGCTGCTGAAGAACGACGGCCTGCTCCCGGTCGATCCGGCGACGGTCCGCCGCGTGGCGGTGATCGGCGTCGACGCGGACAGCGTCGCCGCGGCCGGCGGCGGCAGCGGCAAGGTGAAGCCCGTCCACAGCGTCAGCCTGCTCGACGGCATCCGGCGCCGGCTCGGCGACGGCGTCGTGGTCGAGCATGCCCAGGGGTCGGACACCATCTCGTCCGCCGACCTGCTGCCGGGCGTCGAGAGCATCCCGTCGAGCTTCCTGCGGGTCGAGGGCGAGGAGACCCACGGTCTCCGCGCCGAGTTCTGGACCAACACCGACTTCTTCGGCGAGCCCTTCGCCGTGCGGGTGATGCCGCAGGTGGCGCTGAACTTCGGCTTCTTCAACTTCCCGGGCTTCGGCGCCAACTCCACCCGCCATCCCGAGCTGCCGGGCGAGCTCAACGGGCGCACGTCGGTCCGCTTCACCGGGCGGCTCGCGGTGCCGAAGGCGGGGAGCTACAAGCTCAGCCTCGCCGTGCTCGGCACCGTCCGCGTCTGGCTGGACGACACGCTGGTGCTCGACTTCCGCTACCACGGCTCCGGCCGCACCGGCGGCGGGGCCGGGGGCAGCGGCTATGGCAGCAGCGGCTTCGTCGGAGGCCCGAGCGTCGACGACACCGTGCGGGTCCCCTCGTCCTCGGAAGGCATCGCCAGGGCGCTCGGCCATGGCACGGCCGGGGTCGAGCTGGCGCGCACGGAGCCGGCCGCCCCCGCAGCCGCCCCCGTGAGCGCGAGCGGCGGGGGCGAGGCCGGCCCGCCGGCCGACGTCGTCGACGTCACGCTCGAGCTCGGCACCCCGCCGGGCGGCCATCGCCTGCGCATCGACTACGCCGCCGACGCGCCCGACCAGGGCTTCCTGACCGGCGCGCAGATCCGCCTCGGCTGGCAGACGCCGGAGCCCTTGATCTCGCACCACGTGGCGGAGGCGGTGGAGATCGCGCGCAAGGCGGACCTCGTCGTCGTCGCGGTGCGCGGCTACGAGAGCGAGCACATGGACCGGCCCTCGATCGCGCTCCCGAACGGCCAGGCCGAGCTGGTGCGGCAGGTCGCGGCCGCCAACCCGCGCACCGTCGTCGTCACCATGGCGGGCGGGGCCGTGGACATGCGCGCCTTCCACGATCAGGCGGGCGCGATCCTGCACGCCTGGTACGCCGGGCAGGAGCAGGGCACGGCGCTGGCCCGCCTCCTCTTCGGCGACGTCAACCCGTCGGGCAAGCTGCCGCTCACCTTCCCGGAAAGCGACGGGCAGGGCCTCTTCGCCGACGCGCGGCAGTATCCGGGCATCGACGGCAAGGTCCGCTACAGCGAGGGGATCATGGTCGGCTACCGCGGTTTCGAGGCGCGGGGGCTGAAGCCCCTCTACCCCTTCGGCCACGGCCTCTCCTACACGCGCTTCGACTATGACGACCTGGAGGTGGCGTCGGAGGGGGGCCGCATCCGCGTCGCCTGCCGGGTGACCAACACCGGCGCGCGCGCCGGGGCGGAGATCGTGCAGGCCTATCTCGGCCTGCCCGCCGCGGGGCAGCCGCCGAAGCGCCTCGCCGACTGGCGCAAGGTCTGGCTGGAGCCGGGCGCCAGCGCGCGCGTCGTCTTCAGCATCGACCCGGACGGGCCGGAACGGCCGCTCTCGGTCTGGGACGGCGCGTGGAAGCGGGTCGGCGGCGAGGTCGGCGTCTTCGTCGGGGCCTCCTCGGGCGACATCCGCCTCGAAGGCCGCATCGCGATGTGAGGGAAATGACCGAGAAGGACATCGCCGGCCTGATCGCCGAGATGACGCTGGCCGAGAAGATCGGCCAGCTCTGCCAGGTGCAGCCGCACGGCCGCGACCAGGAAGACCGGGTGCGCGACGGCCTGGTGGGCTCGCTCATCAACGTCGTCGGCGACGACGCCTACTTCTACCAGTCCCAGGCGGTCGAGCATTCGCGGCTGAGGATCCCGCTCCTGCTGGGGCGGGACGTCATCCACGGGTTCGCCACCGTCTTCCCGATCCCGCTCGGCCAGGCGGCGAGCTTCGACCCCGACGCGGTGCGCGCGGCCGCCGCCATCGCCGCGCGCGAGGCGGGCATCGCCGGCGTCAACTGGACCTTCTCGCCGATGATCGACGTCAGCCGCGATCCGCGCTGGGGCCGCGTGGCGGAGGGCTTCGGCGAGGATCCCTTCCTCACCGCCCTCCTCGGCCGGGCGATGGTCGAGGGCTGCCAGGGGGAGACGGTGGCGGCCTGCGCCAAGCACTTCGTCGGCTATGCCGCGGCGGAGGGCGGGCGCGACTATTCCGAGACCTCCATCCCCCGCCGCCAGCTCGAGGACGTCTACCTGAAGCCGTTCAGGGCCGCGGTCGAGGCGGGCGTCCTCACCATCATGAGCGGCTTCACCGACCTCGACGGCATTCCCTGCACCGGCAACGCGGCGCTGATCGACGGCGTGCTCAAGCGGGACTGGGGGTTCGGCGGGCTGGTCGTCAGCGACTGGAACTCGGTCATCGAGATGGTCGCGCACGGCTTCGCCGCCGACGAGCGCGCGGCGGCGAAGCTGGCGCTGTCCGCGGGCGTCGACATGGAGATGGCGAGCGGCAGCTTCCTCGACCATCTGGAGGCGCTGGTCGAGGCCGGCGAGGTCGACGTCGCGATCATCGACGCGGCGGTTCACCGGGTGCTGGAGGTCAAGCGCCGGCTCGGCCTCTTCGAGGAGCCCTACGGCCCGCACCGCGAGGCGGTGCCCTCCGGCGAGGCCCTCTTTCACGCCCGCACGCTGGCGCGCAAGAGCTGCGTGCTGCTGAAGAACGACGCCGTGCTGCCGCTCGGCGAGGCGGTGCGACGGGTGGCGGTGATCGGCCCGATGGCCGACGCGGCGCGCGACCAGCTCGGCTGCTGGGTCTTCGACGCCGACCAGAACCTCACGCGCACCGTGCTCGCGGGCCTGCGCGACCGGCTGGGCGACGCCCGCGTCGTCTTCGAGCCCGGCCTGCCCGATTGCCGCAGCACCGACGAGGGCGGCCTCGAGGCCGCGGTGGACGCCGCGCGGCAGGCCGATGCCGTGGTGCTCTGCCTCGGCGAGGACGCGGGGCTGAGCGGCGAGGCGCATTGCCGCGCCCATATCGGCCTGCCCGGCGCGCAGCAGCGCCTGCTTGAGGCGGTGGCCGGTACCGGCACGCCGGTCACGGCCGTCGTCATGGCCGGGCGGCCGCTGGTGCTCGGCCCGGTGGCGGAGAAGGCCGGGGCGGTGCTCCTCGCCTGGCATCCCGGCAGCATGGGCGGCATCGCGATCGCCGACATCCTCTTCGGCGAGGAGCCGGGCGGGCGGCTGCCGATGAGCCTGCCGCGCAGCGTCGGCCAGGTGCCGGTCTACTACAACCACAAGAGCACCGGCCGCCCGCCGAGCCCCGATGCGCCCTCGATCCCGTCCGGCACGCCGCTCGATCCGAGGGGCTTCGTCGCCGCCTACCTCGACGAGGACCACCGGCCGCTCTATCCCTTCGGCCACGGCCTCGGCTACACCGAGTTCGCCTATTCCGAGGTCGAGCTCTCGGCGGCGACGATGCCGGCCGACGGCAGCCTGACGGCCTCGGTCCTGCTCACCAACACCGGCGGCAAGACCGGGCAGGAGGTGGTCCAGATGTACGTGCGCGACCTCGTCGGCTCGGTGACGCGCCCGGTGCGCGAGCTGAAGGGCTTCCGGCAGGTCTGCCTCGCGCCCGGCGAGAGCCGGCGGGTCGAGTTCACCCTCGCCGCGCGCGACCTCGCCTTCTGCGGCCTCGACTACCGCCAGTCGGTCGAGCCGGGGGAGTTCCGGCTGTGGATCGGGCCCAACGCCGCGGAGGGGCCGAGCGCCGTGTTCGAGGTCGCCTGACACGCGCCCCGGGCGAATGACTCGGGTCCTGTCGCCCCGCGCGATCCTGCGTTAACCTTCGGGCATCGGACGCAAATCGTATGGCCGGATTCCAGCCTCGTTCCAGCCCGTCCAAACCGTTGGCAACCTTGAGGAAATTCGCCACATCCCCCGAGTCCCGATTCGAGCCGCCGGAGGTCGCCTGACATGGTCGCGGTGAAGCGGGCGTTCTGGCCGGTGGAGCCGGTCGGCTTCCTGCACGACCTGCCGATGGACGTCTTCCTGCACTCGGTCGAGAGCGTCGACTTCCACATCCACGCCGCCTTCGAGCTGCTGCTCGTCGTGTCGGGCTGCATCCGGCTCTACGTCGAGCCGGGCGAGGAGCGCCATCTTTCGGCGGGCGACGTCGCCATCGTCCACGGCTGGCAGCCCCACGCCACCCAGGCGCTCGGCGCGCCGAACTGCGTGCTCGCCCTGCAGTTCGACCCCTCCACCGCCCGGCACGACCCGCATTTCGCGCGGCGGCGCTTCGATCTCGCCGCCCCCGGCGACGGCGAGGTGCCGGCGCACCTGCGCGCCCTCATGGCGCGGATCCTGCTCGAGACCCGGATGAAGCGGGCGGCCTGGCAGATGGAGGTCGAGGCGCTGCTGCTCCAGCTCATGAGCTTCCTGGTGCGCAAGCTTCCCCACCGGCTGGAGCCGCCGACCGCCGACGCCGCCTCGCCCTTCGACGAGCGCCGGCTCAGCGTCCACCTGCAGAACGCCGCCACCTTCATCCGCCGCAATTCCGCGGAGCCGCTCCGGCTCGATCAGGTGGCCGCCGCCAACGGGATCTCGGCCGGCTATCTGTCGCGCCTCTTCCGCAACGAGACCGGCGGCAGCTTCGGCAGCTTCGTCACCCAGGTCCGGCTGCTGCGCTCGCTCGACCTCCTCGCCGCTCCGCACCCGCAGAAGATGCTCTCCGTCGCCCTCGAATGCGGCTTTCCGAACGTGAAGTCCTTCAACCTCGCCTTCCGCCGCAGCTTCGGCTGCGTGCCCACGGAGTGGCGCCGCCGGCGCCAGGCCGGCCCGCAGCTCGCCCATCCCTACCAGCGGCTCGACGAACCGGCGGCGATCGCCGCGCTCCAGGCATGGGCGGGCCTGTAGCGGGCCGCCGCGTCGCATGGCCGGACCGCGCGACCCCGGGTGTTAGGCCTTCGCTCCACAGAGCGGACGACAGTCATGTTCCTCGCCGCATCCGCGGCCGAGGCGGGACTGGTCGTCGCCGAATGCGACGGACCGATTCGGCCGCAGCCGCCGCGCTCGCCCCGGTCACGCTCGGCCTGACCCGCTGCCGCAGGGTCTCGCCCCTGCAATCGACACATTGCCGCCCATTCCGACGCGTGCTCGCGCGCCTGCTCCCGAACCATCCGCAGCGCGCGCTCACCGGCAACGCACGCTTCCGGAGCCGAGTAGCTCGTCGCGCTTCGGGAATCGTCAATCCCGATACGCAATCCGCAAAAGGGGCCGTCGGCGAGGGATTTATTCTCCACTGCGGGAACCCAACAGACGGAGGAAAGGATGGCATACCGCCTATTTGCCGCGGGCATCGTCGCCACGCTCGTTGTCGGGACGCTGCCGGCCGCGGCGCAGGAAGGCAAGGAATGCGAGACCCCGCGCTTTTCCGACGTCGGCTGGACCGACATTTCGGCGACCACGGCGATGGCCGGGATGATCCTCGAGAACCTCGGCTACAAGCCGAAGGTCGACATCCTCTCGGTTGCCGTGACCTACGAGGCGCTGCCGCGCGGAGACGTGGACATCTTCCTCGGCAACTGGATGCCGCTGCAGGTGCCGATCCAGAAGCCGCTTGTCGACGCGGGCAAGATCGATGTCGTGAGGGCCAACCTCGAGGGCGCGCTGATCGGCTTCGCCGTCCCCAAGGCCGCCTATGACGGCGGCCTGAAGACCTATGCCGACATCGCCAAGTTCAAGGACGCGCTCAACGGCAAGATCTACGGCATCGAGGCCGGCAGCAGCGCCAACGCGACCATTTCCGGCATGATCGAGAGTGACAAGTTCGGGCTGAAGGACTTCGATCTGGTCGAGTCGAGCGAGCAGGCGATGCTGGCCCAGGTGGAGCGCGCCGCCAAGGGCGGCAAGCCGATCGTCTTCTTCGGCTGGCGGCCGCACCCGATGAACGTGAACATCGACATGGCGTATCTCACCGACGGCGACAACGTCTTCGGCCCGGACGATGGCGCGGCGACGGTCTTGACCAACACCCGGCCCGGATATGCCAAGGAGTGCCCGAACGTCGGCAAGTTCCTTTCCAACCTGGCGTTTTCGGTCGATGCCGAGAATCTGATGATGAGCTACATCCTCGACGACGGGATGACTGCGCACGACGCGGCCGAAAAGTGGCTGAAGGCCAACCCGGGCGCGCTCGACGGCTGGCTCGATGGCGTCACCACCGTCTCGGGCGAGCCGGGGGCGCCGGCGGTCCGTCAGGGGCTCGGCCTCTGATTCGACCTTCGGGCGGCGGACGGGGCCACCCCGTACTGCCGCCGGAAGGCGCGCGACAAGGAGGCGATCGACGAGAAGCCGGTGCGCTCGGCGATATCGGCCATCGCGAGCCGGGTGTCGAGAACCAGTCGGCGCGCGGCCTTGATGCGCAGCGACAGGCAGTAGGCCCCGGGCGAGGTGCCCACCGTGCCCCGGAACAGCGTTTCGAGCGTCCGCGACGAGATGCCGACGCGGCGCGCGACGGCGCTCACCGGCAGCGGCTGGTCGATGTGCGCCTCCATCAGCCGGATCGCGCTCGCGACGCGCGGCTCCCAGTCGCGCAGCCGCCCGAGCGAGACCAGCGGCTGCGCGTCGGCCGCCGGGTGGGTCTCGTCGTAGACGTAGAGGCTCGCCACGTCGAGGGCGGTCGAGAAGCCCTGGCGGGCGCGGATCAGGGCCAGCATCAGGTCGAGCGCCGGCATCGCGCCGCCCGCGGTGAAGACGGGTCCGTCGATCACCCAGCGGTCGGGCCTGATGTCGGCCAGCGGAAAGCGAGCGGCGAACTCCTCAAGGTCCTCCCAATGCGTGGTCGCCGCCCGTCCGTCGAGCAGCCCGGCGAGGCCGAGCACCCAGGCGCCGGCCTCAATGCCGCCGGTCATCGCGGCATTGCGTGCGCCGGCGCGGACCGCGCGCAGCAGCTGCGATGTCGAATGCTCGATCACGTTGAAAGCCGCGAGCACGATCAGGACGTCCCGGCGGCGCGTCGGGTCGAAGCGTCCGTCGACTGGAACCGGCAGCCCGCAGGAGGTGGCGGGCGCGGCGCCGTCGAGCGAGACGACCTCCCACCGATAGATCGGGCGTCCGGTGATCCGGTTCGCGGCCCGCATCGGGTCGAGGGTGGCTGCCAGGGACATCAGCGGCGCCTCGGGAAGGACGAGCAGCGTGATATCGAGGGGATCGTCGGAGCTCCCGAAGATCATCGGCTTCGCTTTCCGAAAAGGGCGCTTCGCGTGCAGTCAAATGTCGTGCGGGCGGGCCCGTCAAGCTGCGCGGAAAGCGACCCTTCTTCGAGGAGATTGGTAATGCCGCTTCAGCCCAACCGGGAGGTCTTCATCACCTGCGCGGTGACGGGCTCCGGCGACACCGTCCGGCGCTCCGGGAAGGTGCCGGTGACCCCGGCCGAGATCGCCGCGGCTGCGGTCGATGCCGCGCGGGCGGGCGCCGCCATCGCGCACATCCATGTGCGCGACCCGGCGACCGGCAAGGGCGCGCGCCGGGTCGAGCTCTATCGCGAGGTGGTCGACCGCATTCGCGACTCCGGCATCGACCTCGTCCTGAACCTCACCGCCGGGATGGGGGGCGACCTCGTGCTTGGATCGACCGAGGCGCCGCTTCCGGTCGATGCGGACGGAACCGACCTGGCCGGCGCCAGCGACCGGCTCGCGCACGTCCGCGAGCTGCTTCCGGAGATCTGCACCCTCGACTGCGGGTCGATGAACTTCGGCGAGGGCGACTACGTGATGACGAACACTCCCGCCATGCTGAAGGAGATGGCGCGGCAGATCCAGCGGCTGAAGGTCCGTCCCGAGATCGAGATCTTCGACACCGGCCACCTCGTGCTGGCCAGGTGGCTCAAGGCGCAGGGCGTGATCGACGATCCGGTGATGATCCAGCTCTGCATGGGCATTCCCTGGGGCGCACCCGACGACATGGGGACACTCAAGGCCCTCGTCGACAACCTGCCGGCGGACTGGACGTTCTCGGCCTTCTCGATCGGCCGCAACCAGCTGCCCTATGCGGCGCTGGCGATGCTCGCCGGAGGCAACATCCGCGTCGGGCTCGAAGACAACATCTGGCTCGAAAAGGGCGTGCTCGCCACGAACGCTGCGCTGGTCGAGCGGGCCGTGGCCGTGGCACGCGGCATGGGAGCGCGGATCCTGGGGCCGGAGGAGGTGCGCGCGAAGCTTGGGCTGGAGCGGCGCTGGTGACCGCCCCGCGGCGGGCGGCCTGCGTCGGCGGTGGGGTGATCGGCGCCGGCTGGATCGCGCGCCTGCTGCTCGCCGGCGTCGATGTCGCGGTATTCGATCCGGGGCCCGCCGCCGGGCGCGTCGTCGGCGAGGTGGTCGCGAACGCCGAGCGGGCCATCGACCGCCTGGTCGACGCACCGCTTCCGCCGCGCGGCCGGCTGACCTTTGCCGCCACGATCGCGGCGGCGGTGGAAGGGGCGGACTTCGTGCAGGAGAGCGTGCCCGAGCGGCTCGAGCTGAAGCGCGATGTGCTCCGGTCGATCGATGCGGTCGCCGCCCGTGAGGTCATCATCGGCTCCTCGACCTCGGGGCTCCTGCCGAGCGACCTGCAGCAGGGGATGGCATTTCCCGAGCGGCTCGTCGTCGCGCACCCCTTCAACCCGGTCTATCTGCTGCCGCTGGTCGAGATCGTCGCCGGCAGGGCCACCGCGCCCGACACCGTCGAGCGAGCGGTGGCGCTCTACTCCGCGCTGGGAATGAAACCAGTCGTCATCCGCCGCGAAATCGAGGCCTTCGTCGGCGACCGGCTGCTCGAAGCCTTGTGGCGGGAAGCGCTGTGGCTGGTGAACGACGACGTCGCCAGCGTCGAGGAGATCGACGACGTCATCCGCTACTCCTTCGGCCTGCGCTGGGCGCAGATGGGCCTGTTCCAGACCTACCGGATCGCCGGCGGCGAGGCGGGCATGCGGCACTTTCTCGCCCAGTTCGGCCCGGCCCTCCGCTGGCCCTGGACCAGGCTCATGGACGTGCCCGACCTCGACGCGGCCTTGATCGAGAAGATCGTGCGGCAGTCGGACGAGCAGACCGGAGCCCTCTCGATCCGCGACCTCGAGCGGCTGCGCGACGACAACCTCGTCGCGACGATCCGCGCCCTCGCCGCCCAGCGGAATCAGGCTGGCTGGGGCGCGGGAGCCCTCCTGCGCGAGTACGAAGCCCGGCTGCGCAAGGCCGCACAGGCCCGATCCGACGGCGGGGAACCGCCGCTGCGGCTCGTCGAAGGGCGTGTGCCGGCCGAGTGGATCGACTACAACGGCCACATGACCGAGAGCCGCTACCTGCAGGTCTTCGGGGACGCGACCGACGCGCTGCTCGCGAGACTGGGAGTCGACGCCGCATACGTCGCAGCCGGGCACAGCTACTACACCGTCGAGACCCACATCATGCACCTGGGGGAGGCGAAGCTCGGCGACGCCTTTCACGCGACGACGCAGATCCTCGCCACCGATGACAAGCGCGTTCGGCTTTTTCACCGGCTTCATGCCGAGGACGGAGAAGTGCTCGCCACGGCAGAGCAGATGCTTCTGCACGTAGATACGAAGGCCGGCCGCGCCTGTCCGGCGCCGGAGGCGGTGCTTGCCAACGTCGCTTCGCTGGCGGCCGCGCACCGCACGTTCCCGCACCCGCGAACAGCCGGGCGCGCCGTCGGCGACCCTCAGAGGTAGGAAAGGTGAGTATTCGACCCAGAGCCAGGGGACCAACAATGATCCGGGAAGACATCCATGACCGGGCGGCCGACAACGCCACAGCCCTTTGGCCAAGACACCACGGCGACCAGCCCTTAGCCCGGTCTCGGCCGCAGCTACGCCGTTCCGGCGCGCGAGGGCCGGGCTACGAGCGGCCCGGCTCGTGCTTGCGGAACTTGTCGAGGCGGACGACCTCGCCCTCGCCGGGCTTGGGCGGCTGCGCGGGGTGCGGCGGCTCGTCGAGGACGACGAGGGTCTCGTCCTGCCCGGCATCGAGCTGGCCGTCCTCGTCGTGGGCGTCGAACTTGAGGCCGAACTCGACGCTGGGGTCGACGAAGGTCTTGATCGCGTCGAACGGCACGACGATCGGCTCGGGGACGTTGCCGAAGTTGAGCGTCACGGTGAAGCGGTCCTTCATCACCGCGAGGTCGGCGAACCACTCCTGCAGCACGATCGTCATCTCGGTCGGGTAGCGCGCCTTGAGGGCCGCGTTCATGTCGACGCCGGGGTGGGTGGTGTCGAAGGTGATGAAGAAATAGTGCTTGCCCGGCAGCCCATCGCGGGCGACCTGCGCGAGCACGTCCGCCACGAAGCCGTGCAGCGCCTTCTTCATCAGCTGCCTGTAGTTGATCGTTTTCGGCATCCTGCCCGCGTCCTGATTTGCGGCCGAACTTAGCCGATTCTGCCGCCGATGAAAGCCGCATCTCGCGGGACTTCAGCCGCTCGCGATCGCGACCGCGGCGTTGATCGCGAGGGCGAGGATCACGGTGTTGTAGAAGAAGGAGGCGACGCCGTGGGCGAGGACGGTCCGGCGCAGCACCGGGGTGCGGACCGCGACGTCGGACACCTGGGCGGTCATCCCGATCACGAAGGCGAAGTAGAGGAAGTCCCAGGGACCTGGCTCGGCGGTGCCGGGGAAGTCGAGTCCGCCGGAATCGCGACCATCGCGGGGAGCGTAGAACAGGTTGGCGTAGTGGAAGGAGGCCATGGCGTGCAGCGTCAGCCAGCCGAGCGGGATCGAGGCGACCGCGATCAGCGCGGCCTCGTGCTGCATCGGCCCGGGCTCGGCCAGCAGCAGGTAGATGGCGATGAAGCTCAGGAGGATCGCGCCGGCAGTGACGAAGAGGATCAGCGGCAGCCCCTCGTCGGCGGCGGCGGCGCGCTGGCGCAGGTGCTCGGCGGTGGCGCGGACGAGAAAGCCCGCGGTCAGGACCAGATAGACCAGGAAGAACAGGCTGCCGGCGACGAGGAAGCTGAGCTCCCACGGCCCGAGCGGCTCCGATACGACGAAGACCGTGACGCCGGCGGCGATCGCGACCAGGAAGCGGCCATGGCGTCGGATGTCCATCTGTCGTCCCTGCGGCGCGGCGGGCCATTCTGCCCACGGCAGCAGCCGGCGCAAGAGCGGGCGCATTCGGAGACAGGGTATCGCTCGAACGGCCGCGCGCTTCGCGAAGAAGGGGCAGCGAGCAGCTTTCGCGGCGCCGCGCTCGCCGCTGCCCCGAGCTGTCCCGGCACGGTCACGAAAGTCGCGCACAAGACGTAATTATTTGAAATATAACGTATTATTCCGGAGGCGTTAGTCAGACGTTCATGTTTGGCCGTTCACGCGGCATCTCCAGGCCTTTCGCGCGTCCCGGCGCGACGGCTCCGGCGGCGCGTCCGCAGGCGACCCGATCGGTGCTCGATACGGGCTCGGACCGCGCATGCCGCGATCCCACGCCGCTTCGAGCGATCCCCTGGAACCGGAGGGACGGAGTGCCGCGGGGCCGCGGACGGCGAGAGCGGGCTCGCCGGAGCCTCGGCCGGCGGCCCCGAGGCGCCGACGCCCCGGTTCAGGCGGTCGCACCCCCCGATCGCCGCGTGCCGACACCGACGGCGGCGAGAGCGAAGAGGCCGCCGGCGAGCAGCAAAGAGGTGGCGGGGAGCGGAACCGCAGCTATCTCGACCTTGACATGCTCGCCATCGACGAGACTGAAGTCGTAGCTGCCGGCGTCGAGCCCGAGGGAAGCCAGCGTGAAGCCCGGGTCCCCGTTATAGATGGTGAACGTGTCGATCCGCGCATTGGAGCTGTAGCCGGCCGGAAGCATCAGGGCGTTGTCGGCCATGGCGACCGCGAAGAATCCATCCGTAACGTAGGAAAAATGGTCGGGCTGGCCGCCATTGCCGAAGGAGGCGACGGGGTTGGTGAACACGTCCCCGTAGATGTCGGCGAAGACCGTGATGCCGGCGCTGATATAGCCCTTGCTTGGGTTCATCAGATTTTCGGTCTGCCGGTCGAGCCCCTGGACGGTCGGAGTACCGAGGCCGGTCAGATCGAGCGATCCCCGGGCCGTGACATGTACACCATCATTGGTGTATTCCTTCACTTGCAGCAGAACCGCCGCATTGATCGGGGTCGCCAAGCCGGCGGCAACCACCAAGGGCGCGATAAAAGCGACGCGCATTACAACCCCCCGACTATTCGTTTCCTGGGACAAGGGTAGCCGACTCGCCTACATCACGCAACGGCGATCTTCCGCCGATGCGACGAAGTGCGTCACCAAGATACGTTGACATCGCGCCGGCGGCCCAGAGCGCAGATTCTCTCTGCGGCTCGGCGATGCCCATCCGGCTTTCGCACGCCCCCTCCGACCGCGGGGCTGCCGACGCGGACAAGGACCAACGGCGCCGCGAGCGCGGAGCCGCCGGGATGTCCTTTCCGTCGGTTCCCGGTCGAAACGGGAAGCGACCAGCACCCTCTACGCCACCACCGCCCGCCGGGATCCGATGCCGACGGCGGCGAGGGCGACGAGGCCGCCGGCGAGCAGCCAGGCGGAGCCGGGCAGTGGGACGGGCGCGATCTCCACCGTGACGTGCTCGCCATTGACGAGGCTGAAATCGTAGCTGCCCTCGTTGAGGCCGAGGGAGGCCAGCGTGAAGCCCGGCGCGCCGAGGAAGTCGGTGAAGGCGTGGATCGGCGAGTTGGACGTGTAGCCGGCCGGCAGCAACAGGGCGTTGTCGGCCATGGCGACCGCGAAGAAACCCCAGGTCGTCGCGTCCGACCAGTGGTCGGCCCGGCCGCCCGTGCCGAAGGAGGCGACCGGGTTGGTGAACACGTCCGTGTAGACGTCGGCGAAGAGGTTCGAGTCGTCCAGCCCCGGCAGGCCGGCGCCGATGTAGCCCTTGCCGGCGGTGATGAGCGGCGCGGTCTCGGAGTCGAGCTTTCGGACTGCCGGAGTACCGAGGCCAGTAAGGTCGAGCGACCCACTGACCCTCACGGCTATACCGGGGTCGGTAAGTTCCTTTACCTGAAGAAGAACTGCCGCGTTGATCGGGGCCGCCAAGCCGGCAGCAACGATCAGAGACGCGATACAAGCAACGCGCATTGCCCTCACTCCACATTTATTGCTTGGGATTAACCATAATCGCATGTCGCGAATCATGCAATGGCAATTTCCCGCCGATGCAGCAAAATCGACATCCAAATCCTGTTGACACTGTCCGGCCGGCCGCAAGCGCCCGATTCTCGTCGACGGCGACGGGCCGCGCTCGCACGGCCGGCGCGGAGGCGCGCCGGCTCTTCCCCGATCGACGCGAGGGAACCACCAGCCGTTACCCAGATCAGTCGCGGGACGGATTCAACGGCGGCAGCGGCTCCCGCCTGGGGCGGACGGAAGGGTCGGCGGCGGCTACGGCGGCGAGCAGGGCGCGGCGCGCTGCGTCCTCCGAGGAAGCAGCGCCGTTGACGCCGTAAGCGGGTCGTTCGAGCTCCCGCAGCGGTGCTTCGATCGCCTCCGGCAGGGCCGCCGGAGGATCCGACAGGGCGGCCAGCCAGTCGGCCGCACGCCCGCGGATGTCTGCCGCCGTCCCGTGGCGGATCGCGCGCCGGAGCTCCCGGGACAGGCGGGCAGGCGTTGGGGGACGTCCGCGTCGGCGGGCAGCGACGCAGGTCGCGAGCCCGGCCGCAAGCGCCGTGGCCGCCAGCAGCAGGGCCAGGCGGAGCGCTCCGGCCCCCGCGGCATGCGCCGGCCCGCCGGCCGGGGCCGCGACGCTGACCGGCACCGGCGCGGTGGCCGCGGTCTCGCGCTGCCCCTTTGCGGTGTTCCACCAGTCGAGCGAGAGGCCGGGAAGCGTGAAGTCGCCGGGCGCCTCGATCACATAGGTCACCTGCTCGGTCCGGGTCGCGGTCGGCGGGCCACCGCGGTCCCCAGGGACGTCGGTGAGCGCCGGCTCCTCGGGATAGGCGCGCAGCCCGACCGGCGTCGCGATCCCGGCGCCGAGCGGCGGCAGCAGGATCGCGGGCGGGCCGACCGCGGCGGCGGTCAAGGTCAGGGTGAAGGCGTCGCCGGGACGGGGATTCTTCGGCAGGCCGTCGAGCGTCGCGGAAAGCTTCAGCGCGCTCGCCGGAAGGAACGGGTCCATTCCTGTCGCTCCCGGCGGGACCGTGGCGGAAAAGGCGATGTCCGGCATCGCGAGCCTGCTCTCGACCGGCTTGCCCGTGTCGGGATCGGCATAGGCGATCGCGATCTCGGGGGCGCCGAGGTCGTAGTCGGCGGCGCGCTGCGGGATGATCTCCCAGGTCCGGGACAGGCCGGACCAGCTCGCCGTGCCGATGCGCCGGGTCAGCGGCTGGGTGGCGCGCTCGGGCAGCCGGGTGATCGCGTCGGCGATCTGCAGCTCCGGCCAGACCGGCGGCTTCGGCATGTAGGTCGGGACCAGCACGGTCGCGGTCACCTCGATCGGCGTGCCTACGGTGACGGCACCGTCGGGATCGAGCGTCACGCTGACCTGGGGGCCGTCCTGCTGGGCGGCGGCCGCCGAAGCGACCAGCAGCGCCGCGAGCGCGGCACGCACGATCCCGGTCCGCCGGTCGCGCCGATGCTCGCGCTCGCCGGTACGCATGCGAGCCTACGGCGCCCCGGCCGGACGAGCGGCGGATTCGATGGCGAAGCGCGACTTGAGGAAATCGGCGGGCTTGGTCTCGACCGCGCGCATCCACTGCTCGGCGGACGCTTCGGACAGCTGGGAATCGGCGTCGATCCGGACGGGCTTTCCCTGGTCGCCGGTCAGGTCCTGCGTGGTCGCGTCGGGGGCGTTGTCCTCGTCCTGGACGTCAGGGTCCTCGCCCTCCCGGGCTTCGGTGAGGTAGGCGATGATCTCCTTGGTCGTCTCCAGGTTGGCAACGGCGTCGGCGTTCGCCGGGTCGAGCCGCAGCGCCTCCTCGAACGCTGCCTGGCCCCCTGCATAGTCGCGGCCGCGGACCAGCGCGACGCCGCGGTTGTATTGCGCCGCCGAGGTCCCGATCGGCGCCAGCAGCGCGGCGGCATCGGTATACTTGCCCTCGCGGATCAGCGCTGCGGCGCGCCATTCGGGATCGGCGAAGGCCGTCGCCGCCTCGGGGTAGCGGTGGGCGGCGAAGGCGCGGGCGCCGCGCTGGTCGGGGGTCCAGAACCAGCTCGCCAGGGTGTCGCCCAGGCCCGTGGCGCGGGACGGGGCGGGCGCGAGGAGCGCCAGGCCGATCAGCATCGCGCCCCAGCGCAGCGTCGTGCCGCGGCGGAACCAGAGCAGCAGGAGAAGTCCCGCGGGCACCGCCAGCATCCAGCCGTCGTCGGCGAGCTTGCCCTCGCGTGCCGCGGCACGGGCCAGCGACGACGCGAGGGCGCGCTGCACGGCCCGAAGGTCGGCGTCGTCGACCGAGACGGGCACGGTGCGCACGTCGGCGCGCCGCGACCAGTCGCCGATTTCGGCGCCGCTCTCGCGGCTGACGATCAGCGCGGCGCGCGCCGGCCCGCCGGCGGGGAAGTTCGCGATGTCGGACGGATCGATCCCGTCGGTGACGAAGAGGACCGATCCGGCGGTCGCTTCACCGGCGAGGAGGTTGCCGGCGAGCGCGAGCGCGGCGGAGGCGGCGCGGCCCTGATCGGGCATGATCGCCGGATCGAGCGCCTCGAGGAAGGGGAGCAGCACGGTCGGGTCGTCGGTCAGCGGCATGACCAGGTGCGCGCTGCCGGAATAGGCCACGAGCCCGACCCGGCCGCCAGCGCGGAGCGCGACGAGGTCGCGGATCTTTTGCTTGGCGCGCTCCAGCCGCGAAGGCGCCACGTCCGCGGCGGTCATGCTCGGGCTGAGGTCGAGGGCGACGACGAGCGGCGCCGTCTCGGTGACGAAGGGCGAGGGGGCCGGGCGCCAGGCGGGGCCGGCGGCGGCCACCGTCATCAGGGCGGCCGCGCCGATCAGCAGGTCGGGGGCGCGGGCACGGCCGGCAGCGTTGCGGCCGATGGTCAGCGCGGCGAGCAGGTGCGGGGCGATGTGCGCCGCCACCGGCGCCTCGGCCGCACCCGGGCGGCGGAGGCGCCACCAGAAGCCGCCGAGCGGCAGCAGCGCGAGCAGCGCCCACGGCCGCAGCAGGGTGAGGGCGGCGAGCGCGGTCATGCGGGAACCGGCCGGCGATGGCGGCGGATGCGGACGCCGAGGAGCGAGACTGCATAGCCGATGAGGACGAGGAGGACGAACGCCGCCGCCGGGATCGCCGCCAGCGGCGTGCGCGGCCGCCAGGAGGTCGTCGCGCCTTGGCGTTTGCCGTTGGCGTCGATCTGGTCGTAGATCGCCTGCAGCCCGGCGGCGTCCTCGGCGCGGTTGAAGGTGCCGCCGGTCGCCTGCGCGACGGCCTGGAGCGTCGCCACGTCGACCTTGTCGACGTCGGAGGCGGCGTTGGGGTCGCCGACGGCGATGGTGTGGATCACGACGCCGTTCTTGGCAGCGATGTCGGCGGCCTTGGCGGGCGCCATTCGGCTGCCAGTGTCGGTTCCGTCCGAGAGCAGGATCAGGATGCGGGCTTCGACCTTCGACGCCTCGAAGGAGCGGATCGCGAGGCCGATCGCGTCGCCGAGCCGGGTGTTCTGGCCGGCCATCCCCGGCGCGAGCGTCGCCAGCAGCGTGCGGGCGGCGGCGGCGTCGCGGGTGAAGGGGACGAGGGTGTAGGGCGCGCTGCCGAAGACGATGAGACCGATCCGGTCGTCGCGGCGGCCGGCGATGAAGCCGTCGAGCACGGATTTGACGCCGTCGAGGCGCGTGCCGCGGGTGCCGTCGGCGGCGACGAAGTCGCGGGTGGCCATGGAGCCCGAGATGTCGACGGCCAGCATCACGTCGCGGGCCGCCTCTGTGCGCTCGACCGGCGCGCCGACCCAGGTCGGTTGCGCCAGCGTCAGGAGGACGAGCGCCCAGAGCAGCCAGGCGAAGAGCATCTGGGCGCGCGATCGGGAGGCGACGACTGCGCCTTCGCCCTTGTCGAGGCCGGCGCTCGCCGCCTCGAAGAAGGGCATGCGGACCGCCTGCACGACCTCGCGCCGGGGCGGGGCGAGCCAGAGCACGAGGAGAGGCAGCGGCAGCGCCGCCAGGGCCCAGGGGAAGGCCAGCTCAAGCATCGCGCGGCGCCGTCGCTGCGGGGAGCAGGCGCTGGTGCATGATCCAGCCGCGCGCGGCGGCGCGGGCGGCGGCGCCGTCGTAGGCGGCGGTCGCGCGGTAGGGCGCGCCCGCGAGCTGCGGGCCCAGCGGGCCGAACGCGCCGCCGGTCGCGGCGAGGTAGCCCGCCCAGGCGTCGCCGGTCAGGCTCGCTACCTCGGCGCGGCGCCCGGTCGCGAGCGCCACCCGGCGCAGCAGCAGCTGGAGCGCGGCGAGGGCGCCGGGATCGGCGGCGGCGAGGGCGGGGCCGAGCGCCGCGAGCTCGGCGAGGGCCGCGCGCCGCCAGGCGGTTCGCCGGCGGTGGCGCAGGAAGGCGACGAGGCCGGCGGCGAGCGCGGCGACGAGCAGCGCCCCGAGCACGGCCCAGCCCGGCGTGGCGGGCCACATCGAGACCGGCGGCGGCTCCCTGATGTCGTGGAGCTGGTCGAGCAGGCCGACGAGGTCGGTCGCGTTTCCCGCCATCATCGCCTGCGGGGTTGCGCGCCGAAGAGGCGCAGGAGTTGCGGAACCGTCGCCTCGCCGGCGCTGACGGGGAGGATCGCGGCGTCGAGCCGCTCCTGCCAGGCGAGGAGCCGGGCGATGCGGTCGCCGCCGACGCTGGCGAGGTTGTGGCGGACGCGGGCATCGGCGAACTCGAGCTCGACCTGCAGCCGGCCGTCGCCGATCACCATGCGGCCCTGTTCGGGGATCTCGTGCGCCGAGGGGTCATGGACGATGGCGAGCACGACGTCGTTGCCGCGGGCGATGCGGGTCAGGGTTGCCAGGGTCGCGTCGTCGGCCCCGTCGAAGTCGGAGACGACGAGGAGCAGCCAGTCGTGGGTGAGGATGCCCGCCGCCCGGTCGAGGGCCGCGTCGAGCAGCGCGGACGCGCCGGGGACGACCGGAGCCTCGGCCGAAAGGGCGAGGTTCTGGTCGGCGACGAGATCGAGCAGGCGCAGGACCGCGCCGCGCGAGCGGCGGGCGGGAACCGCGGCGATGCCCGCGTCGGACAGCACGAGGCCGCCGACCCGGTCGCCGGCGGCGAGGATGCGCCAGGCGGCGAGCGCGGCGATCTCGGCGGCGGTCACCGACTTCATGTTCAGCACGGTGCCGAAGAACATCGCCATGCGCTGGTCGACGAGGATCAGCGCCGGCCGGTCGCGCTCCTCGCGGGTCACGCGGACGTGTGGGCTGCCGGTGCGGGCGGTCACCTTCCAGTCGATGGCGCGCACGTCGTCGCCGGGAAGGTAGGCGCGCAGCTCCTCGAACTCGAGCCCGCGGCCGCGCAGCCGCGAGGCCCTGCGGCCGGACAGCACGCTGCCAACCGGCTGGCGCGGCAGGAAGTCGAAGCCCCGAGCCCGCGCCTCGAGCCCCGCAAGATGCGGAAGATCGATGTGGATGCGCGGGTCGAGCGGCATGGGTTCAGGCGGGGGCTACGAGCTTCAGCAGGTCGGCGACGACGGCGTCCGGCGTGCGCCCCTGCCCGGTCGCCTCGTAGGACAGGGCGACGCGGTGGCGGAGCACGTCGGGGACGACGGCCTGGATGTCGCCGGGCGAGACGAAGTCGGCGCCCTTGAGCCAGGCGTGCGCGCGGCCGCAGCGGTCCAGCGCGATGCCGGCGCGGGGGCTGGCGCCGAGGTCGAGCTCCTTTGCCAGATCTTTCGAGTACTTCTCCGGGTGGCGGGTCGCATTGACCAGGTCGATGATATAGGTCTCGATCGCCTCCGCCACGTGCAGCGCTGCGATCTCGCGGCGGGCGGCGAAGACGTCGTCGAGGGGAATGGCGGCGCTCTTCGGCTTCGCGGGCGCCGCGTCCTTCGGCGCAAGCTCGGCCTGCTCCTCGGACCGCACGAGGCGGAGGACGGCGGTCTCGTCGGCGGGCGCGGGGTAGTCGACCAGCACCTTCATCAGGAAGCGGTCGGTCTGCGCCTCCGGCAGCGGGTAGGTGCCCTCCTGCTCGATGGGGTTCTGGGTGGCGAGCACCATGAAAAGATCAGGCAGGGCATGGGTTTGCTGGCCGACGGTCACCTGGCGCTCCTCCATCGCCTCGAGGAGGGCGGCCTGGACCTTGGCGGGGGCGCGGTTGATCTCGTCGGCGAGCAGCAGGTTGCCGAAGACCGGGCCGGGCTGGAAGCGGAACTCGCCCTTGCCGCCCTCGGAATAGTAGATGTCGGTGCCGGTCACGTCCGAGGGCAGCAGGTCGGGGGTGAACTGGATGCGGCTGAAGTCGGCCTTCAGGTGCTTCGCCATCGCCTTGACGGCACGGGTTTTTGCCAGGCCGGGCAGGCCCTCGATCAAGAGGTGGCCGTCGGCGAGGAGGCCGATCAGCATGCGCTCGATCAGCCGCGGCTGGCCGAGGACGTCGGCGTTCATGGCGGCCTGGAGCGCGAGGATCGAGTCGCGAGCGCTCATCAAAAAAACTCCAGCCGGCTTCTGGGGTTGCCCGGATCCGTGGACGTACAACGCATGTACATCGCATGTACAACCCGTGTACACGATTTTCGATCCGGAGCGCGCTCGGAGGCGCGCCCCGGCGCCGCAGGCGGCTACTGGCCGCCGCCGGCGTTGTTGAACTGGTCCATCAGGCTGTCGGTGATCTGGTCGATCGAGAAGCTCGCCGCGCGCTGGGCCGGCGGGTAGTCCTTGAAGGTGGCGAGGAAGTCGCCAACGTAGACCTGCGCCGGGGTCAGCAGGTAGACCCGGTCGATCAGCCAGTCGTAGTAGGTGTTGGACGTGATGTCCGCCCGCTCGTAGGGGTCGGAGCGCAGGTCGAAGAGCTTCGGGACGCGGAGCTTGGTGAAGGGCTCGGCCCAGATCTGCAGCGTGCCGGTGGCGCGCTGCTCCTCGAACACGACCTTCCAGTTCTCGTAGCGCAGCGCCACGAGGTCGTTGTCGTCGTTGAAGTAGAAGAAGTGGTCGCGGGCGCTCTTGTCCGACTTGCCGGTCAGGTAGTCGAGCTGGTTGTAGCCGTCGAGGTGGTTCTTGTACTCCTTGCCCTGGATCGTCGTGCCGTCGAGCAGCTGCTTGGTGATTTCCGGGTTGCCGGCCGCCGCCAGCAGCGTGGGGAACCAGTCGAGGCCGGAATAGATGCCGTTGAGCCAGGTGCCGGGCTCGATGTGGCCGGGCCAGCGGACCACCGCAGGCACCCGGTAGGCGCCTTCCCAGTTGGTGTTCTTCTCGGAGCGGAAGGGCGTGGTGCCAGCGTCGGGCCAGCTGTTCTGGTGCGGGCCGTTGTCGGTGGTGTAGATGACGATGGTGTTGTCGGTCAGGCCCTTCTTGTCGAGGTCGTCGAGGATCGTCCCGATGACCTTGTCGGTCTCGACCATTCCGTCGGCGTACTCGGTGGGCGCGGTCAGGCCCGGCGGGCTGCGGTGCGCCTCGCTGACGTGGGTGCGGAAGTGCATCCGTGTCGTGTTCATCCAGACGAAGAACGGGGTCTTGGCGTCGGCCTGCCGGTTGATGAAGTCGATCGCCGCCGCCGAGGTCTCGTCGTCGATCGTCTCCATCCGCTTGCGGGTCAGCGGGCCGGTGTCCTCGATCCTGCCGTCGGCGAAGGAGTGGATCACGCCGCGCGGGCCGAACCTCTTGGCGAAGTCCGGATCCTGCGGGTAGTTGAAGTTCTCCGGCTCCTCCTCGGCGTTGAGGTGGTAGAGGTTGCCGAAGAACTCGTCGAACCCGTGGTTGGTGGGCAGGAACTCGTCCTTGTCGCCGAGGTGGTTCTTGCCGAACTGGCCGGTGGCGTAGCCGAGGTCCTTGAGCGCCGAGGCCATGGTGGCGTCGCTCGCCTGCAGCCCGACGTCGGCGCCGGGCAGGCCGACCTTGGAGAGGCCGGTGCGGAGCGGCACCTGGCCGGTGATGAAGGTCGAGCGGCCGGCGGTGCAGCTCTGCTCGGCGTAGTAGTCGGTAAAGGCGGCGCCTTCCTTGCCGATGCGGTCGATGTTGGGCGTCCGGTAGCCCATCAGGCCCTGCGAGTAGATCGACAGGTTGGTCTGGCCGATGTCGTCACCGAAGATCACCAGGATGTTGGGCTTCGCCGGCGCGTCCTGGGCCCAGGCGCCTCCGTACGCCGACGCGGCCGCGAGCAGCGCGGCGCCGAATACCTTGATCACGTCATCCTCCCCGATTCCATGGTCCGGCCGACGGACCCTGGCTTGCGGTAACGCAAAAGCGAGGTCGGGATTGTTCCGTCGGGAACAGAGTGCCACGATGCGCCATGCGAACCTGGGCGATGACCGAGCGGGATGCCGCGGTGATGACGCGCAGCGGCTGGCTCTCGCGCCAGCCCGAGCCGGTCCGCGCCGAGGTGCTGCGCCGGGCGCTGGTCGAGGTGTTCGAGCCGGGCGAGGCCTTCTACCACATCGGCGATCCGCCGGGCGGCATCTACGGGCTGATATGGGGGCTGATGGCGGTGGCGTCGGCGCCGGGGTCGGCCGCGCCGCGGATGATCCATCTGGGCGCACCCGGGATGTGGACCGGCGAGGCCCCCTACGTCGTCGGCGGCGGACGGGTGATCTCGCTGCGGGCCGTCACGGAGTGCCGCGTGCTCTACCTGCCGCTCGAGGCGATGGAGGCGATGACGGCGGCCGATCCGCCCGTCGCCCGCAACTTCGCGCAGATCCCGCTCATGAACATCATGACGCTGCTCAGGCTCGTCGACGACCTGCTGATCGTGGACCCCGACCGCCGCATCGCGGCGGTGCTGGTCCGGATCGCCGCCGCCGTCGCCACCATCCCGCTGACGCAGTCCGAGATCGGCGACCTGGCCTGCGCGACGCGCAAGCAGGTGAACTTCGCCCTTCGCCGCTTCGCCGCCGCCGGCTGGGTCGCGACCGGCTACCGCTCGGTGACGGTCGCCGACCTGCCGGCGCTTGCCGCCTTCGTTGCCCGCGAGGAGGGCTGACGACCGGCGGCGGGTGCAAGCGATACCCGCCGCATCCTGCCGCGACGGGCTACTGCAGGTCGCCGAACGCGGCCTGCAGCCGCCGCGCCGCCTCCTCGACGCGGGACCGCGGCGTGCCGATGTTGAAGCGCAGCCAGCTCTCGCCGCCCTTGCCGAAGGCCGGGCCGTGGCTCGGGGCGATGCGGGCGTCCTTCTCGACCCGGGCAGTGAATTCCTCCGGCGTCATGCCGGTGCCCGCGAAGTCGACCCAGGCGAGGTAGGTGGCGTCGAGCGGCATCATCCGGACGCCGGGGATGGCGGCGATGCCTTCCGCGAGCGCCGCGGCGTTGCCGGCGAGGTAGCGGCGGAGGGCGTCGACCCAGGCGTCGCCGTGGGTGTAGGCGGCGGTCGCCATCACCGCGCCGAAGCGGTTCGGCGAGGTGCCGGAGGCCGCGTGGGCGGCGGCGAAGCGCTTGCGCAGCTCGGGGTCGGGGATGGTGACGTTGCCGGTCAGCGACCCGGCGATGTTGAAGGTCTTGGTGGTGGCGGTCAGCATCACCAGCCGGTCGAGGCACTCGGGCGCGGCGAGCGGCATCGGGACGTGGCGGGCGCCGGGCAGCACCAGATCGTGATGGATCTCGTCCGAGACCAGCAGCAGGTCGTGGTCGCGGCAGAAGGCGGCCAGTGACCGGAGCTCGTCGCGGCTCCAGACCCGGCCGCCGGGGTTGTGCGGCGAGCAGAGCACCACCATGCGCTCGCGGCCGGTCAGGGAAGCGGCGAGCGCCTCGAGGTCCATCGCGTAGCGGCCGTCCTCGCGCAGCACCAGCGGCGACTCGAGAATCGGCCGGCGGTTGGCGTTCAGGATGCGGTGGAAGGCATGGTAGACCGGGGTGAACAGGATCACCCCATCGCCGGGCTCGGTGAAGGCGTCGAGAACGATCGCGAGGCCATTGACGATGCCGTGGGTGGTGTAGATGGCGGCGGGGTCGACGTTCCAATCGTGGCGGCGGGCCATCCAGCCGCGGATCGCCTCGCGGTAGGCGTGGTCGTCGCCGTAGTAGCCGAAGACGCCGTGGGCGACCTCGCCGGCGAGGGCGGCGGCGACCTCGGCCGGCGGCCGGAAGTCCATGTCGGCGACCCACATGGCCAGCCCGTCGTCGGGCGAGACGCCGGAGAGGGGCCGCATCATGTCCCACTTGAGGCAGTGGGTGCCGCGACGGTCGATGATCTCGTCGAAGTCGAACATGGGAGCCCCCGGGCAAATCGCCGGGAGCCCGGCCGATCCCCTAGGGCTAGTGCGCCGCGGCCGGCTCTTCAAGCCGCTCGCTGCCGCCGAGGGCCCAGCGGGTCAGCGGGCGCGCGAGCAGGATCAGCACGATGCCGAAGGCGGCGCTGGTCATGAAGATGCGCATGAAGGCCTCCGGCAGCCCCGCGGCGTGCTCGGTGTCCATGCCGGCGGCGAGCAGCCCCGCCATCAGGTTGCCGAGCGAGGAGGCGACGAACCAGAAGCCCATCATCTGGCTGGTGAAGCGCTCGGGCGCGAGCCGGGAGAAGGTCGAGAGGCCGACCGGGCTCAGCATCAGCTCGCCGATGGTGTGCAGGAGGTAGGTGCCAACCAGGAACAGCGCCGTTACCTTGACGCCGGTGGCGGCGGTGCCGGCGGCCGGGACCAGGATCAGGTAGCCGAGGCCCATGAAGACGAGGGCGGCGCCGAACTTGACGAAGACCGGGATTTCCCAGCGCTTCTCGGCATAGATCCAGAAGGAGGCGAAGGCGGGCGTCAAGAGGATGATGAAGAGGGCGTTGAGGTTCTGAAACCAGGACGCCGGGACGAGGAAGCTGCCGAGCTGGCGCTGGGTCAGGTCGCTGGCGAAGAGGCTGAGCGAGGAGCCCGCCTGCTCGAAGCCCGACCAGAAGAGCGCGGCGGCGACGAAGAGGATGGCGAGCACGACCATGCGGCGCTTCTCGGGGCCGTTGAGGTCGCCGGCGAGGTAGATGTTGAGGAAGAAGCCGATCGCGACCGTGATGATCACCATGCCCATCGCCTGGGCGAGGCCCTGGGCCGAGGTCAGGCTGATCTGGCCGGTGACGGCGGCCGCGGCGATCAGCACGACGACGGCGCCGCCGATCATCCCGGTGAAGACGTGGTCGCGCTTGCCGGCGGCGGCGTCCGGGTGGTGGTGGACCGGCGGCCGCTCGCCCTTGTCGCGCAGCGACGTCCGGGCGGCATGCAGGAAGTTGACGAGGCCGAAGAACATGGCGACGGCGGCGGCGCCGAAGCCCCAGTGCCAGCCCCAGGCCTCGCCGAGGTAGCCGGCGACGAGCCCGCCGAGGATCGCGCCGACGTTGATGCCCATGTAGAAGAACGAGAAGCCGGCGTCGCGGCCGCCGATGTCGTTCTTGTCGTAGAGCTGGCCGACGATGGTCGAGATGTTCGGCTTCAGGAGCCCGGTCCCGACGGCGATGCAGACGAGGCCGAGGAAGAAGATCGCGGCGGTGTGGCCGGAGAAGGCGAGCAGGATGTGCCCGATCATGATGACGACGCCGCCGACGATGATCGCGCGCTTCGAGCCCCAGAAGCGGTCGGCGATCCAGCCGCCCGGCAGCGCCAGGATGTAGGCCGAGGCGGTGTAGAGGCCGTAGATGGCGGCGGCGTCGGCCTTGTCGAGCCCGAGCCCGCCGTTCTGCACCTGGTCGACCAGGAAGAGGATCAGGATGGCGCGCATCCCGTAGTAGGAGAAGCGCTCCCACATCTCGACGAGGAAGAGCGCCGGCAGACCCTTCGGGTATTTCGCCAGGAACGACATCGACGGCCCCCCTCGTGATGCGCGGGTCCCGATCATAGCCGAATTTGCCCCGCCCTGGGAAGGATTCCGCAGGCCGGCGCCTCGACCGGCCCGCGGCCAGGCCCGGTGCTGGCCCGCAGGTCGCGTCCCTGCGCCTGGTGCGGTTCCAGGCGTGCGGAGCCATTCCCCGCGATCACGCCCCGCCGCCCGGGACGTCGTCCGCCTCCTCGTCCCGTCCCAACCCGCCCCGCGGACCTCGGGACCCGCGCCCCCGCCGCACCGCCACGTCCGCTTTCTTCTCTTTCTTCTGCGAAAGGCCGGGCCACGAACGAAGCGTGGCTCTGCCCGGGGGTGCTCGGGGTCGAGCACCTAGGTCAAGTCATTGGAATCCCTGGATTCAGGCCCCGAGCATTAACCGGATTTCAACCGTTGTCCGGGGCATTGGGGGCCCCTGGACCACGACCGGAAGACTTCTGCAAAGAGCTCTCAGAGCGGCTGCTGCCCCTTCCAGACGTCCGGCGTGTCGGAGTCGCGGCCTTCCTTGAGGAAGTAGAGCTCGTTCAGGGTCATGCCGCGCGCCTGCGCCAAGGAGACGCCGGCGCTGCCGGCGACCTGCGCCAGCTCCCCGGGGGTGAGCCCCGAGACCGAATACTTGCCGTGGGCGATCGGCGCCGGCGCGGCCACTTCCGGGGCGGCCATGGTGAGCGCGAACGCAGGTGCGAAACCGGCGGCGAGCGCGGCGGCCAGCACGGCCGCCCCGATTGTCTTCGTGAACATTTCCAAGGTCCTTCGAGACGAGGTTCCACCGGCCGGGGGCCGGCGGATCGGCGCAGTCCTCACGTCGACGATGGGAATGTGGTGCGCCGCGGCACGCCTGTCCGCCGGAGTCACGAACTGTTGCCCGGCCAGTCGCGGTCGCGTGTGCCGCGCGGTCAGTCGGCGCCATGCACCAGCCGAATCACGTCGCGGGCGCCGGCGCGGCCGCGGCCCGACAGCGAGGGGTTCTCCATGAAGAAGCGGTGGCAGGAGAAGAGCGGCTCGCCGGGCTCGGCGTCGTGGCGGCGGTAGCTGCCGTCGGGCTGCATCACCCAGCTCTGCGCCTGGTCGGCCATGTTGGCGGCCATGATCTGGTCGATGATCTGCGCGTGCACCGTCGGGTTGGTGATCTCGACCAGCGCCTCGACCCGGCGCGTCAGGTTCCGCTCCATCCAGTCGGCCGAGCTGATGTAGACCCGCGCCCCCGAGGACGGCAGCCCCTGGCCGTTGCCGAAGCAGACGATGCGGCTGTGCTCGAGGAAGCGGCCGATGATCGATTTGACGCGGATGTTCTCGGAGAGCCCGGCGACCCCGGCCCGCAGCCCGCAGATGCCGCGCACGACCATGTCGATCTTCACCCCGGCCTGGCTCGCGGCATAGAGCGCGTCGATCATCTCGGCGTCGGTGATGGCGTTGAGCTTGATCCAGACCTGCGCCGGCCGTCCGGCGCGGGCGTGCTCGATCTCCGCCTGCAGTCCCTCGAGGATGCGCGGCTTGAGCTGGTGCGGCGAGATGGTCAGCCGGGTGAGATCCTCGGGCTTCACATAGCCGGTCACGTAGTTGAAGACCCGCGTCGCGTCGTAGCCGAGCGCCTTGTCGCAGGTGAAGAGCGACAGGTCGGTGTAGATGCCGGCGGTCCCCGGGTGGTAGTTGCCGGTCCCGACGTGGGTGTAGGTGACGAGCTCGCTCCCCTCGCGGCGGACCACCGTCGAGAGCTTGGCGTGGGTCTTCCAGTCGATGAAGCCGTAGACGACCTGCGCGCCCGCCCGCTCCAGCCGCCGCGACTGGCGGATGTTCGCGGCTTCGTCGAAGCGCGCCTTGAGCTCGATCAGCGCCGTGACCGACTTGCCCGCCTCGGCCGCCTCGCAGAGAGCGGCGACGATCGGGCTGTCGCGCGAGGTGCGGTAGAGCGTCTGCTTGATCGCCAGCACGTTCGGGTCGATCGCCGCCTGCGCCAGGAACTTCACCACGATGTCGAAGGTCTCGTAGGGGTGGTGCAGCAGCATGTCCTTCTGGCGGATCGCCGCCAGGATGTCCCCCTCGAAGTCCTGCACGCGCTCGGGCATCCGCGGCGTGAACGGCGGCCAAAGCAGGTCGCTGCGCCCGACCCGCGTCAACTCGGCGAGATCCGCCATCCCGATCAGCCCCGGGATCTCGATGACTTCCTCCCGGGTCACCCCCAGCGCCTGCACGATCTTGCGCCGCAGGTCGTCGGGCGCCTCCGAGGTCATGGTCAGCTGGATCACCTCGCCGCGCCGGCGCCGCTTGAGCGCCGTCTCGAACTCGCGGACGAGATCCTCGGCCTCCTCCTCGACCTCGAGGTCGCTGTCGCGCAGCACCCGGAAGGCGCAGTGGTCGAGCAGCAAATAGCCCGGGAAGAGCTTGCCGAGGAAGACCTCGAGCAGCGCCTCGAGCGGCAGGAACCGCGCCTGCCCCCTGGATCCGTCGGGCAGCCGCACGAACCGCGGCACCTGCGCCGGCACCGGCAGGAGCGCGTCGAGTTCGGCGTCGTCGGTCTCGCGCCTGAGCTCCAGCCCCATGGCGAAGCCGCCGTTGGCGATGAACGGGAACGGATGCGCCTGGTCGATGGCGAGCGGCGACAGGATCGGAAAGACCTGCTCGAAGAAGTGCGTCTCCATCAGCTTCAGGTCGGCGCCCTTCAGCTCGCCCGGCCCGAGGATCTCGATGCCTTCGCCTCTCATCAGCTTGGCGAGCTCGGACAGGCATTCCTGCTGCCGCATCATCAGCGCCCGCGCGTCGGCGTCGATCTGCCGCAGCTGCTCGGCCGGCGACAGCCCATCGGCCGAGCCGGTGTGCACGCCCTCGCGGATCAGCCCGCGCAGTCCCGCGACGCGCACGGAATAGAACTCGTCGAGGTTCGAGGCCGAGATCGACAGGAAGCGCACGCGCTCGAGCAGCGGCACGCTCGGGTTCTCCGCCTCGGCCAGCACGCGCCAGTTGAAGGCGAGCCAGCTGAGCTCGCGGTTGATGAACCGCGCCGGTCCGGCGATGTCCAGCGTCGGTACCGCGCGGCCCGCGGGTGCCTGTGTATTGAGGAAGTCCGCATCCACCCGGCCGGCCTCGGCCTCGGCGACTTTCAACATCGCATCAATCCCGAACTCGATCTTCCAAGACTATCGGGATTTTCGCGCCGATTTCAACGGACCTATCCGATCGTCCTCAATCGGCCGGCGCCTGTCCGGCCTGCACCCGCGGCACGCTCCAGAAGTAGGCGTCCGGCGCGAGCCCGCTCGACCGGGCGAACTGCACCGCCTTGGCGGCGGTGGCGGCGTCGGTATAGGCGGCGAGCGCCACCAGCCAGGTGCCGGTTCCGCCGCGCGGGCTCAGGATGATCGCCCGTACCGGCGGATTGGCCGCGCGGAGCCTCGCCGCCTCCGCCTGCGCAGCCTCGGCGCTCGGCTGCTTGCCGAGGATGGCGAAATAGGCATTGTCGTCCGCAGGCGCGGCGCGCGCCTTGCCGGAGGTATCGAGCGATGCCAGCGAGGCGCCGTCGGGGTCGGGGCAGTCGTAGCCGCGTCCGCGCAGCGTCCCGACCAGGTCCTTGACCCGCCGCTCGCACTCGCCGGCCGACACCTGGTAGTCGGCGATCAGCACGGGGCCGGCGTTGGGCCGGTGGTCGTAGGCCTTGCAGGGCACGACGTCGGGCCCGAGGTACACGAGCTCGACCTCCCGCGCGGCGCCGCCGTCGGTCGGCATGCACGTCCAGACCAGCCGACCCTCGGCTTGGCTCGCCGTCGCCAGGAAGAGCAGCGCCGTCGCGCCGTAACCCGCCCGAAATGTCCGCATCGCGTCCCCCCGGGCGCCACTTCTGCCACCAACCCCGGCAGCGCTCAAGCGCCGGGTCGCCGCGCCGGCGGTTCCGGATCGTCCCCGGGGTCGACCAGCCGGCGGAGCTCGTCGAGGAGCGGCGCCTGGGCCGCGAGGATCTTCTCCCGGGCCTCGGGGAGCGCGAGCCAGGCGCCACGGTCGACCTCGGGAAACTCGCGGACCGTGCCCGATCGCGGCGGCCATTCGATGGCGAAGGTGCCGCTCCGGAGCGCGGCCGGATCGAGGTCCGCCTGCACCGCCCAGACATGCACGACCTTGCCGCCCGGCTGCCGCACGGCGGCGAGCGGCAGCATCGGCTCGGAGAGCACGAAGCCGGTCTCCTCGGTGAACTCGCGCTGCGCCGCCTCGAGCAGCCCTTCGCCGGGCCCGACCTCGCCCTTGGCCACCGACCAGGCGCCCGCGTCCCGCCGCGCCCAGAACGGCCCGCCGGGGTGGACGAGGAAGACCTCGAGCCGCCCGTCCCGCCGGCGGTACGGCAGCAACCCCGCGCTGGTCTTGGGCATCGGGGCCTCCCGGCGTCATGGATCCCGCGTCCGGAGATAGTCGTTCACGGCGAAGGCGCCAGGGTCGCTCGGCGCTTGCATCGGGCGGCGGGGGGCCTAGGGTCTGCCCGGGCGCGGGTGAGCGGCGGGGGCGAGCGACCATGAAGAAGATCGGTTTCCTTTCCTTCGGCCATTGGTCGCCCTCGCCGGGGTCGGGGACCCGCTCGGGGCGGGATGCGCTGGTGCAGTCGATCGAGCTCGCGGTGGCGGCGGAGGAGCTCGGGGCCGACGGCGCCTATGTCCGCGTCCATCACTTCGCCCGCCAGCTCGCCTCGCCCTTCCCGCTGCTGGCGGCGATCGGCGCCAGGACCAGCCGGATCGAGATCGGCACCGCCGTCATCGACATGCGTTACGAGAACCCGTTCTACATGGCCGAGGACGCCGGCTCCGCCGACCTGATCGCCGGCGGGCGGCTGCAGCTCGGGATCAGCCGCGGCTCGCCGGAGCAGGTGATCGACGGCTGGCGCCACTTCGGCTACGGCCCCGCCGAGGGCGAGAGCGACGCCGACATGGCCCGCCGCCACGCCGAGCTCTTCCTCGCGCTGCTGAAGGGCGAGGGCTTTGCGCAGCCGAACCCGCGGCCGATGTTCCCGAACCCGCCGGGGATGCTGCGGCTCGAGCCCTTCTCCGAGGGGCTGCGCGAGCGGATCTGGTGGGGCGCCGCCACCGACGCGACCGCGGTCTGGGCGGCGAAGCTCGGGATGAACCTGCAGAGCTCGACCCTGAAGTTCGACGAGACCGGCGAGCCCTTCCACATCCAGCAGGCCAAGCAGATCCGCGCCTACCGCGCCGCCTGGAAGGAGGCCGGGCACGCCCGCGAGCCGCGCGTCTCGGTCAGCCGCTCGATCTTCGCGCTCGTCAACGACCAGGACCGGCTCTACTTCGGCCGCTCGGGCGAGAGTGCCGATTCGATCGGCTTCATCGAGGCCGATACCCGCGCCATCTTCGGCCGCTCCTACGCCGACGAGCCGGACAAGCTGGTCGCGGCGCTGGCCGAGGACGAGGCGATCGCCGAGGCCGACACGCTGCTCTTGACGGTGCCGAACCAGCTCGGCGTCGACTACAATGCGCACGTGCTGGAGGCCATCCTCACCCACGTCGCGCCCGCCCTCGGCTGGCGCTGACGCCCCGGGTGATGTGCGAAGGTCGATCGCGGCTCGCTGGCGGGGACAACCTTGCCCAGATAATTTGAAATACATTTGCAATCACTTGCTCGTAATAGACAATCGTGATGCGACTATTTTACTTATTTTATGACGCCAGATCGATACTTGATTTAGGGGTAGTTAAGATAGTCGATAGAATTTTGCCGGCCGGCGCCGATATTCGAGTCTCTGTCACGACAACTTCGAATCTTTCGCGCGACACGATTCGACCTCGATAGGCAGAATCCCGCCGATCGCGGTTTCGCTCGGCCAACGTTATTGAGCGATTCAGACTGCCAGAATAGATCGATGTCTCGCGCAGAAAAAATCGGAACCTCGGCCGAATCGTCGAGGGCAAACAATCGACACGCGGATGGATCCGAATCGGACGCGTGCGAAGCGATGTCTTTGCTTTGCCTTATGCTGCCGACGCGAAGCGCGGCGGATGCTTGATGGGTAGTACCCAAGAAGGAACCTCGCGGCGATGCAGCGAGGAAGTCGCAATAGTTTGCTATCACTCAAGTAGACGTGGGAGTGACCAAGGATGGCGAATATTTCTGTATCGACGACGAGCGCACTAAAATCCGCGCTGAAGTCGGCGGCGAATGGTGACGTGATAACGCTCAACGGCGGTCACTACACGCTCGACGTGTCCGGGCTGTCGAAGGCGGTCACGATCACCTCTAACGGGTCGGCGGTAATCGACGAAATGAACCTGTCGAAGGTCTCGAACCTCACCATCGACGGGGTCGACTTCAACGGGATAGACGGAGCGGCGCGGGCGCTCAGGATCTACGGCTCCAACAATGTCACCATCAAGAACGGGGACCTGGAGGGCGTCGCCAGTGGCTTCGGGGCCGGGAAGGGCCTGGCGGTGCAGACCAGCAGCAACGTCACCGTCGAGAACATGACCATACACGGGTTCGATACCGGGATCCGCGTCAGTCGTACCGATGGGGTCAAGCTGCTCAACAACACGTTGACCAACATGTCTCACGACGGCATCGATGCCAGTGAGGTCCACGGCGCCGTGATCTCGGGCAACTCGATCTCGCTCGATATCCCGCTCAACGCCGAAGCCAAGCACACCGACGGGATCCAGATGTGGAACCTCAAGGGCATGGCCGCGTCGACCGACGTCCTGATCGAGGACAACTTCATCACAACCCACAACAAGCAGTCGCACGGCATCTTCATGGGCAATGCCGCCGCCAACCAGGGCGGCGGTGCCGGCACCTTCTTCCAGAACGTGGTGATCCAGGACAACACGATCGTGTCCGGGGATGGACTCGGTCTCTCGTGGGGACAGACCAACCATCTCGACATCAACCACAACATCATCCTCTTCGATACCGCGCTGACGTTCGAGCGAAGCCTGCCCAGCATCCGCGTCAGTGTCGGCGCCACCGATGTGTCGGTGACGGGCAACATCACCCACAAGGTGCCGCAGGCGGCCGACAGCAACTGGCAGACGAAGCCGACGCCCGCCGAGTGGAACATCACCGGCAATACCCTGGTCGCCCTCGGCACCACCCTCACGGCCGCGCAAGCCCTGCTCGCCGCGGCGAACGGCGGCTCCTCCGGCGGCAAGTCCGCCGGGCTCGTCGCCTTCGCCGCCGACACCGACACGCTCCGGCAGGCCGATACGTTCAGCTTCGATTCCCACGGGAAGACCGACGTGGTGCGCGGGCTCGACTTCGACGCGGGCGACCGGATCGTGCTGCACGACTTCGCGGCCGGCACCTTCGGTTCGGGGCGCCACGGCACTGGCGCGATCATCGGGAGTCTCGACGACCTGAAGGCGCTGGACCAGGCATCGAGCGCGGTCAGCGTGCACGCGGGGCGCGGCGACACCCTGGTCATCGACATCGACCAGCCGGGGCACGATCACGCGATCCGGCTCGTCGGGATGGCGCACGAGTACTTCTAGCCCGGCGGCCAGACCGCTCTCGGCGCCGGAACCGCGGGGCGACCGCCAGCAGCGACAGCGGCAGCGTGGTCGCCCCGGCCGGCCGGCGTGGGATGCGCGCCGGTGCAGCTCTGCCCGACGATCCCGGCCAGCGCCCGCCTCTCCCGTTGCCCGGCGCCGAACCGACCCCGCGCCGTCGCCGGAGGCAACGGCCGCCTCTCGCCGGCGAGGGCGAGGGCTGGCAGGGCCGGCGCACTTCACGATTGGCGCGCCGCTTTTCGGCTTCGACATCCGCGTCAAGCTGGCGGCAGCGGTCGGGCCGAGGCGCGGAAGTCGCCCCACGGATCGTCGCCGTTGGCGACCCGGGCGGGGGCGTTGGCGACGGTGAAGTGGGCCGGGCCGATTGCCGGCTCGAGCTCGTCCCAGGCGAGCGGCATCGAGACCGGGGCGCCGGGCCGGGCGCGCGTCCCATAGGCGACGACCGCGGTGTTGTTGCGCCCGTTGCGGAGGAAGTCGAGCAGGATCCGCCCCGTTCGCCTGGCCTTGGCGATGGTCGCGACGTAGCGGTCGGGCTCGGCCTCGGCCATGGTGCGCGCCATGCCGGCCGCGAAGGCCTTGACCTCCTCCCAGCCGGCGGCGGGGGTCGGCTCCAGCGGCGCGACCACGTGCAGCCCCTTGCCGCCGGAGGTCTTCACGAAGCTCGCGAGCCCGGCGTCCGCGAAGCGCTCGCGGACCGCGCGCGCCGCGGCGAGGATCGCCGGCCAGGGCACGCCCTCGCCGGGGTCGAGATCCATCACGATCTGGTCGGGGTGCTCGAGGTCGTCGAGGGTCGACTGCCAGCCGTGGATCTCGAGCGCCGCGCCCTGCACGAGGCCGATCAGGCCCGGAAGGCCGTCGATGGCGACCAGCGGGTCGCCGTCATCGTCGAGGGGATCGCGAAAGGTCAGGATCTCGCGGGCAAGGCCTTTCCAGGCATGCTTCTGGAAGAAGCACTGCGCGGCGGTTCCCCCGGGGCAGCGCAGCAGCGCCAGCGGCCGGTTGACGACCAGCGGGGCCATCCGGGGCCAGACCTCGGCATAATAGTCGGCGAGCCCCTGCTTGCTGACGCCGGCGTCGGGCCAGTAGATGCGGTCCGGATGGGTCAGCCGGATCGCCGGCCGCGCCGGGGCGCCGCCCCCTGCCGCCTCGCGGACGACCTCGCGCGCGGGCTTGTCCTCGCGCAGCCCGCGGAAGGCGGCGTGGCGCAGGATGCCGTCGGCGGTCCAGGCGCGGAACTCGACCTCGGCGACGAGCTCGGGCTTGACCCAGGTCACGCCACGGGCGGCATCGGCCGCCGGCTTCTCGGCCAGGGGCGGGGTCTTGCGCGCGAGCGGCGCGAGCCGGGCGAGGAGGTCGCGCGCAGCGGCCTGGCTGAACCCGGTCCCGACGCGGCCGGCATAGCGAAGCTTGCCCTCTCGATGGTAGGCAAGCGCCAGCGAACCGACGAGCTCCTTCGACACCGTCGACGGGACGTAGCCGACGACGACGAACTCCTGCCGGTCGGAGCATTTCGACTTGATCCAGGAGCCGTTGCGGCCGCTTGCATAGCGGCCGTCGCGCCGCTTCGACACCAGGCCCTCCAGGCTGAGGCGGCAGGCGTGCCGCAGCATGACCTCGCCGTCCTCGTCGAAGGGCTCGCTGAGGCGGAGGGGCTCCGGGGCACCGCGCAGCAGCGCCCCGAGCCGGTCCTTCCGGACGGCCAGCGGTTGCGCCCGCAGATCCTCGCCGTCGAGGTAGAGGAGGTCGAAGAGGTATAGCCGGAACCGGTCGGTGCGCCCGGCCGAAAGCTCCGCCTGCAGCGCCGGGAAGTCGGAGGCGCCGGCGGCATTCTCGACCACCAGCTCGCCGTCGAGGATGGCGGTCCGGCAGGGCAGCGCCTTCAGCGCGCCGATCACGGCGTCGCCGAAGCGGTCGGTCCAGTCCTGGCCGCTGCGGGTCAGCAGCTTCGCCCTGCCGCCCCGGACCTGCGCCTGCAGCCGGTAGCCGTCGAACTTGATCTCATGCAGCCACGCGTCCCCGCGCGGCGGCTTCGCGCGGAGCGTCGCGAGCGCCGGCGCGACGAAGCCGGGGAAGGGGTCGTTCCCCGCCGCCGCGGGCCTCCCGGGCCGGCCGGCCGCGACGTCCTCGATCGTGCGACCGGAGATCACCGATCCGGGCGCCTCGACGAGAATATCCGGATCGGCCGGGGTGCGGGCCGCGTCGTCGCTGCCCTTGATCAGCAGCCAGTTCTCCCGCTTCTCGCCGCGGCGGGCGCCCATGCGGACGAGGTGCCAGCGGCCTTTCAGCTTGCCGCCCTCGAGGGTGAAGTCGAGCCGGCCCTTCCCGAGCCCCTTCGCCGGGTCGCCGTCCGGAATCCAGCGGCCGCGGTCCCAGACGATGACCTCGCCGCCGCCGTACTGCCCCTGCGGGATCTCGCCCTCGAAGTCGGCATAGTCGAGCGGATGGTCCTCGACCCGCACCGCGAGCCGCTTCTCGTCCGGAACGAGGCTCGGCCCGCGCGTCACCGCCCAGCTGGCGAGCACGCCGCCGATCTCGAGCCGGAGGTCGTAGTGAAGACGCCGCGCGGCGTGCTTCTGCACCACGAATGCGTCGCCGTGGCCGCGGCGGTCGGTCCCGGCGGGCTCGGCCGTGGCACCGAAGTCGCGCTTCTTCCGGTAGGCTTCGAGGACCACTTCGTCCGGCCTTTCCGCACTCCCGCCCGTCCACCGCAATCGGCGGGCCGATCGGATCAGCGCATCGCCTTCCGCGGCGCCGAAGGCCCGTCCGCCGGCGGCTCGGCGATGGCCGACTCGGGGTACTCGATCTCCGCCCGGCCTTCCAGCAGCAGATGCTTGGCGCGCGTCCAATGCTCGTGGTCGCGGCCTTCCGGCCTGCCCTCCGCCTCCCAGATCGCATAGGCGACACGGGCAATGTCGTCCCTCGAAGGCACACCGACAGGCGCATTCGCATCCATGCACGCCTCCACACTTGGCATCGTCTGCCGCTAACGCGCTTCACGCCGCGGAGTTCGGAGCCGGGGCAGGAAATCCGCATGCCCCGGGCACCCAGGCATTCGACCTCCAGGCCAGCGCCAGCAAGCACACGGGCCGAGGTGCGATCTTTGGTAGCGGAGGAGGGACTTGAACCCCCGACACGCGGATTATGATTCCGCTGCTCTAACCAGCTGAGCTACTCCGCCGCCGACCGCCGGGTCTTACGCAGCGCGGCGGAGGTCGTCAAGCGTGCCCTGCCGGGCCATTCTGGGCGACCCTCGACGCCGTCGGCTGCCAGACCGGGATCGCCAGGGCGAGGCCCTCGCCGTCGCCCGGCGGAGCGGGGGTAAGCATGCGGGGTGCCGCTCGCCAGACCCGAGCCAACCACATCTCCGATACGCAGGGGGTGCCTGAGGCAAGAGGAAGGCGCTGGGCGGGTCGGCCTCGGGCCGGCGCACAGGGGCCGCCGGCTCCGGGGATTGTCGCTTGACCTCGGACGGGCGGCTGGTCAGGGTCGCGCGCCGCCGCCAGGAGCCGCCCGCTTGAGCCAGTCCACCCGACCGTTCGCCGCGTTCGAATGGACGATCGCCTGGCGCTACCTGCGCGCGCGCCGGCGCGAGGGCGGGATCTCGGTCATCGCCTGGTACGCGCTGATCGGGGTGATGCTCGGGGTCGCGACGCTGATCATCGTGCAGGCGGTGATGATCGGGTTCCGCGAGGAATTCACCGCCCGCATCCTCGGCGCCAATGCCCACGTCACCGTCTATGCCGCCGCCGCCCTCGATGCGAACGGGAACCCCGTCCGGCTGATCCAGGACTACGATGCGATGGCGAAGCGGATCGCGGCGGTCCCGGGCGTCACGCAGGCGGCGCCGCTGATCCGCGGGCAGGTGATGGTGTCCGCGAACGGCCGCGCCTCCGGGGTCGAGGTCGTCGGCATGCGCCTCGCCGACCTCGAAGCGGTGCCGCTGGTGGCGCACCCGGAGACCGGCTACGGCGACCTTGCAGAGCTCGGCGGCGGCATCGCGATCGGGACCGGGGTCGCGCGCGACCTCGGGGTCGGGGTCGGCGACACGATCACGCTGATCTCGCCGCAGGGCATGGACACGCCGTTCGGGACGCAGCCGCGGGTCAACGACTACACCGTCCAGTATGTCTTCGGCATCGGCCGCTACGACATCGACAAGACCCGCGCCTACCTGCCGTTCGACGTGGCGCAGGGCTTCTTCGACCGCGAGGGCGGCGCCGACGAGATCGAGGTGATGGTGCAGAACCCCGACCGGGTCGAGGAGATCGAGCCGGCGATCGCCGCCGCCGCCGGCGACGGGGCGCTGCTCTGGAGCTGGCGCGACGCCTCGGGGGCCTTCCTGCAGGCGCTCGACGTCGAACGGCGCGTCATGTTCATCATCCTGTCGATGGTGGTCCTGATCGCGGCGCTCAACATCATCTCGGGCCTCGTCATGCTGGTGAAGAACAAGGGGCGCGACATCGGGATCCTGCGCACGATGGGGCTGACGCAGGGCTCGATCATGCGGATCTTCTTCCTGTGCGGGTCGCTGATCGGCGTGGTCGGGACGGTCCTCGGGGTGATCCTCGGCTGCCTCTTCGTCGTCTACATCCACGACATCCAGGCGATCGTCGAATGGGTGAACGGCGGCTCGATCTGGAACCCCGAGATCCGCTACCTGAGCGAGGTGCCGGCGCGGCTGCGGCTCGGCGACGTGCTGGTCGTCGCCGGCATGTCGCTGGCGCTGTCGTTCCTGATCACGCTGATGCCGGCCCGCAATGCCGCCCGGCTGAACCCGGTCGAAGCCTTGCGCTATGAGTGAGGTGCTGGCCATCGAGGCGGTCGGCAAGGTCTACAACCCCGGGACGCCGGCGGCGGTCGAGGTGCTCGACGCCGCGAGCCTGCGGCTCGAGGCGGGGCAGGTCGTCGCGCTGGTGGCGCCCTCGGGGGCGGGGAAGTCGACGCTGCTGCACGTCGCGGGGCTGCTCGACGTGCCGTCGCGGGGGAGCGTCCGGCTGCTCGGGCAGGACACCGTCGGGCTCGACGACCGCCGACGCACCCGGCTCCGCCGCGACGCCATAGGCTTCGTCTACCAGTTCCACCACCTGCTGCCGGAGTTCTCGGCGCTGGAGAACGTCGCGCTGCCGCAGCGGGCGGCGGGGGTCGGGCGCCGGGACGCGGGCGCGCGGGCGCGCGGGCTCCTCGACGAGGTCGGGCTGGCGCACCGGCTCGACCACCGTCCGGCCGAGATGTCGGGGGGCGAGCAGCAGCGGGTCGCCTTCGCGCGGGCGCTCGCCAACGGGCCGCGGCTGCTCCTGGCCGACGAGCCGACCGGGAACCTCGATCCCGAGACCTCGAGCCGTGTCTTCGAGATCCTGCTCGGGCTCGTGCGCGGCACCGGGCTCGCGGCGCTGATCGCCACCCACAACCCCGAGCTCGCCGCCCGCATGGACCGCCGGCTGCGGCTCGAGGCCGGGCGGATCGTCGAGGAGGCGTGACATTTGACGGCCGGCACACCGCTCGCCGGACTGCGCGTCCTCGAACTCGCGCGCGTCCTCGCCGGCCCCTGGATCGGTCAGACGCTGGCCGACCTCGGCGCCGACGTCGTCAAGGTCGAGGCGCCCGAGGGCGACGAGACCCGCGGCTGGGGGCCACCCTTCGCCGACGACGGCGCCGCGGCCTATTTCCACGCCTGCAACCGCGGCAAGCGCGGGGTTTCCCTCGACCTGCGCGACCCCGCGGATCGGGCGCGGGCGCAGCGGCTCGCGGCCGGCGCCGCGGTGGTGATCGAGAACTTCAAGGTGGGCGGGCTTGCCCGCTACGGCCTCGACTACGCGAGCGTCGCGGCGGCGAACCCGGGCGTCGTCTACGTCTCGATCACCGGATTCGGACAGGACGGGCCGCTGGCGGGGCGGCCCGGCTACGACTTCGTGATCCAGGCGATGGGCGGGATCATGGACCTGACCGGCGAGCCGGACGGGCCGCCGGAGAAGCCGGGGGTCGCCTATGCCGACCTGTTCACCGGGCTCTACGGGACCGTCGCGGTGCTGGCGGCGCTGGCCGCGAAGACGCGCAGCGGGCGCGGGCAGCGGATCGACCTCGGGCTCTTCGACGTGCAGCTGGCGGTGCTGGCGAACCAGGCGGCCAACTACCTGGTCGGCGGCGAGGTGCCGCGGCGGATGGGGAACGCGCATCCGAACATCGTGCCCTATGGCGTCTTCGCGGCGGCGGACGGGCCGCTCGTCATCGCCTGCGGCAACGACGGCCAGTTCGCCCGGCTGTCCGAGGGGTTGGGCATGGCGCTGCACCGCGACCCGCGGTTCCTGACCAACCGCGACCGGCTGGCGCACCGCGAGGTGCTGATCGCGGCGCTGTCGGCGCGGGTCGCCGCGCTGCCGCGGGCGGACGTGCTGGCGGCGATGGCCGCCGGCGGCATCCCGGCCGGGCCGATCAACAGCGTCGCAGAGGCCTTCGCCGAGCCGCAGGCGGTGGCGCGCGGGGCGGTGCAGGAGATCGGCGGCTCGCGGGCGCCGCGGAGCCCGATGCGCTTCTCCGATGCCGCGATCGCCGCCGAGCTGCCGCCGCCGCGGCTCGACGAGCACGGGGAGGCGATCCGGGCAGCGCTCGATGCGGGCGCCGACTGGCCGGTCCGGTGAGGCGGGCGGGGGCATTTGTCCGGGGGTGCTCGGGGTCGAGCATATGGGTCAAGCCATTGAAATCGCTAGATTCACGCCCCGGGCATTAACCAGATTTCAACCGATGCCCGGGGGTAGGATCAGCCCGTGCGGAAGGTCCGCGAGATGCCGATCAGCAGGTCGCCGAGGTCGAGGAGCCGCGCGACGTAGGCGTCGTAGGCGACGAAGCCCTTGTCGTCGGCCCGGTGGAAGCCGCGCTCGAGGCTGCCGACGAGCGCGTTCAGCCGGCGCCGGTGCAGGCCGGTGGCGCGCTGCACCGGGTCCGACACGATGCCGGCGAAGGCGGTCGCGAGGGCGGCGACGCCGAGGACGCCGGCGGTGGCGCCGGCGACCAGGAACGGCGAGGCCTGGGCCGGGAAGAAGCCGTACCAGAGCGCACCCGCCGAAGCGCCGAACGGGAAGCTCGATATCGCCGTGCTCTGCGCCAGCGTCCCGGCGATGATCGGGCCGAGCGCGATGGCGCCGGGGGTCGCCTTCTGGAAGGCGATGGCGCCGGTGCCGAGCGCGATCAGGCCGGTGGTGATCTCGGCCGCCGCCGCACGGGTGCCGGCGTAGCCGCTGAGCGCGGCTTCGAGGCGGCGGCGGAACTCGGGGTCGTCCTGATGGGCGGCGGCGGCCTTGCCGGCCTCGATGAGGATCGACTGGATCCGCGGATGCGCGAGGATCGCCTCGGCGAGGCCGTCGGCGGTCGCGACCCGGTCGCCGTCGCGGCAGGGCAGGCGCAGCAGGTCGGTCATGATCCGCCAGCGCAGCTCGCGGGCGACGGCGGTGTCGAGGAAGAGCTCGCGGTCGAGCGCCGCGGCGAGCCCGGCGCGGCCGAGCCGGCGGGCCGCGCCGGACCCGAGCCGCAGCGCCAGCTGCGGCACGGCGAGCGCCACGTTCGCCGGGGCCTTCAGCAGATCCCAGCCGACGGCGCGCGCATGCAGCCGCGCGGAGCCCGCCAGCGAGAAGTTGGCGTCGACGAAGGGGTCGATGCGGGCGCGGCAGCCGTCGAAATAGCCGCGCGCGGCGTCGGCGACGATCTCGCCGGCCTCGTCGCGTCCGAAGGCGTCGCCGTCCAGCACCCGGTCCATCCGCTCGTTCCCGTCGGAAACATGGGGTCCGATCGCGCGGGCTCAAGGGCGAAGCGCCCGAACGCTTTCGCGGCGGCATTGCCCGGCGGCGGGGCCGGCGCGCTCCGCGGGGCGTTCCGGAAGGCCAATACGAGGGGCGGGCTACTGCACCACGAACTCGGCGTGCAGCGCGCCGGCGGCCTTGATCGACTTCAGGATGTCGATCATGTCGCGGGCCGAGACGCCGAGGGCGTTGAGGCCGGAGACGACCTCGGGGAGCGAGACCGAGTTGTCGACGACGGCGAGGCCGTGGCCGGGGTCCTGCTGGATCTCGGCGTCGGTGCGCGGGATGACGACGGTCTGGCCGTCGGCGAAGGGGTTGGGCTGGACCACGAGCGGGGTTTCCTCGACCCTGAGCGTCAGGTTGCCCTGGGTGACGGCGACGCGGCTGATCCGGACGTCGTCGCCGAGGATGATCGTGCCCGAGCGCTGGTCGACCACGACGCGCGCCTTGGTCGAGGTGTCGACCTCGATGTTCTCGATCGAGGCCATCAGCCGCGCCGGCTCGTCGATGCCGTAGCCGGCGAGGTCGAGCTTGACCGTGCCCGAGTCGATCATCCGCGCCACCTTGTGCCCGAGGTCGTGGTTGATCGCCGCCTCGATGCGGGCGGCGGTGGTGAAGTCGGGGTTGCGCAAGGCCAGCCGCATCTCGCGGACCTGGGTGAAGTCGAAGGCGACCTCGCGCTCGACGCGGGCGCCCGACGGGATCAGGCCCGAGGTCGGGACCCCCTGGGTCACCGTCTCGGCCTGCCCCTCGGCGACGATGCCGCCGGCGATGATCGAGCCCTGGGCGACGGCGTAGATCTGGCCGTCGGCGGCGTTGAGCGGGGTCATGACGAGCGTCCCGCCGAGCAGGCTCTTGGCGTCGCCGATCGCCGAGACCGTCACGTCGATCTGGCCGCCGGCGCGGGCGAAGGGCGGCAGCGAGGCAGTGACGAGGACGGCGGCGACGTTCCTGGCGCGGAGTTGCTCGCCGGTCACGTTGACCCCGAGCCGCTCGAGCAGGTTCACGATGGCGTCCTCGGTGAACGGCGAGTTGCGCAGTGAATCGCCGGTATTGTTGAGCCCGACGACGAGGCCGTAGCCGAGCAGGTCGTTGCCGCGCACGCCGTCGACCTCGACCAGATCCTTGATCCGGGCCGGCGAGGCCATTCCCGGCGTGAGGATGCCGCCGAACCAGAGGAGCAGGAGGGCGAGGGGGAGGAGGCGGAGCATAGGTCAGCGCATGTAGTTGAGGAAATGCAGGCTCGAGAGCTTGGCGGTCACGGTGTAGATCGCCTCGAGCTGGTCCTGCAGCGTCTGGTAGGCCGAGGCCGACTCGAGCGGGTCCGTCGTGACGATGTTGGTCCGCGCGAGGTCGAGGGTGTCGTGCTCCGAGGTCCGCTCGGCCTTGGCCCTCTCGACGGTCTCCTGCTTGACGCCGATCTCGGCCTGCAGGTCGAGCACGCCCTCCTTGGCCGAGAGCATCTGGTCGCCGGCCACCCCGAGCAGCTTCATCTGCTCGTCCTGGCTGCCGGTGAAGGCGCCGTCGGCGACGACGGCCGCCATCGCCTGCGACTTCAGCACCGCGACCAGCCGGTCGTCCTCGGCCTTCACGCCGTAGTCGAGCCGCTGCCCCTCGCCGATCTGCACCGGGGTCAGGCTGGCGCCGGCGCCGAGGTAGCCCGAGGTGTAGAAGGCGCCCGGGGGCGACTTGGAGAAATAGGCGTCGATCGCCGCCTGGGCATCGGCGGCGGTCGTCGTGCCCGAGACGAGCGAGTCGATGTCCGCGAGGATCGACTCGCCCGGCGCGAGCGCTGCCTTGTCCGTCGCCGTTCCCGCGAAGAGCGACTGCCCGGCGACCTGGGTATTGAGCGTGCCCACGTTGGCGAGGAAGTTCTGCCGCGCGGCAGAAGCGTGCAGCTTCGCGGTCGCATAGTCGCCGGCGGCCACCGCTTGCGGCAGGTTGAGCGACAGGTCCTGTACCGAGGAGAGCACCCGGCCGGCGCTCTCCTGCATCACGTCGAGACGGGTCCCGGTCAGCGACAGGTTCTGCTGGAACACCGCGTTGCGGTCGAGCGAGCGTTCGAGCGCGAAGAGCCGCGTCAGGTTTCCCCCGGTTGCGTCGTAGCGGCTCGACTTGAGGTTGGTCGACATCTCCTCGCCGGCCACGTCGAGCTTGTTGCGGGTCTCGATCGCCTGCCGCTGCATCATCTGCAGCCGGGCGAGGTCGGATCCTCCGGAAACGCGCATGGCTCAGGTCTCCAGCAGGAGCTTCATCAGCTCGTCGATCACGGACAGGACGTGGGCGTTGGCGGCGTAGGCCTGCTCGACCAGCGTCAGCGACTGCAGTTCGGTATCGGTGTCGACGCCGGTCTCGCTCGTCTCCTGCTCCGAGAGCGTCGCCTGCTGCGCCGTGAGATAGGCCTTGTCGTCGTCGCTGCGCGCCTGGCGCCCGGCGAAGAAGGAGGCGATCTCCGACGCCATCGTGGCGCTGTCGGCCTTGGCGTTCTGCGACACGAAGCCCGTCGGGTCGCGGGTCGTGGTCATCGCGTCGGACATGGCCTGCAGGACGGTCCCATCGCCCGTGTTGCCCGGCGTGGTCGCCGACAGGCCGTCGCGCAGCCGCCAGACGGCGCCGCCCTGGTCGGTGTCGACCGCGGCGTTGACCGCGATCCGGCCGGCGAGGCCGGTGGTGCCGCCGGAGCCCGAGTCGACGAAGAGGCCCTGTCCGGACGCGTCGAGCGCGCTCGCCGGCATCAGGTCCTGGAACCGTTCGATCAGGTCGTTGGCGTAGCGGTCGACCTCGGCGTTGAATTCCGGGACGATCTTGTCGCGCACCTCGAAGAGCGCGCCGAGCGAGCCGCCATCGAAGAGGCCGCGGCCGGTTCCGGCACTGACCGCCACCGCCCCGCCGGCGGCGTTCTGGTCCTGCGAAAGGCCGCTCAGCCCCGATCCCAGCGTCATGTCGGCGGTCACCGTGTTCGCCGCGGCGCTGAACTTGAGCTCGTAGACCTTGCCGTCGAGCAGGACGCCGCCGTTCTGGCTGTAGATCGCGATCTGGTCGCCGTCGCGCTTCACGGTCTTGACCGGCACGATCGACGAGATCTTGTCGATCAGCTGGCTGCGCTGGTCCTGCAGCGAGGTGACGTCGACGCCCTGCGTGGACAGCGTCGCGATCTTCTTGTTGATGTCGTCGATCTGGTGCAGCGCGTCGTTGAGCGTGTTGACCTGCCGGTTGATCTCGGCGTCGGCCTCGGTCCTGATCCGCGTCGTCTCGTCCGAGATGTGGTTGAGCGCCGCGGCCGTGTCCTTGGCGGCCTGCACGGCATTCGTCAGCACCGTGGTCGACTGCGGCGAGGCGGTGGCGTTCATCAGCGCCGTCTCGAGGTTCGTCGCCAGCGTCGAGAGGCCGCTGTCGCTGCCGGGCTCGCCGATCGCCGTCATCAGCTGCTGGTAGGCGTCCGAGCGCGCACTGGTCGCCCCGACCGAGGCGTCCATCGCCCGCCGCTCGGCGGTGAGCTGGACGGTCTCGGTGCGGGTCGTCCCGACGACGCGCACCCCGCTGCCGTAGCCGCCGAGCGTGACCGACGAGAGCTCGGTCCTGCGCTTGGCGTAGCCCTCGGTCATCGCGTTCGCGACATTGTTCGAGATGGTGTCCGCCAGCCGCGAGGACGCGGCAAGCCCGGAGGCCGCACTGTTGATCGCGCTCGAGATGCCCATCGTATTCGCCTCCGGTCAGGTCGCGCGTCAGCGCTTCAGGTTGGTGGTTTCCTGCAGCATCTCGTCGACGGTCTGGATGATCTTGGCGTTCGACGAATAGGCGCGCTGGGTCTGGATGAGCTGGGTCAGCTCGTCGGCGATGTCGGTGGTCGAGCTCTCGCGCGAGAAGCCCTGGGTCGAGCCGACGGGCCCGGTGCCCGCGTCCCAGAGGAACATGTTGCCCGACGAGGGCGACAGCGCGAAGCACTGGTTGTCGAGCACGGTCAGCCCGTCCGGGTTCGGCACGTCGGCGACCGGGATCTGGTAGAGGACCTTGGAGAAGCCGGTGGAATAGGTGGCCGACAGGTAGCCGTTGGCGTCGATCGAGAGGCCGGTGAAGGTGCCCGCGGCGTTGCCGTCGTGGGTGACGCCCGACGACGAGAAGGTCGAGGCGGTCTGCGTCATGTGGTTCGCGACCGTCGGGTCGGTCGAACCCACCGCCATGGTGATCGTCTGGCTGCCGAGGTTGAGCGACAGGTCCCCGGTCGCCGAATCCCAGCTGCCGGCCAGCCCGCCGGTGAAGCTCGCGAGCCCGCCCGCGTTCGGCGCGGCGTCGTTGAAGGTCAGGACGCCGGTGCCGAGCGAGGTGCCGGTGGCGTTGTCGGTGATCTCCATCGTCCACTCGTTGCTGCGGCCGGTGGCCGGAACGGTGGGGGTGAGCGTCACGCTCAGCGTCTGCGCCGCGCCGACGTTGTCGTAGTATTGGACCGTGACGGTCCGCGCCTCGCCGGTGGCGCCGGCGGTGGTGTCGTCGGTCGGCAGGTTGACGTTGAGCCCGATCGAGGACGTCGGCTCCATCGCCACCGACGAGGTGTTGACCTTGACCGGCACCAGCCCGCTCGAGGTATCCCGCGCCTGCTGCGCCACCTTGCCGTTGTTGTCCGCCGCCCACCCCAGCAGCGTCAGCCCCGAATCGGTGCTGAGATAGCCGTTCTTGTCGATGTTGAACGAGCCCGTGGTCGTCAGCATGAACGGCGTGTCCGCCGAGGTCTTCGCGGTCGCGACCGCCGAAGTCGAGGTCACGGGCAGGAACCCACGCCCGGTGATGGCGATGTCGGTCGAGTTCGAGGTCGAGACCAGCTGCCCCTTGGCGTCCACGTCCCAGATCGCCGCCGTCTGCACCCCGCCGGCCGTGTACCAGCGCCCGCCGCCGACGGTGTTCGGCGACTTCGCGTCGCTGATCGCGATCGAGGAGAAGTCCACGTCCGCGCGCTTGTAGCCGTAGGTCGACGAGTTCGCGATGTTGTCGGAGATCGTCGCGAGCTTGTTGGCTTGCGCGTTGAGACCGGACACGCCGGCGTTCAGCGACGAGGAGATACCCATACTCGATCCTTTTGCGTGGGGGGCGTGTCCGGCGGCGATCCTTGGAGGCCGCGCCTTAAGATCCGCCTAACGGCCCGGCGCCTCCCGCCTCACGGGTCGAAGTGCCGCAGCAAGGTGATCTCGATGCGGCGGTTGCGCGAGTCGTGCGGGTCGTCGGCGACCGGGCTGCGGTCGGCCTTGCCGGTGACGCGGGCGACGCGGGCGTCGGCGATGCCGGCGGCCGAGAGCAGCGTGCGGGCGAGCTGCGCCCGGTCGGACGAGAGCTGCCACGGGTCGGGCCCGCCGCGGCCGACGTCGCCGGCCGCGAGGTGGCCGGTGACGGCGACCGGGTTCACGGTATGCGACAGCACCCGGCCGATCATCCGGACGAGCTGGTCGAAGATCGGGTTCGCCGCGGCGGTCGCGCCGTCGAAGAGCGGCGAGCCCGGGATGTCGAAGACCTCGATGATCAGCCCCTCGTCGGTCACGCGCGTCCGGATGTGCTCGAGGAGCGGGTCCGCCTGCATCGCGTCGCCCGAGCCGCCGAGCAGCTCCTGCTCGACCTTGTAGAGGCTCTCGTCGGGCGTCCCCGGGACGTCGGTCTTCTTCGGGTCGCCCTTCTGCCCGGTCTCGTCCTGCGACAAGACGTCCTGGCTGAACATCGAGTCGCCGTCGAACGGCCCGTCGCCGCCGCTGCGGCTCTCGCTGAGCGGGATCGTCGGGCTGAAGTAGTCGGCAAGCCCGAGCCGGGTCTGGTGGTCGGTGACGCTCAAGAGCCACATCAGCAGGAAGAAGGCCATCATCGCCGTCACGAAGTCGGCGTAGGCGACCTTCCACGCGCCGCCGTGGTGGCCGCCCGCCACCACGGTCTTGCGCTTGACGATGACGATGTTCCCGCCCTTGCGATCCATTTCCCCGACCCCGGCTTTCCCCGCGCCGAGCTAACCCGCGAATCTTGAAGCCGAGGTTAGCGGCGGGCGGAGCCGGGCCCGGCGTTTCGTTACGTTTGCGCGCACTCCGTTCAGCTTTTGGCAAGGATTGCCGCCGAAATTCCGCGCACCTCTCGCGCGGAGCGCCCACCGATGCCCGGCTCGGCCAGCGTCCTCTCCCAGAAGCTGCGGCACGGCGGCGTCGCGCGCTCGCCCTTGGCCGACACCGACCTCCTCGGGGAGACCTTCGCGCGGGGCGTCGAGGACAGGCTCCGGCCGATGGTCAAGACGATGATCGGCACCAATGCCGGCCCGGCGCGCGTCACCCGGCTCGCCGACGCGACCGCCGCCCTGACCGGCCCCGCGATGCTGGCGCTGGTCGAGGTCGAGGACGCCGACACGCCCGGGCTGATCGCGCTCGGTTCCGACCTCGCCTACCACCTGGTCGACCTGACGCTCGGCGGCGACCCGGTGCAGGCGCCCGAGCCGGTCGCGCGGCCCCTGACCGCCATCGACATGGCGCTCGGCCGGCTGCACCTCGACGCGATCCTCGCCGCCTTCGCCCACGCGATCGGCGCCAACCTCGGCCGCCCGCTCACCAAGGGGCTGACGATCCGCGACCTGCGGCAGAACCTCGCCCAGCTCCGGCTCGCCCCCGACTACATCGACGTGATGGTCTTCGGCATGGACCTGTCGCTCGGCGAGGCCGGGCGGCGCGGGCGCTTCTCCCTGATCCTGCCCTTGTCGGCGCTCGACGTGATCCGCGCCTCGGTGCAGGCCAGGAACGTGCAGGCCGCGCGCGACCGCCCGAACGACCTCTGGAAGACGCTGATGCGCCGCGCCGCCGCCAGCGCGCCGGTCCGGGTCGACGCCGTGCTGCACCGCCAGACCCTGAGCCTCGCGGCGCTGCAGGGGCTGCAGGTCGGGCAGGTGGTCGAAGTCCCGCGCCAGTCCGTCGAGGAGATCGAGCTCGCCATCGCCCAGCCCGGCGGCCGGACCGCCGTCCTCGCGACGGGCCGCCTCGGCGCCTACCAGGACCGCAAGGTGATCAAGCTCGCCGCGCCGCCCGACCGCCGCGTCGTGACGCACATCGAGCGCGCGCTGCGCCCGGCGGCGCCGGCCGCGCCGGCAGCCGAAACCGCTGGCGAGCCGCCCGCCGCCGCACCCGCCGGGGCCGGCGTCCGCTGACCCTGCAGCGCGCCTCCCGCGCAGGTGGCACATTTTATCCAATACAATCAATACGATTGCCCGTCCTGCCACTGGCGGCGCGAGGGGCGGTCGGCTAGGATAGGCGCCGCCCGGTTGGTGGGGAGCGGAGCCGATGGCGTATCTGGTGCAGCAGCGGGACCTGGCGCCGGCGGCGGAGCTCGTCGCGGACGTCTTCGACCCGGTCGCGCTCGAGGCGCGGCTGGCAGACGCCCGCAGCCGCCGCGCCCGGGCGCTGGCCGGAAAGACGGCCGCACCGCCGATGCCGTCGATCGGTGCGAAGGAGGCGTCGCCCTCGCGGTCCCGGTTCCTCGCCGGCCTCGCGGTCGGCTCGGCGGCCACCGCGGTGGTGGCCGCGGCGCTGCTGCAGGCCGGCGTCCTTTCCGCCCCGTCGCCCGGGCCGGCGCCGTCGGCGGCGTTCGCCGCCGGGCGCCTTGAAGCGGGAACGCCTGCCCCGCCGCCCCCCGCGGCGTGGGCGACGCCGGTGCCGGTGACGATCGAGGCCATGCCGACGCTCTCGCCGCCGGCCGCCGAGGTGGCCGTGCGCACCGACGCGCTCTGGCCGGCGTCCCGGACGCGCTCGGGTGTGCCTGCGGCGATGCTCGCCGAGGCACCGGTTCCCGATGCCGGAGGACAGGCCGGTGCGGCGCCTTCGCCCACCGCGGCGATGGCCTCGGCGCCGAGATTCGGGGTCGCGGCGCGGGAGCACCCCCGCAGTCGGCTCGGCGCGGTGGACGGACCCGCGCCCACCGCGGTTACGCGGCCGGCGCCGGCCTCGACCCATGCCCCCGGGGCGCGGCCGGGAGCCGCCGCGCGGACGCCGGCCGCGCCGGCGAAGCCGGGCGCCGCGGCGCCCACGGCGCCCAGGTCGGGGCCGACGGCGAGCCGACCCGCGGCTTCCCAGCCGGCGACGCGATCCGGCAACCCGGGCCGGCCAGGGGCGACGGGCCCGGGCGGCCATGGCCCCACCGCCACAGGCAAGGGTCCCGGAGGACCGGGCAACGGCCCGGGACGCGGCGGCGTCGCGGCCGGGCGCGGCGGGCACGCGGCCTCGGCCGGCCCGTCCGCGAGCAGGGGGCCTTCGGGCGGGCCGGGGCACAGCGAGGGGCGCGGCGGCTCAGGCCGGGGCGGTGGCGGCAAGGAAAGCGGCAGGGGCCACCGCTGAGCACGGGCGGGCTATCCGCCGAGTTCGCTCCAGCAGGGGAGCAGGTTTCCGGGCGCCGGCCTCGCCGCATGCACCCCGCGGGCGACGGCGCGGGTCAGGCAGAGCGCCGCGGCATGGGCGAGGACCAGCGCCTCGAGCGCCGGCTCCGGGCCCGGCGGCCGGGCGCCGGTCGAGACCGCGAAGACGAGGTCGCCGTCGAACGGCGTGTGCGCCGGATAGATCGCGCGGGCGAGCCCGCCGTGGGCGACCTCGGCCAGCCGCCGGGCGGCTGCCTTGTCGAGGGCGACGTCGGTCGCGACGATGGCGAGCGTGGTATTGGCGCCGGGGTCGCGCGGCCCGGGCTTCTGCGGCCGCGGCGTCGCGGGCTCGACGCGCGCGGTCGGGATATCGACGCCGCCGAACTCATCGGCCATCTCGAACATGCCGGCCCAGAAGGCGCGTGTCCGGGGGATCAGCACGCTGCCGAAGGCGTTGACCGCGACCAGCGCCCCGACCGTGGCGCCGTCCTCGGTGACGACCGAGGCGGAGCCGAGGCCGCCCATCACCGTCGCCGTCATCGCGCCGGTCCCGGCGCCCTCCGAGCCGAGCGCGAAGCTCTCGGCCGCAGCGTCGAACGCGGCGGCGCCGAGCGCGCGATAGGGGTTCGCGTCCCAGGCCTTGTCGCCGCCGTTCGCGAGGTCGAAGAGGATCGCCGCCGGCACGATCGGCACGTTCGGGATGCCGGGACGACCGAGCCCGAAGCCGCGGCCCAATGCGTGCAGCCGGTCGACGACGCCCGAGGCGGCGTCGAGGCCGAAGGCGGACCCCCCTGACAGCACCAGTGCGTCGACCTCGGCGACGAGGCGCCCGGGCGCCAGCAGGTCGGTCTCGCGCGTCCCGGGCGCGCCGCCGCGCACGTCGACGCCGGCGGTGAACGGGCGGTCGGAGACGAGCACCGTCGTGCCCGACTTGAGCCGCGCGTCCGAGGCGTTGCCGACCCGAAGGCCGGCGACGTCGGTGATGAGGTTGCGGGGGCCCGGGCGCATCATGGCGGGGCTCAGATGCAGCGGCCGCCGTCGACCTCGAGGGCGACGCCGGTCAGCATCGAGGCCTCGTCGGAGCAGAGGAAGGCGGCGGCATTGCCGAGGTCCTCGGGGGTCGAGAAGCGGCCGAGCGGGATGGTCGCGAGGAACTTCGCGCGCATCTCGGGCGTGTCCTCGCCCATGAAGGACCTCAGCAGCGGCGTCTCGCCGGCGACCGGACAGAGCGCATTCACGCGGACCCCGAACGGCGCGAGCTCGACCGCCATCGCCCGCGTCGCGGTGATCACCCAGCCCTTGGAGGCGTTGTACCACGACAGCCGCGGGCGCGGGCTGATGCCGGCGGTCGAGGCGGTGTTCAGGATGACGCCGGCGCCGCGCGCCTTCATCGCCGGGACGAAGCGGCGCGCGGCGAGGTAGATCGCCTTGGCGTTGACGGCGAGCACGCGGTCGAAGTCGGCCTCGGAGACATCCTCGAGCGCGGCCGGCAGGTGGGTGACGCCGGCGTTGTTGACGAGCACGTCCAGCCGGCCGAAGGCCGCCTCCACCGCCGCCGCCATCGCCTCGACGCCCTCGGCCCGCGCGACGTCGGCGGTGACCGCCCGGGCGCCCAGCTCGACCGCCAGCGCCTCGGCGGCGCGGCCGTCCAGATCGGCGATCAGCACGTCGGCGCCCTCGGCGCCGAACTTGCGCGCGATCCCGGCGCCGAAGCCCGAGGCGCCGCCGGTGACGAGTGCGGTCTTGCCTGCGAGGCGCATGACATTCCTCCCCGTCGCACAGCTTGTCCCGCCGCGGCCGGCGGCGCAACCGGGGCAGGGGTCGAGTCGAACAGACCGTGGCGAGAGCGGCGCCGACAGCGCGCCCTGTGCAGGGTATTTAGGGCAAGCGGTAGGTCGCCGCGTCCCTGCGCGGGGTGCAGCTCCGTGCGTGCGGAGCCATTCCCCGCGATCACGCCTCGCAGCTCGCGACGTCGTCCGCCGCCTCGTCCCGGCGAAACGTCGCCCCCATCCGCGCGCCCCGCGGACCTCGGGGCGCGCACCCCCGCGCCCCCGCGCCCCGGGCTCTCCATGGCCGGGAAGGACGAGCTTGCCCGTTCCGACGGCTGCACCACGTCCCGGGATGCGACCCTTCGCGAACCGCAAATCATTGCGTCCGGGTTAATGTCGAGGGCGCAATATAATAATATCAACAAGTTACGAGTTTGCCCGAACTCGGACAAATCGGGATAGAGCCCGATCCGGCAGCGCAGGTACGGCTGCCGCCATAGGCCGGGGGCGCTTCTCGAAGCGCTCGACCGGCCCGCCGCCGTTCTTCTCGATCGTCCGGCGCGAGGGGGCGTTGTCAGGATCGGCGGTGAGCTCGACCCAGGCGAGCCCGACCGCCGCGCCTCGCCGAGCATCAGCCCGCGCGCCCGCGTCGGGTGCGGGTCGCGCTCCTCGAGCGCCGCGAGGAAGCCGGCGGGGTCCGCCGCGATCTCCGCCAGCTGGTCGGCGCCGTCGCCACCAGCCGCCGGCCCACCAGCCGCTTCGGAGCGCCGCGCCATAGGACGGCAGGTGCGCGGCGGCCGGCCGGACCAGCGTCATCGCCACGGGCCGCGTCCTCAGTAGACCGCCTCGACCCAGCGCTGGCTGTCCTTGGCCGGGCGGGTATAGCCGCCGTCCTTCTGCCGGGGCCCGAGCTTGATCCGGACCGGCTTGATCTCCTCGTAGGGCACCTGCTTCAGCAGGTGGCTGATGCAGTTCAGCCGCGCCCGCTTCTTGTTGTCGGCGTCGACCACGTGCCAGGGCGAGATCTCGGTGTCGGTCGCCGCGAACATCTCGTCCTTGGCGCGCGAGTAGTCGACCCAGTGGGAGCGCGACTTCACGTCCATCGGCGACAGCTTCCAGCGCTTGATCGGGTTGCGGATGCGGTCCTGGAACCGTCGCTCCTGCTCCGCGTCGCTGACCGAGAACCAGTATTTGACCAGGATGATCCCCGAGCGGACCAGCATCTCCTCGAACAGCGGCGCCGCGCGCAGGAACTCGGCGTGCTCGGCGTCGGTGCAGAAGCCCATCACCCGCTCGACCCCGGCGCGGTTGTACCACGACCGGTCGAACAGCGCGATCTCGCCCGCCGCCGGCAGGTGGGCGATGTAGCGCTGGAAGTACCACTGCCCGCGCTCGCGCTCGGTCGGCATGGTCAGCGCGACGGTTCGGCAGTAGCGCGGGTTGAGGCTCTCGGAGATGCGCTTGATGACCCCGCCCTTGCCGGCGGCGTCGCGCCCCTCGAACAGCACGACGATGCGCAGCCCCTCGCGCTTCACCCAGTCCTGCAGCTTGAGGAGCTCGAACTGCAGCCGCACGAGCTCGCGGACATAGTGCAGCTTCGGCGGCGCCGGCGGCTTGCCTCCGTCGAGCCGCCAGGCCGCCTCCCGTGCCGCGCCCTCGATCGCGTCCGTGCGGATTTCGCCGCCAAGCGGGCTGCCGTTCCGGTGTTTCTTTCCCATGCTCTGCGTCCCCCGCGATTGTTCCTCGCGGATCCTAAAGCGATTTGGCGGCGCAGGGCCAAGGAAATCCGCTATCCCACCTTCGCCAGCCGGAGCCGGCCGCCTTGGAGCGTCGCTTCCCAGCGCGCCTCGGGCGCCATCCGGGCGCGCGGCCGGGCGAGCCGCCAGCGCGGGCCGCCGCCTCGCGCCCAGCCGGGAGCCGGGGCCATGTGCCAGCGGGTCTCGACCCCCGGCGCGCCGCCCGGGTCGGGAGTGAGCAGCAGCAAGAGCGGCGCCGCGCCGCAGGCGGCCCCGGTCTCGGCCGCCAGGTGCAGCCGGCGGACGGCCGTAAGCCCGGGCACCTCCGGCGTCGCCGCCACCACCAGGGGCACGAGCCCGGTGCGCAGCGCTTCCTCGGCGGCCCAGAAGAGGTCGGCAACGGTGTCCGGCCGGCCGAAGATCACCCGGCCGGGATCGAGGAATGCCCGCAGCCCGTCGCCCGTCGGCCGCTCGGTCTCCCACACCGGCTGCAGCCAGAGCACCGGTCCCGCCAGCCGCGCCGCGGCGGCGAGCGCGAAGGCGGCGCGCGCCGGGCCGGTCACCTCGTGCGCGCGCGCCCGCGCGATGCCCGCGCCCGGCGCGAGCGCGAGTTCGTCGGCGACCGGAGGGTGTCGGCTCTGCAGCATGGTGTTCGCGTGATGTTCTCAGCAAACACCGGCGAGATCAAGCGCCCGCTGCCGCCGCGCTGCGGTCGGAGAGGCCACGAAACCCGTAACGAAGGATGAATCCCCGAGGGAAAATACCTGTGATATCAATGACTCGCCTATTCCCCGCACCCACCGTCCGCGCGGGGGCCCGCTCGCGGAGGACTCTCAGACGAGCTTCGCCTCGGTAGCCTTCCGGACGTCTTCCTCGGTGACGCCGTCGGCGAGCTCCACGAGCTTCAGCCCGCCGTCGACCACATCGAAGACCCCGAGGTTGGTGATGATCCGGTCGACCACCCCGAGGCCGGTCAGCGGCAGCGTGCACTCCTTGAGGAGCTTCGACTCGCCGTGCTTGGAGGCGTGGTCCATGACGACCACCACCCGCTTGACCCCGGCGACGAGGTCCATCGCCCCGCCCATGCCCTTCACGAGTTTCTTCGGGATCATCCAGTTGGCGAGGTCGCCCTTCTCCGACACCTCCATCGCCCCGAGGATCGCCATGTCGATCTTGCCGCCGCGGATCATCGCGAACGAGTCGGCCGAGGAGAAGTACGAGGTGCGGTCGAGCTCGGTGATCGTCTGCTTGCCGGCGTTGATGAGATCGGCGTCGATCTCGTCCTCGGTCGGGAAGGGCCCCATGCCGAGCATCCCGTTCTCCGACTGCAGCGTCACGTCGACGCCGTCGGGGATGTAGTTCGAGACCAACGTCGGGATGCCGATCCCGAGGTTGACGTACATGCCGTCCTTCAGCTCCTGCGCGGCGCGGGCGGCCATCCGGTTGCGGTCCCAGGGCATCAGCGGCGTCTCCCTTTCGGTCTGGCGGGCGGGGGCGGATCGAGGTGCCCGGCGAGGGCGACGAGCGCCTCGTCCATGTCGAAATCGTCGTCGGCCATCGCCGAGGCCGCCGCCGTCATGAACGCGTTGAGGTTGCTCGCGCACGCCGCGACGTAGGCGGCGAGCGCCTGCGGGTTTGCCTTGGCGTAGCCGGCGCCGAAGAGCGCGTCGAGCTTGGCGACGCCCGCCTCGAGATACTGGTCGGCATACTCGATGGCGGTCTCGGCCGGGCCGTCTTCCTCGGGGCTCATGGATCCCTCCTCAGGCGGCGCGGACGGTGCGCTGCTCGATGCGCTTCTCGTGCTCGCCCTGGATGATGCGGTGGACGAAGATCCCCGGCGTGTGGATGCTGTCGGGGTCGAGCGAGCCGAGCGGCACGATCTCCTCCACCTCGGCGACGCAGACGCGCCCGCAGGTCGCGGCGTTCGGATTGAAGTTGCGCGCGGTCTTGCGGTAGACGAGGTTCCCCTGCTCGTCGCCCTTCCAGGCCTTGACGATCGCGAGGTCGGCCACGATCCCGCGCTCGAGGATGTAGGTGTGGCCGTCGAACTCCTTGTGCTCCTTGCCCTCGGCGATCACCGTCCCGACGCCGGTCCGGGTATAGAAGCCGGGGATGCCGGCGCCGCCCGCCCGCATCCGCTCGGCGAGCGTCCCCTGCGGGTTGAACTCGAGCTCGAGCTCGCCCGAGAGGTACTGGCGCATGAACTCGGCGTTCTCGCCGACGTAGGAGGACATCATCTTCCGGACCTGCCGGGTCTGGAGCAGCACGCCCAGCCCGAAGTCGTCGACGCCGGCGTTGTTGGAAGCGATGGTCAGGTCCTTGACCCCGCTGTCGCGGATCGCGGCGATCAGCAGCTCGGGGATGCCGCAAAGGCCGAAGCCGCCCGCGGCGATGGTCATTCCGTCCTTCAGGAGACCGTCCAGCGCCGAGCCCGCGTCGTCGTAGACCTTCCGCTTCATGGCATTCCCCCGCGCTGCGCCGCACCACCGCCTGCATCGGAAATGCGCCCGCCGCTGTCAAGCCGGCGGACCGGACGTTCGCGGACGCGACCCCTCGGGCACTGGACAGCGCCGCCCGATTGGCGCAAGCGAGCCGAGTTGACATTTGTTGTTGCGGGCCGGGGTCTGCCCGCGCCTGATGCCCGGGGAGGATCTTCGCATGCGGCATCTGGGGTTCGGACTGCTGCTGGTTGCGGCCTGCTCGGCGACCGGCACCCCGCCGCCGGGCGTCAATACCGTGCGCGCCACCCCGCGCCAGACGGCGAACCCGGCGCCACTCGCCCGCGGCGAGACGCAGCTCGTCGTCCGCACCGTGCCCGCAGCCAGTCCCGCGCAGGAGATCCCGGGCGCGGCCTGCGTCGCCGAGTCGCCCTGGTCCCGGGTCGAGTTCACCTCGCCGGCGGCGGTGCTGCTGCCGGACTTCGGCGCCGAATCCCCCAGCGTGACCGTCACCTGCCGCGCCGGCAAGCAGTCGGGATCGGGCGTCGCGCCCCCGGTCGCCGCCTGGTCGGGCGGCGCCGGCGGCTGGCCGGCCGTCGGCATCTCGGTCGGCACCGGCGACGTGTCGGGCGTCGGCGTCGGCTTCGGCTGGTGGGGCGGCGGCGGCGGCGCCGGCAGCGGCGTGCCGGTCACGCGCTACGGCGAGCTGCGCATCCCGCTCGGCTGACCCGCAGACGCGGCACGCTTGTCCGGGGGTTGTCCGAGCTCGGGCACCCCCCTTAAGTATCTGAAATCATGGAGAACATGGTCAGGACACTGACCCGGACTTCATGATCGCGCGTGCCCGGACGACCCATCCGGGACGTGCCGTTTCACCCCTCGAGCGTCACCCAGATCGGCACGTGGTCCGAGGGCTTCTCGCGCGAGCGGGTCTCGGCGTCGATGCCGCAGGTCTCGAGCCGGTCCGCCGCCTGCGGCGACAGCAGCACGTGGTCGATGCGGATGCCCCAGTTCTTCTGGAAGGCGCCCGCCTGATAGTCCCAGAAGGTGTAGATGCCCGGCCCCTGGTCGACCGCCCGGAGCGCGTCGGTGTACCCGAGGTTCAGCATCCGCCGGAAGGCCCCCCGCGTCGGCGGCAGGTAGAGCGCGTCGTTGGCCCAGACCGCCGGGTTCCAGCAGTCCCGCGGCTCGGGGATGACGTTGTAGTCGCCGAGGACGACGGCGGTCTCCTCGCCGGCGATCAGTTCCGCCGCCCGCGCCTGCAGCCGCTCCATCCAGGCGAGCTTGTAGTCGTACTTCGGCCCCGGCGCCGGGTTGCCGTTCGGAAGATAGAGGCCGCAGACCCGGATGCCGGCGACCTCCGCCTCGATCCAGCGCGCCTGCTCGTCGCCGTCGTCGCCCGGCAGCCCGCGCCGCACGTCGGCCAGCGGCAGCCGCGACAGGATCGCGACGCCGTTGAAGCCCTTCTGCCCGTGCGTCTCGATGTTGAAGCCCATCTCCTCGATCTCGAGTCGCGGGAAGAGGTCATCGGTCGCCTTCAGCTCCTGCAGCACCACGACGTCGACGGCCGCGTCGCGCAGCCAGTCGAGCAGCGCCGGCAACCGGGCCTTGATCCCGTTGATGTTGAAGGAGGCGATCTTCATCGGGCGCCGACGCTAGCGGTCGGCCCGGCTCGCCGCAAGGTGTGGCGGGCGTACTGGCGCCTTGGTTCGGGCGAAAGGCGTAGAGCCCGAGCTGTCACCGACGTGCAACGTCGCGTGGCGCAGGTTCCCGGTGTTGCAGCCCCCGAAGCGGAATGCGAGAACGCCCGCGACGCTGCAGCCGGGAGTTTCCCTTGTCCTCGCCTTCCCACGTCCGCGGGCTGATCTTCGACAAGGACGGCACGCTCTTCGACTTTCACGCCACCTGGTCGGTCTGGCTCGCGGGCTTCATCGACGAGATGGCGGCCGGCGACCCGGCGAAGGCGGTGGCGCTGGCGACCGCGCTGGGGTTCGACCTCGGGGCGGCGCGCTTCGCGGCCACGAGCCCGGTGATCGCCGGGACGAGCGAGGTCTTCGACGCGGCCGTCCTCTCGGTCATTCCCGACGCCGACCTGCCCGGCATGCGCAAGCGCATCCTCGCCACGACGGCCGCGACCCCGCTGGTCGAGGCGACGCCGCTGGTGCCGTTGCTCGACCGGCTGCGCGCGGCCGGCCTGACCCTCGGGCTGGCCACCAACGATTCGGAGATGCCGGCCCGGGCCCACCTCGAGCGCGCGGGGGTGCTGCAGCATTTCGCCTTCATCGCCGGCTACGACAGCGGCCACGGGGCGAAGCCCGCGCCCGGCATGCTGACGGCCTTCTCGGCGGCGACCGGCATTCCCCCGGCCGAATGCGCCATGATCGGCGACAGCACCCACGACCTCGACAGCGGCCGCGCCGCCGGCATGCTGACCGTCGCGGTCCTGACCGGGATCGCCGGCCGCCACGACCTCGCGCCGCACGCCGACGTCGTCCTCGACGACATCGCCGCGCTGCCGGCCTGGCTCGGGCTCGACCGCTAGTTCCCGCCGAGCGCCTCGGCGGCCGCCTGCGCCACCGAACGGTCCGGGTTGCTGACGCAGGCGGAGAAGACCTGGTCCGACCACTGCTGCGCGGCGTCGGCGTCCTGGCCGTTGATCTCGCCGCCGAGCGGCTCGATCGAGGCGAGCGCCTGCAGCCGGGTGCCGGCGTCCATCCTGGTGAACTCGTCGCAGCTCGGGCCGCCGGGGGGCGGGGCGATCGCGACCTGCGCCAGCGCCGACGTCCCGGCGGCAACGGCGAAGGCGACGACGAGGATGCGGTGCATCGCGGGCTCCCAATCCCGATTCACGGCACTATGCGCGGGTCGGGCATCGAATTCCACTGCCGGGCTTGCTAGGCTCGGCGCGGATCGAATGCGAGGTGGCCGATGAAGAACCCCTGGATGAGCCTCTGGCTGAGCGCCGCCAACCGCGCGGCGGGCACCGCGCGCGGCTACTGGCTGGCGGAGGCGGAGCGGCAGCGGCAGGCGCTGGTCAGGCAGGCGACGCGCAGCTTCTGGCCGGGCCTGCCGGCGACGAAGCGCGCCGCGAGCAGGCGCCGCCCGAAATGAACGAGCCGCCCGGCGGAGGGGCGGCTCTCGTCGTTCCGGTGGGGTGCGGGCCGGCGCTTCGCTCAGGCGAAGGTGCCGTGGCCGTGGCTCCGGCCGCGCGGGTTCGCCGGGCGGCGGAAGTGGCCGGCGGCGGACTGCACCGCGAGCCGTCCGGCGGTGCCGGCGACGGCCGTCGCGGCGCCGGCGAAGCTGTAGGCCAGAAAGGCGAGGAGGATTCCGTGCCCGCTGAAGAGGACGAGGGCTCCCGCGGCGACCGCCGCGACGAGGCCGAGCAGCACGGTGCCGAGTGCCGCCGTGGCGCCCCGGTCCGTGTTCGACGTTGCCTCTGGCATTCCGGCCTCCTGGCTTGGGTCGGCGGCTCTCGTGCCGCCGCGGTTCGTCCGTTGCCTAAAATCTAGTGATCCGATCGTGATTTGCAAGAAAAAAATCACGAGTGAGCTTGTCGTGTAAAAGTCTGGGCGGTTTCAATGCCGTAGGACCCGGAGACGGGTCCGGGCGGCCGCGACTCGGGGAGTGGATCGGAGGAGGAAGGAATGGACGAAGAGACGTTCAACATGTCGCTCAGGAAGTACCTCAAGCAGGTGGGGGTGACCTCGCAGCAGGCGATCGAGCGGCACGTGCGCGAGCACGGGGATACCGCTGGGCGGCTGAGGGTGCGGACGGTGGTGACGATCGAGGGGCACGACATGGAGCACGTGGTCGAGGGGGAGGTCGAGCTCGGATGAGGCTTTGGGCGGTCGCGGCGGCCGCGGCGCTGGCGGGGTGCGCGGCGGAGCCGCTGCCGGAGGGCGACTACATGGGGCTGGTGGCGCGCCGGGAGACGGTGGAGCTGCGGGCGCCGGCGGCGGGCGGGGTGACGGCGGCGACGAGCCGGGGGTATGTCTGGACGGTGAAGATCGATGGCGGGCGGTGGATGCGGGTCGTCCAGGCCGAGCCGATGTTCGCGATCGGCGAGCGGGTCAGGGTCGTCACCGGGGATGGGCCGGCGCGGATGGAGATACCGTGACGCGGGGCATCTGTCCGGGGGGTGTCCGAGCTCGGACAGGGCGGCCAAGCCGCTGATTTCGCTCGATACCGGGGCCGGACGTCAACCGGATCGCAACCGCCGTCCGGGGCCGGGCAAGCGCCCGGAGGGTGGGCGCGGCCGGCGGGGCCGCGCCTCCTTCGTCAGCCGGCGAGCGCGAGGTTGGTCGCCGACTCGCGGCCGTCGCGGCCGCGCTCGAGGTCATAGGTGACCTTCTGGCCGTCCGGCAGGCCGCTGAGGCCGGCGCGCTCGACGGCCGAGATGTGGACGAAGACGTCCTTGGAGCCGCCGTCGGGCTGGATGAAGCCGAAGCCCTTGGTGGCGTTGAACCATTTCACGGTGCCCTTGGCCATCGTGAAGTCTCCTGATGTTGCCGCCCGCGGGATGCGGCGGCCCGTGCTCGGTCAGCGGTCGAGGCTGAAGCCCGAGGGAGACAGCGGGTCGAACGTCGTAACGTGGCCGTGGGTACATGACCCGGACGGCGGAAGATTGCAAGGGCGTTAACGTTCCGGGCACCGGGGGGCGGCGGGGGCCGGTTTCGCTGCCGGGGCAAGGGTTAACGGGGGAATCCTCGACGTACATCTCATGTACAACGCATGTACATCGTGGGTACCGATGCGTGCGGGGGCCGGGAGGGTTAACACGCTCGCCCGGTCGGGCCTCTTCGATGCGGAGCGGGAGAAGGTGGTGCCGGTCGAGCCGGCCGCGCGAGGAGGTCGATGCGGCGTTGGGGGGCCGACCTGCGCGCACCTCGCTGCCCGGTGCGGGAGGCGGGAGGCCGACGCGATCCCGGCGTTCCCAGGGCCGGGCGGGCGCGAACGTGGTGCCGTGTCGGGCGCGCCCGGCCTTGCGGGACGCGGGCGGGGTGGTCATCGTGCAGCGACGCACGATGTCGGGGAGGGCGGGAATGATGGTGAAGGCCTTGGCGATCGCGGGGCTCGTGCTGCTGCCGGGCGCGGCCGCGGCCGACCCGACGCTCGAATGCGGGCTCGACGGGGCGACCCAGGTCGCGACCGGCGACTGCCTCGCCGGCGTGGAGGCCGTGGTCGGCCGGACGGTGGCCGAGGCGCTGGGCTTCGCGATGGAGGCGGCGAAGGCGCTCGACGGCGAGACCGGCCGCCCCGCCGCCGCCCCGGCGCTCGAGGCCGGGCAGGCGGCCTGGTCGGCCTACCGCGACGCGCACTGCGCCTACGTCGGCGCCACCTGGGGCGGCGGCTCGGGCGAGGGCGGCGCGATCCGGGCCTGCCGGATCGATCTGGGGCGCGAGCGGGTCGGGGTGCTGATGGGGTTCGCGCGGTAGCGGAGGAGCGCATGGGCGGGTGAGCGGTGGGTGCGAGCACCCACCCTACGGGCTCGTTGATCTTGCAACGCCGCCCGCGTATATTACGGTTCGTACAATTCGGAGGCTTGCGATGGGCAAGGCGCTGACTGTGAGCGAGGCGCGGGACCGGCTGGCAGACGTGATCGGGCAGGTGCAGTTCGGCGGCGAGCGGGTGACGATCTCGAAGCGTGGCAAGCCGGTGGCGGTGGTGGTGTCGGTGGAGGATGCGGCCTGGCTCGAGGCGATGGAGGACAAGGTCGACGTCGGGCTGGCGCGCGAAGCCCTGGTGGAGATGGAGCGGATGGGGGGCAAGACCTATACGCACGAGGAGGTCTTCGCCGAACTGGACGACGCGGGCGAGCCGGACGAGCGCGGCTGACCCCCGCGTGTACCGGCTCGAATACGCCCCCGCTGCCCGGAAGACGATCCGGGCGATGCGGGACCGGAGGCTGAAGGGTCGGATCGAGGCCGCGCTGCTCGGGCTGCGCGAGGATCCGCGCGCGGCCGGGGCGAAGCGGCTCGCCGGGCAGGAGGGGCTGCTGCGCATCCGGGTGGGGGACTGGCGCATCCTCTACGAGGTGCGGGAGCGGGAGGTGGTGGTGCTGGTCGTGCGGATCGGGCCGCGCGGGGGAGGTGTATGACCGGTTGTAGCGGTGAGTGCGAGCACCCACCCCGCTTGCTGTCCGGGATGGACGGCGTCGCCGCCGCCCGGCGGATCCGGCAGATGCCGGCGCCGCACGGCCGCGTGCCGATCATCGCGCTCCCGGCCGACGCGATGACGGGCGACCGGGACCGCTGTCTCGCGGCCGGGCTGGACGACTACATCTCGAGGCCGATCGACACCGCCAAGGACCGCCGCGCCGACGGCGCCTTCGCCACGGCGGGGCAGGGGGTCATCGACTGGCCGCACTATCTCGCGGCCCTGCGGCGCGCCGGGTTCGAGGGCGCGCTCGTCACGCACGGCCTCGACGCGGCGGAGGCGCCCGAGGTCGCCCGCTTCCTCTCCCGCCAGCTCGACGCGGCCCGCTGATGCAACGCGGGACCTTCGTCCGGGACGGCCTGAGGCTTTCGGTGGCGCGGACCGGGTCCGGCCGGCCGCTGATCTTCCAGCACGGCCTCGGGGGCGATGCCGGCCAGCCCGCGGACGTCTTCCCCGAGCATGCCGGCTGGCAGGCCGTCACCCTCGAATGCCGCGGGCACGGGCAGTCCGAGGCCGGCCCGGCCGATGCTTTCCGCATCGCCACCTTCGCCGACGACGTGGCGGCGCTGATCGAGGCGGAGGGCCTCGCGCCCCTGCCGCTCGCCGGCATCTCCATGGGCGCCGCGATCGGCCTTCGGATCGCCGCGACCCGCCCGGAGCTCGTCTCCGCGCTGGTCCTCGCCCGGCCGGCGTGGCTCGACCGGGCAGGGCCGGCGAACATGGCCCGCCGCCGTCACCGCCGAGCTGCTGTGCCGCATCTCCGGGGACGGCCCCGGCGTCAGCCGGGAGCGGATCGCGGCGATCCGCGTGCCGACGCTGGTGATCGGCAACCCGCGCGATGCGGTGCATCCGCTGGACCTCGCCCGCGAGACCGCCGCCGCCATCCCGACCGCGCGGCTGGCGGAGATCACGTCGAAATCCGACGACCGGGACCGTTACCGCAGCGAGTTCCGCGCCGCCCTGACCGCTTTCCTCGAGGAAATCCCCGAATGATATGATGCGTCCGATGCTCGAGCAGTGCCTCGGCACGATCCGGGCAAAGGTCGCCGACGGCATCGTTCCGGGAATTCCGGTTCCGGACGTCCGCCTCTCGACCCTCGGCCGCTACGAAAGCGCCGTCGGGGCTGCCTCGCTTGCACACCATCGCACCTTCGACGTCGTCGATGCCGACTATGCGTTGACATCCGACAGCTCGCGTTCGTCGTTCGTGACGGGTGAATTTGTCCGCCGAGATTGGGCGAACGCGACTGGGTCTTCCGCCAGCGCCGTCGAGGCGGGCAGAGGGCCGGGGAAGGTTCGCCGGCCCTCCGGGAGGTCAATCCATTGCCGCGCGCGCGCCCACGTGAGGGCCGGCCCGCTGCGGCAGCAGCAGGACCAGCAGCGCGATCGCGGCGCCGAGCGCCAGCGAGGCCAGCGGACGGCTGAGCGCGAGGCCGCCGTGGTCGAGCGGCTTGTCGAGGAAGTCGCCGACCGCGGCGCCGAGCGGCCGGGTCAGGATGAAGGCCGCCCAGAAGAGGGCCACGCGGCTGGTGTTCGTCAGCTTGTAGAGGGCGACCAGGAAGATCAGTCCTCCCGCGAAGATCAGGGCGGCGCCGGGATAGCCGAGGCCGCCGGTGTCCGCGGCCCAGTCCCCGAGGGCGGTGCCGAGGGTCTGCGAGAAGGTGATGGTGATCCAGTAGAAAAGCTCGGCCCGCGGCTCGTGCACGGTCTCGACCGAGATCGAGCCGAGCGCGAGATACCAGGCGGCGAGGGTGGCCAGCACGCAGGCCAGGAGCAGGAGAGAGCCCCCCGGATAGCCGATCCCGAGCGAGCGGGTCGCGAAATCAGCCATCGTGGTCCCCGCCATCGTCGAGGCGATGATCGTCAGCCAGTACAGCCCCGGGTTGAAGCGCTCGGCGCGGATCTGCAGCACGACGAGGACGAGGAGCGGGGTTACGAGGATCAGCGTGGAGGCCAGATAGCCCAGGTCCCAGGTCATGCTCAGGGTATCGCCGCCGGTCTCGCCGAGCGTGGTCGCGAGTATCTTGACCACCCAGAAGCCGAGCGTCACCGCCGGGACCTTGCTCGCGAGCTCGTCTATTCGAGTGCGTTCGTCGGGGAGGAGGAAGTCGCTTGTCGTCATCTTCGCCTCTCGTTTGCCACCTTGGCGAGCGAACCGGTAGCCGGACAGACTGAGGGCAGAATTAGCAGGTGCAGCATGGGCGGCCGGCCCGCCAGATGCGACAGGGGGCGTTGAAAACCAATGGCTTGCGGAGATCCGCCGGCGCAACGCATGCACATCCCATGCCCGATGCATGCACCGCCTTCGGGTCGCACGACCCGCTGCCGTCATTGCGCCGGCGGCGGTGTTCGCGCCAGGGGCGATCAGCGGTCCGGCGCCACCAGCCAGCCGACGCCCCGCACGTTGCGGATGACGTCGGCGCCGAACTTGCGGCGGACGTAGTGGATCAGCACGTCGATCGCGTTGCTCTCGACCTCGTTTCCCCAGCCGTAGATCCGGTCCTCGAGCTGGCTGCGCGACAGGATCTGTCCGGGGCGCTCGAGCAGCGCGCGCATCAGGGCGAATTCCCGCGCGGGCAGGACCTCCGCCGTGCCGCGGAAGCTCAGGCTGCGGGTTGCGAGGTCGAGCGTCGTATCGGTGGTCCCGATCCGGGAATCGGCATGCCCGGCCTGGCGGCGGAGGAGGGCGCGCATGCGCGCGAGAAGCTCGGTTGTCTCGAAGGGCTTCACGAGGTAGTCGTCCGCCCCGAGGTCGAGGCTCCGAACCCGGCTCTCCACGTCGTCGCGGGCGCTGATCACGATCAGCGGCACGCGGCCCCCGCCGCGCCGGAGGCTTGCGAGAAGCTCGGTCCCGTCGCGGAGCGGGAGCCCGAGGTCGAGCAGGACGATGGCGTGGCTCCCCTCGAGCAGCGCGGCCTCGCCATCTTCGCCATCGCGCGCCCAGTCGACGTCCATCCCCGCCGCTCCGCACGCCCGTTCGAGGGCGCCGGCGATCATCTGGTCGTCCTCAATCAGCAGGATGCGCAAGGTGCGGCCGTCCTTTCCCGAAGCGCCCGAAACGATAGCAGGTGCCCCGCACCCCGGCCACGACCGGCGGCCGTTGGGCAGATAGGGACACGACGCCGCGAGCCTAAGTGCCTCCTAAGATTGGATCCGGACAGGTTGCGCGCGGGCCGCGTCGCTCGAGGAGAATGCCTTGTCCGAGTTTCCCGGTGCCCGAACGTTCGTCCGCCGCTACCGCAGCCTGTTCCTGTCCGATCTGCACCTCGGCTCGCTCGGTTCGCGCGCGGATCTCGTGCTGGAGTTCCTGCGGCGGAACGAGGCGGAAGCCTATGGGCTGGTGGGCGACATCCTCGACGTCGGGCAATCCCTGCTCTCGCGATGGTCCGCCGCCGACCAGGCGGTCGTCGATCTCTTGCGTGACCGCTGGAGAGCTGGCGCGCAAGTAGTCTACGTCCGTGGCAATCACGATCCCGCGGCGTCGGCAACGCCGGCGGAGCGCCGGATGCCCGTTCCCGCCGTCGACCACGCGACGCACCGGGCCGCGGACGGGCGGCGCTACCTCGTCGTGCATGGCGACGGGCAGGATCGGCTGCTCTTCCGCTGGCACCCGCTGACCCGGATCGGCGGCCATGCTGACCATCTGCTCCGGGCCGGCGATGCGCTGGTCGGCCAGTGGCTGGGCAGGGGTTCCGAGCGGCGCAGCATCATCGAGGGCCTGCTTTCGCGGCTGAACCGCGGCCTCTACCCTGGGCGATCGTACGAACGCCGGCTGATCGAGCTGGCATCCGGCGCCGGATACGACGGGGTGATCTGCGGGCACTTTCACATCCCCGAACTGCGCAAGATCGGCGCGCTAAGCTATGCAAACTGCGGCGACTGGATCGACAGCTTCACTGCGGTCGGCGAAGATCACGGCGGCCGCATGCGCCTTCTCGGCGGTCGCCGGGCCTTCGCCGCCGCGCCGCGCCCCCCGTTCCGCGAGGCAGTCGCACGGGCCTGACCGACCAGCGGGAGCCGCCGTCAACCAGCCGCGGCAAGCACCGCCACCGGCAGAACCTTGGCGCGTTCGTGCTCCCTCCACCCCCAGCGGGCCGGGTCCAGCGCTGGCGGGAGCGTTCCCATGTCGACGCGGCGTACCTCGAGACCCCCCAGGTGACGCGGATCGAGCGCGAAGAGCCAGGATGCGTGGCTGATGCAGATGCGCGTGCCGGGCTCGGTCGTCCGCGCGAACCGCAGCGCCTGCCGACGTTCCTCCGGGCTGCAATGGTTCAGGACCGAGAAGAAAAGGATGAAGTCGGCCGGCGGGGCGATGTCGAGGAAGGCGTGGCTATGGATCAGGTCCGGACGCTTGCCGAGCAGGTCGAGCTCCCGCTCGACGGTCTCGCGCGCGATGGCGATGAAGTCGGCATTGAAGTCGTAGCCCCGGTAGCAGTCCGGCTGCAGGTAGCGGATCAGGTGACGGCCGGCTCGGATCGGGCCGCAGCCGTAGTCGGCCAGCCGACTGTCGGGCCGCAGCCCGAGATGCTGCAGGAGCGCGAGCTGAAAGGCGCCGCGCCGCTCCCAGGCGTCCTCGCCGCCGCCGAGATGGCGCTTGTAGCCGTCGGTTGCCGCCTCCCGCCTGGAGATCGACAACGTGCGATACTTGTTCCGAGCGGCCATCATTGCCTCCGATTGGTCCGGGCCTGCGGATCAGGTCTGAATTGGGCGATCGTGAAGCCCGGTCGCCGGAACTCGGGCTATTCCAGGACCACCAGCTCGTCGCCCTCGCGGGTGAGCGTCATCCAGATCACGATGGCAATGATCACGCCGAGGAAGATGGCGCTGGTCACGATGGTGCCAAACCCGAGTCCGCCGTAGTCCGCGGGTTGCGACAGGAGGTCGCCGAAGGAGGCGCCGAGGGGCCGGGTGAAGATGTAGACCAGCCAGAAGGCGAGGATACCGTCGAGGCCGAGCCAGAAGTAGCCGATCGAAAGCGACGCGATGATCAGCCCGAACAGGATCCCGGTCGCGAGGTAGCCGAGCCCGAACGCCTCCGCAACGAGGTCGCCGGCGGCGGTGCCGAGCGCGAAGGTGAAGAGTATCGCCAGCCAGTAGAAGGCCTCACGGCGGCCGGTGACGATGCTATGGATCGACAGGGTTCCCTCGAGCCGGTACCAGACCCAGAAGGTCAGGGCGAGCGCCAAGCTGAAGCCGACGGTCGAGGTGACCAGGCCGACGCCGAGGTTGTCGACGAGGTTGTCGGTGATCAGGGTGCCGACGACGGAGATCAGCACCACCGCGAGCCAGTAGTTCCAAGGCACGTAGCGGCGGCGCGAGAACTGCAGCGCAAGGGCGACGGCGAGCACCGCCGCCATGATCGCCGAGGTGGCCTGCAGGCCGAGGCCGAGGTTGACGGCCAGATAGTCGGCCGCAGTCTCGCCCATCGTCACGGCCATGAGCTTGATGAGCCAGAAGTCGGCGGTGACTTGCGGTACCCGGTTGGGCCGCTTCCGCAGTGCCTCGGCGTCGAAACGGGCGAAGGCGTCGCTTGCCATCATCGCTCTCCTCACTTCCCGGCCAGCGCCAACGCTTGCGCCGAGAAGGCGTCCGCGCGGGCATCGTCGTCGGCGTTGCAGCGCTCGGTGGCCTTGGCCTGCAGGCCGATCGCCACCGGCTTGTCCGTGGCGGCAATCGCACCGGCGGCGAGCGCCTTCCGCAGGTTCGCCAGCATCGCTTCGCACGGGATGGCGTGGCCTTTCGCGTCGGTGACGGCGATGCCGGAGACGGCAGTGGCTGTTCCGGATACGCCGCCGCCTGCGGGCTCGACCAGCACGAGGGAGAGCGCCGCGAGAGACTCCTGCACCGCCGCCGCGTCGGGGTGACGGGCGCGGAGCGCCGAGAAGGCGGCATCGGCCGCGGCGTCGACGTTGCCCCAGCTCTCCGGCGCCTTCGGGCGCAGCGTCGCCTCGTCCTCGTCCCACCTGGTCTCGAAATCGGTGACGCGCTTCTCGGCAGCAACGAGGTCACCGTGCTTCGCGAGCGCCTCGGTGTCGCCGACGATCGTCTCATAGCTGGAAAGATCGCCAAGCGACTCCGTGCCAGGTGCCGTCGTCGCCGGTGCCGAACTCGGAAACGTCAGCTCGACCAAGGCGAAGCCGGCGACCGGCAGCGCGATCAGCGCCGTCGCCAGGAGCAACTGTCTCATCGAGAACTCCCTCTTTGGGTCGCTCGATGACTCGGCTGTCGTCCATACCTCCGGCTGCAGCGCGCTATACAAATCGGCAATGTCGCTGCCGGCGGGGGGCCCGCAGGTTGCACGATTGCAATCTTCGCGCCAGCAGGGGGTGCAGGCGACCACGTACCTCGGGGTGCGAGGATGGCACGGTGCCATCCCGGACGTGGAGAGCGATATGACGTCTTCGAGCAAGTGGGTCGGGGCTGCCGCCGGGGCGGCGCTTGCCTTTGCCGCCGTGGCCGCGCACGCCGAGGGCGGCGGCAAGGACGATGCCCGGGAGGCCAAGGACTTCCTCGGCGCCGGCATGACCGTCGCACAGGCAGCCGCCGCGGCCGAGAAGAGCAACGGCGGTACGGCGATGGGCGCGAGTTGGGAACCCACAAAGAGCGGCGCCGCTTTCGAGGTGGAGCTCGCCAAGGCTGACGGAACCGTCACCACCGTTCTGGTCGACCCGGGAACCGGCGCGGTCACGCCCGCATCTGCTCCGATCGGCGACAGCGACGGAGAAGAGCACGACGACAACTGACAACCAAGGTCGGGGCCGCGGCCGTCGCTTCCGCCCGCGTCCCTGACCGACTCGTTTCGCGGCGCGCGGGATGATACGAGGCTGACGAGATGCAGCTCGCATTGTGAGGTCCGGATGAAGATCCTCGTCATCGAGGACGACCGCATGACGGGCCCCTACGTTGCCGAGGGCCTGCGCGAGGAGGGGCATGTCGTCGACCTGCTCGACGACGGCTCGCAGGGGCTGATCCAGGCGGCGGCCGGTAGCTACGATGTCCTGATTGTCGACCGAATGCTTCCTGGCCTGGACGGGATGGCGCTGGTCCGCACGCTGCGCGGCGCGAAGAGCAGGGTGCCGATCCTGCTGCTTACCTCGCTCGATGGGGTCGAGGATCGCATCGAGGGGTTGAACGCCGGGGCCGACGACTATCTGGTGAAACCCTTCGCCTTCGGCGAACTCTCGGCTCGCATCGCTGCCCTGGGGCGCCGTCCGGCTCCCTCCGACGAGCCGACCGTGCTCCGCGCGCGCGATCTCGAATTCAATCTCCTGACGCGGAGGGTAACCAGGGCGGGGCGGACGATCGACCTCCTGCCGCGCGAGCTGGCGCTGCTCGAGCACCTGCTGCGCCGGAAGGGCCGGGTCCAGACCCGCACGATGCTGCTGGAAGCGGTGTGGGACATCCACTTCGACCCGCAGACCAATGTCGTCGAGACGCACGTCAGTCGGCTGCGCCGCAAGATCGACAAGGCCTTCGACACCGAGCTGATCGAGACCGTGCGCGGGGCTGGCTACCGCATCGAGGGGTGATTGCGATCCGCTCAACACCGCTGCGCCTGACGGCGACGCTGATCGTGATATTCGCGGCGTTCACGCTCGCCGGCTACGGCGCGGCGTTCTTCGTGATCCGGGCAACGCTGGACCGCGACGTCGAGGCGGATCTCGCGCAGGCTGTCGACTCGCTCCGCGCGATCGCCGAGCCGGAGGAGATCTCCGAGCGGGTGGCGGAGATCGCTGCAGGCGCAAATCCGCGCGACACGCTGATCGGCTTCGCCGTCCCCGGGTCCGCGATGGTGGGCAACCTGCCGAAGCCGATCGCGGTGCGCTCCGGTGCGATCGTCGGCCACCGGCAGCTGTCTCTGGACGAGGATACCATCGCGGACAGCTACCGCGCCTGGCACGGGCCTGCGGGAGGCGGCGACCTCACCGTTCTGATGGGGCGGGACAGCGTCTCGAATCTCGGCGGGACATTCTCGACGGTGCTGCTCTTGAGCCTCGTGCCGGCGCTGGTGCTGGCGACCACGGCCGGCGCGCTGGTAGCCCGGAGCGCGCGAAACCGCGTCGAGGCGATCGGCCGGACCCTCGCGCAGCTGACCTCCGGTCGCAACGACGCGCGCGTCCCCGTGGCGCGTGCCGTCTCGGACGACCTCGGACAGATCGCCACCGCGATCAACCGCATGGCCGAGGCGCAGGAGCGTTCGGTCGACGCGCTGCGTCAGGTTTCCTCCGACATTGCGCACGACCTCCGGACGCCGATCCAGCGGGTGGCGGTGCTCCTCGACCGGCTGGAGGGTGCCGTGCCCGCGGGTCCGGCCACCGAGCTCGTCACCTCGGCGCGAAAGGAGACGGCGCAGATCGTGGAGACGTTCGGCAGCCTGCTGCAGATCGCGCAGCTCGAGGGCGGGCAGGCGCGGGCCGGCTTCTCCCTGGTCGATCTCGGGCCGCTCGTCGGCGACCTTGTGGACGTCTACGGACCCGCGGGCGAGGAGACCGGCCACAGCCTGATCGCCGAAATCGACGGCCGTGCGGTCGTCCGTGGCGACCGCACGCTTCTCGGCCGCCTGATCGCGAACCTGATCGAGAACGCCCTCCGCCACACCGCCCGGGGGAGGATCACCATAGAGGTGAGCGGCGGCGCTGCGCCGACCCTCAGCGTGCGCGACGAAGGTCCGGGCATCCCGACGGGCGAGCGCGAGCACGTGTTGCGGCGGCTCTATCGGCTCGAGCGGAGCCGGACGAGCGAGGGCAGCGGCCTCGGGCTCAGCCTGGTCAAGGCGATCGCCGAGATCCACTGCGCCCGGCTGCAGCTGGGCGACGCCCGCCCGGGGCTTGCGGTGACGGTGATCTTTCCGCCGCCTGCCGCCTGAGGGCGGCATGTGGCGCTGCCGGGACGTGTTTTTCGGGCGTATGGTTCCGGCGGTTCGCACGCTGATCTCGATTCCGGCCGGGGTGGCGCGGATGTTGTTGCCAGCCTTTCTCGGGCTCACCGCCGCGGGCAGCGCGATCTGGACCGGCGGCCTCGCGGTCGGGGGATTTCTGCTCGAAGGCCAGTACACCAGGGTCGCCGAATGGGTGAACCCGGTCTCGACCCTGGTGGTTGTCCTGCTCGCAGGCTGGTATCTTTCCCGAGCCATCGGGTTCGGACGGGCCTGAGGCGACGCATGCGCGTGCCGCTGATCGAGGACGATCAGGCGTTCGCGGGTGCCGTGGAACGTGCCCTGGAGGCCGCCGGGATCGAGATGGACTGGGCCGAGGACAGCGAGGACGGGGTGGAGGCGCCGGACGAGGCGGGAACCGCGCTCGTACTCCTCGACCTTGGCTTGCCCGGGCTCGAAGCGGCCGGGCTCTTGGCGGACTTGCGGCGGCGCGGCCGCCCGCCGCTCATGGTGATCGGCTTCGGCGACGACGCGCGGAGCCGGGCGAGGAGCCTCGGGCTCGGAGCCGACGACTATCTCGAGAGGCCCGTCGACGCCGGCGAGCTGGTCCCGCGGGTGCGTGCACTGCTCGGCGATCCGACGGCCATCCCGCGCTGATGTCGCTTCGGCGGACGACGATTCTCACGCTCGCCGGGCTGCTCACGGCTGTCGGGGTCCTCGCCGGGCTCGCGTCCTTCTGGATTGCCGGACAGGAGGCGCGGGAGTTCCTCGACCTGCAGTTGCGCCAGATGGCACAGCTGGTCGGCTCCACCGCCGCACCATCGCCTGGCGACGCGATGCCGCCACATGACCACGAGGACGACCTGATCGTCGAGCTCCGGTTCGCCGACGGGCGGCCTCCGATCTGCAGCCCGCCGGGCTGCCGCTTCCCGGTCGCAACGCAGGGCGGCTTCGCCGACCTCTCCGCCAAGGGCCACCGCTGGCGGGTCTTCGCGCTCGCATTGCCGGACCGGGTGGTGCAGGTCGGGCAGCAGGAGGAAGTGCGGCGCGAGATGGCGACGGGCGCGGCGCTGGCGGCGCTGCTGCCGCTGCTGCTCGCGATCCCGATCGTCTGGATTGTGATCGACAGCGTTCTTCGCCGCGCATTCGGGCGGCTGGCCCAGGTCAGCGCCGAGATCGCCGCGCGCGATGCGGCCGACCTGACGCCCATCCCGGACGACCGGGTGCCGGCGGAGGTGCGCCCGCTGGTCGTGGCGATGAACGTCCTCCTGGAGCGGCTCCGGACGCTGATGGGCCAGCAGCGCGCGTTCGTCGCCGATGCCGCGCACCAGTTGCGCACGCCGCTCGCTGCGCTGACCCTCGAGGTCGGCAACCTGCGCGCCGATGCGAACGGCAGCGGGCTGCCGACGGATCGCCTCGCCCTTGTCGAGGCGGCGGTGCGCCGGGCCTCGGCGCTCGTTGGCCAGCTGCTGCGGCTGGCGCGGCATGAGGCCGAGCCGCGGCGGGCGCGGACGCTGGTCCCGCTGGCCGACACCGTCGTCGATGCGATCGGCACGGTGGCGCCGCTCGCCGCCGCGCGCGGCGTCGACCTCGGGCTGGTGGCGCGGGTGGAGGTGCAGGCGATGGGCGACCGCGACGACTTCCGGACGCTGATCGAGACGCTGCTCGAGAACGCGGTTCGCTACACACCCGAGGGCGGGCTGGTCGACGTCGAGATGCGCGCCGAGCCGGGCGGGACGGCCATCCTGGTCCGCGACACCGGGCCCGGCGTTCCGGAACATGCCCTGCCGCGCGTCTTCGAGCGCTTCTTTCGCGTCGAGGGGCAGAACGCCGAGGGCAGCGGCCTCGGTCTCGCGATCGCCGACCTGATCGCCCGCCGCCACCGCCTCGGGCTGTCGCTCGGCAACCGCGGCGACGTCGGGGGCGCCGAGGCGCGGCTCCTCGTTCCCGCTGACGCACCCGCGCGCTCACATCTGCGTGAGCGCCCATCCGCGCCTGGCGCATTAACTGAGTAATATGATCGACTAATTTCGGTGCCGCCGCCGGGAGGCTCGCGTTTGGTCGGTGCACGAAGGAGGGTGCCGCCGGCGGTCGGATCGATCGCCAGTTCAATCGGGAGCAGCGCAGGCGCTATTGGGTAAAACGCGAAGTGTTTCATCAGGCGGGCGCGTTTCGGTCTGATAGTAATACTTATAAATAACGAAAACAATCCTTAGATTTTATTGTGAAAGTACCTTCATATTAGGCGATTTCTGGAATGATTTTAAATAAACTTCCGCCTTGACGTCGCGCATCCTCTGTCAAAGTTTGCCGCTCGCAGCTTGGCCGAGACTATGGGGGATATCGCATGGAACCTTGGACGAAGAGGATTGCCGCGCTCGCGCTGGCCGTTGTGGCGTCGTCCGCTCCGGTGCTGGCCCAGGAGGAGGGCATCGTCGTCTACAACGCCCAGCACGAAAGCCTGACGCAGGCCTGGGCCGACGCCTTCACCGCCGAGACCGGGATCAAGGTCACGCTGCGCAACGGCAGCGACACCGAGCTCGGCAACCAGCTCGTGCAGGAGGGCGCGGCCTCGCCCGCCGACGTCTTCCTGACCGAGAACTCGCCGGCGATGGCGCTGGTCGACGCGGCCGGCCTCTTCGCGCCGGTCCTTCCCGAGACGCTCGCGCAGGTGCCGGAAGCCTTTCGGCCCGACAACGGCAACTGGACCGGCATCGCCGCCCGCTCGACCGTCTTCGCCTACGACAAGACCAGGCTCGGCGAGGCGGCGCTGCCGGCCTCGATGCTCGACCTCGCCGACCCGAGTTGGAAGGGCCGCTGGGCCGCCTCGCCGACCGGCGCTGACTTCCAGGCGATCGTGGGCGCGCTGCTCGAGCTCAAGGGCGAGGCCGAGACCAAGGCCTGGCTCGACGCGATGAAGACGAACTTCGTCGCTTACCGCGGGAACTCGACGGCGATGAAGGCGGTCAACGCCGGCGAGATCGAGGGGGCGCTGATCTACCACTACTACTGGTTCGGGGATCAGGCGAAGACCGGCGAGAACAGCAAGAACGTCGCGCTGCACTACTTCAGGAACCAGGATCCCGGTGCCTTCGTCAGCATCTCCGGGGGCGGCGTGCTCGCCTCGAGCAAGCATCCGGAGCAGGCCCAGGCCTTCCTCCAGTGGGTGACCGGCAAGGGCGGCCAGGCGATCCTGAAGACCGGCGACTCGTTCGAATACGCGGTGGGCGTCGACGGCGCTTCGAACCCGGCCCTCGTCCCGCTCGCCGACCTTCAGGCGCCGGACGTCGAGCCGTCCGAGCTGGACAGCAAGGCCGTGGTCGACCTGATGACCGGCGCCGGCCTGCTCTAGCAAGCCGCCCGCCAGGTCGCGCCGCGACGGTAGCCCGATGACCACCGCCACGCTTCGTCGCCTCGACGCCCCGGTTCGCAGCCGGGGCGTCGCTTCGTCCGTCTCCGGCTTGCGGCTGGCGGCGCTGGCCGTCACGGCGCTGGCGCTGCTGCCGCTCGGCTTCGTCGTCTGGGTCAGCGTCGAGACCGGGTGGCGCGCCTCGCTGGCGCTGGTCCTCCGCCCCAGGGTCGGCGAGCTGATGCTGAACACGGTCGCGCTCGCCCTCCTCACCGTGCCGATCTGCGCCGCTCTCGCCGTCGTCCTCGCCTGGCTCGTCGAGCGCACCGACCTGCCCGGCGCCCGCCTCTGGGCGTGGCTTGCGGTCGCGCCGCTCGCGATCCCGGCCTTCGTGCACAGCTACGCCTGGGTGAGCGCCGTCCCGAGCCTGCATGGCCTCCCGGCCGGCGTCCTCGTTTCCGTCCTCGCCTACTTCCCGCTCGCCTACCTTCCTGTCGCCGCCGCCCTGCGCCGGCTCGATCCCGCGCTCGAGGAGGCCGCCGCCGCGCTCGGCCAGCCGCCGCTCGGCGTCTTCCTCCGCGTGGTGCTGCCGCAGCTCCGGCTCGCGCTCCTCGGCGGCGCGCTCCTCGTCGGCCTGCATCTGCTCGCCGAATACGGGCTCTTCGCCTCGATCCGCTTCGACACCTTCACCACCGCGATCGTCGGCCAGTTCCAGTCGAGCTTCAACAGCGCCGCCGCCAACATGCTCGCGGTTCCCCTCGTCCTATGCTCGCTGCTGCTCCTCGCCGCCGATGCGGCAATCCGCGGCCGCATCCGCTACGCGCGGGTCGGCTCCGGCGCCCCGCGCCGGGCGCCGCGGCGGCGGCTCGGCCGGGCGCTGCTCCCGTGCCTGCTGCTGCCCGCCGGGCTCGCGGCGCTCGCCATCGGCGTCCCGTTGGCCACGCTTGCCCGCTGGCTCGCCGCCGGCGGCGACGAGGTCTGGCGCAGCCGCGACCTCGCCGGCGCCCTCGGCCAGACCCTGACCCTGGCGCTCGCCGGAGGGCTCCTGACCACGCTGGCGGCGGTGCCGACCGCCTGGCTCACCTCCCGCTCGCCCGGACGGCTCGAGCGCACGCTCGAAGGCGCGAACTACATCGTCGGGGTCATCCCGAGCGTCATCGTCGCGCTCGCGCTCGTCACCGTCACCGTCCGGGTGGCGCTGCCGCTCTACCAGAGCGTCGCGACGATCCTGCTCGCCTACGCGCTGATCTTCCTGCCGCGCGCGCTGATCGGCCTGCGCACCAGCGTCGCCCAGGTGCCGCGCGAGCTCGAGCAGGCCGCCTGGACGCTCGGCCGCTCGCCGGTCGCGGCGCTCTGGGCGGTGACGATCCGCCTCGCGGCGCCGGGGGTGGCGGCCGCGATGGCGCTGGTTTCGCTCGGCATCGTCAACGAGCTGACCGCGACCCAGATGCTCGCGCCGAACGGGACACGCACGCTCGCCATGCGCTTCTGGTCGCTGAGCGGCGAGCTCGACTATGCCGCCGCCGCGCCCTACGCGCTGCTCATGATCCTCCTCTCGCTGCCCCTGACCTGGCTTCTCCACGCCCAGTCGCGACGCTGGTCCGGATCGTGAGCCTCCTCGTTCTCGATGGCCTTTCGAAGTCCTACGGTTCCGTCGCCGCGCTCTCCGGCGTCGACCTCGTCGTCGCGCCCGGCAGCCGGACCGCGGTGATCGGCCCTTCGGGCTCGGGCAAGACGACGCTGCTGCGGCTCGTCGCCGGTTTCGAGGCTCCGGACCAAGGTCGGATCGCGCTCGGTGGCCGGCCGCTCGCCGATGGCCCGTCGGCGCTGCCCGCGCATCTTCGCGACGTCGGCATCGTGACGCAGGACGGCGGCCTCTTCCCGCACCTGAGCGTCGCCGACAACATCGGCTTCGGCCTCCCCCGGCGCGACCGCGGCAGGACGGCGCGGATCCGCGAGCTGATGGCGACCGTCGAGCTCGACCCGACCCTCGGCCGACGCTGGCCGCACGAGCTCTCCGGGGGGCAGCAGCAGCGGGTGGCGCTGGCGCGCGCCCTGGCACGGAGGCCACGGCTGATGCTGCTCGACGAGCCGTTCTCCGCGCTCGACACCGGCCTCCGCGCCGGCACCCGCCGCGCCGTCGCGCGCCTCCTCGACGCGGCCGGCATCGCCAGCGTCCTCGTCACGCACGACCAGGAGGAGGCGCTGGCCTTCGCCGACCAGCTCGCGGTTTTCCGCGCGGGCCGACTGGCCCAGGCCGGCCCGCCCGCCGAGCTCTACCTCCGCCCCTGCGATCCGGAGGTCGCCGCCCTCCTCGGCCACGCGATCGTCCTTCCGGCACGGCTCGCCGGCGGCGTGGCCGACTGCGCCCTCGGGCACGTCGCGGTCGCCGGCGACCGATGTGGCGCGGCCGAAATCATGATCCGTCCGGAGCAGATCTCGCTGGCGAAGGCCGATGGCTGCGGCCCCGGGCATGCCCGCGTCGCCGAGATCGAGTTCGGCGGCGTATGTCGCCTCACCCTTGAGCTCGACGGAGACATCGGCGGACGCACCCGTCTTTCGGTGAGCGGTTCGCCGTTTGCGGGCCATACGGTCGGCGCTCGCGTGCGCCTGGCGATCGCCGGCGAGGCCCACGTCTTCGCCGCGGATGGAGGCTCCTAGCTCGCGCACCGCCCCTCGTCCCTCCGTCGAGATGCGCACACCGCCGCCGGGCCTCAATCCGCCCTAAGAATCACCCTGTATTCCTTCGCCGGAAGAGCCGGAATTTCGGGTTGGCTGACATGTTCTGGAAACTGCCAGGCTTCGGCAGAATCAGCGAGGTGGCCCTCAGGCCGCCTGCGCCGCGCGAAGATCGTCACGGCCTCGCGGTCGTGGTCACCGTGAAGAATGAAGGGCGTCACGTCGAGGAATGGGCGCGGTTTCACGTGGCCGCCGGAATTCGCGCCTGCATCGCCTATGATGATGGCTCGATCGACGCGACGATTCCCACCCTGCGGAACGTGCTCGGCGGGTCGCTGACAGTCGTTCCCTGGACCCAGCGGCTGCACGACGGACCCCGTGAGATCCACAACCAGGTCCTTGCCTATGCCCACGCGGTGGCGAACTTCGGCCAGTTCTTCCGCTGGATGGCTTTCATTGACGTCGACGAGTTCCTGATCCCGAAGGCCGAGAAGAGCCTGCCCGACGCGCTGCGCCACCTCGAGGGATGCCGGAACATTTCGCTGCCCTGGCACATGTTCGGCCATTGCGGCCACGAGACGCCGCCCGAGCGCGGCGTGCTCCGCAGCTACCTTCGCCGCGCCGCCGATCCGATGAGCGACGAACGGGGCGTCCGGGCGTTCAAGTGCATCGTCGATCCCTGCCACGTGACCGCGCTCAAGGTGCATTCGGTCGAGACCGACGGAAACAACCGGACCTGCAATGACGCCGGCATGTGCGTGCCGCTGTCGGAACGAAGCATCCGCGCCTTCTATTCGGCCGGCCGCATCCAACTGAACCACTATTACGCGCGCTCCCGGGCGGAGGTCGCGGAAAAGATCGCCCGCGGGCACTTCGTGGCCGCCATGCAGCCGCGCTACGCGCACAAGGTCCAGCGTACGATTCTGAACATCGAGCGGCAGGTCATTGAGGACCGGACCGCGCTGGACTTCCTTGCGCGCATCGGCGACCCGGAGCTGGTCCCGCAGCTCCCCTTCGACGGTAGACTACGCCTCCTGCATCGAAACGCTCCGCCAGCCGCGGACTCTCCGGTCCAGTAGGGCGCGTTCCGCTCGGAGACGGCGATGGCACCGCTGTCGCCTGCGGCGCGGCCCGTTCTCCCCTATGGGCTTGTCAGAAAGGGAAAGTGTAGCTCAGCCCCAGGGCGCCGCCTGGTGACTCGTACAGCCCGATCCCGACCGAGCTGGCCCCGAGCGCCGCGCCGGCGACCACCTGGAGCGCGTCGTGCTCGTCCGCATGCATCCGGGATGCCCCGACCAGGACCACCGCCGCCGCGCCGCCGAAGGCGACCCAGCGGTTTCCCGGCGCGCAATGCACTGCGAGGTCGGTCGCGCCCGACGCGGCCGCGGCGGTGTGCCCCGAGGGAAAGCCGTGCGACTGGCCGTTCGGCCGCTGGTTGATCGCCGCGTCGCCGAGCCCGTACTTCAGGCCCTGGGTCGCTGCGGTCGCCGCGAGGAAGCCGGCGGCGTAACCGGCAAGCCTGTGCTGGCGGAAGGCGCACGTCGCCGCCGCGAGCGGCAGGGCGACTTGAAGGACGTCGCCCGAGGCGGTGAGCCAGTCAGTCGCGGAAGCCGCCGGCGGGGAGGCGAAGGACAGAAGGAGCGCGCAGCCCATCGCGCTCGCCGAAGATGCCTGCCGCCACGCCATGATGCCGCCGTCCCTCGCTGTGCGGGGGCACGGTCGACCTGCAGAATTAGCTGCGACTTAGCCTTCGGGGTCAGGGCGTCGTCGTCCTCAGCACCGAGAGGTCGCTCTCGAACCGGTCGAGGTAGTCGGAGAACCGCCCCGCGGCGAGGAGGTGGCGCACCAGCACGGAGCGCATGTAGCCGAGGTTCCGGTGCGGCGGCGTTCCGTCTGGGCCGATCGGAGGCGCATCCGGAAAATGCTCGTCGAGGAACGCGCGGTAGGCGCGGCGGAAACGCAGCGGCAGGCCGCCGCCGGAATGGGTCCAGGGCTTCTTGCCGCCGATGAAGTGGATGACGTTCGCCCCCTCCGTTGCCTCGTAGAGCATCGAGGCGCGCGTATACTGCCAGTTCCAGCGGGGCGCGAGCTCGGCCCAGTCGCCTCGCAGCACGAGGTTGAGGAGGCTTTGGTCGTTGCGGAGCAGCGATCCCGGGTGGGCGTCCGCGAAGGCGAGGCAGCGGCCGAGGATGCGCTGTCGGTTGAAGGCCTCGACGTCGAGGAGCATGACCCCGGCGTTGAAATACGGCGCCCCTGGCAGGCCGAGGCGGCGGAACTCCTCCGGCCGACGGCCGGGTGTGCGCCACTGAATGTTGTCGCGCACCGCGGCGAGGGCGCGCGCCCCCATGTCGACGCCGAGCAGAGCCCCGAAGTCCCCGCCCTGAACGAAGATGTCCGAATCGAGGTAGAGCACCCGCTCGTACTGCCCCTCGAAGGCTTCCGGCAGCGCGAGCCGCAGATAGGTCGCTACGGTCCTCCGCCGGTCGAGCGAAAGCCCGCGCAGGGCGTCGGTCCCGATGCGGCACACCCGCAGATCGGCCCGGAGGTCGTCGGGGACAGGCAGGGCCTCGTCGCCGGAATGGCAAAGGCAGATGTCGAAGCCACGGCTCGGGTCGAGATCGGCTATCTGCCGCGCGGCGAGGCAGGCGAAGGGTACGTAGCGCGCGTCGCAGCAGAAGGCGACGGCGGCGACGCTGCCGGGCGGCCGATCCGCCAGGAAAGCGGTCTTCCGGCGTGGGGCGGGCGCGGCGGTCCCCGCCGCGACGGCCCGCACGCCGACACTGGCTGCGTTCGCTCCAACGCGACCGCTTTCGTCGAGCCCATCCACGCCCCCTCCAATCCCGGCGCCTTCGTTGGCGCCCAGGCAGACGTGGCACGGAAGAATTATGCGAGGATGAGGGGCTATTGAGCACGGGGCGAGGAGGGTGGCTCACAGTCGAGCGTCGGGACGGCCCCTGGTCCTGGGGCAGCCCCAGGGCGGTCCGCGACAATCCAGAGCCCGAAGTCCTCGCTCCCGAAGCGGGCGGTCTCGCGGGCCGGCCAGTCGGGAGCCCGCCGGCCGACCTCCGCGACGATCAGGCCCTCCGGGTGGGCCTCCGCCCAGCCGGGCACGGCGCTCAAGTCGGCGAGCTCGTCGAGCGGCTGCGTGAGCCGTCCGATGAAGTTGAACTCCGCGTTGTAGCCGGTGCCGACGAACGCGATCCCGCGGTCCTGGAAGCAGCGGAGCCGCGTCGCGATCGCGCTTCCGTCGTAGACCTGCCGGGCCGAGGTCGCACCGAACAGGAGGTTCAGCGCCAGCACCAGGCCGAGCCCGAGCAGCGCGAGGCCGCGGTAGCCGCCGATCCGGGCGGCGCCCCAGGCGAAGAGCGCCAGGAGCAGCCCCCAGGCGACCAGCACCGGCGCCGGACGCAGCAGGGCCGAGGCGTCGCCGGACGGCAGGAGCCCGAAGCCGGCGGCGACGGCGGCCACCGCCAGCGCGCCGACCGGGACGGTCGCGAGCTCCCAACGGGCCCGCGCGCCTCCAGGCGGCAAGGCGCGCGCCACCAGCAGGGCGACCGCGGGGAGCTCCGGCAGCAGGTAGTGGACCTGCTTGCCGCTGATCACGCTGAAGAGCACGAAGGGCGTGATCGCCCAGATCAGGCAGAGGCGGACGCCGGGGTCGCGCAGCGACAGGCGTGGCAACGCTCGCCAGACGATCGGAGACCAGGCCCACGGGAAGAGCAGAAGCGGCAGCAGCGCGACGAACCACCACAACGGGCGCGAGTGCGCGAAAGAGTTCGCCACCCGCCCGGCGCTCTGGGTCCACAGGATCGCATCACGATACTCCGGCCCTCCGGCCCGGATCGCCGGCACGAGCCAGAGCCCGATGACGCCCACGGCGAAGGCGACGGCGACCACGGCGCCGCCGAGGATCGCGCGCGGGCGCTGCCGTTCCCCCGCCGGCAGCCAGAGCGGGCAGAGCACGAGCGGCGGCAGCAGGTGGATGAGGATCACCGGGCCCTTGGCCAGCCCGCCGAAGGCGAGGGCGCCGCCGAAGAGCAGCCAGTGGGCCAGGCGTCCCCGCTCGAGGGCGGGCCGCAGCGCCAGGAGCCCGCCGAGAGTGGCGACGGCGAGCATCGAGTCGAACATCGTCATGCCGCCGAGGACAGCGAAGACCGCCGTTCCCGCCAGCACGACCATGGCGCGGGCGCCGACGCCCTCGATATCGGGCCAGAGCCGGCGGGCGAGCACGCCGGTCAACCCGATGCTGGCGGCGGCGAAGGCCGGGGCAACGAGCCGCGCCGCCAGCTCGCTCACGCCGGTGACCATCCAGGCGAGGTTGACGAGCCAGAAGAGCATCGGCGGCTTGTCGGTGTAGATCGCGCCGTTCTTGTGCGGCACGAGGTAGTCGCCGCTGAGGTGCATTTCCCATGCGACGGACAGGTATCGAGTCTCGTCGATCGGCAGGAGCGGGCGCAGCAGGACACCTGCCACCGCCGTCAGGATAAACCCGAGAAAGATCATCCGAGCCGTTTGCCCGCCCGTCACCTGCCGGCCCCCCGCACCACCTGCCTGCCGCGCGCTACGGCAAAAGCCTTCGCAGTGCAATCGAGGACCCAACGGACCGGCAAAGCCGCGTTGGCATTCCGGGACGATCCGCGACCGGAGCCCGATCCGTCGCCGAAGCGAGATGCTCGGAGGTGGAGCATGGGCAAGGCTTATTGGATCGACCTTCGGGTGAGGGTGAGGTTGAGGGCGCGGGCCCGCGCCTCGATCCGCGAAGTGCAGACGATGCCGCAGGTGTGCGGGTCTGCAGCGTCGGGCTCGACATGAAGATCGCGAGCACGACCTCGTCCCAGGACATCAGGAACGAGAGAGGCCGTGGCTGATCGCCGGCAGCGTGACGCGGATCTTGGCCTCGAGCGGCGTCGCGCCGCAAAGCCCGAGGGTGATGACGGCCGTGCCCATGTCCCAGTTGACGAGGCTCTGGACGAACTGGGCGATGAACTCGGCGAGCATCATGTTGGCGGTGCCGCCGAGAAGCGAGGGGGTCACGAAGTAGCCGAGCGACATCACGAAGACCATGAGGGCACCGGAGAGGATGCCCGGCGTCGCGAGCGGCAGGAGGACGCGCCGGAGCGCCTGCAGGCAGGTGGCGAAACGGTGCCTGCGCAACATTTCGTTGCGCATGTCGCAGGCGGTGCAGATGGCGTTCTTTCTCGGTCAGCTGTCCATCTTCAGGGCGCTGATGAAGGCGTCCTGGGGGATGTCGACGCGGCCGAACTGGCGCATCTTCTTCTTGCCGGCCTTCTGCTTCTCGAGGAGCTTGCGCTTGCGGGTGATGTCGCCGCCGTAGCACTTCGCCGTCACGTCCTTGCGCAGGGCGGAGATGGTCTCGCGGGCGATGATGCGGCCGCCGATGGCGGCCTGGATCGGGATCTTGAACAGGTGCTGGGGGATCAGCTCCTTCAGCTTCTCGACCATGGCGCGGCCCCGCGCGTCCGCCCGGGCGCGGTGGACCATGGTCGAGAGGGCGTCGACGGGCTCGTCGTTGACGAGGATCTGCATCTTGACGAGGTCGTCTTCCTGGTAGCCGGTCAGGTGGTAGTCGAAGCTGGCGTAGCCCTTGGTCACCGACTTCAGGCGGTCGTAGAAGTCGAAGACGACCTCGTTCAAGGGCAGGTCGTAGACGACCATGGCGCGGCTGCCGGCGTAGGTCAGGTCCTGCTGGATGCCGCGGCGGTCCTGGCAGAGCTTCAGGACGTCGCCGAGGTAGTCGTCGGGGACGAGGATCGTCGCCTTGATGCGCGGCTCCTCGATGTGGTCGATGCGCACGGGCTCGGGCATGTCGGCGGGGTTGTGGAGCTCCTGCATCGTGCCGTCGGTCTTGAAGACGCGGTAGACGACCGACGGGGCCGTGGTCACGAGGTCGAGGTCGAACTCGCGCTCGAGGCGTTCGCGGATAACTTCCAGGTGGAGGAGGCCGAGGAAGCCGCAGCGGAAGCCGAAGCCGAGGGCGGCGGAGGTCTCCATCTCGGCGGTGAAGCTCGCGTCGTTGAGCTGGAGCTTCTCGATCGCGTCGCGGAGGGCCTCGAAGTCGGCGGCGTCGACCGGGAAGAGGCCGCAGAAGACGACCGGGACCGAGGGCTGGAAGCCGGGCAAGGGTGCTGCAGCGCCCTTGCGCTCGTGGGTGATGGTGTCGCCGACGCGGGTGTCGCGGACCTGCTTTATGGAGGCGGTGAGGAAGCCGATCTCGCCGGGGCCGAGCTGGTCGGCGGGGAGCATGCCGGGGCGGAACGTGCCGATGCGGTCGACCGGGTAGAGGGCGCCGGTCTGCATCATCCTGATGCGGTCGCCCTTCCTCAGGATGCCGTCGAAGATGCGGACGAGGACGACGACGCCGAGGTAGGCGTCGTACCAGCTGTCGACGAGCATCGCCTTGAGGGGGGCGGCAGGGTCGCCGGTCGGGGCGGGGAGGCGGGTGACGATGGCTTCGAGGACGTCCGGGATGCCGAGACCGGTCTTGGCGGAGATCTCGATGGCGTCGGAGGCGTCGATGCCGATCACGTCCTCGATCTGCTCGCGGACGCGGGCAGGCTCGGCGGCGGGGAGGTCGATCTTGTTGAGGACCGGCACGATCTCGTGGCCGGCGTCGATCGCCTGGTAGACGTTGGCCAGCGTCTGCGCCTCGACGCCCTGGCTGGCGTCGACGACGAGGAGCGAGCCCTCGACGGCGCGCATGGAGCGGGAGACCTCGTAGGCGAAGTCGACGTGGCCGGGGGTGTCGATCAGGTTGAGGACGTAGAGCTGGCCGTCGCGGGCGGTGTATTCGAGGCGGACGGTCTGGGCCTTGATGGTGATGCCGCGCTCGCGCTCGATGTCCATGGAATCGAGGAGCTGCTCCTTCATCTCGCGGTCCGACACCGTGCCGGTCGACTGGATCAGGCGGTCGGCGAGGGTCGACTTGCCGTGGTCGATGTGGGCGACGATGGAGAAGTTGCGGATGTGCGCGGTGTCGGTCATGGCGCCGGGGTATGGGGCCGGCGCCCGGGGGCGTCAAGCGGCGGTCAGTTGACGACCTCGCTGCGCAGGCGCTGGACGAGGATGCGCTCGACGGCCTCGGCCTGGGACTGGGTCGGCGGATCCGACTGGACGGGGGCCGGGTCGGCGTCGGGGTAGAGCTGCGGGGCGACGGCCACGCGCGGGGCGTGGCGGGCGGACGCGCGGGTGGCGCCGCCGGTGGGCTCGCCGGCCAGCCAGATCTCGACCTTGCCGGTGGCGGTCGGGGTCGCGTAGTCGGTGAAGTCGCGCGGCTCGGGGGCCTCGCCGCCGGGCAGCACCGGGGCGACCAGCGCGCTGAGGGCGGCGGCGCCGGCGCGATCCTCGGCGTGGTAGTAGCGGACGTTGCTGCGGCCGATCTCGATCCGGACCGGCACCATCTGCACGTCGATGCCGCCGGCGGCCGCGAGCGTGGCCTGGACCGACGAGGCGAGGGCCTGGGCGGAGTCGGGGAAGTGGACGATGACGATCGGCGGCAGGTCGGCGAGCACCGGGTCGGCCGGGGGCTCGGCCGGCGCGGGCGCCGGGGCGGCGGCGGGGAGGGCGGCGACCGGGGTGTCGGCGGCGGGCGGGGTCGGTTCGGCGGAGGCCTCGGCCAGGCCCGCAGGCGCGGGGCTCGCGGAGGTCAGGGTCGAGGCCGGCGCGGGCGGCGGCTCGTCGCCGGCGGGGGCGGCTTCGGCGACGATGGCGGGCTCGGCGACGATGGCAGGCGGGGTGGCGGCCGGCGGGGCCGGCAATTGCGCCACCGGCGCGCCAGCGGCGGGCGGCGCGAGCTCGGCCGCGGGTTCGGCGAGGCCGGCGGGCGCGGGGCTCGCGAAGGCGAGGAAGCGGGCCGGTGGCGCGGGCTCGGCGCCGGCGATGGCGCCCTCGGCCGGGGTGGCCGGCTGCGCTGCGACCTCGGGCGGCACCGAGGAGGGGGCCGGCGGCGTCGCGGTCGCGGCGGGCGCCACCACGGCGATGCGCGCGGGGAGCGAGCGGAGGGCGACGACCGCCACCAGGGCGCCGCCGATCCCGAGGCCGGCGAGGAAGATGAGCGCGACCAGCGGCGCGGTGCGGCGCCAGCCGGAGCCGGCCGCCTCCGGGGTGGGCGCGGCGGCCGTTGGGGCGGGCCGCGGCATGGGGGCCGGGACGGCGCGGGCCGCGGGGGCGACCGGGCGCGGGGTCGGCGGCCAGGGTGCGACGGACGACTGCGCGTCGGAGCCGGCCGGGGCGTCGGCATTGCGGCGGGCCATCGCCTCGGCGCGGCGGGCGCGGGCCTCGCGCAGGCGGCGCTCGAGCGCGGCCGGGTCGAGCAGTTCGGCCAGCGTCGGCTCGGGACCGGAACGGTCCATCACGCGCGGCAGTTGCCCGTCATCCGCCATTCCCCTACCCCTCTCCGGTCGGTCGCGACCGGCAGCCGATCCGGCGTGCAGCGTGTGCGTCGCCGGAGAAAGATCAACCGATTGTAGCCGATGGCGGGGCGTCACGCCACAACGGCGCCGCCGGGCGGCGGGCGAATTTTCGCTGCGCCGGCTGGGCGGCGATCCGCCGAAATGCCGGCCGAGCGCCGGTCCGCCATCGTGCCACGAGCGAGGCGCGCTGCGGAAGCCGGGCATTGTCAGAAGGTTAACAGGCCCGCGGTGCCGGTTGTGGACGCGGCGGGAGCGCTACCGGGAGTGGTGCCGGGCGTGCGCCGGGCCGTTGCCGTCGGGCAACAGGAAACGGAGGCCATGCCGGTCGAGGACCAGGGTGACGCCGGGCAGCGGCACCTGCTGCCGCAGGCCGAGCGAGGCGGCGGCGCGCCCGATAGTAGCGGCGTCGACGCTGGCCACGACCCCGCGCGGGACGACGGCGACGCTGCGGCGCGGCTCGCGGCCGGCCGCGGGGCCGGAGGGTCGCGGCCGCGGGCGGGTCTCGGCGGGCGCGGCCGACTGGGCGGCGAGCGCGGCCTCGATCTCGGCCGCGGAGAGGGCCGGGCGCGCCGGCGCGGGCGTAGGAGCGGCTGCCGCCTGCACCGGCGCAGTCGGCGAGCCCGCGGGCGGCGCCGGGCGGTCGATCGCGACCGGGACGAAAGCGACCGCGAGGATGGCGAAGCCGGCGGCGGCGAGCACGGCGCGGTCCGGCCGGGGGATGCCTCCGGCAAGGCGGGCGGCGAGGCGGGCGGCGGACCGAAGCGCTGCGCGCCAGCCGGGAGGCGGCGCCGGCGGCCGGGCGCGGGTGGCGAGCGCGATCGCCCGGCGGGCGCGGGCATCGACCAGCCGCGCCTCCACCGCCACGGGATCGAACGGATCCGGAAGCGGGCCGCGCAGCGGAAGCTCGTCCACCATCGTCGCCATCCGCCCCTCCCCGGCGCCGGACACTATCCGGTCCGGCCCACGAGGGGAAATTCTCCGTTCGGCGGAGCCGCCGGCCGGTCAGGCGAGCAGGCGGGCCTTCTGCTCGGCGAACTCCTCGGCGGTCAGGACGCCGGCCTGGTGCAGGTCGGCGAGCTGCTTCAGGCGGGCGATGGCGTCGTCGCTCATCGCAGCGGGGGCGGTCGCCGGGGCCTGCGGCGCGGCGGCCGCGGGCGGGACGGCGGGAGCGGCCGGCGCACCCTGGCGGGCAGCGACCTTGCCCGAGACGGCTGTGGCGGTGCCGGCGATGACGGCGGTGCGGGCGGCGGTCTGGGCGGCGCGGCCGATCAGGCTGGGGCGGCCGCGGCGGGATCCGAGCATGGAGGTCTCCTTCGGGTTTCAGCCGGCGACGGCGAGGAGCTGCGCCTGGGCCTCCTCGATCACCGGATGGGGGATGCGTTCGGCGAGGACGAGCTGGCCGCGGGCGGCGCGGACCGCCTCGGCGAAGCGGGCCGCCCAGACATGCTCGAAGAGGAAGGCGACGGCGGCGGTGCCGGGCTCGAGGGCGTCGCCGAGCTCCTGCAGGTCGGCCTCGGAGAGGAGGGGCGACAGCTCGCCGGTCAGCCGCTCGAAGGCGGCGGCGACCTCGGGGCCGAGCTCCTGGGTCTCGAGGATGGCGACCGCGCCATCGGGCGCCTTGGTGACGGCGGCGACGTCGATCAGCCGCACGAGGCCCTTGTCGAGGAGCGCGTTCAGCTGCGTCGCGATGCCGGCGCTGAAGTGGTCGGTGTCGAAGTGGATGACGATGTATTCGACGGGGCCGAAGGTGTCGGGCATGGGAATCCTCGGGCTGAACGGTCGGGCCCTGCGATAGTCCCGGGGCGGTGGGGCTGCAAGCGGGAACGCTCGGGGCGGCGCGTGCGATACCGGAGGGCATCGCGAGCGGCGAGCGTCGGCGGCCTCCGGCAGGGATATTTCAGGCGGGGGAGGGCGGGGCGGAGTCTCGGGGGACCTTCAGTAGACGGGAGGAGCGACGATCCAGAGGACGACCGTCGGGTGGTCGGTGGCGTTGCGCCACGAATAGTCGCGGTCGGCGAACTGGAAGCTGTCGCCAGGGCCGAGGTCGAATTCGACGTCGCCGATGGTCAGCAGCAAGCGGCCGGATACGACGAAGCCGCCGTCCTCGCGGCCGCGGGCGGACTTCCGGCCGCCGCTGTCGGCGTGGGGGGCGAAGGTCGAGCGGATCATCTCGAAGGCGCCGCCGAGCGACGGCGACAGCAGCTCCTCGACGAGGCCCGCGCCGCGCGGGGCGATCGGAACGCGGTCCTCGGCGCGCAGGACGACGCCCTGCTCCTCGGGCCGCTTCGACGCCGAGCGCAGGAACAGGCCGAGACTGACGCCGAGACGACTGGAAAGGGCGCCGAGGTCGCGCAAGGACGGCTCGGCCAGTCCGCGCTCCACCTGGCTGAGCCAGCCCACGGAGCGGCCGACTGCCGCGGAGAGCTCCGCGAGGGTGATGCCGCGGGCCTTGCGCAGCGCCCTGATGTCCGCGCCGATTCCGACCTGCACGATGGACGATCCTCCGGCTGCCGCCGCTGGAGTCCATCCCGGGTTCTCCGCGGACGTCAACCGGAATCGTGAAGAAGTTGGAGTGGAGCGGTGCCTGCATGAAATTTGTCTTGATAATTTCATTTGGGGGAATATGGGAAGCGCGATAGCCCGCCGACAGCCGCCGAGGACCCGCCCATGGCCGATCTGCCTTCGTCTGCCCGCGCCGTCATCATCGGAGGCGGCATCTCCGGCTGCTCGGTCGCCTATCACCTGGCCGAGCTCGGGTGGAGCGACGTCGTGCTGCTGGAACGGCAGAAGCTGACGTCCGGCACCACCTGGCACGCGGCCGGGCTGGTCGGGCAGCTGCAGGCGAGCCGGAACCGGACGCGGCTCGCCAAGTATTCGGCCGACCTCTATGCAAGGCTCGAGGCCGAGACCGGGCTTGCCACCGGGTTCCGGCAGTGCGGGTCGATGACCGTGGCGCTGAGCGGGGAGCGGCGGGAGGAGATCCTGCGGCTGGCGGCGATGGCGCGGGCCTTCGGCGTGGAGGTCGACGAACTGAGCCCGGCGGAGATCGCGGCGATGTATCCGCACCTGAACATCGAGGGTGTCGTCGCCGGGGTGCATCTGCCGAAGGACGGGCAGGCCGATCCGGCGAACGTCGCGCTGGCGCTGGCGAAGGGGGCCCGAATGCGCGGCGCCCGCATCGCCGAGGGAGTGAAGGTGACGGCGGTGACGGTGGCGGGGGGCCGCGTGACGGGCGTCGACTGGGAGACCGGCGGCGGATCGGGGCACATCGCCGCGGAGCAGGTGGTGAACTGCGGCGGGATGTGGGGGCGGGAACTCGCGGCGCGGAACGGCGTGACGCTGCCACTGCATGCCTGCGAGCACTTCTACGTCGTGACGGAGGCGATCCCGGGGCTGGGGCGGCTGCCGGTGCTGCGGGTGCCGGAGGAGTGCGCCTACTACAAGGAGGATGCCGGGAAGATCCTGCTCGGGGCGTTCGAGCCGGTGGCGAAGCCGTGGGGGATGGAGGGGATCCGCGAGGACTTCTGCTTCGACCAGCTGCCGGAGGACGTCGACCATTTCGAGCCGATCCTGGAGCGGGCAATCCGGCGGATGCCGATGCTGGCGGAGGCGGGGATCCACACCTTCTTCAACGGGCCGGAGAGTTTTACCCCGGACGACCGGTATTATCTTGGCGAGGCGCCGGAGCTGCGCGGCTACTGGGTCGCGGCCGGCTACAACTCGATCGGGATCGTCTCGTCGGGGGGCGCGGGGATAGCGCTCGCGCGGTGGATGGCGGACGGGGAGCCGCCGTTCGACCTCTGGGAGGTCGACATCCGGCGGGCGCAGCCCTTCCAGCGCAACCGGCGGTATCTGCGGGAGCGGGTGACGGAGACGCTGGGGCTGCTCTATGCCGACCATTTTCCCTATCGGCAGATGGCGAGCGCGCGCGGGGTGCGGCGGTCGGTTTTGCACGAGGCGCTCCGGGCGCGCGGGGCGGTGTTCGGCGAGGTGGCGGGATGGGAGCGGGCGAACTGGTTCGCCGAGCCGGGGCAGGCGGCCGAATACCGCTACACCTGGCGGCGGCCGAACTGGTTCGCGAACCAGCGCGCCGAGCATATGGCGCTGCGCGAGGGGGTCGGGATGCTCGACATGTCGTCCTTCGGGAAGATTCGGGTCGAGGGACGGGATGCGCTCGGGTTCCTGCAGCGGTTGTGCGGCAACGATGTCGACGTGGCGGCGGGGCGCATCGTCTATACCCAGATGCTGAACGCGCGCGGCGGGATCGAGAGCGACCTGACGGTGACGCGGCTTTCCGAGACCGCGTTTCTGCTGGTGGTGCCGGGGGCGACGCTGCAGCGGGACCTGAGCTGGCTGCGGCGGCACCTGGGCGATCTGTCGGTCATCGTCACCGACGTGTCGGCGGGCGAGGCGGTGCTGCCGGTGATGGGGCCGCGGTCGCGGGAGCTGATGCGGCTGGTGTCGCCGGACGATTTTTCGGACGCGGGCTTTCCGTTCGGGACGGCGCGCGAGGTCGAGGTCGGGATGGGGATCGCGCGGGCGCACCGGGTGAGCTACGTCGGCGAGCTCGGCTGGGAGCTCTACGTGTCGGCGGAGCAGGCGGCGCATGTGTTCGAGGCGCTGGTCGAGGCGGGGGAGGCGGTGGGGCTGCGGCTCTGCGGGCTGCATGCGATGGACAGCTGCCGGATCGAGAAGGGGTACCGGCACTTCGGGCACGACGTCACCGACGAGGACCACGTGCTCGAGGCTGGGCTCGGGTTCGCGGTCAAGCCGGAGAAGGGTGAGTTCGTCGGGCGCGAGGCGGTGCTGAGGAAGCGCGAGGCGGGGTTTTCGCGCAGGCTGGTTCAGTTCCTGCTGGAGGACCCGGAGCCGCTCTTGTTCCACGGCGAGCCGATCCTGCGGGACGGGGAGATCGTCGGGCAGGTGACGTCGGGGAACTACGGGCACGCGCTGGGGGCGGCGGTCGGGCTCGGATACGTGGAGGGCGCGAGTGCCGAGGCGGTGCTGGCGGGGCGCTACGAGATCGACGTCGCCGGGCGGCGGTGGGGCGCGCGGGCGACCCTGCGGCCGCTCTACGATCCGCGCGGGGAGCGGCTGAAGGGGTAGTGATGCCGTCCGCCGGACGGGCTGCACACGGACAGTGGGCGGCGGCGTGCGAAGGCGGAATGGATTGCGCGGCCCGGGCGGTTTACCTTCAATTCAAGGTAAATCAGGCAAGCGCCCCCGATATCGGAGTAGCCCGGGAGAGCGGCGCGCGGAAGCCGGGCTGCATCGGCGCGGTAAATGTCGGCGATCTTCGCGGCCTGCGGTTCCGACCACCGCGCCGAACGTCCGGTGACAGTGTCAGCCGGCGGGCTCGAGGTCGAAGGCGGCGGCGAGGAGTGTCCGGGTGTAGTCGGTGCGGGGGGTCTCGAATATCGCGCGGCTGTCGCCGGACTCGACGACGTCGCCGTTCTGCATCACGACGACCGAGTGGGCCAGGGCGCGGACGACGCGGAGGTCGTGGGAGATGAAGACGTAGGCGAGGCCGTATTTCTTCTGCAGGTTGCGGAGGAGTTCGACGATCTGGACCTGGACGGTCATGTCGAGGGCGCTGGTCGGCTCGTCGAGGACGACGAGCTTGGGCTGCAGGATCATCGCGCGGGCGATGGCGATGCGCTGGCGCTGGCCGCCGGAGAATTCGTGCGGGTAGCGGTGCATGGCGGCGGGGTCGAGGCCGACCTCCGTGAGGATGGCGGCGACGCGGCCCTCGGCGTTGCCGAGGCCGTGGACGGCGAGGCCCTCGGCGACGATCTGCTCGATCGACATGCGCGGCGAGAGCGAGCCGTAGGGGTCCTGGAAGACCATCTGCATGTCGCGGCGGAGTTTCCGCAGCTCGCCGGACTTCCAGCCCTGGATGTCGTTGCCGAGGAAGACGATGCGGCCCTCGGAGGAGATCAGGCGCATGATGGCGAGGGCGAGCGTGGTCTTGCCGGAGCCGGACTCGCCGACGACGCCGAGGGTCTCGCCGGCGCGGATTTTCACCGTGGCGTCGTTGACGGCCTTGACGTGGCCGACGGTCTTGCGGAGCAGGCCAGCCTTGATCGGGAACCAGACGCGGAGGTGGTCCGTCCGGACAATCTCCGGGGCGTCCTCGGGGAAAGGATCGGGGCGGCCGGTGGGCTCGGCGGCCAGCAGCATGCGGGTGTAAGGATGCTGCGGGGCGGCGAAGATCGTCTCGGTCGGGCCGGATTCCACGATCTCGCCCGCCTTCATCACCGCGACGCGGTCGGCGATGCGGCGGACGATGCCGAGGTTGTGGGTGATGAAGAGCATCCCCATGCCCTCGGCGCGCTGGATGTTGGCGAGGAGATCGAGGATGCGGGCCTGGACGGTGACGTCGAGGGCCGTCGTCGGCTCGTCGGCGATGAGCACGTCGGGGCCGTTGGCGAGCGCCATCGCGATCATGACCCGCTGGCGCTGGCCGCCGGAGAGCTGGTGCGGGAAGGCGGCGAGGCGCTCCTCGGGCGCGCGGATGCCGACTTGATGCAAGAGCTCGAGGGTGCGGGCGCGGGCCTTGGGACCCGTCAGGGCCTGGTGGAGGGCGAGGCTCTCGCCGATCTGCCGCTCGATGCTGTGGAGGGGGTTCAGGCTCGTCATCGGCTCCTGGAAGATGAAGCTGATGTCATTGCCGCGGACGGATTGGAGCTCGCGCCGGGTCGCGGTCGCCATGTCCTTGCCGCGGTAGCGGATGGAACCGGTGACCTCGGCGTTGTCGGGGAGGAGGCGGACGGTGGAGAGGGCGGTGACGGACTTGCCGGAGCCGGACTCGCCGACGATCGCGAGCGTCTCGCCGGGATAGAGTCCGAAGCTCACGCCCTTCACGGCTTCGCTGCGCTCGCCGCCCTGCAGGAAGGCGACGCGGAGGTCGCGGACCTCGAGGATGGGGAGGGGGAGCTGGCCGGTGTCCTTCATCGTCGCGGGTGCCCAGTTCGGAGGGGCGGGCAGCGGCCGGCTCGCCCCGCCCACCCACCCGTGAGCCGGCCGCTGCCCGCGGGCTCGTGGCGGGGAAGGAAGGAAGAAAGGGGCTCGGGACCCACCAGCGAACAGAGCCCCCGGGCCTGTTTCCCGCCGTCGCGCTCTGCTGCCTGCGCCCGGGGCGGGAGGGGGCAGCACGCGACGGCGGGTCCGGCGAACAGGCCCTCTCGGGGGGGCGTGCGGTGGGCGGGGGCGGGGGTCAACGGAAGGTCTTTCGCGGGTCGAAGGCGTCGCGGACGCCTTCGAAGATGAAGACGAGCAGGCTCAGCATGATCGAGAAGGTGAAGAAGGCGGTGAAGCCGAGCCAGGGGGCGTTGAGGCGGTTCTTGCCCTGCAGCGCCAGCTCGCCGAGCGAGGGGTAGGAGGGCGGGAGGCCGAGGCCGAGGAAGTCGAGGGCGGCGAGGCCGCCGATGGCGCCGGTGATGATGAAGGGGAGGAGGGTGAGCGTCGCCACCATCGCGTTCGGCAGCATGTGACGGAACATGATCTTCACGTTCGACACGCCGAGGGCGCGGGCGGCGCGGACGTACTCGAAGTTGCGGGCGCGCAGGAACTCGGCGCGGACGACGCCGACGAGGCTGGTCCAGGAGAAGAAGGCGATCAGGAGCGTCAGGATCGTGAAGTTCATCGTCAGGACGGCGCTGAGGATGATGATGATGTAGAGGCTGGGCATGTTGGTCCAGATCTCGACCAGCCGCTGGAACAGCAGGTCGATCCAGCCGCCGAAGTAGCCCTGGGTGGCGCCGGCGGTGATGCCGATCAGGCTCGAGACGACGGCGACGACGAGGGCGAAGAGGATCGAGATCCGGAAGCCGTAGATCACCCGCGCCAGCACGTCGCGGGTCTGGTCGTCGGTGCCGAGCCAGTGGGCGCGGTCGGGCGGCGAGGGGGCGGTCGTCACGCCGTAGTTGATGGTGTTGAAGCTGTAGGGGATCGGCGGCCAGAGGATCCAGCCGGGGTGGGCGATCGGCTGGCCCTGGGCGGTGCCCTTGGTGACGGCCTCCTGGTAGATGCCGTCGGGGTCGTCGAGACAGGCCTCGACGCCGCCGGTCTTGATCAGGCAGCGGACTTCGGGGGAGGTGTATTCGGCCTCGGTCGCGAACTCGCCGCCGAAGTCGGCCTCGGAGTAGAAGCGGAACACGGGGAAGCGAAGCTGGCCTTGGTAGCTCACGACGAGCGGGCGGTCGTTGGCGACGAGCTCGGCGAAGAGCGTCACGACGAAGAGCGCGAGGAAGATCCAGAGCGACCAGAAGGCGCGGCGGTTGGCCTTGAAGTTCGCGAGGCGGCGGCGCTGGAGGGGGGTGAGGCGCATCAGGTCTCGCGGGTCTCGAAGTCGATGCGGGGGTCGACCCAGACGTAGGTGAGGTCGCTGAGGAGGCCGACGACGAGGCCCATGAGGCCGAAGACGTAGAGAGTGCCGAAGACCACCGGGTAGTCGCGCTGGATGGCGCTCTCGTAGGCGAGGCGGCCAAGGCCATCGAGGGAGAAGATCGTCTCGATGATCAGAGAGCCGCCGAAGAAGACCGAGATGAAGATCGCCGGGAAGCCGGCGATGACGATCAGCATCGCGTTGCGGAAGACGTGGCCGTAGAGGACGCGGGCCTCGCCGAGGCCCTTGGCGCGGGCGGTGATCACGTACTGCTTCTTGATCTCGTCGAGGAAGGAATTCTTCGTCAGCAGCGTCATTGTCGCGAAGGCGCCGATCGTCGAGGCGATGACCGGCAGCGTGATGTGCCAGAAGTAGTCGAGGATGCGCATCGGCCAGCTGAGGTCGGCCCAGTTGTCGGACGTGAGGCCGCGCAGCGGGAAGAGGCGCCAGTAGCTGCCGCCGGCGAAGAGTACGAGGAGCATAACGGCGAAGAGGAAGGAGGGGATCGCGTAGGCGACGATGATCAGGCCGCTGGTCGCGGTGTCGAAGCGGGAGCCGTCGCCGACGGCCTTGCGGATGCCGAGCGGGATCGAGATCATGTAGGCTAGCAGCGTCGTCCATAACCCGAGAGAGATCGAGACCGGCATCTTCTCGATCACCAGGTCGACGACGGAGATCGAGCGGAAGTAGCTCTCGCCGAAATTGAAGGTCAGGTAGTTCCTGACCATGATCAGGAACCGCTGCCACGCCGGCTTGTCGAAGCCGAACTGCACCTTCAGCTTCGCGAGGAACTCGGGCGGCAGGCCCTGGGCGCCCTTGTATTCGCTGTCCGCACCGGTGGCGCCGGTCTCCGAGCCGCCGCCGGTGATGCGGTCGGTGGTGGAGGTCTCGTCCTGCAGCCGCGAGACGATCTGCTCGATCGGGCCGCCGGGCATGAACTGGACGAGGATGAAGTTGATCAGCAGGATGCCGAGGAGCGTGGGCACCATCAGCAGGAGCCGGCGGAGGACGTAGGCGCCCATCGTGCTAGTTCAGCGCTCCTTCGGCCTTGAGCTTGTCGTACTTCGCCTGGTCGAACCACCAGAAGGCGTCGCCGCGGGAATAGGGCGGCTGCTGGTCCGGGCGGCCGAAGACGTCCCAGTAGGCGACCCAGTAGTTGGGCTTGTACCAGTTCGGCACCCAGATCTGCTTCGAGCGCAGCACCCGGTCGAGGGCGCGGACGGCGACCTGCATGTCGTCGCGGGTCTTCGCCGCGATCACCTTCTCGATCAGCGCGTCGACGACCGGGTCGGCGATGCCGGTGTAGTTGGCCGAATTCGGGGTCGAGGCGCTGGCCGAGCCGAAGATCTCGCGGAGCTCGATCGAGGGGCTCAGCGACATCGAGAACCGGCCGGGCAGGATGTCGAAGTCGAAGTTCTTCTGCCGCTCCTGCATCTGGGCGGGGTCGATGATGCGGTAGCTGGCGTCGACGCCGATCTGGCGCAGGTTCTGGATGAAGGGGTTGATGATCCGCTCGAAGGACGGGTTGTCGTCGACGAGCTCGATCGTCAGCGTCTCGCCCCTGGCGTTCCGGCGCAGGCCACCCGCACCGACCGCCCAGCCGGCGTCGTCGAGGAGCTTCGACGCCTGGCGGATGGCGGCGCGGTCGGTCTTCTCGGGCTTCTGCACCGGCGGCGTCCAGGCGGGGTCGGTGAAGATCTCGGGCGGGAGCTGGTCCTTGAACTCCTGCAGGAGTGCAAGTTCCGGCCCCTCGGGGACGCCCTCGGCCATCATCGGCGAGTTCTGCCAGAAGCTGACCGTGCGATCGTAGAGGCCGTAGAAGAGCGCCTGGTTCGACCATTCGAAGTTGAACATCAGCCCGATCGCCTGGCGGACGCGCGGGTCCTGCAGCTTGTCGCGGCGGAGGTTGAACCAGAAGCCCTGGGTCCCGGACGGGCGGTTGTCCGGGAGCTCCTCGCGCTTCACCCAACCCTTCTGCAGCGCGGGGAAGTCATAGGCCGTGGCCCAGAGGGCGGAGTAGTTCTCCTCGTGGAAGAGGTAGTCGCCGACCTTCAGCGCCTCGAAGGCGGCGTTGTTGTCGGCGAAATACTGGTAGACGTAGCAGTCGAAGTTGTTGACCCCGACCGTGACGGGCAGGCCCTTGCCCCAGTAGTCGGGGTTCTTGCAGTATTTGATCGACTTGCCGGGTTTCACGTCGGCAACGACGTATCTGCCGGACCCGACCGGCGGCGTCAGGGTCGAGGCGGCGAAGTCGACGGTGTCGTAGTAGTGCTTCGGCAGGATCGACAGGCCGCCGGCGAGCGCGGGCAGGTCGCGGAAGGTGGCGCCGGGCTTGAAGGTGAACTTGACCCGGTGCGGGTCGAGGGCCTCGACGTTCTGGATGTCCTTGAGCGTGATCTGCCAGGACGGTTCACCCTTGTCGAGCAGGATCTTCCAGGTGAAGACGACGTCGTCGGCGGTGATCGGCACGCCGTCGGAGAACTTCGCCTCCGGGCGCATGTCGAAGATCGCCCACGAGCGGTCCTCGGGGTATTCGATCTGCGAGGCGATCAGGCCGTAGCTGGCGTCGGGCTCGTCGGGCGAGCCGGTCATGAGGCTGTCGTAGAGCAATCCGAGGCCCTGGGCGGGCTCGCCCTTCAGGATGAAGGCGTTCAGGCTGTCGAAGGTCTGGCTGGCGCCGGTGCCGCGGAAGGACATCGTGCCGCCTTGCGGCGCGTCGGGGTTGACGTAGTCGAAGTGCTTGAAGTCGGGCGGATACTTCAGGTCGCCGAAGGTCGAGATGCCGTGGCTCCGGATGATCGTCTGGCCGTCGGCCGGCGCCGGGTCGTCGGCGCGGGCGGCCGCGGCGAGGAAGGCGGCGGCGAGGAAGGCGGCGGCGGTCGGCAGCAGCGCCGCGAGCCGGGCGCGCACGGGCGGCCGGCGGCGGTCGGCGGCGGATTCGGGGCGGCGGCTTGCGGTCATCGGGCGGATCCGTCGCGGCTCAGCGGTGGCCGCCAGATACGTGAGGTCCGGTCCCCGCGTAAAGCGGGATGTGCCCCGGGCAACGGCGCGCTGACCGCTTCGTGATCGGAGCTACTTCAGCGTCTCGAGGTAGGCGATGACGTCCGCCCGCTCCTGCTCCTTGGGCAGGCCGGCGAACGACATCTTGGTGCCGGGGATGTCCTTCTTCGGCGCGGCGATGAAGTTGAAGATCTCCTCCGGCGTCCAGTCGCCGCCGTGCGCCTTGACCGCGTCGGAATAGGCGAAGTCGGAGACCGAGCCGACCGGCCGCCCGACGACGCCGTTCAGGTGCGGGCCGACCGCGTTGGTGCCGTCGATGTGGTGGCAGGCGGCGCACTTCTTGAAGATCGTCTCGCCCTTGCCGACGTCGGCGGCGGCGACGAGGGCCGCCACGTCGACCTGCTCGGCTGCGCCGCCGGCACCGGCACCGCCGTCCTGCACCGCGACCGAGAAGGCGACCGTGTCGCTCGCGGTGTTGAAGATGCCGGCGGAGGCCAGGTGGATCAGCAGGAAGACCAGCAGGCTCCCGCAGATGGCGCCGACGAACTTGGTGATCTCCATCGTGTCCATGCGGGCCTCCGCTGTCCGGCACGGGCGGGCCGGGATCCTCGATCACGCTGGTTCTAGCCGGATCATCGAGTGGAGCGCAAGGCGGGAGGCTCGGCCGCCAGGGCAATCGCTCGAACGGTTGCGGGCTTCGCGGAGAAAGGGCGGCGAGCGGCTTTCGCGGGCGCCGTACTCGAAGCTGCCCCGAGCTGTCCGGCATGGGTGCGCAAGTCGCGCACAAAACTCAAGTGTATGGAATATATAGTATTTTTTCGGGAGAATTAGTCAGCTGTTCACATTTGGCCGTTCATGCGGCATCTTCAGCGCTTCAGGCGTCCCGGCGCGTCCGCAACCGGCTCGAACGGTGGTCGACACGGGCTCGCGTCGCGCGCGCGTGCCGCGAGCCCGTGTCGCTTCGAGCGATTGCCCTGGCTCGGCCGCGGGGGTTTTGCCGCAGGGTTGAGATCGACCGGTCCTCGACCGCGAGCCCGGCGACTCGGTCAAACGTGCGGCGCAGCCGCCGCGTCGAGTGCGAGCACCGGTACGCGCGAGACGAGGGCGGCCACGGCCGCGCGGCGTCGCATGCGCCGATGGCGCAACGCGTCCGGGCGCGCTTCAAATCCGGCCTGCATTCTGCCATAGCTCGCCTCCGCTTCGGACCGGGAGGGCAGCGTTGCGCGTATTGACCGACAGGATCGCGTTCCAGGGGAACCCGGGGGCTTATTCGCACCAGGCCTGCGTCGAGGCGTTTCCGGGGCTCGAGGGGCTTGCCTGCGAGAGCTTCGAGGCGGCGATCGCGGCGGTGCGCGACGGGCGGGCCGACCTCGCGATGCTGCCGGTGGAGAATTCGACCTACGGGCGGATCGCCGACATCCACCACCTGCTGCCGGAATCGGGGCTGCACATCATCGGCGAGCATTTCGTGCGGGTGCACGCGAACCTGCTGGCGCTCCCCGGGACGAAGCTCGCGGAGGTGCGGACGGCGCTGAGCCAGGCGCCGCTGCTCGGGCAGGTGCGCGGCTTCCTCAGGGCGCACGCGATCAAGCCGGTCGTCGGCGCCGACACGGCCGGGTCGGCGGCGGTGATCGCGGCGCAGGAGGACCGGTCGCAGGCGGCGCTGGCGTCGGAGCTGGCGGGCGAGATCTACGGGCTCGAGGTGCTGGCGCGCCACGTCGAGGACCAGCACAACAACACCACGCGCTTCCTGGTGATGTCGCCCGAGCCGCGGCCGGCGCCGATCGGCGGGGCGATCACGTCCTTCGTCTTCCGGGTCCGGAACATCCCGGCGGCGCTCTACAAGGCGATGGGCGGCTTCGCGACCAACGGCGTCAACATGACCAAGCTCGAGAGCTACATGCTCGACGGTCAGTTCACCGCGACCCAGTTCTATGCCGACATCGAGGGGCATCCCGACGAGCCGCGGGTGCGGCGGGCGCTGGACGAACTCGGCTATTTCACCACCCACCTGCAGCTCCTCGGGGTCTATACCCGGAGCGGCGTCCGCGACGACCAGCGGCCGGCGCCGATGGAGGCGGAGGCGCAGCCTGGATGAGCCCGCGCGGCGGGTTTGCGCCAGATCAACGAACGGCCCGGCCCGCAGTGACAGGATGCGCTGCTGAAAACCGGGAGGGCTGCGATGACGATCGACGCGAGCCAGATTCGCCTGGTGCGGGAAAGCCTGCCGCTGGTGCGCGCGCGGCTGGTTCCCGCTTCGCTCGACTTCTACGAGAACCTGTTCGCCGTGGCGCCCGAGCTCCGGCAGCTCTTCCGCAGCGACCTCGCCAGCCAGGGGATGCGGTTCATGTCGACGCTGGCGACGATCGCCGACTTGCTCGACGAGGAGGACGAACTCGAGGACGAGGCGGGCGACCTCGCGCGGGCGCATGCGGGCCTCGGCGTGCGGGCGCCGCACTTCGCGCCGATGGGCGTCGCGCTGATGGTGACGCTGGCCGAGACCCTCGGCGATGCGTTCACGCCGGAGCTCCAGGCGGCATGGCATTCGGCCTACGACCATTTCGCGGAGCGGATGATCCGACTGGGCGGCTTCGCCTGATGCGCCTCAGGACCGGCTGGCGGTGCAGCCCGGGGCGATCATCGTCTCGTCGGCGTCGTCGTGGGCCAGGAAGCCCTGGTCGCCCTTGACGTGCCAGACGAGCTTCCAGCGGTCGAGCGAGAGGTAGCGGACGCCCGAGCCGGTCGGGCCGGCCTTCATCGGGGTCATCCGGCCGTCGAAGACGACGACGGCGTATGAGGCGCCGCCGGGCGGGTTGACGTAGGCGGCTGAGATCGTGGCGCCGCCGCTGCAGGCGTAGTGGACGACGAAGCCCTCGGGCGCAGGCCGGGCGGCGGCGAGGGCCGGTGCCAGGCAGAGGAGGGGGAGGAGGCGGAGGCGGCGCAAGCGACGTCCTTTCAGTCGAGGCGGTCGGCGAGCCAGCGCTCGATCAGGAAGCGGGCGATCGAGCCGCGGCGGGCCGGATGGAAATCGGGGTTGCGGCCGTCGAGCGCGGTCAGCACGTCCTCGCGGCGGACCCAGCGGGCGTCCTCGAGCTCCGCAGGGTCGCGGTGGATCTCGCGGGCGAGCGCCTCGCCGCGGCAGCCGAGCATCAGCGACGAGGGGAAGGGCCAGGGCTGGCTCGACAGGTAGTCGACCTGGCCGACCGGGATCCCGGCCTCCTCGAAGGTCTCGCGGCGGACGGCGGCCTCGATCGATTCGCCGGGTTCCATGAAGCCCGCGAGCAGCGAGTACATGCCGGGCGGCCAGGCCGCCTGCCGGCCGAGCAGCAGCGCGTTTCCCGACAGGATCAGCATGATGACGACCGGGTCGGTGCGCGGGAAGTGCTGCGTGCCGCAGGCCGGGCACGACCGCCGCCAGCCGGCGTCGGCAACCTCCGACGGCGCGCCGCAGTTGGCGCAGAAGCGGTGCGAGGCGTGCCAGCCGAGGATGCCCTTGGCGGCGGCGGCGGTGCCGGCCTCCTCGGCCGTCAGCGCGGCCATGACCGCGCGCAGGTCGCCGAAGGCGAGGGGCTCGCGCACCCGCGGGTGCGGGATCTGCGCGCTGTCGAGGAAGGGGCGCGGCGCGTCGGCGGGAGCCGCGCCCGGCCAGTCGGGGATGTTGCGGGCGTAGCGCGGACTGCCGTCGGCCATGCCGAGGAAGATCACCGGGTCGGGGTCGTCCTCGAAGACCTCGGCGGCCAGCGGCAGCCAGCCGAGCCGAGCGGGCTCGCCGGGGGCGAGCAGCGGCCGGCCCTGCCAGAGCGGCAGGCAGCGCGCGGCGGGATCGGCGGCGAGCGTCGCCTGCGCCGCCTCGCCGCGCAGGTGGCTCGCCCGGTCGAGCCGGCTTCCGGCAAAGGTGACGGCCTCGGCGTCGCGCATGCTCGCTCCCGCGTTGCGGCGGCGACCTTGCCGGAAGCCGTGGCCGGCGGCAATGCGTCCGGTGAAGCGGTCAGGGGCAATCGCTCGAACGGTTGCGGGCCTCGCGGAGAAAGGGCGGCGGGGCAGCTTTCGCGGGCGCCGCACTCGAGTTGCCGCGAGCTGTCCCGGCATGGGTTTGCAGGTCGCGCACAAAACTTAAGTGTATGAAATATAGATAATTTTTCGGGAGAATTAGCCAGCTGTTCACCTTTGGCCGTTCAATGCGGCATCCCCAGCGCTTCAGGGCGTCCCGGCGCGGCAGCTTCGGCGGCGCGTCCGCAACCGACTAGAACGGTGGTTGCCGCGCGAGCCGCGATCCCATGCCGCTTCGAGCGATCCTCCTGTGAAGCGGTCAGGGGAGGCCGAGGACCTGCGCGAGTGCTGCGTGCAGCGCCTGCGGCGAATAGGGCTTCTCGACCGTCGGTATTTGCTGCAGCGGCTCGGGCAGCGCCCCGCCGCCGAAGCCGCTGGCGAAGACGACGGGCAGCGGGCGCGCGACCAGCCGGCGCGCGAAGTCCTCGCAGCGGCCTGAGCCGATCACGAGGTCGAGGACGGCGACGTCGACGCTCTCGCGGTCGAGGAGGGCCTCCGCCTCCTCGACCGTGTGCGCGACCAGCACGCGCGCCGCGCCGATGCCGAGCAGCATGTCCTCGGCATCGAGCGAGATAAGCGCATCGTCCTCAAGGAGCAGGATTCGGACATCCCGCAGCGGCTGACGCTCCATCGGTTCCAAGGCTCCGTATCCGGCCGCGGCGAGCGCGGGCCGATCGCTTCCGTCCATAGCCGACCTCGTGACTTCCGCCCCCCTGGCGCCCCTGTCCGGCAGCTGCCCCCGGGCCGGCCAAGGGCTAGCATCGACGCCAGGCGGGCGCACTAACATAAGTCAAACCGCGGCGCGGAACGATCGCATGCGTGGATTGTTGCCTTCCCATGCAGTGCCGGGACGCGCGCCGGGAGAGCCGCGACGGGCCGGAAAGCGGGGAAGGCCGGAGCCATGTCGCGTCGGCGTTGGAGTTCGAAATGCCGGAGGGCGCGATGCCGGACGTGACACGCTTCGCCGGCTTTCCGTCGCCGAAGTACCTGGTCGGGGATCCGCAGCTGACGCGCGAGGACAAGATCGATGCGCTGCAGAGCTGGCGGGCGCTGGTGCTCCGGAGCGCGGCCGGCGCCGAACCGGCCGGGCGCGGCCGGCTGATCGGCGAAATCATGAAGGCGCTCGACCGGGTGCGGCAAGAGTAGCCCTCGGTCAGCCTCCGATCAGGCCGTCCCGAGGGAAGACGATGTCGCAGACCAGCCCGTCCGGGCGGAAGTCGAGCGTCACCGACCCGTTGAGCGTCGCCCCGACCAATCGCTCGAGCAGCACCCGGCCGAAGCCGCGACGCTCGGGCGGGGTCACCGGCGGGCCGTCGCGCTCCTCCCAGCGGATTTGCACCGAACCGCCGCAGAGCTGCCAGCTCACCGCCAGCTTGCCGGCGTCGGCGGCGAGGGCGCCGTACTTGCTGGCATTTGTGGCGAGCTCGTGGAAGGCGAGCGCGAGGTTCTGCGCCGTGTCCGGCGACAGCATCAGCGGCGGGCCCTCCATGCGCACCTGCTCGGCGGTGGGCGCGATCGTCTGCGCGACGCTGGCGCGGATCAGGTCGCCGAGGTCCGCCCCGTGCCAGGACTGCGATACCAGGAGGTCGTGCGCCGCCGCCATCGAGCGCAGGCGGGCGGAGAAGTCGGCGACGAAGCCGTCGATGTCGTCGGACAGGCTCGCGGTCTTGCGCGCCATCGCCTGGATCACCGCCAGCAGGTTCTTCGAGCGGTGGGTGAGCTCGCGCATCATCAGCCGCATGCGCTGCTCATCCCGCTGCCGGTCGGTCAGGTCGAGCGCGGTCCCGACGACGCCGAGGACCGTTCCCGAGGCGTCGGTCTTCGCATCGAGCGTCAGCTCGTAGAAGCGCCGCTCGCCGCCGATCCCGACCTCGACCCCGACCTTCTCGCGCGCGCCGCCGGCAAGCACGCGCTGCTTGGGTGGCTCGAGCTTGCGCTGGTCGGCCTCGGCGAAAATCTCGCTGTCGGTCCGGTCGAGGAAGTCCGCGGCGCCGGTTCCGGGCGGCGGGTTGTAGACGTAGGTATAGCGCAGGTCCGAGTTCTGCTCGAAGACGGTGATCGGCGAGTTCTCGAGCGCGAGCTCGAAGCGCTGGTAGGCGGTGCCGAGCTGGGTGGCCATGGCGGCGAGGCGCACCTCGAACAGCCGCTTCTCGGTGACGTCGATCGCGGTGCAGAGCACGCCGTCGATGCGGCCCTCGGGGTCGGTCGTCGCGCTGACCGTCATGTCGAGATAGGCGTGTCCCTCGTCGCCGGCCGGAACCGCCACGGTGGCCGTGGTCGTCTGGCCGGTCTCCAGCGAGCGCCGCTTGAGCGGCAGCGATTCGTCCATGGCGTCGGCGGGCAGGAGCTCGGCGGTCGTGCGCCCGATCATCGCGTCGGCGCTGAGGCCGGCGCCCGGGTTGTAGACCCAAGTGTAGCGCAGGTCGCGGTCCTGGGTGAACACGCTGGTGTTCGAGCGCGCCAGCGCCTGCTCGAAGCGCTGCCGGACCTGCTCGAGCTCGTGGGTGCGCCAGGCGATCGTCGTCTCCAGCGAGGCATTCGTCTGCTCGAGCGCGTGGTTGGCGCGCGCGAGGTCGCGCGGCGAGGGCAGCGCCAGCAGCCGCGGCACCTGCGGCCAGATGGCGATGGCGGTGGCGAGGGCGGCCGCCGCTGTCAGCACCTTCAGCGCGGTGAGAAGGCCGTGGGCAGGCGCCCAGAGCGCGGCAAGCTCGGCCATGTGCATGAAGGCCGCCGACACCATGAAGGCGATGAAGAGGCCGGCCGCGACCCGGGCGCTGCGCACGAGATCCGGTCGCCGCCGGACCATGGTCCAGATCGCCGCCGGAATGACCAGGTAGGCGAGCGCCAGCACGATGTGGGCGGCGGCCTGGGTGACGACCAGGCCGGAGTGCCAGCCGAGCGCTTCGCCGTAAGGGACGAGGCCCGGCGTCGCGAGGAGATCGTGGAAGCTACCGGGCATGGGCGATCCAGTGGGTCAGAGGATGGGAACGCCGCAGTCGCCGGATGGCTCCGCGCAGGGCGGCGCCTCGCCGCAAGGTGAAGGCGCCGGAACCCCGCGGCGAGCGGGGACGTTTCCTGGACCTACCATCGTCGCAACCGCAGAAAGGGCGAAGCATGAACTGGGATCAGATCGAAGGTAACTGGAAGCAGTTCAAGGGCAAGGTTCAGCAGCAGTGGGGCGAGCTGACCAACGACGACCTCGACAAGGTCGAGGGCAAGCAGCAGGAGCTCGCCGGCGTCATCCAGAAGCGCTACGGCAAGAGCCGCGAGGAAGCCGACAAGATGGTCGACGACTGGCTGGCGAAGAACTGAGCCCGGCGCCGGGCGGGGCGGGCGCTCCGTCCGGCGTGCTAGAAGCCGCGTTGCGCGAGCCGCGGCGCGGGGCCGATCGGGATCGGCCCGAGGCGGGCGCGCCCGCCGGAGAATTCCAGCGGCACGTTCAGGGTGTCGCCGCTGCCCGAGAAGCCCGCGAGGAGGCCGAGGCCGGCCCGCACCGCCTGGGCCGCGGTCGGGGGCAAGAGGCCGGACTCCTCGGCGACGTCGAGCATCGTGCGCCAGTTGCGCGCCTTGAGGTCGAGCCTGCCGTCGGCGAAGCCGCGCGCGTCGACCGCGAGCTCGCCCTTGCCGCGCAGGTCGAGCTTGCCCCAGGTCACCGTTATGTCGCGGACATCGACCCGCTGCAGCGTTGGGTTGCCGCTCTCGAGCGCGGGCCGGTCCCAGGCGCGGTCGAAGCCGAGGGTGGCGTCGACGGAGATCTTGTCGATGGCCGCGGGCAGGACGCTGCCGGCACCAAGGCCTGCGATCACGTCGGCCGGCAGTGCCAGTCGGTCGAGGTTGATCGAGAGGTCGTGCGAGAAGGGTGCGGCGTCGGGGTCGGTGGACTGCCGCGTCGCGATGAGCGCTTCGCCGATGCCGGCGGTCCAGCCCGCGTCGCTCGCGAGCTTGAGGTTGCCGGCCTCGAAGGTCATCCGGTCGAGTTCGAGCCGCGGGGTCGGCTTGAAGATCACCGACCCGTCGAGCTTTTCGCTGCTGATGTGGAAGGTATCGAAGGGGGTGGCGAAGACCTGCTCGCCGGGGAGGACGGCGATGACGTGGTGCGGCTGGTAGGAGAGCGACAGGATCTCGAACTTGTCGGCGTGCCAGGACCAGCCGGCATTCGGGTCGCTGAGCTGCAGCCCGGTCACGGTGGTGTCGACGCGGTTCGGGAAGCCGGCCACGCGGATGTCCTGGGCTTCGGCGACCCAGCCGGCGGCGCGGCGCTCGGCGAGCCAGGCATTCAGCGCGCGCTCGCGGAAGGTGGCGTTGACCCACCAGAAGCCGCTCCAGCCGATCGCGGCCAGGATCACGATTGCCAACAGGATCCGCATGCCCTAACCCCGTGAAACTTCGTGCGGGATAGCGCAGGCGCGGGCGCGGGAACAGCGGAAATGACCGGACGGGATCTCTGGGTCTTCGGATACGGATCGCTGATCTGGCACCCGGGCTTCGCCTTCGACGAGCGGGCGATCGGCAAGCTCTCCGGCTACCGGCGCGCCTTCTGCATGAGCTCGATCGTCTATCGCGGCACGCCTGACGCGCCGGGGCTGGTGCTGGCGCTCGACCGCGACCCGGGCGGCGCCTGCGCCGGCGTCGCCTACCGGGTCGGCGGACCGGCGGCGGCGGAGGTCCTCGCCTACCTGCGCGAGCGGGAGCTCGTCTCCTACGCCTATGTCGAGGCCTGGCTGCCGGTGGAGCTCGACGGCGGCCGCACGATCGAGGCCGTCGCCTACGTCTCCAATCCCGAGCACGCGCAGTACCGGGGCGGGCTCGGGCTCGAGGAGCAGGCCGAGGTGATCGCGCGGGCGCGTGGCCCGCGCGGGCCGAACGCCGACTATCTCTTCAACACCGTCGACGGCCTGGTGGCGCTCGGGCTCGACGATCCCGAGCTGGTCCGCCTCGCCGGACTGGTCCGCGCCCGGCTGGCGGCGCCGCCGGCGGCCGCGGCCTGGCCAGGGCGGCCCTGAACAGATATTGACCGTCGGTCCCGCGACAGACCGCGACGGATGCGGCGAGGATCTCCGCCGACTGGCCGCCCGGCTAGATCCCGGCGTACCAGTCGTAGTCGATGGTATCTTCCCAGAAGCCGCCCTTGCCGGCGCCGATCGGCGCGAGGCTCGCGACTGCTTCGACGCGCATCACGAACTTGGCCTGCTTGTAGCCGAGCTGGCGCTCGACCCTGAGCCGCAGCGGCGCGCCGTGGCCCATCGCGAGGTCGGCGTCGTTCATGCCGTAGGCGAGGATCGTCTGCGGGTGGAAGGCGTCGATCAGGTCGATGCTCTCGTAGTAGCCGGTGCCCTGGAAGTCGTCGGCGCAGTGGAAGACGACGTAGCGGGCCTGCGGCTGCAGCCGGACCTGCTTGAGCAGGTGGCCGAGCGGGACGCCGGTCCACTTGCCGATGGCGCTCCAGCCCTCGACGCAGTCGTGGCGGGTGATCTGGGTGCGGGCCGGCATCGCGCGCAGGTCGGCGAGCGTGAAGTCGGCCGGCGCCTCGACCAGCCCGTCGACCCGGAGCCGCCAGTCGGCGAAGCCCGCCTGGGCGTGCGCCAGGTAGTCGGCGGAGCGCGGCCGGGTGTTTCCGTTGGTGCGGAACTCGGGCGACATCGCGGACGGGTCGAACTCGCGGGCGAGCGCCTCGGAGCCGATCAGCCGGTGGACGCGGTAGCTCAGCCACTCGCCGGTGCCGAGCACGACGTCGCGGAAGCTCGGCGCAGTGCCGAGCCAGTCGCAGCCGCCAAGGGCGAGCGCCGGCGCGGCGAGACCGGCGTTCAGCAGCAGCCGGCGACGGGTGAGGAGGCGGGCCATCACGGCTTCTCCTTCGGCAGCCGGTAGCGGCCGGTGATCATCGAGCGGATCTCGTTGATGGGACCGGCCAGCAGCACCATCAGCAGATGGACGAGGATGAAGCCGACGATCGCCCAGGCGACGATGAAGTGGATCGACCGCGCGCTCTGCCGCCCGCCGAAGATCTCGACGAGCCATGGCCAGGTCGCGTCCATCCCCGGCGACATGGTGAGTCCGGTCAGCACCATCAGCGGCAGCAGCACCACCAGCACGCCGAGGTAGGCGAGCTTCTGCAGCACGTTGTAGCGGCGCGCGGCCTCGCCCTTCGGGAAGTTCAGCCGCGCGTGGTTGGCGATGTCGTGCCAGAGGTGCGATGGCCGGAGCTCGCCGGCCTTCGGCAGCAGGTCGCGCCGCATGTGGCCGTTGAGCAGACTCGCGATCCCGTAGGCGACGATCCCGAGCGCCAGCACCCAGGCGAAGGTCAGGTGCCAGCGCCGCGACAGCGCCAGGTCGTAGTAGGAAGGGATCGTCGCCCAGCCCGGGAAGGCGCGCCGCTGCACCTGGCCGTCGACGAGCTGCGTGCCGAGGACGCCGGAGGTGTCGAAGCTGACCGTGCCGACCCGAAGGTAGCCGCGCCCTTCGGCGGAGCCGATCTGCAGCCAGGACGGGTCGTAGTTGGCGCCGTACTGCCCCCAGTAGAGCCGCGGATGGGCGTTGAAGATCATCAGCCCGCTCATCAGCATCAGGAACACGGTCAGGGCGTTGACCCAGTGCCAGATGCGGGTCGACAGGCGGTGGCGACGCACCACCTCGCCTCCCGACGGGCCTGCGGCGCCTGCCCCGACGTCGGCCTCTGCCATGCCCGGTTCCTCCCGGCCCGAAAGCGGGGCGCTACTGCGGCGCCACCATGCCCTTCATCGCGTCGTCGAGCATCATGTCCGGATGGTCGGCGCAGGCGCCCGCGAGGTCGGCAGTCATCTGGTCGTTGTCGGTCGGGTCGGCCGCCATCATCCCGTCCGCCGCGTCGTCGGACATCATCGAGCCCGAGTCGCCGGGCGCGGCCGCCATCATGCCGCCCGAGGCGTCGCCTTCATCGCCGGCCGGGGCGTCGGCCATCATCGAGCCGGCGGCATCGTCGTCGTCGGGCATCGCGGCCATCGCGCCGACGCCGTCGTCCGCCCCTTGCGCCAGCGTCGCGACCATGCTGGCCTGGGCGCCGCCGTCGAGGGCGGAGAAGTCGGCGCAGCTCATGTCGCCGGCGAAGGCGGGCGCCGATGCGAAGCCGGCGAGCGCGATCGCCAGGAAGGTGCGTCTCATTGGGGTCTCCCGTCATTGCGCCGCGGCTGCGGCATCGTCCGATACGCGACGAGGTTAGCCGCCGTTACCGCCCGCGCACGCACGAAACGGTGATCGCCCGGGACCGCCCGCGCGGGCGCTCGGTGCGGGCGTTTGGCAAGCATCTGATATACATAGATTTTCTCTCGGAATATTTACCGGATCGCAACCATTGCCCGCACGCCTGTCGGGCGGGGGCGACCGGCTGCCGGGAGAGGCTTTCGGGCCGATGGGTGGTCTCCCGGGTACGCGGGCTCGGTCAGCGGGCGGCGCGGATCGCCAGGAAGGCGAGACCTGCGGCGAGGCCGAACCAGGTCAGCGCGTAGCTCAGGTGGGCGTTGCGGAAGGTGACGACGGTCAGGCCGCCGATCGGCAGGCCGCCCGGATTCGGGGTGGCGTCGGCATCGATGAAGTAGGGGGCGACGGTCCCGAGCCCCTGGGCCGCGGCGATGGCGGCGACGTCGCGCGAATACCAGCGGCCGTCGGCGGGGTCGTTGCGGCGGAGGAAGCCGCCGCCGGGCTCGGTGAGGCGCAGGAGGCCGGCGACGGTGACCGGGCCGGAGGGGCGGGGCTCGGGCCGGGTCGAAGGGTCGCGGCGGTCCTGCGGCACGAAGCCGCGGTTCACGAGGACGGTGAAGCCCGGCGTCTCGAGCGGGGTCATCACCCAGTAGCCGGGGCCGCGGGCGGTGACGGCGAGGGTGGTCACCGCGCGGTCGTCGAGGAAGCGGCCGGTGGCGGTGACGCGGCGGTATTCGTCGGCCTCGCGGGTGATCGCCGGCCATTCCGCGGGCCCGGGGGCGGGGACCGGCGCGGCGGCCAGGCGCGCGTCGACGCGGGCGATCAGGTCGAGCTTCCAGGCGCGGCGCTCGAGCTGCCAGACGCCGAGGGCGACGAAGCCGGCGATAGCGACGAGGATCGCCGCGCCGGCGACGGTCCGGCGCACCTATTGCTGCGGGACGGCCTCCATCTGCATGTCCTCGGCGGCGCCGGGCATCATGTTGTTGTTGAGGTGGTAGACGATCCAGAGCGAGCCCGCGAGGGTGATGACCACGAGGACGATGGTGAAGATCGTCGAGACCAGCAGCCAGCCGTCCTCGGCCTTGGGCGTCATGTGCAGGAAGAAGACCATGTGGACGAGGATCTGCGCGAGGGCGCAGACCAGCACGACGGCGGCGGTATAGCCTGGGCTCTCGATCGGGCGGGCCATCACCATGAAGAAGGGGATGATGGTCAGGACCGCCGCGAGGATGAAGCCGGTCATGTAGTCGCGGAAGGTCCCGTGCGGCTCGGGGTGCTCGTCCTCGCCGTGCAGGACGCCGTAGGGGCCGTGGGTGTCCTCGCTCATCGCAGCACTCCGAGCAGGTAGACGAAGGTGAAGACCCCGATCCAGACCAGGTCGAGGAAGTGCCAGAACAGCGACAGGCAGGTGAGCCGCCGCTGGTTGGCGCGGATCAGCCCGGCCTTGCGCACCTGGGTCATCAGCACGATCAGCCAGACGATGCCGAAGGTCACGTGCAGCCCGTGGGTGCCGACCAGCGCGAAGAAGGCCGAAAGAAAGGCCGAGCGCTGCGGGCCGGCGCCCTCGTGGATCAGGTGGCGGAACTCGTAGAGCTCGACCATGACGAAGAGCGCGCCGAAGACGCCCGTCACCGCGAGCCACTGCAGCGTCTTCTTCTGGTCGCCCTTGTGGATCTCGAGCATGGCGAAGCCGTAGGTGATCGAGGAGATCAGGAGGAAGGTGGTGTTGAGCGCGACGATGGGCAGGTCGAAGAGGTCGCGCGGCCCGGGGCCGCCGGCGAGGCTGGCGCCGAGGGCGCCGTAGGTGGCGAAGAGGACCGCGAAGATCAGGCAGTCGCTCATCAGGTAGATCCAGAACCCGAGAGGGGTGGATCCGCCCGGGGCGTGGTGCTCTTCCTCGCGGACGTAGAAGTCGGTGGCGGAGGCTGCGGCGGGGGCGCTCATGTCAGGCCCTTCCCGCCAGCTGCCGCGAGCGCGCGTCCTCGATGCCGGCGACCTGGGCGGCCGGGATGTCGAAGTCGCGGTTGTAGTTGAAGGTGTGCCAGATCGCCGTCGCGATCAGCCCGACGAAGCTGAGGAAGGCGAGCCACCAGATCCACCAGATCAGCGCCAGCCCGCAGACGGTGGCGAGGCCGGCGAGATACATGCCGGAGGGTGTGTTCTTCGGCATGTGGATCGGGCGGAAGTCGCTGACCGGGCGGACGTAGCCGCGGGTCTTCATGTCCCACCAGGCGTCGCGGTCGTGCACGATGGGCGTGAAGGCGAAGTTGTAGGCCGGCGGCGGCGAGGAGGTCGCCCATTCGAGCGTCCGGCCGTCCCAGGGATCGCCGGTCAGGTCGCGCAACTCGTCGCGCTTCCAGATGGAGACGCCGATCTGGATCAGGAAGGCGGCGATGCCGCAGGCGATGAGCAGAGCGCCCATGGCGGCGATCAGGAACCAGATCTGCAGGCTCGGGTCGTCGAAGATGCGCAGGCGCCGCGTCACCCCCATGAGCCCGAGGATGTAGAGCGGCATGAAGGCGACCCAGAAGCCCGACACCCAGCACCAGAAGGACACCTTGCCCCAGAAGGGGTCGAGGCGGAAGCCGAAGGCCTTGGGCCACCAGTAGTAGAAGCCGGCGAAGAGGCCGAACACCACCCCGCCGATGATGACGTTGTGGAAGTGCGCGATGAGGAACAGCGAGTTGTGCAGCACGAAGTCGGCCGGGGGCACCGCCAGCAGCACCCCGGTCATCCCGCCGATGGCGAAGGTCAGCATGAAGGCGACCGTCCACATCATCGGCGGCTCGTAGCGGATGCGGCCGTGGTACATGGTGAAGAGCCAGTTGAAGAGCTTGGCCCCGGTCGGGATCGAGATGATCATCGAGGCGATCCCGAAGAAGGAGTTGACGCTGGCGCCCGACCCCATGGTGAAGAAATGGTGCAGCCACACGATGTAGGACAAGACCGTGATGCAGACGGTGGCGTAGACCATCGACGAATAGCCGAAGAGCGGCTTGCCGCAGTAGGTGGCAGTAATCTCGGAGTAGATGCCGAACACCGGCAGCACCAGGATGTAGACCTCCGGATGCCCCCAGATCCAGATCAGGTTCACGTACATCATCGCGTTGCCGCCGTTGTCGGCGGTGAAGAAGTTGGTGCCGACGTAGCGGTCGAGCGCCAGGAGGACGAGGGCGGCGGTCAGCACCGGGAAGGCCGCGACGATCAGGATGTTGGAGCAGAGCGAGGTCCAGGTGAAGACCGGCATCCGCATCATCGTCATGCCCGGGCAGCGCATCTTGATGATGGTCACGATCAGGTTGATGCCCGACAGCGTCGTCCCGACGCCCGCGACCTGCAGGCCCCAGATGTAGTAGTCGACCCCGACGCCTGGACTGCCCTGGATGTCGGAGAGCGGCGGGTAGGCGAGCCAGCCGGTCTGGGCGTACTCGCCGACGAAGAGCGAGGTCATGGTGATCACGGCGCCGCCGACCGTCATCCAGAAGCTGAAGTTGTTGAGGAAGGGGAAGGCGACGTCGCGGGCGCCGATCTGCAGCGGCATCACGAAGTTCATCATGCCGGTCACGAAGGGCATCGCCACGAAGAAGATCATGATCACGCCGTGGGCGGTGAAGATCTGGTCGTAGTGGTGCGCGGGGAGGTAGCCCTCGGAGCCGTTGAAGGCGATCGCCTGCTGCAGCCGCATCATCACGGCGTCGGCGAAGCCGCGCAGGAACATGATCAGGCCGAGGATCAGGTACATGATCCCGATCTTCTTGTGGTCGACCGAGGTGAACCACTCGCTCCAGAGGTAGCCCCAGAGCTTGAAGTAGGTGAGCGCCGCGACGACGGCGATGCCGCCGAGGGCGACGACGGCGAAGGTCGCGACCAGGATCGGCTCGTGCAGCGGCAACGCCGCCAGCGTCAGCCGGCCGAAGAGGAAGCTGGTCTCGGGGGGTATCGATTCGGTGGCCATTCAGCTTCCCCTCAGAAGGTCTGGTCGGCGGTCTTGCGCGATGCCGGACGGGCGTCGAGCAGGGCGATGGTGTCGGGGCCGTACTGCGCCACCGATTCGGCGACGGTGCAGGCGCCGCCGACGTAGAAGGGCGCGAACCCGAAGGCGCTGGCCTGGCGGCCGGGCGCCGGGATGGTGTTGAGCGTGCCGACGACGCCGGTGCCGCCCTGGGCATCCATCGCCATCATCTGGTCGATGCAGAGCCGTCCCTCCTCGACGCAGCGGTTGACGATGCGGCCGAAGAGGTCGGAGTCGACGTCGGACCAGCTCCCGGGCGCCACGTTCTCGCTGGGCTTGGCGAGCTCGAGGTATTCGGCGCGGCCGAGGGTCGGCTGGCCGTCCACGCGCGCCTTGGCGATCCAGAGGTCGAAGGCCGCCTGGTCGAGGCCCTCGAACTTGAAGCGCATGCCGGAGAAGCCGGCGCCGCTGTAGTTGGCCGAGAAGCCCTCGTAGCTGCCGGGCAGGTTCATGACCGCGTGCAGGTGCGACTCCATGCCCGGCATCGCGTAGATCATCCCGGCCAGCGCCGGGACGTAGAAGGCGTTCATCACCGACTGGGAGGTGATGCGGAAGTCGATCGGCCGGTCGACGGGCGCCGCGGCCTTGTTGACGGTGGCAATGCCGTACTGCGGGTAGATGAAGAGCCATTTCCAGTCGAGGGCGACGGCCTCGATCTCGAGCGGGGCCGTGTTGGCGGCGATCGGACGGCGCTCGCCGATGTGCGTGAGCGGCCGGAAGGGGTCGAGCAGGTGGGTGGCAGTCCAGGTCATCGCGCTGAGGCAGATGATGATCAGGAGCGGCGCGGCCCAGATGATCAGCTCGAGGTTGGCCGAGTGGCTCCAGTTCGGGTCGTAGCGGGAGCTGCGCCGCTCGCTGTAGCGCCAGGCGAAGAAGGCGGTCAGCCCCATCACCGGGATGATGATCAAGAGCATCAGCAGCGTCGCGCCGATCAGCAGGTCGCGCTGCTGGGCCGCGACGAAGCCCGAAGGCGACAGCACGACCATGTCGCAGCCGCCGAGCAGCAGGATAGGTGTCGTGAGCAACAGCACCCGGCGCATGGTCGTCCCCCGTCCCGCTTCGGCTCGGCCGATTCCCCCTTTAGCATAGCCCGCGGTCGTGGCTATAAGCGAGAACGGGTTGCGGCTCCGGAGCGCGGGGCTGGTCGTTCGGGAGGGGCGCGGATGACGTACGAGGCCGACCGCCAGCATGCTGACGACGGGCACCAGGCCAGCGCCGCCGAGATCGCCGTCGGCGTGGTCATCGGGCGGACGTCGGAGTTCTTCGACTTCTTCGTCTATGCCATCGCCTCGGTGCTGGTGTTCCCGCGCATCATGTTCCCGTTCATGGAGCCGCTGGAGGCGGTGCTCTGGTCGTTCGCGATCTTCGCGCTCGGCTTCATCGCCCGGCCGTTCGGCACCTACCTGTTCCTCTGGATCGACCGGCGCTACGGGCGGGGCGTCAAGTTGACGCTGGCGCTGTTCCTGCTCGGCTGCTCGACGGCCGGCATCGCCTTCGCCCCCGACTATGCGCTCGCCGGCGGCTATGCGATCGCGATTCTCGCGATCATGCGCTTCTCGCAGGGCGTGGCGCTCGGCGGCACCTGGGACGGGCTCGCGTCGCTCCTGGCGATGAACGCGCCCGCCAAGGAGCGCGGCTGGTACGCGATGATCCCGCAGCTCGGCGCGCCGCTCGGGCTCTTCGTCGCGAGTGCGCTCTTCATCTATCTGATCAGCGGGCTCAGCGAAGCGGATTTCCTCGAGTGGGGCTGGCGTTATCCGTTCTTCGTCGCCTTCGCCATCAACGTCGTCGCGCTGTTCGCGCGGCTCAGGATCGTCGTCACGCCCGAGTACGAGCAGCAGTTCCAGAGCGCCGAGCTGCAGCCGACCGGGATGCGCGAGACGCTGGCGGCCGAGGGGGTGAATATCCTGATCGGCGCCTTCACGCCGCTCGCGACCTTCGCGCTGTTCCACATGGTGACGGTTTTCCCGCTGTCCTGGGTCTACCTCCAGACCCGCGCCGACGTGCCGGCCTTCCTCGGGATCGAGATCGGGACGACGCTGCTCTTCCTCGCCGGAATCATCGGATCGGGCGCCATCGCCGACAGGATCGGCCGCCGCCGCCTGCTGATCGTCTGCGCGGCGGCGATCGCTGTCTACGCGCTGTTCGCGCCGCGGCTGCTCGGGGCCGGGCAGGTGGGCGAGTTCCTCTACATGGTGGTCGGCTTCGCCATCCTCGGGCTGTCCTTCGGCCAGTCCTCGGGCGCGGTCGCCTCCCGATTCGAGCGGCGCTACCGCTACACCGCCTCGGCGCTGACGTCGGATCTCGCCTGGATGTTCGGCGCGGGCTTCGCGCCGCTGGTGGCGCTCTTCCTCGCTGCCCACTTCGGGCTGTTCTCGTCGGGCGCCTACCTGCTGTCCGGGGCGGTCTGCACCGTGATCGCGCTCCTGCTCAGCACGCGCCTCGACATGCGCGGCGAGTAGCTAGCCGGCCGCCCTGGCGGCGGCCAGCGCCGCAACCCGGCGCAGCGCGAGCTCGTAGCCCTGGATGCCGCAGCCGACGATGATGCCGTCGGCGCGCAGCGAGACGTAGGAGTGGTGGCGGAAGCTCTCGCGCTTGTGGACGTTCGAGATGTGGACCTCGATCACCGTCCCCTCGAAGGCGTTGAGCGCGTCCAGGATCGCGACCGAGGTATGGGTGAAGGCGCCCGGGTTCAGGATGATCCCGGCGGCGTCGGCGCGGGCCTCGTGGATCCAGTCGATGATCTGGCCCTCCCAGTTCGACTGCAGGCAGCGCAAGCCGACGCCGAGCTCGGCCGCCAGCGCGGTGCAGCTGCGCTCGACGTCGGCCAAGGTCTCGTGGCCGTAGATCGCCGGCTGGCGCTTGCCGAGCAGGTTAAGGTTCGGGCCGTTCATCACGTAGACCAGCGGCGTCACGGAAGCCTCCAGCTTGGATTCTATGGGACCGGCTCGCACACGACCTCGGTGCGGACCGAGTTGGCGATGAAGCATTCGTCGTGCGCCCGATGGTGCAGCGTGGCGAGCGCTTCCGGGTCGGGCGGGCCGGATGTCCCCCAGGTGACGTGCGGGCGCAGCGTCACGCGCGCCATCCAGGTGCGTCCCTCGGGCGTCCGCTCCAGCTCGCCCTCGGCGGTGTCCTCGTAGCGGTCGACGATCCGCCCCGCCTTCGCGGCCAGCCAGAGGAAGGTGAGCATGTGGCAGGAGGAGAGGCTCGCCACGAAGGCTTCCTCCGGGTCGATGCCGGACGGATCAGCGTAGCGCGGCACCACGTCGGGCGACGCCGAGGCGCGCACCCGCGTGCCGCCGTCGAAGCTCCATTCATGCCCCCGGCCGAACCGGAGGTCGGTGAAGGCCTCGCCCTCGCCGCGATCCCAGCGGACCGTCGCGGTGTGGGGCTTCATCGGAGGCGCGCCTCGCCGCGGGGGCGGCCGAGGCGGGCAGGGGTCGTCGCACCGAGCATCGCCGCGCTCCTCGCCGATCAGTGAACCGGAGACCATTCCTGACGTGATGCGGGCCGATCCGCCAGCGCGAAAGATCGGGCGGCCGTCGGCGGGTTTCCCCCCACCTCGCATCGTGCGGTTGCCGCCTTGTCGGATTGCGACTAGCTGAAGTCAGCGAGACAAGCGGATTATACTTCATGAGCTGGTGGGAGCGCCTCGACGACGTCGAGGGCGAGCGCGACGGATATTTCGATCCGCTCTGGTGGGGTATCACGCTGGCGATTGCCGGCGTCGTCGGGGGCGTGCTCCTGATCCTCATAGGGTAGGTCGCAGGAGCCAATCGCTTCGAGCGCGCTCAGGAGAGCAGCGCGCCGAGTCCGACGAGCGCGGCCCCGACGAGAAGCCCTGCGAAGGCGGCCGCCCAGGTCGGCAGGGCCGGGCGGCGCTCGGGGGCGGCGGGGGTGTTGGCGCGGACCAGCGCGGCCTCGGCGAGCTGCGGCAGCCGCGGGCCGAGGCGGGACAGGACGCGCACGGCCGCGGCCAGATCGCGGGCGGCGGCGGCGGGGCCGAGGTTCGCGCGGATGTAGGCGGTGACGACCGGCCGCGCCGTCTCCCACATGTTGAGCGACGGGTTCAGGCTGCGGCCGACGCCTTCGACGACGACCATGGTGCGCTGGAGCAGGATCAGCTCGGTGCGGGTCTGCATCCCGAAGCGCTCGGTGACCTCGAAGAGGTGGGCGAGCAGGCGGGCCATGGAGATGCGCGTCGCGTCCTGGCCGAAGATCGGCTCGCCGACCGATCGCAGCGCCTGGGCGAAGGCCTCGGTGTCGCGGTCGCGCGGGACGTAGCCGGCCTCGAAGTGGACTTCCGCCACGCGGCGGTAGTCCCGGCGGAGGAAGCCGTAGAGGATCTCGGCGTAGACCCGGCGGGTATAGGTGTCGATCCGGCCCATGATCCCGAAGTCGAGGGCGACAAGCGCGCCGTCGGGGCCGAGCTTGAGGTTCCCCTGATGCATGTCGGCGTGGAAGAAGCCGTCGCGGAGCGCGTGGGTCAGGAAGGTCTGGATGACGCGCTCGGAGAGCTCGACGAGGTCGGCGCCGCTGGCGCGGAGCGCCGCGACGTCGCCGAGGTTGATGCCCGACACCCAGGCGAGGGTGAGCACGCGCCGGGCCGAGGCGGGCCAGATCACCGCCGGCACGCGGAAGCCCACGTCGTGCTCGGCGTTGGCGGCGAACTCGGCGGCGGCGGCGGCCTCCATGCGCAGGTCGAGCTCGCCCTGCACCACGCCCTCGAAGTGCTGGATCACGGCCTTCGGGCGCAGGCGGCGGGCGAAGGGGGCGAGGAGCTCGATCATGCCGGCGGCGAAGTAGAAGGCGTCGACGTCGCGCAGGAAGGCGCGCTCGATGCCGGGGCGCAGCACCTTGACCGCGACGGCGCGGCCGGTCTCGCGCAGGGTCGCGCGGTGGACCTGGGCGAGCGAGGCGGCGGCGACCGGCGGCTCGAAGTCGGAGAAGACGGCGTCGACCGGCTGGCCGAGCTCGGTCTCGACGGTGGCGCGCGCCTCGGCCAGCGGGAAGGGCGGCAGCTTGTCCTGCAGCACCGAGAGCTGGGCGGCGAGCTCGGGTCCGACGACGTCGGGGCGCGTGGAGAGGAGTTGGCCGAACTTGATGTAGGCGGGGCCGAGGGCGGTGATCGCGCGCAGGATCGGAGGCTGGCTCGGGTCGCCCTCGTAGCCGAGCCACTGGAACGGCCATCCGAGGATGCGGGCGGCGGCGCGGAGCGTGGGCGGGGCGTCGAAGGCCTCGAGCGCGATCCGCATCGCGCCGGTGCGCTCGAAGGTCGCACCGGTCCGGATCAGGCGCCAGAGGTTGTGCGGGCCGCGCATGGGTCAGAGAGGCCGCTGCAACGAGGCGGCTCCAGGCGCCTGAAGATGCCCGCCGAGGCGGCGTGCAAGTCGCGCACAAAACGTAAGTGTATGAAATACATGCGCCATATTTCGCAGGCTTAACTCGGCTTTCATCTCTGGCCGCTCATTCGACAACCCCGGGCTCGTTTCGCGGAGGTCCATCAGAGCTTCCAGCCGGAGTGCAGCGCGGCAATGCCCATGGAGAGGTTGCGGTAGCGGACCTGGCCGAAGCCGGCCTGCGCGATCATCTGCGCGAAGGCGTCCTGGTCGGGGAAGCGGCGGATCGATTCGACGAGGTACTGGTAGCTGGCGCGGTCGCTGGCGATCGCCTGGCCGAGGGCGGGTATCACGTTGAAGGAGTAGCGGTCGTAGAGCCAGCGCAGCGACGGCTCGGGGACGCGGGAGAATTCGAGGACGACGATCCGGCCGCCGGGGCGTAGGACGCGGAAGGCCTCGGCGAGGGCGTCGGCGATGCGGGTGACGTTCCGGATGCCGAAGGAGATGGTGTAGGCGTCGAAGGCGGCGTCCCTGAACGGCAGCGCCATCGCGTCGCCGGCGACCCAGTCGAGGTGGCCGGCGTAGGCGGCGGCTTCGGGGCGGTGGCGGCCGGCTTCGAGCATGTCCTCGGTCATGTCGAGGACGGTCGCGTGGCCGTCGCCGTGGATGCGCTTCAGGAAGCGGAAGGCGATGTCGCCGGTGCCGCCGGCGACGTCGAGGAGCGACATGCCGGGCCGCGGGGCGAGCCAGTCGAGCAGCGCGTCCTTCCAGAGCCGGTGGACGCCGAGGCTCATGGCGTCGTTCATCACGTCGTAGCGCGACGCGACCGAGCTGAAGACGCCGTGGACGCGGGAGGCCTTCTCCCGCTCGGGGACGGTCGAAAAGCCGAAGTGGGTCGTGGGCTCCTCGGGCATGCCGCGGCGGTGCTTTCGGTCGTTTCCGCCGCTCCTTATAAGGCAGGGCGGGCGGGCTGCAACCGCCGGGGGATAGAGGATGCCGGAGTTGCCTGAGGTCGAGACAGTGCGCCGCGGGCTGGAGCCGGTGCTGGCGGGGCGGCGGATCGTCGCGGCCGACGTGCGGCGGCCGGACCTGCGCTGGCCGTTTCCGAAGGGGCTGGCGAAGCGGCTCGGCGGGCGGCGGGTCGAGGCCTTGCGGCGGCGGTCGAAGTACCTGCTCGCCGACCTCGACGGCGGCGAGACGCTGATCGTGCATCTCGGCATGTCGGGGCGGCTCTTGGTGTCCGGGGCGCAGGTGGGCGCCTTCCACCATCCGCATCCGGCGCCGGAGAAGCACGACCATGTGGTCCTCGACGTCGAGGGCGGGGCGCGGGTCACGTTCAACGATGCGCGACGGTTCGGCGCGGTCGACCTGTGGCCGACGGAGCGGCTCGAGGAGCACCGGCTGCTGGCGGGGCTCGGGCCGGAGCCACTGGGGAACGGGTTCGACGGGGGGTATCTGGCGGGGCGGATGGCCGGGCGGCGGACGCCGGTCAAGGCGGTGATCTCCGACCAGCGGGTCGTGGCGGGGCTCGGCAACATCTACGTCTGCGAGGCGCTCTGGCGGGCGCGGATCGCGCCGCTGCGGCTGGCCGGCGACGTGACCGCCGACGAGGCCGAGGCGCTGGTCCGGGCGATCCGGGCGGTGCTGGAGGACGCCATCGCGGCCGGCGGGTCGTCGCTCAAGGACTACCGCCGGGCGGACGGCGAGCTCGGGTACTTCCAGCACTCGTTCGCGGTCTACGGCCGCGAGGGGGAGGCCTGCCCGCGGGGCGACGGGACGATCCTGCGGGTCGTCCAGGCGGGGCGGTCGAGCTTCTTCTGCCCGGGCTGCCAGCGGTGAGCGCATCGGTCGGGGCGCCTTTGCGCTCCGGAGTCGTTCTCCCCACGTGCGCAAGCGCGCCCGGGGCCCCTGCGCGCCGTTGCGCGCGTCTCCCCACTCCCCCTTCCCCCTCGCCCCCAGGGGCGAGGGGAACCTGCCCGATAGGTGGGGAGAAGCGGCCGCCGGCCGGGTCTGTCGCTCGGAGCGAAGGGCGATGGTCGCGGCGGCGTCGCGGAAGGGGATCGCGATCCCCGGGTCGAGGCGCTGCGGGGCGGGAAATCCGTCAGGGCAATCGCTCGAACGGTTGCGGGCTTCGCGGAGAAAGGGCGGCGAGCCTTCGCGGGCGCCGCGCTTGAAGCTGCCTGGAGCTGTCCCGGCATGGGTGCGCAAGTCGCGCACAAAACTTAAGTGTATGGAATATAACGTATTTGCTCGGGAGCATTAGCCAAACGTTCACATTTGGCGGCTCGTGCGGCATCTCCAGCGTCTCAGGGCGTCCCGGCGCGGCAGCTTGGGCGGCGCGTCCGCAACCGACTCGAACGGCGGTCGGCAGGGCGCGCGCCGCGCGTGCCGCGATCCCACGCCGCTTCGAGCGATCCCCCTGGGAAATCCGTGCTGACCGCTTGACTTCCGGCCGGCGGACCGCTTGCTGGCGGGGATGGCTGCGGCGCGCGACCCCCTCGTGATCTTCACCCCTTCGGGCCAGCGCGGGCGGGTCCCGGCGGGCACGACGGTGCTCGCCGCGGCGCGCTCGCTCGGGGTCGACCTCGACTCGGTCTGCGGCGGGCGCGGGATCTGCTCGAAATGCCAGGTCAGCCCGTCGTTCGGGGATTTCCCGAAGCACGGGATCAGCGCGGCACCCGAGGCGCTGTCGGCCTGGAACGCGGTCGAGGAGCGCTACGACCGGATCCGCGGGCTGGCGCCGGGGCGGCGGCTCGGCTGCCAGGCGCAGATCCTCGGCGACGTCGTCATCGACGTGCCGCCCGAGAGCCAGGTGCACAAGCAGGTGGTGCGCAAGCGGGCCGAGGCGCGGGCGATCACCCTCGATCCGGCGACGCGGCTCTACTACGTCGAGGTGGCCGAGCCCGACATGCACGAGCCGTCGGGCGACCTGCAGCGGCTGGAGCGGGCGCTCGCCGAGCAGTGGGGGCTGCAGGGGGTCAAGGGGGATCTGCGGACGCTGCAGATGCTGCAGCCGGCGCTGCGGAAGGGCGAGTGGAAGGTGACCTGTGCGGTCCATACCGACGGGCCGGAGCCGCGCATCCTGCACGTCTGGCCGGGGTTCTACGACGGCGGCATCTTCGGGTTGGCGGTCGACGTCGGGTCGACGACCATCGCGGGGCACCTCTGCGACCTCGCGACCGGGGACGTGCGGGCGTCGGTCGGGCTGATGAACCCGCAGATCCGCTTCGGCGAGGACCTGATGTCGCGGGTCAGCTACGCGATGCTGAACCCCGGCGGCGCGGCGGAGATGACGAAGGCGGTGCGCGCGGCGCTGAACGAGCTCGCCGGGCAGGCGGCGGCGGAGGCCGGGATCGACCGGACGCTGATCTTCGAGGCGGTGATCGTCGGCAACCCGATCATGCACCACCTGGTGCTCGGGATCGACCCGACCGAGCTCGGGCAGGCGCCCTTCGCGCTGGCGACGGCGGAGGCCTTGAAGATCTGGGCCGAGGAGATCGAGCTGCGGCTGCACCAGGATGCGCGGGTGTACGTGCTGCCGTGCATCGCGGGGCACGTCGGGGCGGATGCGGCGGCGGTGGCGCTGTCGGAGGCGCCGGACCGGTCCGAGGAGCTGATGCTCGTCGTCGACGTCGGCACGAACGCCGAGATCCTGCTCGGGAACCGCGAGCGCGTCCTGGCCTGCTCGTCGCCGACGGGGCCGGCATTCGAGGGGGCGCAGATCTCGTCGGGGCAGCGGGCGGCGCCGGGGGCGATCGAGCGGGTAGAGATCGACCCCCTCACCAAGGAGCCGCGGTTCCGCATCATCGGGGTCGAGGCCTGGTCGGACGCGGCGGGGTTCCCGGCCGACGCACGGGTCACGGGGATCTGCGGCTCGGGGATCATCGAGGCGATCGCCGAGATGCGGATGGCCGGGATCGTCGACGCCTCGGGGCTGATCGGGTCGGCCGAGCAGACTGGCAGCGACCGGTGCGTGGCGCAGGGGCGGACGCATGCCTACCGGCTGCACGGCGACATCCTGGTGACGCAGGGCGACGTGCGGGCGATCCAGCTCGGCAAGTCGGCGCTCTATGCCGGGGCGCGGCTGTTGATGGACGAGGTCGGCACCGACACGGTCGACCGGATCGTGCTGGCGGGCGCGTTCGGGGCGCATATCTCGCCGCGGCACGCGATGGTGCTGGGGATGATCCCGGACTGCGAGCTTTCCAGGGTGTCGTCGGCGGGCAATGCGGCGGGGACGGGGGCGCGGATCGCGCTGCTGAACGTCGCGGCGCGGCGCGAGGTGGAGGCGCTGGTCACGCGCATCCGCAAGGTCGAGACCGCGATCGAGCCGCGGTTCCAGGAGCATTTCGTGGCGGCGAATGCGATCCCGCATGCGACCGCGCCTTTCCCGCACCTTGGGCCGCTGCCCGAGGTCGCGTTCAACGCGGAGGGCGGGGGGCGGAGGCGGCGGCGTGGCTGAGCGGGACGACCCGCCGCGCGGCAGCTACCGCCGCGAGGGGGAGGGGCTCGAGTTCGACCGGGTCTCGTTCTTCACCGACGCGGTCTATGCCATCGCGATGACGCTGCTGGTGGTCGAGCTGCACGTGCCGCACATCGTGGGTACGGTCGGCGACGACGGGACGCTCCTGGACGCGCTCCGGGAGCAGTCGGACGCGATCTTCGGCTTCTTCCTCGGGTTCGTGATCCTCGGGCGCTACTGGCTGGCGGCGCACCAGTTCTTCGGGACGCTGCGGAGCGTCGACACGCGGCTGATCGCGATCAACCTGCTCTACCTGTCGTTCGTCGCCTTCAGCCCGTTCCCGGTGGCGCTGATCAGCGAATACGGCGGCGACCGGACGGCGTTCTACGTCTTCGCGGCGACCATGGGCGGGATCAGCCTCCTCGAGGTGGCGCTCTTCCGCTATGCCGAGCACCATGGGCACCTGCGCGAGCGGCTGTCGCCGGAGGCGCTGCGCTTCGGGACGATCGCGTCGACGGCGCCGGTCTTGATCGTGCTGCTGTCGCTGCCGCTGGCGCTGGTCTCGACGAGCCTGGCGCTCCTGTCGTGGCTGCTGATGTTCCCGGTCGGCTACTGGATCGGTGCGCATCCGCCGGAGAACATTCCCGACTCGTGGCGGCCGTGAGAATGTCTAGGGGTCGATTTGTCCGGGGGTTGTCCGGGCTCGGGCACATGGTTTAAGTGACTGATATAAAACAATACCGGCTCCGGACGTTAAGCCGGACTTCATCATTGTCCGGGGGTGCGGGGTCGTGTCCCGGGAGGCGGTGGCAGCCGTCGCAACGGGCATGCTCGTCCTTCGGGGCCATGGAGAGCCCGGCCGGCGCGGCGGCGTTTTGAACGCCGGTCGCCGCATGCGCGGCTCCGCCTTCAGGCCCGACGGAGTCTGCCTTGCTCTTCATTCCCCGGCGGCTCGCCTGTGGCCCAAAGGGGGGCCCTCGCCGGCCCCCCTTTGATCCCCCCCGGCACTGCCCGATGAGGTAGAAGAGAAGAAAGAGACGAAGAGAAAGCGAACGTGGCGGTGCGGGTGGGCCCCGAGGGCCCGCGGGGCGCGGGAAGGAGCGACGTTTTCGGCGGACGACGTCGCGAGCTGCGAGGCGTGATCGCCGGGGATGGCTCCGCACGCCCGCAGCTGCACCACGGGGCGCGACCGGGTCGGGCCAAGCGGGGCCGGACCGGTCCCCGCGGACGGGGACCGGCGGCGGGGTCAGTCGAGGCCGAGCTTGCCGCGCAGGGTCGAGAGATCCTCGGCCAGGGTGTTGACGGCGGCGGCGAGGGTGACGCGGTCCTGCTCGGTCAGCTTGTCGTAGCTGACGTAGCCGTCGCCCGCCTTGTACTTGTCGAGGATGGCGTCGATCGTGGCGAAGTTCTGGTCAACGGTCTGCACGAACTCGGCGTTCTGCTGGATGACGAGCGGCTTCACCAGCTCGACGATCTTCTGCGCGCCGTCGAAGTTGCCCTTGAAGTCCCAGAGGTCGGTGTGGCTGTAGCGGTCCTCCTCGCCGGAGATCTTGGTGGCGGCGACCTCCTCCATCAGCGCGGCGGCGCCGCCGACCACGACCTCGGGCGGGAAGGTCAGGCTCTCGATGCGGCCGGCGAGCGTCTTGACGTCGGCCTCGAGCTTGTCGGCGACGGGGTCGAGGCCCTCGGTCGAGTTCTTCTCCCAGAGGCCGTACTCGATGCGGTGGAAGCCGGGGAAGGCCGGGTCGGCCTCGGCCTTCTCGTAGTCGTCGGCGCGGCTGTCGATCGAGACGTCGAGGTCGGAGAAGAGCTCGGCGATCGGCTCGATCGCCTCGTAGTTGATGCGGGTCGGCGCGAACAGCGCCTTCGCCTTCTCGATGTCGCCGGCCTTGATCGCGGCGACGAAGGCGGTGGTGTCGGTGACGAGCTGGTCGGTCCGCTCCGAGACGTAGAGCTTGTAGTCGGAGATGGGGCCGACGAGGTCGAGGCCGACGTCGGCGCGGGCGATCCCCTGCGTCGCGAGCAGGGCGCCGGCGGCGGCGGCGAGGGTGGCAAGGCGCATCGATGACTCCTTCGGTGTCCCGGCCGCGCCTGGGACGCGGGCCGGCGGTGGTTAGCCCGACTGGCTGGTCATCTGGCTCGTCGGGTCGATCGCGGCGATCAGCGGGCGGCCGAGGTAGTCCCCGCCGCCGGTGAAGCCGGGCAGCGCGAAGAAGTAGCCGCCGCCGACCGGCTTGACGTATTCCTCGAGCGGCTCGCCGTCGAGGCGGTGCTGCACCGCGATGAATGACCGCTCGAGGTTCGACTGGAAGGCGATGAAGAGCAGCCCCTGGTCGAGCTGGCCGTTCTTCAGCACGCCGTTCACGTAGTTGAACGGCCGGCGCAGCATCAGGCTCGCCTGCGTCGCCGGGGTGCGCGGGTTGGCGAGGCGGATGTGGGCATCGAGGGGCGTGAGCCGGCCCTCGGGGTCGGCGGCGTAGTCCGGGACCATCGCCTCGGTGCCGTCGGGGCGGTCGAGGGGCGCGCCCGACACCTTCATCCGCCCGAGGATGCGCTCCTGCTCGCCGAGGGGGGTTCGGTCCCAGCGCTCGACGAGGTTGCGGATGATCCGGACGGCCTGGTAGCTGCCGTGGGTCGCCCAGGCGGGCTCGCCGTCCCCGGGCGCGACCCAGACGACGCGCTGCATCAGCGCCTCGTCGGCGCTGTCGGGGTTGGCGGAGCCGTCGCGGAAGCCGAGGAGGTTGCGGGCGCTCTCGGGCGGGCCTTCGGAGGGAACCGGCAGCACGGGGACGCTGCCGGCCTGCATCCACTTGAGCACCAGCTGGTCGGGCAGGTTCTTGACGATGTCGCGGAGGGCGTGGACCACCGGGTCCTGGCCGTTGGCGCAGATCTGCAGCACCAGGTCGCCGTGCGAGATGTCGGCGTCGAGGGCGTCGTTGCGGAACTTGGTCATCCGCTGCAGCGCAACCGGCTTCAGCGCGCCGAGCCAGGGGCGATCGTCGAACAGCGAGGCGCCGAGGGCGGCGGTGACGGTGAGGGCGTCGGGGCGGACGTCGGGGCCGAGGAGGCCGCTGTCGGCGGGCGGGAGCTTCGGGTCGAGCACGGGCACGACGCCGCCATGGGCGAGGAACTCGATGCGCTCGGTCAGCCGGCGGAAGAGCCTTTCGAGGTCGGCCGGGGTGTCGGCGAGGACGTGGAACGAAGCGACGGCGCCGTGCGCCGGGCGCGGCGTCACGATGCCGGCCTGGTGGCGGCCGTAGGGGGAGACGAGGTCGGTCGAACGGGTCTCGCCCGCGACCGGGGCGTCGGCGACCTGCGCCTGCTCGGCGCGGGCGAGGGCCGGGGCGGCGGCGAGCGCGGCGACGCCGGCGAGGAGGCCGCGGCGGCTGGTGGCGAACGGACAGGCCATCTACTCGAGCCCGATGGCGGGGTTGAGCGCGGCCGCGGCGGTCGCGACGGCGGCGAAGGCGGCGGCGACCTTTTGCCGGCCGGCGGCGTCGATGCCGTCCCAGGACGGGAAGGCACCGTCGGGTTGCCTGGATCCGTCGATGGTGGCGCGGGCCTGGTCGAGGGCTTGCTGCAGCGCCTGGGCGGCGCCGGCGTCGGCCTCGGCCACCAGCGGGCCGACGAGGAGCGCCGACTTGGCGATGCCGTCGAGGTCGGCGGAATATTCGGCGAGGTCGGCGTGGCTGTAGGGCGCCTGCGCGCCGCCGGCCTGGTCGGCGACCCGGGCCGCGAGCGCGGCCGCATTGGCGGCGAGGTCTGCGGGCTCGACCGGCAGCGCCTTCAGCCGGTCGCGCAGGGTGGCGGCGTCGGCGGCGAGCTGGGCGGCGACGGGGGCGAGGCCGTCGGTGGAGTTGTCGACCCAGAGGCCGTATTCGATGCGATGGAAGCCGGTGAAGGCCGGATCCTGCTCGCGCTTCTCCAGGTAGTCGGCAAGGGGGTCCATGGTGTTGGCGAGGTCGGCGATGCGGCCCGAGACCGGGGCTATCTGCCGCCAGGGCTGGCGGGCGGCGAGCCAGGCGGCGCGGGCGCCGTCGAGGTCGCCGGCGGCGATCTTGTCGGACAGCGCGGCGGTGGCGGTGACGAGCTCGCCCGAGCGGCGGCTCAGGTAGACGCGGTACTCGGCGAGGGGGCCGAGGAAGGCGCGGGTCTCCGGGGCGGCGCGGCCGGCCTCGGATTCGGCGGTCGGCAGCACCTTGAGGGTGCCGCGCGGGTTGGAGAGGAGGCCGCAGGTGATGGCGTATTCGCCGGGCTTCAGCCGCTCGGTCACGGTGGCGTCGAGGGCGGGGGCGATGTTCTCGCGCTCGGCGACGACCATGACGCCGTCGAGGATCTCCCACTCGAGGGTGCGGTCGGAGGCGTTGTGGATGCGGAAGGTCCGCCGCCCGGCCGGCACCTCGAGCGCGGCGGGCTGGCAGGCGGCGTCGGTGATCGTGACCGAGATGTCGCCGTCGGCGGGCGCCGGGGCGCCGCCGCGGGCGGCGAGCCAGAAGGCGGCCACGCCGGCGGCGACGAGGACACCGGCGCCGGCGAGCATGAGCCGGGTGGTCCGCGCCGGCAGCGGCTGGCCTGCGTCGGCCATCTCAGGCTTCCCGCCGGGCGGGCTGGCCGACCGGCACCGGCAGCGGGCGCAGGAAGAGCCAGAGCGAGATGCCGAGGACGAGGGCCCAGACGATGAACTCGCCGAGGGCCGGGGCGTCGTGGTAGCCGAAGAGGCCGGAGAGGAGGGTGCCGGGGATGGAGGTGATGGGCAGCGCGCGGGTCATGTCCCAGACCGGCTGCTGCAGGTGGTTCCAGACGCCGGCCTCGTGCAGGTTGCGCAGCACGCTTGCGGCGAGGCCGGCGGCGACGAAGATGATGAAGACGCCGGTCCAGCGGAAGAAGCGGCGGAGGTCGAGGCGCAGGCCGAAGCGGTAGATGCCGACGCCGAGGAGCACCGCGCAGCCGACGCCGAGGAGGGCGCCGATCGGCGCGGCGGCGCCGGGGCTCTGCTGGAAGATCGCGAGGAGGAAGAAGACCGACTCGAGGCCCTCGCGGGCGACGGCGAAGAAGCTCATTCCGATGAGCGCCCAGGTCGGGCCGCCGCCCTGGTGGAAGGCGGCCTCGACGTCGTGCTCCATGGTCGCCTTGATCGAGCGGGCGGCCTTGCGCATCCAGAAGACCATGGAAAGCAGGATGATGACGGCGATGGTGCCGACGATGGCCTCGAAGAGCTCCTGGGTCTTCTGCGGGAACTCGGAGCCGACGGCGAGCACGGCGGCGCCGACGAAGAGGGAGAGGGCGACGGCGAGGAGGACGCCGACCCAGACCGTGGGGACCCACTGGCTGCGGCCGGTGCGGGCGAGGTAGCCGGCGATGATGCCGACGATCAGCGCCGCCTCGATGCCCTCGCGCAGCATGATCAGAAACGACGCCAGCATCCCCGCCCCGTGCTGCCGGATCACGATCCGGCGATTCCCGACTGAATCCGTCAGAGATTCCCGAGCCTGCCTACGCCTTCGCCGGGTCCGGTGCAAGGGGAGCGACGGCGGGGGAGTGGGAGGATCGTTCGGGCGAGGAAGGGGCGCAGGGCGGCGGGCGGAAAGAGGTCGTCGGAACAAGGGTTAATCGGGAGATCCGGAACGTACAACGCATGTACATTCCATGCACAACCGAGGTACCGGCCTTCGCCCCTCGCCGCGGAGGTTAACGAGGTTGGCGCGCCCGTCGGGTCGAGTCCTCCGAGGCGGTGCGGGCGAGGCGTCGGGCTACGGGGCCGCGAGTTGCGCGGCGCTTGGCGCCGTCGCCCCGCATGCGCGGGCTCTGCGCCGGTTCCGGCGCAGTTCCCTTGGGACCGGGCGGGTCGGCTGTGGCCCAGCGGCTCCGGCGAGGTGGGGCGAGGGTGGGCTCGTCCATGGAGTCGCGCGCGGCCGTGCCGGGCTGCCCTGCGCAGGGGGACACGACCGGGCCTCGCCGCGAGGGCGCGCGCGGTCGTCCGGTGTGCCGGTCAGTCGGGCAGGGACAGGATCGTGGCGCGGCCGCGGTTGTTGACCTGCACCGAGTCGGAGCCGACGGCGGCGATCTGCATGCCCGACACCTGGTCGCCGGCGGCGACGCGCTGGATGCGGCCGTTCGGCATCTTGAGGAGCGCGTGGCGGCCCGCGCCGGTGCCGAAGATGCCGATCAGCGTCACCCCGCCGCGCTGGGCGGCGCCGCGCTGGGTCGCCGCCGCGACGGCGAGCGGCGAGGAGGGATTGCTCGACCGCGCCGGCGCCTCCACGGCCTGGACCGGCCGCGCCGGATACTGCCGCGCCGGCGAGACCCGCACGCTGGGGGCGGGTTGCAGCACCGGCACGACGCTGAGCGGCGCGACGCTCGCCACCCGGACCGGGGCCGCGGCGATCGCCGGCTGCGTCGGGGTCGGCCTGGTGGCGACGGTTTGCAGGCTGGGCTTGCGGACCGTGACGACCCGCTGCGGCGCCGGCGCGGCGGCGACGCGGGCGGGCTGGGGCTTCGCGGCGACCGCCTTCCGGGGGGCGGTGCCGGCGACGACCTTGGGCTTGGCGTGCAGCGTCGCGGCCTTGAAATGCAGTCCGGCGGGGCGGGGCGGTGGCGCCGCCTCGGCCGGCGTGGCGGCGAGGCTCGCGACGCCGGCGGCCGGTTCCAGCGATGCGACCCGCACCCCGCCGGCGACGGCAGGGCGCGGGAGCGGGCGTTCGCCCGCCGCCGACACCGGTGCCTCGGGGCCGGGCCGCGCGGTGGCCTCGGCGGTCGCGGCGGGGCGCGGCAGCGGGCGCTGCGCCGCCTCGGCGGAGGCCGCGGCCGGCCGGGGGCGCGGGAGCGGGGCCGACACCTGCGGGATCGGCGGCAGCACGACTTCGGGCGCGCCCCCGTCGGGCGGCATTACAAGCGTCACGTTGCGCGTGCCCATCAGAGGGACCGGCGCCGGCGGCGCCGGTCGGGCCGGCGGCGGGGCCGTAAGGAGCGGGCGGGCGACCGGATGGATCTCGGCGCGCCGCACGGTCGGGAGCGGCGCGGGCGACGCGGCGGGGGCGGGGGCGGGCGCCGGCGTGACGGCAGCGACCTCGACGGCGGCCGGGGCGGCGGCCATGGGCGTCGGCTGCGGCTGCGGCCGCGGCTGGGCGACGAGGAGGGCGGCGAGGGCGGCGATCGTGCCGGCGCCGAGCACGACGGCCGTGCGCGAGGCCAGGGTCGGGCGCGAGGCGCCGGCGAGGCGGGGCGCGGCCGGGAAGCCGGGGAAGTCGCCGCCGCCGACGACCGCCGCGGGCACGAGGCCGGCGGCGGCGACCAGCGCGCGGGTGTCGTCGAGGGTGGCGTGGGCCACGGCGGCGACGGGCGTGCCGTCGCGGGTCGGCGTTCCGAGCGTCACCGCGACGGCGTCGGCGGCGACGCCGAGGTGCGGTGCGGCGGCGGCGCGGGCGGCGCGGCGGCGGGCGGCGCGGGTGCCGTGCGGCAGGTCGACGCGGCCGCGCCAGACGGCGGGCTCGGGCAGAACGACGGTGACCGGGGCGCCGGCGGGGATCGCGGCGGCGGCGATCTCGCCGAGGCCCGCGGCATAGCCGTCCGCTTCGGGCGCGGCCGTCGCCAGCGGCGCCGCGCAGCCCTCGCGCTCCAGGACGATCTCGGGATAGCCCAAACGAAGCCGGTATTCCGGCTTGCGGAATCTGTAGCTGCTCATGCCTGCCCCGATCTTTGTCGAGTATTGTGTGCCTCAGGGCGGACCATAGCCGAGTTCTTTCGCCCGATCCAGCCCGTTGCGGCCCATCACGCAACTTTTGGTTGCCCTCCGGCGGCTTGCAGCGCACATCTTGCGTCCTCATCGGCCGCAACGGCCCAGACACCGGGGGAAACCATGCGCTCGAGCGCCCTTGCCGTCCTTCTCGCGCTGGCGCTGGCCGGCACCGCCTCGGCCGAGACCGAGCGCCAGATCACCGCGACCGGATCGGCGCAGGTCGAGACGGTGCCGGATCTCGCGACCGTCACCGCCGGCGTCGAGACGCAAGGGGCGTCGGCGGCCGAGGCGCTCGGGGCGAACAGCGCGGCGATGACGGCGGTGCTGAAGGCGCTCGACGGCGCCAAGGTCGAGCGGAAGGACGTGCAGACGAGCCAGCTGACGATCAACCCGGTCTACGACAACCCCGACGACGGCAGCCCGTCGAAGGTGACCGGATACCAGGCGAGCAACATGGTCACGGTGAGGGTGCGCGACGTCGCGGCGCTCGGGGGCATCGTCGACGCGGTGACGGCGGCGGGGGCGAACCGGCTCTACGGGATCGGCTTCGACGTGGCCGATCCGAAGCCGGCGCTCGACGAGGCGCGCAGGCAGGCGGTGGCGGACGCGCAGCACAAGGCCGAGCTCTTCGCGGCGGCGGCGGGCGTGAAGCTCGGGGCGCTCCTGTCGCTCAGCGAGGGCGGGAACGGCGGCGGGCCGGTGCCGGTCTTCGCCCGCGCCGACATGGCCAAGGCGGCCCCGGTCGAGGCGGGGACGGTGTCGGTCTCGGCCGACGTGTCGCTGGTCTTTTCCATCGAATAGGCCCGCGGCATCCGGGCCGCGAGTATCGGGCAAAAGCCAACGCATTGATACTGATGGACAAAGGCCGACGGCCGTAACCTGTCGTTTACCGCTGCGAGGGGACGGGTCGGAGGGTTTTCCGAAACGGCGGGAGGGGGCCCGCGGCGCTTTGGCGCCGTTCGCCGCATGCGCGGCTCGGCCTTCAGGCCCGAAGGGAGTCGCTCTTGCTCTTCGTTCCCCGGCGGCTTTCGGGGCGGCCCGAGGGGGGCCCTCGCCGGCCCCCCTCGACCCCCCCGGCACTGCCCGATAGGTTGAAGAAAGGAAGGGAAGGCAAGGGGTTGGCGGGCCCCGGGGCGGGCGCTGTCGCGTCAGGCGGTGGCGGCGGCCAGGGCCTGGTCGAGGTCGGCGATGATGTCCTTGGGGTCCTCGATGCCGATCGACAGGCGGACGACGTTGGGGATGGCGCCGGCGGCCTCCTGCTGCTCGGGGGTGAGCTGGCGGTGCGTCGTCGAGGCCGAGTGGATGATCAGCGAGCGGGCGTCGCCGAGGTTCGCCACGTGGCTGAAGAGCTTGACCGAGTTGACGAGCTTGACGCAGGCCTCGTAGCCGCCCTTGAGCGCGAAGGTGAAGAGGGCGCCGGCGCCGTTGGGGTAGAGCCGCTCGGCGCGCGCGTGCCAGGGCGACGACGGCAGGCCCGCGTAGGTGACGTATTCGACGCGCGGGTCCTTCTCGAGCCAGGTGGCGACCGCGACGGCGTTCTCGACGTGCTTCTTCATCCGGAGGCTAAGGGTCTCGATGCCGAGGAGCGTCAGGAAGGCGTTCTGCGGCGCCATCGCCATGCCGAGGTCGCGCAGGCCGACGGCGATCGAGTGGAAGGTGTAGGCCATGGGCCCGAAGGTCTCGTGGAACTTCAGGCCGTGATAGGCGGGCTCGGGCTCGGTGAGGCTCGGGAACTTCTTCGAGGCCGACCAGTCGAAGCGGCCGGAGTCGACGATGGCGCCGCCGATCACCGTGCCGTTGCCGGTCAGGTATTTGGTCGTCGAATGCACCACGAGGTCGGCGCCCTGCTCGAGCGGGCGGCAGAGGTAGGGGGTCGCCGAGGTGTTGTCGACGATCAGCGGCACGCCGATCCGCTTCGCCACCGCGGCGATGGCGGGGATGTCGGTGACGTAGCCGCCGGGGTTGGCGATCGACTCGCAGAAGATCGCCCGCGTCCGGTCGTCGGCCAGGTCCTCCAGGGCGGTCAGATCCTCGGTGTCGACGAATTCGGCCGACCAGCCGAAACGGCCGATGGCGTGGGTGAACTGGGTGACGGTTCCGCCGTAGAGGCGGGTCGAGGAGATGATGTTGTCGCCGGGCCGCATCAGCGGGAAGAGCGCCATGATCTGCGCCGCGTGGCCCGAGGAGGTGCAGACGCCGCCCTGGCCGCCCTCGAGGGCGGTGATCCGCTCGGCGAGCGCCATGACGGTCGGGTTGGTCAGGCGGGAGTAGATGTAGCCGACTTCCTGCAGGTTGAAGAGCGCCGCCGCATGGTCGGCGTCGCGGAAGACGTAGGCGGTGTTCTGGTAGATCGGCACCTGCCGCGCGCCGGTCGCCGGGTCGGGCCTGGCGCCGGCGTGGATCTGCAGCGTGTCGAACCCGAGCTTGTCGTCGGCCATGTCCCGTTCCTCCCTGGATTTGCCGGGAGGCTAAGCGAGCCGGGCTGCGGCGACAACCGCGGATTGGAGCGACGGCAGGGCGACGGCGCCTCTCGGTTGCCGGGCCCGGCCGCACGGCCTAGCTTCGACGGGACCTCTGGGGAGTCACCGATGCCCGACGAAGCCCGTCCGCCGCACCCGCGCCACGCCGACACCTTTCCCGAGTTCGGTGCGGCGGAGGCCGGGGCCCTGCCGGGCCGGCCGGCGCTGGCGGACGGCGAGGCCGAGGGGCCGGTTGCCGCGCTCGCGGCACCGGCGGCCTGAGCGGCTTGGCGTCCGACGCCGCCAGCGCGGTCCACGGCATCCTGCGGCTGCTGGCGCGGCCGGTGCGGACCGCGCGCGGGCGCCGCGGGGTGGTGCTGCAGCCCTATCGCGGCTACGGTTCGCGCGAGCGGATCTTCGTGATCGGACGGGTGTTCTGGCAGCATACCGGCGGCACCATCGAGGCGGCCGAGATCCGCACCATCGTCCGCCGGCTGCGGCGGCGGCCGGTCGGCGGCGCCCGCGTCCGCGCGGTGTTCTACGGCGCGGCGATCGAGGTCGAGACCGACCGCGACGGGTACTTCCGCATCGAGATGGCGCCCGGTGCGCCGGTGCCGCGCGACCGGATCTGGCACCGGCTCGAGCTCGAGCTGCTGGCGCCGACGCGGGCCGAGGCCTCGGTCGAGGTCTTCATCCCGCCCGACAGCGCGCGGACCGTCATCGTCTCCGACATCGACGACACGGTGATGCATACCGGCGTCGCCAACAAGCTGACGATGCTCTGGCGGCTGTTCGTGCAGGGGGCCGAGAGCCGCACGGCTTTTCCAGGGGTGGCGGCGCTCTATCGGGCGTTGCACGCGGGCGCGTCGGGGCACGAGTGCAACCCGATGCTCTACGTCTCGCGCGCGCCCTGGGGCATCTACGACATGCTGGAGGCCTTCTTCCACCACCACGACATCCCGGCGGGGCCGGTGCTGTTCCTGCGCGAATGGGGGCTCAGCTTGCGGAGGCCGCTGCCGCGCCGCGCCGTCAACCACAAGCACCTGCTGATCGAGCGGATGCTCACGCTCTACGGCGAGATGCCGTTCGTGCTGATCGGCGACAGCGGCCAGCGCGACCCCGAGGTCTACAGCCGCATCGTCCGGAAGCACGCCGGCCGGGTGCGCGCGGTCTATATCCGCGACATCGCCGCCCGCGGTCCGGCGCGCAAGGCCGAGGTCGGCGCGCTCGCGGAGGCGCTGCGCGCGGCCGGGGCGCACCTGGTGCTCGCCTCGGACAGCCTCGCGATGGCCGAGGATGCCGCCCGGCTGGGGCTGATCGCGCCGGAGGCGGTGGCGGAGGTCGGCGCGCGGGTCGAGGAGCGGCTGCAGGAAGCCGAGGCGGGGGCCGGCTGATCGCGGCGCGCGAAGCCCGCGGCGAAATTGACGGAAGGCCGCCAGCCCCCTGGCGTTTCGCGCAGCGACGAGGCGGTTGCGGGAAGCGGACGCCCCTCCGCCCCCGCTGGGCCGGCCGCCGGTCGGTCGGTCAAGTGGCCGCGCGCCAGGCGTCGATCTTTTCCCAGGCCTCGGCGGCGCTCGCGACGTAGCCGAAGAGCTCGAGGTCGCGGGCGGCGATGGTGCCGGCCTCGACCAGCGCCTCCCAGTTCAGCACGGCGCGCCAGAAGGGCTCGCCGAAGAGCAGGATCGGGCGGCGGCGCATCCGGCCGGTCTGGATCAGCGTCAGGACCTCGAAGAGCTCGTCGAAGGTCCCGAAGCCGCCGGGGAAGACGGCGATGGCACGGGCGCGCATCAGGAAGTGCATCTTGCGGATGGCGAAATAGTGGAAGTTGAACGAGAGGTCGGGGGTGCCGTAGCGGTTGGGCGACTGTTCGTGCGGCAGCACGATGTTGAGGCTGATCGAGACGCCGCCGGCCTCCGCCGCGCCGCGGCTGCCGGCCTCCATGATCCCGGGGCCGCCGCCGGTGCAGACCACGTCCTCGCGGTTGCCGGTGGCGAGCGCGCGCTCGGTCGAGAGGCGCGCGAACTCCCGCGCCTGCGCGTAGTAGGGCGCGAGCGCCGCCGCCGGCCGGCCGGGGTTCGCGGTCGCCGGGTCGGGGATGCGGGCGCTGCCGAGCATCACGATCGTCGAGACGATGCCGCGCTCCTGCAGCGCCATCTCGGGCTTCAGGAGCTCGAGCTGCAGCCGGACCGGGCGGAGCTCGTCGCGGGTCAGGAAGTCCGGGTCGCTGAAGGCGAGGCGGAACGACGGCGACAGCGTCTGCGGCGTGTCGGGGACGCGGTCCCAGCGGGCCTGGTCCTCGCGGGCGTCGGGGAAGGGGCTCTTGGGCTCGGGCGGTTTGCTCATGGCGAGGGGCTTACAGCGTGTCGAAGCGGCCTGCCAGCCTCCGAGCGGCTACAGCCAGCCGAAGCCGCGGGCCGTGAGACTTTCGGACTGGGCCGCGATCTTAAGCACCCGGCACCATGTCGGATGCGGCGGGCGGCCAGTTCGCCCTTTAGCTTGGCCGCCCTGAACATGCATGCCTTTTCCGCCGGCCGCGCTCTGACAATCGCAAGTTCTCCTTCTCACCCTTAACGCAGCGAAAATTTCAGCTTGCGCCAAAGGAGCCAGACGTCCATAATAAAACATTGAGGCGATCTCTAATACGTACGTTGCAAGACCTCGTGGGAACCCCTGACCCATCGAAAGCTACAGAAATGATCACACGAAGGAGTGTGCTGGCCTCAGTCCTGTCGTCAGCCTTGGCACCTCGTTTGGCTTTTGGCCAAAGTGCGTCCGGGTTCCGGCTTGAATGACATTGAGCATAGTATCAATGCTTGGGTCGACGCTCATCCTGACTATTTTGATCCGCCACATGTAAGCCCCGTAGAAAAGGGTTCGAAACGGCTGCGGCCAGACGACAAGGAAGTAAGGTGGGCTGCGAAATTTTTGGCTAACGAGGTGCCTACTAATCTACGGCCAAGTGAGTTGGCGCGTTGGATGATGCTGAATGTACCTCCTCGCTATGTTATGGAATGGCCACCAGACACTCCTGCCGAACGCAAGCCTGCCAACCCCCTTAGAGGCTGCCTCAAAAGTAGTTGAGTGATATCAGAGGTTTGTGATTCTCCTTCGTTTGCGACGCGATGGAGGATCACATGGCCTGGACTGATATCACCCGCGAGCAGCATAAGCGGACGGGGCTGCGCTATCCAAGCGATCTGACCGACGCGGAGTGGGCGTTGATTGCGCCGCTGCTTCCTCCGGCGCGGCGGGGAGGCCGCCCGCGGACCACCGATCTGCGGCAGGTGGTCAACGCCATCTTGTATTTGGCGAGCAGCGGCTGCCAGTGGCGCATGCTGCCGAAGGACTTCCCGCCGCTCTCGACCGTGCAGGGCTATTTCTACGTCTGGCGCGACATGGGGCTCTGGCAGTCGATCAACCACCTGCTGGTGATGGCGGCCCCTCGAGGGGCGCGAGGCGTCGCCGACCGCCGGGGTCATCGACAGCCAGTCGGTGAAGACCACCGAAAGCGGCGGGATTTGCGGCTACGACGCCGGCAAGAAGCTCAAGGGCCGCAAGCGCCACATCGTCACCGACACGCTCGGGCTGATGCTCTTCGTGCTCGTCCACGCCGCCGACATCCAGGACCGCGACGGCGCCGTCGATCTCGTCAAGGCAATCCGCCACCGCTTCCCCTGGTTGCGCCATCTCTTCGCCGACGGCGGCTACGCCGGCGACAAACTCGCGACGGCGCTGGCGGGGCTCGGCCGCTGGACGCTCGAGATCGTCAAGCGGCCCACCACCGCCGAGGGCTTCGTCGTCCTGCCGAGGCGTTGGGTCGTCGAGCGCACCTTCGCCTGGCTCGGCCGGTGCCGCCGCCTCGCCAAGGACTTCGAGCGCTCCGTCGAAAGCTCCGCCGCCTGGGCGCTCGTCGCCCACATCCGCCGCCTCACCCGCCTCATCGCAAGGCATTGTTCCGAAGCTTGAACTTTCGAGTCAGACTCTTATTGTTGAGTTTTTTTCGACTGATCCTGCTCAGGGTGATGAGACCGCTTGGCGCGCGGCTTTCGTTTGCTGGACCCTGAGGCGGTGCGGGAAGCCATATCCAAACAATGCGGGATCCGCGTCATTTCGGTCGTTCACCCGACTTTCCCAAACGGAGCATCCGAGCCCGGAGATGTAATTGTCTTCAAGCACGCAGACCAGCGAACGCGCCACGTGGCCTACTTTGATGGGTATGCCGATGCCGACAAAGAACACGCGTGGTGCATTGGCGGAAATCAAGGGAACAAGATCTCTCGAAAGGCATTTCCCCTGCATACCGGCGATTTGGTTTTGTACGGATTTCGAACCGGGGCGGGCTTCAGGGCGTGAGTGTTGGGCATGTGGCGATGTTCAGTCGTTGCTTACTCCGTTGCAATCGCGATAATGCCCGCATCAGCGAACGCCGCCCCTCCTAAGCCGGCCTACGTTACAGAAATATCTGATGATCAAACCGGCTTAGTGATTAATACTGGCGGAGATGATCAGCGTCTCTACGACCACAGCTTTGCGTTGCTGATCGGTGAAGTCAACTATGCGCACTTGCCACGCCTTATCTCAATACCGGGCGAGATCTCCGATCTAACCGCTCTTGAGCGGCAGCACTTCAAGGCAGAAGTTTACTTTGATTTAGTCTCGTCAGACATAATGGATGTCCTAGACAGTTTCCTGAAGGTGCATTCTACTGCATCCAACAGTCGTATAGTTGTTTATATTTCAGCTCACGGATACTCCCGAGACGTTGGCCGGCCAGTTGGATATATATTGCCAATTGACGCGCCTGATGAAAACGCAAGCGAGGCAGATATAGTTAAAACTGCTTTGCCTCTCTCCATGTTTGCTGCATGGGCACAGGAGCCTGATCCTCGTCATATGTTTTTCATTTTCGAGCGCGCTGTTTCTCGGGTGCGTTTTTTGGGTATCAGCCAGATCTTATGGACAACGGACTGACTCCAAACGCGCTGCCAAGTACTATCGTCATTAATGGTATTGCCGTTAAGGATGGACATTTAGTTTTCCCTTCCCCAGAAAAAAGATGGTATTGAATCGTCGAGTTATGTTCAGGATAGCGCCGCTCGTTCATATGGCCGTCAATTTCTCGCCGCTGGCGATGCGACGCAAACTACACCAGGCAAAAGCGTTCTCGCCGAACTTCTACTTGGCATTCTTGATGACAAAAATCAACGGGTGCAAAGTAACGCTGACTTCTGGACAACGGGAAGTGAAATCGGCCAATGGATTTCGCAAAACGGTCAGGACATCTCTAGAGCACTTTTTGGCCTGCAATCTCCACCTAGGCCCGTGTATGGACATTTGCCATTTGATGCTTGGTACCAGCAGGGTGACATAGTTTTTTCGCGGAATGATTTGTCTCACTCACCTATTGTCCGAAACCCAGCGGACGATGCTGCCTGGAGTGTAGCCGAGGCGCTTTCTGTTCCAACAAGCGCCGTTCTCGCGGGTGGGACACAAGGTTCTACCCAATCGCCTTCTGATGAGGTGGTCGCTGAGGCGCAAGAGCAACGTTCTGCGGTGGCTGCAGCGGTAAGGGCGGCTATTCCTTCTCCGGAAGCGCAGCTTTCCGGAGCCGAAGAGGCGGCGCTCCAGCAATACATTGACCTGTTGTCCAATGACGACACAAAGGCGCGGCGGCAAGCCCGCGCTGATCTTGGGCATTGGATTGCGCAGCTCAATCCGGCAAAGCAGTCGCTTGTGACTGAAAGGCTACTTGGGGGCTTGAGCGCAAAAAGCTACCGATTTCAGCTTGGCGTCGCTGTGGCGCTTGGCATCCAAAAGTCGCAGATCGCGGTGTTCAATATGAAGTCTCTAGTGTCTGAGCTTGATGCCGCCGGCGATGCGACCCATGATAGGACGCTGGAAAGTAATCTTCAGGATGCTCGAAAGGTTATTTCCGCGGCGGAAGTAATTTCCCCGGCCCAGTGAACGTAATTGTTCCGCTTGTTTGGCTCGGTACATCGCGCAGGATCGAGGATTCAGCTAACTCTATGGGCAGGCCACGTGGCGTTCTCAGCACGAACTCGTACTCTAAGTTTGATTCCGATCGCAACACGCTTGTAATCGTAAGGCCGGATTTGCCTAAAGCGCGATAGAGCGCCGGAAGGCTATCGCTGATCTCAGATGTTTCTTTATAAACAACGCAGCATTTTGAGGGTATCGCTTTGTTCGATAGTTACTAAGACAATCCAGACGCCAAGTGCAGCGAGGATGGCGAATTCTGTTAATCCTAATCCTACGCAAAGCCCAATAAGAGCGGCCATCATTACTTTGCCGGTGTCGCTCGCGTCATCTAGGTCGGTCCGGAATCGCATAAGGCTCCCGGTCCAAATATGACAAAACCTAGCTGCTCGATCTTTAGGCTGAATATGTACTATAAGTCCGCAATCATTCCAATAATACTGAACACGTAAATAGATTTAAGTAATTCCACTCCTAGCTTGGTAAAACCTCCGAGCGGCTACAGCCAGCCGAAGCCGCGGGCCGTGAGCGCGGCTAGGCCCAGGGTGGCCGCGATCAGCGCGCCGAACATCAGCTGGAAGTCGCTCCTCGCTTCGGTGCGGATCCCGCGCACGTCCGCCTTTGTCTCGCCCAGGTCGAGGCGGATGTGGGAGACGCCGGACTCGAGCCTGGCCACGGTGGCGTTCATGTCGTTTCCTCCGCCGGTACCGGCGTGCTGCCAGTCGTCCATCTGCGGGGTCCCTGGCCCGTGCGCGCATCAGGCTACGGCCGCAAGCAGCGCCTTGTCAAAGATGGTGACTGCGTTGGGTAGGAGCGCCCCGGCCGCCGGCGTTGCCAGCCGGGGCGGCGTGGCCTATAGGGCGCGCGTCCAGCCCGGGGGTGCCGCATGACCGACAACGCAGAGCTCGAACGCGCGATCGAGGCCGTCTGGGAGAAGCGCGACGAGGTGTCGCCGGAGACCGGGGGCGCCGAGCGGGCGGCGATCGAGACGACGCTGGAGATGCTCGACAAGGGGGCGGTCCGGGCGGCCGAGCGGCAGGCCGACGGGACCTGGCGGGTCAACCAGTGGGCGAAGAAGGCCGTTCTGCTCGGGTTCCGGCTCGAGGACATGGGACCCCAGGCGGGCGGGCCGCAGGGCGGCGGCTGGTGGGACAAGATCGACTCGAAGTTCCAGGGCTGGACCGAGCACGACTGGCGGCCCGGGGGCTTCCGCGCGGTGGCGGGGTCGGTGGTGCGGCGGTCGGCCTATATCGCGCCGGGGGTGGTGCTGATGCCGTCGTTCGTGAACGTCGGGGCCTATGTCGGCGAGAAGACGATGGTCGACACCTGGGTGACGGTCGGGTCCTGCGCGCAGATCGGGCGGAACGTCCACCTGTCGGGTGGGGTCGGGATCGGCGGGGTGCTGGAGCCGCTGCAGGCAGGGCCGACGATCATCGAGGACGACTGCTTCATCGGGGCGCGGTCCGAGGTGGTCGAGGGCTGCATCGTGCGCGAGGGCTCGGTGCTCGGGATGGGGGTCTTCATCGGCAAGTCGACGAAGATCGTGGACCGGGCGACCGGCGAGGTCTTCTATGGCGAGGTGCCGCCCTATTCGGTGGTGGTGGCCGGGAGCCTGCCCGGCAAGCCGCTGCCGAACGGGGAGCCGGGGCCGAGCCTCTACTGCGCGGTCATCGTCAAGCAGGTGGACGCGCGGACGCGGTCGAAGACGGCGATCAACGATCTGCTTCGGGACTGAGGTCGGGACCGGCGGCCTCCTCGGGCGGCTCGGGGTCGAAGTCGCGGATCAGCGCGGCGAGGTCGGGCTCGGCGACGCGGCGGGCGGCCTTGGCCGGCGAGAACCACTTCGAGCGGCGCTGCCCGGTCTCGGGATAGTTCCGCACCATGGCGCGGACCTCCATCGGGAACACCCGCACGGCACAGGCGAGCTTGCGGCCGGCGCCGTCCGACTTGGTGTAGCGGTAGACGCCGATGCTGCGGCGCGCGATCTCGCCCTGCAGGCCGGCCTCCTCGAAGGCTTCGCGGGCGGCGGCCTGCGCCTCGGTGCGCTTGCGCATCGGCCAGCCCTTGGGGATCACCCAGCGGCCGGTGTCGCGGCTGGTGATGAGCAGGATGCGCAGCCCCTTGGCCGAGCGGCGCCAGCAGAGCGCCGCGACCTGCAGCTGCGGCGGCTGGCCGCGACCTGCGACCGCGGCGGTCCTGCGCTTCCTGCTCTTCATGCGGCGGGGTGGTCACCTCCGGGTCGAACCGGTGTCTTAGCGGCTTCGGCGTCCGAGTCCAGCGGCGCGGCGCCTTTTCGCTGGATCTGGCGGCCGGGCTTCGGCACCCTCGCGGGAAAGGACCGGCCGCCGCGTGACGGCCGGCCGGCAGGGGAGGATCGGATGCGCGAGACGGCTGGCACGCTGGAAGCGGTCGAGGTCCCGTTCGATGTGGCGCGGCTCGACCGGCTGATGGACGAGGCGGGGCTCGACGTGCTGCTCGCCTGCTCGCGGCACAACGTCCGCTGGCTGCTCGGCGGCTACCAGTTCCTGTTCTTCTCGGCGATGGAGGCGATCGGGCACAGCCGCTACCTGCCGATCGTCGTCTATGCCAAGGGCCGGCCGGAGGACGCGGGCTACGTCGCCTACCGGATGGAGAAGGCCGAGCACGCGAACCGGCCGTTCTGGACCCCGGGATTCGCGCCGGTCGCGCGGGGGACGCTCGACGCCGCGGCGGAGGCGGTCGCCCAGGTCGAGCGGATCGGCGCGGCGCGCGGGCGGATCGGGATCGAGCCCGGGTTCCTGCCGGCGGACGCCTACGGGCTCCTGCGCGAGCGGCTGCCGGAGGCGCGGCTGGTCGATGCGACCGGGGTGCTCGAGCGGGCGCGGGCGCTGAAGACGCCGGCGGAGCTCGCCGAGCTCAGGCTCGCCTCGGAGCTGATCACCGACGCGATGCTGGCGACGATCGCCGGCGTCGGCGAGGGCGCGACCAAGCATACGATCATCGAGCGGCTGCGGCGCGAGGAGACGGCGCGCGGGCTCGGGTTCGACTATTGCCTGATCACGGCCGGGACGAGCCTCAACCGGGCGCCGTCGGACCAGGCCTGGGGCCGCGGCGACATCCTGTCGCTCGACTCGGGCGGCAACTGGCAGGGGTGGATCGGCGACCTCTGCCGGATGGGGATCCTCGGCGCGCCGGACGCGGAGCTCGAGGACCTGCTCGCCGAGGTCGACGCGGCGCAGCAGGCGGCCTTCGGCGCGGTGCGGGCGGGCGTGCTGGGCGGCGCGGTGATCGAGGCGGGCGAGGCGGCGCGGCGGGCGGGGCCCAATGCCGGCTGCACCGACTTCGTGGCGCACGGCATGGGGCTTGTCCCGCACGAGGTGCCGTTCCTGATGGACCATCCGGTGGGCTATGCCGGGGTCGACGCCGCGCGGCCGCTCGAGGCGGGGATGGTGCTGTCGGTCGAGACGACCATGGAGCACCCGCGGCGCGGGTTCATCAAGCTCGAGGACACGGTGGCGGTGACGGCGGAAGGCTACGAGATCTTCGGCGACCGCGGGCGGGGGTGGAACCGCGCCGGGTAGGGAAGCGCCGGATCAGGCCGGATCGGCAGATCGTCCGGCAGCAGCTTCGCCGTTGGCCGTGCTCGTCGAGAGCGTCGTCGCTCAAGGAAGGGCCGAGGCGATCATCCGGACGCCGCATCAATCCTTCCTGCGACGGCGGAGCCCGCAGAGGAGTATTTGAGGCAAGAAGAAGGCAGCTCGGGCTGGCTCGCGGCGGCGTCACGCCTTCGGGTCAGCGGCGCGGGGCGGCAAGGGCGAAGGCGGCGACGTCTTGCCAGACGCGCGGGGCCTGACGGTCGGTGAAGAGCCAGTGCCAGCCGTCGGGATAGAGGATGAAGCCGGCGTTGCCGGGGATGGTGCGGGCGATCTCGGCGACGCGGTCGGGCTCGAGCACCTCGTCGTGGGCGCCCATCAGCGTGAGCGTCGGGATGCGGACGCGCGGGGCCTCGGCGGCGGCGCGGTCCATCAGGCGGACGAGGCCGTAGAGCTCGCGGCTCGACGGGTTTCCGAAGTGGCGGGGGTCGGCGAGCACGCGCGCCATGGCCGAGGGGTTGTCGGTCGGCTGGATGTGCACGAAGCCCTGGCCGGTCCAGCGCACGTCGGGGAGCGCCGCCGCCAGCGTCCAGGAGGCGCCGCGGGCGATCTCGCCCAGCGCGGGGCCGCCGGCGATGGCGGGGCCGGCCAGCACCAGCGCATCGGCGTCCATGCCCTCGGCGGCGGCGACCAGCGCGACGCCGCCGCCCATCGAGTGGCCGACGACGGTCAGCGGCACGCCGGGACTGCGGCGGCGGACCTCGGCGGCGGCGGCCTTGGCGTCGGCGACCAGCGCGTCGACCCCGGGCCACTGCTGGCGGCTCGGGTTGGCGCCGAAGCCGCGCTGCTCGAGGGCATATACGGCGATGCCGCGGGCGGCCCAGTCGCGGGCGGCGAACTCGAAGGTGAGGTCGGAGGCGTCGCCGTAGCCGTGCAGCGCAAGGATGGCGGCGCGGGTCGGGCCCTCGGCCGGCCAGACGTGGAGGGCGAGGTCGCCGTCGGGGACGAGCTTCACCGGGGCCGGGTGGGCCTCGGTCGCGGGCGCCGGGCCGCCGACCGAGCCGGCGGCGCAGCCGGCCAAGGCGGCGGCGAGGGCGAAGGGGAGGGCGTGGCGGACGGGCAGGGTCAGGGCCTCCGGCGGGTGGGGGCCTTGGCGGCGCCCGGGCGGCGTGCTAGCAGGCGCCTAGCATCCCGGAGCCGATCTTGGACACCCCCGACGCCCTGGGCTGGCTCGAAAGCCGTCCCGACATCACCAGCCTCAGGGCTGCGGTCTGCGACCTGAACGGCATCCTCCGCGGCAAGCGCGTGCCGGTGGCGCAGGCGGAGAAGGTGCTCGGGGGCGCGATGCGCATGCCCTATTCGATCACCTGCCTCGACATCTGGGGCGAGGACGTCAAGGGCAACCCGCTGGTCTTCAAGGACGGCGACGTCGACGGGCGCTGCGAGCCGACGGGCCGCGGCTTCCTGCCGATGAACTGGCTCGGCTCGCCGACGGCGCTCCTGCCGCTCTGGATGCTCAACGAGGACGACACGCCGTACCTGGGCGACCCGCGCCGGGCGCTGGCGGCGGTCTGCGCCCGCTACCAGGCGCTGGGGCTGACGCCGGTGGTGGCGACCGAGCTCGAGTTCTACCTCGTCGACACCACCGGGGAACTGCCGACGCCGCCGAAGTCGCCGGTGACGCACAAGCTGCTCGACGGGGACGGGGCGCTGTCGATCGACGATCTCGACCACTTCGAGGCCTTCTTCACCGACGTCTACGCCGCCTGCGACGCCCACGACGTGCCGGTCGATTCCGCCATTTCGGAGAACGGCGGCGGGCAGTTCGAGATCAACCTGCTGCATGTGGCCGACCCGCTGAAGGCGGCGGACGATGCCTTGTATTTCAAGCGGTTCGTGAAGGGAATTGCGCGGAAGTACGAGCTCGCGGCGAGCTTCATGGCGAAGCCTTTCCTCGACCGCGCCGGCAACGGATTCCACGTCCATTTCAGCCTCCTCGACCGCGACGGGAAGAACGTCTTCGACAATGGCACCGCGGACGGGTCGGAGGTGATGCGGCATGCGGTCGGGGGGCTCCTGTCCCTGATGCGGGCGTCGAGCCTCGTCTTCGCGCCGCACCGCAATTCCTACCGGCGGCTGACGCCGAACGCGCATGTCGCCTCGGAGGTTTCCTGGGGCTATGAGACGCGGGCGGCGGCGGTGCGCATCCCGGGCGGCTCGAATGCGGCGCGGCGGATCGAGCATCGGGTGGCGGGGGCGGACGCCAACCCCTACCTGGTGCTGGCGGCGGTGCTCGGGGCGGCGCTCGAGGGGATGGAGAACCGGATCGAGCCGCCGGAGCCGATGGCGACGAGCCCGGAGATGGCGCTGCCGATCGACTGGAAGTCGGCGATCGACGCCTTCGAGCGCAGCGAGAGCCTGGCGCGGGTGTTCGCGCCGATCCTGCGCGAGACCTTCCTCGGCATGAAGAAGCAGGAGCTGCAGGTCTTCTCGCAGCAGATCAGCCCCTTCGAGCACGAGACCTACCTGGAGATCGTGTGATGCTGCGCCTGCTCGCGCTCCTCGCCCTCCTTGCCTGCGGCCCCCTCCGCGCCGCGGAGCCGGTGCTCTACCCGGTGGGGATGACCCAGATCGAGTTCGTCGAGCCGACCGACGGGCGGACGCTCGACCTGATGCTGATCTATCCGGCGGCGCCGGCGCCCGACGCGATGCCGGTCAAGATCTTCATGGCCGACGCGCTGACGCTCTACCAGGACGCGCCGGCGGCCCCGGGCGGCCCGCGGCCGCTGGTGGTCTTCTCGCACGGCGCCGGCGGCAACGGCGCGGGCTACGCCTGGTTCGGCGAGTACCTGGCGGCCCGCGGCTACATCGTGGCGCTGGTCTATCACTTCCGCGCGCATACCTACGACTCGAGCGCGCTCTACGTTCGCAACCGGCTGTGGCAGCGGCCGGTCGACATCAGCCTCGACATCACCCACCTCGTCGGCGACCCAACCTGGGGGCCGCGGATCGACGCCGGGCGGATCGGCGTCGCCGGGCATTCGCAGGGCGGCTTCACCGCGCTCTGGATGGGCGGGGCGGAGGTCGACCCGGAGGGCTTCCTCGACTTCCAGCGCGCCTGGCAGGGCAACGTGGCGCTGCCGCCCTACCTGCGCGAGGCGATGACGCTCGACGCGGAGCCGGCGCTGCACGTTCGCGACGACCGGGTCCGGGCGGCCTTCGCGATGGCGCCGGGCGACATCCAGGGCTTCGGGATGACCGAGGCCGGGCTCGCGAAGATGGCGGTGCCGGCCTACGTCATCGTCGGCGAGGGCGACACCACGACGCCGCCGGCGGAGAACGCCGCCTTCGCGGCGGCGCACATGCCGGGGGCGCGGCTCGAGGTGCTGCCGGGGCCGGTCGGCCATGAGATCTTCGGCAACGAGTGCGACCAGATCGGGCGGGACAACTTCCCCGAGACCTGCGTCGACGCGCCGGGCGTCGACCGGCGGGCGCTGCACCGGCGGATCGGCGACGCGGCGGTCGGCTTCTTCGACGCGGCGCTCGGGGTCGAGCGGCCGGCGCCGTGACCGGGCGCGGCTATCCGGCGAGCTGCCCGCAGTTCAGCCCTTTGGGGCAAGAGACGTACCTGGAGATCGTATGATGGCCGATCGCGTTCCACCCGAGAGCCAGCCCGTCGCGAGCGACCTCAGCCGCGCCGCCATCTTCATCGTCGCGCGGATCGTCCCGGGCGCGGCGGCGGAGGCGGCGGTGCGCGGGCTGACGGGCAAGCTCGCGGGGCTGGTGCGCGCGGTGGGCTTCCGCGACCTGCAGGGGGGCCTGAGCTGCGTCATGGGGTTCGGGTCGGACGCCTGGGACCGGCTCTATGGCGCGCCGCGGCCGAAGGAGCTGCACCCGTTCCGCGAGATCCGCGGCGTGCACCATGCGGTGGCGACGCAGGGCGACCTGCTCTTCCACGTCCGGGCGATGCGGATGGACCTGTGCTTCCAGCTCGTGACGCAGATCCTGGCGCGGCTCGACGGGGCGGTCGGCGACGTCGACGAGGTGCACGGCTTCACCTACTTCGACGACCGCGACCTGATCGGCTTCGTCGACGGGACCGAGAACCCGCAGGGGCCGGCGCGGGTCGAGGCGGTGACGATCGGCGACGAGGACCCGGAATTTGCGGGCGGCAGCTACGTGATCGTGCAGAAGTACCTGCACGACCTGAAGCGGTGGAACGCGCTCGCGGTGGAGGAGCAGGAGCGGATCATCGGGCGGTCGAAGCTCGACGACATCGAGTTCGACGACGCGGCGAAGGCGCCCTATGCGCACAACGTGCTGACCTCGATCGACGAGGACGGGCAGGAGCTGAAGATCGTGCGCGACAACATGCCGTTCGGGAATGCCGCGGCCGGCGAGTTCGGGACCTACTTCATCGGCTACGCCCGCTCGCCGGCCCGGATCGAGCGGATGCTGCAGAACATGTTCGCGGGCGATCCTCCGGGCAACTACGACCGGCTGCTCGACTACAGCCGCGCGGTCAGCGGCTCGCTCTTCTTCGTGCCGCCGGACGCGATCCTCGCGAAGGACGCCTCGTGACGGCCGGGATCGACGTCGCGGCGGTGCGGGCGGCGACGCCGGGCTGCGAGCGGGTGCTGCATTTCAACAACGCCGGGGCGTCGCTGATGCCCGATCCGGTGTGGGAGGCGGTGACCGGGCACCTCGCGCTCGAGCGCGAGATCGGGGGCTACGAGGCGGAGCGGGCCTCCGCCGGGGCACTCGCGGGGCTCTACGACGAGGTGGCGGGGCTGCTCGGGGCGCGGGCGGAGGAGATCGCCTTCGTCGAGAACGCGACGCGGGCGTGGGACATGGCCTTCTACGGGCTGCCGCTTTGCGAGGGCGACCGGATCCTGACGCACGCGTCGGAGTACGTCTCGAACTGGCTCGGGATGGTGCAGCTCGCGAGGCGGCGCGGGCTCGGGCTCGACCTCGTGCCGTCGGACGGGACCGGGCAGGTCGACGTCGCGGCGCTGGAGCGGATGATCGGGCCGCGGACGCGGCTGATCGCGCTGACGCATGTCCCGACGCAGGGCGGGCTGGTCAACCCCGCCGAGGAGGTCGGGCGGGTGGCGAAGGCGCATGGCGTGACCTTCATGCTCGACGCCTGCCAGTCGGCAGGACAGATGCCGCTCGACGTGGGGCGGATCGGGTGCCAGATCCTGTCGGGGACGGGGCGGAAGTTCCTGCGCGGGCCGCGCGGGACCGGGTTTCTTTACGTGGCGCGGGAGCTCGCGGAAGGGATCGAGCCGCCGTTCGTGGACCTGCGGGCGACGCGCTGGACGGGGCCCGAGAGCTACGAGCTGATGCCGGGGGCGCAGCGGTTCGAGAACTGGGAGAGCTACGTCGCCGGGCGCGCGGGGCTGGCGGCGGCGGTGCGCTATGCGCGCGGGCTCGGGCTCGCGGCGATATGGGAGCGCGTCGAGGCGCTCGGGGCGCGGCTGCGGGAGGCGCTCGCGGCGGTGCCGGGCGTGAGCCTGCACGACATGGGCGCGCGGAAGTGCGGGATCGTGAGCTTCGCGCTGGCCGGCGAGGCGCCGTCGGAGACGATGCGGCGGCTGGCGGGGCAGGGGATCAACATGTCGGTGACGCTCGGCGCGGCGGCGCTGATCGACTTCGCCGAGCGCGGCCTGAACGAGCTCGGGCGGGCGTCGGTGCACTACTTCAACACCGAGGACGAGGTCGACCGCTTCGCCGCCGCGGTCGCCGGGCGGCGCGCCGCCTGATGGGAGCGGCGCCCTACCCGGGGAGCGGGCTCTACCCGGCGAGCTACTACGCCGCGACCGCGCACGAGGCGCCGCCGCGGCCGCCGCTCGAGGGCGAGGTCAGGACCGGGGTCTGCGTGGTCGGGGCCGGGTTCACCGGGCTCTCGGCGGCGCTCGAGCTCGCCGAGCGCGGGCACGAGGTCGCGGTGCTCGAGGGGGCGAAGGTCGGCTGGGGCGCGTCGGGACGGAACGGCGGGCAGATCGTCAACGGGCTGAACGCGGGGCTCGACACCATCGCGCGGCGGTATGGCGAGGCGACGGCGGGGTTCGCCGCCACGGTGGTGCAGGAGGGCGGGCGGATCATCCGCGAGCGGGTGAAGCGCTACGCGATCGCCTGCGACCTGAAGGACGGGAACCTGTTCGCGGCGCTGACGGCCGCGCACATGCGCGGGCTCGAGGCGAAGCGGGCGCTCTGGCGGCGGTACGGGATCGACAACTTCGAGCTGCTCGACCGGGCCGGCGTCCGGCGGCACGTCGGGAGCGAGCTCTATGCCGGCGGCATGCTCGACCGGACCGGCGGGCACCTGCATCCGCTGAACCTGGCGCTCGGGCAGGCGGCGGCCTTCGAGGGGCTCGGCGGCGTGATCCACGAGGCGAGCCCGGTCGTCGCGATCGATGACCCGGAGGGGCGGCCGGTGGTGCGGACGGCGCGCGGGGTCGTGCGGCCGGAGGCGCTGATCCTCGCCGGGAATGCATACCTCGGGCATCTGGTGCCGGCGCTGGAGAACCGGATCATGCCGTTCTCGACCCAGGTGATGGCGACGGCGCCGCTCGGGGCCGAGGGGGCCGGGGTGCTGCCGACCGACGTCTGCGTCGAGGACGTGCGCTATGTCCTCGACTATTACCGGCTGTCGGCGGACGGGCGGCTGCTCTTCGGCGGCGGCACGGTATATGGCGGGACCGATCCCGCCGACATCCGGGCGAAGCTGGTGCCGAACCTCGAACGGGTGTTTCCGCAGCTCAAGGGGGTCGCGATCGACTTCGCCTGGTCAGGGAACTGCGCGATCTCGTTCAGCCGGGTGCCGCAGCTGGGGCGGCTCGGGCCGGCGACCTGGTTCGCGCACGGCTACAGCGGCCATGGCGTGGTCGGGAGCCACCTCTTCGGGCGGATCCTCGCCGAGGCGGTCGACGGCGCCCGGTCGCGGTTCGACGCCTTCGCGGCGGTGCCGTGGCTGCCGTTCCCGGGCGGGCGGCGGTTCGCCGTGCCCTATTCGGTGCTCGGCTCGTGGTGGTACGGGCTGCGCGACCGCCTCGGCGTGTAGGCGCCGTGCGCCGTCGCTCGCAGGTATGGTTAACGCGGGTGCGCCCCTGATTTCGACGCTACCACGCCCGGCCTTGCAGCCGAAGCGGTGCCAGCCGGTAGCGTGAACGGAGAAGGCGGGAGGGTCGTCCGGGCCTTTGCCGGGCTTCCGTTCACGCGGGCGGGAGCGGGGCGCCCGGGATCGGCCGCGGCCTATTCCGTCGTCGCCACATGGTGGTATGGGTTGCGGGATCGCCCCTGCGCGTGAACGACTCTTGAACCGGGAAAGCCTGATGTCGCGAAAACTTCTCCTGACCGTCGTGTTCGGCCTCGCCGCACTGCCTGCGCTGGCGCAGGACAACACGCTGCACGTCTACAACTGGTCCGATTACATCGCCGAGGACACGGTCGCGAAGTTCGAGAAGGAGACCGGGATCAAGGTCACCTACGACGTCTACGACTCGAACGAGGTGCTCGAGGCGAAGCTGCTGGCCGGAAACTCGGGCTATGACGTCGTCGTCCCGAGCTCGAACTTCCTGCAGCGGCAGGCGGCCGCGGGCGTCTACCAGGAGCTCGACAAGTCGAAGCTGCCGAACCTGAAGAACATGGACCCCGACCTGATGCAGGACGCGGCGGCCTACGACCCCGACAACGCCCATGCCGTGATCTACATGTGGGGGACGCTCGGGCTCGGCTACAATGTCGCCAAGATCAAGGAGCGGCTCGGCGACGACGCGCCGACCGACAGCTGGTCGCTGATCTTCGACCCGGCGAACGCGGCGAAGCTCAAGGACTGCGGCATCACGCTGCTCGATTCGCCGTCGGACATCTTCCAGCTCGCCCTCGTCTACCTCGGGCTCGATCCCGAGAGCACCAATCCCGACGACCTGCAGAAGGCGGCGGATCTCCTGACCTCGATCCGGCCCTACGTCCGCTACTTCCATTCCTCGCAGTACATCACCGACCTCGCCAACGGCGAGGTCTGCCTGTCGATCGGCTTCTCGGGCGACGTCTTCATCGCCGCGAGCCGCGCCGAGGACGCCAAGAACGGCGTCGAGGTGGCCTACAGCGTTCCCAAGGAAGGGACGCAGCAGTGGTTCGACATGATGGCGATCCCGGCCGACGCCCCGAACCCGGAGGCGGCGTACAAGTGGATCAACTTCATCATGGAGCCGCAGATCACCGCCGACATCACCAACTACGTCTGGTACGCGAACGCCAACAAGGAGTCGCTGCCGCTGGTCAACGAGGAGATCCGCACCGACCCGGCGATCTTCCCGCCCAAGGAGGTGCTCGACAAGCTGTTCCCGGCCAAGGTGTATGACGCCAAGACCGACCGGCTGGTGACGCGGCTCTGGACCAAGATGCAGACCGGCCAGTAACCGGCTGCGCGCCCGGATTTCGCACCGGCGGGCGTCGGCGCGGTCCCGGCGCTTGCGGCGCGCGTGCGTCCCCGTATTCGCGACCTCCGCGGATCGGGCCGGGCCTAGCAACGGCCCGGCCGTTTTCGTTCGCCGGCCCACACTTTCTGCGCGACGCTCCCGTTGCTTTCTGCTATTGCAGGTTGATCTATGCTCGCGATGCCACTGCCGTCGCAGTGGCTCGTCGCAAGGATTCAGGTGGGCGTGACGCTGAAGAGAAGGCCCTTGCGAACGATCGTCCGGCCGTCGCACGTCGCGGCGCTGGCCGCGCTCTTCGGCGTCGCGCTGATCGGCGCGGCGACCGAGCGGCAGGGCCGCCAGGTGCAGCGCCAGGCCGAGCGCGCGGCGATCCTGGAGCGGACGACGCTGATGCGGTCCGAGCTGCAGCGTGTCGTCGGGTCGAACCTGCAGCTCGTCCGCGGCTATGCCGCGGTGATGGGGCTGGAGCCGGACCTCTCGCCCGAGCGGATGACCGCGCTGGCGGCCGAGGTGATGCACGGGTCCGAGGACATCCGCGCCATCGTCGTGGCGCCGGACATGGTGGTCGCGGCGGTCTACCCGCCCGAAGGCCACGCCTATCTGCTCGGGCGCGACTACCGCTCCGAGCACTACCGGACGGCGATCGGGGCCCGCGACAGCGGCATGAGCACGCTGTCCGGACCGGTCGTCCGCGCCAACGGCGAGCACGTGCTGATGGCGCGGATGCCGGTCTTCACCGGTCCGCCCGAGGTGCGGCGGTTCTGGGGCCTCGTCACCGTCGTCATCGGCCAGGACGCGCTGCTTCGCGGGGCGGGCATCGGCGATCCCGCGTCGCCGATCGACGTGGCGCTGGTCGACCGGGCGGAGGGCGACGCCGTGATCGCCGGCGACCCCGCCGTGCTGGACGGCGATCCGGTCCGGACCGCCGTCGCGCTGCCGTCGCGGACCTGGGAGATCGCCGCGGTCCCGCGCGGCGGCTGGCAGCCGGCGCACGGCCTCTGGTTGAAGCGCGCGCTCTTCGCGCTCGGCGGGCTGATGATCGCACTGCCGATCCTGGGCATCGGGCGGCTCCTGGACCTGCGGCAGGACCAGATCGCGATCATCCGGCAGCGCGAGGCCGAGCTCGAGCGGCTGTCCTGGCGGCTCGAGTTCGCGTTGGCGACCTCCGAGGTGGGCGTCTGGGACTCGGACATCGACACCGGACGGCTGGTCTGGGACGCCCGGGTCAGGGAGCTGTTCGGCGTCCCGACCGGGGCGGCGCTGGAGGGCGACGAGTGGCACACGGCAATCCATCCCGACGACCGGCCGCGGGTCGTCGCAGCGGCCGACGCCGTGACCGAGGCGGGCGGACGGCTCGAGGTCGGCTACCGGATCGTGCAGCCCGACGGCACGATCCGCCATGTTCGCGACATCGCGGCGCTCTATGCCGCCGGCGACGGCTCGCGCCGCCTGGTCGGCCTCGTCTGGGACGTGACCGCGGAGGTCGCGCGCAGCGAGGAGCTGAACCTGCGCCGGCTCGAGGCCGAGGCCGCCACCGTGGCCAAGTCGCGCTTCCTCGCGGCGATGAGCCACGAGATCCGCACGCCGCTCGGCGGCGTCCTCGGCCTCCTCGGGCTGATGCTCGGCGGCGAGCTCCGGCCGGCGCAGCGCGAGCGCGCCACGATCGCGCTCGATTCGGCCCGGAGCCTTCTCGAGATCCTCAACGACATCCTCGACTTCTCGAAGCTCGAGGCGCAGCAGATCCGGCTGACCGAGGAGAGCGTCGCCGTCCGCGAGGTGGCGGGCGACGTGCTGGCGCTGATGGGGGCGGAGGCGGCGCAGAAGGGGCTGTCGCTGACCTCGGAGATCGATCCGGCGGTGCCCGAGCAGGTGCTGACCGATCCGATGCGGCTGCGCCAGGTGCTGACCAACCTGATCAGCAATGCCGCCAAGTTCACCGACCGCGGCGAGATCCGCCTGCGCGTCGGCTGGGATGCTGCCGACGGCGGCACGCTCCGGGTCGACGTCGAGGACACCGGGATCGGCATCGACGAGGCCAACCGCGAGCGCATCTTCGAGCATTTCGTCCAGGCCGACGGATCGCTCGCGCGGCGCGCCGGCGGCACCGGGCTCGGGCTCGCCATCTCGCGGCAGATCGTCGAGCTGATGGGCGGCGAGATCTCGGTCCGGAGCGTCCCGGGCATGGGGAGCACCTTCGGCTTCCACGTCCGCGCGCCGCGCGCCGAGCCGGCGCCGGCGGCGACGGAGCCGCCCCGGGTCGCGCCCGACGCCGGGCTGCGCCCGCTGCGCGTGCTCCTCGCCGAGGACCATGCCGCGAACCAGTACCTGATCCGCGCCTTCCTCGCGACCGGCGGCCACAGCGTGGTGGTGGTGGAGAACGGCGTCGAGGCGGTGGCGACGGTCGAGGGCGGCGGCTTCGACGTGGTGCTGATGGACATGCAGATGCCGGTGCTCGACGGCTTGGGCGCGGCGCGGCAGATCCGCGCCCTCGCCGGGCCCGACGCGGCGATCCCGATCATCGCCCTCACCGCGAACGCGATGCCCGAGGACCGGGCCGCCTGCCTGGCCGCCGGGATGACCGACTACCTCTCGAAGCCCGTCGAGGTGGGGGCGCTGCTCGCGGCGCTTCGCCGCGCGACCGACGCCGCGGACGCGGCGCCGCCGCGCCGGTGCGCCCGGGGCTGAGCGTTGCGCTGCGACGGCGCTGGACAGGGGCGGCGGCGCCCCCCTAAGCTTCCCGGGTCCGCGGCGAGGCGAGGGCGGCAGCGCCGCGGGACCCGTGCCACGACTCCGGAGCGCGCATGAACGAAGCGGTTTCCGTCGCCACGACCAGGCCCTGGGCCAGCGGTGCCGAGCGGCCGTTCGTCCGCATCGAGAAGATCACCAAGAAGTTCGGCGACTTCACCGCCGTCAACGACGTGTCGCTCGACATCTACAAGGGCGAGCTCTTCTGCCTGCTCGGCGGCTCGGGCTGCGGGAAGTCGACGCTCCTCCGGATGCTCGCGGGCTTCGAGACCCCGACGGCGGGGCGGATCGAGATCGACGGGCAGGACATGACCGGGCTGCCGGCCTACGAGCGACCGACGAACATGATGTTCCAGAGCTACGCGCTCTTCCCGCACATGAGCGTGGAGCGGAACGTCGCCTACGGGCTCTACCGCGACGGGATGAAGGGGGAGGAGGTTCGCGACCGGGTCGCGGACATGCTGCGGCTCGTCAAGCTCTCGGACTTCGCGGCGCGGAAGCCGCACCAGCTCTCGGGCGGGCAGCGGCAGCGGGTGGCCCTGGCGCGGAGCCTGGTGAAGAGGCCGAAGCTGCTGCTCCTCGACGAGCCGCTCGGGGCGCTCGACAAGAAGCTGCGCGAGGAGACCCAGTTCGAGCTGATAAAAATCCAGGAGACGCTCGGGGTGACGTTCATCATCGTCACCCACGACCAGGAGGAGGCGATGACGCTTTCGACCCGGATCGGGGTGATGAACGCCGGCGTCATCGTGCAGACCGGCGAGCCGGCGGAAATCTACGAATATCCGAACAGCCGCTTCGTCGCCGACTTCATCGGCACGGTGAACCTCTTCGAGGGGCGTGTCACCGAGGACGAGCCCGAGTACATCCGGCTCGCGACGCCGGACCTGCCGGAGCCGATCTACGTCGGGCATGGCGTGTCCTGCACCGAGGGGCAGACGCTCTGGTTCGCGGTGCGGCCGGAGAAGCTGAAGCTGACGCGCGAGAAGCCGGACCGGCGGAACGCGGTCAGGGCGGTGGTCGACGAGGTGGCCTATCTCGGGAACCTCTCGATCTACCGGCTGAAGCTTCCGGGTGGCAAGGTGCTGCAGGCGACCAAGGCCAATCTCTCGCGCTACGAGGAGGAGCCGATCTCCTGGGACGAGGAGGTCTGGGTGAGCTGGAACGACGTCGCGGGCGTGGTGCTGAACCAATGACGTCGCTGATCGAGCGGGTGCCGCCGCTGCGCTGGACCGCGCGGGCGCTGGCCTGGGCGGGGCTCGACGGCAGGGGCCTGGTCATCGCGGTGCCGGTCCTATGGCTCGTCGTCTTCTTCCTGATCCCGTTCCTGGTGGTGGCGAAGATCAGCCTCAGCCAGTCGGCGATCGCGCAGCCGCCCTACCTGCCGCTGACCGAATGGACCGACGACGGCCAGGCGGTGATCACGCTCAACTTCGGCAACTTCTCCTACCTGTTCGAGGATCCGCTCTACCTCAACGCCTACCTCTCGTCGCTGAAGATCGCCTTCGTCTCGGCCGTCCTGGCGCTCCTGGTCGGATATCCGATCGCCTACTATATCGCGCGCTCGCCCGATCCGCGGCGGTCGATCCTGCTGACCCTCGTCATCCTGCCCTTCTGGACCTCGTTCCTGCTGCGCGTCTACGCTTGGCAGGGGTTCCTGCGCTCGAACGGGGTGATCAACAACTTTCTCCTGTGGACGGGCATCATCGAGCAGCCGCTGGTGATGCTGCAGACGCCGTTCGCGGTCTATCTCGGCATCGTCTACACCTACCTGCCCTTCATGATCCTGCCGCTCTACGCCAACCTGGTGAAGCTCGACGAGAGCCTGCTGGAGGCGAGCGCGGACCTGGGCGGGCGGCCGATTACGACCTTCTTCCACGTGACGCTGCCGCTCTCGATGCCCGGCGTCATCGCCGGGTTCATGCTGGTCTTCGTGCCGGCGATCGGCGAATTCGTCATCCCCGAGCTGCTCGGGGGCCCGAACACGCTGATGATCGGGCGGGTGCTCTGGAACGAGTTCTTCTCCAACCGCGACTGGCCGGTGGCGAGTGCCGTCGCGATCGCGATGCTGGTGGCGCTGGTGATCCCGATCATGATCCTCAGGAGCGCGCAGGCGCGGGAGGAGCAGGGATGACCGGCCGGGGGGAGCGCCGACCTCGGGGGGCACGCGGCCCCCGCTCGGCCGGCGCTTGGGGACCGGCGGTGCCGGCGCGCCTTCCGGCGGCCGGCGGGGGGAGCGCCGGCCTCGGGGGGCTGAAGCCCCCACTCGGCGTGCGCTTGGCGGTCGGCCGCCTTTGCGGCCTCCCTCCGGCGGAACGGGCTTCGCCCGTGAGAAGAGGTTCTCCCCGCCTGTTGGCGGGGCCCCTGCGACTGCCCGATAGGGTTTTTGCCAGCATGAAACCCTCGAAGAGGGGCAGCTGATGCGGGCATCGCGCCTTCTCTTCGGCTTCTGCATCCTTGGGTTCGTCTTCCTCTACGCGCCCATCGTTTCGCTGGTCGTGTTCAGCTTCAACGAGTCAAAGCTCGTCACCGTCTGGGGCGGCTTCTCGACCAAGTGGTACGCGAGCCTCTTGCAGGACCCGAAGATCCTCGGGGCGGCCTGGATCAGCCTGCAGGTCGCCGTGGTATCGGCGACCGGCGCCGTGATCCTCGGGACGCTGGCGGCCTACGTGCTGACGCGCTTCGGGCGGTTCCGGACGCGGGCGCTGCTCACGGGCATGTCGACGGCGCCGCTCGTGATGCCCGACGTCATCACCGGGCTGTCGCTGCTGCTCCTCTTCGTCGCGATGCAGCAGCTGATCGGCTGGCCGGCGGGCCGCGGGATGACCACGATCATCATCGCGCACATCACGTTCTGCATGGCCTATGTGACCGTCGTGGTGCAGTCGCGGCTCGCCGACATGGACGAGTCGATCGAGGAGGCGGCGATGGACCTGGGCGCGCGGCCGGTGCGGGTCTTCTTCGACATCACGCTGCCGGTCATCGCGCCCGCGCTCGTCGCGGGATGGCTGCTCGCCTTCACGCTGTCGCTGGACGACCTCGTGGTCGCGAGCTTCGTCACGGGGCCGGGCGCTTCGACGCTTCCGATGGTGATCTTCTCCAAGGTGCGCCTCGGGGTCAGCCCCGACATCAACGCGCTCGCGACGATCATCATCGCGATCGTCGCGCTCGGTGTCTTCGTCGCCGCCTGGCAGCTCCGCCGCAGCGCGCGCGATGGATAGGGGCGGGGACCAGGCGTTCCGCGCGCTGAACCCGCGCGAGCACTGGGCCGAGATGACCTATGGCGGCGCGCTTTCCTTCCTGCGCCGGCGCTACACCCGCGAGCTCGCGGGTGTGGACGTCGCGGTCATGGGCTTCCCCTACGACGCCTCCGTCACCTACCGGCCCGGGTGCCGGCTGGGCCCGCGGGCGATCCGCGCCGCCTCGGTGCAGCTCGCCGAGCTCAAGGCTTTCCCCTGGGGCTTCGACCTGCTTGAGTCGCTCGCCGTCGTCGACCGCGGCGACGCGATGCTCGACCCGCACCACCCGGCGACGGTGGCGCCGGCGATCGAGGCGGCGGCGGCCGAGGTCATCGCGTCGGGCGCCAGGCTGCTCGCGCTCGGGGGCGATCACTTCGTCGCCTGGCCGCTGCTGCGGGCGCATGCCGCGAAGTACGGGCCGCTGGCGCTCGTTCATTTCGACGCCCACGGCGACCTGTGGCCCGACGATCCGGGGCGGATCGACCACGGCACGATGATGGGGCGGGCGATCCGCGAGGGGCTGGTCGATCCGGCGCGCTCGACGCAGGTCGGCATCCGGACCTTCCACGATTCGGCCGAGGGGCTGGAGATCCTGACCGCGCCCTGGGTGCACCGGCACGGGATCGAGGCGGCGCTGGCGATCATCGCCGAGCGGGCAGGCGGTGCGCCGGTCTACCTCTCGTTCGACATCGACGGGCTCGACCCTGCCTTCGCGCCGGGGACCGGGACGCCGGTGCCGGGCGGGCTCGCGAGCTGGCAGGCGCTGGAGCTCGTCCGGGGGCTGGCGCCGCTCGACCTCGTGGGGATGGATCTGGTCGAGGTGTCGCCGCCGTTCGACCACGCGGAGATCACCGCCCTCGCCGCCGCGCACGTGGCGCACGACTGGCTGTGCGTGCTGGCGGCGAAGGCGGGGGCGGTGCCGCAGGCGGTGGGACGGCTCTGATGACGCGGCCCGCGGTTGCGGCTAGGATGCGGGCATGAAGCACGAGATCGCAGTCCGCCGCCCCGCGACGTACCAGGACGTGCTCGACGCGCCGGAGCACAAGGTCGCCGAGCTGGTCCGGGGCGCGCTCTACCTGCATCCGCGGCCGGCGCCGCGGCATGCGCGCAGTTCGTCGGTGCTCGGAGGGGAGCTGGTGCCGCCTTTCGACCGCGGGCGGGGCGGTCCGGGCGGCTGGTGGATCCTCGACGAGCCCGAGCTTCACCTCGGCGACGACGTGCTGGTGCCGGATCTGGCGGGATGGCGCCGCGAGCGGATGCCGCGGCTGCCCGATGCGGCCTGGTTCGAGCTGGCGCCGGACTGGGTCTGCGAGGTGCTGAGCCCGAGCACGCGGCGGCTCGACCTGACCGACAAGCGCGACATCTACGGCGCGTCGGGCGTGGGCTTTCTCTGGCTGGTCGACCCGATCGACCGGACGCTCGAGGCCTTCGAGCTGCGCGGGGGCGCCTGGGTGCTGATCGCGGCCATCGCGGAGGAGGCCGAGGTCAGCGTCCCGCCCTTCGAGGCGGTGGCCTTTCCGCTCGGGGCGCTCTGGACGGATTGACCGGTCCGGCGCGGCGGCGGATGCTCGCGCGAGCTTGAGCCATCACGGAGCCCGATCGTGCCGCCCACTCCCGCCGAGTTCGTCGACCGCCTGCCCGAGGCCTTTCGCGAGTGGCTGGCGGGGCGGCGGATCGAGGAGGTGGAGTGCGTGATCGCCGACATCGCCGGGATCTCGCGCGGCAAGGCGATGCCCTTCGCCAAGTTCATCCGCGAGGACCGGATGTTCCTGCCGACCTCGGTCTTCCACCAGACGATCGCCGGCGACTACGTCGACATGGAGATCGCCAACCAGTGGACCGAGTCGGACATGGTGCTGAAGCCCGCCTACGAGGCGGCGACCGCCAGCCCCTGGGCCGACGACGTCACGCTGCAGGTGATCCACAACGTCGAGGACCTGTCCGGCCGCCCGGTGCCGGTGGCGCCGAGGAACGTGCTGAAGCGGGTCGTTTCGCTCTACGAGGCCGAAGGCTGGCAGCCGGTGGTGGCGCCGGAGATGGAGTTCTACCTGATCAAGCCGAACCTCAACCCGAACGAGCCGATCGAGCCGCCGGTCGGGCGGACCGGCCGGCAGATGGTGTCGCGGCAGGCCTATTCGATGTCGGCCGTCGACGAGTACGGCAAGGTCATCGACGACATCTACGACTTCGCCGAGGCGCAGGGATTCGAGATCGACACCATCATCCAGGAGGGTGGTGCGGGGCAGGTCGAGATCAACTTCCTGCACGGCGACCCGGTGAAGCTCGCCGACCAGGTCTTCTTCTTCAAGCGGACGATCCGCGAGGCGGCCTTGCGCAACAACTGCTTCGCGACCTTCATGGCCAAGCCGATGCAGGAGGAGCCGGGCTCGGCGATGCACATCCACCAGTCGGTGCTGGATGCGAAGAGCGGCGCCAACATCTTCACCGACGCGAAGGGGGCGCCGACGCCGGCCTTCTACAGCTTCCTCGCCGGGCAGCAGCGGCATATCCCGACGGTGGTCTGCATGCTGGCGCCCTACGTCAACAGCTACCGGCGCTACGTGCCGAACGGGTCGGCGCCGATCAACCTCGAGTGGGGGCCGGACAACCGGACGACGGGGCTGCGGGTGCCGATCGCCGAGCCGCACGCGCGACGGATCGAGAACCGGGTCGTCGGCATGGACTGCAACCCGTACCTGGCGCTCGCTGCGTCGCTGGCCTGCGGCTATCTGGGGATGAAGGCGGGGCTGAAGCCACGCGATCCGGTGGCGGGGGAGGCCTATCATCGGCCGCGGGCGCTGCCGCGGGATCTGCTGGCGGCGCTCGACCTCTTCGAGGAGTGCCCGGACGTCACCGAGGTGCTCGGGGTCGAATTCTGCAACCTCTACAAGGCGATAAAGCGAGACGAGGTGGAGACCTTCCTGCGGGTGATCTCGCCATGGGAGCGCGACCACCTGCTGCTGAACGTCTGAACCCTGGCCGCGAGGGCGGTGCGCTTCGGGGGCAACCTGATTGGTTTGGCGCGGGGGCCACCACGCCGCCCCGCCGCCGGCGCCGCGTATCCGCGCGCCGGCGGCGGGCGGAGCGGACGGGCTGGCTCGTGGGCTGCGGATTTGAGCGAAAGGCGCGGGGCATTTGCAGCGAATGGAGCGGAGATGCGGGCGGCGGCTTAACGGTTGCTGAGGCCGCACCGGCGTAGCGTCGCGGCGTCATGGCCAGCGAAGCCCGTCCCCCGGCACATCCCGACCGCCTGTTCGCGCGGGCGACGGCGCTCGCGCTCGTGGCGGGGCTCGCGACGCTGGCGGCGAGCGGGGCCGTGCTCTGGCGCGCCGGCGACGGGCAGGCGCGGGCGACGCGGCTGGCGCTGGCGGCGGCCGACGAGGCGGCGGCGGCGCGGTCGGTGACGGCGGCGCTCGAGCGGCTGGCGGTCGCCGACGGGGCGCCGGCGCGGGCGGACGCGACCCGCTTCGTCTGGGCGCTCGACCGGCTTCAGGATCTCGACGACCGGCGGATCGCGCTGACCCCGGGGCTCGAAGCGACCGAGGGGCCGATCGGGGCGGCCGCGGCGGCGGCGCACGCCCAAGGAGCGCCGGCCGGGGCGGCGGCCGAGGCGCTCAAGGGCGACTTCGAGAGCCGGATCGTGCCGCAGCTCGACCTGATCGCGACCCGCAGCCGCGCGGTGGCCGAGGCGGCGGCTTGGGCTGCGCGGACCACGGTCGCGGGCACCCTGGCGGCGGAGCTGCTGGTGGCGCTGATCGTCTTCGGCGCCTTCGTGCTGCCGGCGCGGCGGCGCATCGACGCCTGGGTGACGCGGACGGCGGCGGCGGAGCGCGAAAGCCGCTTCCGGCTGCTGCACGACCCGCTGACCGGCATGCCGAACGCCGCCTACTTGCAGGCCTACCTGGCGCGGATCGCGGCGGCGGCGGGACGGGCGGCGCGGCAGACGGCGGTGATCCGCGTCGACCTCGACCGCTTCCGGGCGCTGCGCGAGGCGCTGGGGCAGGACACCTGCGACGAGGTGCTGCGGATCGCCGGGCAGCGGATCCGCAAGGCGCTGCGCGGCGGCGACTTCGCGGCGCATCTGGGGCAGGACGACTTCGCGATCGTCGCGCCCGAGCTGGAGAACGAGGGCGACGTGGCGCGGATCGCGGCGCGCGTCCAGGCGGCGCTGTCGAAGCCGTTCTCGATCCGCGGCGGGGCGCGGCAGGTGAGCTGCACCGTCGGAGTGACGCTCCTGTCGGACGACCGGGCCGACCCGGAGCGGTTGCTGGCCAACGCCGAGATCGCGCTGGCCGCGGCGCAGGCGGCGGGGCCGGGCAGCGTGCGCTATTTCCGCGAGGATCTGCGGCTCGCGGTCGAGCGGCGCGAGGCGCTGTTCGCGGAGCTGCTGCACGGGCTCGACGCCGGCGAGATCGTGCCGCACTTCCAGCCGCAGCTCGACCTCGCGACGGGGGCCTTCGCGGGCTTCGAGGCGCTGGCGCGCTGGCAGCACCCCGTCCATGGGCTCTTGGAGCCGCAGGCCTTCCTGGACTTCGCCGAGCAGACCGACCTCAGCGAGCGGATCGGCGAGCAGGTGCTGAGCCGGACGCTCGAGGCGCTGCGGTCGTGGGATGCCGCCGGGCTCACTGTCCCGCGGGTCGGCGTCAACTTCGCGCTGGCCGAGCTTCGGAACCCGCGGCTGATCGAACGGATCAAGTGGGAGGCCGAGCGCTTCGGGGTCGAGCCCGACCGGATCGCGATCGAGGTGCTCGAGACCGTGTTGATCAAGAGCGACGCCGACATCGTGGTCAGGAACCTGCGCGGGCTCGCGTCGGCGGGCTTCCACGTCGAGCTCGACGACTTCGGCACCGGGCATGCCTCGATCGCCAACCTCAGGCGGTTCATGGTCAACCGGATCAAGATCGACCGCAGCTTCGTCGCCGGCATCGAGGCGAGCGAGGAGCTGCGCACGCTGACCGCCTCGATGATCGCAATGGCCGGGGCGCTGGGCATCGGGACGCTGGCCGAAGGGGTCGAGACCGAGGCGGCGCGCGCGACGCTGCAGGCGCTCGGCTGCGGCGCGTTCCAGGGCTACCTGGCTGCGCGGCCGATGGGCTTCTCCGACACGCTGCCCTGGCTCCGGGCGTTTCCGGCGGCCGACGCCGCCGGCGGGGCGGCCGGAGGCGACCCGATTACGCCTTGACCTTCGGCCCTCCCGGCTGTTGAACCCCGGTCAGCCAAAATCACGGTCTGACCGGAGTCGCCGATGGACGACCAGAGCCGGAATCTGATCCTCGCGACGGCGCTGAGCTTCCTGGTGATCCTCGCCTGGTTCCTCGTCGGACCGATGCTGTTCCCGAACGCCTTCCCACCGCCGACCGAGCAGGCGGCGACGGCACCGGGCGGGCAGACGTCCGGGGAGGCGCCGGCCGACCAGGCGGCGACCGGGGCGCCGGCGACGACCGGGGCGGCGACCGCGCCCGGGCTGGCCGCGCCGGAGCTGAAGTCGCGCGACGCGGCGCTGGCGCTGACCCAGCGGGTCCAGATCCGCACGCCACGGCTCGAGGGGTCGCTGTCGCTGACCGGCGGGCGGATCGACGACCTGAAGCTCACCAGCTACACCGAGACGATCAAGCCCGACTCGCCGATCGTGACGCTGCTGACCCCGGCGGGGGCGGCCGAGGCCTATTACTCGGTCTTCGGCTGGGCGCCGGCGGGGGCGCTGACCCAGGACGACGTGCCGGGCGCGAGCACGCCCTGGCAGGTCGAGTCGGGCACGACGCTGACCGACAAGGCGCCGGTGACGCTGCGCTGGGACAACGGCAAGGGGCTGATCTTCCGGCAGACCTATGCGGTCGACGCCAACTACATGTTCACGCTGACCCAGAGCGTCGAGAACGATACCGGCGCAGAGGTGCGGCTGCAGCCCTACGGGACGATCGCGCGCTACGGCAAGCCCTCGAACCTGAAGAACTTCTACATCCTGCACGAGGGCGCCATCCGCATGGCGGACGGCAACCTCGAGGAGCTGAAGTACAAGGCCATGGCGGGCCTGCCGGCGCTGGCCGACGAGGGCGGGGTGCCGGCCGAGATCACCCAGGTCAAGGAGAACGGCTGGATCGGCATTACCGACCACTACTGGATGACGACGCTGACCCCGCCGTCGGGGCAGGCGTTCACCCAGGTGGTGAAATACACGCCGGCGACCGACATCTACCAGACCGACGCGCGGCTGCCGGTCGTGTCGGTGCCGGCCGGGGGCAAGCAGGAGGTGACGAGCGGGCTCTTCGCGGGCGCGAAGGTCTGGTCGATCCTGCGCGACTACCAGGACAACAAGCCGATCAAGGGCTTCGTCGACGCGATCGACTGGGGCTGGTTCTTCTTCCTGACGAAGCCGATCTTCCGCGTGCTGCACGAGATGCACAAGCTGATCGGCAACATGGGCATCGCGATCATCGGGCTCACGTTCATCATCAAGCTGATCCTGTTCCCGCTGGCCTACAAGTCCTACGTCTCGATGTCGAAGATGAAGGCGCTGCAGCCGGAGATGGAGAAGCTCAAGGCCGCGGCCGGCGACGACCGGGTGAAGATGCAGCAGGAGATGATGGCGCTCTACAAGCGGGAGAAGGTGAACCCCGCCGCCGGCTGCCTGCCGATCGTGCTGCAGATCCCGATCTTCTTCTCGCTCTACAAGGTGATCTTCGTCACCATCGAGCTCCGGCATGCGCCCTTCTTCGGCTGGATCCAGGATCTGTCCGCACCGGATCCGACCTCGGTCCTGAACCTCTTCGGGCTCCTGCCCTGGGCGGCGCCGGGGCCGACCAGCGCGCTCGGGATCCTGTCGATCGGGGTCTGGCCGATCATCCTCGGCGTCTCGATGTGGCTGCAGCAGAAGCTGAACCCGGCGCCGGCCGACAAGACCCAGGCGATGATCTTCGCCTACATGCCCTGGATGTTCATGTTCATGCTCGGGCATTTCGCCTCGGGGCTGGTGATCTACTGGGTGGCGAACAACACCATCACCTTCCTGCAGCAGTACACGATCATGCGCAGCCAGGGGGTGAAGCCCGACGTGCTGTCGAACGTCCTCGCGCCGTTCAAGCGCTTCCGGAAGGCGGGCTGAGGGTGCGGGTCCGCGCCCTCTGGCGCCATCCGATCAAGGGCCACGGGGTCGAAGCCGTGGCCGAGACCACGCTCGCCGCCGGCCGCACGATGCCCTGGGACCGGGTCTGGGCGATCGCCCACGAAGCGGCGAAGGTCGCGCCCGGCGCGACCGCCTGGGCGCAATGCGTCAACTTCGGCCGCGGGGCGAAGTCGCCCGAGCTGATGGCGATCCGCGCCGAGGTGGACGAGGACCGCGGCCGGGTGCGGCTGACCCACCCCCGCCGGCCGGCGATCGAGGTCGATCCCGACGACCCGGCCGACGCCGCGCGGCTCGTCGGCTGGGTGACCCCGCTCTCGAACCCGAGCCGCCCGGCGCCGGCCTTCGTCGTGCGCGGCGATGTCGGCATGACCGACAGCCCCTTCCCCTCGATCTCGATCCTGAACACGGCCAGCCTCGCCGTCCTCGGCGATCGCCTCGGCAAGCGCCTCGCAATGGAGCGCTTCCGCGGCAACGTCTGGCTCGACGGCCTCGCGCCTTTCGGCGAGTTCGACCTCGTCGGCCGCGGCCTCCGCCTCGGCGGGGCGGTCCTGGTGGTTCGCGAGCGCATCACCCGCTGCGTCGCCACCACCGTCGATCCGGACACCGGCGTCAGCGACGTCGACACCCTGGCCGGGCTCGACGCCGGCTGGGGCCACAAGGATTTCGGCGTCTATGCCGAGGTGACCGAGGGCGGGCACGTCGCCGTCGGCGACTCCGCGGCCCCGCTCTGAAGCCGGGCTTCGCCCTCGCGCCCGAGCCGGATGCCGCTTCGCTGGAGCGCGGACGGCTCCTCTTCGCCGGCCCCTGCGAGTTCCTGAAGGGCGTCGTCGCCCTCGACGGCCTCCCGCCGGCCGACCGCGTCGAGGTCTGCTTCGCCGGCCGCTCCAACGTCGGCAAGTCGAGCCTGATCAACGCGCTGACGGGGCGCAAGGCGCTCGCCCGCGCCTCGAACACGCCGGGGCGCACCCAGGAGATCAACTTCTTCTCCCTCGGCCCCGGCCATTACCTGGTCGACCTGCCGGGCTACGGCTTCGCCGAGGCGCCGAAGCCGCTGGTGGAGCGGTGGCAGGCGCTCTTGCGGGCGTATCTGGCGGGGCGGCCGACGCTCAGGCGGGCGTTCGTGCTGGTCGATGCGCGGCATGGGGTCAAGCCGGTCGACGCGGAGATCATGGGGTTGCTCGACAAGGCGGCGGTGACCTTCCAGGTGGTGCTGACGAAGGCGGACAAGCCCGGCGCCGCGGCGCTGGCGGCGACCATCGCCGGGCTCGGGGCGGCGCTGGCCAGGCATCCGGCGGCTTTTCCCGAGGTGCTGGCGACCTCGGCGGAGACCGGGCGAGGGCTCCCGGAGCTGCGGGCGGCGATCGCGGCGATGGGGTGAGCCTTGCGGGCGGCGCGCGGGGCCGCTAGGGGTGCCGCGGGGACATGACTGGAGCGAGCGACCGATGAAACGCGCCCTTCTCGCCACGCTGGTGGCAGCGACACTTTCGACCGGGCCGGGGTTCGCCCAGACGGCGGCGCCGACCACGGCGCCTGCGGAACAGCCGATCCCGGTGCCGCAGCAGGCGCCGAAGGGGTCGTCGGGCGCCGGGTCCGATGCCGTCGGCAGCCTCGCCAGCGGCGGGCTGGCCCTGATCGGGCTCGTCGTCGTGCTGCTGGTCGCGGGCGGCGTCGCGATCGCCAATTCGAACTGAGCGGGCCCTGCGGAGACAGCCCTGCTTCCGTCGGGCAGGGCCGTCGCCGAAGGGTGCGGGAAATCGTCAACCAATTGATATTGCAAGAAATATTTTTTCGATCTTTATCGCTTTTCAACGATTATCGCCCGGTCGGCACGCGCCCGCCGGGACCTTTCAGAACCTGGTGTGCCGGGCGGCGTAGGGGCTGATGAAGCCGGCCTCCTGGGCGATCCGGATCGCCTCGTCGAGGGCGCCCTGGCTGGTGAAGGGACCGATGTAGAGCCGGCGGCCGAGACCGATGGCGCCGACCCCGCGCGAGCGGTAGCCGAGCCCGCGGAAGAACTGGGTCGCGCGGCCCTCGTCGTAGATGCCGGTGACGATGCCCACGTGCAGCGCGGTCGGCGGGATGGCCGGCCCGCTGTCGCGGACCACGTGCGGCGAGAGCCGCTGCTGCAGCGCGGGCATGCCGTCGATGTCGCTCGACGAGGTGAGGCAGCCGTTGATGCGCAGCAGCTGCATCGGGCGGTTGAGCTCGGAGGGCTGCAGCTGGCGGTCGCCGTTGCTCGGGCCGAACGGATAGTTGGGATAGAGCCAGGCCGCGTTGTCGTACTGGTTGTAGAGCGCGAGGCAGGTGGCCGGGTCGCGCTGCGGCGAAGCGGCCGACGCGGAGCCCGCCAGCAGCAGGCCGACCCCGAGGGCGAGCGCGGCCCGCCGCATCAGAGGTTCGCGGGGTAGGGGGAGGCGAAGCCCGCTCCGATCGCCAGCGCACGGGCGTTCTGCAGCGCGCCGTCGGTGGTGAACGGCCCGATGTAGATGCGCCGGCCGAGCGGGGCGCTGCCGATGCTCCGCGCCTGGACCCCGTGCGCGGCGAAGAAGGCGCGGGCGCGCGCATCGTCCTCCATGTTGGTGACGACGCCGGCGTGCAGCGTCGTCGGCGCGATCGCCGCGCCGGAATTGGCGACGGTCCCGGGCTGCACGCGCTCCATGCCCGCGAGCTCGGCGCTGGTGGTGAGGCAGCCGGAGTTACGCACCAGCTGGGCCTGCGTCGCCACTGGCGGCTGCGCGGAGCGGTTCTGGTATTGGCGCTTGTTGTTCGGATACATCCACTGCAGCACGTCGAACTTCTGGAACATGGCGACGCACGCGGGACCATCGGCCGGTCCCGGCGCCGAGCCGGCGAAGGCGGGTCCGGCGACGAGGGCACCTGTGGCGAGAACGGAGGCGATCAAGACAGACGGAAGCATGCGACTACGCACGGTCATCGCTCCTTGTGGCGGGTACACCCAACATGTATTGACCGCCCGCGCCGCTGCAAGTGGCGCGCAAGGAATCCGGCCGCATGGACAAGCACGTCGCACAAACCCGTGACTGGATCGCGACGGCGCGGACGCTGTCGGAGGCGCTGCCGTATCTGCAGCGCTACGACGGCGCCACGATCGTCATCAAGCTCGGCGGCCACGCCATGGGCAGCGACCAGGGCATGGAGGAATTCGCCCGCGACGTGGTGCTGATGAAGCAGTGCAACGTGAACCCGGTCGTCGTGCACGGCGGGGGCCCGATGATCAACGACATGCTGAAGCGGCTCGACATCCGCTCCGAGTTCGTCGCCGGCAAGCGGGTCAGCGACGCCGCCACCGTCGAGGTGGTCGAGATGGTGCTGTCGGGGCGGATCAACAAGCGGATCGTGCAGGCGATCAACGGCCAGGGCGGCAAGGCGGTAGGGCTGTCGGGCAAGGACGCCAACCTGATGATCTGCGAGAAGGATCTCGCGGAGGGCGACCTCGGCTTCGTCGGCAGGCCGGTCGAGATGCACCCCGAGGTGCTGGCGCGCTTCCTCGGCTCGGATTTCATCCCCGTGGTGGCGCCGCTCGGGGCGGGGCGGAACGGCGAGACCTTCAACGTCAACGGCGACACCGCGGCCGGGGCGATCGCCGCGGCGATGCGGGCCGATCGGCTGCTGCTCCTGACCGACGTCGCCGGGGTCAAGGATGAGGGCGGGACGGTGATGACGCAGCTGACCGCGGCGCGGGTGCGGGAGTTGACCGCCGCGGGGGTGATTTCGGGCGGGATGATCCCGAAGACCGTGACCGCGCTCGACGCGATCGAGGGCGGGGTGCGGGCGGTCGTCATCCTCGACGGGCGGGCGCCGCACGCGGTGCTGCTCGAGCTCTTCACCTCGCACGGCGCCGGGACGCTGATCCACGGCTGATGCTGGACGCGCTCGCGGCGCTGGCGCGGCCCTCGGGGCTCGGGGTCCTCGGGGCTTTCCATCCGGAGGATGGCGACGGCGCGCCCGCGGGCTGCGGCACGCTGGCGCTGCTCGGACCCGACGGCCCGGGGTTCTGGGAGGTGTTCGCCGCGAGCCCCGAGCGGAGCGACGGCCGGCCGGACCCGCTCGACCGCTGGTCGGAGCGGGTGGTGGGCGGGCTCGCGGCCGCGCTGGGCGCGCGGGCGCTCTACCCGTTCGGCGGGCCGCCGTGGCAGCCGTTCACCGGCTGGGCGCGGCGGAGCGGCGCAGCCTGGGAGTCGCCGGTCGGCCTCCTGGTGCATGCCCGGCTCGGGCTCTGGGTCTCCTACCGGGGCGCGCTCGCCTTCGCGGCGCGGCTGGAGCTGCCGGGGCCGGCGGCGCGGCCCTGCGACGATTGCGCCGGGCGGCCGTGCCTGGCGGCCTGTCCGGTCGGGGCGCTGGCGCGGCAGGGCTACGACGTCGCCGCCTGCCACGGCTGGCTCGACACCGCCGGCGGGGCCGATTGCATGGCGCGTGGGTGCGCGGTGCGGCGGGCCTGCCCGGTGGGGCAGGGGCTGCGGCCGGAGGCGCAGTCGGCCTTTTATATGACAGCCTTTCATGGCAGGTGAGGGCGATGCGACGCCTGATCCTGATGCGCCACGCCAAGTCGAGCTGGGACGACCCGACCGTGCGCGACCTCGACCGGCCGCTGGCCAAGCGCGGCCGGCGCGGGGCGGCGCTGGTCGGCAAATGGCTGGCGCGCAAGGGCTACCGGCCCGAGGCGGCGCTGGTGTCGGCGGCGCGGCGGACGCAGGAGACCTGGGACCGGGTGGTGCGGGAGGCCGGCGCGGCGCCGACCCGCTACCTGCCCGAGATCTACCATGCCGGGCCGGAGGCGCTGCTCGAGGTGCTGCGGGCGGCGCCCGACGTCGAGACGGTGCTGATGCTCGGGCACCAGCCGGGGATCGGCGCCTTCGCCCAGCGGCTGCTGGCGGTGCCGTCCGACGACCCTCGCTTCGGCAAGTTTGCCAGCGGGGCGACGGCGGTCATCCTGTTCGACGAGGGGCGGTGGGCCGACGTCGGTTGGGGCACCGGCCGGCTGGCGGACTTCGTCGAGCCGAAGCAGTTCGAATGAGCGGGATCGACCATGCCCGCGGCCGGCCGGCGGAGGCGTGCTGAATGCCGATCGGGGTCTTCGACAGCGGGCTCGGCGGGCTGACGATCCTCGGCGCCTTCACCCGGGCGCTGCCGGCGCAGGACTTCGTCTATCTCGGCGACAACGCCAACGCGCCCTACGGCTGGAAGTCCCCGGCCGAGATCTACGAGCTGACCATCGCCGGGGTCGAACGGCTGTTCGCCGAGGGCTGCGGGCTCGTCGTGCTCGCCTGCAACACCGCCTCGGCCGTGGCGCTGCACGACCTGCAGGTCAACTGGCTGAACCCCGCGACCCATCGCGTGCTCGGGGTCTTCGTGCCGGTCATCGAGCACCTGACCCGGCGCGACTGGGGCGACAACGCGCCCCCGACCCACACCGGCCTGCGCGACGTGGCGCTGTTCGCGACGCCGGCGACGGTGCGCTCGGGCGCCTTCCCGCGCGAGCTGCGCTTCCGGGCGCGCGACGTGGCGGTGGTGCCGCAGGCCTGCACGGGGCTCGTCGAGGCGATCGAGGCGGGCGACCTCGGGCGCGCCGGCGCGGTGGCGCGCGAGCACGTCGCCGCGCTGCTGGCGCGGTTGCCGGCGCCGCAGTCGGCGGTGCTCGGCTGCACGCACTATCCGCTGGTCGAGGCGGCGTTCCGCGACGCGCTGCCGCCGGCGACGACGCTCGTCTCGCAGCCGGCGCTGGTGGCGGCGAGCCTGGCCGACTACCTCAAGCGGCACCCGCGCTTCCTCGGCGGCAGCGGCGAGGTCCGCTACCTGACCTCCGGCGACCCGGCGGCGGTCGGCGCCCGGGCGGCGGTCTTCACCGGCGACCCGCTGCCGTTCGGGCCCGCCTGACCCGGATCCCCGGCCCGGTGCCGGCGATCGCGGCTCAGCCGATCAGGAGCCCGGTCAGCCAGAGCCCCAGCCCGAACACCGCGTGGCCCGCGAGGTTGAGCAGCCGCACCCGCGTCGGATCGGGCGTCCGCGACGCGGCGAAGCCCAGGCCGAGCCCGGGCTGCAGCAGGAACCAGCCGAATCCGACGGTGACGAGCCCGAAGACCAGCGCGGGAAGCAGCGTCGGGGCGGCGAGCCAGCCCGGTCCGACGATGAGCGCGAAGCCCACGCCGTAGAGCATGCCGACGGCGTAGTGGCCGGCCCAGCCGAGCGCCAGCTCGTGGGGATAGGGTTCCGCGCGCCCGATGTCGTCGTGGAACACCCGGCCCTCGCGCAGGTGCCAGAACCAGCGGCCGACGGGCGCCCAGTTGGGGGCCGGCTGGCCGGTCGCGACCGCCAGCAGCCGCTGCCAGAGGTCGAAAAGGACGTTGGCGCCGATGCCGAGCAGCGCACCCTGGATCAGGAGACGGAGCATGCCCCCTTCATGCTCCGCGGCGATTGAGGACGTCAAGGATGCCGGATCGGACCGGCCTGCGGACGCTGCGGGGCTCGATCGTCGCCATCGGCGCGCCCATGCGGTCGGCCCCCCGCAGGCCCGCCGGGCAGCGGGCGCCGCGCCCCGCCCGCCCACCCGCGCCGCGCCCGCTGCCCTCCAGGCATGGGGCGAGGAAGGGGCTCGGGACTCACCGGCGAACGGGGCCGGCGGGGACGGGTGCGGCCGGCGGCCATCGGATGTCGGGGCCGTGGCCGGCGTCGAGCGGAAGTGTCGTCCGGCGTTGGCAACGACCGCAGCTTGCCCGCCGGCCGTCCGCTCGGGTAGAGCCCGCCCATGCGCCTCGACCTCCTGACCGCCAACGACCGCCCCGGCGCCTACCCGTCGAGCTGGTACGCGGCCGTCGCCGACCCGCTCGCGCCCTTCCCGCCGCTGGCCGGCGACATCGCGGCCGACGTCTGCGTCGTCGGCGGCGGCTACACCGGCCTGTCCGCCGCCCTGCATCTCGCCGAGCAGGGCTTCGACGTCGCGCTCCTCGAGGCCAGCCGCGTCGGCTGGGGCGCGTCGGGCCGCAACGGCGGCCAGGTCGGGACCGGTCAGCGCCGCGACCAGGATTGGCTCGAGCGCACCTTCGGCCACGATCGCGCGCACGCGCTCTGGGACATGGCCGAGGAGGCGAAGGCGCTGGTCCGCGGCCTCGTCGCCCGCCACCGCATCGCCTGCGACCTGCGGCCCGGGATCATCCACGCCGCGCATCGCCCGGGTTTCGTTGCGGAATACCACGCCGAGGCCGAGCATCTCGCCCGTGCCTACGGCTACGATATGATCGAGTCGCTCGACCGCTTCGGCCTGCGCGCGATCCTCGGCAGCGACGGCTATTTCGGCGGCGCCCTCGACCGGGGCGGGGCGCATCTGAACCCGCTCGACTACGCCCTCGGCCTCGCCCGCGCCGCCGCCGCGGCCGGGGTCCGCATCTTCGAGGGCAGCCGCGTCGAGCGCGTCGGCCCGCCCGTCGCGACCGCAAGCGGCCGCGTTCGCGCCCGCTTCGTCCTCCTCGCCTGCAACGGCTACCTCGGCGGCCTCGCGCCCGCGGTTTCCGCGCGGGTCATGCCGATCAACAACTTCATCGTCGCGACCGAACCGCTCGGCGAGGCGCGCGCCCGAGCCCTGATCGCGAACGGGGCGGCGGTCGCCGACTCGCGCTTCGTCGTCAACTACTTCCGGACCAGCGCCGACCACCGGCTGCTCTTCGGCGGTGGCGAGAGCTACGGCTGGCGCTTCCCGTCCGACATCGCCGGCCTTGTCCGCCCGCGCATGCTCGCCGTCTTCCCGGAGCTCCCCGACGTCGCCATCGACTACGCCTGGGGCGGGACGCTGGCGATCACCGTCAACCGGATGCCGGCCTTCCAGCGCCTGGCGCCCGACGTCCTCTCGGCCTCCGGCTATTCCGGCCACGGCGTCGCCATGGCGACACTGGCCGGCAAGCTGATGGCCGAGGCCGTGCAGGGGACGGCCGGGCGCTTCGACGTCTTCGCCACGCTGCCGCAGCCGCCTTTCCCCGGCGGCGCCGCGCTGCGCTGGCCGCTGCTGGTGCTCGCGATGAGCTGGTACGCGCTCCGCGACCGGCTCTGATCTTCGCTCCAGGCGGCCGATCCCCTCCGCCGACCGGGCGGCGTCAATGGTTGCCGCCCGGTTAATGCCGAAGCATAAAACCGTTATATGACAATGCCTTGGGTTTTGTCCGATACCCCTGTCCACGCCGCGCCCGCGGCGCGACCTCCCGCCTCGCAGGCTTGCGGCCGCCGCTGCGGCCGGGCATGGTGCCCGCACTCTCCAACCTCCGAAATCCATCCATGCCGCTCTGGGTCGCCATCTCGCTCGCTTCGGCGTTCATGCAGAACCTGCGGACCGCGCTGCAGAAGGCGCTGACGCCGCGGATCGGCGTGCTCGGCGCCACCTACGCCCGCTTCCTCTTCGCCGCCCCCTGGGCGGTCGCGCTGGTGGCGGTGCTCGCCGCCCGCGAGGGCATGCCGCAGCCGACGGTCGCCTTCGCCCTCTGGGGCCTCAGCGGGGCGGTGGCGCAGATCGTCGCGACGCTGATGCTGCTGCACCTCTTCTCGCTGCGGAACTTCGCCGTCGGCAACACCTTCGCCAAGACCGAGACCGTGCAGGCGGTGCTCTTCGGGCTGGTGCTCCTCGGCGACCGGGTCGGCGCCGGCGCCCTCGCCGGCATCCTCGTCAGCCTCGTCGGCCTCGTGCTCCTGTCCGCGACCCGCGGCCTCGCCGGCGGCGTCCTGAACCGCGCCGCCGCCCTCGGCCTCGCCTGCGGCGCCGCCTTCGCGCTGGCCGGCATCGGCTACCGCGCCGCCTCGCTCGCCCTCGCCGACACCGGCGGCCTGGTCATCCGCCCCGCCTTCACCCTCGCCTACGTGACGCTGGCGCAGTCGCTGCTCCTGACCCTCTATCTCTGGCATCGCGGCGAGGGCGGCGTGCGGTCCGTCCTCGGCGAGTGGCGGATCGAGGCGCTGGTCGGGGCCTCGGGCATGCTCGCCTCGCTCGGCTGGTTCACCGCCTTCACGCTGGCGACCGTCGCGCAGGTCAAGGCCGTCGGCCAGGTCGAGCTCGTCTTCAGCTGGCTGACCGCCCGCTTCGCCTTCGGCGAGCGCCCGAGCCCGCGCGAGACGCTGGGGATCGCGCTGGTCGCCGGCGGGATCCTGCTCCTGATCCTCGCCAGCTGAGGAGCAGCGCCACGGCCGCGATCATCGCCGGATAGGCCGCCCAGGCACCGCGGTCGAGCGACGGCAGCCCGCTGAGCAGCAACGCGTCGTTGCCGCCCGGGATCAGCATCGCCGCCAGCCCCATGATGGCCCCGCCCGCAAGCTTCGCGAGGCCCGGGAGCAGCCGCGGTGCCGCGAGGGCGAAGCGCCCGGTCCGGTACGCGGCGGCCGCGCCGCCGGCGAGGATCGCCGGCAGGCAGACGAGCGCGATCGCCGGCGGCGCCGCGACCCCGGGCATGGCGATGCGCTGGGCGGCATTGGCGAGGAGGGTCGTATAGGGCCAGGGGCCCGCAGTCGCGTTCAAGAGGCCGCCGCAGACGCCGACGAGCGCGAAGCTCGCGACGAGCCCGAGCCGCCTGCGCCGCACCGGCGCCAGTCCGGCAACGCCGGCAGGCACGACGGCGGCGGTGAAGGCGAGCCACGCGATGCCGCCGCCCCAGCCGGGCATGGCGAGGGCCGAGCGCATCCCGGGACCGGGGTGGATGCCGAGGCGGATCGCCGCGAGGCCGCCGAGGACCAGGCCCGCCAGCGTCGCGACATAGTCGCTGCGGCCGCGGGCCAGGTGCCCGATCGTGCCGAGGGCGCAGGCGCCGTTGAGCCAGGCGCCGAGGCCGAAGAGGGCGCCGCCGGCGATGGCGGCGAGGCTGACCGGGGCGTCGGCGGCGAGCATGGCGCGCGATGGCAGCAGCCAGGCGAGCGGGAGCAGGATGGCGCCCGACCAGGCGGCGGCGCCGAAGAAGGCGCGGAGTCGCGAGGTGCGGCGGCATGCCACCCATTGCTCGGTGGCGCGGACGGCGCAGATGCTGGCGCGCTGGGCGGCGTAGCCGAGGACGAAGGCCAGCGCCGCTGCGAGCGCCGCCAGCATGTCAGGCGCCCGGGCCGCAGTCGAGGCTGCGCGGGATCGGCTTCGGGCCGAGGTGGAGGCTGGCGTTGGCCTCGCGGAGGGCCGTCCGGACGCCCTCCTCGATCACCGGGTGGTAGAAGGGAAGGTCGAGCATCGCCGGCACGGTCAGCATCTGCTGGTGCGCCCAGGCGAGGAGGTGCGCGAGGTGCTCGGCGCGGGGCCCGACCATCTCGGCGCCGAGCAGCCGGCCGGTGCCGTGCTCGGCGTAGAGGCGCAGCGCGCCGCGGTTCTGCAGCATGACGCGGCTGCGGCCCTGGTCGGAGAAGTCGACGCCGCCGATGGCGAAGTCGGTGCCGGCGGCCTCGAGCTCGCGGCGGGTGCGGCCGACGGTGGCGATGCCGGGGTCGGTGAAGACGACGGCGAGCGGCGTGCGGCGCAGGCCGGCGCGGACGTCGGGGAAGCGGCCGGCGTTGTCGCCGGCGATGCGGCCCTGGTCGGCGGCCTCGTGCAGGAGCGGGATGTCGCCGCTGGCGTCGCCGGCGATGAAGACGTGGCTGTCGCCGCACTGCAGGGTGAAGCGGTCGAAGACCGGCACGCCGCGGGGATCGAGGGCGATGCCGGCGTTCTCCAGCGCGAGGCCGGCGACGGCGGGGCGGCGGCCGGTGGCGGCGAGCAGGTAGTCGAAGGTGTCGGTGAGCTCGCGGCCGTCCTGGCGGAAGCGGACGGCGACGCCGTCGCCGTCGCGGGCGGCGTCGAGGAACTCGGCGTCGTCGAGGCCGAGCTCGTCCTTCAGGGCGGCCGAGGCGGCGGCGCGGACGTCGGGGTCGGTCAGCATGGCGATGCGGCCGTCGCGGCCGAAGGTCCGGACGCGGACGCCGAGGCGGGCGAGGGCCTGGCCGAGCTCCAGCCCGATGACGCCGGTGCCGACGACGGCGACGGATGCCGGCAGGTCCTGCCAGTCGAAGACGTCGTCGTTGACGACGACGCGGTCGCCGAGCGCGGCGAAGGCGGGCGGGACCAGGGGCTCCGACCCGGTCGCGATGACGATGCGGTCGGCTTCGACGTCGGGGCCGCCGGCGATGCGCAGGGTGTGGGGGGCGGCGAAGGTGGCGGCGCCCGTCGCGCGGGTCTCGGCGGGCCAGGCCTCGACGGCCTCCACGACGAAGCCGACGAAGCGGTCGCGCTCGCTCCGCACGCGGTCCATGACGCGGCGGCCGTCGACGGCGACCGATCCGGCGTCGATGCCGAAGCGGTGGGCGGCGGCGACGGTATGCGCGGCGTCGCCGGCGGCGATCAGCAGCTTCGACGGCATGCAGCCGACCCGGGCGCAGGTGGTGCCGTACTGCGCGCCCTCGACCAGCAGCACGCGCTCGGTCTGGGCGCGCGCCGCCCGGTAGGCGGCCATGCCGGCCGTCCCGGCCCCGATGATCGCCACGTCCACTCGCTCGGCCATTTCCATCTCCCCCGGTTCCCGCCCTTCTTCGCGCAGTACCGGCCGAACGTTACGCCCGACGACGCCGGAGGGCAGGGGGGCCCTTGCCAGCGAGGGTGGCGGCCGGGTGCGCCCGGGGTCTGACCGGGCTCGTGTAAGTCGCGCACAAAATGCAAGGAATTGAAAATTGATTAAGGGATATGCTGGCGCACTTTAACCCGTCTTCAAGGAGCTCGGACATTTCGAGCCTGGCGCGGCACAACGTTCTTCGTACGACTGACCGCTCTCTGCCAGAGCGGACGGTCGCGCCGCCTCGACAAACTGCCGTTCCCACTTCCCGCCAGCTATGATGGCTGCAGCTCCTGTGGAGGACGAGCATGCCGGACCGTACGACCAAATATCAGCGCCTCAGGGCCCTGCACGAAGGAGATGGAGCCTTCGTCATTCCCAATCCGTGGGATGCCGGCTCCGCTCGCTTGCTCGCCAGCCTGGGGTTCGAGGCGCTGGCCACGACCAGCGCGGGATACGCCTTTTCGAAGGGCAAACGCGACTCGTTCGCCGGCCTCGGCCGGACCGAAATCCTCGCGAATGCCGCCGAGATCGTCGCAGCTACGGCCCTTCCGGTTTCTGCCGACCTGGAGGACGGGTTCGGTGTGGCACCTGAAACATGCGCGGAAACAATCCTCAAGGCCTGCGAGGCGGGTTTGGTTGGCGGCTCGATCGAGGACGCGACGGGGGACGAGGACGCCCCGATCTTCGAGCTTCCACTGGCGATCGAGCGGATCCGGGCTGCGGCGGAAGCCGCCAGGGAACGTTCGTTCCTGCTGACGGCACGGGCCGAAAACTACCTTTGGAACAAACCTGATCTCGGCGACACGATCCGACGTCTCCAGGCATTTTCCGAAGCGGGCGCCGACGTTCTCTATGCACCCGGTCTTCCCGACATCGAGGCGATCAGGACCGTGTGCCGCGCCGTCGACAAGCCGGTGAATGTCGTGATGGGCCTGAAAGGCAAGAGTTACTCCGTTGCACAGCTGTCGGAGGCAGGGGTGCGCCGCATCAGTGTCGGTGGCTCGTTCGCCCGAGCGGCCTTCGGTGCGCTGATGCGCGCCGCAGACGAGGTGAAGTCGCTCGGAACCTTCACCTACGCGGAGAACGCAATCCCCGATGCTGCCATCAGCCGACTGATGTCCCAGGACAAATGCGCGGACCGAATGTGACGACGTTCGTCTCGGCGTTCCCGACGTGCAGCCCTCGACGACCGCTTCCGGCGCAAAGCGCACGCGCTGGCAGTCTTTGACCTACCCGGCGGCGGCGGAGCCGGAGTTGTAGGCGTAGGTGTCCCAGTCGGGGCGGTAGTCGTCGCTGGCCTGGTTGCCCCAGACGGTCCAGTCGCGGCGGACGCCGCGGCCGAAGAGCTCAAGGTACGGGCCGGGGCTGCAGGCCTCGATCAGCGGGTATTGCTCGTCGGGCTTGCGCGAGTGCTCGCGCTTGCGGCTGGCGATCATGTTGACCTGGCGGCGGCCGGCCGCGAGCGTGCGCGCGCCCTTGCCGCGGGTGCCGAAGAGCAGGAGCTCGGTGACGTTGCGGAAATAGAAGCCGACGCCGCGGCCGTCGGAGCCGCCGTCCTTGCGGACCTTGTGCCAGACGAGGTTCGCCTTGTAGGCGAACCCCCAGGCCTCGAGCACCCGGAGGCCGTCGGGCAGCAGCGCGTTCGGCACCCAGAGGTAGCAGTGGGCGGTCTGGGCGAGGTGGGCGGCAACGGGGAGGGCGCAGATCTCGTCGGTCGAGAGCGTCGGGTAGCGGCTGAGGCGGCGGTGCTCGGGCGCGACCTTGCCAGTGCGGTTGACGAAGCGCCACGGCGGGTCGGCGAGGACGGTCGCGAAGCGCCGTCCCCCGAGCGCGCGCGTAAGGTCTTGGGCCGCGTCCTGGGTCATCGTCAACATCTAGCGGCAGGCAGCGCCGGCAGGCAAGGGGAACCGAGCGGGATGGCTAAGACGGGCTTGCGTCTATCGCCGACTCGTCCGGCTCAGCTTGCGCGCCTTCAGCGCCTCGATCACGCGCGCCTGAATGGATTTGGTGAACTGCGGGCTGAACGCTCCGATCCTCCCGCCCGCCTCGAAATGGTAGCTCCGCGCGGGCAGGTCGACGTTCGCCTCGTCGGCGACGATCCAGAGATCAAGGTGCAGGTCGAGGCCGGCGCGCCGCTTCTCGATCTCGGGGACGGGAACGGCGAAGGGATTCGCTCGGGGCGGCTGCGAGGTGATCGGCACCATAAGCGCCTCGATCTCCCCCGCCACGTTGCGCGTCAGCAGGGTCACCGCCACCGGCCGGTGCTTGCGGCCCTCCGTCTCGGCCCGGGCGGCCTCGCGGCTCCAGAGGAAGGGATAGCGCCACACATCGCCGACGGACGGGCCGGCGGCGTCAGTCATTGTCGATGCTGTCCCGGAGGTCGGCGATCAGCTTCTCGGCTTCCGCGTCGGTCAGGTCCGAGACGTGGAAGGCGCGACGGGTGTCGCCGCGCTGCCGGAGGCGTTCGTACTGCTCGGTGGAGAGCATGACGAAGCGCGGCTTGCCGTGACGGGCGATCGTCACCGGCCCCTCCGCGGCGGCGGCGAGGACGTCTCCGGTGCGATTCGCCAGCTCGGTGGAGGAGAACTGCTTCATGACGGGATCCAGTTTTCGGCATATTAGCTATTTTGGGGATTTTGGCAAGGTCCTGGTCAGAGCAGCCTTCAGTCCAGCGTCCGGCGGAAGCGGGTGAGGGCGAGCGCGGCGTAGGCGGCGACGAAGAGGGCGAGGATGGAGAGCTCGCGGGAGATGGTGGCGAGGTCGGCGCCCTTGAGCATGACGGCGCGGATGGCGCGGAGGAAGTGGGTGAGGGGGAAGATCTCGCCGAGCCACTGCGCCCATTCGGGCATGCCGCGGAAGGGGAACATGAAGCCGGAGAGCAGGATCGAGGGGAGGAAGAAGAAGAAGGTGAGCTGCATCGCCTGCATCTGGGTGCGGGCGACGGTGGAGATGGCGTAGCCGAGCAGCACGAGGGCGAGGACGAAGACGAAGACGGCGAGGAGCAGCGTCCCGAGGGCGCCGACGAAGGGGACGTGGAAGAGGGTGCGGGCGGCGAGGAGGACGACGGCGACCTGGACGGCGCCGACGGCGTAGTAGGGGAGGATCTTCGAGAGCATGATCTCGGCCGGGGTCGAGGGCATGGCGAGGAGGGATTCCATCGTGCCGCGCTCGGTCTCGCGGGTGAGCGCGATCGAGGTCATCATCACCATCGTCATCTGCAGGATGACACCGAGCAGGCCGGGGACGATGTTGTACTGCGAGATGCCCTCGGGGTTGTAGCGGCGGTGGACGATCACGTCGAGCTGGCCGGCGGCGGCCTCCGCGGCCTCGGCCTCGCGGCCGGTGGCGCGGAGCAGGGCCTGGGAGGCGACCGTCCCGAGGGTCGAGATGGCGCCCGAGGCGGCGGCGGGGTCGGTGGCGTCGGCCTCGACGAGGATCTGCGGGCGGTCGCCGCGGACCACCCTGGCGCCGAAGTCGGACGGGATCGTCACGACGAAGGCGACGTCGCCCTGCTGGATCAGCCGCTCGGCCTCGGCGGCGCTCGCGGTCACGTGGTCGAAGCGGTAGTAGCCGGTGAGCTCCAGCGCCGAGATCATCGCGCGGCTGTAGGCGTCGTGGCTGGCGACGACGAGGGCGGCGGGGAGGCGCTTGGGGTCGTTGTTGATCGCGAAGCCGAAGAGGACGAGCAGGATCAGCGGCACGCCGAGCATCATCGCGAAGGTGATGCGGTCGCGGCGCATCTGGATGAACTCCTTGGCGAGGAGCGCGCGCAGGCGGCGGAGCGAGACGGGCGACGTCATGCCATGTTGTCCCGGGCGCCGCCCATGAAGTGGATGAAGACGTCCTCGAGGCTGGTCTCGGCCGGGGCGATGGTGATGCCGGGGCCGGCGACCTGCGCCAGCGCGGCGTCGAGGGCGGCGGGGTCGGTGCCGACGACGTGCAGCGAGGCGCCGAAGGCGGCGACCTGGTCGATGCCGAGCGTGCCGCGCAGGCGGTCGGCGATGCGGTCGAGGCCCGGGCCGGTGACGACGCGGGTCGAGAGGCCGGAGCGGGCGACGACCTCGGCGACGGTGCCTTCGGCGATGAGCCGCCCGTAGGAGATGTAGTTGATCCGGTGGCAGCGCTCGGCCTCGTCCATGTAGTGGGTGGAGACCAGCACGGTCATGCCTTCGAAGGCGAGGCGGTGGATCTCGTCCCAGAACTCGCGGCGGGCCTTGGGGTCGACGCCGGCGGTCGGCTCGTCGAGGAGGAGGAGCTGCGGCTGGTGCATGATGCAGGCGGCGAGCGCCAGGCGCTGCTTCCAGCCGCCGGAGAGCGAGCCGGCGAGCTGGTCGCGGCGGGTGGCGAGGCCGAGCGAGTCGAGGGTGGCGGCGACGACGGCGCGGGGGTCGGGGAGGCGGTAGAGGCCGGCGACGAGGTCGAGGTTCTCGCCGATCGTGAGATCCTCGTAGAGCGAGAAGCGCTGGGTCATGTAGCCGACCTGGTCCTTGATCGCGCGGCTCTCGCGGACGAGGTCGTGGCCGAGGACCTCGCCTTCGCCCGCGTCGAGCTTCAGGAGGCCGCACATCAGGCGGATCGTCGTGGTCTTGCCGGAGCCGTTGGGGCCGAGGAAGCCGACGATCTCGCCGCGCCGAACCTGCATCGAGACGTCGTCGACGACGGCGCGGCCGCCGAAGCGCTTGACCAGGTGGCGGACGTCGATGGCGGTGCCGGGGTCAGGGGGCGAGGCTGACATCGACGATCTGTCCGGGACGGAGGACGGTGTCGCCCGGGGCGGGGCGGGCCTCGACGCGGTAGACGAGCTTCTGCCGGTTCTCGAGCGAGTAGATGACCGGGGGCGTGAACTCGGGCTCCTTGGCGACGTAGGAGACGGTGGCGGTGAGGTTGTCGGGGCAGGCGTCGCAGCGGACGGCGAGACTGGCGCCGGTCGCGACGCGGGCGACGTCGGGCTCGCCGACGTAGACGACGAGCTTCCAGGCGCCGTCCGGGAGGAGCTCGGCGACGGGGGCCGTCGGGCCGGCGATCTCGCCGGTGCGGCGGAAGATGTCGGTGATCTCGCCGGCGGCGGGGGCGGTCACGTCGCGCTTGGCGAGGCGCCAGGCGGCGTCGCGGACGGCGGCCTCGGCGCCGGCGAGGCTGCTCTCGGCGGCGGCGACGACCTGGGAGCGGGCCGGGAGCTTCTTGACCGCGAGCTCGGCCTCGAGCTGGGCGACCTCGGTGGCGGCGGTGTCGCGGGCGGTGATGGCGGTGTCGAGGTTCGCCTGCGGCACGACGCCCTGGGTGTTGAGCGCGGTCTGCCGGTCGGCTTGGCGCTGGGCCTCGGCGAGGCGGACCTGCGCGGCCTGCAGCGAGGCCTCGGTCACGCGGATCTCCTCGGGGCGGCTGCCCTCGCGCAGGTTGGCGAGCTCGGCCTCGGCCTGGTCGCGGGCGGCCTGGGCCTGGGCGAGCGCGATCTCGGCGTCGGTGCGCTCCTGGCTCGCGACGATCTCGCCGGCCTCGACGCGGTCGCCCATGCGGACGCGGACCTCGGAGAGCTCGGCCGAGGCGACGGGCGCGAGGCTGACGTAGTCGCCCTCGACGTAGCCGACGGCGAGGACGTCGCCGACGGGGCATGCAAAGAGGCGGGCGAGGAGCGGGATCGAGCAGAGGAAGCCGGTCATGCGGGTGGTTCCCGGGGGCGGCGCCGGCCGGACCGGCCTCGGGGATGGAGTAGGTCGGGCGGCGGCCGGTTGCAAGCGGGGGTCCGGGGCGGGGATTCCTGTTGCGTCGGCGCGAGGCTGCTGGCCGAATGCCGGCCGCGAGGGAGGAAGACCGATGAAGATCGCCGTGGCCGCCTATCCGATCGACTGGATGAACCGGTGGAACGACTATGTCGGCAAGCTTCGGGTCTGGGTGCGCACCGGGGCGGAGCAGGGGGCGGACCTGCTGGTCTTTCCCGAGCATGGGGCGCTCGAGCTCGCGAGCCTGGCGGGCGAGGCGAACGCCCGCGACCCCGACCGGACGGTCGAGGCGCTGACCGCGCGGATCAAGGACGTGGACGACCTGCACGCGAGCCTTGCGCGCGAGTTCAGGCTGCACATCTGCGCCGCCTCGGGGCCGATCCGCGTGCGCGACGTCGGCACGGTCAACCGCGCGCGGCTGTTCGCGCCGGACGGCAGCCGCGGCGAGCAGGACAAGCTGGTGCCGAGCCGCTTCGAGCGCGAGGCCTGGAGCATGCAGCCGGGGGCGGCGGCGCGGGTCTTCGACACCGCGCTCGGGCGGATCGGGGTGCTGATCGGCTACGACGCGGAATTCCCGCTGCCGGCGCGGGCGATGGCCGAGGCGGGCGCCGAGATCCTGCTGGTGCCGAGCTCGACCGACTCGGTACGCGGGCATGCGCGGGTGCGGATCGGCGCGATGGCGCGGGCGCTCGAGAACCAGTGCGTGGTGGCGCAGGCGGTGACGCTCGGGACCGCCGACTGGCTGTCGGCCGCGACCCGCTCGACGGGCACGGCGGCGATCTACGCCCCGGCCGACGTCGGCTTCCCGGAGAACGGGGTCGTCGCCGAGGGCAAGCCCGACGCGCCGGGCTGGGTGATCGGCGAGGTCGAGCGCTACGAGGTGCACCGGACGCGCGAGGAGGGGGCGGTCCGCCCCTTCGCCGACTGGCCGCTGCAGGGGCCGGCCCCGGTCGAGGCGGTGGCGCTGGGGACGGCGGCCGCCGAGGCGTAGCGCCGCTAATGCGGCCGGTCGGTGGCGAGCGGGGCGGCGAGCAGGCGGCGGAGCGCCTCGAGGTTGGCGTCGCCGCAGCCCTGGCGGCGGCTCATCTTGGTGCAGCAGTTCTTGCCGGCGAGGAGCCGCTCGCCGAGCTCGACCGCCAGCACCATGTCGAAGAGGCAGGGATGGGTGCCCGGGGGCGGGGCGCGTGCGGGCTGTCGCGCAGGTGGTCGAGCAGCAGCCGCTGGAACTCGGGCGGGGTACGGACCGGCCAGCCGCGGGCGGCGGCGGCGGCGGGCAGATCCTGGCAGGTCAGCCGCTCGAAGGCGCGGCGGACGGTGGCCTCGAAATCGTCGTCGCCGGTGCCCATCAAGCCCTTCCGGATTTCCCGATGCCGCTTGAGCTAGGACGATCGGCGGCTTTGGCCATGCCTCAGCCCTGCGCCAGCATCCAGAGGTTGCGGCAGCGGGCGCCGGAGCGGCAGTAGGCGAGGACCGGGGTCGGCAGGTCGGCGAGGGCGGCGCGGAAATCCTCGACATCGTCGAGGGTCATCGCGCCCGAGACCACCGGAACGAAGGCGAAGGCGAGCCCGAGCCTCTCGGCCTCGGCGCGGACGCCGGCGACCTCGGGCTGGCCGAAGCTCTCGCCATCGGGGCGGTTGCACATGATCGAGCGGAAGCCCAGCGCCTTGATCTCCGCCACGTCGCCGGCACCGATCTGCGGCGCGACGCTGTAGTCGGGGGTGATCTCGGTGCGGGTCATCGGAAGGGCTGGCTCCTGCGATTCGGCTGGCCGGGCCTTTAGCACGGGCGGGGAAGACCCGGAAGGCCGCGGAATCGCCCGGTGAGCCGGAACGGGGAAGACGTGGTTGGAAAGGCTCGAAAAAACGAGGCGCAACGCAAGCACGCGATTTGGGCCGGTGGCGACCGGCGATTGCGCCGGCGGCCGGCTCGGCGTCCTGAGCCTTCGCCGATCCCGTCGGCCTGAACGCTCCGCGCGAGTGGCGGTCGCCGAAACCGGCGGGTCGCGAGTATTCCTGCAGTCCAGGCAAGCTTTATTCATGGTCTCGTCCTTTTCGCGAGCGGCGCCATCGCCTGGTTACTGGGGCCAAGACGTGATATGCTTGCGTCGCCTACGTACCCTTATCGAGTCTGACCAAGGCCCGGGAGCTTCTTCCGGGCGGTTTTCCTTTTCATCCAAGGAGGTTGGACATGAGAAGCAGAGCGTCAGGTCTCTTGTGCAAGACGATGGTGTTCGCGGCAGCGGCCGCTCTGGCCTCGCCCGGCCCGACCCTGGCCGCCGGCCAGACCGTGATGGTTTCGGGCGACAGCGCGCCGTCGGAGTGCGGGGCGGCCAAGAAGGCCGACTATTCGACCGAACTGACCGGAAGCCTCACCGGCTGCTGGTCGACCTTCGTCGGCCACGTCAACTGCCAGGAACTCAACGGCTTCGCCCTCTGGACCGAGATCGGTCGCGAGGAGTTCGAGGGGAAGCTCAACGATGCGGCGACCAAGTTCGACACGCAGTATACGTTCAGCGGACTCTTCCCGCCGGGCACGTGTCCGAAGCCGGCGCCCGAGAAGGAAATCGTCGGCGGCTGCATCCACTACATCTCCGCCGACAACCTCGTCGGCACGATGCGCTTCTACGACGTGATGTTCGGCGACCACGCCCCGCACTTCTTCTACGAAGGCACGCTCACGACCTACTAGCCCGCATTTCTCGCCGGCAGAAGGGCTTCAGTCGGTCGGGATGCTGCCTGCGCGGCAATCGCCCGGGCCGGGGTCGTTGGCGGCATGCGCCGTCGGCCGCAGGACCGTCCTCATCCGAATGGAGGATGCGGTTCCGCGCGCCCCGTGGTCTGATGCGACCGCGTCCACGGGGGATCGCGACGATTGGGGAAGGTCATGAGCAAGCTGCTGGTGTTCGGCGATAGCCTGAGCGATCTCGGCGCCGCCTACGAGCTGTCGGGGGCGGTGATCAAGGTTCCGATTCCGCCCGCCTCGGCCGGCTACAACGGATGGTTCTCGAACGGGCTGATCCAATCGGGGGTGACCGCAGACCTGCTCGGCCTCGATGCCGAGGGCTATGCCGTCGGCGGCGCCAAGGCGGTCGGGTCGCGGACCGTGGCGCAGTATCTCGCCGAAAGCGGCTACGACAAGCCCGGGATCCTGCTGCCAAACCCCGACCCGGCGGCGCTCGCCACCGACACCTACCTCCGCGGCCAGGTCGCGCGCTACGTCGCGCATGCGCTCGTCGAGCCGCCGGAGAGCGACAGCACGGCGGCGATCTGGATCGGGGCGAACGACTACAACGGGCTGCCGGCGGACGCGACGCCGGAGTTGGTGGGACAGACGATCATCGAGGTGGTCGGCAACACGGTCGCGGCGGCTACGGCGATCGCGCAGACCGGCGTCGAGCACATCCTGCTCTACAACCTGCCGGGGCCGGACTTCCTGCCGGTGACGCTGCCGCCCGCCTTCGCGCAGGTGGTCGCCCTCCACAACGCGGCGCTGGCGAAGGGAGCGGCCGCGCTCGCGAGCCAGGGGATCGACGCCGAGATCGTCGACATGAACCGCATCGCCGGCGAGATCACCGCCGACCCGCGGACGTTCGGCCTGAACCCGGCCTACATGGACCAGCCGATGCTGCTCGGGATCGGCAGCCAGCCGACCTGGGACGGGCAGAACTGGGTGATCCCGGCCAACCCGGCGGTCGCCGGGGTCGACCCGGACCGGATCGCCTTCACCGACTTCCTGCACCCGAGCTCGGCGACCCACGGCGTCCTCGGCGCCTTCGCGGCGGCCAGCGTCACCGACAACCAGGTCTTCCTCGGGGACGGCGACGACGTCCGCCGCACCGGGCCGGCCGCCGACCTGGTCCTGGCCGGCGCCGGCAACGACCGCATCTTCTCGCAGGGCGGCGGCGACATCGTGCTGGCGGGGACCGGCAACGACAAGGTCTTCGGCGGGACGGGCCGGGACATCATCGCCGGCGGCGCCGGCAACGACCGGGTCCACGGCGGCGCCGGCAACGACGTCGTCGCGGGCTCCGACGGCAACGACGTACAGACCGGCGGCGGCGGACGCGATCTGCTGGTCGACGGGCTCGGCCACGACTTCCTCCACGGCGGTTCCGGCCGCGACGCCTTCCTCTACATCGAGGCATCGTCGCTCGGCGGCTCCAACCCCGACGACGGCGGCCGCTTCGTCGGCGGCAGCGGCTACGACACGCTCTACCTGGCGCTCGACGACGCGACCCGCGCGCTGGTCGAGGCCGAGCTGCACCGCGGCTCGTCGCAGCGGCTCGAAGCCATCGGCGTCACGACCCGCTCGATCGAGCACTACGTCTTCGTCGACCCGGACGACCCGGCCGCCCAGATCGCCACCGGCGCCCGGCTGCACGAGGCCGACCTCTGGGGCATCGTGTAGGGCAGGGACTTACCCTCGCCGGGCGAGCGCCGCACGCGCGGCGACCGCCCGCATCGCCGCCGCGAGCTCCGCGACCGCGGTCCCGGCATAGGACCGCGGCACCAGCAGCTCGAAGCCGGGATCGCCGGCCACGAGCACCAGCGGCACATGCCGCAGCAGGCTGCGCGCCACCGCCCCAGGCGGGAAGGCTGCCCGGTCGAGGTCGAGCGGCACCAGCCGCGCCAGCACCTCCGCGGCATCCCCGCCGGTCAGCCGCAGCCCGGCCCAGGCGTCGCTCTGGTCGCTGACCGCCGCACCCCCGTCCAGACCCCGCGGCGCCTCCCCCTCGACGAGCCACAGGTCGAGCCCGATCCAGAGGATCCGTCCTCCCGGCCAGGCGCCGCTCGTCCCCGGCGGCGGCAGCGGCGCGCCGAGCGCCGCCTCGACCGCCGCAGCCTGCCCGGCGAAGGGCGCGACCGCGGTCCTTTGCACCGACTCGGCGGCCTCCAGCGTCGCAGCCCCGGCCGTCCGCGGCAGGCCCAGCCCGTCGAACGCCCCGCGAGGGACCATCTCAGCCACGCATCCGCCCTCCGTCCGGGTCGACGAAGACCGGCGGCACGATCTGGCAGGCCGTGTCGATCCCGCGCAGCCCGCAGACCGCCCGGAGCCGCTGGCCGATGCGCGCCCGCCCGTCCTGCACGAACCCGAGCGCGATGTCGTGGCCGAGCGTCGGCGACCAGCAGGCCGAGGTCAGATACCCGAGGTCGTTCGCCGCCACCGCCGCCGCCCCCGGCGCCAGAACGTGCGCGCCCGCAACCAGCCGCGCCCCGGGCTCCACCGGCCGGATCCCGACCAGCTCCTCGCGCCCCGCCGCCGCCAGCGCCGGCCGCGCCGCGCCCGCCTTGCCGATGCAGTCCTTGGCCGCCACCATCCGCCCGAGCCCGAGGTCGCCGGCCGTGGTCCGCCCGTGCAGCTCGGCATGGGTTAGAAAGCCCTTCTCGATCCGGAGCACGTTCAGCGCCTCGAGCCCGTAGGGCCCGCCGCCCAGCCCCCGCGCCTCCTCGGCGAGCAGGGCGAAGAGCGCCGCGCCGAAGCGGGCCGGCACCGCCAGCTCGTAGCCGAGCTCGCCCGAGAAGGAGATGCGGAAGAGCCGCCCCGCGACTCCGCCGACCCGCGCCTGGCCCCAGGCCATGAACGGCAACGCCGCATCGCCCGGCGATTCCAGCACCCGGTCCAGCAGCTCCCGCGCCCGCGGTCCCGCGACCGCAACCTGCGCCCACTGTTCGGTGACAGGCACCCCCCGGGCGTCGAGCTCCGGCCAGAGGCCCTGCAGCGCGAAGGCGAGGTGCGCCTCGACCTCTTCGGCGGCCGCCGTGGTCGTCGTCAGCAGGAAGCGGTCCTCGCCCATGCGCGCCACGGTGCCGTCGTCCATGACGAACCCGTCCTCGCGCAGCATGATTGCATAGCGCACCCGGCCAATCGGCAGCGTCGAGACGGCGTTGGCGTACACCCGGTCGAGGAAGCGCCCGGCGTCCGGCCCCGCGACCTCGATCTTCCCGAGCGTCGAGACGTCGCAGACCCCGACGGAACCGCGCACCATGCGCACCTCGCGGTCGCAGGACACCCGCCAGTCGCCCTCGCCCGCTTCGGGAAAGACCGTCGGCCGCAGCCAGAGCCCCGCCTCGACCAGCCCGGCGCCCCGCGCCGCGATCTCCGCGTGCGGCGGCGGCAGCCGCACCGGCGCGAAGCCCTCGCCGATCCCGCCCGCCCCCAGCGCCGCGATCGGCACCGGCGTCCAGGGCGGCCGGAAGGTCGTCGGCGGCACCGCGTCCATCGGCAGCCCGGTCAGCTCCGACAGCACCGCCAGCGCCGTGACCCCGCCGGACTTGCCCTGGTCGGTGGCCATCCCGAGCGTCGTGTACCGCTTCATGTGCTCGGGCGAGGCGTAGTTCTCCCGCACCGCCAGCGCGACGTCCTTGACCGTCACGTCGTTCTGCAGGTCGAGCCACGCCCGCCCGCCCGTGCCATGCACCTGCCAGAAGGGCGCCACGTTCCCAGGCGCATCCTCCGCGCGGGGCAGGGGATCCGTCGTGCCCGCGATCCCGAGATCGGCCAGCGCCGCCTCCGCCGCCGCTGCGCCGCCGGCCAGGGCCGCATGGGTCGAGAAATCCCCTGCTGCCGCGCCCGCGACCCGCAGCCCCGGCACGGCCCCGTGAACGGGCACGAAGCACGCCCGCCCGGCATCCCAGACCGGCGCCGCGCCCAGGTGGCAGGTCAGCGCCAGGGCCGGATTCCAGCCGCCCGCCACCGCCAGCGCGTCGACGGCGATCGTCTCGGTCCGCCCGCGATGCCGCACGACGACCGCCCGCAGTCCCGACCGCCCTCGGGTATCGACGACCGCCCCGCCAGCAAACCCCCGCCACGGCCCCGCCGGCAGCACCGCATCCGGCCGCGCGTCGACCAGCGCCGCCACCTCGACCCCGGCCGCGGCCAGATCTGCCGCAGTCCGCCACCCGTCGTCGCAGGCGGTGAATACCGCCGCCCGCCGCGGCGCTACCGCCCAGCGGTTCAGGTACGCCCGCACCGCGCCGGCTAGCATCACCCCCGGCCGGTCGTTCATCGGAAACGCGATCGACCGCTCGACCGCGCCCGCCGCCAGTACCGCCCGCTTCGCCGCGATCCGCCAGAAGCACTGCAGCGGCGCCGCCTCGGCCCGCGCCACATGCTCTGCCACCCGCTCCAGCGCCCCGTAGGTCCCGCCGTCGTAGGCCCCCACGACGCTCGTCCGCGGCATCAGCCGCACCCGCGGCATCGCCGCGAGCTCCGCGACCGCCGCCGCCGCCCAATCGGCGCCCGGCCGCCCGCCGACCTCGATCCGCTCGGCATTCAACCGACCGCCCGGCAGAAAATCCTCGTCGGCCAGGATCACCCGCGCGCCCGCCCGCCCCGCGGTCAGCGCCGCCATCAGCCCGGCCGGCCCGGCCCCGATCACCAGCAGGTCGCAGAAGGCGAAGGCCTTCTCGCAGCCGTCCGGATCGGGCTTCCCCGACAGCCGCCCCAGCCCCGCCGCCCGCCGGATCGCCGGCTCGTAGACCCGCTCCCAGAACCGCGGCGGCCACATGAAGGTCTTGTAGTAGAATCCCGCCCCGATCAGCGGCGCCAGGAAATCGTTCGCCGCCATCAGGTCGAGCCGCAGCGACGGCCACCGGTTCTGGCTCGCCGCGACGAGCCCGTCGAACGCCTCGACGGTCGTCGCGCGCGTGTTCGGCGTCGCCGCCGCCCCCGCGCCGACCGTCACCAGCGCGTTCGGCTCCTCGGATCCCGCCGCGAACACGCCTCGCGGCCGATGGTACTTGAAGCTCCGCCCGACGAGTTGCACACCGTCGGCCAGCAGCGCCGACGCCAGCGTGTCCCCCGGATAGGCGGCAATCTCCCGCCCGTCGAACCCGACCCGCAGCCGACGCGTCCGGTCGATCCGCCCGCCCTCGGGGAGCCGCCTCACCGCGCCGCCTCCCGCGCCAGCCCGACCTCGACGACCGCATGGCTGCGCGTATCCCGCACCACCCGTAGCCAGGCGCCGCACCCGTCCGCGTGGTGCCAGAGCTCCGGGTTGGGTCCCGCCGGATTGTCCCGCACGTTCAGGTAGTCGTCGAACGCCGCCGCCCCCGCGTCGCCCGCCGGCCGCGCCAGCAGCTTCGCCGACCCGAGATAGTGGAACTCCCGCAGGTCGCGCTCGCCGCAGAGGGGACAGCTCAGCCGCATCGGGAGCCAATCCCCGCCCTGCGCGTTACGGCGCCAGTGCGTGCGATCCTCGGAGACATCAGATGCGCGTCCTCGCCCTTTCCGCCGGCCTCGTCGCCCTCATAGCCCTCGCCGGCTGCGGCAGCAGCGCCACCACCCGCGCCGCGACCGGCGGCGTCGGCGGCGCCGTCGCCGGCACCGTCCTCGGCGGCCCGGGCCTCGGTACCGCCGCCGGGGCCGTCGGCGGCGCGACCGTCGGCGCCGCCACGGCCCGCAAGTAGCTCAGTGGAGGTTGGGCCGCGCACCGGTCCCCTCCTCGTCGATCACCGCCCCGGTCGCGAATCGGTCGAGCCGGAACCGCGCCGCCGCCGGGTGCGGCCGCCCGGTCGCGATCAGGTGCGCGAAGCACCACCCCGACCCCGGCGTCGCCTTGAACCCGCCATAGCACCAGCCGCCGTTCAGGAAGAGCCCCTCGACCGGCGTCCGGTCGATGATCGGCGAGCCGTCCATGGTCATGTCGACGAGCCCGCCCCAGGACCTCAAGACCCGCGCCTTGCCGATCATCGGCATCAGCGCCATGCCCGCCTCCATCACGTGCTCGACCGTCGGCAGGTTCCCGCGCTGCGCATAGGAGTTGTAGAAGTCGAGGTCGCCCCCGAAGACCAGCCCCCCCTTGTCCGACTGGCTGATGTAGAAATGCCCCATCCCGAAGGTCACGACTCCCGGAATGACCGGCTTCAGCCCCTCGGTCACGAAGGCCTGCAGCACCTGGCTCTCGATCGGGAGCCTGAGCCCCGCCATCGCGCCGACCTGGCTCGTCCGCCCGGCGACCGCCATCCCGACCCGGCCCGCGCCCATGAACCCGCGCGAGGTCTCGACCCCGCGCACCCGCCCGCCCTCGATGCGGAACCCGGTGACCTCGCAGTTCTGGATCACGTCGACGCCGCGCGCATCCGCCCCCCGCGCGAACCCCCAGGCGACCGCATCATGCCGCGCCGTCCCCCCGCGCCGGTGCAGCAGGCCGCCCCGGATCGGAAACCGCGCGTCGTCGAAGTTCAGGTACGGCCACCGCGCCCGCACCTCCTCGCGGGTCAAGAGTTCCGCATCGTCCCCCTGCAGTAGCATCGCATTGCCGCGCCGCGCGAAGGCGTCGAACTGCCCGTCCGAATGGCAGAGGTTGAGGACGCCCCGCTGCGACATCATCACGTTGAAGTTCAGCTCCCGCTCCAGCCCCTCCCACAGCCGCAGCGAATGCGAATAGAACTCCGAGTTCCCCGGCAGCAGGTAGTTCGCCCGCACCAGCGTCGTGTTGCGCCCGGTGTTCCCGAGTCCGAGCCCGCCGCGCTCGACCACCGCAACGTCCGTGATCCCGTGGTTCTTCGCCAGGTAGTAGGCGGTCGCAAGCCCATGCCCGCCGCCGCCAATGATGACGACGTCATAGGCGGGCTTCGGCGCCGGGTCGCGCCAGACCGGCCGCCAGCCCTTGCCGCCGCTCACCGCGTTCCGAAGGATCGCCCAGGCCGAGTACCGCACGCGTCCTCCTCCCGCCGGCACGCGCGAGCAAAGCGGCTCCGCGCGCCCGACGCAAGGGGCCAGGCTACCGCGCCGGCAGCCGCCGCGCGGCGTTCCCTGCCGCCGCCGCGAAGGCCTCGGTCGCCATCCGCGCGATCTCGACCTGCACCTCGGCGCCCACCACGCGGACCCGGCGGATCTCCCGGAGCGCGATCCGCCCCAGCCGCGCGATCCGCGCGAGGATCTCGTCCTCGGCCGGCCGGTCCCCCGGCGGCAGCGCCACCGCGAACCACGTCCCCCCGCCGCGGCGCTGCAGCCCGACCGGCACCCGCTCCTTCAGCCGCTCCCGCTCGCCGCGCCACATCCGCACCAGCGCCGCCGCCAGCCGCTCCGGCGGATGCGCCCCGACGAGCCCGTCCGCCAGCGCCCGGTCCGCCGCGTCGAGCGCCTCCGCCAGCGGCAACTCCGCCAGCATCTGCCGAAACTCCTCGGCGCGCAGTGCCTCGCCGCTCGGCGGCGGCACCCAGTCGAGCGCGAGCCCCGCGCGCCCGGCCAGCGCCCGCGCCCGCCGCCGCTCCGCCTGCGGCACCACCAGCACCGCCAGCCCCGCCCGCCCCGCCCGCCCGGTGCGGCCCGAGCGGTGCAGCAGAACCTCGGCGCTCACCGGCAGGTCCGCATGCAGCACCAGCCCCAGCCCCGGCAGGTCGATGCCGCGCGCCGCCACGTCGGTCGCGACGCAGACCTGCGCCTGCCCGTCGCGCATCGCCGCCAGCGCCGCCGCTCGCCGCGGCTGGCTCAGCGCCCCCGACAGCGCCGCGACCCGGAAGCCGCGCGCGCCAAGACAGCGCGCCAGCCGCTCGACCTCCTCGCGGCGGTTGCAGAAGACCATCGCCCCGCGCGCCTCGTGCAGCCGAAGCAGGCTCACGATGACAGCCTCGCGCTCGGCCGCCGCGACGGCGACCGCCTGCAGCGGCGTCTCGACCGCCTTCGCCGCCCCGATGTCGAGCCTGAGCGCCCCGACCTGGAACCGCCGCGCCAGCGCCTCGGCGCGCGGCCCGATCGTCGCCGAAAAGAGCAGCATCTGCCGCCGCGCCGGCAGCGCCCCGAGCAAGGCCTCGAGGTCGGCGCCGAAGTCCGGCAGCAGCATGTCGTCGGCCTCGTCGAGCACCACCGCCCGGATCGCGTCCGCGACGAGCCCGCCCTGGCGCAGGTGGTCGTTGAGCCGCCCCGGCGTGCCGACGACGAGGTCCAGCCCTGCCGCCAGCGCCGCCCGCTCTCCGCGCAGGTCGGCGCCGCCGGTGCAGCAGCCGATCCGCACCCCGGTGTCGGCCAGCAGCCAACCGAGTTCGCCCCGCACCTGCACGGCGAGCTCCCGCGTCGGCGTCACCACCAGCGCCCGCGGCCCGGCGAACGGCGCGCCCGCGTCCTCGAACAGCCGCCGCGCCAGCGCCAGCCCATAGGCCACGGTCTTTCCCGACCCGGTCCGGGCCGAGACCAGGAGGTCGGCGTCGGCGGGTCCGACCCGAAGCACGGCCCGCTGCACCGGCGTGAGCCGGCGATAGCCGCGGGCGGAAAGTGTACGCGCGAGCGCCTTCGGCAGGCGCCCTTGACAGGTAAACATGAACTCGTGTCCCGGTATCTGAAAGCGGGCGGCCGGCCAGGCGTCGTCGAAGCGCCGGATCCCGCCCCACGCGCGGCGGAGCGCACGCCGCCGGCAACTTGCCAGCGCCCGAACTTGCTTCTATAGCACCGGCGCGCTTTCGAACTGATGAACGGACCCCCGCGATGCCCAAGATCAACGGCAACGAAATCCGCCCCGGCTACATCCTCGAGCACGACGGGGGGCTCTGGATCGCGGTCAAGGTCAGCCACGTCAAGCCCGGCAAGGGCGGCGCCTTCGCCCAGGTGGAGCTGAAGAACATCCGCGACGGCCGCAAGCTCAACGAGCGCTTCCGCTCCGCCGACAAGGTCGATCGCGTGCGGCTCGATCAGAAGGACCAGCAGTTCCTCTACGAGTCGGACGGCCTTCTGCATTTCATGGACGCCGACACCTTCGAGCAGGTGACGATCCCCGCCGACATCTTCGGCGATCGCCGCCCGTTCCTGCAGGACGGCATGACGATCCAGGTCGAATACTACGAGGAAGAGGCGCTGAACGCCCAGCTCCCCGACAAGGTCACCTGCACCGTCGTCGAGACCGAGCCCGCCGTGAAGGGCCAGACCGCCGCCAACAGCTTCAAGCCGGCGATCCTCGACAACGGCGTCCGCATCATGATCCCGCCCTTCGTCGGCGAGGGCGAGGCCGTCATCGTCTCGACCGAGACGATGGAATACGTCGAGCGCGCCTGACCCCGATGACCGTGCGATGACCAGCGCGAGCCCCGGAGTCGCGGCCGGCGCCGACCGGCCGCTCCTCGGGGCGCTCCTGATGGTCGCCTTCTGCATGCTCGCCCCGCTCGGCGACGCCGCCGCCAAGCTCCTCGGCGCGCTGCCCCTCGTCCAGATCATGCTCGGCCGCTACGGGGTGCAGGCCGCGCTCCTAATGCCGGCGGTGCGGCTCGGTGGCGGCCGCCTCGACCTCACGCCGCGGCTCTGGCGGCTGACCGCGCTCCGCACCGTGCTGCACGTCCTCTCCTTCACCGCCTTCGTCGCCTCGCTGCGCTTCCTGCCGCTCGCCGACGCGATCGCGATCATCTACGTGCTGCCGTTCATCCAGCTCCTGCTCGGCCGCCTCCTGCTCGGCGAGGAGGTCGGGCCGCACCGGCTCGCCGCCTGCGCCGTCGGCTTCGTCGGCACGCTCCTCGTGGTGCAGCCGAGCTTCGCTACGGTCGGCGCCCCGGCGCTCTTGCCGCTGCTGGCGGCGCTCTTCTTCGCCTTCTTCATGCTGGTGACGCGCCAGCTCGCCCGCGACGCCGACCCGGTGCTGCTGCAGGCCGCGAGCGGCGTCGTCGCCACCGCGATGCTCGTGCCGCTCGCCATCCTCGGCGCCGTCCTCGGCTGGAGCGAGCTCGCCCCGGTGGCGGTCGGGCCGCGCGAGCTCGCGCTCCTCCTCGTCCTCGGCGTCCTCGGCACCGGCGCGCACCTCGTGATGACCTGGGCGCTGCGCTTCGCGCCTTCGGCGACGCTTGCGCCGATCCAGTACCTCGAGATCCCCTTCGCGACGCTGATCGGCTTGGCCGTCTTCGGCGCGCTGCCGAACGGCCTCGCCGCCATCGGCATCCTCGTCACCATCTCCGCCGGCCTCTACGTGCTGCACCACGAGCGCCGCGCCACCCTCGTCGCTCCGCCGGCGGTCTGACGCAGCCCGGTCACCGGCCTCGACCGGGGACGCCCGAACGCCGGCCTGTCTCCGCCGTCCAGGCTTTCAGTCGACCCTTCCTCTCCCCACCTATCGGGCACGTTGCCCCGCCCCTTGGCGCGACGCATTCCTTGTGGTGGGACACAGCCAAGAATCCCGTCCGGGCGCGCCGGTCATTCGGCCTCCTGCTCGGTGGCAGCAAGCTCGCCATTTGCCATCCGGCCGCTCCCCCCTGATTCCGCTGTTGAACAATAGCGCCGCTGGCGCGTGAACGACCGGTCAATGGCCGCGTCCTGGGCAGGAGACGCTTGCCGGCGCCGGGCGAGGCCTGGCTGGTACGCAGCGCCGATGCGGGGCCGCCGCGAAACGGGCGTGGTCGCCGCAAGGGGGGCGACGTCGGCGGAGTCCGGCGGACCGATGTTCATTATACGATTATTTACTGTCGTATAGGTTTTAAGACGGGCGCGTCGCACCAGGTGCGGGCGCCGGCTGCGGGTTCAGGGGCCGGGTTGCAGGAATGGACGATTCGCCGAGTCGGGACGGAGGCATCCGCAACCTGAAGGCAGGGATGTGTGAAATTTCAATACTTTGGCGCCAAACCCCCCACCATTTCCGGGGTATCAGAATTGGCGAATTTAACCATACCGGGGGCCGTGGTAACACCTTGGGCAAGGATTTCCTCCTGTCGCAGGTGACCGCCGATGAAAGCCTACTGGGTGATTGATATTCTCAAGGATATCCGGCAGTTTTCCGAAAAGAACGGAATGGTGGAGCTGGCCGAGCATCTCGACGACGCGATCTTTGTCGCGGCGACCGAGATTGGAGCGAAGCTCTGCGGTGCAGGAACTGTCGAAGTTGGAAGCGGCAAGGCTCGAGGAATTTCTGGAGCGCTTACAGAGCACGACCTCCGTTGAGGAGCTGGGCCTCCGGGCCCACGAGCTCCGCGACCTCTATCAGGTCTCGCATGTCGTCTATCACACGTTTCGCCTGAACGGCGAACTGGTCGGCGCCTTCACCTACGATCTCGCCTGGGCGCGGCGCTATCTCGAGAAGGACTACCGGGCGATCGACCCGGTGGTCCTGGGCGCGACGCGGCGCTTCCACCCGATGGACTGGAAGCTGCTCGACTGGTCGAGCCCGGCGGCGCGCGCCTTCGCGCGCGAGGCGAAGACCTTCGGCGTCGGCAACCAGGGCTGGTCGATCCCGATCTGGGGGCCGCAGGGCGAGTTCGCGCTGTTCAGCGTCAACCACCATGCGACCGACGAGGAATGGGCGCGGCTGATCGAGCGGCACGCCAAGGACTTCCTGGTGGTCTCCCACCTGTTCCATCAGCAGGCGAAGCGGATCCTCAACAACGAGCTGGCGAACCCGCCGGCCGAGCTCTCGCCGCGCGAGCGCGAGACCCTGAGCCTGCTGAGCCTCGGGCAGAGCCGGGCCGAGGTGGCGGACACGCTGCAGATCTCGGAGAACACGCTGCGCGCCTATATCGATTCGGCGCGGCACAAGCTCGGCGCGATGAACGTCACCCACGCGGTGGCGCTGGCGCTGGCCAAGGGGGTGATCCATCCGACCGGTGTGTTGCCAAAATACTAGGGCAGCGTACGCTCGAGCATTATTAACAACTGCCGGATTAATACTCCAGTCACCAGCCGTGACAGGAGGTCATATTGATCCGGTTTATCTACGCTGATCAACTGAATCAGTTCCCGATTCTTGCGGACTCTATGTTTCGCGATCGTGCCGATCAGTTCAAGGCGCGGCTTAACTGGGCCGTGACCGTAGACGAGAACGGCTGGGAACTTGACCAATACGATCAGCTCAACCCGCTCTACGTGATCTGGGAGGAAGCGGACGGCCGGCACGGCGGCTCGATGCGCACGCTTCCGACCGTCGGCCGCACCATGGTCGCCGAGCACTTCCGCCACATCACCCATGGCGTCAAGATCGAGAGCCCGCTGATCTGGGAATGCACCCGCTTCTGCCTGTCGCCGACGGCGAAGCCCGGCGTCGCGGCGGCGCTGCTGCTGGCCGGCTGCGAGATGGGGCTGCGCTTCGGGCTTGACCAGGCGGTCGGCGTCTTCGACGCGCGGATGCCGCGGATCTACGGGCGGATCGGCTGGATGCCGGACGTGATCGGCACCGACGGCACCGGCCGCGACGCGATCAGCGTCGGGCTCTGGAACATCACCGAGGAGTCGCGCCGCGAGATCGCCTCGCGGGCCGGCATCCCGCTCGCCTTCGTGGCCAACTGGTTCGACCGGTCGTTCCGCGCCCCTTCGGAGTCGGTCCGCGCGGCGGCCTGACGGCCGCACGGCTCCACCACCGCGGCGCGCAGGCAGCGCGCAGGCACCATACCCCGAGCGACGGAGGCAACAGCATGGCCAGGACCATCCTCATCACCGGCGCCGGTTCCGGCATCGGCCGCGCGGCTGCCGAGAAGTTCGCCCGGGAGGGCTGGACGGTCGCGGCCACCGACGTGAACGGCGCGGCGCTCGAGGCGCTGAAGGCCGTGATCGGGGCGCGGCACCTCTTCCGGGTGCTCGACGTCACCGACGCCGAGGCGGTCCGGGCGGTGCTGGCCGAGGTGGCGGCCACCAACGGCGGCCGGCTCGACGCGCTCCTCAACAACGCCGGCATCGGCACGCTCGCCGACTTCGAGGCGACCGATCTTGCGGCGCTGCACGGGACGGTCGAGGTCAACGTCAAGGGCGTGATCAACTGCAGCCACGCGGCCTTTCCGTACCTGCGTGCGGCGAAGCGCGCCAAGGTCGTCAACATGGGGTCGTTGTCGGCGGAATACGGGGTGCCGAGCGAGGCGGTCTATTCCGCCACCAAATGCTTCATCCGCGGCCTGACCGAGGCGCTCAACATCGAGTGGGAGCGACACGGGATCCACGTCAGCGACGTGATGCCGAACTTCGTGAAGACGCCGATGATGGAGGGGGTGCGCGGCAAGATCGTCGACTCGGTCGGGATCCACCTCACGGTCGACGACGTCGTGCGGGTGATCTGGCGGTCGGTCGGCAACCGCCGGCGGATCCACTGGGTGGTGGACAAGCCAAAGACCGCGCTGCTGCGGCTGGTCGGCAAGCTGTTCCCGGCCGGGGTGCGGCGGCGGATCTACAAGGACTTGACCGGCTACTGAGCGCGAATCGCGGGTGGCCGCAGGCCGGGCTTGCCTCTAGACAGGGGCAGGCGGCTGGCGGAGGCGGGTTGGACTATTCGGCGGATCAGGCGCGGGCGCTGGAGCGGATCACCGCCGTGCTGCACGACGCCGGGATCGACCTGGCGGAGGCGGCGCTGCTGCCGCATGGCGGGCCGCGGCCGACGGTGGCGGTGATCGGCAAGGCGGGGTCGGGCAAGACGCTGCTGCTGGCCGAGCTGGTCCGCGAACTGGTCAAGGCTGGGGTCGAGACGGTCTCGACCGACTACGAGAGCCGCAAGACCCGGACCAGGCGCACGCTGGCGGTGCTGGCGCCGACCAACAAGGCGGCGAGCGTGCTGCGGGGCCGGGGGGTGCCGGCGACGACGATCCATCGCATCCTCTACACGCCCCTCTACCATCCCGACTACGAGGCGATCGCCGAATGGCTGACCGGCAAGGCCGCGCGGCCGAAGGTCGAGGGGATGACCGAGGCGGCGCTCGACCGGGCGCACGCCTTCTACCAGCAGCATCCGTCGATCCCGGGCGCGCTCGCGAGCGCCGGCCTGCGCGGGTCGGACTTCATCCAGGGCTGGAAGCGGCGCGAGGAGCCGCTCGACATCGGGCTGGTCGACGAGGCCTCGATGCTCGACGAGCGGCAGTATGCCGACCTGCGCGCGCTCTTCGGGGTCCTCGTCCTCTTCGGCGACCCCGCACAGCTGGCGCCGGTCGGTGGTACCGGGCAGATGGTGTTCGAGGGGCTGCCCGACGAGGGCAAGCTCGAGCTGCACCGGGTGCACCGGCAGGCCTCCGACAGCCCGATCCTCGACCTCGCGCATGCGCTCGGCGACCCGGAGATCCGGTTCGAGGACTTCGAGGCAATGGTGGCGGAGGCGGCGCGGCGCGATCCGCGGGTCGAGGTGCGGCCGCGGATCGACGCCGAGGCGATGGCGCGGGCGCCGGCGCTGGTCTGGCGCAACGCGACGCGGGTGCGGCTGATCAACGCCTTCCGCGTCGCGCACGCCGCGCCGCCCGACGCGCTGCTGCCGGGGGAGCCCCTGATCTGCGACGGGATCGAGCTGCCGCTCAAGCACCGGCGGCGGCGGATGGATCTCGAGGCGCGGGGGCTGATCAAGGGGGCGCAGGTCGTCTACCTGGGGCCCGGGGCGCGGCCCGAGTTCGCGCGGCTCTACGTGGTGGGGTCGGAGGATCCGCGCGTCGGGGTCGCGAGCATCATCCAGCTCGAGGCGCCGGGGCAGGAGGAGCCCAACATCATCACCGCCGCCAGCATGGGGGCGGTGTTCCTGCACGGGGCGGCGGTGACGATCCACAAGGCGCAGGGGTCGCAGTGGCCCGAGGTGCAGGTGTTTGCGCCTGACCTCTATGCCGCGGCGCAGTCGGGGCGGACCGAGGCGGGAGTCGCGCTCTGGCGGCGGCTCGCCTACGTGGCGGTGACGCGGGCGCAGGAGCGGCTGGCGTGGGTGACGCGCTACGCGATGGCGCGGCCGACGCGCCCGCTCGGGGTTGCGGACCTGGCGCGCGAGGCGGCCCCGGCGCTGACGCTGGAGCCGACCTTCGAGGGGTGAGTCAGCGGCGGACGAGAGAGGCGGCCGCGGCCGCGAGCCAGCCGGCGGCGAGGGCCAGCGCCACCGACATCAGGCCGTAGGCGAGGGGGTCGTGGCGGGAGAGGTTGTAGAGCCACCGCTCGATGCCGGTCTTCTCGACCCGGACGGTGGTGTGGGCGCTGCTGATCACCTCGCCGTCGCGGACGAGGAAGAACTCGGCCAGGTAGTCGCCCTCGACGAGGTTCGCCGGCATGTCGACACGGGTCTGGAACAGGGTCTCCTGAGCGATCGCGACCTGGCCGTCGAGCTGGGCGAAGGCGCCGTTTTCCTCGCGCAGGCGGACGAGGGCGGCGGTGAAGGGGGCGGCGTCCTCGAGGCTGCCGCCGACCTGGCGCACGGCCTGGTCCATGCCGATGCCGTAGCGCAGGCGCTCGGTCTCGCCGAGAATGGCGTCGAGCGGGCGGTTGGTGGCGACGGCGTAGAAGCTCGGGACCTGGCGGACGCGCACCGACTCGGCGTTCACCCAGATGCCGAAGCGGCGCTCCTTGCGGCGGACGGTAACGCCCTTGGGCGGGCCCTTGACGGTGATGACGATGTCGAGGGGGTTGCCCTTGGGGAGGGGCTCGGTGCGCCAGACCGCGCCGAAGACGAAGAGCTGCGAGCCGGTGTAGCGGGTCGTCAGCGAGATGCTGTCGGTCGAGATGCCGGGAATCACCGCCTCCTGCGCGGCGAGGGGCAGGGCAGGGGCGAAGGCCAGGAAGAGGAGGGCCGCCAGCCGCAGCACTCAGCTGCTCGCCAGCGAGAAGAGCTCGCGCGGCTGGATCACCAGGTCCGCGAAGAGCTTGAGGCAGACGCCGATGACGAGGAGCGCGAGCAGGATGCGGAGCTGCTCGGCGCGCAGGCGGGCGGCGAGCGCGACGCCGACCTGGGCGCCGATGACGCCGCCGAGGAGGAGGATGAGTGCGAGGAGCACGTCGACGGTGCCGCTCTGGACGGAGTGCAGGATGGCGGTGAAGCCGGTGACGAAGAGGAACTGGAAGACCGAGGTCCCGACGACGACCTTGGTCGGCATGCCGATCAGGTAGATCATCGCCGGCACCATGATGAAGCCGCCGCCGACGCCCATGATCGCGGCGAGGATGCCGACGGTCAGCCCGATCACGAAGGGCGGGATGGCGCTGACGTAGAGGTTCGAGGTGCGGAAGCGCATCTTCAGGGGCAGGCCGTGCGCCCAGGTGTGGCGGCGGCGCGGCAGCAGCGCTGCGTTGGGGTCGTTGCGGCGGCGCAGTGCGCGCAGGCTCTCGAGCAGCATCAGGGCGCCGATCGTCCCGAGCAGGACGACGTAGAGGATGCTGACGACGAGCTCGAACTGACCCTTGGCCTCGAGGGCGGTGAAGGCCTGGACGCCGAGCGCCGAGCCGAGGAGGCCGCCGGCGAGGAGGACAAGGCCCATCTTCAGGTCGACGGTGCGACGGCGGAGGTGGGCTAGGAAGGCCGAGAAGGACGATCCGGCGATCTGGTTGGCAGCGGAGGCGACGGCGACCGCCGGCGGGATGCCGATGAAGAAGAGGAGCGGCGTGAGGATGAAGCCGCCGCCGACCCCGAACATTCCCGAGAGGAGGCCGACGAGGGCGCCGATGACGAAGAGGAGCAGCCCGTTGACCGAGACCTCGGCGATGGGAAGGTAGATCTGCATGCGCCCGGAGACCGCTGGCTGCCTCGCCACAATCCTAGAGGAAGGGTTGGAGCGAGGCCAGCGGGTTCGCCGCGGCGGGCGCCAGCGCGCCGCGAGCCGTTACCGGGCCGCGAGGCGTGCGCCGTCAGGCGGCCTCGCGGTTCAACGCCTTCTCCGCCAGCTCGGTGAGCTTGCGGTCGGCGGCGTATTCCTGCTCGAGGTTGGTGCGCAGCAGCTTGGCCGCCTCGGGGCGGCCGAGCTGGTTCGCCCAGGCGATGAGCGTGCCGTAGCGGGTGATCTCGTAGTGCTCGACGGCCTGGGCGGCGGCGATCATGCCGGCGTCGAGGGCATCGGGCGCCTCGGCCTCGGCCATGATCTCCTTGCCTTCCTCGAGGATGCCGTCGATCGCCTCGCAGGTGACGCCGCGGGCGCGCACCTCGAGGAGCTCGAAGACCTTCTCGAGGTTGGCGACGTGCAGCTCGGTCTCGGCCTGGTGGCTCTCGAAGGCGTCGCGCAGCTGGTCGGAATCGGCCTTGCGGGCCATCCGGGGGAGCGCCTTCAGGATCTGGCGCTCGGCATAGTAGATGTCGCGCAGGAAGTGCATGAAGAGGTCGTCGAGGGACTTCAGGGGCATCGGTGCAGCTTTCCAATCGAAAGTTTCGGCGAGCCGGCGTTGCGGACCTTGCCGGTCCGGCGGCTCGGGCTCTCAACGCCGTCGGGGCGGAGGGGTTGCGGACGGCATGCCCGGGCCGGCCAAGCCGCTCCGGAGGTGCCGGGGGGTCTTGCCTTTGGCCGCGTTGGCCGGGTCGTGTTCCCGGAGGTGGTGCAGCCGACCTTCGGAGGGGCGGGAGGGGGTCTGCGGCGCTTTGGCGAAGAGCGGCGTTCCGGCTGTAATCGCCGCCAGGCAGCCCCTGTCAGTCCTGCCGATTTGGTGGCGACCGCGCAGCGTGTCCGGCGACGATCGGCCGCCTGTGCGGTGCAGCCGCGGCCTTCGGGAAGATCCGGTCCGGATTGCGGTCAGCTTTCGCCCGGGCGCGCCGGCGGCTGGTGGCGGTAGTGCAGCGCGATCATCGCCAGGATCAGCAGCGGCACCGCGACCATTGCCAGGACGTTCAGGTGGTGCCAGGCCCAGGGGATCACGTCGGCCTCGCGACCGAAGCGGTAGGCGAGGGTGGCCCAGAGCCCGACCCAGAGCGCGGCGCCGACGACGTTGGCCGCGAGGAAGCGCGGCCAGGGCATGCCGGTGGTGCCGGCGACGAGCCCGTTGAGCTGGCGCAGCACGACGACGAAGCGGGCGACGACGACGATCGCCGGGCCATAGCGGCGGACGATCGCTTCGGCGCGGGCCATGGCCGCGTCGGTCACCCCGAAGCGGCCGCCGACCCGGGTGACCGCCGAGCGGCCGAAGTGGCGGCCGATCAGGTAGCCGACGTTGTCGCCGAGGATCGCGGCGAGGAAGGCGGCGATGACCACCGCGCCGATCGGCAGCTCGCCCCGCGCGGCGGCGGAGGCGGCGACGATGATCGCGCTTTCGCCCGGCAGCGGGGCGCCAAGGGCTTCGAGCGCCACCGACAGGAACAGCGCCGGCACCCCGAACTGCTCGATGAGCGCCACGATATGATGGGAAAGCCCGGTCATGCGCGTCTCCGTCCCCCGATCGCGGTATGCCACGGCGGAAGCGCAATTCCCAGCCTTGCGGGGCGCACCATTCGGCCCTACACCCGCCGGGTGCAATCGGGAGCCTGCCCATGACGACGCTCACCGGCCCCGAGCGCCCGGCGGCATCGGGGCGGGCCGACAGCCTGGTGATCTTCCTGCACGGCTACGGCGCCGACGGCAACGACCTGATCGGCCTCGCCGAGCCGCTGGCGCCGCACCTGCCCCACACGCGCTTCCTGGCGCCGAACGCGCCCGAGCGCTGCCCGGGCAACCCGATGGGTTTCCAGTGGTTTCCGATCCCCTGGCTCGACGGCACGCCGGAGGCGGCGGCGCGGGCCTCGGCGGTGCGTTCGTTCGGGCTGCTCGACGCCTGGCTCGACGAGGTCGCCGCACGGGGGATCGGGCCGGAGCGGACGGTGCTGGTCGGCTTCAGCCAGGGCACGATGATGGCGCTGCACGTGGGCCTGCGCCGGCGGGTGGCCTTCGCCGGGATCGTCGGCTTCTCGGGGCGGGTGCTCGACCCCGAGCACCTGGCGGCGGAGATCGCCGCGCGGCCGCCGGTCCTGCTCGTGCATGGCGACCAGGACCCGGTGGTGCCCTTCGCGAGCCTCGCCGAGGCCGAGCGGGCGCTGACGGCGGCGGGGGTCGAGACCCGCACGCACGTCTCGCGCGGCACCGCCCACGGCATCGCTCCCGACGGGCTCGGGCTCGCGCTCGGCTTCATCCGCGAGCGGCTGGCACTGCCGCGGCGCGCGGGCGTCACGGAAGGTTGACGGTTTGCGGCTAGCCTGCGCGGGCGTCCGGAAAGCTGTCTCTATCTAGAGGCTTGCCAGACAATCCGGACGAGATATAGTCTGGATGTGGTCAGGCCGCAGCGCCGTCCCCGAAGCTGCGCCAGCGGTCGCCCGCGCAAGGGATGTGCCGATGTTGCAATGCACCCATATGCCCAGCTTCGTGCGCCATCCCGGGGGGCTGCGCGAGCATCCGGCGCTGGTGCTCAATGCCGACTACCGGCCGCTCTCCTACCTGCCGCTGTCGCTCTGGCCCTGGCAGGAGGCGGTGAAGGCGGCGGTGCTCGAGCGGGTCGTGGTGGTGGCCGAATACGACGCGCTGGTGCATTCGCCCTCGGTCGCGTTCCGAATACCGTCGGTGGTCGTGCTGAAGGAATACGTGAAGCCAGCACGCGCCACCGCCTTCACCCGCTTCAACCTGTTCCTCCGCGACGAGTTCACCTGCCAGTATTGCGGCAGCCGCGATCATTTGACCTTCGACCATATCGTGCCGCGCTCGCGCGGCGGGCGGACGACCTGGGAGAACGTCGTCGCCTCCTGCGGGCCGTGCAACCTGCGCAAGGGCTCGCAGACCCTGAAGCAGTCGGGGCTGAACCTGCGGCGCAAGCCGTTCCGTCCGAGCCCCGAGGAGCTGCAGAACGTCGGGCGCAAGTTCCCGCCCAACCACCTGCACGACAGCTGGATGGACTATCTCTATTGGGACGCCGAGCTGGAGGCGTAGCGGTCGCGGCTGGTGCGGTTCCCCATCACGCGACCATCGCCATCGGCAGGCCCTCCCGTCGCCGCGCCCAGATCTCCTCGCGCAGCTCCCGCCGCTCCTGGATCGCCCAGGCGACGGTTTCGGCCGGCGTCCATTGCATCAGCAGCAGGCGCCCGTCGGCGCTGCCCGTCTCGTTCAGTACGGCGCCGGTCCACCCCGCTTGCCGGATCACCCGAGCGACCGGTGGGAACACCACCCCGAAGATGCTGGCGATCCCCGTGCGCTGGCAGTGGCGGCACAGGCCGAGCAGGAGGTCGGAGACGGCCGTCAGCCGGTCGTCCGGCGCGAGCCCCGGCGCGGCGCAGAAGCGCGTGATCTCGATACCCTTCCGCAGTCCCCGCCCGCGCAGCCACAGCTCGGGGAAATGGTCCTCGACCATGCACCCGGTCTCCGCTGGCCGCAGCCGCACCGAGGCGACGTGCCGGCCGCCCTGCTCCACCAGGCAGTAGGTGGCGGCGCGGTCATCATATTCGTCGACCTCCAGACCCTCGGCGTCGAGCCGGAGGGGCCACCCGTGCCGCTCGACGAACTGCCCGGCACGGTGCGCGAACATGGAGCGGCGGAGGGGGGAGCTTTCGGACAGGGCCGCCTGATCTAGCGCGAGAAACATTCTGATTCTCCTTTGGTCGTTTTCTGTCTACGACGGCATGATTGATATGTTCCTTATTTGTTCATGAGTGGAGCGACGGATATTTTTACTTCTTATTCACACTTCTTGGTTCATCGTTGAAGGGTGCGCGTAAAATGGTGCTTCGCTTAACGAGGACCGCGAATGAGTGGTTGGGCGGAAGAGTCCATGCGCGAGGCGATCGAGCTGCTCGCGCGGGCAGGGCGGAACGACCTCGCCACGGACCTGAATCGCATTCAGGCGCGGGTCGACTTCGACGACCTGGACGTCCTGCGCTGCGTCGGGACCGACCGCATCGCCGACGCGATCCTCGAGGCCGAGTCCTTTTCCGAGCTCATCTCGCTGCTCGGCAAGCTGGCCAAGACGATGGGCCTCAGCCACTGCACGCTGCACGTCGTCAGCGAGGCCGCTTCCACGAACTTCACCACCAAGGTGCTGACGACCTACCCGGAAGAGTGGATCGTCCGCTACGTCGACCGCCGCTACTTCGTCGTCGATCCGGTCGGCCCCGCCTGCCTTTCCACCGACCACGGGTTCTTCTGGGACCGGTTCGAGCCGAGCACGCCCTTCCTGCGCACCTTCTGGGACGACGCCGCCGCGCACGGCGTCGGCCCGGCCGGGTATACCCGCCCGATCATCACGGAGCGCGGCGACCGGTTGGCGATTTCGGTGTGCTCCCGGCTGGAACCCGACGCGTTCCGGGACCGCTTCGAGCGCTACGAGGACGACCTCTTCAATCTCGGGATCTACCTCGGCGACAGCTTCTGCCGGCTGGCCTCCGATCATCGGCCGGACACCTTCAACCCCACGGACGACCAGCTGAAGATCCTGCGCGCCCTTGCCCTCGGGGTGACCGAGGTCGAGCTCCGCGGGCGCAGCTACCAGTTCGGCTCCTATGCCACCCTGGAACGGTCGATCTGCACCCTCTTCCGCACCAAGACCGTGGTCCAGGCGGCGATTCTCGCCACCCGGATCGGCCTTCTGGCCGATGCGCCGCTCACCAAGGCCGACATCCTCGCGGCCTCGGACAAGACCGCCGTCGGCCGGGTGATCGTTCCGCCGAGCGGGGCGCCGCTGCGTCGCCTCGCCCGGCTCCGCGCTCCCACGCTTGAGCCTGAGGAGCTGCCTGCCGCCTAGTCCGGAGCCCCGGCGGCGCGCAGCCAGAGCCAGGCGAGGACGAGCGAGGCGATCGCGTTCCAGCCGGCCATCGAGATGCCCCAGAGGCTCCAGGCGACCTGGTCGCAGAGGACGGCCGGGGTCGCGAGGATCTGGTCGAGGAGCTGGCCCGAGGACTGGGCGTCGGGGGCCGGCGCGGTGCAGCTCGAGGGGCCGGCCCACCAGGCCTGCTCGACGCCGACGTGGTAGAGCGCGATCCCGGCGCCGGCGAGGACGGCAAGCCCGGCGAGGACGGCGAGGCCGCGGCGCGGCCAGGCGAGGATCAGGAGGCCGAGGACCACGGCGATCGCGTGCGGCCAGCGCTGCAGCAGGCAGAGGTGGCAGGGCGCGAGGCCGCCGAGATACTGGAAGGCGAAGGCGCCGAGGAGGAGCGCGAGCGAGCCGAGGGTCGGACCGAGGGAGCGGAGCTGGAGCGGGGTCATCGGGCGAGTCCGATCAGGAGGAAGCCGCCGACCACGGCGGCGACGGCGAGGCTGAAGACGAAGCCGAGCCGGCGCTCGATGAAGTCGCGGATCGGGGCGCCGAAGTACCAGAGCAGCGCCGCGATCAGGAAGAAGCGGATGCTGCGCGAGACGAGCGAGGCCAGCGCGAAGGTCCAGAGGTCGAAGTGGAAGGCGCCGCTGGCGATGGTCACGAGCTTGAAGGGGATCGGGGTCGCGCCCTTGATCACGATGATCCAGGCGCCCCACTGCTCGTAGAGCGCGCGCAGGGCGTCGTAGCGGTCCATGACGCCGTAGAACCGCAGCACCGGCTCGCCGATGGCGTCCCAGGCGTAGTAGCCGATGGCGTAGCCGAGGAAGCCGCCGACGACCGAGGCGGCGGTGCAGACGCCGGCCAGGAGCCAGGCGCGCTCGGGACGGGCGATGATCATCGGGATCAGCAGCACGTCGGGCGGAATCGGGAAGAAGGAGCTCTCGACGAAGCTGACGGCGGCGAGCACCCAGATCGCGTGGGGCGAGGCGGCAAACGAAATCGTCCAGTCGTAGAGCCGGCGTAGCACGTTTCTTAAGACCTTTGCGGGAACGTCCGCCCAAGCACCACGGGCCTGCGGCGGCGTCAAGGACGATCGGGCGGGCCGGGACGAGGAGGGGCTCCATGACGACCTCACGCCCGGCTGCCGTGCGCCCGCAGGGCCTGCCGCTCCGGGCGCTGGCGCTGGCGGCCGCGGCGGCGTCGCTGCTCGCCCTGGCCGGGACCTGGACCTGGGGGCGACTGCATCCGACGGTGCCTCCCGCCGCCCCGGACCGGTCGGGTAGCGACGGGATCCTGCGCCGGACCGAGGTCGCCTTCGCCGATGCGCAGGCGGTCTGGCACCGGCTGCGCGGCGAGGCGCGATACGCGCCGGCGGTGCTCGTATTCTTCACCGGCGCGACCGGAACGCCCTGTGCCGGCGGGGCGACGGTATCGGGGCCGTTCTATTGTCCCGAGACCGGGACCGCGGCCTTCGATCTCGATTTCCTCGCCGAGTTCGGGCCGCGGCTGCAGCGGCAGGGCGACCTGGGGCTGGCGCTGGTGGCGGCACGGCTCTCGGCCGAGCACCTGCAGCGCGAGGCGGGCGTGCTGGACGCGGCGGCGTTGCGGATGATCGGCGCGCGCCGGGCGGCGCGGGCGGCGATCACGGCCGAGCTGGCGCTGCAGGCCGACTGCCTGACCGGAGTCTGGGCGGCCGCCGCGGCGGCGCGGATCGGGCCGGTGCCGGAAGGCTTCTGGAGCCAGCTGGTCTGGTCCTGGCGCAACACCGTCGAGGAGCTCGCGGCGCGCCGCGTCCGGGTGGCGCCGGAGTTCGACGCCTTCGCGACCGGCACGCAGGAGGAGCGGGCGGCGGCCTTCGCCCGCGGCTACGCGGCGGCGGGGCTCGACGGCTGTCCGGCGCCGGCGGAAGGCTAGGGACGGTCGCGGTCGAGCGGCTCGAGGGCGCCGCGGCGCGGGGTGCCGTCGGGCTGCACCGGCAGCGCCATCGTCACGCAGCTGCCGGCCGGGACCAGGAGCCAGGCGTCGCCCTGGTAGTCGACGGTGCTCGTCCCCGGCTTGGCGGCGTTGCCGATGCCGTCGTTCTTGCCGGCGAGCGCCACGCCGTAGCAGCGCTCCTGCGACTGCGCCAGCGTCGGCAATGCCGCGGTTGCCGCGGCGGCGAAGACCAATGCACTCGTCAGGCGTACCATTGAACGCTCCTGCCTCCTGCCGGCGGATGCCGCCGGTCGCCGGAATCTGAGGGCACGGCGGCCGGCGGGCAAGGGGCGCGCCCCTGGGCCGCGGGACACGCGGCATATCCGCCACAGCCGCGGTCCGGGCTTCGCTTTCCTGCCGGCCGATTCACTGCTAGGCAGGGCGGAGCGAGAGGCGGACGGGGGCCAGCATGCATCCTTGCCCAGCCTGGGCCGCCCGCGGCGGCTAGGCCGGCCATGCGCGTCGGGGCGCTCCTTTCGGCGGCGGCGCACGCCGGGGCGATCGCGCTGGCGCTCTGGGCGCTGCCGTGGTTTCGGGTCCGGCCGGAGCCGCCGGAACCGGCGGTGCGGGTGCGGCTGGTCAGCCCCGGCGAGCTCGCGGCGCTGTCGCCACCCCCAGCAGTCCCGATCGCGGCGCCGGAGCCGGCGGCACCGGCGCCGCCGGTTGCAGTGGCGCCGCCGCTCCTCGAGGACCTGATCCCGCCCGAGGAGCCGGACCTGGCACCTGGCTTCGATGCCGACGCGCCGCTGGGGATCGCCGCCGAGGGCGCGCCCGCGCCGGAGGCGGATGCGGCCGGGCCGGCGTTCGGCTCGCCGTTCGATCCCTCGGAGCCAGCGGGCCGGCCGGCCCGGGACGCCCTGGCGCCGTCGGTCTTCGGGGCCGCGCCGCCGCGGGCGCCGTCGCCCTTCCTTTCACCGGAGGAAGCGGCGCCGGTCGAGGTCATCGTCCAGCCCGACCTCGCGGCGCCGGAGGCGGCGCCGTCGCCGACGCAGCTCGCGCGGTCGACACCGCCGCCGCGGCGGCCGGGGGGCGGCGCGGAGGCGGCGCCTCCCGAGCCGGCCCCGATGCCGGCGGCCAGCGATCCCGCGGTCGCCGAGCGTGAGCGCTTCCAGGCGGCGGTGGCGGCGGCGATCGAGCGGGCGCGCGCCAGCCCGGCGGCGGGGGAACGCGCGGTCGGCGCGGCGCGGCTCGAGGTCAGCGTCGCCCGCGACGGGCGGCTGCTGCAGGCGCGGCTGCTCGTGTCTTCGGGCTCGCCGCTCCTCGACCGGGCCGCACTGGCGGCGGCGCGGCAGGCGGAGCTGCCGCCGGCCCCGGCGGATCTGCCCGGCGAGAGCTTCCGCTTCGAGATCGGCGTGAGCAATCCCTCGCCCGACCGTTGATCCGTGACCGTCGCCGCCTCAGAGCGGGGCTTCAGGCGCCAGATAGGCGGCGATCTCGCGCAGAAGGTCGGTCGAGAGGTTGCCGTCGGCGGCGGAGGGGCCGACCGTGACGGAGGTGGCGATGGCGAGGTGGCGGGACGGCAGGTAGGCCATCGTCGCTGCGTAGCCGGCGAAGGACGGGTTCTGGGCGATCCAGCCGTCGATCAGGAAGAGGCCCATGCCGTAGTATCGGTCCGCGCTCCACGGCGGAAATTTGGCCGTCGCGGGGGCGAGCTGGAGCGCGTAGGCGGCGGGGGACAGAAGTGTGCCTTCGCCGATGGCAGCGGCGGAGGTCAGGAGGTCGGCGATGGTCGAGGTCATCACCGCGCCGCGTGCCAGGGTCCAGGACGGGTTCCAGAAGGTCGATTCCTCGTAGCGGCCGCGCTCGGCGTCGAAGGCGTGCAGGACCGGCTCGGGGATCGCCGCGGTCATCTCGCTGCGGGTGCCGGCGAGGCCGAGCGGGTCGAGGATGCCCTCGCGCAGCAAGGCGTCGAGCGGGCGGCCGGTCGCCTTCTCGATCACCTTCCCGAGGATGACGAAGTTGGTGTGGGCGTAGGACCAGCAGGTGCCGGGGTCGCAGGCCATCGGGCGGGAGAGCCCGAAGGCGATCAGCTCGTCGGGGGTCCAGGCGCGGAACGGATCGGCGTGGAAGGCGGCGAGGAAGCCGTCGTCGGTGACGTAGTCGGCGTAGCCCGAGGTGCCGTCGATCAGCATGGCGAGCGTCACGCGGTCCGCCTGCGGGTACTCGGGAAACCAGGTCGCGAGCGGGGCGTCGAGGCGGAGCCTGCCGGTGTCGGCGAGCTGCAGCAGCAGCGTCCCGAGGTAGGCGATGGCGACGGCGCCGTTGCGGAAACGCATGTCCGGGGTGGCGGGAACGCCGGTCATGGAATCGCCGGCTGCGAACAGCGCGGGCGGGGAGCCGCCGAAGGCGAACCCGGCCAGGGCGGCCTGGAGCTTCAGGGGGTCGACGGCACCCCGCACGATCGCGGCGACCCGGGCGGCGGCCTCGTCGGCCGTCGCGCAGCCGTCGCGGACGGCGATGCGGTCCGCGGGGCAGGGGGACGCGGCGAGGGACGGCGCCGCGAGCAGGAAGAGGACGAGGAGGGCTCGGGCGGCAGGGAACATTCCGGCGGTCCTCCCGGTCCGGTCAGGCGGCGGTCACCCGCCAGATGGCGTTGCCGACGTCGTCGGCGACGAGGAGAGCGCCGTCCGGGGCGAGCGTCACGCCGACGGGCCGGCCGTAGGAGGCCTTCTCGTCGGGCGAGAGGAAGCCGGTCAGGATGTCGCGCGGCGGGCCGGCGGGGCGGCCGCCCTCGAAGGGGATGAAGACGACGCGGTAGCCCGAGAGGTTCGAGCGGTTCCACGAGCCGTGCTGGCCGATCACCATGCCGTCGGGGAAGCCGGGGAGGGTGCCCGCGGGGAGCCAGCAGAGGCCGAGCGAGGCGGTGTGGCCGCCGAGGGCATAGTCGGGCTGCAGCGCCTTCGCGACCATGCCCGGATCCTGCGGCACGCGGTCGTCGACGGTCTTGCCCCAGTAGCTGTAGGGCCAGCCGTAGAAGCCGCCGTCCTCGAGCGAGGTCAGGTAGTCGGGCGGGGTCTCGTCGCCGATGCCGTCGCGCTCGTTGACGACGGTCCAGAGCTTGCCGGTCGATGGCTCCCAGGCGAGCCCGACCGGGTTCCTCAGCCCCGAGGCGAAGATGCGCGCCTTGCCGGTCTCGAGGTCGACCTCGTGGACGGCGGCGCGGCCTTCCTCGACCGCCATGCCGCCCTCGGCGATGTTGCTGAGCGAGCCGACGCCGACATAGAGGCGCCTTCCGTCGGGGCTCGGCAAGAGGCTGCGGGTCCAGTGGCCGCCGGGCTTGAAGGCGACGAGGCGCTTGCCGGGCGCCGTCATCTTCGTGGCGCCGGGGGCGAAGGGGAAGGCGACGAGCCCGTCCGTGTTGCCGAGGTAGAAGGTGTCGCCGACGAGCGCCATGCCGAACGGCTGGTTCTGCTTCTCGAGCCAGCTGTCGCGGAACTCCGCGACACCGTCGCCGTCGGCGTCGCGCAGCAGCGTCACCCGGTTCGGGCTTTCGCCGATCGCGGCGGCGCGGCGCATGGTGGTGTAGATCGCGTAGTCGAACGGGCTGCGGATGCCGCCGGGCAGGGTCAGCGCCTCGGAGACCAGCAGGTCGCCGTCGGGCAGCGCCAGCATCCAGCGCGGATGCTTGAGGCCAGTGGCGAAGGCGTTGACCTTCAGGCCCGCCGCGGCGACCGGCGTCTGCCCGTCGGGCCAGCCGCGGGCGGTGGGCATCTTCAGCGTCGGGATGCCCTGCGGCCTTGCCTCCGGGATCGCCGGCGTGCCGCCGAGGGCCTGCGGCGGCGCGTCCTTGCCCCAGCGGCGGGCGAGGATGGCGGTGGCGCCCACCATGGCGACGGCGCGGGCGTAGAGGTCGGCGAAGGCCATGGGCGGGCTCCGGTCAGCTCGGGACGGCGAGAGGGGCGGGGCGCGCCGGCGGCGCCGGACCGGGGTAGCCCGCCCGGCGGCGGCGGGCAAGCGGGTTGGAAATGCGCGCGCCGCTCGCGGGCGCATTCCCGCCCCCTGGCATCGCCTTGCCAATCCCGGGGGGCGGGGATAGTGTCCGCGCGATTTTCGGGGCGGGTTCGACTGGCCCTCCGCGGACCAGGAAGGGATGGAAATGTTCGTGACACCCGCATTCGCGCAGGCGGCCGGTGGCGGCGCCGGGGCGGCCGGGGGGCTGATCAGCTTCGTGCCGATCATCCTCATCTTCGGCATCATGTACGTGCTGATGATCCGGCCGCAGCAGAAGAAGGTCAAGGAGCACAGGGCCATGGTCGAGGCGCTGCGCCGCGGCGACCAGGTCGTGACCTCGGGCGGGCTGATCGGCAAGGTGACCAAGGTCGACGACCAGAAGGGCGAGATCGAGGTCGAGCTGCCGCCGTCCAACGTCAAGGTCCGGGTGGTCCGCTCGACCATCAGCCAGGTCACCAACCGCACCGAGCCCGCCGAGGCCTGATCCAACGCAGCCGCCCTCGGCTCCGGGCGGCGAGGACTTCATTCGACATGGCCAACTACCCCCTCTGGAAGCGGATCCTGGTCATCGGCATCTGCCTGCTTGGCCTGATCATCCTGATGCCCAACTTCTTCTACGCCCGGGTCGAGCACGCCAACGACGCCCGCAAGGCGGTCGAGCGCGGCGCGACCGTCACGCCCGAGATGCAGGCGGCCATGGCCGGCTGGCCGGCCTTCCTGCCGTCGCGGCTCGTGAATCTCGGGCTCGACCTGCGCGGCGGGGCGCACGTGCTCGTCCAGGTGCAGACCCAGACCGTGCACGCCGAGCAGCTCGAGGGGCTCTGGCCCGACCTGCGCGACAAGCTGCGCGACCTGCGCGACCAGGTCGGGACCGTGCGGCGCCTCGACGGCAGCCCCGAGGAGCTGCGGGTCCGGCTGAGCAACCCCGCCGGGATGGACGCCGCGCTGAAGGCGGCGCAGGATCTCGCGAAACCCGTCGTTTCCATCATGGGCGTCGGCGGGCGGGAATACGACGTGAAGGCCGACGGCGACCAGCTCGTCGTCACGCTGACCGACGCGCAGAAGGCGGCGCTCGACAGCCGCACGATGCAGCAGAGCCTCGAGATCATCCGCCGCCGCGTCGACGAGGCGGGGACGCGCGAACCCTCGATCCAGCGGCAAGGGTCGGACCGGATCCTCGTGCAGGTGCCGGGCGTGGGCTCGGCGCAGGAGCTGCTCGAGATCATCGGCAAGACCGCGCGGCTGTCGTTCCATCCGGTCATCAACCGCACGATGGACGCCAACGCCAAGCCCGGGCTCGACCAGCTGGTCCTGCCGTCGATGGACGAGAAGGGCGTCTTCTACATCATCGACAAGCGCGCGGTCGTCACCGGCGAGCAGCTCGTCGACAGCCAGCCGTCCTTCGACCAGAACGGGCGGCCGGCGGTCACCTTCCGCTTCAACCCGACGGGTGGGGCGGCGTTCGGCGAATATACCGCGGCGAACATCGGCAAGCCCTTCGCGATCGTGCTCGACAACCAGGTGATCTCGGCGCCGGTGATCCAGGCGCACATCTCCGGCGGCTCGGGGATCATCACTGGCAACTTCACCCCGGACGAGTCGTCGCGACTGGCCATCCTGCTCCGGGCGGGTGCGCTGCCGGCGGAGATCAAGGTGCTGGAGCAGCGGACGATCGGGCCGGAGCTCGGGCAGGACTCGATCAACGCCGGCGGCATCTCGGTGGCGGTCGCCTTCGCCGCGATCACCGTCTTCATGGTGGCGAGCTACGGCCTCTTCGGCTGGTTCGCGATCGCGGCGCTCATGATCAACGTGACGCTTATCCTCGCGCTGATGATCCTCGTAGGCGCCACGCTGACGATGCCCGGCATCGCCGGCATCGTGCTCACGATCGGCGTCGGCGTCGATTCCAACGTGCTGATCTTCGAGCGCATCCGCGAGGAGCTCAGGACGGCGCGCGGACCGGCGCGGGCGATGGACCTGGGCTTCGAGCGGGCGATGAGCTCGATCATCGACGCCAACTGCACCACGATGATCGTGGCGCTGATCCTCTACTTCGTCGGCTCGGGATCGGTGCGGGGCTTCGCGGTCACGCTCGGCTTCGGCATCCTCGCGACGATCTTCACCGCCGTGAACGTGACGCAGCTGATCATGATCTACTGGTACGACTGGCGTCGTCCGAAGACGATCACGGTCTAGGGAGACGACCATGGCCTTCCGCTTCCGCATGGTGCCCGACGTCACCCACATCGACTTCTTCAAGCCGGTGCGGATGCGGCTCTGGCTGGCGATCTCGATCGTCGGGATGGTGGTCTCGATCGGCTCCTTCTTCGTCCGCGGCTTCGACTACGGCGTCGACTTCCGCGGCGGCACCATCATGATGGTGGCGACGCAGCAGGACGTGCCCGTCGGCGACTTCCGCACCGTGCTCGACAAGCTCAACTTCGGCGAGGTCGGCGTCACCGAGATCTCCGACGACTCGGGACAGGGGCGGCACATGATGCTGCTCCGGCTCGGCATCGCCGGCGACGACCCGGACAGCCAGCAGCAGGTCATCAACGAGGTCCAGTCCACGCTGCAGAAGGACTTCCCGGGGATCCAGTTCCTGCAGGTCGACAGCGTCGGCGCCAAGGTGTCGGGCGAGCTCGTCTACAGCGGCGTGCTCGCGGTCGTCCTTTCCTTCGTGGGCATCGGCATCTACGTCTGGCTGCGCTTCGAGTGGCAGTTCGCGCTCGGCGCCGTGGCGAGCCTCGTGCACGACGCGATCGTGACGGCGGGGCTGTTCTCGCTCTTCCAGCTCGAGTTCAACCTGACGATCATCGCCGCCATCCTCACCGTGCTCGGCTACTCGATCAACGACACGGTCGTCGTCTTCGACCGCGTGCGCGAGGTCTTGCGCAAGTACAAGAAGATGCCGCTGACCGAGGTGATGAACCTCGCGCTCAACGAGACGCTGAGCCGCACGGTGATGACGGTGACGACGACGCTGATCGCGCTGGTCGCGATCCTGCTCTTCGGCGGGCCGACGGTCTCGGGCTTCGCGATCGCGGTGATCTTCGGCGTGATCTGCGGCACCTATTCGTCGATCTACGTCGCGAGTGCGGTCGTGATCTACTTCGGGGTCAAGCGCGACTGGGCGCAGAAGGCCGAACGCAAGCCCGGCCGGCGCGCCCGGGCCTGAGACGTTGCGCACCACCGAGATCGACTTCGAGGGCCGGCTGCCGGTCGACGGCTACGGGCCCGGCGCCTTCCGGGTCGCCGGCCGCGTCCACCGCGGGCCGCTGGCGCTGGTGCCGGCCGGGGTGGTGGACTGGGGCGGGCTGCCGGACCTCGGGCCCTTCCTGGAACGGGCCGGGTCCTTCGACGTTCTCCTGGTCGGGACCGGCGCCGCGCTGGCATTGCCGGACGGATTCGCCGCCGCACGCGGGGCGATCGAGGCCGCGGGTCCGGGCGTCGACGTCATGGCCACGCCCTCGGCCTGCCGCACCTACAACGTGCTCCTGGCCGAGGGCCGGCGGGTGGCCGCGGCGCTGATGCCGGTGTGAAGACGTGACCGGCCGCGGCCTGGATCCGCGGGAAAGTGTGACCAAGTCGTTACGTTCTCGAACGAAGTGCGAGTTGAATCAGCATCTTGCGATTCGTGCGCGGCTTACACCCGAGACGGCCGGATCTCCCTGGGGCCGCGCGGCCTCGTCTTCCGGCCTTTCCCGTCCCGCCCGGGCGGCTATAACGAGGCGGGTTCTTCGAGATCTCAAGCAGCGAGGAGACGCACCATGGCCTTCACCCTTCCCGAGCTTCCCTACGCCCACGACGCGCTGGCCGCGTCCGGCATGTCCAAGGAGACGCTCGAGTTCCACCACGACATCCACCACAAGGCCTACGTCGACAACGGCAACAAGCTGATCGCCGGCACCGAGTGGGAGTCGAAGTCGGTCGAGGACATCGTCAAGGGCACCTACCAGAAGGGTGCCGTCGCCCAGAGCGGCATCTTCAACAACGCCTCGCAGCACTGGAACCACACCCAGTTCTGGGAGTGGATGAGCCCGAAGCCGGTGGCGATTCCCTCGGCGCTGGAGAAGGCGCTGACCGACAGCTTCGGCTCGGTCGACAAGTTCAAGGAAGCCTTCAACACCAACGGCGTCGGCCAGTTCGGTTCCGGCTGGGTGTGGCTGGTCAAGGACGGCGACGGCTCGCTGAAGGTCACCAAGACCGAGAACGGCGTCAACCCGCTCTGCTTCGGCCAGACGGCGCTCCTCGGCTGCGACGTCTGGGAGCATTCCTACTACATCGACTTCCGCAACAAGCGCCCGGCCTACCTCACCAACTTCCTCGACAAGCTGGTGAACTGGGAGAAGGTCGCCTCCGGCCTCTGACGCGGTAGCTTTCCGCCGCCGCTCCGCCTATCCTTCCCGCGTGATCGCGCGGGGGAGGGGGCGGATGCGGCGGCGGTTGTCTCTCGTCATCGGCGGGGCGCTGCTGCTGGCGGCGCCGGCCGCATGGAGCGCCACGGCCTCGTTCAACGTCGAAGCGAGTTGCGCGGCCAACTGCATCGGCGCCGGATTCGAGCCCGACGAGCTGATCCAGGGGACGATCGTCCTGTCCACCAATGGCTTCGCGCCCTCGGGTTCGGTGGCGCGGGCCGACGTCGTCAGCTTCGGCATCCTCATCGGCGAGGGCACGACCGGCATCTTCCACGGGGACTCGCCGGCCTGGAACTTCAGCGCGGCCTGGGGCGCCGACACCAAGACGCTGCAGGACGTCGCCTTCATCGCCTCGGGCGCGAACGGGCTCCGGACGGCCGGGTTGCTCTTCTCGACCTCCCCGGGCGGGAGTGCGCTGTCGCAGAGCGGCATCTGCAGCGACGTGCTCTGCAGCGACCCGTCCTTCCAGGGAACCCCCGCGACGCTCTCCGCCGTCACCTTCTCCCCGCGCGACGTCGCGCCGATTCCGCTGCCCGCGACGGCACCGCTCGCTGCCGCCGGCGTCCTGGCGCTGGCGGCGATGGCGAGGCTCGGGCGCCGGAGCCGCCGCCCGGCCTGACCGCCTCCCGCGGTCGTGAAACGGAGTGCGCGCATCGTCGCAGGGCGATTGCGGCGGCCTGCGGCCCGACCCACCTGAGAGTCGCCGGAAACGTTCCGGCGTTCGGGCCCGCCCGGGCGGGCGGGCAGGAGGGTCGAGACATGCGCACTCCTCTGGTCAAGGCGGGACTTGCCGCCGCTCTTCTCGCCGCATCGCTTGCGGGTGCCGCGGCGCCCGCGGCGGCTTCGTCGGTCGTGGTGGACTGGAGCGGAGGGCACCACTACTGGTGGCCTGGGCCGGGAGCCTACTACGGCTGGTCGCCGCACCCGGTGTGGTTTAACCCCTGGTGGCCGCGCTATGAAACATATCCGGTCTGGGCCGGCGGGGACCGGCTCGAGACGGTCCGCCACGAGCTGTCGAGCGACGACCTGAGGCTGCAGACCGACCGCAACGCCGGACGGGTGGGCCACGCCGAATTCGCCTCGCTCGTCGGCGAGGACGCCGCGATCCGCTCCGAGGCGAACCGCGACGCGGCCTTCTACGGCGGCCTCTCCTACGACCAGTTCGTGCGGCTGCAGGGCGAGGTGCACGCGCTCTCGGGCGAGATCGCGCGGGCCGACGGCGGCCCGGTCGCCTGACGGCACTGGCCTCGGCGGCGTTTCAGCCTAGCTGCGGGGCCATCACCCCACGAGCGAGGAGAGCAGCCATGGCCGGAATCAGCGCGGCAGCGTCGGGAACCTTCATGATCGGCGGGCAGACGCCGGTGACCCGCCTCGGCTTCGGAGCGATGCGGGTCACCGGACAGGGAATCTGGGGACCGCCGGCCGATCACGACGAGGCGGTCCGCACCCTGAAGCGGCTGCCGGCGCTCGGCATCGACTTCATCGACACCGCCAACTCCTACGGGCCCGACGTCTCCGAGGAGCTGATCCGCGAGGCGTTGCATCCCTACCCGGAGGGCCTCGTCATCGCCACCAAGGGCGGGCTGACCCGCAGCGGGCCAAACGTCTGGACGCAGAAGGGCGACCCGGACTACCTGATCGCCGAGGCGGAGCGGAGCCGGAAGAAGCTCGGCGTCGAGCGGATCGACCTCTGGCAACTGCACCGCATCGACGCGAAGGTGCCGCGGGACGCGCAGTTCGCGGCGATCCGCACGCTACTCGACCGCGGGGTCATCCGCTATGCCGGCCTGAGCCAGGTCACGGTCGACGAGATCCGCGCGGCGCAGGCGGTGTTCCCGGTCGCGACGGTGCAGAACCGCTACAACCTGACCGACCGCAGCAGCGCCGACGTGCTCGCCTTCTGCGAGGCCGAGGGGATCGGCTTCATGCCCTGGGCGCCGCTGTCGGGCGGGGCGCTGGCGCGGCCGGGCTCGCTCCTGAACGAGATCGCGGCGCGCCACGGGGCGGCGCCGGGGCAGATCGCGCTCGCCTGGATGCTGAAGGCGAGTCCGGTGATGCTGCCGATCCCGGGGACCTCGAAGGTGCGGCACCTCGAGGAGAACGTCGCGAGCGCGGACATCCGGCTCGGCGACGACGAGTTCGCGGCGCTCGAGCGCGAGGGCAGGGCGGGCCCGGCCGCGGCATAGCGGCTCCGGCGGGCGCCTCCGCGGCGGCATGGCGTGGGGCCGCGGCGGCGCGCTCCGCGGGATTGTTCAGAGAGCTTTGTGGAAGTCTTCCGGCCGTGAACGAGGGGGCTTACTGCCCCCGGGCAACGGTTGAAATCTGGTTAATGCTCGGGGCATGAATCTAGCAATTACAATGGCTTGACCGAGGTGCTCGACCCCGAGCACCCCCCGGACAAAGCCACGCTCTTCCGTGTCCCGAGCCTCTCGCAGAGGTCTCGCAAGGCAGACGAGGGCTAGGGTCAGCGCGCGAGGAGGGCGCCGCGGCGTTCGAGGCTGTCTGCCGGCCAATAGAGCTTTCGGTCGTAGTACTCGGGCACGGCCGGCACGCCTTCGGGCAGGATCACCCAGGGCTGCTTGCTCGAGGTGAAGATGTGGATCTCGGGCGGGAAGCGGTCGGGATCGTCGAGGGTGCCGACGCGGACGAAGCGGAAGCGGTCGCCGCCGCCGGCGTAGTGGCTCCAGACCGCGATGCGGCAGGTCGGGCAGCGGGCGATCTTCTGGCCCTTGCCGCTGGCGCTGGGCGTCAGGACGACGTCGGGGTCGCCGGCAAGGAGCTCGACCCGGTCGGATTCGATCAGCGCGTTGATGACGAAGGCGGAGCCGGTCTCGCGCTGGCACCAGCGGCAGTGGCAGCAGTGGACGAAGAGCGGCCGCCCGTGCATGCGGTAGCGGATCGCGCGGCAGTCGCAGCCGCCGTCGGCCGATTCCATGCGCCCTCCCTTGCCGGCGCCGCGAGTGTCGACCAAGGTCCGCGCCAAGGCAACCGGGGCGGCGAAGGTGAGCGAGGCGCGGAAGGGGATGCTCGCGATGGTTGCCGCGGCGACCGTCTGGGGGCTGTCGGGGCTCTACTACAAGGCGCTTGCGGCGGTGCCGCCGGTCGAGGTGCTCTGCCACCGCACGCTCTGGACGGTGGTCTTCTTCGGCGCGCTGCTCGCCGCGCAGGGGCGCGTCGGCGAGGCGCGGCGAACCCTCTCGGCGTCGCGCGCCTGGAGGCCGCTGGCGCTGAGCGCGGCGATGATCGCGACCAACTGGCTGCTGTTCATCACCGCCGTGCAGCATGGATATGCGCTCGAGGCGAGCCTCGGCTACTACATGTTCCCGCTGTTCGCGGTCGCGCTCGGGTTTCTCGTCTTCGGCGAGCGGTTCTCGCGGCCGCAGGCGGTCGCGATCGGGATGGCGGCGGTGGCGGTCGGCGTGCTGACGGCGGGGCTCGGGTATGCGCCCTGGGCGGCGGTGATCATCGCCGGGACGTTCGGGGCGTATGGCCTGGTCAAGAAGCGGATCCCGGTCGGGTCGATGCTCAGCGTCTTCGCCGAGACGCTGCTGCTGGCGCCGCTGGCGCTGGTCTGGCTCGCGGGACTGCATGCGGGGGCGTGGGACGACCTCGGGGGGCGGCCGGGCGGGTATTTCGGGCATGGGGTCGGGACGAGCGCGATGCTCGCCTTCTCGGGGGTGCTGACCGGGGGGCCGCTGATGCTGTTCTCCTATGCGGCGCGCCGGATTCCCTATGCCACGCTTGGACTTGTGCAGTATCTCAACCCGACGCTGCAGGTGGTGGTGGCGGTCGTCGCCTTCGGGGAGCCGTTCACCCGCTGGCATGCCATCGCCTTCGCGCTGATCTGGGGCGGGCTCGTGCTCTATTCCTGGGCGAGCTGGCGGCGAGCGGTCGCGGCGGCCTGAGGCAGGGGCTTCACCATCGTCAGGTGGGCGTGGCCGCGCGGGTAGTCGGGGGTGGCGCCGGAGCGGGCGAAGCCGAGGCGCTCGTAGAAGGCCGGCGCCTGAAAGTCGTGGGTTTGCAAGAGGATCTGGGTGCAGCCGCGGTCGCCGGCGGTGGCTTCGACCATGGCCATGATCCGGCTGCCGAGGCCGCGGTCGCGCAGCGGCGCGGGCAGGAAAAGGGTGTCGACGTAGCAGGTGCCGCCCCAGGTCCAGCCGCAGCAGCCTCCGGCGACCTGCCCGGCGGCGTCCCGGAGCCAGACGGCGAACGCGCGGCCGTCGTCGATGCCGGTGGCCTGGGCGTTGAAGGTCGAGAGGAGCTCGTGGAGGGCGTCGACGTCGGCGGGATCGGGGTCCCAGGTCAGGGCGAGGTCGGGTTCGCGGGGCATGGGGGAGGGTACGCCGGGTAGGTCGGGGCGCCAAGGGGAAATGCGGCGGTCTCAGGGGATTGGGCGGAAACGTTGACGTACAACGCATGTACATCGCATGTACAATGCATGTACACGATTTCGGGCGTTCAGGCCGGCGGAGCGAGGCTGCGCATGAGCTCGGGGACGGTGTCGCGGGTCAGGACGAAGTCGAGGAAGCCCGGGTCGGCGAAGCCCTGGTCGACGAGGTGGACGAGGAGCGCGCGGAGCGGGTTCCAGTAGCCCTCGACGTTCAGCAAATAGACGGGCTTGGCGTGCAGGCCGAGCTGGCGCCAGGTCACGACCTCGAAGAGCTCGTCGAGGGTCCCAGGGCCGCCGGGCAGGGCGACGATGGCGTCGGCGTTCATGAACATCACCTTCTTGCGCTCGTGCATGGTCTCGGTGACGACGAGGCGGCCGAGGTCGCGCCGGCCCTGCTCGCGGCCGAGGAGATGCACCGGGATGACGCCGAAGGTGTCGCCGCCGGCCGCCGTCGCGGCGCGGGCGACGGCGCCCATCAGCCCGACGTCGCCGGCGCCGTAGACGAGCCGGAGGCCGGCCGCGGCGAGCCGGCCGCCCAGTTCCGCGGCGGCGGCGGCATGGGCGGGGTTCGCGCCCGGCCGCGAGCCGCAGAAGACGCAGACGGACGTCCGAGGGGCAACAGGCATTGGCAGGCTCCTGACTTCGCTATAAATTTGCGGCGCGGACGTTTTTGTGACACTCTACCGAGTAGCAGGCCCCAGCTATCGGCGCGAGCCCCGTCGGCGGGTCCGCGGGCTGCGGCCGAGGAGGCAATGGCCGGGATGGCCGAGGGTTCGCAGACCGTGCGCCGGGTGACGGGGATCGCGCTGGTGGTGGCATTGCTGGCCGGCGCGGCCTATCTCGTGTCGCGCGCGCTGGCGCCCGCGCCATCGCCGGAGGCCGCGTCCGACGCGCCGGCTCCGGCGCAGGCCGAGGTCCAGCCACCCCAGACGGCGGAAGCGGCGAAGCCGGCCGCGACGGAACAGGCGGCCGCCGCGCCGGAGGCGGCCGCCCAGCCCGAAGCGACCGTGCCGACGGCGGCCGATGCAGCCGCTCCGCAGGCGGCAGCGCCGTCCGATGCCGCCAAACGGGCGGCGGAGGCGGCGGAGCCGACGGCACCTGCGCAGCCGGTTGCCGAGGCGCCGGGATCGGCGCCGGGGCTCGACGTGGTACGGGTCGAGCCGGACGGGTCGGCGGCGGTGGCGGGCACCGCCGAGCCGGGCGCCAAGGTCACGATCATGGCCGACGCCTCCCCGGTCGCCGAGGCCGAGGCCGACGCATCCGGCAAGTTCGTGGCGATCTTCAAGGTCGAGCCCTCGGCGGCGCCGCGGGCGCTCTCGCTCGAGGCGCGACCGGCCGGCGGCGGGCCGGCCAGGCCCTCGGACGACGTCGTGATGCTCCTGCCGCAGGCGCCGGTCCCCGTGCCCGGCGCGGTGCGCTCGGGGCAGTTGCCGCCGCCGAAGCCCTCGGCTCCGCCCGCGGCGCCGGATGCCGCGCCCGCGGAGGCCGCGGGCGCTCCGGCGCCGATCCCGGTGGCGCGCCCGGGGATGCCGTACCCGCGGCCGGCGCGCGTCGTGGCGGCCGGCACGCCGGCGGAGCCGGCCGCGCCGCCGGTGGCGGCAGCCGAGGCGGCGTCCGGGCCGGAGGTGGCGGCGACCGTGGTGCTGCGCGGCGACAGCGTCGAGGTCACGCCGACCCGCGGGGCGCCGAAGGGCCTGACGCTCGCCAGCATCTCGTACAGCGAGGCGGGGGACGTGACGCTGGCGGGGCTCGCCAACGCCAACGCGGTGCTGCGCGCCTATGTCGACGACCGCTTCGCCGAGGAGGCGCGCGCCGGCGGCGACGGGCGCTGGAGGATGGACCTCGGCGGGGTTGCGGGCGGCGTGTATCGGCTGCGCATCGACGAGCTCGGTGCCGACGGCAGGGTGGCGGGTCGGGTCGAGACGCCGTTCCAGCGCGACTATCCGCACGCGCCGCCGCCGCGGCCGGGCGCGCCCGGCGCGCCGGAGCCGGCTCCGGCGGACAACGGGACGGTCACGGTGCAGCCGGGCAACAACCTCTGGACTCTGGCGCGAACGCACTATGGTTCGGGCGTCATGTACACCCAGATCTTCACCGCCAACCGCGAGCAGATCCGCGACCCGGATCTGATCTATCCCGGACAGATCCTGGCGATGCCGGACGGGGCGGTCGAGTAGCCGCCGATGCCCGCGCCGATCGCCGAGACCTCGGGCGCCAGCGCCTGGCGGACGATCCGCCGGGTGTCGCCGTATCTCTGGCCGCCGGGCGAGCCGGGGGTGAAGGCGCGGGTGGTGCTGGCGCTGGCGGCGCTGCTGGCGTCGAAGCTCGCGACGGTGGCGACGCCGGCGGTGTTCAAGGCCGCGGTCGACGCGCTCGCGCCGGCTGCGCCGGCGGCGAAGGCGGGGTTCCTGGTCGCCGCGGGGCCGGTGGCGCTGACGCTGTTCTATGGCGTGATGCGGCTCGCGGGGGCGGGGTTCGCGCAGCTGCGCGACGGGGTCTTCGCGCGGGTCGGGCAGCGGGCGCTCAGGAAGCTCTCGCTCGAGACGTTCCGGCACGTGCATGCGCTGAGCCTGCGGTTCCACATCGCACGCAAGACCGGCGGGCTGAACCGGGTCCTCGAGCGGGGCGTCAAGGGCGTCGACTTCCTGCTGCGGATCCTGCTCCTGTCGATCTTTCCGCTGATCGTCGAGCTGGCGCTGGTCGCGGGCATCCTCTTCTTCGTCTTCGACGTCCGCTACCTGATCGTGGTGGCGGTGACGATCGCGGTCTATTTCTGGTTCACCTTCCGGCTGACCGAGAAGCGGGTCGAGATCCGCCGGCGGATGAACGACCGCGACACCGAGGCGAACCAGAAGGCGGTCGACAGCCTGCTGAACTTCGAGACGGTCAAGTATTTCAACGCCGAGGAGCGCGAGGCCGGACGCTACGACGCCTCGATGAAGGGCTACGAGCAGGCCGGGGTCGAGACGGCCGTCAGCCTGAGCTGGCTCAACTTCGGCCAGACGGCGATCATCACTGCCGGGCTCGCGGCGGTGATGGTGATGGCGGCGCGCGGGGTGCAGGCGGGGAGCTATACCGTCGGCGACTTCGTGATGGTCAACGCCTACATGATCCAGATCACCATCCCGCTCGGCTTCCTCGGCGGCGTCTATCGCGACACCCGGCAGGGGCTCGTCGACATGGCGGCGATGTTCGATTTGCTGGAGCAGCCGGCGGAGATCGTCGACCGGCCCGGGGCGAGGCCGCTGGCGGTGACGCGCGGGCGGATCGAGTTCCGCGGCGTTTCGTTCGGCTACGATCCGGAGCGGCCGATCCTGCGCGGGCTGGATCTGGTGGTGGAGCCGGGGCAGACCGTCGCCGTGGTCGGGCCGTCGGGGGCGGGGAAGTCGACGATCGGGCGGCTGCTCTTCCGCTTCTACGACGTGACCGGCGGCGCCGTGCTGATCGACGGGCAGGACGTGCGCGACGTGACCCAGGCGAGCCTGCGGCAGGCGATCGGCATGGTGCCGCAGGACACGGTGCTGTTCAACGACACGATCTTCTACAACATCGCCTACGGGCGGCCGGAGGCGACCGTGGCCGAAGTCGAGGCGGCGGCGCGGGCGGCACGGATCCACGACTTCATCGCGAGCCTGCCCAGGGGTTACGAGACAGCGGTGGGGGAGCGCGGCCTGAAGCTCTCGGGGGGCGAGAAGCAGCGGGTCGGCATCGCGCGGACGCTGCTCAAGGACCCGCCGATCCTGCTGCTCGACGAGGCTACGAGTGCGCTCGACAGCGAGACCGAGCGCGGCATCCAGGCGAGCCTCGCCGCGATGGGGGTCGGGCGCTCGGTGGTGGTGATCGCGCACCGGCTGTCGACGGTGGTCGACGCGGACCGCATCGTGGTGCTCGAGCACGGGCGGATCGTCGAGCAGGGGACGCATGCGGCGCTCTTGGCGCTCGGCGGGCGGTACGCGCGGATGTGGAACCGGCAGCTCTTCGAGCCCGACGCGGAGATCGACGCGGCCTGAGGCGGGCGGCTCGGCCCTTGGCACCGGCGGGGCCGGGGGCTATACGGCGCGACGGACGGTGCGGAGAGCCGCGGTGCACAACAGTGATTCCTTCATCGAGGAAGTCAGCGAGGCGGTCCGCCGCGACAGGCTGACGTCCGGCCTGCGCCGCTACGGCTGGGCGGTCGCCGCGGCGATCGTGCTGCTGGTCGGCGGCGCCGCGGTGCACGAGTGGCTGAAGTCGAGGAATGCCGCCGACTCCGCCGCGCAGGGGGACGCGCTCAGGGCGGCGCTGGCCGAGACCGACGCCAAGACCCGCGACGGGATGCTGGGCGACATCGCCGCCAAGGGCAGCGGCGCGGCGGTGCTGGCGCGGCTCGCCGAGGCCGGGAGCAAGGCGGATGCCGGCGACACCGACGGGGCGGCGGCGCTGCTCGAGCAGGTGGCGGGCGACGGCAAGGCGGCGCCGGTCTACCGCTCGCTCGCGTCGCTCGAGAAGGTGATGGTGCTGGGCGCCAAGATGGATCCGGGCGAGCGGGCGGCGACGCTGGAATTGCTGGTCACGCCCGGGGACCCGTTCCGGCCGCTGGCGCTGGAGCAGCGGGCGCTGATGCGGCTCGAGGGCGGCGACAAGGCCAAGGCGATCGAGGACCTGCAGGCGGCGCTCGACGACCCGCTGGCGACCCAGGCGCTGCAGGGGCGCGCGCGGCAGCTGATCGTCGCCGCCGGAGGCACGCTGCCGGCGCCGCCGGCCGCGCCCGCGGCGCCGGCACCGGCCGACGGCTGAGCGTGGCCGCAGCCGTCCCGACCCGCGCGCGACGGCGCGCCGCGCTGATCGCGCTCATGCTGGCGGTGGCGCTCGGTGCCTGCCAGAACAAGGATCCGATCCTGCCCGGCGAGCGGATTCCGGTGCGGCCGCCCGAGGAGCCGGTCGCCGGGGCCGCACGCAGCCACGGGCTGGCGCTGCCGCCGGCGTCGATGAACGCCGACTGGGCGGCGCGGCCGGGATCGACCGGGGCGCGGCTGCCCAATGCGGCGCTGCGGCCGGTGCCGCAGCTGATCTGGTCGCTCGACATCGGCACCGGCGATGCCAAGCGCCGGCGGATCCTGACCGGGCCGGTGGTCGCCGGGCCCTATGTCTATGCGCTCGACGCGAACGGCCAGCTGTCGGCGGCGACCCGCGACGGGCGGCTGGCCTGGTCGGTGAGCATCGTGCCGCCGAACCAGCTGCCGGACTCGGGGCCGGGCGGCGGGATGACGGTGCAGGGGGGCGTGCTCTTCGTCGGCACCGGCTTCGGCGAGGTGCTGGCGCTCGACCCGGCGACCGGCGGCATCCGCTGGCGGCGGATGCTGGCGGCGCCGGTGCAGGCGGCGCCGGCGGTGGCGGCGGGGCGGGTCGTCGTCGTCTCGCGCGACGACATGGCCTATGGGCTCGACCCGCAGACCGGGGCGACGCTCTGGCAGAACCAGGGGATCGGCGGCCCGGGGCTGCTCGGCGGCGCTAGCCCGGCGGTCAACGGCAAGCTCGCGGTGCTGCCCTTCGCCTCGGGCGAGGTGACCGGGGTGCTGGCGCGCAACGGGCTGCAGGTCTGGAGCACGGCTGTCACCGGCGGCCACCGCGAGTTCGCGCGGAGCTCGATCACCGACATCAGCGGCGACCCGGTCTTCGACGGCGCGGGCACGGTCTATGCCGCGAACCAGTCGGGCCGGGCGGTGCGGCTCGACGCCGACACCGGCGAGCGGGCCTGGACGCTGCAGGAGGGGTCCTACGGGCCGGCCTGGCCGGTCGGCGGGTCGGTGTTCCTGCTGTCCGACACCGGCGCGCTGGTGCGGGTCGACGCGGCGACGGGCGAGCTCCTGTGGCAGCGGCAGCTGCCCGAGTATTTCCCGAACCCCGGCTGGTTCGGGCGCGGCAAGCCCTACGAGGCGATTCCCTACTACGGGCCGGTGCTGGCCGGGAGCCGGCTCTGGGTCGCCGGCGCCGACGGATTGCTGCGCGCCTTCGGGCCGGCGGACGGGGCGCCGCTCGGGCAGGTGCAGTTCGAGGGCGGCGCGGCCGGGCCGCCGGCGGTCGCCGGCGGCGTGATGTACCTCTCGACCCGCGACGGGAAGCTTCTCGCTTTCCAATGATCGCCCGCATGGGCTAAGGATCGCCCCGCCTGCTCGGAGCTCCCATGCCCTTCACCGTCGCCATCGTCGGCCGGCCCAACGTCGGCAAGTCGACGCTCTTCAACCGGCTGGTAGGAAGGCGGCTGGCGCTGGTCGACGACCAGCCCGGCGTCACCCGCGACCTGCGCGAGGGGGCGGGACGGCTCGGGGCGTTGCGCTTCGCCGTGATCGACACCGCCGGGCTCGAGGAGGCGACCGACGCGAGCCTGCCGGGCCGGATGCGGGCGCTGACCGAGCGGGCGATCGACGCCGCCGACGTCTGCCTGTTCCTGATCGACGCCCGCGCCGGCGTGACGCCGGTCGACCGCACGCTGGCCGAGCTGCTGCGCAGGCGGGCGCCGCGCGTCATCCTCGTCGCCAACAAGGCCGAGGGCCGCGCCGCCGAGGCGGGGCTGATCGAGGCCTGGGAGCTCGGGCTCGGCGAGCCCGTCGCGCTGTCGGCCGAGCACGGCATCGGCATGGACGACCTCCTGCGCGCGCTGGAGCCGGTGGCGGCCGACCATCCCGACGCCGCCGAGATCGTCGACGTCGACGTCGGCGACGAGCTCGACGACGCCGTCGACGAGGAGGGCCAGGGCGCGGCGCTGCCGGCCGGGCGGCCGATCCAGATCGCCGTGGTCGGAAGGCCGAACGCCGGGAAGTCGACGCTGGTCAATGCCATCGCCGGCGAGGACCGGCTCCTGACCGGACCGGAGGCCGGCATCACCCGCGACGCCATCGCGATCGAGGCCGACTGGATGGGGACGCCGGTCCGCATCTTCGACACCGCCGGGATGCGCAAGAAGGCGAAGGTGCAGGAGAAGCTCGAGAAGCTCTCGGTGTCGGACGGGCTCCGGGCGGTCCGCTTCGCCGAAGTCGTCGTGGTGCTCCTCGACGTGCAGATCCCGTTCGAGACCCAGGACCTGCGGCTCGCGGACCTCGCCGAGCGCGAGGGGCGGGCGGTGGTCGTCGCCGTCAACAAGTGGGATCTCGAGGCCGAGAAGCCGCAGAAGCTCAACGAGCTGCGCGAGGCCTTCGGGCGGCTGCTGCCGCAGCTCCGGGGCGCGCCGATGGTCATGGTGTCGGCGCTGACCGGCAAGGGGCTCGACCGGCTGCACGACGCCGTCGTCAAGGCCTATGCGGTCTGGAACACGCGCATCTCGACCGCGCGGCTGAACCGCTGGCTCGCGGTCCAGACCGCCGACCACCCGCCGCCGGCGCCGGGCGGGCGACGGATTCGGCTGCGCTACATGACCCAGGTGAAGACCCGGCCGCCGACCTTCGTGCTCTTCGCCTCGATCCCCGACCAGGTGCCCGAGGACTACCGGCGCTTCCTGGTCAACGGGCTTCGGCGCGACTTCGACATGCCGGGGACGCCGATCCGGCTGCTGCTCCGGGCCGGCGACAACCCCTACGCCGGCCGGCGGAAGCCGAACGTGACGGCGCTCGACAAGCACAAGCCGCGGCGGCTCGATGGCTGACGCGGCGCGGGCGCCCCGATGGTATGGTTAATGTCGCAGCGCCCCTGATTTCGACCGTACCACGGCGGGGGCGCCGGCGAAGCCGCGCCGGGCTGAAGCGGTAAACGCGAACATGCGGGCCTCGCCCGGCGGCCTCTTGGCGGCGAGCAGCGAGATGCGGGTGCCGCGTGGAGGCGGGACCGGATGCCGGTGCCGCGCGGGAGGCGAGCCCGACGCGGGTGCCGCGCGGCGGGGCCGGCTCCCGGGCGACGGGCTCGGTCGCGGGCACGGCCCGGCTTCAGGACGCGGGAATGTTCGCTTCGAGCAGGGCGAGCGTATAGGGATCGTGGGCGGCGCGCTTCGCGAGCGCCTCGCGGCCGAGCGCCTCGACGGCCGCGCCGTTCCTCATCACGAGCAGCGCGTCGCACATGTGGTCGATGACCGCCAGGTTGTGGCTCACCATCAGGTAGGTCAGGCCGCGCTCGGCGCGGAGGCGGGCGAGAAGATTGAGGACCTCGGCCTGCACCGAGGCGTCGAGGGCGGACGTGGGCTCGTCGAGGAGCAGGATCGCGGGCTCGAGCATCAGGGCGCGGGCGATGGCGACGCGCTGGCGCTGGCCGCCCGAGAGCTGGTGCGGGTAGCGGAAGCGGAAGCGCGGGTCGAGGCCGACGTCGGCGAGGGCCTTCAGCACGCGGGCATCGCGGTCGGGGAGGCCGTGGATCGCGAGGGGCTCGGCGAGGGTGGCGTCGATGGTGCGCTTCGGGTGCAGCGAGCCGTAGGGGTCCTGGAAGACCATCTGCACGCGGCGCGCGAAGGATTGGTCGCGCCGGCTGCCGACCGGGACGCCGGCGATGCGGATGCTGCCGCCCGAGATCGGCGCCAGGCCGCAGATCGCGCGCAGGATCGTCGACTTGCCGGAGCCCGACTCGCCGACGAGGCCGAAGGAGCCGCGCTCCTCGACGGCGAAGGAGACGTTGCGCACGGCGTGGACGTGGCGACGGCGCTGCGGATAGGTGACGGACAGGTCGTCGATCTCGATGAGCTTCATGGTCCGGCCCAGGCGGCATCGCGGTCGAGGACCGGCAGCGGGCCGCGGCTGCCGCCGATCTTCGGCAGGCAGTTGAGGAGGCCGCGGGTGTAGGGGTGGCGCGCGGCATGGAGGTCGGCGGCGGCGAGCTCCTCCACCACCCGGCCGCGGTACATGACGATCACCCGGTCGCAGAAGCGCGCGACGAGCGGCAGGTCGTGCGAGATGAAGATCAGCCCGAGCCCCCGGTCGCGGACGAGGCGGTCGAGGATCTTCAGCACCTCCGCCTGGACCGTGGCGTCCAGGGCCGAGGTGGGCTCGTCGGCGATGAGCAGGTCGGGATCGGGGATCAGCATCATCGCGATCATCACCCGCTGCCCCATGCCGCCCGAGAGCTCGTGCGGATAGGCGTGCAGGACCCGCTCGGGGTCGCGGATCTGCACCGCCTCGAGCATGGCCGCGGCGCGGCGGCGGGCGTCGCGCGCCGAAAGGCCCTCGCGGTGCCGCAGGCCTTCCATCAGCTGGCCGCCGATCCGCATCACCGGGTTCAGCGAGAACTTCGGGTCCTGCATCACCATCGCGATGCGCCGGCCGCGGAGGGCGCGGATGTCGCGGTCGGAGGCCGCGAGCAGGTCGATGCCGTCGAAGGCGAGGCGCCTGGCGGTGACGTCGGCGGCGGGGATCAGGCGGAGGATGGCGCGGCCGGTCATCGTCTTGCCCGAGCCCGACTCCCCGACGATGGCGAGGCGCTCGCGGCCGAGGGAGAAGGAGACGCCGCGCACGGCCTCGACCGGGCCCGACTCGGTCGGGAAGGTGACGCGGAGGTCCTCGACCTCGAGGAGGCTCATCGCGCGGCCCCGGCGTCGCGGCGGCGCTCTGGCGCCGTTCGCCGCATGCGCGGCTCGGGGCCGAAGGCCGGGGGCGGGCCCCCTTGCTCTTCCCTCCCGGCGGCTCGGCCGTGGCCCGAGGGGGGCCCTCGCCGGCCCCCCTCGACCCCCCCGGCACTGCCCGATAGGGTTAAAGGAAGGAAGGAAAGACAGGTGGTTGCGGCGGGATCTTTCATCGGCTGGCGCTCCTCGGGTCGAGGACGTCGCGGAGGCCGTCTCCGAGGAGGTTGAAGCCGAGCGAGACGGTGAAGATGGCGAGGCCGGGGATGGTGGCGACCCACCACTGGTCGAAGAGGAATTTGCGGCCGGAGGCGATCATCAGGCCCCATTCCGGCAAGGGCGGCTGGGCGCCGAGGCCGAGGAAGCCGAGGCCGGCGGCGGTCAGGATGATCCCGGCCATGTCGAGGGTGACGCGGATGACCACCGAGGGGATGCAGATCGGGGCGATGTGCGAGACGAGGATGCGCGCGCCGCTCGCGCCCTGCAGCTCGGCGGCGGCGATGTAGTCGGAGCGGCGGACGGTGAGCGTCTCGGCGCGGGCGACGCGGGCGTAGGGCGGCCAGGCGGTCAGCGCGATCGCGAGGACGGCGTTGCCGATGCCGGGGCCGAGGGCGGCGACGAAGGCGAGGGCGAGGATGAGCCGCGGGAAGGCGAGGAAGATGTCGGTGACGCGCATCAGCACGGCGTCGGTCCAGCCGCCGTAGTAGCCGGCGACGGTGCCGACGAGGAGGCCGAAGACCGGCGCGGTGACGCCGACGAGGAGGACGATGCGGAGCGTGATGCGGGCGCCGAAGACGAGGCGGCTCCAGATGTCGCGGCCGAACTCGTCGGTGCCGAGCCAGTGGCCGGGCGAGAGGGGCGGCAGCAGGCGCTGGGCCAGGTCCTGGGCGATGGGGTCGTGGGTGGCCAGCAGCGGCGCCGCGGCGGCCATCAGGATCAGGGCGGCGATGATCGCGAGGCCGAGGAGCGCGAGGGGATTGTGCCGGAGGCGGAGCCAGCCGCGGTAGATCTGGCCGAGGCGGGCCTGCCGGCGCGAGGCCGGGCTCGCGTCGAGGAGCCAGGCGCGGGAGAGCGTGCTCATGTGCGCGCCCTCGGGTCGAGCAGGCGGTAGAGGATGTCGGAGACCATGTTGAGCAGCACGAAGGCGGTGCCGACGACGATGGTGCCGCCCATCACCGCCGCCATGTCGGCGGCGAAGAGGGCGTTGGTGATGTAGAGGCCGAGGCCGGGCCAGGCGAAGACGGTCTCGGTGAGGACCGAGCCCTCGAGGAGGGCGGCGTAGGAGAGGGCGATGACGGTGACGAGCGGCACGGCGGTGTTGCGCAGCGCATGCACCCAGATCACGCGCCACTCGGGCATGCCCTTCACCCGGGCGGTCGTCACGTATTCCTGGCTGAGCTGCTCGAGCATGAAGGAGCGGGTCATCCGGCTGATGTAGGCCATCGAGTAGTAGCCGAGGACGGCCGCGGGAAGGATGATGTGCGAGAGGGCGTTGAGGAAGACGTCCCAGGCGCCGGCGAGGGCCGAGTCGACGAGGACCGAGCCGGTGCGGGTCGGGACGTCGAGCTCGACGATGAACTCGAAGCTGGTGTCGAGGCGGCCGGGGCCGCCCGTCCAGTGCAGCTTGCCGTAGAAGACGAGGAGGCCCATCAGGCCGAGCCAGAAGACCGGCATCGAGTAGCCGACGAGGCCGACGAGGCGCACCGCCTGGTCGGCGAACGTGCCGGGGCGGGTGGCGGCGAGGACGCCGGCCGGGACGCCGAGGAAGACGCCGATGATCGTGCCGATCGTCGCGAGCTCGAGCGTCGCGGGGAAGACGCGGGCGATGTCGGCGATGACGGGCTGGCCGGTCAGGAGCGACTTGCCGAAGTCGCCGGTGAGCGCGTCGCGGACGTAGATCGCGAACTGGACGACGAGCGGGCGGTCGAGGCCGAGGGCGGCGCGGGCGGCCTCGACCTGGGCCTGGGTCGCGCGCTCGCCGAGGATCGAGAGGACCGGGTCGGTCGGGATCACCCGGGCGATGACGAAGGTGACGGCGAGCAACCCGAGCAGGGTGACGGCGAGGGTGACGAGGAAGCCCGCGACGCCGCGGCCGAGGCGGGCCACCCGCTCGAGGTGGCCCGGCCCGGTGATGTCCTCCTGGTGCGCCATGGCGGGCGCGCCCGGATCAGTTCTTCTTCGTGTCGAAGAAGGCGGCGGAGCTGACCGAGCCGCCGGCGGAGAAGCCCTCGACGTTCGAGCGCATCGCCACCTGCTCGATTTGCTGGAACATCGGCATGATCGGCGCGACCTTCTGGAAGGTGCGCTGGATCTCCTGGTACATGCCGGCGCGCTTGTCGCCGTCCTGCTCGAGCACCGCGGCGAGGGTCTCGTCGTTGGTCTCCTTCGCCGGCCAGGCGTTGCGCCAGGCGAGGATGCCGGTGTTGTTGCCGGCGTCGGAGTTGTCGGGGTTCCTCGCGAAGGTGTCGGCGTTGGTGTTGGGATCGGGATAGTCCGGGCCCCAGGCCTCCATGATCATCTCCTGCTTGCGGGCGCGGTAGTCGGTGAGGATGTCGGCGCCGGTGCCGACCTTGAGCTCGATGTTGATCCCGGCCTGCGCCATCGTGTTCTGCAGCGACTGGGCGATCTCGAGGCGCTCCTGGTCGTTCCTGACCCAGAGCCTGGCGTTGATCGGGCCGACGCCGGCTTCCTTTAGCAGCGCCTTCGCCTTCTCGATGTCGAGGGTATAGGGGGCGTCGTCGATGGCGCCGAGGAAGCCCGCGGGCAGGAAGGCCTGGTGGACCATGGCACTGCCCTTGAGGAAGCTGTCGGCCATGCCCTGGTAGTCGATCAGGTACTTCACCGCCTCGACCACCTTGGGGTTGTCGAGGGGCGCGACCTTCTGGTTCAGGCCCAGATAGTAGATGCGGCCGCGCTGCTCGTCGACGATCTTCACGTTGGCGTCGCCGGCGAGGCCCGCGACGTCGACGGGGGTGAGCTTGCGGGCGATGTCGACGTCGCCGTTCTGCAGCAGCAGCCGCTGGGTGGCGGGCTCGGGGACGTGGCGGACGAAGACGCGGGCGAGCGGCGGCGCGCCGCGCCAGCCGGTCGGAACGGCCTCGAGGATGTAGCTGTCGGACGGCTTGAAGGAGCGCAGCCGGTAGGAGCCCGAGCCGGCCGAGTTCGTCTTCAGCCACTCGTAGCCCATGTCGCCGTCGACCTCGTGGGAGAGAGCTTCCTTCTTGTCGATGATCGAGGCGACGATCGAGGTCAGGCAGTTGTAGAAGAAGGTCTGGGCGTAGGGCTTGTCGGTGACGATCGTCAGCGTCCCGTCGTCCGCCGCCTTGATCCGGTCCTTCACGTTGTCCTTGGTGAAGCCGAACTGGGTCAGGATGAAGGCCGGGGTCTTGTCGAGGATCACCGCGCGCTGCAGCGACCAGGCGGCGTCCTCGGCGGTCACCGGGTTGCCGGAGTGGAATTTCGCGCCCGGCCGCATCTTGAAGGTGTAGGTCATGCCGTCGTCGCCGACCGACCAGCTCTCGGCGAGGCCGGGGACCAGCGGCCCGAGATTCGCCGGGTCGAGCTCGATCAGCCCGTCGTAGATGTTGTTGAGCATGTCGTTGCCGGAGAACTCGAACGACTCCGCCGGGTCGAGCGAGACGATGTCGTCGATCTTGTCCGCGATCACCAGCGTATCGGCCGGGGTACCGGCGAAGACCGCTGGCGCGATCGTCAGGCCGAGCGCCAGCACGACGGCAGAGAGGCCCGAGCGCATAAGCATTCTTTTGTTGCTCCCCGTTGGTTACGCGCACCTCGGGCGCGCGCCGGCGTTCAGTTTGACAATGGCGCGGCGGCGTTGTCCAGTTGCGGCGCGCAGGGCTGCACCCGGGAAACGATGCCAGCGATGCAGCGAGTGTTCGACGGCCACAACGACGTGCTGCTCCGGCTCTGGCGCGCCGGAGACTTCGCCGGCGGGCGCTTCCTCGCCGGCGACGGCGAGGGCCACCTCGACCTGCCGCGCGCGCGGGCGGGCGGCCTGGCCGGCGGCTTCTTCGCCGTCTTCGTCCCGGGCAGCGCGCGCATGCTCGGCACCGGCGAGGCCGACGATGGCGGGCTCGTCGACTTCCCGCACGTCGGCCCGGTCGATTCGTCCGATGCCCGCCGCATCGCCCTCGAGATGGCGGCCATCCTTGTCCGGATGGCTCGCGAACGCCCCGACGCGATCCGCATCTGCCGGACCGTCGCCGAGATCGAGGCGGCCGAGGCAGCCGGGGCGATCGCCGCGGTCCTGCACCTCGAGGGCTGCGAGGCGATCGGACCGGACCTCGGCGAGCTCGAGGTGCTGCACGCCGTCGGGCTGCGCTCGCTCGGCCCGGTCTGGTCGCGGCCGAATGCCTTCGGCGTCGGCGTCCCGTTCCGGTTTCCGGGCAATCCCGACGAAGGCCCCGGGCTGACCGCGGCAGGCAAGGAGCTGGTCCGCGCCTGCGACCAGCTCGGGATCCTCGTCGACCTCTCGCACCTGAACGCGGCCGGCTTCCGGGACGTGGCGGCGCTCAGCTCGCGGCCGCTGGTCGCGACGCATTCGAACGCGCACGCGCTGTCGCCGGCGTCCCGCAACCTGCTCGACTGGCAGCTCGCCGCGATCGCCGAGCGCGACGGGGTCGTCGGGCTTAACTTTGCGGTCGGCTTCCTGCGCGACGACGGGCGGCGGGTCGCCGGCACGCCGCTGGCGGTGCTCGTCCGCCACCTCGACTATCTGCTCGAGCGGCTCGGAGAGAGCGGCGTGGCGCTCGGCTCGGACTTCGACGGCGCGCTGATCCCACGCGCTATCGGCGACGCCGCCGGCCTCCCCGCCCTGGTCCAGGCGATGCGCGACGCCGGCTACGGGAACGAGCTGGTGGCGCGGATCTGCTGGGGCAACTGGATCGATCTCCTGCGCCGCACCTGGCCATCGTAGCGACCCCCGGCCGGTGGCCGGCATGCGCGACAAGGGACTCGCTTCGTCGGGATTTCCGACGTATGGTCTTTCGGGTTGGTGGCGGGGCAAACCTCCGCATCTATTGAGATAGCGTGGATTAGGGACCGTCTCCGAGGGACTCGTCCGTGGACGTCGAGGATTGGCTTCTCGCTGCCGAGCTGGGTGATCATGTCGCGAGCTTCGTCGCCGAGCGGATCGCGATGGATCAGCTCGGCAAGCTGACGGACGGCGAGCTCCGCGAGCTCGGCCTGCCGCTCGGGGATCGGCTGCGCTTTCGCAGCGCGATCGAACGGGACAGGCTCGCCTTCGCGCGCGCGGAGGAGGGGGCCGAGCGCCGGCCGCTGACCGTCGCCTTCCTCGACCTGGTCGATTCGACCGGCCTCGCGCAGCGCCTGGAGGCCGAGGACGTCCTCTATACCCACCGGCGCTACCACCAGGCCTGCATCGAGCCGATCCAGCGCTACGGCGGCCAGGTGACGCGGTTTCTCGGCGACGCGATACGGGCGTATTTCTGCTACCCGGTCGCGCACGAGGACGATGCCGAACGCGCGGTCCGCGCCGCGCTCGCCGCGGCCGCCGCCGTCGGCCGGCTGACGGCGCCGGACGGCCTGCCGCTCGCCCTGCGCGTCGGAATCGCCACCGGCCGCGTGGTCGTGGGCTCGCTGCCGGCCGGCAAGGCGACGGCGGTCGCCGGCGAGCCGAGCCAGGCGCTCGGCACCACGCCGAACCTCGCCGCCCGGCTGCAGGAGCTCGCACTCGCCGGGGGCGTGGTGATCTCGGCCGAGACCGCGCACCGGCTGCACGACCGGTTCTCGCTGCAGGATCTGGGGCCGCGGAACCTGCGGGGCTTCATCCAGCCGACGCATGCCTTCGCCGTCCTCGGCGAGCGGCAGCGCGCGTCGCGGCTGCGGCCGCGGCGGACCGGCGGCAACCGCTTCGTCGGCCGTGCGGCGGAGATGGCCATCCTCGACGGGCTATGGAGCGAGGCGGTCGCCGGCCGCGGCGGCTCCGTCCTCCTGCGCGGCGAGGCCGGGATCGGAAAGTCCCGGCTGGCCCGGCAGTTCGTCGCCGGCCGCGCCGCCCGCCGCGCGAGCCTGAGCATCGGCATCTCCGCCTCGCCCTTCTACGTCGACGAGCCCCTGTGGCCGGTGGCGGTGGCGCTGCGGTCGCTCGTCATGCCGTCCGGAGCGGAAACGCCGAACGCCCTGCGGCGGCTGGACCGCCTGCTGCTCCAGGGCGGCGGGCCGGAGGACGGGCTGCGGCTCGCCGCCGTCGCGACGGTCCTGCACATGGCGGGGGACCGCGAAGCGGCGCTCCTCGCGGACATCACGCCGGCCCGGCTGCGGGCGCTGACGCTCGACGCGCTGGTCGCCCTTGTCCTGCGCGCGGCGGCCCTGCGTCCGGTCGTCCTCGTCGTCGAGGACGTGCACTGGCTCGATCCGACGACCCTGGAGCTCGTGGAGCGGCTGGTGGCGGAGGCTTCCGGCCAGCGGCTCCTCGTCCTCCTGACCGCGCGGGAGGAATTTCCGCTGCCGCCCGGGCCCGCGTGGACCGGGACCCGGATCCTCGACCTCAAGGGGCTCGCCCCGGCGGAGGCGGCGGAGCTTTTCGAGGCGCTTTCGGACATCGCGACGCCGGGCCTCGGCCGCGACCTCGCGGCGCGCACCAGCGGCGTGCCGATGTTCCTGGAGGAGTTCGCCTCCGCGCTCAACGCGACCCGGCTCGACGACGGGCTGTCGGCGGCCAGCGCCGAGCTGGCGATCCCGGCGACCCTGGACGAATGCCTGGCCGCGCGGCTCGACCGGGCCGGGTCGGCCAAGGGCGTGGCCCAGGTCTGCGCCGTGCTCGGGCAGGCGCGCGTCGGAGCGGCCAGCGTCGCGGCGGTCGCCGGCATCCCGCTCGACTCGATCGAGCGGGCGATGGCCCGTCTCGAGAAGGCGGGCGTCCTCACCCAGACGGTCCGCGTCGACGGCAAGGGCTGGTCGTTCCGGCACGCGCTGCTGCGCGAGGCGGCCTATGCGAGCCTCCTGCGCGACCGGCGCCGCGCGCTGCACGGCCGGGCGGCCGACGCGCTCGCCGACCAGATGGAGCCGGCGATCCTCGCGCACCACCTGAGCCAGGCCGGCCGGGGCGCCGAGAGCGTGCCCCATTTCCTCAGCGCCGCGCGCGAAAGCCTCGGACGCTCGGCGCTGCAGGAGGCCTGCCGGCTGCTGCGGCGCGGGCTCGACGCCGTCGAGGCGCTCGCCGAGGGCCAGCAGCGGAGCGAACTGCGGCTCGAGCTGATGTCGCTGCTCGGCCCGGCGCTGATCGGGCTGTCCGGTCCGGGCTCGATCGACGCCCAGAGCCTCTATGCCGAGGCGGTCGCGGTCGCCCGCAGCTTGCCGCCGCGGGCGGGATCCTTTCCGATCTTCTGGGGCTGGTGGCGGCTGTCGCACGTCGACGACTTCCACGAGAGCCGGAGGCGCGCCGAGTGGCTTTTCGAGGAGGCGCGGAGCCGGAACGAGCCGGCGCTGCTGCTGCAGGCCCACCACTGCAACTGGGCGAGCCTGTTCCACCGCGGCGACCTCGCCGGATGCGACCGGCACGCGGCCGACGGGCTGACGCTCTACCGGATGGACGAGCATGGCGAGCATGCGTCGCTCTACGGCAACCACGACGCCAAGGTCTGCGGGCATGCGCACCGGGCGCTGGTCCTCTGGCAGCAGGGCTTCGCCTACGCGGCCGGTCGCGAGGAGGAAATCGCCATCGCATGGGCGCGCCATCTCGGGCATGCCGGGACCCTGCTGCACGCCTACGAGTTCGCCACCTCGCATTGCGTCTACCGGCGCAACCCCTACCAGGTGCGGGCGGCGACCGAGCGCATGGCCGGCCTGGCCGAGGAGTACGGGTTCAGCGAATACCGCGCCCGCTGCCGGGTGTTCCGCGGCTGGGCGATGGCGATGACCGGCGAGGCGAAGGAGGGGGCGGCGCTGGCCGCCGAGGGCCTCGCCATGGAGCGCGAGACCAACACCGCCGACGACCTCGCGCTCTTCCATTGCCTGGTGGCGGAGGCGCAGGCCAAGGCGGGCGAGGCCGAGGGCGCGCTGGAGGAGCTCGCGGCGGCGCGCGACCGGTTCGAGCTGATCGGCCTGCGGTACTGGCTGCCGGAGGTGTGGCGCACGATCGGCGACCTGACGATCCGCGTCGACCCGACCGCCTGGACCGAGACTGCCGCCGCCTACGACGAGGCCGAGCGGATCGCCGGCGAGCAGGGCGCCGGGCGGCTCGCCCTGCGGGCGGCCCTGGGCGCGACGCGGCTGGGGCTGCTCGCCGCCGGCGACGGCAACGGCGCGGCCATCCGGCTGGGGCGCGCGCTCGGCGGCGTCATCGAGGCCGAGGAGGCGGCCACCGACATCCGCGATGCCCGGGCGCTGCTGGCGACCATGGGCAAGCACGGCCGCGTTGGCGCCGCCTTTCTGGGCGGCGGTGCGACATGAGCGACGTTCCCGGCCTCGCGGGGCTCGGCGAGGGACGCAAGGGCTTCGTCGACGGCACCCATCGCGTCGTCGCGCCCGAGCACACCATCGCGCGCGTGCTGCCGTTCGCCGGGCGCATGGGGATCACCCGCGTGGCGAACCTGACCGGGCTCGATACGCTCGGGGTGCCGGTCGCCGCCGCCTACCGGCCGAACTCGCGCTCGATCGCGGTCTTCCAGGGCAAGGGCACCACGCTCGCGGCCGCGAAGGCATCGGCGCTGATGGAGGCTGCCGAGGCCTGGCATGCCGAGCACGTCGCGGCCCCGCGCCTGGTCGGTCGCTACGCCGACCTCGCCGCCCGCGGGGTCCCGGTGGTCGACCCGGCCCGGCTGCCGCTGGCGCCGGGGAGCGGCGGCGACCCGCGGAGCGCCGAGCTGCGATGGCTGGAGGGACGCGACCTCTTCACCGGCGCGGCGCAATGGGTTCCCTTCGACCTGGTGACGGCCGACTATTCGGTCGACTCCCCGGCCGACGGGCCGCTCCAGGGCACGACCAACGGCCTCGCCTCCGGCAACGACCTGCTCGAGGCGATCAACCACGCGCTCTACGAGGCGATCGAGCGCGACGCCGTCGCGCGGTGGCGGCTGATCCCCGATCGGGCACAGGACGCGACGACGCTCGACCTCGGGACCGCGGGCCCGGGCACGCGCGCGCTCGTCGACCGCTTCGCGGCCGCGGGGGTCGCGCTGCGAGCATTCGACGTGACCTCCGACATCGGGGTTCCGGCGGTGCTCTGCCTGGCGGTGGCCGGCGGGGACGACCTCGAGACCCATCCGGAGCTCGGGTCCGGCTGCCACGCCGATCCCTCGATCGCGCTCTCCCGCGCGATCACGGAGGCGGCGCAGGTGCGCCTGTCGCGAATCTCCGGCGCCCGCGACGACCTCGCGCCCGAATCCTACGATGCGTCGCACCGGGCGGTGCGGGCCGAGGCAGCGCGGGCGTGGCTGCTGGCAACGCCCCAGGGCGACGCGGCGCGCGACTGCCGGAGCCTCGCGTCCTGCGCCGGCGCGACCCTGCGCCAGGACCTGGAGGCGACGCTGGGACGCCTGGCCGCCGCCGGCTTCGACCAGGCTGTCTGGGTGGACCTCACCCATCCCGAGATCGGCCTGCCGGTGGTGCGCGTCATCGTCCCGGGGCTCGAGGGCCCGCCGACCGCCGGCCGGCAGCGGGGCGCGCACCCACGGCACGAGGCGCCGAGCCGCAGCCGCGCGCCGTCGCATCGGCGTTTCGTGCGGTTCCCTCCCGGCACGGACACGGTCGTCTTCCTGGGGCCGACGATGCCCGCGGCCGAGGCCGCGCGGTTGCTGCCGGGCGCGCGGATCCTGCCGCCGGCGCGGCAGGGCGACATCTATCGCGCGGTGCTGGCCGAGCGGCCGCGCGCCATCGCGCTGATCGACGGCCGCTTCGCCACCGTTCCGGCGGTGTGGCACCGCGAGATCCTGTGGGCGATGGGCGAGGCGGGCGTGGCCGTCCTCGGCGCCGCCAGCATGGGCGCGCTGCGCGCGGCCGAGCTCGACCGCTTCGGCATGGTCGGGGTCGGCAAGATCCACGAGGCCTATCGCACCGGCCGCTACCCGCCCTTCGCCGATCCGTTCGAGGACGACGACGAGGTGGCGATCAGCCACGCGCCGCCGGCGGCCGGATCCGTCCCGCTCTCCTGCGCCATGGTCGACATCCGCGAGACCCTCGCGGCGGCGGAAGCCGCCGGCGTGATCGGGCCGGCGGTCCGCGACCGGCTGGCGGCGGTGCTGAAGCGGCTGCACTTTCCCGAGCGCAGCCTCGCGCGCCTCGCCTCCGCCGCCGCGGCGATTCCAGGGGAGGGCGCGGCGCTGGCCGATCGCCTGCGCTCGGGCCTCGCCGTCTCGCAGAAGCGCCGGGATGCCGAGGCGCTGCTGTCGATGCTCGCCAATGGCCTCGAGTCCCGGCCTCCCACCGCCTTCACCTTCGAACGGGTCGAGGTCTGGGAACGCTTCGTCGCCACCGCCGGACCCGTCGAGCATGCGGCCGACCTCTTGCCGGAGACCGGACGGTGACGAACGGCGGCACCCGCTTCCTGCTGTTCCCGCAGCTCGGCCAGCGGTTCGAGCCCGAGGTGGTCGAGATCGACCTGCCGCCCTCGGCCATCGGGCCGGGTCCGCAGGACGGCGCGATGTACGTGAGCAACGCCATCGACAAGCCGTTGCCCTACCTCGATCCCGATGGCTTGCCGCCCTACGCCGGACCGCTCTTTCCGCCGGCGGTGGCCGGACCGGACGGCCATTTCGATCGGATCCCGCGCGGGACGCCGCAGTTCCTCGCCGCGCACCTCTACGGCTCGGCGCGGCACGTGATCGACCTGTGGGAGGACCTGCTCGGCCATCCGATCGTCTGGTGGCAGTCCGACCAGTTCCCGCGCCTCGAACTGGTGCCGTGGATACGCTGGGGCAATGCGCACTCGGGTCCGGGCTTCGTCGAGATGGGCATGATGTGGTCCCGCCGCGGCGAGGCGCAGGATCTCTCGCTGAACTTCGACGTCGTCGCCCACGAGATGGGCCACGTGATCCTGTTCTCGCTGCTGGGCTCGCCCGCGGCCGGACATCTGACCGGCGAGTTCCTCGCGTTCCACGAGGCCTTCTCGGACCAGGTGGCGGTGATCTCGTCGCTCTACTTCCTGCCGGTCGCCCGGCGGCTGCTGGTCGAGACCCGCGGCAACCTCTATGCCCTGAACCTGGTCAGCCGGCTCGGCGAGCTGTCGGGCAACGATCAGGTGCGGGTGCTTGACAACGAGGTGCGCATGCGCGACCTCGCGGGACTGCGGATCGGCCCGGACGGCCGCTTCGTCGATCCCCTGGGCCTGGGACGCAACCAGCACGAGGCCTCGGCCCCGCTGTCGGGCGCTTTCTGGGACTGCCTGGTCGAGCTGTTCCAGGATGCGCTCGTCGAGCGGGGCGCGATCGGCCCGCGGCTCGACGCCCGCCGCTGGACGCGCGACGAGGTCGACGCCTCGCTGGCACGGCTGCACCTCGCGGTGGGCGAGTCGCTCGACCGCTTCGAGCCCGACTTCCTCGCGGCGCTGCAGGCGGCGCGGGATCGCACCGGCCTGCTGCTGGCGCGCTGCATCCAGCGCCTGCGGCCCGACGACCTCAGCTTCGCCACCGTCGCCGCCCGCTTCTGCGAGGGCCTGATCGGCCTCGGGAAGAAGCAGCTGCTGCCGACGTTCGTCGACAACTTCGTCTGGCGCGGCATCGACCCCCGCCCGCTGTGGAAGGAGCTCAAGACCAACGACGAGATGCTCGAGCTCGGGCGCGCCCCTCCCGACGCGCCGGCCGGTCTGGCGGTGGCGGGCCTCGTCCAGCATCAGCCCCACCGCGGGGTGCTTCGCCCATGACCTCCCCCGTCTCGCAGTGCAGCCCAAGTTCAACCAACGAAGGAGCCGAGCCATGGCCAATGGAACGAAGCCGTCAGATCCGGGCAAGGTACTGCCCCAGGCCAGCGTCTACCTGCTCGGGTGGACGTACGGCACCCTCAACCTCGGATCCGGAGAGACGTGCGACGTCGCCAAGATACAGGCCTTCACGGCGGACGGCCGGCTCGTCCAGATGCGCACGCCGACCCTGTTCCTGGTGAACAAGGATCCGAAGCCATACAACCAGATGACCGACGTCGGCCTGGCCCAGCTGGATGGAAACGTGCAGCTGGCCAAGGGGCTGCTGTACTGGAAGTACGATCGGAACGACCAGATCGCCCGGCTGGACTCGTCGGTCGGCACCGTCCAGCGGGTGGTGATCGACCTCGAGGGCGGCGGATCGCAGACCCGCAGGGTGGACGCCGTCGGTCAGGAGAGCTCGTGGATGGCCCGCCTGGGCCTCGACCACTAGACTGATCGGCCTCCCGGGGAGACGCACCCGCGCGACCGCCGCCGGGGTCGAGCCAGGGAATCCCCAGCGCGGGCGGCGCATTGACACCGGCTGACGCGCCGCTATAAGCCCGCTGCCTGCCGTCCGTTTGGGGCGGCGGGAGCCTTTGGCGTTCGCGGACCCCGCAAGGGGAAGCCTGTCGGCCGGGAAACCGGCAGAGGAGACGCCGGATCTTTTGAGAAGGACCGAAGACGTGACGAAGCGCACGAGTGCGAAGTACAAGATCGACCGCCGCATGGGCGAGAACATCTGGGGGCGCCCGAAGTCCCCGGTCAACAAGCGCGAGTACGGCCCCGGCCAGCACGGCCAGCGCCGCAAGGGCAAGATGTCGGACTTCGGCACCCAGCTCCGCGCCAAGCAGAAGCTCAAGGGCTACTACGGCGACCTGACCGAGAAGCAGTTCCGCCGCATCTACGACGACGCCGAGCGCGCCCGCGGCGACACCTCCGAGCTCCTGATCGGGCTCCTCGAGCGCCGGCTCGACGCCATCGTCTACCGCGCCAAGTTCGTGCCGACGATCTTCGCCGCCCGCCAGTTCGTCAACCACGGCCACGTGGCGGTGAACGGCCGCCGCGTCAACATCGCCTCCTACCGCGTCAAGGAAGGCGACGTCGTCTCGGTGCGCGACAAGTCGCGCCAGCTCGCCATCGTCCTCGAGGCGATCGGCTCCCCCGAGCGCGACGTGCCGGAGTATCTCGCCGTCGACCACTCCAAGCTCACTGCCGAGTTCGTCCGCGCGCCGGCGCTCTCCGACGTCCCCTACCCGGTGATGATGGAGCCGAACCTCGTCGTCGAGTACTACGCCAAGAACTGAGGCCCGCCAGCCTCCCCGGACGGCCGCGGGATTCCGCGGCCGTTTGCCTTTCGCGGGCGCCGCGCGGATATGCGGCCTGCCCCCACGGGATTTGCCCTCGTTCGCCGCTCAGGAACCACAAGGCGATCCCCGAGTGCATCCCCGCTCACGCTTCCGCGCAGACTTCAGGGCGCCGCGAGGCGCGCGGATTGCGACATGGTCGATGCTTCCTCCAGCCGACCGCCGTCCCGCGGGTCAGGCGGTCTGGTTCTGGCGCCGGCTTTGCGCGAGGCGGCGGGCGTAGGCGAGCGCGGACAGCATGTTGACGTGGTTGGCCTTGCCGGTGCCTGCGATGTCGAAGGCGGTGCCGTGGTCGACCGAGGAACGGTCGATGGGCAGGCCGAGCGAGACGTTGACGGCGGAGTCGAAGGCGACGAGCTTGATCGGGATGTGGCCCTGGTCGTGGTATTGGGCGACGACGAGGTCGAATGCGCCGTTGTAGGCGCGGTGATAGACCGTGTCGGCCGAGATCGGACCCACGACGTTGATCCCCTCGGCGCGCGCGGCGGCGACGGCCGGGGCGAGGAACTCGTCGTCCTCGGTGCCGAAGAGACCGTTCTCGCCGCAGTGGGGATTGATGCCGGCTACGGCGATGCGCGGGCTCTCGATGCCCATGCGGCGGAGGTGGCGGTGGCCGGTGCGGATGGTCTCGAGCACGCGCTCGGGCTTCGCGCGGTCGATCGCGGTGCGGAGCGAGACGTGGGTCGAGACGTGGATGACGTTCAGCCGCTCGGAGGCGAGCAGCATCCAGGAGGCCTTCTGGCCGGTGAGGTGGGCGAGGAGGCCGGTGTGCCCGTCGTAGTGGTGGCCGGCCGCGTTCAGCGCCTCCTTGTTGATCGGGGCGGTGACGATGCCGGCGGCGCGCCCGGACTGCGCCCAGTCGACCGCGGTGCGGATGTACTGGAAGACCGCCTCGCCGCAGCGCTCGCTCAGCACGCCGAACCGGTCCGGCAGGCCCTCGACCGGAACGTCGATCACGGCGACGCCGTCCTCGCCGGGGGCGACGAGCGGCAGGGCGACGCCGGAGGCGGCGAGGGCGCGGGCGAGGACGGCGCGGTCGCCGACGACGGCGAAGTCCCGCCGTTCTTCGCTGCCCAGGTCCGCCAGAGCCTTGACCGTAACCTCCGGGCCGACCCCGGACGGATCGCCCATCGTGATCACGATCGGGGCGTTGTTCGAAGCGGTCATCGTCGGGCTCCTTCCCTTGATTCGATGTTGTAAACTCGCCATGATGGCGCGCTCTTAGAGCAGAAATCCGGTCATATCATCACCATTTGCGAGGTCCCTCACTCCGCTTTGGTGCCGATTTTCCGGTTCACATATAACATGTTTACCTGTAAGGTGCTCCGAAAGCAATGCGAGATTGGCCATGCGTGCTCTCCTCATCGCGGACGACCTGACCGGGGCGCTCGACAGTGCCGTGGCACTGACCGGTGCTGGCCTGCGCTGCGTCGTGGCGCGCCGACCGCGCGACGTCGCGGCGGCCCTCGCGCTCGGCCCCGACGTTCTCAGCGTCAGCACGGCGTCGCGGGAAGGCAGCGCGGCCGCGGCGCGGGCAGCGGTCTCGTCCGCGCTCGACGCGGTCGGCGCGCTGCCGGAAATCGTGTTCAAGAAGGTCGATTCCCGCCTGAAGGGGCATGTCGCCCACGAGGTCGACACGGTTGCCGAACGGACGCGGCGCCATCGCGTGCTCGCCGCGCCGGCGATTCCGGCCCAGGGTCGGACCGTGGCCGCTGGCGCGCTCGTCGGGACCGGCGTCGCGGAGCCGATCGACGTGGCGGCCGTCTTCCGGGGCAGCCGCCTGGCGATCGAGGTTCCCGAAACGCGCAACGACGCCGACCTCGACGCGGCGCTCGCCCGGATCGGAGAATACCGGGGGACGCTGCTCGTCGGAGCGGCGGGGCTGGCGGCCGCCGTCGCCCGCGGCATTGCCGCGCGGCCCTGGTCGATCCCGCGACCCGCCATCGAGTCACCGATCCTGCTCGCGATCGGATCGCACGATCCCATCACCATCGCGCAGGTGGACCGGCTCGCGGCGACCGGAAATGTCACCGCCGCTACGGCGCCCGATGGGCTTGTCCCGCCGTCGGTGACCGGGGGCGCCAATCTCGTCCGGCTCGTGCCGGGCGATCGCCGTCCATTCGATGCGGTTGGGGCTGGGGCGCGTTTCGCCGACGGCGTTGCCAAACTTGTCAAGAATGGCGCCGCTCGATCGCTGCTGGCCTGTGGCGGCGAGACTGCCGACGCCATACTCGGTGCGCTGGGACACGGGGTTTTGGTTATCGAAGGAGAGGCCTTGCCGGGCGTTCCAGTGTCACGCATTCTGTCGGAGCAAGATGGTCTGCAACTTGTCACCAAGTCAGGCGGCTTCGGCGATGATGATGTCCTTGCCGCCGTTGTCGCGGCGGCGGGGCGTCGCGAGAGGTAGGGCATGGATGGAGTAGATCGGGGCGAGAGGGAGGCTGCGAGCGAGCCGCGGACGAAGCCGGGGCTGGCGGACCGGGTCTATCACCTTCTTTACAGCCGGATATCGAACGGCGACTACCCGGCCAATCAGAAGCTGCCTTCTGAGATGACGCTCGCGGACGAGTTCGGCGTGTCGCGGCCGATCGTGCGGGATGCGCTGGAGCGCCTGCGCGAGCAGGGGCTCGTGCATTCGCGGCAGGGGGCCGGAAGCTTCGTTCGGGAGATCCGCACCGTTCCCCTCGGCTTCGCGCGCGTGGAGACGATTGCCGACATCCAGCGTTGCTACGAGTTCCGCATCTGCATCGAGACCATGGCGGCCAGGCTGGCGGCGGCCAGGCGCGACAAGGAGGCGCTCGGCGAGATCGCGACGGCGCTGTCGCTCATGGAGGGCGCGACCGAATCGCAGACCCATCGTGAGGACGCCGATTTCGCCTTTCACCTCGCCGTCGCCAGGGCGGCGAACAACCAGTATTTCGAGGCGTCGATGCGGGCGCTCCGCGAGCACATCTACGTCGGAATGAAGCTGCATGGTCAGTCGCTGATGACGGACGGCGCGAAGGCGCTGAAGCAGGTCTTCGGCGAACACTCGGCGATCTTCGCGGCGATCCGCGACGGCGACGGGGACCGGGCCGCCGAGATGATGCGTGGACACCTCGTCCGCTCGCGCGACCGCCTGTTCGGCGGGACGCTGATCGACCTCAGCCGGGGCTGACGGCCGATCGTCGTCCGCCCACGTTTCGGCGGAACGCGGGGGCCTACGCCGCCGCCTCCATCAGCCCGTGCTTCACCAGGAGGGCGGCGATCTTCGCGTCCTGCTCGGGATCGGGCAGCAGCGCGGGCTGGCGGCTGGCGCCGACCGAGGGGTCCATCAGGTAGAGCGACCGCTTGACGAGCGCGGGCGGGTAGCCGAGGCCGTAGAGGTCCTTGCGGAAAGCGCCGAAGGCGTCCTGCGCGGCGATCGCGCCCGCTTCGTCGCCGGCGTTGAAGGCGCGGGTGATGGCGGCGAGGGTGTCGGGCATGACGTTGCCGAGGCCCGAGATGCAGCCCTTGGCGCCGTTCGCGAAAGCCCAGAGCACGAGGTGGTCGGGCCCGGAATAGACGTCGAAGCCCGGCACGTCGCGACCGACGGCGAGATATTGCTCGAGCGTCTCCTGGGCGCCGCCCGAATCCTTGATCCCGGCGATGTTGCCGTGGGCCGCGAGGGTCCGCGCCGTCTCCGGCTCGATGTGGTTCTGGGTGCGCGCCGGGATGTCGTAGAGGTAGACGGGCGTCGTCACCGCATCGGCCACGGTCGAGAAGTGGCGGACGAGGCCGTCCTGGGTGCAGGCGATGAAGAAGGGGGTGATGACGGCGATCCCGTCGACGCCGATCGCCGCGAACGCCTTCGCGAGCAGGACCGTCTCGAAGGTCGCCGGCATGCCGGCGTTGACGATGACCTTCGCCCTGCCGCCGACCTCGTCGACCACCTCGCCGCAGAGCCGGACCTTCTCGTCGAAGGTGAGCGCGGTGAAGTCGCCGTTGGTGCCGGCGCACATGATGTTGTTGCCCGCGGCCACCTGCCGGCGCACCTGCGCCCGGGTCGCGGCGTAGTTCAGGGTCTCGTCGTCGTCGAAGCAGGTGACGAGGGCGACGAAGGCTTCCTTGGTCATGATCTTTCCCCTGGCCTCAGTAGGCCGCCTCGTAGATTTCCAGGATGTCGGCCTCGGAAAGGTCGACCGGATTCCAGTCCAGGAGCCGTCGGATCGCATGCGCCTCCTTCGCCGACGCGGCCAGATCCTCCCGCGGCACCCCATGGGCGCGGAGCGCCATGTCGAGGCCGAGCGACCGGCAGAAGTCGGTGGCGCCGCCGAGCACCTGCTGGCGGGCGTCGGTGCCGAAGCCGAGCGCGCGGCCGACGAGCGCCGTCTTCTCCGGCACCGCCGGCGCGTTCACGGCGAGGACGTGCGGGAAGATCAGCGCGTTGGCGATCCCGTGCGCGAGCTTGTGCCGGGTGCCGAGCGGATAGGCGACCGCGTGGCCGGCGGTGGTGTTCACCGGCCCGAGGCAGACCCCGCCGTAGAAGGCGGCGAGGGCGAGGCCGGCGCGCGCCTCGAGGTCGGCGCCGTCCTCGACGGCGCGGCGGAGGTAGCGGCCGACGAGCTCGATGCCCTGGATCGCATAGGCGTCGATGATCGGGTGCGACCGCTTCGAGGTGAAGGCCTCGACGCAATGGGCCATGGCGTCGACGCCGGTCGCCGCCGTCACCATCGGCGGCACGCTGACCGTCAGCGCGGGGTCGATGATCGCGATGTCGGCGAGCATCTCGACGCTCTCGGTCGCGATCTTGTTCATCGTTTCGGGGTCGGTGATCAGCGCCCGCGTCCCGACCTCGCTCCCGGTTCCCGCGGTGGTCGGGATCTGTGCGAGCCGCGCCCTCCGCTTCGGCGCCCGGTTCGGCCCCGAGATGTCGGCGAGCCGCCGGTCGCTCGTCGCCAGGACCGCCACGAGCTTGGCGAGGTCCATCGCGCTGCCGCCGCCGAAGCCGATGACGGCGTCGGCCTGCGCGGCCTTGGCGGCGGCGACCGCGGCCTCGAGGTTGGGCAGATCCGGTTCCGGCTTCACGTCGCCGAAGAGGGTGGGGTTCGCGAGCCCGAGAATGTCGAGCCGCGCGGCGTTGACCTTGTCGGCGACGACGAAGGGGCGCCGCACGTCCGCCGCGGCGAGCCACGACGCCAGCGTCGCGACCTGGCCGGCGCCGAAGCGGACGATCGGCGGGCGCTGCATCTCGAGGGGGCTTGGCAGGTTCGGCATGACGATCTCCTCAGGCGAGGGCGAGCCGGCGGGCCTTCTGGACCTCCGGGTCCGGGTCGAGGCCGGCGGCGAGCAGGCGGCGGGTGTAGGGCTGCTGCGGGTGCTCGAAGATCTCGCGGACGGTGCCGGTCTCGACGACGCGGCCCTTCTCCATGACCATGACGTGGTCGGCGAAGTCGCGGACCACCGGCAGGTCGTGGGCGATGAAGATGAAGGCGATCCCGAGCTCGCGCTTGAGCTTGTCGAGGAGCGCGATCACCTGCGCCTGGATCGAGACGTCGAGGGCGGAGACCGCCTCGTCGGCGATGATGAGCTCGGGCTCGAGGGCGAGGGCGCGGGCGATGGCGATGCGCTGGCGCTGGCCGCCGGAGAACTGGTGCGGGTAGCGCATCGCATGCTCGGGCTGCAGCCCGACCTGGGCGAGCAGCTCGGCGACGCGGGCCTTCCAGCGGTCCTTCGGCAGGATCTCGGGGTGGATGACCCAGGCCTCGGAGATGATCTGGTAGATCGACATCCGCGGGTTGAGCGACTGGGTCGGGTCCTGGAACACCATCTGGATCTCGCGGCGCATGGCATAGAGCTCGCGCGGCGGCATGGCGAAGAGGTCGCGGCCCTTCCAGAGCGCGCGCCCCGAATCGGCCTCGATCAGGCGCAGGATCGCCTTGGCGACGGTGGACTTGCCGGAGCCGGACTCGCCGACGACGGCGAGGACCTCGCCCTTCTGCAGCTCGAAGGAGACCTCGTCCAGCGCCTTGAAGGTGCCGTAGGTCTTGGTGGCGCGCTCGACCCGGAGCACGGGCTCGCCGCCCTTCACCGGGGCGTTCATCGCGCCCTTGCCCGGCGCCGCGGCGATCAGCCTGCGGGTATAGGGGTGCTTGGCGTGGTGGTAGATCTCGGCCGGGGTGCCGGATTCGACGATCTCGCCGGCGTTCATGACGACGAGGCGGTCGGCGACCTCGGCGACGACGCCGAGGTCGTGGGTGATGAGCACGAGGCCCATCCCCATTTCCTTCTGGAGCGCGCGCAGGAGCTTCAGCACCTCCGCCTGCACGGTGACGTCGAGGGCCGTGGTCGGCTCGTCGGCGATGATGACGTCGGGCTTCATGGCGAGCGCCATGGCGATCATGATGCGCTGGCGCTGGCCGCCGGAGAATTCGTGCGGATACTTGTCGAGCGACGGCTCGGGGTTCGGGATACCGACGCGGCGCATCAGGTCGAGGGCGCGCTCGGCCGCCTCGACGCGGGTGAGGCCGTGGACGAGCATGGTCTCGCGGAGCTGCCAGCCGACGGTCCAGACCGGGTTGAGGTGGCTGAGCGGGTCCTGGAAGATCATCGCGATGCGCTTGCCGTTGATGGCGCGACGCTCGGCGGGCGAGGCCTTCAGCAGGTCGCGGCCGTCGAAGAGGATCTCGCCCGAGGCGATCTCGCCGGGCGGGCAGTCGATCAGGTTCATGATCGCCGAGGACGACACCGACTTGCCGGAGCCCGACTCGCCGAGGATGGCGAGGGTCTCGCCGCGGTCGACGTGCCAGGAAACGCTCCTGACGGCGTTCACGATGCCCTGGGCGGTGTGGAAGCGCACCGAGAGGTCGCGGACTTCGAGCAGGTGGCGGGCCATCACTTGCCTCCCTTGTGCGAGATCTCGAGCCGCCAGCGCTGGGCCGGGTCGAGGGCGATGCGGAGCCAGTTGGAGAGCAGGTTGAGCGAGAGCGTGGTCAGGATGATCGCGAGGCCGGGCCAGAAGGCGAGCCACCAGGCGTTGGCGAGGTACTGCTTGCCCTGCGCGACCATCAGGCCCCAGGTGATCTCCGGCGGCTGGATGCCGATGCCGAGGAAGGAGAGGGCGCTCTCGGCGAGCATGACGAAGGCGAAGTCGAGGGTCGCGATGGTGACGAGGGTGGGGATCACCATCGGCAGGATGTGGCGGAGCACGATGCGGGTCGGCGAGGCGCCCATCACCTGCGCGGCCTGGACGAACATCCGCTCCCTGATCTCGAGGACCTCGGCGCGGGTGGTGCGCAGGTAGATCGGGATGCGGGTGATGGCGAGGACGAGGATGACGTTCCCGACCGAGGGGTGCAGCATGTAGAGCACGATGACGGCGAGGAGCAGCGACGGGAAGGACATGATCACGTCGGCGAGGCGCATGATCGCGGTGCCGACCCACTTCGGGCCGTAGCCGGCGACGAGGCCGAGCCCCGCGCCGATGCTGGCGGAGAGGGCGACGGCGCCGGCGGCGATCATCAGCGTGTTCTGCGCGGCGACGACGATCCGGGCGAGCAGCGGCCGCCCGAGGGCGTCGGCGCCGAGGAACATCAGCCAGCCCTTGTCGAGGGCGAAGGGCGCGAGGTTGCGGCCGCGCAGGTTCTGCTTGGTCGCGGCCTCGCCGAGGAGGGCCGGGCCGAAGATCGCGCAGAGGATCATGAGGAGCAGGAAGATCACCGCGGCGGTGGCGAACTTGTCGCGCCAGAGCATGCCGAGGACGGTGCGCAGGCCGCTCTTCTCGCGGGGGAGGGTGGAGGTGACGGCGGTCATCGGTCTGGCCCCTCAGGTGCGGATGCGGGGATCGAGCAGCGCGTAGGCGAGGTCGATCAGCAGGTTCATGACGAAGATCGCCAGCGCCGTCACCATGATGGCGGCGAGGATCACGTTGAAGTCGCGGTTGAGGATCGAGTCGATCATCAGCTTGCCGACGCCCGGGAAGCCGAAGATCGTCTCGACGACGACCGCGCCGTTCAGGAGCGCCGCGGCCTGGTCGCCGACCACGGTGATGACCGGCAGCATGGCGTTGCGGAGCGTGTGGACGAAGATGATCGAGCGGTCGGAGACGCCCTTGGCGCGGGCGGTCTTGACGTAGGCCGAGCCGAAGGCCTGCACCATCGAGCCGCGCACCACCTGCAGGATCAGCCCGAACGGCCGGATGAAGAGGACGGCGATCGGCAGGATCCAGTGGGCCACCGTGCCGGTGCCCGAGGTCGGCAGCCAGCCGAGGCCGATCGCGAAGACGGTGATGCCGACGATGGCGATCCAGAAGTCCGGGGCCGAGGCGCCGATCAGCGAGGTGAAGGTGACGATGCGGTCGAAGACGCCGCCGGGCCGGAAGGCCGCCAGCGAGCCGATCACGACGGCGGCGACGGTCACGAGCGTCATGGTGATGACGGCGAGCCAGAGCGTCCAGACGAAGGCCTGCAGCACGACGTCGATGGCGGGGCGCGCCTGGCGCAGGCTCTCGCCGAAGTCGAGGTGCAGCACGTCCCAGACGTAGCGGCCGAACTGCACGATCAGGGGGTCGTTCAGCCCGTGCAGCTCGCGGAACTGCTCGATCATCTGCGGCGTCGCGTCGATCGGCAGGAAGAGCGTCGCCGGGTCGCCGGTCAGCCGGGACAGGAAGAAGACCATCACGAGCAGCAGCACGAGCGAGACGAAGCTCGACAGGATACGCGAGACATAGCGGGGCATGGGCGTCCTCCATCGGTCCCGCGGGCGTCCCGCGGCCGTTAAGCTTCATTGCCGCTGGGTTAATGCCCGGGGTATGAATCTAGCGAATTCAACAGGTTGAATGGGGTGCCCGACCCCGAGCAAACGGACACCCCGGCGGTCTCACTTGAAGCCGATCTCGGCCAGCTCGAGCTGCGAGTTGGTGGCGATCGTGGGGGTGAAGGTGATCTTGTCGCCGACCCGCGCGAAGCTCACCATGTGGAAGAGCAGCACGTCCGGCACCACGTCGTCGTGCAGGTAGGCGAAGAGCTCGGACCAGTCCTTGGCGCGCTCGTCGCCGGTCGCCGCCGTCGCCTTGGCGATCATCTCGTCGACCTTCGGGTCGCTGATCCCCGACTGCTTGCCCTTCGAGTCGTACTTGAAGAACATCGAAAAGACCGGGTCGCCCTTGCTGTTGTCGTGGCTGACGAACAGCATCTGCGGCGGCCGCCCCTCCTTGAAGGGCTTGGAGTAGAGCTCCTCCTGCTGGGCGACCTCGACCATCTGCACGTCGACGTTGAAGCCGACGTCCTGCAGCATCTGCTGCAGCGCCTCGGTCACCTCGGTGACGCCGGGGAAGAGGTTCGACCGCCCGATCAGGTGCAGTGTGGTGTCGACCGGCACCCCGTCGGCCTTGGCCGCGGCCAGGAGCTCCTTCGCCTTGTCCGGGTCGTAGGGGTACTCCTTCACGTCGGGGTTCCAGCCGAGCGTCGTCGGCGGCACCATCGCCACCGCCGGCACCGTCCCCTCCGGGAGCAGCGACCCGACGAAGGCATTCCGGTCGACCGCCATGTTCAGCGCCTCGCGGACGCGGATGTCGTTGATCGGCGGGATGGCGCTGTCGAGGCGCAGGTAGGTGGTCTCGGAGTTGAGGTAGGAGACGTCGGTGTCCTTGTTGGTGGCATCGACCGCCGAGATCGACGGCGCGAGGTCGGCTTCGCCCTTCGCGACCATCGCCGCCGCCACCGCCGGATCGGTGCGGAAGACGTAGGTCGCCTTCTCGACCGCGGGCTTCTCGCCCCAGTAGTCGTCGCGGCGCTCGAGCACGACGCTCTGCCCGGGCTCCCACGAGGCGAGCTTGTAGGGGCCGGTGCCGACCGGATCGCGGACGAACTCGATCGGGGTTTCCGACGGCACGATCGTGACGAGCGACATCAGCAGCGGCAGGATCGGCTGCGCCGGGTCGGCGGTGATGTCGACGGTGTGGTCGTCGACGACGTTGAAGCTGAGCTTGGTGTCGCCGAAGTAGCGCGGCGTCTCGCAGGTGAGCTTGTCGCTGGTCGCCCGCTCGTAGGACGCCTTCACGTCGCCGGCGTCGAACGCCGACCCGTCGGAGAACTTCACGCCCTGGCGCAGGTGGAACCGCCAGGTGCCGTTGCCCTGGTCCTCCCACGACTCGGCGAGCCGCGGCAGCACGCCCTTGCCTGTCTTCACGTCGTAGGTGGTGAGCGTCTCGTTGACGTTCTCCATGATGATCCGGCCGATGTTCGACCGGGTGGCCATGCAGGGCTCCATCAGGTCGACGTCCTCGCCGAGGACGACCGTCACGTCCTTGGCGTCCTGCGCAAAGACCGGCGCCCACGGCAACAGGGCCAGCGCGGTAGACAGCAGCAGTGTTGTTCGCCTCATCGATCTCCTCCCTGGGATGGTCGCTGTCGCGGCGATTCCTGCCGCCACTAAGCTCTCAGCGCCCCTTGAGTGCCATTCGTCCGACTTATTGTCAAGATGATAATTTTTTCAGAGGATCGGAATGCGTCTGCGGAGCGCATGGATCACATAGCTATCTGTAATAATTATATAATTTATGGAAATCGTGAGTTGCTGACGGGTGAATTTCAAGTTGACAAGCTACCCAAAGTTGTCCACTAGGTGCCAAACGAGTCCGGAGGAGGCGAGAATGACACCCGACGAGATCGCGGAACGAATGACCGGTCGTCTCGAGGAGACGGACCCCGGACGCGCGGAAGCCTTCCTGTCGTCGCCAGTGGTCCACAACCATGCGGCTTTCCTGCAGTGGCTTTCCGACGGCACGCTCGCCTGCGCCTGGTTCGGGGGCACGCTCGAAGGACGGTCGGACATCTTCATCCATGTGGCCACGCTCGCACCCGGCGCGGACACCTGGAGCGCCGCGGACCGCGTGTCGGACGACTCCGACCGGTCGGAGCAGAATCCGGTCGTCTTCACCGACCCCGAGACGGGTGAGCTCGGCCTCTTCCACACCGCCCAGCCCGGCGGCCGACAGGAGGAATGCGTCGTCCGCTACCGGCCCCTGGTACGCGGGCGGGACGGGATCCACTCCGGCGCCGCGCAAACCTTGTCCCTGCCGAAGGGCACCTTCATCCGGGCCCAAGTGACGCTGCGGGACGATGGCGCCTGGATGCTGCCGCTCTTTCTTTGCCGAACCTCGCCCGGCGCGCGCTGGACCGGCAGCCACGACATCGCCGCGGTCGCCACGAGCAGCGATCGTGGCGCGACATGGGACATCGTGGAAGTCCCGGAGTCGACGGGATGCGTGCACATGACGCTGGTGCCGCTGAACGGGGGCCGGATCGCCGCCTTCTTCCGGCGCCGGCAGGCGGACTACGTCCATCGCACCGAAAGCACCGACGGCGGCCGCAGCTGGTCGGTTCCCGAGGCGACCGACGTTCCGAACAACAACTCGTCCATCGTGGCCGTCGCGCTCGGCGACGGCCGCGTAGCGCTCCTCTGCAATCCGGTGAACGCCGACCAGTCCGGCGCCCGGCGAGAGTCGCTCTACGACGAGCTCGGCGAGGGCGATGACGGCCGAAGCGATCCCGTCGGCGGCGTCCGGGCAATCTGGGGCGTTCCGCGCGCACCGCTGACCTTGTGCCTTTCCGACGACGGAGGGCGGACCTTCCCGTTGCGGCGCGTCGTCGAGGATGGCCCGGGCACCTGCCTCTCGAACAACGCGCTGGATGGCGAGAACAAGGAGCTCTCGTATCCGGCCATGGTGGAAGGGCCCGACGGACGCCTCCACCTCGCCTTCACCTTCCATCGCCGCGCGATCAAGCACGTCGTGCTCGATCACGGCTGGATCGATGGCATGGGCCGCTAGCGGGGCATCAATCCGGGGTCCGCGAGGGTCCGCGGAGGCGTCGGGGGATCTCCATGAGATCCTCCCGGTGGGCATTCGATCGCGGAAACCCCGGCGTCGCGATCGAGTTCGAGGCCCAGGGCGGCATGTGGCCGGCCAACGCCGAGCCCGGGAAGGTCCACGCCCACATCATCGCTCGCATCCCCGACGGCAATGATTACGCTCGCGCCGTCCCCGCGCTACATCAGGCGCGGGTGCCGGCGACGGCGGAGCTCCAAGGGATGACGATCATGGACCAGATCACCACCACCGACCTCGGGCTGAAGGACGCGGGCCTCCTGCGCGAGGCCGCCCTCGTCGGTGATCGCTGGATCGAGGCCGGCCCCGACGGCATCGCGGTCACGAACCCCTCGACCGGCGCGCTCCTCGGCCACGTCCCGAACCTCGGCGCCGCCGAAACCGAGGCTGCGATCGCCGCCGCCGAGACCGCGCAGAAGGCCTGGGCCGCCCGCACCGCCAAGGACCGCGCCGGCGTCCTCCGCCGCTGGTTCGACCTGATGATGGCCGCGCAGGACGACCTCGGCCGCATCCTCACCGCCGAGCAGGGCAAGCCCTTGCCCGAGGCCAAGGGCGAGATCGCCTACGGTGCCAGCTTCATCGAGTGGTTCGCCGAGGAGGCCCGCCGCGCCTACGGCGAGATCGTTCCCGGTCACGCGACCGACAAGCGCATCCTCGTCACCCGGATGCCCGTCGGCGTCGTCGCCGCGATCACGCCCTGGAACTTCCCGAACGCGATGATCACCCGCAAGGCCGGCCCCGCCCTCGCCGCCGGCTGCGCGATGGTGCTGAAGCCGGCCTCGCAGACCCCCTTCTCCGCGATCGCGCTGGCCGTCCTCGCCGAGCGCGCCGGCCTTCCCGCCGGGCTCCTCTCGGTCCTGACCGGCTCGTCGCGGGTGATCGGCGGGGTGATGACCGCGAGCCCCACTGTCCGCAAGCTCACCTTCACCGGCTCGACCGAGGTCGGGGCGCAGCTCTATGGCCAGTGCGCGCCGACGATCAAGAAGCTCGGCCTCGAGCTCGGCGGCAACGCCCCCTTCATCGTCTTCGACGACGCCGACCTGGAGGCCGCGGTCGAGGGCTGCCTGATCGCCAAGTTCCGCAACAACGGCCAGACCTGCGTCTGCGCCAACCGCATCTACGTCCAGTCCGGCATCCACGACGCCTTCGCCCGCCGCCTGGCGGAACGCCTCGCCACGATGAAGACCGGCGACGGCTTCGCCGACGGCACCGCCTTCGGCCCGCTGATCGACAAGGCGGCCGCCGAGAAGGTTGCCGAGCACGTCGCCGACGCGACCGCCAAGGGCGGGAAGGTCATCCTCGGCGGTCATCCGCACGCCCTGGGCGGCACCTTCTGGGAGCCCACGGTCATCACCGGCGTCACCTCCGAGATGGCCGTCGCCCGCGAGGAGACCTTCGGCCCGGTTGCGCCGCTCTTTCGCTTCGAGACCGAGGCCGAGGTCGTCGCCGCTGCCAACGACACCGAGTTCGGCCTCGCCTCCTACCTCTACAGCCGCGACGTGGCGCGCGTCTTCCGCGTCAGCGAGGCGCTGGAATACGGCATGGTCGGCGTCAACACCGGCCTCGTCTCCACCGCCGAGGCGCCGTTCGGCGGCGTGAAATCCTCCGGCCTCGGCCGCGAGGGCTCCCGCCACGGCCTCGAGGACTTCCTCGAGATCAAGTACGTCTGCCTCGGCGGCATCTCGTGAAGCGCGCCCCGTCGCCGCGTTTTCGAGAGCCCGAGACCCGGGCGCGGGGCGTCGCGGCGATGCCCGCAACCCGTCCGTTCCGGCAATTCGGGGGTGAAGCGGTGCGGAGCCGGGAAGTCTCGTGGTAACAAGGGTTAATCCGGAAATGTTCGACGTACAACTCATGTACATTCCATGCACAACCCATGTACCGCCTTCGTGTCGGCGGCCGAAGGTTAACAAGGTTAATGCCAGGGGCGCGCGTCCGTCCGCCGTCGCTTTGAGATGCGCCGGGCATCCGTTCAAGGCTCTCGCCGATCCTCGATGAGAGCGGCATGCCACGATCCGAAGGCGCCCGTCCGGGAAGACGACGACCGCGGCCCTCGCTTCGCCGGTGCGGCGAGCCTCGCGGACGAGGATGCCGACGCCCGGCCTAGCGCGCGTCGGTGTCGAGCCAGATGGTCACAGGGCCGTCGTTGACGAGGCTGACCCGCATGTCGGCGCCGAAGCGGCCGCGCGCGGTCGTGACGCCGAGGCGCTCGATCTCGCCGGCGAAATGCTCGTAGAGCCGCTCGCCGGCGTCGGGCGGGGCGGCGGTCGAGAAGCCGGGGCGGTTGCCGCGGGTCTCGGCCGCGAGGGTGAACTGGCTGATGACCAGCGCGGCGCCGCCGACGTCGAGGAGCGAGCGGTTCATCCGGCCCTCGGCGTCGCGGAAGATGCGCAGGTTCACCGTCTTGCGCGCCAGCCATGCGCTCTCGGCCTCGGTGTCGGCGCGCATGGCGCAGACGAGCACCACGAGGCCGGCGCCGATCTCGCCAACGACGGCGCCGTCGATGGCGACGCTGGCGCCGGTCGTCCGCTGGATCAGCGCGCGCAACGGCTCAGCGCGTGACGTAGCCGCCGTCGATCACCAGCACCTCGCCGGTGACGTAGCCGGAGGCGGGCGAGCAGAGGTAGAGGGCGGCGGCGCCGATGTCCTCGGGCGTCCCGACCTTGGGCATCGGGGTCATTGCGCGCCAGACCGGCGCCCAGTCCGGGTTGGCGTAGCCGCCGGCGGTCATGTCGGTTGCGATATAGCCCGGGGCGATGGCGTTGACGCGGATGTTGTCGGCAGCATAGTCGCTGGCGATCGACTTGGTCAGCATGTGGACGCCGGCCTTGGACGCGTTGTAGGCCGCCTGCGGCTGCGGGACGTTGGAGATGAGGCCCGAGATCGAGCCGATGTTCAGCATCACCCCGCCGCCTTGCCTGCGCATCGGCTCCAGGGCCGCCTGGCAGGCGTAGAAGACCGAGTCGAGGTTGATGTCCATGACCTTGCGGTAGAATTCCTCGGTGAAGTCGTGGGTCTGGCCGTGCTGGGCGACGCCGGCGTTGTTGACCAGGATGTCGAGCCTGCCGGTGATGGCGGCGGCGTCCCTGACCAGCTGGCGGACTTCGGCGGGCTTCGACACGTCGGCCTGCAGGTAGTCGACCTGGAAGCCCTTGTCCTTCATCGCCTGGACGACGTCGGGCTTGGGGACGCGCGAGGACATGATGACGCGGGCGCCGGCCTCGGCCAGCGCGGTGGCGATGCCGAGGCCGATGCCGCGGGTGGCGCCGGTGACGAGGGCGGTCTTGCCGTCGAGGCGGAAGAGGTCGAGGATCATGCGGTTGCTCCCGGGAGGCTGGCCGCGGCGCGCGGGGCGTCGAGGCCGAGGATGAAGTCGGCGCAGCGGTCGCCGAGCATCATCGCCGGCGCAGCGGTGTTGCCGGCGTTGATGTTCGGGCAGGCCGACATGTCGGCGACGCGCAGGTTGTCGATGCCGCGCACGCGCAGGCGCGCGTCGAGCACGGCCATCCGGTCGCCGTCGGCGCCCATGCGGGCGGTGCCCGCCGGATGGTAGTTGGTCTTCACGAACCGCCGGCAGTGCTCGGCCATCGCCTCGTCGGACAGGTCGGGGCCGGCGGGGGCGATGACCTTCTCGATGCGCTTGCCCAGGGCGCCGGTCAGGAGAACGTCGCGGAAGAAGCGCTGGCCGGCGATCATCGTCGCCATGTCGCCCTCGTCCTTCAGCAGCTGCGGCGAGACCAGCGGCATCGCGTCGGCTTCGGCCGAGCGGAGCCTCACGAAGCCGCGGGATCTGGGCTTCACGACGACGGTGGTGATGGTGACGCCATAGGTGTCGTCGAAGACCTTGAGCAGGTCGCGGTCGAGGTAGACGATCGGCACGCAGAAGGCCTGGATCGTCGGCGGGGCGGCAGGGTCCGTCGGGTTGACGAAGGCGCCGGCCTCGAAGCCGACGCTGAGGACGCGGCCGGAGCCGAAGGCCTTGAACTGCAGGCCGTTCCAGAGCATGCGCCAGCCCGTCCCCTGGCGGTAGTAGCCGTAGGGGCCGTTGGCGACGGCGATCACCGGGACCTCGGGGTGGTCGACGAGGTTCTGCCCGACGCCCGGGGCGTCGAGGACGACCGGGACCCCGGTCGCGGCGAGGTGGTCGGCGGGGCCGATGCCGGAGAGCATGAGGAGCTTCGGCGTCACCAGGGCGCCGGCGGTGACGACGATGTCGGCGCGGGCGCGGGTCGTGTGGCTGCCCGTGGCGTCGGCCCAGGTGACGCCGGTGGCGCGGCCGTTCTCGATCGCGATCCGCTGGACGCGGGCCTGGAGCTTCAGGGTCAGGCGAGGGTCCGACTTGAGCGGCTCGATGAAGGCGTAGGCGGAGGACGAGCGGCGGCCCCTGGCGTTCATGAACTGGAAGAAGCCGGCGCCGCGCTGGCTTTCCCCGTTGAAGTCGGACGTGAACGGCTCGCCCTTGGCCTGGACGGACTGGACGAACCAGCGCGAGATGTCGTCGATGTAGCCGGGGTCGGTGACCTGCAGCGGGCCGTCGGGGCCGTGCAGGTCGTTGAGGATGCGCGCGTTGCCCTCGAGGCGGCGGAAGTGGGCGAGGACGGTCGGCCAGTCCCAGGGGGCGCCCTCGTTGTTGCCGCGCAGGATCGCGTCCCATTCGTCGTAGTCGGACGGGCGGCCGCGCATGTAGACCTGCGCGTTCACCGACGTCCCGCCGCCGAGCACGTTGCCCTGCGGGATGTCGTGGACCCGGCCGTGCAGGTGCTCCTGCGGCACGGTCGAGTGGTAGGTCATGTACTTGCTGCCGTTGATCAGCTTGAAGATGCCCGGCGGCATGTCGAGGAGCGGGTGGTGGTGGGAGTGGCCCGCCTCGAGCAGCAGGACCTTGCGGCCGGCGGTGACGAGGCGTGCGGCGACGACGCAGCCGGCGGCGCCGCCGCCGATGACGATGTGGTCGTATTCCTCGGTCATGCGCGCCTCCCGCGGGTTGCGTCACGGCGGGCCGGGCAGCGGCCGCCGCGCCCCACCCACCCGCCCGCGCGACGGCCGCTGCCCTCCGTGCGGGAGGATGGGAAGGAAGGAGGAAAGGGGCTCGGACTCACCAGCGAAAAGGGGCCCCGGGCCTGTTCGCCGCAGCCGTCGCCGCACTCCGGCCGCGTGAGCCCGGACCCGGCCGGGGTCAAGGGCAGGCCGCCGCAAGCGGCGGTGCTGCGCACCCTTGACCCCGGCCGGGTCCGGTCTCGTCCGGTCTGCATGCGACGACGGCTCCGGCGAACAGGCCCTCGACGGGCGGTTGCTTGGAGGAGGGGCGGGGGCGGGCACCCGGTTCCGGGTGTCCGCCCTGGGCTCAGAAGTCGAACTGGGCGATGTTGTCCTTGGTGAAGATGAACGGCGAGCCGAGCAGGATCTCGGAGCCGTTGATCACCGAGAGGTCGCCGAGCTTGCCGGCCTTGACCGAGGTGTCGCCGGGCTTCAGCGTGCCGTCGGCGGCGGCGCGCAGCACATAGGCCGCGGCGTAGCCGAGGTCGACCGGGTTCCAGAGGACCACCGACTTCACGCAGTCGCTGGTCACGTAGGGCTTCATCGCGTTCGGGGTCGCGAGGCCGACGACGGCGATCTTGCCGCACTTGTCGGCCTGGGTCACGGCGTCGGCCGAGGCGGGCGTCGCGACCGAGGTCATGCCGAAGATGCCCTTGAGGTCGTCGCCGTACTTGTTGATCAGCGTGTTGGCCTGGTTGAAGCTGAGGATGTTGTCCTCCTGCGCCTCGACGGTCTCGAGGAACTTCAGCTTCGGGTGGCACTGGGCGGCATAGGCCGACATCTCGGCGATCCAGCGCGCCTGGTTCGGCGTGGTGAAGGTCGAGGTGACGATGGCGACGCCGGCGTCCTCGCCGGCCTCGCTGGCCATCGAGTCGACCATCGCCTTGGCGATGCCGTTGAACTGGGCCTGGTTCACGAACCACTGCCGGGCGTCGGGCTGCGAGTTGGCGTCGTAGCCGACGACGTTGATGCCGGCGGCGAGCGCCTTCTTCAGCACCGGCGAGATCGCCACCGGATCGTTGGCGGCGAAGAGGATGCCGTCGACGCCCTTGGTGATGTAGTTGTCGATGACGGTGATCTGGTCGTCGATGTTCGCCTCGACCGGGCCGTCGGTCGTCGCCGTCATCGTGCCCATCTCCTTGGCCGCCTCGGCGATGCCCTTGGAGGTGGCGTCGAAATAGCCGATGCCGATCAGCTTCGGCACGTCGACGACGGTGATGTTCTTGCCCTTGCGGTCGGGGGGGTTGGTCGGCGTGCCGCCGTCGTAGGCGACCGCGGCCGAGGTGCCGGGCGTGCCGTCGCAGGCGAGGGGGCTCGTCGGCAGGTCGTCGCCGCCGGTCCAGGCCGACTGGGCGTGGGCGAGGCCGGCCGACAGCGCGAGCACGGCCGCCCCGGCGAGGGTTGAACGAAGCATGGGCATCCTCCCTTTGGTTCCCGCGTCCGGTCGATGCCGGCGCGTGTCTTGAAGATTCACCGGTTTCCGTCCCGGTGGAAGAGGTTCGAGACGAGAATCGTCAGAATCAGCACCGCCCCGATGAGGACGACGGTGCCGTCGCTCTTGACCCCGGCGAGCGAGAGGCCGTTCTTCAGCGCCTGGATCAGCACGAGGCCGAGGATCGTCCCGACGATCGTGCCGCGGCCGCCGAAGATCGAGGTGCCGCCGAGGACGACGGCGGTGATCGCGTCGAGCTCGATGCCGGTCCCCATGTCGGAGCGGGTGGTCGAGACGCGGCTGACGAAGATCACCGCGGCGATGGCGGCGGCGAGGCCCGAGGCCGAGTAGATGGCGATCTTGGTGCCGTCGACGTTGAGGCCGGAGAAGCGGGCGGCGACCTCGTTGGAGCCGATGGCGTAGGTGGTGCGGCCCCAGGTGGTGTAGCCGAGGACGACGGCGGCGGCGACGGCGGCGATGCCGAAGAGCCAGAGCTGGGTCGGGACGCCGAGGAGGTTGCCCTGGCCGAGGACGTAGAACCATTCCGGGTAGCCGCGGACCGAGCGGGCCTGGCTGACGCCCTCGGCGATGCCGCGGTAGAGGGCGAGGGTGCCGAGGGTCGCGATCAGGGGGGGCACGCGGAAGCGGGTGATGATGACGCCGTTCACGAAGCCCGCGAAGGTTCCGACGCAGAGGGCGAGGAAGATCGCGAGGGGGAGCGGGAGGCCGACGTTCTTCCAGAAGACGCCGAGGAGGATCGCGGTCATCCCGAGGATCGAGCCCACGGAGAGGTCGATGCCGCCGGTGACGATGACGAAGGTCATCACGAGGGCGATCAGGCCGACCTCGGTCATCAGCCGGCCCTGGTTGAAGAGGTTGTCGAGGGTGAAGAACTTGTCCGACTGGCGGTCGAGGACGAAGAGGGCGAGGACGACGAGGAGGGCGAGGATCGTCTCGTGCCGGATCAGGCCGCGGAGGTTCATCGCTTGGCGCTCCGGAGCTCGCGGGCGCGGCGCGCCATGTCGACCAGCACGGTGACGAGGATCAGGACGCCGATGACGGCCCTGAGCCAGTAGGGCGAGACGTTGACGAAGATCATCGCCGAGCCGATCGCCGAGAAGAGGATCGCGGCGAGGGTCGAGCCGATGACGGTCCCGGTGCCCCCGAGGATCGAGACGCCGCCGATGACGGACGCGGTGATGATGGTGAGCTCGAGGTTCGGCGGCACGGTCGACTGGATGATCTTCAGCTGGGTGGCGAAGAGCATGGTCGCGATGCCGGCGAAGGCGCCGTGGATCATGAAGACCTGGACGATGCGGCGCTCGACCGGGATGCCGGCGGCGCGCGCGGCCTCGGTGTTGCCGCCGATGGCGTAGAGCGAGCGGCCGAAGGCCGAGTTCTTCATCCAGAGGAAGGCGCCGAGGGTGAGGACGACCATGAACCAGATCGGGACGGGGATGTCGAACCAGCGCTGCTGGGCCAGCTGGAACGATGGCGGCAGGTTGTTGATCCACTTGCCGCCGGTGACGAAGACGAGCCCGCCGCGCAGGATCGAGAGCATGCCGAGGGTCACGACGATCGACGGCAGCCGCCCGTAGGCGACGAGCGCGCCGACGACGCCGTTGACGGCGGCGCCGATGAAGATCGGGACGGTCCAGGCGATCCAGGCGGGGTAGCCGGAGACGGCGAGGGTGCCGGAGATGGTGGCGAGGACGCCGATCAGCGCGCCGACCGAGACGTCGATGTTGCCGGTGATGATGATCATCGACATGCCGATGGCGGCGACCGCGATGTAGGCGTTGCCCGAGATGATGGTGTTGAGGTTGTTGGCGGCCATGAAGCGCGGGTTGACCGCCGAGACCACGACGAAGAGGGCGACGAGCGCGAAGGCGATGACGACTTCCTGGCCGTAGGACGACAGGAAGCGGGCGAGCGCCGAACGGTGGGCGCGGAACTCGGGGGCGGCGGCGTCGGTCATGCTGCCCTACCGTTCTGTTGCTGCGTGAGCAGTGCCTGACACCGTGATCCTGGCATGCCAGGATCACGGTGCGGCGGCGGTGCCGGGATGGTTTTCATGCTGGCTGCCCGGGATGGCTCAGGAGGTAGATCCCCCGGCACCGCCACACCGCCTCGACCGCTGATTAGGCTCTGCGATTCATCGCTGTGTAGGGCGAAGACGGCGCGGGCGGGATGCCGAAGCTTCAGTTGCCAGGGGGCGCCATGCGGATCAGCGTAGGAATCGACATCGCCAAGGAGAAGCACTGGGTCACGGTCCTCGACGCCGACGGCGCCGTGCAGATCGACCATGAGCTGCTCAACACGCCGGCCGAGATCGCAAGCCTCGCCGACCGGCTCACCGCCCTTGGCGGCACGGTCCGTATTGGCATCGACGTCATCGGCGGCATCGCAGGGCTCGCCGAGGCCATGCTGGCGCAAGCCGGGTTCACCCTGGTTCACGTGCCGGGCCTGGCGGTCAACCGTGCCCGCCAGGGCACCGTCGGCGGCGAGAACAAGTCTGATCCGCGCGACGCCCGTGCCATCGCCGACCAGGTTCGCACCCGATCCGACCTGCGCCCTGTCGAGCCCGCGACCGAGATCGATCTCGAGATCCGATTGCTCGCGGGGCGGCGACGCGACCTGGTCGAGGCCCAGACCCAGCGCCTGGCGCGCATGCACGATCTGCTCGTCGGCATCTTTCCCGGCCTGGAAGCCTGCCTCGACCTCAAGACCAAGGGACCGCTGCACCTGCTGACCCGCTACGTCACGCCCGCCGAGCTGCGGGCCGCCGGCAGGAAGCGCCTCGTGCGCCACCTCCGGACCGCCGGTGGCCTGCCCAACCCCGACGCGCTGGCAGACCGCGCGCTCGCCGCCGCCGCCGAGCAGGCCTTCGCCGTCCCGGCCGAGCGCATGACCGCACGGCTGATCCGCGAGCTCGCGGCCGAGGCGCTGGCCAGCCGGACCCGGCTCCTCGAGATCGACCGCGAGCTCGAGGGACTGCTCGAACGCCACCCTGACGCGGCCCTCATCCGCAGCCTGCCCGGGATGGGGGTCGTGCTGACCGCGGAGTTCATCGCAGAGGCAGGTGACCTCGCCCGTTTCCGGTCCGCCGACGCGCTCGCTTCCGCCGCCGGAATCGCCCCGGTGCTGCGGCAATCCGGCCGGACCCGCTTCCTTCGAAGGCCCAACGGCGGCAACAAGGGTCTCAAGCGCATCTTCTATCAGTCGGCCTTCTGCTCGCTCGGCCACCGCGACAGCCGCGCCTTCTACGACCGCAAGCGCCGCGAGGGGAAACGCCACCACCAAGCGGTCATCGCCCTCGCACGACGCCGGGTGAACGTCCTCTGGGCCGTCCTCCATTCCAGGACGCCCTTCCAGCAAGGATTCAAGACAGCCGCTTGACTGAACCATTAGGCTGCCTCGTCGGCGTGGCTGGCGCGGGTCATCGCGGCGCCGATCGATTCCGGGCTCGCCTGGGCGCGGTCGAGGGTGGCGACCAGGCGGCCGCCGTGCATGACGAGGACGCGGTCGCTCATGCCGAGGACCTCGGGGAGCTCGCTCGAGATCATCAGGACCGCCATCCCCTCCTGGGCGAGGCGGCCCATCAGGGCGTGGATCTCGGACTTCGCCCCCACGTCGATGCCGCGGGTCGGCTCGTCCATGATCAGGATGCGCGGCGTCGTCTCGAGCCACTTGCCGATGACCACCTTCTGCTGGTTGCCGCCGGAGAGCTGGCCGACGACCTGCTCGGGGCCGCGGGTGCGGACGCCGAGCTGCTTGATCGCGGCGACCGCGCGTTCGGTCTCGGCGCGGAAGTCGATGAAGATGCCGCCGGCGATGCGGCGCAGCGCGGCCATCGAGACGTTCTGGGCGATGGTCATCGGTTTCACCAGGCCCTGCAGGCCGCGGTCCTCGGGGACGTAGGCGATGCCGAGGGACTTCGCCTGGCGGGGCGAGGCGATGACGACGGGTCGTCCGTCGAGCTCGATGGTGCCGGAGGTCGCGGGCGTGATGCCGAAGATCGTCAGCGCCAGCTCGGTGCGGCCGGCGCCGACGAGGCCGGCGAGCCCGAGGATCTCGCCGCGGCGGAGCTCGAAGGAGACGTCGCGGACGCGGTCGCCGAAGGAAAGGCTGGAGACCTTGAGGATCACGTCGCCGATGTTCGGCTCGGGTTTCGGAAACAGCTGGTCGATCTCGCGGCCGACCATCATCGCGACGAGCGACGCCTCGGTGACCTCGGCGATCGGACGGGTGCCGATCAGCGCGCCGTCGCGCAGGACCGTCACGCGGTCGGCGAGCTCGAAGATCTCCGGCAGCTTGTGGCTGACGTAGATGATGCCGACGCCGCGGTCGCGCAGGCGCTTCACGACCGTCATCAGGCGCTGGACGTCGGCGTCGGCGAGGGCGGCGGTCGGCTCGTCCATGATCAGCAGCTTCGCGTTCTGGCTCAGCGCCTTGGCGATCTCGATCCGCTGGCGGTTGGCGACCGAGAGCGTGCCCACCTTGGCGTCGACGTCGAGGTCGTGGCTGTCGAGCGAGTCGAGCAGCTGGCGGGCGGTGCGCCGCATCAGCCCCCAGTCGAGGCGGCCGAGGCTCTTCTTCGGCGCGTGGCCGAGGAAGACGTTCTCGGCGACCGTCAGCTCGGGGAAGAGCAGCAGCTCCTGGTAGACCGTCGCGATCCCGCCCTTGACCGCCTCGCGCGGGGTCACGGCCTTCAGCTCCTCGTCGCCGACCTTGATGGTGCCGCCGTCGGGGGCGTGCGTCCCGGCGATGATCTTGATGAGCGTCGACTTCCCGGCGCCGTTCTCGCCGAGGAGCGCATGCACCTCGCCGGGCTGCACGTCGAAGTCGACGTCCTTGAGCACCCGGACGCCGGCGAACGACTTCGAGACGCCGTGGAGCTCGACCAGCGCCGTCATCGGCGGCGCCCGGTTGCCCGAGTGTCCAGGACTGGTGCCATCCTCCCCCTCTGCCGTCTTGTCGCGCGGCGGCGCGGCCCCGTGAGCCTTGGCCCGCATTGCGCCCGGATAGGGCAGGGGCCGCAACCGCTTTTTTCGCCTGCGGATGCGAAATCTTTCGCCGGCCTCGGAAAAGCGCGCTCGGCGCGGGCTCTAGTCCGGCCAGAGCGCCGCCAGCGGGAAGGAAATCGCCTCGAAGGGAGGCACCCTCGCTTCGTCGTCATCCTTCAGGGCGGCGACGCGGACCCAGTCGCCGCCTTCGAGGGCGAAGGCTTCGAGCGTGCGCGGCTTCGGGTCGACGAGCCACAGGTGCGCGATCCCGCTCGCCGCGTAGACCCGGCGCTTGTCGGTGAGGTCGAACCGCCGCGTGCCCGGGCTCAGCACCTCGCAGGCCCAGTCGGGCACGAGGTCGAACCACGGGACGTCCGGATACACCGGCATCCGCTCGCGGCGCCATCCCGCCAGATCCGGCACGAGGACGTCGGACCCCAGATGCAGCTCGGGCTCGCCGATGATCCACCAGCCGCCGGGGCCGCCGCGGCCCTTCTGGAAGGGGCTGACGAGTTCGTCGCCAAGCGAAAAGCTCGCGAGGGCGTGAGGGGATGCCGGCCGCGGGTGAAGATGGAGAGCACCGTCGACGAGCTCGGCGACCATGTGCTCGGGCGCATCCAGCACGTCCTGGTAGGTTGCAGGCGTCCGATGATGTCTGGTCTGCTCGTTCATCGCGAGGCTCATGCGTTACCCTGCGTTCACGATACCCTATCTCGGGCGAGGCGTCACGGGATCGCCTCGCCCGAGACCGGCTAGGGCAGGGGGCTACCAGGCGGCGCGGAAGCCGATGGTGATCTTGTTGGCGTAGTTGTCGCCGAAGTCGGACAGGCTGCTCGCGACCAGGCCCTCGGTGTAGACGCCGTAGGCGCCGTCCTTCCAGGTAAGGCTGCCGCCGACGCCGACCGAGCCCCAGAGGTTCTGGCTGTCGGCGGTGAACCGGGTGCCATCGACCGAGACCGCGGTCTGGTCGATCAGGTCGTAGTAGAGGTTGGCGATCCCGTAGAGGTGGGTGCGCGTCTGCCCGTACTTGTCGCTGTCGCCGGTCTGCTCCTGCTCGAGCGCGGCGCCGATCCGGAGCGGCATGCTGGCGCCGTCCTGCATCGACACCCGGACGCCGAAGGTGTCGTCGAAGCTGTCGAAGTCCACCGACGAGTAGAAGAGCTGCGCCTGCGGCGTCACGGTCCAGTCGGCGTTGATCGGGATGCGCTTGCCGCCCTCGACGCCGAGCGCCCAGCCGAAGCCGTCGTTGCCCGACGCGAGCCTTTCGTCGACGAGGTCGGACGAGAGGTCGCTGTCGTACCAGGCGACCTGCGCCTGGCTGTCGAGGTACACGCCGTCGCCGCGGAACCAGGTGAGGCTGCCGCCGAGGCCGTAGCCGGTGGTCGAGATCTTGCCGTCGCCGAAGTCCGACGAGACGTCGTTGTCGACGGTGCCGTAGTTGAACGTCGCGCCGCCGACCAGCAGGCTGCCGTCGTCCATCTCCCTGACCGGCCGGTCGATGCCGACCTGCAGCTTGACCGTCTGCAGGTCGTAGCTCGGGGTGTCGTTGTCCGACACGTCCGGCTCGAGCCGGCCGTTGGAGGCGTCGAGCCGCGCCCAGGCGCGCTTGTCCTCGGCGAAGCCGTCGGGCGGCACCGCGACCCCGTTGGCGGGCTCGACGTCCGCCGGGCTGCCCGGGCCCGACCAGTAGCGGTTGCCGATCCGCTGCTGCATCGTCGGCAGCGCGTTCAGCGCCAGCAGCGTCGCCGGGTAGCCCTCGTAGACGGGCACGCCCGGCTGCACGTTGCCGCCGCCGCCGGCGTCAGGCCCGAGCGCGCTCGAGCGGAGATACCAGTCGCCGTCGTTCGGGGTGTTCACGCCACCTTGGTAGAGGCTGTAGGCGTAGGCGCCGCCGACAACCGCTTGCTGGCCGTTGAACTCGAAGTCCCCGGCGAGCGTGAAGTTGGCGCTGGTGGCTCCGGTCACGTCGATGAGCTTGATGCCGTTGACCGTCTGCGCGCCGACCCCGCCGGCGTTCGTTACCTCGACGATGCCGGTGCCCGAGGCGTCGCCGCCGATGGTCATGCGGTCGGTCGGCGAGTCGTCGCCGCCGAGCTCGGTCGAGAAGTGCAGCACGCCGCCATTGCCGGAGTAGTTGCCGGCGACCGCGAGCCGGGTGCCCGGTGCCTCGCCGAGCGTGACGCGGCCGGCGTTCGCCAGCGAGGCGACCGCCTGGTCGAGGCCGGCGAGATCGAGCGCGCCGCCCGCCTCGACGACATGCGCCGAGGCGGCGCTGAAGGCGCCGGCCGCGCCGGCCCGCAGCGTGCCGCCCGCGACCCGGGTCGCGCCGGCGTAGCTGCCGGCGCCGCCGAGCGTGGTGGTGCCTGCGCCCTGTTGCAGCAGCGAGCCGCTGCCGGAGATCGCACCGTCGAAGCCGAGGTCGTCCGCGCGGTCGAAGGCCAGGACGCCGTTGTCGACCACGTCGCCGGTGATCGACCCGGTCGTGCCGCCGTCGCCGACCTGCAGCGTGCCCTGGGCGACGGTGGTGCCGCCCGACCAGCTGTTCGCCGCGGCCACGATCATCGTGCCGCTGCCCGCCTTGGTCAGCGCCCCCGCGCCGCCGATGGCCGAGGCCTGGGTCAGCGTCGCGTCGGTGGTGTCGAACGTGCCGCCGCCGGCGCCGAGGGTGGTGGTGCGGGCGAGGCTGATGTCGGCGGTCGTCCTGAGCGTGCCGCCGTCGAGGGCGATGGCACCCGACGCCGCGCCGAGGTTGGCGTCGCGCGAGATCTCGAGCACGCCGCCGTCGATGCGCGTCCCGCCGGCGTAGCTGTTCGTCCCGACCAGGACGAGCCGGCCGAGGTCGGTCTTCACGAGCTGCGCATCGCCGGTCAGGTTGGACGCGACCGTCGCGGTCGTCCGCGCGCCGTCGGCGGTGCCGTCGCCGACGCGGATCGTCGCGGACGTGCCGGCCAGCCCGATCGCGTCGCCCTGGACGCGGTAGCCGTCGGTCAGGAACTGCATGCCCGAGACGGTGACCTGCCCGGCGCTGTCGTCGACCGTCACGGTCCCGAAGGCGCCCGGGAAGATCGCGAAGGCGCCGTCGGCGAAGGGCGCGTTGACCGTACCGGAGGCGTCGGTCCAGTTGTCGTTGCCGGCCGAGCTCTGCCACGTCCCGGTGCCGCCGTTGGCGACCCCGTCGTCCTTCGGCCCGGCGTCGCCGTCCCACCAGTCCAGCGTCAGCCCGGCGGTGTTGACGAGGTTGACCTGCTGCGGGATCGAGGTCTGCACGAAGAAGTCGGGCGAGGGGATCGTCCCGATCGCGAGCCCGTTGTCGGTCAGCGCGCCGCCGTAGCTGATCACCCGGTAGACGCCCGGGTCGAAGCTGCCGCCCGGGCTCGTCAGCACGTTGAGCGTGCCGTCGAGCGTCAGGTCGCCGCCGACCAGCGTCAGGTCGTTGAGCGGCCCGCCGACCACGTTCGCCTGTCCGAAGCCGTAGTCGAGCATCGACCCGCCCGAGAGCCCGAGGTTGCCGGCGATGTCGAGCTGCCCCGGCGCCGCGCCGAGGTCGCCCGGCGCCAGCGCCGCGCCGTCGGCGATCGTGACGCTGCCGCCGATCGAGCCGTTGCCGCCCAGCGCGCCGCCGTTCACGGTGGTGGCCCCGGTCGCCGCCGTCTGGTCGCCGTTGACGTAGAGCGCGCCGGCCGAGACCGTCGTCGGCCCGGCGTAGCTGTTCGCGCCGGCGAGCCGGGTCGCGCCGGTGCCGATCTGGCGCAGCTCGCCGGTGCCCGAGATCGCGCCCGCGACGTCGAGGGTGTCGGAGCGGTCGAAGGCCAGCACGCCGTCGTTGGCGACGGCGCCGGTGATCGAGCCCGAGGTTCCGCCGTTGCCGAGCTGCAGCGTGCCGCCCGCGATGGTGGTGCCGCCGGTGTAGCTGCCGGTGCCGGCGAGGGTCAGCGACCCGGTGCCGGCCTTGGTCAGCCCGCCCGCGCCCGCGATGTCGCCGGTATAGGCGATGGCGAGGGCGCCGCCGACGTCGAACGTCCCGCCGCCGGCCCCGAGCGTCGTCGCGCGGTCGATGGTGAGCGAGGCGAGCGTCTCGAGCGTGCCGTCGTCGAAGCTCAGCGCGCCGGAGGCGTCGCCGAGGTTCGCGTCGGACGAGATGGCGAGGGTGCCGCCGCGGATCGCGGTGCCGCCGGTGTAGGTATTGTCGCCCTGCAGCACCAGCGTGCCGAGGTCGGACTTGACCAGCGTCGAGGCGCCGGTCAGCGCCGAGGCGATGGTGGCGGTGATGCCGGCGGAGGCGGCAGTGCCGTCGCCGGTGCGGATCGTGGTCTCGGGGGCGGCCAGCGCGATCGGGTCGCCCTGGACCACGTAGCCGTCGGTCAGGAACTGCATGCCGGAGACGCTGACGTTGCCGAGGCTGTCGTCGACGTTCACCGTGCCGGCGGTTCCACCGAAGACCGCAAACGACCCGTCGCTGAACGGCGCGTTGATGGCGCCCGTCGACTCGGTCCAGTTGTCGTTGCCGGCCGAGCTTTGCCACGTGCCGTTGCCGCCGTCGGCGACGCCGTTGTTCTTGGGCCCGGCGTTGCCGTCCCACCAGTCGAGCGTCAGCCCGGCGGTGTTGATCAGGTTCACCTGGTTGGCGACCGAGGTCTGCACGTAGAAGTCGGGCGAGGGGATCGTGCCGACCGCGAGCCCGTTGTCCGTCAGCTCACCCGTATAGCTGATCACCCGGTAGATGCCGGGATCGAAGGCGCCGCCCGGCGTCGTCGTCACGTTCAGCGTGCCGTCGAGCGTCAGGTCGCCGCCGACCACCGTCAGGTCGTTGAGCGGCCCGCCGACCACGTTCTTCGCCCCGAAGCTGTAGTCGAGCGTCGAGGTGCCCGCGAGCGCCAGGTCGCCCGCGATCGTCAGCGTGCCCGGGACCGCCCCCGCCGCGCCCGGCGCCAGCGTGGCCGCGCCGACGCTGACGTCGCCGCCGATCGTCCCCGTACCGCCGAGAAGGCCGGCGTTGGCCGTCGTCGTGCCGGTCGCGCCCGACTGGTCGCCGTTCACGTAAAGCGCGCCGGCGTCGAGCGTCGTCGCACCGGCGTATCCGTTGGCGCCGGTCAGCGTCAGCGTGCCGTCGCCCGCCTTGGCCAGCCCGCCGACCCCGCCGATGGTGCCGGAATGCGCGAGCTCGGTGCCCGCTGCCGTGTCGAACGTCCCGCCGCCGGCCCCGAGCGTCGTCGCGCGGGCGGTGCCGAAGGAGGCGGTGGTCGCCAGCGCGCCGCCGTCGAGGGTCAGTGCCCCGGCTGCGTCGCCAAGGTTGGCATCGGCCGCGACCGAGAGGGCGCCGCCGGTGATGGTCGTGCCGCCGGCGTAGCTGTTGCTGCCGGACAGCGTCGTCGTGCCGGCGCCCGCCTGCTGCACCGACCCGCTGCCGCTGATCGTGCCGTCGAGGGTCAGCTCGTCGGAGCGGTCGACGACCAGCGTCCCGTCGTCGACGACGTCGCCGGTGATCGAGCCCGCCGTGCCGCCGTTGCCGAGCTGCAGCGTGCCGCCGGCGATCGTGGTGCCGCCGGCGTAGGTGCCAGTGCCCGCCAGGGTCAGCGTGCCGGTGCCGGTCTTGGTCAGCGCGCCCGGCCCCGAGACGTCGCCCTCCTGCACCACCGACAGCGCCCCGCCGACGCCGATCGTCCCGCCGCCGGCGCCGAGCGTCGTCGCGCGGTCCATGGTGAACGAGCCGAGTGCGGTCAGTGTGCCGCTATCGAGGCTCAGCGGCCCGTCCGCGTCGCCGAGGTTCGCGTCCGATGCCGCCTGCACCTCGCCGCCGTAGATCGCGGTCCCGCCCGCGTAGCTGTTGCTGCCCGACAGGGTCAGCGTCCCGTCGCCGGTCTTGGTCAGCGCGCCCTCGCCGCCGATGACGCCGGCGTGCGCGAGATCGCCCACCGTGTCGAACGTCCCGCCGCCAGCCCCGAGCGTCGTGGCGCGCGCGGTCGCGACGTCGGCCGTCACCCGCAGCGTGCCGGCGTCGAGCCCGAGGGCGGTGCCGGCGGCGCCAAGCGCCGCGTCGTCGCCGATCTGCACGACGCCGCCGTCGACCTGCGTCCCGCCGGTGTAGCTGTTGGCCGCGTTCAGCACGAGCGTGCCGGCGTCGGTCTTGTCCAACTGCCCGGTGCCGGTCAGTTCGGCATCCACGGTCGCGGTCATGCCCGCGCCGGCGGCGGTCCCGTCGCCGACCCGGACGGTGGCGCCGGCGGCGCCGGTCAGCGTGATCGGGTCGCCCTGGACGACGTAGCCGTCGACGGCGAACTGCATCCCCGACACGGTCACGTCGCCGAGCGTGTCGTCGACGGTGACGGTCCCCGGGGTCCCCTGGAAGATCGCGAAGGACCCGTCGGTGAAGGGCGCGTTGGCGAGGCCCGTGGAATCGGTCCAGTTGTCGTTCCCGGCCGAGGTCTGCCAGACCCCGTCGCCGCCATCGACGGCGCCGTCGTTCCGCGGGCCGGCGGCGCCGTCCCAGAAGTTGAGCGTCAGCCCGGTGGTGTTGACGAGGTTCACCTGCTGCGCCACCGAGGTCTGCACGTAGAAGTCGGGCGAGGGGATCGTCCCGATGGTCAGCCCGTTGTCGGTCAGCGTGCCGCCGTAGTCGAAGACGCGGTAGACGCCGGGTCCGAACGTCCCGCCCGGCGAGGTCGTCACGTTCAGCGTCCCGTCGAGCGCCAGGTCGCCGCCGACCACGGTCAGGTCGTTGAGCGGCCCGCCCGGGACGTTCGCCTGCCCGAAGCCGTAGGTCAGGGTCGCCCCCGTCGCAAGCCCGAGGTTGCCGTTGATCGTGAGCGTTCCGGGCGTCGTGCCCACGTCGCCCGGCGCCAGCGTCGCGCCGTTGGCGATCGTCACGTTGCCGCCGATCGTGCCGCCGCCGCCGAGGGTCGCGCCGGCCTGGGCGGTGGTGGTTCCGGTCGCGCCGGACTGGTCGCCGTCGATGTAGAGGGCACCCGCCGCGACCGTGGTCGTGCCGGTGTAGCTGTTGGCGGCCAGCAGCCGCGCCGTGCCGCTGCCCGACTGCGTCACGGTGCCGGTGCCCGAGATCGTCCCGGCCACGTCGAGCGCATTCGACCGGTCGAAGGCGAGGGCGGCGTTGTCGAGGACGTTGCCCGCCAGCGAGCCCGACGTCCCGCCGTTGCCGACCTGCAGCGTGCCCGCGGCGATCGTGGTCCCGCCGGCGTGGCTGGCCGCACCGGTCAGCACCATCGTCCCGGCGCCGGCCTTGGTGAGCGCGCCAGCGCCGGTGATCGCCCCGGCCTCGGTCAATTGCGTCACCGCGTCGGTGTCGAAGGTGCCGCCGCCGGCGTTGAGCGTCGTCGCCCGGTTCATCGCGAAGGACGCCGTCGTGTGCAGCGTGCCGCCGCCGAAGCTCAGCGGCGTCGACGGCGCGCCGAGGTTGGCGTCGGCGTCGACCTCGAGCACGCCGGCGTTGATCGCCGTGCCGCCCGCGTAGCTGTTGGCGCCGTCGAGCACCAGCGTCCCGGCGCCGGTCTTGGCGAGGGCCCCCAGCCCGCCGACGGTGCCGGTGTGGGTGAGGGTGCCGGCCTGGGTCTCGAACGTGCCACCGCCGGCGCCGAGCGTCGTCGCCCGGGCGGTGGTGAGGCTCGCGGTGCTCCGGAGCGTGCCGCCGTCGAGCCCGAGCGCCCCGGCCGCCGCCCCGAGGTTGGCGTTGGCGCCGACCTGCAGCACGCCGCCGTTGACCTGCGTGCCGCCGGCGTAGCTGTTCGGGCTGCCGAGCACCAGCGTTCCGGCCCCGGTCTTGGTCAGCCGCCCGGCGCCGCCGATCGCGCCGGTGTCGGTCAGCGTGGTGCCTGCCGTCTGCTCGAAGGTCCCGCCGCCCGCGAGCAGCGTCGCCGGCCGCGCGGTCGCGAAGCTCGCGGTCGTCCGGAGCGTGCCGCCGTTCAGGATCAGCCCGCTCGCCGCCGCGCCGAGCGCGTCGTTGGCGGCGACCGACACCGTGCCCTCGTTGATCGTCGTCGTGCCGGTGTAGCTGTTGCCGGCGCCCGCCGACGGCGCCAGCGTCAGGACGCCGGCGCCCGTCTTCTCGACCCGGCCGCTGCCGACGACCTGGCCGAGATAGATGCCGTCGTCGGGCTGCGCGAAGCGCAGGACGCCGTTGTTCGTCACGTTGGCGAGGTTGTCGGCCGGGTTGGCCTGCTCCGGCAGGCTCTGGGCGCGCGCCTCCAGCGTCCCGAGCGGGTTGATCAGCACCCCGGCCGCGTAGTTGTTGTTGTTGCCGGTCAAGGCCAGCGTGCCCTGGTTGACGGTCGTCGAACTGAAGCCGGTCAGGCTGCCGCTGACCGTCCAGCGCCCGAGCCCGTCCTTGGTCAGCGTCTGGAAGTTCGCCAGCGCGCCCGCGAGGGTGTCCGACGAGCCGGCCGCTCCCTGCAGCGTCAGGTTGTTCGTCCCGCCGCCGCCGTTGATGCTGCCGGTGACCGTCGAGTTGGCGAAGAAGAAGAGGTCGTCGTTGCCGCCGGCGAAGCTCAGGCTGCCGTTGACCAGGGCGCCGGTCTCGTTGCGGAAGACGATGCCGGCGCCGCCGTTGGTGCCGAAGACCGGGCCGCCGCCGACGCGGGTGATCGTCCCGAAGTTGTCGACGGTGTTGCGCGGCGTGCCGGTGGTGGTGTCCTCGAACCAGATGGCGGCGCTGCCCGTCCCCGAGATGGTGCCGTAGTTGGTCAGGGTGTTGCCGAAGCCGTGGACGTTGACCGCCTCGCTCCGGTTGTTCGAACCGGTCTGGGTGATCGACGCGCCCTGCTCGACCAGGAGCGTGCCGTTGCTGTTGAACTCGACGATGTTCGGGCCGGACCCGAAGTTGCCTTCGCCCGCGACCGTGTTGCCGGAGACCGCGCCGCCGGTCCGGACGTTGATCGTCGCGTTGTCGCCGAGGCTGATCGCCGGGGCGTTCACCGTCGCGACCGATGCCCCGCTCAGCACCTCGACCGTGCGGCCGTCGAGGCCCGGACCGGTCCCGATCGTGCTGGTGTAGGGGTTGGGCGCCGCGCTGCCGCAGGTCGTCGTGACCCCGGCCGTCGTGCAGTTGGCGAGTGCCCTGGAGGGGGGAAGGATCACGCCGGCCGCCGCGGCCAGGACCAGCGGCAAGGCCGTGGATGCGCAGAGAACCGATTGCTTGCGGGTCATACCGCGTCCCTCCTGGCCGCCGACAGCTGGCCAATTAGACGTTCGCGCACACGCAAAGCAAGCAAATTGCGCCGAATGGTCTCCTTTAGGTTGTCTTCGCGCCGCCTACAGCCCGGCGCCGCTGCCGGCCTTGGCTCGCATCGCGGGCTCCTGCGGCGTTGCGGCCAGCGCCCGCCGGCGGCGGTAGGCGTCGAACTGCTGGTCGGCGAGCACGCCGACGAGGATCACCGACCCCATCACCGCGAAGTTGAGCGAGCTCGGGATCCCGAGCAGGTTCACGAGGTTCTGCAGCACCTGCAGCAGCACCGCGCCGAGCACCACGCCGACGATCGACCCCTCGCCGCCGCGCAGCGAGAAGCCGCCGAGGACGGCGGCGGCGATCGCGTAGAGCTCGTAGAAGTTGCCGTGCGACGCCGGCGAGATCGACCGCGTGTACATGGCGAAGAAGATGGCCGCGACCGCCGTCAGCACGGCGCAGATCACGTAGGCCGACACGATCACCCGGCCCGTCCGGACGCCCGCATAGCGCGCCGCCTCCTCGTTGCGGCCGACCGCGTAAAGGTAGCGCCCGAAGACCGACCGGTGCAGCACGACCCACATGATCGCGGCGACGACCAGCATGGCGATGAACGAGTTCGGGATGCCGAAGCTCCGCCCCGTCGTCAGCCACTCGAGCTCGGGAAACGTCTGCCCGAAGACGAATCCCGCCGTCGCGTCGGCGGTATAGAAGCGCGCGATGCCGCGATAGATGAGGAGCCCGCACAGCGTCACGATGAAGGGCTGCATGTTGAGCCGGGTGATCAGCAGCCCGTGCGCCAGCCCGATGACCACGCCGAGCGCCAGCATCAGCACGCAGGCCACCGGCCACGGCACCCCATGGTTGACGACGAGGTCGACGAACAGCACCCCGAGCAGCGCGATCACCGACCCGACGCTCAGCTCGATGCCGCCGGTGATGATCACGAACCCCTGGCCGATCGCGAAGAGCCCGAACAGCCCGACCAGGTTCGCCGTGTTGGCGAGGTTCACCGGCGACAGGAAGCGCGGGTTGATCAGCGCGACGACCGTCCCGACCACCAGGATCAGGATGAGCAGCCCGAAGTCCTTCTTCTGCATTCCGCTCCCCGCCTATTGCGGCTGGCCCACGGCCAGCTCGAGCACCCGGTGCTCGGAGAATTCCGCCCGCTCCAGCGTGCCGGCGATCGCCCCCTCGTGCATCACCGCGATCCGGTCGCTGACACCGATGACCTCCTCCATGTCGCTGGAGATCATCAGGATCGCGACCCCGGCATCGGCGAGCGCCCGCAGCATGTCGTAGATCTCGCGCTTGGCGCCGACATCGATGCCGCGGGTCGGCTCGTCGAAGATGATCGCGCGCGGCGCCATCGCCAGCCACTTCGCCAGCACCACCTTCTGCTGGTTGCCGCCCGACAGCGTCCCGACGTCGGTCTCGACGCTCGGCGCCCGGATGTCGAGCCGCCGCCGCTCGGTCTCGGCCAGCGCCGTCTCGGCGGCGGACCGCACGAGCCCCATGCTCGCCAGATCCGGCAGCTGCGGCAGCGAGATATTGGCCGCGATCGGCAGGCTCAGGATGACCCCGCTCGCCTTGCGGTCCTCCGGCACCAGGTAGATCCCGGCGTCGATCGCGTCCCGCGGCGTGCCGATCGCGAGCTCGCGCCCGGCGAGCCGCACCGCGCCCCCGAGCGGCCGGTCGATCCCGAAGACCGCCCGCGCGAGTTCGGTGCGTCCGGCGCCGATCAGCCCGGCCAGGCCGAGGATCTCCCCCTGCGCACGGTGAGGTCCACCGCCCGCTCCGGCCGCGCCGCGGTCCGGATCCCCTCGATCTCGAGCAGCGCCCCGCCCGGCGGCGCCGCCGGCGGCCGGTAGATCGACCTCAGGTCCCGCCCGATCATCAGCCGGATCATCGCCGCCGGCGAGACCTCGGCGCGCTCCAGCCGCCCGACCAGCCGCCCGTCGCGCAGCACGACGACACGGTCGGCGCAGGCCTTCACCTCCGCCAGCCGGTGCGAGATGAAGATGACGCTGACCCCCGACGCCTTCAGGTCGGCGATGACCTTGAGCAGCCGGTCGGTCTCCGACAAGGTCAGGCTCGAGGTCGGCTCGTCCATGATCACGAGCCGGCTTTCCAGGGACAGCGCCTTGGCGATCTCGATCAGCTGCCGCTGCGCCAGCGACAGCCCCATGACCGGCGCGTCGGGCGGGAAATCGACCCCGAGCCGCCGGAAGAAGGGCAGGGCGGCCGCCTCGAGCTTCGGCCGGTCCACCAGCCGCAGCGGGCCGCCCCGCAGCGGTTCGCGTCCGATGAAGACGTTCGCCGCCGCATCGAGGTTGTCGAAGAGGTTCAGCTCCTGCTGCACGAAGGCGATGCCGGCGGCGATCGCGTCGGCGATCGTCATCGCCGGCCGCTCGACGCCATCGACGACGATCCGCCCGGCCGACGGCGCCACCACGCCGCCGAGGATCTTCATCAGCGTGGATTTCCCGGCGCCGTTCTCGCCGACGAGCCCGATGACCTCGCCGGGCGCAACCGACAGGCTGACGTCGTCGAGGGCGACGACGCCGGGATAGGCCTTGCCGATGCCGACCAGCTCGAGAAACGGCGCTGCCATTCACGCACCCCGCGGGCGGCCGGCGGGCGCCGCAGCGCCCGCCGGAGGTCCCCGCTCAGCTGCCCGAGGCGGAGGCGATCTTCGCCTTCAGGTCGGCCTGGAAGGCGTCGACGTTGTCCTTGTCGATCACCTTGGTCGGGATGATGATCAGCCCGTCCGCCGGGATGTCCGACTTGTCGCCCTGGAGGTACTTGGCCATGATCTTCATGCCCTGGTAGCCCCATTCGAACGGCTGCTGCACCACGGTGCCGACGAACGTCCCGTCCTTGACCGCGCCGAGCGTGATCGGATCCTCGTCGAAGGCGACGACGGTGATCTGGCCGAGCTTGCCGGCCGCCTGCAGCGCCTCGTAGATCTTCGGCGAGTTGTAGGAATAGAAGCCGACCATGCAGGTGATCTCGGGGTTCGCCGCCAGGACGTCGTCGACGTTCGAGCGGGCGCGGGCGAAGTCGATGTCGTCGCCGCGCACGTCGACGAGCTCGATGTTGTGGCCCTCGACCGCCTTCCTGAAGCCCGCGATCCGCTCCTTGGCGTTGTCGGCGCCGAGCAGGCCGACGAAGCCCATGCACTTGCCGCCCTGCGGCAGCGCCTTGACCGCGAGCTCGCCCGCCTGGACCCCGGCGTCGGTGTTCGACGAGCCGACGTAGGCGACGCGGTTCGACTGCGGGGCGTCGGAGTCGGTGGTGAAGAGCGCCGCCTGCGCGGCGATCTTGTTGAAGGCGTCGGTCGAGGTCTTCGGGTCGACCGAGGAGATCATGATCGCCTTGTAGCCGGCGGCGACCAGGTCATCCATCAGCGCGTTCTGCAAGGCCGCGGTCGCCTGCGCCGGATAGCGCAGCTGCAGGTCGTAGCCGTCGCCGAGCTCGCCCTGCGCCTTCTTCACCCCGGCCTCGGCCAGCTTCCAGAAGTCCGAGGCGCCGTTGACGACGAACGCCATCTGCGTCTTGTCCTGCGCCTGCGCGGCGCCGGCAAGCGCCAGCGTCGCCGCGACGGCGGCCATCACGATCCGTTTCATGCGTTGCCCTCCCGTGGGTCTCATGCTCACCGCTTGCTCTGCGGCGCGGGTTGCCGCGACCGCCGCGAGCGGTGGCCGAGGTCAATGCTAATATCAGATGGCATTGGAACGCAACGCATAAATAGCGTTGACATTTCAGCGCGTTAATAATGATAATTCTGCTGAAGCCGAGAGTCGGTCGAAAAGCGGCGGCAACAGGGAATGAAACGCGGCAGGGACGAGGCGCAAACGGCCGGCGGCGTCGAGGCGCGCCGGCGCGGCCCGACGATGATCGACGTGGCGGCGCTCGCCGGCGTGTCGCAGACCACGGTGTCGCTGGTGCTCAACAACGCCGCCGGCGCCAGGCTGTCCACCGCGACGCGGCAGCGGGTGCGCGAGGCCGCGCGCGACCTCGGCTACGTGGCGCCGCGCCACGGAACGTCGCCGTCGCGCGCCGGCTCGACGGTCATCGCCTACATTTCCGACGAGATCTCCACCGACCCCTGGTGCGCGCTGCAGCTCGACGCCGTCCGCGAGCGCGCCTGGGAGCACGGGCTGACCGTGGCCGCCGGCGTCAGCCACAGCGACCCCGACCTCGAGGCGGCGCTCTTCGCCCAGCTGCTGCGCCAGCCGGTGGTCGGGCTGATCTACGGCACCATCCTGACCCGCCGCGTCCGCCCCAAGCCCGAGCTCTACCGCGTCCCGACGGTGCTCCTGAACTGCTTCGCCCAGGACCATTCGCTGCCCTCGGTCTGTCCGGCCGAGCTCCTCGGCGGCTACGGCGCGACGCTCAGGCTGATCCGCGCCGGCCACCGCCGCATCGCGCACATCCACGGCCAGTCCTGGACCGATCCGTCGCGCGACCGCCTCAACGGCTACCGCCGGGCGCTGGCCGAGCACGACATCCTCTTCGACCCGGCACTCGTCCGCCCCGGCAACTGGGAGCCGCCGACCGGCTACGAGCACACCCGCGCGCTGATGGCGCTCCCCGATCCGCCGACCGCGATCTTCGTCGCCAACGACATGATGGCGGTCGGCTGCTACGACGCCCTCAAGGAGCTCGGCCTCGCCATCCCCGGCGACGTCTCGGTCGTCGGCTACGACGACCGCGAGATCGCCCAGTTCATGCGCCCGCCGCTGACCACGATGGTGCTGCCCCACCACGAGATGGGCCTGCAGGCCGCCGCGACCCTCATCGACGGCGCCCTCGGCCCCGACGGCCGCCAGCCGCAGATCAAGGTCGAATGCACCCTGGTCGAGCGCGAGTCGGTGGGGCCGCCGGCGCGCTAGTCCGCGTTCACCCTCCCGGCACGTTCCGCCTTCATCTGGCGGACCTCCGACGGTATCCTCGAAATCAGGGGTTCTCGCGCATTAACCATGATCGCGACCCTCACGGGCCTAGCGGTAGAACACGTTCCCCCCGAACACCCCCACCCGCGGCCGGCTCTTCAGCCACCCGGGCGCCGCCTGCGCCGAGTGGAAGAAGAGCGCCCCCTTGGTGAAGTCGGGCGCACCCCCCAGCACGTCCGACGCCACCTTGTAGGCGCGGGCGCGCGGCCCCGGCTCGACCAGCGCGTCCGAGCGGCCGTCGCAGCGGTAGGAGAACTGGCAGCCGTCGCCGACCACGCCGCAGACGGTGCGCGGGAACTGCGCGCTCTTCGCCCGGTTCACGATGACATGCGCGACCGCCGTCTCGCCCTCGAGCCCGGTGCCGCGCGCCTCGAAATAGACCGCCTCCGCCAGGCAGGCGAGCGCGCTCCCCGATGCGCGGCCGACCTCCGGCGCGGGGGCCATCGGCACCGCCGGCGCGGACAGCCCGCGCGAGGCCTCGGGACGACCGCCGGCCTCGGCGCAGTCGGCGACGGCGAGGAGGCAGGCCAGCAGGGCCGAGACGTAGGCCGCGTAACGCAAGGGAAGCCCCCGATACCATTGAACTTGCGCGCATTCCTGCCACGGCCCGCCCCCCTCGTCCACCGGTTGACACGCTGTCGGCGGATACTCGCCGATCGAGCCGCTTGAACGGCCCCCGCCAGCCTGCTTCACTGCCGCAAGGGGAGGGCGCCGCGTGGCCGAAGGATCGACCCGGGTCGTCGTCGCGGCGCTGCTCGGCAATGCCGCGATCGCCGCGACCAAATACGCGGCCGCCGCCGCCACCGGCTCGTCGGCGATGTTCGCCGAGGCCGTGCATTCGACCGTCGACACCGGCAACCAGATCCTGCTCCTCGTCGGCCTGCAGCGCGCCGCCCGGCCCGCCGACCCGCGCCATCCCTTCGGCCACGGCAAGGAGCTCTACTTCTGGGCCTTCGTGGTCGCGATCCTGCTCTTCGGCATCGGCGCCGGCGTCTCGATCTACGAGGGGCTGCTGAAGCTCCGCAGCCCGCACCCCCTGAGCAACGTCGGCTGGAACTACGCCGTCATCGCCGTCGCCATGCTCTTCGAGGCCGGCGCCTGGCTCGTCGCCTGGCGCGAGTTCGACCGCCAGCGCGCCGGCCGCCCGATCCTCGCGACCGTCCGCCAGTCCAAGGACCCGGCCCTCTTCACCGTCCTCTTCGAGGACAGCGCCGCCATCCTCGGCCTCGCCGTCGCCCTCCTCGGGGTCGTCCTCTCCGACAAGCTCGGCTGGCTCCGCGCCGACGCCCTCGCCACGATCGCCATCGGCGGCATCCTCGCCACCGCCGCCGTCCTGCTCGCGATCGAGACCAAGAGCCTGCTGATCGGCGAGGCCGCGAGCCCCCAGCTCGTCGAGGACATCATCGGCACCGCCGGCCGCGCCCCCTTCGTCGAGGCGGTCAACGAGGTCCGCACCCTCCACTTCGGCCCCGCCGACGTCCTCGTGAACCTCAGCGTCGACGCCCGCGACGCCATGACCGCCGGCGAGGTCGAGCGCGGCATCGCCGCCCTCGAGGACGAGATCAAGGCCCGCCACCCCGAGGTCAGCCGCGTCTTCATCGAGATCCAGGCCGCCAGGGCCAGCGCCGAGGAGCTCGCCGCCGGCGACACCGGCGGAAGCCATTGACCGGGAACGCCGGCCGAACCCAACGGGAGACCCGCATGCCCCACCGCAGCCGCCTGTCGAGCTTCATCATCGACTGCCGGACCGACGACCTCGACGCCGCCGCCGCTTTCTGGTCCGCCGCCCTCGGCCTCGCCCCCGGATCTCGCGAGGACAAGTACATCCCGCTCGGCGACCTCGGCAGCCACCACTTCGAGGTGCAGACGGTCGAGCACCCCTCGCGCATCCACCTCGACATCGAGAGCGACGACATCCCCGCCGAGGTCGCCCGCCTGGAAAGGCTCGGCGCGCGCAAGGTCGCCGCGATCAAGACCTGGGTCGTCATGGAGGCCCCGACCGGCCAGCGCTTCTGCGTCATCCGCGCCCAGACCCCCTATTTCGAGGCCGAGGCCCGGACTTGGCCGGATCCCGCCGCCTGACCCAAGCGCGCTCCGGTCGGGCGCGGCCGCGACGCGGGTGCCAGGCGCTCTCCAAAAGCGCCCGCAAGGAGTCGAATGAGCGGCCAAGTATGAACATTCGGACAATCCATCCTGAGATCATCATTACATTTCAAATACTTGAGATTTGTGCGCGGCTTGCATCCCCTCCGAACGACAGGCTCCGGGCGCCTCGAAGGCCCGTCGCAGAGGTCTCCACCAATCCAACCTCGGGACTTGCTCTCGCCGCGCCCCGCGCCAGATCCCGGGGCGAAGCTTCCGAGGGACCGCAATGCCCGCCTTCTCCGTCCTCGACCTCGCGCCGATCCCCGAGGGCGGCACCGCCGCCGAGGCGCTCGCGAACACCCTCGACCTCGCCCGCCACGCCGAGGCCTGGGGCTACAAGCGCTTCTGGCTCGCCGAGCACCACAACATGCCCGGGATCGCCAGCGCCGCGACGGCCGTCGTCATCGGCCGCGTCGCCGCCGCGACCTCGACGATCCGGGTCGGGGCAGGGGGGATCATGCTCCCCAACCACTCCCCGCTGATGGTCGCCGAGGCCTTCGGCACGCTCGCGACCCTCTTCCCCGGCCGCATCGACCTCGGCCTGGGCCGCGCCCCCGGCACCGACATGGCGACCGCCCGCGCGCTCCGCCGCTACCTCGACGCCGCCGACAGCTTCCCGCGCGACGTCGTCGAGCTGATGGGCTATCTTGGCGATCCGGTGCCGGGCCGCCCGGTCAACGCCGTCCCCGGCACCGGCACCCACGTGCCCCTCTTCATCCTCGGCTCGAGCCTCTTCGGCGCCCAGCTCGCCGCCCAGCTCGGCCTCCCCTACGCCTTCGCCTCCCACTTCGCTCCCGGCGACCTCGAGCCCGCCATCGAGACCTACCGCGAGACCTTCCGCCCGTCGCCCGACCTCGCCGCCCCGTATCTCATCCTCGCCTTCAACGTCTTCGCCGCCGACACCGACGCCGAAGGGCGACTCCTGCGCTCCTCGATGCAGCAGGCCTTCGCGAACCTCCGCACCGGCCGCCCCGGCCCGCTGCCGCGCCCGCTCGCCGACATCGAGCGCCACCTCGACCCGATGCTCCTCGCCCAGGTCGAGCGCGCGCTCGCCTGCTCGGCGACCGGCTCGCCCGCGACCGTCCGCGACGCCCTCGCGGCCTTCATCGCCCGCCACGCCCCCGACGAGCTGATCCTGACCGGCCAGATCCACGATCACGCCGCCCGGCTCCGCTCGTTCGAGATCGCCGCCGAGGCGGTGCGGGCGCTGGCGCCACGGCCGGCGGTCGCCGCGCCCGGCTGACCCTTGCCTCCGGCCGCCGCTTGCGTCAGGCCTGTACGCGCCGTCCCGATCCCCATCCGAGAGCATCCATGACCCAGGCCGAGCCCGCCGTCGCCGCGCCGATGCCGCGCTTCGCCGAGTTCGTCGGCATGATCGCGGCGCTGATGGCGCTGACGGCGCTCTCGATCGACGTCATGCTGCCGGCGCTGCCGCAGATCCGCGACGAGTTCGGCCTCGCCGACCCCAACCGCCAGCAGCTCGTCATCACCGCCTACGTGACCGGCTTCGCCCTCGGCCAGCTCTTCTACGGCCCCTTGAGCGACTGGCTCGGCCGCAGGACCGTGCTGCTGCCCGGCCTCGCCATCTACGCCGCCGCCTCCTTCGCCTGCTTCGCCGCCCCGAGCTTCGAGGCCTTGCTCCTCGCCCGCTTCGTCCAGGGCCTCGCCAATGCCGCCCCGCGCGTCGTCGCCATCGCCATCGTCCGCGACGTCTACGGCGGCCGCCGCATGGCCGAGGTCATGTCCTTCGTGATGATGGTCTTCATCGTCGTGCCCGTGCTGGCGCCGACCGTCGGCGGCCTCTTCCTCCTCGTCGGCAGCTGGCACCTGATCTTCGCCTTCCTCTTCGCGATCTCGCTCGCCTTCGCGGTCTGGATGGCCTTCCGCCTGCCGGAAACCCGGCCGCCCGCCATGCGCGAGCCCCTCTCGGTCCGCTGGCTCCTCGACGCCTTCGGCGAGGCGGTCCGCCACCGCCAGACCCTCGGGTATACGCTCGCGACCGGCGTCATCTTCGGCTCGCTGATGGGCTACATCAACTCGGCCGAACAGATCTTCGTCGAGGTCTACGGCCTCGGCCGCCTTTTTCCCATCGTCTTCGGCGCCTGCGCCGCCGCCCTCGCGGTCGCGTCCTTCCTCAACAGCCGCCTCGTCGGCCGCCTGGGCATGCGCCGCATCTCCCACGGCGCCATGCTCGGCTTCGCCGGCCTCTCGCTCCTGCACCTCGCGATCGCCCTCGCCACCGGCCGCCCGCCCCTCGCCGTCTTCGTCGTGCTGCTGGCGCTGACGCTGCTCTGCTTCGGGCTGATGATGCCCAACTTCAACGCCCTCGCCATGGAGCCCATGGGCCGCATCGCCGGCACCGCCTCCTCCTTCGTCGGCGCCGTGACGACGGCCGTCGGCGCCGCCCTCGGCCTCGTCGTCGGCCAGCTCTACGACGGCACCGTGATCCCGCTGATCGCCGGCTTCGCCGCCTCCGGCACCGCCGGCGCCCTGATCGTCCTTCTCACCGAACGCTGGCGCCTCTTCGCCGGCGGGACGTTCTGATCCCGACGGAGGGCGGCGTGCCGGGCGCGGGATCTCGGGTCGCGCTGCACGGCGACCCGCCCCCGGTGGTACATGGCGTTGGCGAGCCGGGGGTGGCAGGCCTGTCGACGGACGACGACGCGGCTCCTGCCGGAGCGGTTGCCGGCTTGGCATCATCGACCTCTCCGGCTAAGCTTGAAATCGGAGGATCCGCCGGCGTTAGCCAGTTAGCCCTGAGCCCCGGCAGGCACCCCCCGGCAGGCCCCGGGCAACGGTTGGAATCCGGTTAACGCCCGGAGACGATATCGCGTGATATCAGCCACTTAAGCCACTTGCCCGGGCCCGGACAACCCCCGGACAGCCCCATTCTCTACCGCGGCAGGCGCAGGGTCGCGCGCAGGCCGCCGAGGTCGGAGCTCTGGCCGAGCTCGAGGCTGCCGCCGTGGCTGCGGGCGATGTCGAGGGCGATCGACAGGCCCAGCCCGACGCTGGCGCTGCCGGCCGCGTGGGTACGGGCGGCCTCGAGCCGGGTGAAGGGCTGCATCGCCCGGGCGCGGTCGGCCTCGGGGATGCCCGGCCCGTCGTCCTCGACGACGAAGGTCAGCCATTTCGCCGTCAGCCGCACCGACATCACGACGTGCTTGCCGTAGCGCGCCGCATTGCCGACCAGGTTCTGCACCGCCCGTCCGATGGCGCCGCGGCGCATCGGGACCTCGGGGTCGGCCGGGGTGTCGTTGGCCGTCTGCAGCGCGACGTCGGTCCCGCCGCGCCGGGCGTCGTCGACGATGGCCTGCGCCAGCGCGAAGGGATCGACCGGTGCCGTCTCCTCGGTGCCGTCGCCGCGGGCGAAGGCGAGGAACTCGCCAAGCATCCGCTCCATCTGGTCGGCGTCGGCCTTGAGGTCGCGGGTCTCGTCCGTCTCGTCCATCAGCGCCAGCGTCAGCTTCATCCGCGTCAAGGGCGTGCGGAGGTCGTGGCTGACCCCCGAGAGCATCTGCGTGCGCTGCTCGATCTGCCGCTCCAGCCTTGACCGCATGGACAGGAAGGCGGCGCCCGCGCGCCGCACCTCCTCGGCGCCGGCCGGGCGGAACGGCAGCGAGCGCCCCTTGCCGAAGGCCTCGGCCGCCTCGGCGAGCGCCCGGATCGGCCGCACCTGGTTGCGCAGGAAGACGACGGCAATCGTCGTCAGCACCAGCGCGGCCAGGATCATCAGGACGAGGAGCTGGTGCGCGTTCGGCACCGAAAGCCGGTCGCGCGGCACCGCCGCCTCGAGCGCGCCGCGGCTGGTGCCGATCGCGAGCGACGCGATCTTCGGGCTCGTCGCGAGGTCGATCCGGATCGGGCCGCGGAACGCCTGGTCGAGGGTCGCGACCACGGTGGCGCCCGTCAGGTCGAGGAACTCGCGGCGCACCCCCGGCACCACCTTCTCGCCGGGCGCGAGGCGCAGCTGCAGGTCGAGGGGCAGGCCGAGCCCGGCGAGGAGGGCCGCGGCGTCGGCGGCGCTGCCGGCCGCGTCCACCTGCTCGACGGCGTAGTTGAGCTCGTAGGCGACGTTGCGGGTCATCTGCTCGGTGACGCGCTGGTAGTGGCGCTGGAAGAAGACGAGCCCGACCACGAGTTGCAGCACGACGATCGGCACGAGTAGGATCGCCAGCGCCCGCCCGAACAGGCTGCGCGGCAGAAGCGAACGGAGCGTCGGCGGTCGCATGGCCGAGAGAGTTAGGCGCGGCGACGGTGCGGCGCAAGCGAGGGGCGGCTCGCCGTTCCGGCTCGACCACGCGCCGCCCGTGGGCGCGGTCGAGGCGCCGGCGCCCGGGCTGCGCGTCGTCACCGCGCCCAACGCCGGGCCGATGACCTTCACCGGCACCCGCAGCTACGTCGTCGGCGCGGGCGAGGTGGCGGTGATCGACCCCGGCCCCGACGATCCGCGGCATCTCGACGCGCTGGCGAAGGCGGTCGCCCGCGAGCGGGTGGCGGCGGTGCTGGTGACCCATGCGCACCTGGACCACAGCGCCGGCGCGCGGCGGTTCGCGGATCGGGTCGGCGCGCCGATCCTCGCCCACGGCGACCCGGCGGGCGCGCGGTCGCCGGCGATGGCGCGGCTGGCGGCGCTCGGGATCGGCGGCGGCGAGGGGCTCGACCCCGGCTTCGCGCCCGACCGGAGGATCGGCGAGGGCGAGGTGATCGCCGGGCCGGGCTGGACGCTGACGGCGCTGGCAACGCCCGGGCATACCGCCGACCACCTGGGCTTCGCCTGGGAGGAGGGGGGCGCGCTCTTCACCGGCGACCTCGTCATGGGCTGGGCAACGCCGGTGATCTCGCCCCCGGATGGCGAGCTCGCGGCATTCCGCGCCAGCCTCGCCCGGCTGCGTGATCGAAGCGACACGGTCTACTATCCGGGCCACGGGGCGCCGGTCGCGGAGCCGCGGCGCGTCGTCGACTGGGTGCTCGCGCACCGGGCGGCGCGGGAAAGGGAGATCGTCGCGGCGCTCGCGGGCGGGCCGGCGACGGTGCCCGCGCTGGTGGCGGCGATCTACGCCGGGACCGACCCGCGGCTGCACCCGGCGGCGGCGCGCAACGTGCTCGCGCACCTCCTCGACCTGCAGGACCGGGGGCTGGCGGGTCCCGACGGGCCGCGGCCGGCGGAGGCGGGCTGGCGGCTCGCCTGAGGTTCAGCCGCGCGGACGGGCGTGGCGGCGGAGCCAGTTCACGAAGGCCTTGAGCGGCGGGCGCAGCACGCCCTGGCGGGTCACGATGAAGTAGCCGAGGTCGGGCTGGGGATCCTCGAGCAGCACCTCGAGCGCACCCGAGGCGAGCTCGCGCTCGATGACGACGGTGGTCGTCAGCGAGACGCCCTCGCCGTTGCGCAGCCCCTCGAGCACGAGGTGGCCGGGCAGGTGGACGATGTTCTCGGTCTTCGGCGCCACGACGCCGCGGTTGCGCAGCCAGGCCGACATCTCGCTGGTCCCGAGCTCCTGCAGCCAGGGCAGGTCGAGGATGTCCGCCGGCTCGACGATCTCGCGGTCGCCGATCAGCGACGGCGCACCGACCAGCACGTAGCTCGTCGGCAGCAGCAGCTCGACCGCGAGCCCCGGCCAATGCCCGCGGCCGTAGCGGATCGCGAGGTCGATCCCGCCCGGTTTCAGCTCCAGCGCCTCGGGCGCCGGGTTCAGCATCAGCTGGATTTCCGGGTGCTCGTGGCGGAATTCCGACAGCCGCGGCATCAGCCAGCTCATCGAGAAGGCGGGCGTCGAGGTCAGCTGCAGCGGCCGGGCGGCGTCCGCCCCGGTCAGCTCGTCGACGGTGCGGCGGATGTCGCCGAAGCCGGCCTCGAGCGCGGCAGCGAGCTGGACCCCCTCGGGCGTCAGCACCGCGCGTCGCCCCTCGCGGCCGAGCAGCGGCACCCCGAGCGTCTCCTCGAGCGCCCGGACCCGCTGGCTGACCGCGGCGTGGCTGACGTTCAGCGCCGCGCCGGCGCGCGCGAAGCTGCCGGTCTCGGCCAGGGCCGCGAAGGCGCGCAGCGCGCCGAGCGAGGGCATCGTCCGCCAGTCCATCGGTAAGGCCCGCTTACAGATCCGATTTTTTCCTGACTCGCGCCGAAACGGCGATTCTGTCAATAACGACGCAGCGATAATCCGGCAGCCAAAGGAGGCAAGACCATGCTGAAGGTATATGGCGACGCTTTCATGATCGCGACCCGGATGGACCGTCCGGGCGCGGACTCCGCAACGCCGCCCTCGCGCAGCCACCGTCGGTCGTGGCTCGCGCGCGCCTTCGGGAGGATCCGGTGATGGTGATGGCGACCTGGGATCAGGCCGGGGACCGGCGGCGCTTCCGCGTCGCGGGCGCGGTGGCCGGTGCCTTCGAACGTGCCCGCCAGCGGCACGACGCGCGCAAGGCGGCGCGGCGGCTGCTGACCATGGACGCGCACATCCTGTGCGACATCGGCGTCACGCGCCACGACGTGCTGGAGATGCTCCGCAACTCCGGCAAGTGAGCGATGCGAGGCGGCGGCCGCGTCCCGGAAGGGGCGCGGTCAGCCGTCTTCGTCGTCCCGCTCCCCCTCCTTGCGGACGCTGACGTTGATCCGGAGCTCGGGCGGCTTCGGCTCCTTCGCCGGATGCGTGCTCTTCCAGGCCCACCGCGCGATGCCGAGGAGCGTCAGACCGACCGCGACGAGGGCTGCATGCACCGGCGTGATCGCCGCCGCGACGTAGGTGATGCGATCCCATAGCCCGATGTCGACCGGGATGCGCTCGCGGAAGACGACCGTATCGCCCTCGGCGGCGGCGCCTTCGAGCACCGGGGCGAGCTCGAGCGTCAGCAGCCGGTCGGGGCCGAAGGCGGTCGGCCGGACGGTCCAGGTCCAGCGCGTCGGGCGGTCGGGCAGCACGGTCTTGTCCTGCGCCTCGGCCGGCTCGATGGCGAAGTCGCCGCCGGTGAGCCGGGCGCGCATGTGCTGCGCGTAGCTGACCCCCTCGCGGGTGACGGCCGTACCGGCGAGGTCGTCGGACAGGAACGGCGCCGCCTTCGCCGCCGACGTGGCCGGCGCCATCACCAGCTCGATCGGCGCGGGCTCGCCGTAGGTCAGCCGGTCGGGGCGGTTGAACGCGACCTCGGCGACGCCGAGCTGGGCGCAGAGCGGGCAGGACAGGGCGCTCGCCGTCGGCTGCGGCCGGGGCCGCGGGCGCGTCCAGCTGCCGCCGAACTCGATCTTCGGCAAGGTCAGCTTGCTTTCGGCTGCGACCCAGTTGGATCCGGGCGCCTCGTCCGCCGGCAGCTCGACCGTGTAGAGGCGTCCGTAGGCGACGGCGGCCAGCAAGAAGAGGACCGCAGCGGCGATCTTGAGGATCCGCCCCACCTTACCCCCCGTTCCCGCCGCCCTTCCCGGCCCCGTGCCGGACCGCGGCGGGCGATGGGCATTGTTGCGGGAATTGCTTCGAGCGTTCAATGCTGCCGGCGGGCGGCGGCGGCGACAGGGAAGGGCGATGGCTGAGGAAACGGGCGTTTGCGCGGTCTGCGGGGGCAGCTTTCCCGCCTCGGAGCTGAAGCCCCTGGCCGGCCTGATGGCCGGGACGGCGGAGGCGCTCGCTTCCGGGCCGCTGCCGCCGGACGCCCTGGTCTGCCGGGACGACCGCGCGCGGGCGCGGCGGCTGCACGTCGAGCGGCTGCTCGAGCAGGAGCGGGGCGTGCTCGGCGAGCTCGACCGCGAGGTGCTCGAAAGCATCGATTCGGGCCTGCCGGTGGCGCAGGACGTGCAGTCCGTCTTCGAGGAGCGGCGCGGCTTCGGCGAGCGGGCCGCGGACACGCTGGCCTCCTTCGGCGGCTCCTGGCCGTTCATCCTGCTGTTCCTGCTGGTGCTGGTGGTCTGGATGACGGCGAACGCGCTGCGCGGCCCGGCGTCGGCCTTCGACCCCTATCCGTTCATCCTGCTCAACCTGGTGCTCTCCTGCCTCGCCGCGCTGCAGGCGCCGATCATCATGATGAGCCAGCGCCGGCAGGAGGCGCGCGACCGGCTGCAGGCCGAGAACGACTACAAGGTGAACCTCAAGGCCGAGCTCGAGATCCGCCACCTGCACGAGAAGCTCGACCACCAGCTGCAGCGGCAATGGGAGCGGCTGGCCGAGATCCAGCGGGTGCAGATCGAGCTGCTGGAGGAACTGGCGGCCGACCCCCGCCGCTAGCCGCTCGCGGACGGGGGATCCGAGCGAGGCGTCCGGGGCGGAACAGGCCAAGGGCCGCCATCCCCTTGACGCGGCAGCGGCGCGCCGGTATCAGGCCGCTTCCGAAATTCCGGCGCCGGGGAATGCCCCCGCGCTCCACCGCGACCCGATGCAAGGACCCGTCCGATGTCCCGCCGCTGCGAACTGACCGGCAAGAGCCCGATGGTTGGCAACAACGTCAGCCATGCCAACAACAAGACCAAGCGGCGCTTCCTGCCGAACCTGAACCAGGTTTCGCTGGCGAGCGAGACGCTGAACGAGACCTACACGCTCAGGATCTCGGCCGCGGCGCTCAGGAGCGTCGACCACCGGGGCGGGCTCGACGCCTTCCTCGCCAAGGCCGACGACGCCGAGCTGTCGCCGCGTGCGCTGAAGCTCAAGCGCGACATCGCCAAGGCGCAGGCCGCCAGCTGAGCCCGCCGGCCCGGGCCGCCACGGCCCGACGGTTGCCGTCAGGCGCCCGGGAAACGTCCCCGGGCGCCTTCGCGTGTCCAGGCTCCGGATCGGGCCATTCCGGACGCAGGGAATCCCCGCTCGATGCGGCCGGAGGGCGCGCGGCCGCGCGCCGCGGGGAAGGGCGGCGGCCATGCCCGCGGCAGGTCCGATCGGAGCTGGGGCGGACCGATTATTGTTATGGATTAACCATACCTTAAGGAAGTCGGCCACAGTCGGGACACGCTTGCGAGATTTCTGTTTCCGAGGGCGTGTTTTCACTTGATTGCCGGGACCCGAGGCCTCATATGCGGCCTCACGACGCCAACGCACGCGCCTCTGTAAGGCCCTCGGGAACCCGGGAGACTCACGCAGCGACGGTAACGTCTCTTTTGGGAACTCCGGGGTTCATATCCCCCGGGACTGATGGAGATGCGCATGCGACACGCTGCCGCCTTTGCGGGCGAGCCCGTCCGCCTTTTCGACATCCACCCGGCCGATTCCGCCGTCACCGCGGCGCAGGATGCCTACATCCGCGGCCGCGACTTCGACCGGCCGACGGTCGTCTTCGACCTCGAGGTGATGCGCGCCAAGTACCGCGCGCTCGAGGCGGGGCTCGGCGACGCCACCATCCACTACGCGGTCAAGGCCAACCCGGCCCCCGAGGTCGTCAAGGCGGTCGCCGAGCTGGGCGGGCGCTTCGACTGCGCCTCGCGCGGCGAGATCGACCTCTGCCTCGGGCTCGGGATCGCGCCTGGCCGGATCGCCTTCGGCAACACCATCAAGCGCGCGGCCGACATCGCGCACGCGCATGCGATGGGCGTCGAGCAGTTCGCCGTCGACGCCGAGGAGGAGCTCTACAAGATCGCCGCGCACGCCCCGGGCGCGCGCGTCATCGTCCGCATGCTGGTCGAGGCCTCGCAGGCCGACTGGCCGCTCAGCCGCAAGTTCGGCTGCTCGCGGCGCGAGGCGCTGCGGCTCATGGATCTCGGGCGGTACCTCGGGCTCGACGTCGCCGGCATCTCGTTCCACGCCGGCTCGCAGATGCGCGAGCCCGCGATGTGGGCGATGGCCCTCGACGACGCGCACCGGCTCTGGACCGAGGCGGCGGAGGCTGGGCACGGCTTGCGCATCCTCAACATCGGCGGCGGCTTCCCGGCCTTCTACGGCCAGCCGATGCCGGCGACCGAGGAGTACGCGGCGGAGGTGATGCGGATGGTGCGCCACCGCTTCGGGACCGACGTCCACGTCATGGCGGAGCCGGGCCGCGGGCTCGTCGCCGAGGCCGGCGTGATCGTCGCCGAGGTGATGCTGGTCGCGCGCAAGGACCAGGACGACATCATCCGCTGGGTCTATCTCGACATCGGCAAGTTCTCGGGGCTCGCCGAGACCATCGACGAGGCGATCCGCTACCAGTTCGAGACCCGCCACGGCGACGAGCCGAGCGGCCCCTGCATCCTGGCCGGCCCGTCCTGCGACTCGGCCGACGTCCTCTACGAGCGGCGCCCCGTCCAGCTGCCGATGGGGCTCGCGGCCGGCGACAAGGTGCGCATCCTCTGCACCGGCGCCTACACGACGAGCTATGCGTCGGTCGGCTTCAACGGCTTCCCGCCGCTCGATTCGGTCTTCCTCGGCTGACGGGGCAGGAGGCGACGCGACCGCCGTCGCCTCCTCTCAACCGTAGGGGATGGCCGTTCGCTCCCGGCGGGCGGCGGGCGCGCCCCGGCCGACACATCGGCCCGCTATCTGCGGCGGAAGCGATTGCCGGCTCAACTTTCCAGTCGACCTTCCGGCCGGCCGCATCATATGGTTTCACTGATTGTTGTTTGCTCAGCGCGGTGTTTGACCCGTGCCAGGGGGAGGCTTGAGGATGCCCAAGGCCGGGGTCGATCGGGATGCGTTTGTCGCGCGCGTGGACCGGAGGCGCAGTTGGGCGCGGTACGCGATTCGCGCGCGCCGGATCGTGCGCTCGGACACGCGCTCGTACCAGGCGGCGCTCTACGACGCGACCTTCGGCTCGGACGCGGAGGCCATCGCCTACCAGTACGCCCGCCGCAACGACCATCTTCCCGACCTGGATGCCCCGGTCTGGCTGAACGAGAAGATCCGCTGGCAGTTCCTCAACCACCCCAACCCGCTGATGAGCTACGCCGCCGACAAGGTCGCGGTGCGCCGCTACCTGGAGTTCAAGGGCGCGCGCATCGCGGCGCCGCGGCTGATCGCCACCGGAACCGCCCCGGAGGAGCTGGCGGACGTCGACCTGCCCGAGACCTTCGTGCTGAAGTCGTCCTTCGGCAGCGGGCAGAACCACATCGAGACGGCGGGCAAGCACACCCAGCGCGCGGAGCTGATCGCCAAGGTGCGGCACTGGATGGGGTACGACCAGTGGCGGCAGACCGGCGAGCTGCACTATCGCGACGTGCCCAAGCGCTGGCTGGTCGAGGAGTATCTTTCCCCGCAGCAGCAGATGCTCGAATACAAGCTGACCTGCATCATGGGCGAGCCGGTGTTCATCGCGGTGATCACCGAGCGCGGCGTCGACGGCCGGCCGGGGCTCGAGGGCATCCGGCACGCGCTCTTCGATCTCAACTGGCGGCGGACGCCGTTCAGCGTGCGCGGCGTCAAGGACGATCCGCGCGACGTGCCGCCGCCGCCGGGGCTCGACCTGCTGATCGACGAGGCGCGGCGGTTGTCCCGCGACTTCATGCACGTGCGGGTCGACTTCCTGCGCTGCGACGACAGCTACGCCTTCTCCGAGCTGACCTTCGCCAGCATGGCGGCGCGGGTGCCGTTCGATCCGCCGATCGTCAACGAGCAGCTCGGCCACATGATGCGGCTCGAGCACGCGCCGGCCTACCTCGAGCTCGGGCGCAGCACCGTCTCGGTGCTGGAGCTGGGCGGTGCGCTCGCGCCGTCGGTGCCTCTGGCGCCTGCGCCGCTCGTGCCCGCGCATGCGGAGGCCGTGCGCGCGAGCGCCTAGGACCGGTCTGCGCCCCTGCGACGGGTCGCACGCGATTTTCGGGCGACAAGCGGCGGTCCGAGGCGCTAACCTCCGGCGCAACGAGCAGCGCTGAGGAGGCGGCATTGGCGACACGCAGCGGCAAGACGGTCTTCGCCTCCTACAACATCCACAAGTGCGTGGGCAGCGACCGGCGGTTCGATCCCGAGCGGGTCATGGCGGTCATCGGCGAGATCGGCGCCGACGTGATCGCGCTGCAGGAGGCCGACAAGCGCTTCGGCGACCGGGCGGGGCTGCTCGACCTGCCGGCGCTCGCGCGCGACACCGGGCTGGTGCCGGTGCCGGTCAGCAACGGCCACCGCGGGCACGGCTGGCACGGCAACCTGGTGCTGGTGCGCGAGGGGGCCGTGCGCGGGCTGCACCAGATCGACCTGCCGGGGCTCGAGCCGCGCGGGGCGCTGGTCGTCGACGTCGACCTGGCGACGGGGCCGGTGCGGGTCGTGGCGGCGCACCTGGGGCTGCTCAGGCACTCGCGGCTGCTGCAGGTCGAGGCGCTGCTCAAGCACGCCCGCGACTCGACGGGGCGGCCGGTCGTGATGATGGGCGACCTCAACGAGTGGCGCCGGCAGGGTCGCTCGTCGCTCAAGCGCTTCCAGCCGGTGTTCGGGCCGGTCGGGCGCGGGGTGCCGAGCTTCCCGTCCTATTTTCCGGTGCTGGCGCTCGACCGCGTGCTGGCGCTGCCGCACGGGATCATCGAGGAAACGGTGGCGCACGACACGCCGCTCGCCCGACTCGCGTCGGACCACCTGCCGGTCAAGGCGATGGTGCGGCTCGGTGTCGTCGCGGGGGCCGAGGCGCTGCACGTCGCGCCGCCGCCGCGGCGCCGGCGGCTGTTCGCGCGGCTGCTCGACGAGCAGCGGCTGTCGCTGTGAAGGGCGTCGTGAGGCAGGCGCTGGCGGTGGCGGCTGCCGCGGGGGCCTTCGCCGGGCCGGCCGGCGCGAGCGTGTCGTTCAGCCAGGCCGACCCGAACCACGACGGCTACGTCGACTGGGCCGAGGCGCAGAAGGCCTTCCCGCTGCTGAAGAAGATCCATTTCCAGAAGTGCGACGCCAACGGCGACGGCAAGATCGACCAGGCCGAGTTTCCGCTGCTGAGCAACTTCTACTGGATCAACTACATCGAGCGGCAGTGAAGGCGGCTTGCCGCTCCGGGGCAAAGCGGCCATAAGGCGCCGTCTCCGCCCAGGGTCCGGCATGCCGCAAGCTTCCGCCAACGTGAACGTGATGATCAAGGCCGCGCGCAAGGCGGCGAAGAGCCTGCTGCGCGACTTCGGCGAGGTCGAGAACCTGCAGGTCTCGGCCAAGGGCCCGGGCGACTTCGTCAGCCGCGCCGACCTCAAGGCCGAGCAGCTGATCCGCGACGAGCTGACCGAGGCGCGCCCGAACTACGGCTGGCTCGGCGAGGAGAGCGCGCCCGCCGCCGGCGCCGATCCGACGCGGCGCTGGATCGTCGACCCGCTGGACGGGACGACGAACTTCCTGCACGGGCTGCCGCACTGGGCGATCTCGATCGCGCTCGAGCACAAGGGCGAGATCGTGGCGGGCGTCGTCTACGACCCCGCCAAGGACGAGATGTTCGTGGCCGAGAAGGGCGCCGGCGCCTACCTCAACGACCGCCGGATGCGCGTCTCGGGCCGCCGCGAGATGATCGAGATGATCTTCGCCACCAGCATTCCCTTCGCCGGCCGGCCCGAGCTGCCGCGCCGGCTGCGCGAACTCGCGGCGCTGACCCCGCGCACCGCCGGCATCCGCCGCTGGGGGTCCTGCGCCCTCGACCTCGCCTATGTGGCCGCCGGCCGGGTCGACGGCTTCTGGGAGACCGGGGCGAAGCCCTGGGACGTGGCGGCCGGCATCCTGCTCGTCCGGGAGGCCGGCGGCTTCGTCGGCACCATCGAGGGCGAGGGGAATCCGGTCGAGGGCGACAGCCTCGCGGCGGGCAACCCGCACGTCTTCGAGGGGCTCCGGGCGATCCTGCTGGCGGCCTGACGGGGCCGCTCGATGGCTTTCCGAATGGTTGCCGAGTGGTTAATTTTCTGACAAATAGTACATATATTTCAATTAGTTCCGATTTGCCCGCACCTCAGCCGCCGCCGAATGGCGGGGCTCCGGGTTCGTGGGGGCGGGGGCTCATCTCGAGGTGGAGGCGATCGCCGGTCCACGGGTGGGCGCGGGCGACGACCTCGTCGATCTCGACGCCGAGGCCAGGAGCGTCGGGCGGCACCACATATCCGGATTCCCAGCGGATCGGGCGCTTCAGCAGCTCGGCGTGGAAGCCGCCGCCGGTACCGATGGTCTCGAGCAGGAGGAAGTTCGGGATCGACAGCGCGAGCTGGATCGAGGCGGCCCAGGCGATCGGACCGTCGTAGAGGTGGGGGGCGACCTGGGCGCCGAAGCCTTCGGCCATGATCGCGATCTTGCGCGCCTCGAGCAGGCCGCCGACGCGCCCGAGGCTCGGCTGCAGGATGCCGACGCCGCCGGCGCGCAGCAGCGTCGCGAACTCGGCCTTGGTCGTCAGCCGCTCGCCGGCCGATAGCGGCACCGGCGAGGCGGCGGCGACGGCGGCGAGGTCGAGGGGCGCGTCGGGCGGGATCGGCTCCTCGAACCAGAGCGGATCGTAGGGCGCGATGCGGCGGGCCATCCGGATGGCGCCCGAGGGGGTGAACTGGCCGTGGGTGCCGAACAGCAGGTCGGCCCGGTCGCCGACGGCCGCGCGGACCTTGCGGCAGAAGGCTTCCGAGCGGTCGAGGTCGGGCAGCGTCGGCTGGTGGCCGCCGTGGATGGTGTAAGGGCCGGCGGGGTCGAACTTGATCGCGGTGAAGCCTTGGGCGACCATGCGGGCGGCGCAGGCGGCCGAGGCGTCGGGGTCGTTGTAGAAGGTCGCCGGGTCTTCGCCGGGGCCCGGATACAGGTAGGTGTAGCTGCGCAGCCGGTCGCGCAGCCGGCCGCCCCAGAGCGCATGCACCGGGCGGTCGCGGGCCTTGCCGAGGATATCCCAGCAGGCGATCTCGAGGCCCGAGAAGGCGCCCATGACCGTCGGGTCGGGGCGCTGGGTGAAGCCGGCGGAATAGGCGCGGCGGAACATCAGCTCGACGTTCTCGGGGTTCTCGCCGGCCATGTGGCGGGCGAAGACGTCGGCGATCACGGCGCGCATAGCCTCGGGGCCGACGGTGGCGGCGTAGACCTCGCCCCAGCCGGTGATGCCGTCGTCGGTCACGAGCTTGACGAAGGTGAAGTAGCGGCCGCCGAAGCCCGGGGGCGGGTTGCCGACGACGAGGATGTCGAGGTCGGCGAGCTTCACTGGAAGAGGATCACGTTGCGGCGGGCGGTCCCGGCCTTCACCTCGGCGATCGCCGCGTTGATCCCTTCGAGCGGGTAGCGGCCGGAGATGAGCTCGGCGAGCTTGAGCCGGCCGGCGCGCCAGTGCTCGATCAGCCAGGGGATGTCGCGGGCGAGCACGGTCCGGCCCATGCGGGAGCCGATGATGGCCTGGTTCATCGAGGCGAGCGTCACCGGCTCGTAGGGGACGGTGACGCCGCTCGCGGGCATGCCGACGACGACGAGCTTCCCGCCGGCGGCGAGCAGGCTTGCGGCGTCGGCCATCGCGCCCGGCGAGCCGACGGCGACGAAGGCGAAATCGACGCCGGCGCGGCCGGTGATGGCGCGGACGCGCGCGGCCGCCTCCGGTCCGGCGAGGACGCCGTGGGTCGCGCCGAAGGGCCGCGCCGCGGCGAGCCTGGCCTCGGCGACGTCGAGGGCGATGATGCGGGCGGCGCCGGCGATGGCGGCGCCCTGGATGGCGTTGAGCCCGACGCCGCCGGCGCCGATGACGGCGACGTCGGCGCCGGGGGGGACGCGGGCGGAGTTGACCACGGCGCCGACCCCGGTGATGACGCCGCAGGCGAGCAGGCACGCCTGTTCGAACGGCAGGTCGTCGTGCAACCGCACGACCTGGCTGCGGTCGACGACGACCGCTTCGGCGAAGGCGGCAGTTTTCATCCCCTGGACGAGCGGCGCGCCGGTCGCGTCGCGGAGCGGCGACGGCGGCACGTCCCAGGCGTGGTCGCAGGAGGTAGGGTCGCCGCCGGCGCAGGCCGGGCACGTCCCGCAGGCGCGGATCAGCGTGACGAGGACGCGGTCGCCGGGGGCGAGGTCGCGGACCCCGGGCCCGACGGCGGTGACGCGGCCGGTGGCCTCGTGGCCGTAGACCGCCGGCAGCTCGCCGCCCCAGGCGCCTTCGGCGTAGCTGATGTCGGAGTGGCAGATGGCGCAGGCGGCGAGGTCCACGGCCACCTGGGAGGGGCCGGGCGGGTCGAGCGTCACTTCCTCGATGGTCAGCGGCTGGCCGAAGGCCCGGCAGACGGCGGCGCGCATCAGGGGGCTTGCTCCCGAGGATCCTGCCCGCCCTGTGTGCGGGAATTGTCCCCGGCGTGCAACGGGACTACCATGCGGCGAAAGGAGAATGTCCGATGCGCATCCGCCTGTCCCTGCTGGCGCTGGTCGCGGCCCTCGCGGCGGCGCCGATCGCCGCGCAGCAGGCCGGCTACTCGCTCGACCAGGTCGAGGCGATGTACCCGCGGATGAAGGCGGTGCATATCCAGAAGTGCGACCGCAACGGCGACGGGGTGTACACCAAGAGCGAGATGCTCTGCGTCAAGAGCATCTACCACGCGATGTACGTCGAGAACTGACCCCGCCGGCCCGCGGGGCGGGGTCGCTTGTCCGGGCTCGGGCATGGCATATAAGTATCTGATAATAAACGACAACGGCTCGGGGCGTTAATCCGGACTTCACGATTGTCCGGGGGTGGGGATCACGTCCCTGGCAGTGGTGCAGCTTCCGCCCGGAGAGGGGCGGGAGGGGGCCCGCGGCGCTCTGGCGCCGTCGCCCGCATGCGCGGGCCTCTGGGCCGAAGGCCCGGGCGCTGCCTCCCTTGCTCCCGGAGGACCGGGCGGCTCGCGGGGCGGCCCGAGGGGGGCGCTCATTGGTGTACCTTGGAGGGTGCGGGTGCTTTGCGCGGTTTTGGCTTAGCGTTCGCAAGCCCGAGCGTCTGCCGCGACGGCCAAGGGCGCTCGTCCTTCGAGGGCCGCGGTGAGACCCGCCGCGCGGCAGGCGCCGGGAGGACCGGACGGACCACAGGGTGTCGCGCCGAAGCCTGCCAGCAGGAGCGCCTGTCCATGAGCGATCCGCACGACCTCCCGGCTCGGGTCAGTGTAACCCGAACCCGGAGATCCCGCCCATGTCCCTTTTCGCCGGCCTCGACTGGGGCTCGACCCGCCACGCCGTCTGCGTGGTCGACGGCGCAGGCAGCGTCGTGGCGCGCCTGGAGGTCCGACACGATGGCGCCGGCCTCGCCGAGCTGCTCGCGCGGCTGAGGCGGCTCGCGCCGCCCTCGGAGCTGCCGGTCGCCATCGAGCGGCCGTCCGGCCTCCTCGTCGAGACCCTGGTCGCCGCCGGCCATCCGATGGTGCCGATCCACCGCCAACGCGGTGAAGGCCTGCCGGCCACGCTACCGCGCCGCGGGGCAAGTCCGATCCCGGCGACGCCTACATGCTCGCCGACATCTTGCGCACCGACGGCCACCGCTTCGCGCCGCTCGCGTCCCCCTCGAGGCGATCCGGGCGCTGCGCGCGCTGGTGCGCGGCCGCGACGACCTCGTCGCCGCCCGCGTCGGCTTCGCCAACCAGCTCCGCAGCCAGCTCGAAGGCTTCCGGCCCGGCGCCGCCGCGATCTTCGCCGATGTCGACAGCCCGATCGCGCTTGCCTTCCTGGCCCGCTTCCCGACGCCCGACTGCGCCCGGCGCCTCGGCGGGAAGCGATGGCCGCCTTCCTCGCCCAGCACCGCTACTCGGGCAGGCGCAGCGCCGAAGAGCTGCTCGCCCGGCTGCGCGCCGCGCCCGCGGGCCTCGCCGGCGACGTCGAGGCCGACGCCAGGGGCGAGGTCGTCCGCGCGCGCTCGTGCGCTCCCTCGAGGCCCTCGTCACCGCGATCCGCGAGCTGTCCAGCCGCATCGAGCACGCCGTCGCCGCTCTCCCGGACGGGCGCATCGTCATGTCCTTCCCCCGGGCCGGGCGCATCTGCGCCGCCCAGATCCTCGCCGAACTCGGCGACGTCCGCGGCCGCTTCCAGACCGAAGCCCAGCTCGCCGCCGAGGCCGGCGTCTCGCCGGTCACCCACGCCTCCGGCAAAAGCCGCGGCGTCGTCTTCCGATGGGCCTGCAACCACCGCCTCCGCACCGCGGTCACCTGCTGGGCCGACAACTCGCGTCACGCCTCGCCATGGGCCGACGACGTCTACAGGCGCGCGCGAGCACGCGGCTGCGACCATCCCCACGCAGTCCGCGTGCTCGCGCGCGCCTGGCTCCGTGTCCTCTGGCGCGCCTGGACCGACCGCGAGCCCTACGACCCCGACCGCCACACCGCAGCAAAGTTCATCCCCAAATCCGCAGGAGGTTGACACAGGGTGTCTCGCCGCCCCCCCTCGACCCCCCTGGCACTACCCGATAGGAGAAGGGGAGGCGGGGCGGCCGCCGGGGCTTCGGGCCCCGCGGGAAGGGGCAGCGGACGGCGGAGGGCGGACGGGCCGCGCGGCGATTGCGGCGGACGCGTTCCGCATGACGGCCGGCATCCGATCGACCGGTCCCGTGGCCATCCACCCGCGTCGGCGCCCTGCCCGGCATCTGCACCACGCCGGGGGACACGACCGGGGTCGGCCCCCCTCGGGCCCGGTACTCCTTCTCGGGGGGTCTCGGGATGCCTGCCGCGGGTCGCGCGACGTGGAGCGTGGCGCGACGGAGCGTGGCCGGCGGCGATGGCCCGAATGGCGAGCCTTCCGGGGTCGAGCCGATTCGGCGGGAGCGACCGGTCGCCCCCGGTGGCGCGACCATCTCCGGTGGTTCCCGCCCTTCGCCGGATATCACTTCCGCTTCCCGAGCCGGCGGCAGGCGCGGCCCGGCCCTCGCGCGTGGTCGAGGCGCTGCGCCGGCGCGGCTGATCGCTTGCCCCCCCGGGGCGGGATCGCCTAGAAGCACCGGCAAGGGTGATCGGTTGGAGGGAGGCCGCGATGGCCGTGGACAAGGTGTACTTCGAGGACAGCATGCTCTCGCTGGGCCTCGCGCGGGTTTCCGAGGCGGCGGCGATCGCAGCGGCCAGGATGGTGGGGCGCGGCGACGAGAAGGCGGCCGACCAGGCGGCGGTCGACGCCATGCGCGAGCAGCTGAACCTGCTCGACATCGACGGCACCGTGGTGATCGGCGAGGGCGAACGCGACGAGGCGCCGATGCTCTTCATCGGCGAGAAGGTGGGCAGCGGCCAGGGGCCGGCGGTCGACATCGCCCTCGATCCGCTCGAGGGGACGACGCTGACCGCCAAGGACAACCCGAACGCGCTCGCGGTCATCGCCATGGGGCCGCGCGGCTCGATGCTGCACGCGCCCGACGTCTACATGGACAAGCTCGCGATCGGGCCCGGCTACCGCAAGAACGCGGTGACCCTCGACATGACGCCCGCCGAGCGCGTGCATGCGCTGGCGCGCGCGAAGGGGACTGGCCCGAGCGGGGTCATGGTCTGCGTGCTCGAGCGGCCGCGGCACGAGCAGCTGATCGCCGACATCCGCGCCACCGGTGCGCGCATCCGGCTGATCGCCGACGGCGACGTCGCCGGCGTCATCCACTGCGCCGACCCGGAGAAGACCGGCATCGACATGTACATGGGCTCGGGCGGCGCGCCCGAGGGGGTGCTGGCGGCGGCGGCGCTCAAGTGCATGGGCGGGCAGATGATGGGGCGGCTCCTGTTCCGCACCGACGCCGAGCGGAAGCGCGGCAAGGCGCACGGCATCGAGAACTTCGACAAGGTCTACACCCGCGACGAGATGGTGACCGAGGACGTGATCTTCGCCGCCACCGGCGTCACCGATGGCTCGATAGTGAGGGGCGCCCGGCGCGACGGCGAGTGGATCGAGACCGAGACGATCCTGATGCGCTCGAAGACCGGCTCGGTGCGCCGGCTGCACTACCGCTCGCGCAACCAGTAGCCGGTGGCGCCGCGCCGTACCCGCGCCAAGGCTGTCGACGTCGGCTTCATGCTGGCCTGGATGGTGTTCTGGGCGGCGGGGATGGTCGTGGTCGTCTGGAACCTCGGGGCGTCGGCGCTGCAGGGTGAGGCCATGCCGGCGCTGTTCATGGCGGCCTGGCTGGTGGCCGCCGGCGCCGGGCTGGTGTCGGCGGGGCGGCGGCTCCTCGCGCTGCTGAGCGGCCCGGCGCCGGGACCGAGGCGATCGACGCGCGAGCATGCCTGGGACGACGGCATTCCGCCGCCGCCACCCGCCGGCGACGGGGGCGGCGCGAACCGGCCATGACCGATCCCGCCCACGGCCCGCTGCTGATGGTCGCCGCCACCGGCAGCTACGTCGTCAACGACACGCTGATGAAGCTCGCGACCGAGGGGCTGCCGCCCTACGAGACGCTGGTGCTGCGCGGCGTCTTCGCCGTGCTCTGGGGCCTGCCGCTGGTCGTCGCGCTCGGCTACCGGCGGTCGCTGCCGCGCATGTTCGAGCGGCGGGTGCTCACGCGCAACCTCTGCGAGACCGGCGGCATCCTCTGCTACGTGGTCGCGCTCGCCAACATGCCGATCGCCGACGTGGTCGCCATCAGCCAGATCACGCCCCTGATCGTGATCGTCGGCGCCGCGCTCGCGCTCGGCGAGCCGGTCGGGGGCACGCGGATGGCGCTGGTCGCGCTCGGCTTCGTCGGGGCGGTGATGGTGGCGCAGCCGTCGGCGAGCGGCGTCTCCTTCTACGCGCTCCTCGCGCTCGGCAACGCGCTCTTCTGCGCCGCGCGCGACCTCGTCGGGCGGCGGGTGCCGGCCTTCGTCCCGGGGCTGGTCGTGGCACTCTCGGCATCGGTCGTGGTGCTCGCGGGCGCCACCGTCGCGCACCTGCTCCTCGAGGCCTGGCAACCGCCCGACGCCCGGCAGCTCCTGCTGCTCTTCGGTGCCGGGCTCTTCCTCTTCCTCGGGCACCTGATGCTCTTCACCGCCTACCGGATCGGGCCGACGCACCGGGTCGCGCCCTTCTTCTACGCCTTCACCTTCTGGGCGATGCTGTCGGGGCTCGTGGTCTTCGGCGACCTGCCGAACCCGCTGGCGCTGGCCGGGATCGCGCTCGTCACCGCGAGCGGCCTCGCCGTGGTGCTGCTCGACACCCGCGGCCGCCGCCCGGCGCCGGTGGCGTGACGGCGCGCGAAAGGCGACCCGTGGACACTCCCGATCGGCCGGACGACCTCGTCGAGTACCTCTACGAGCTCTCGGTCAAGCCGGAGCGGCTCTTCGAACTGATCGGGAAATGGGACGCCGGGATCGAGGCCAGCGACCCGGGCTCCGGCATCCAGCTCGGCGACGGCAGCGGCTTCGCCCGCCACGTCGAGCGCGCGCTCGACATCCTCGACGAGCTCAACGCCTTCGAGTTCGGCCGGCTCGACGACCTGCTCGCCGGCCTGCCGGCGGCCGCGATGGTGCTCAATGACCGCGGCGCCGTCGTCGCGGCGAACGAGCCGGCGCGAAACGCGTTCGGCCTCTATCCCGGCGGCTCGATCCGGCAGATGCCGCTCGACGCGCCCGACCTCGCCGGCTTCGCCGACCGCCTGGCGGCGGTCGCGCTGGCCGCCGAGCCGTGCGACGACATCCTGCAGCTCAGCCTGGCCGGCCGCAGCCGGCCGGTGCTCATGCACCTGCGCACGCTGGCGACGGGGCGGGAGCAGCGGCACGCGCTCGTGGTGAGCAGCGAGCAGCTGTGGCAGGACGCCGCCGGCGGCGTGCTCGAGCGCGTCTTCGGCCTGACCGCCGCCGAGATCGCGCTGGTCCGCCAGCTCAGCGCCGGCGACTCGGTACAGGAGATCGCCCGCGCCGGCGGGCGCAGCGAGGGCACGATCCGCGTGCAGCTGCATTCGGTGCTCGGCAAGACCGGCACCCATACCCAGGGCGAGCTGGTCCGGCTGGCGACGTTGCTGCTGCAGGCGGTGTCCTTCGACGCGGCGCGGACGCGCCCGGCGCGCGGCGACAGCGCTGCGGCGCGCGACCGCCGGCCCGGCCACGTCCGGCTCGCCGACGGGCGCCGGCTCGCGGTGCTGCAGTACGGCGACCCGGCCGGGCGGCCGGTGCTCTGGCTGCAGTCCCAGCTCGGCCTCTTCCAGCCCACCGTGTCGGGCGAGCGCGAGCTCCTGCGCCGCAAGCTCCGGGTCGTGGTTCCGATCCGGGCGGGCTACGGCCCCAGCGACCCGGCGCCGCCGGGCCGGGACGTGCTCGAGCTCGCGGTGGACGACCTCGAGGAGCTGCTGGGCCAGGCCCGCATCGACCGCTGCCCGGTGGTGACCACCTACAGCGACATCCGCATCGCCCTGACGCTGGCCCGGCGTGCGCCGGCGCGGGTCGAGCGCGTCGTCGCCGTCGCGGCGGTCTTCCCGATCCGCGAGCCCGGGCAGTTCCGCCGGCTCGACGCCAACAGCCGCTTCTACAAGGTCATGCTGCGCTACGCCCCGCGGCTCGTGCCGTTCATCGTGCGGGCCTGGCACGCGAACATCCGGCGCAGCGGCCTGCACGCCTCGATGCGCCACGTCTTTCGCGAGAGCCCCGCCGACTCGCGCGCCTTCGCCGATCCCGAGATCGCCGACGCGCTCATGTCGGCCTACGGGCTGATCGTCGCGCCGGGAGCCCCGGCCCAGGCCGCGTTCTGCGCCGATGCGCTGCGCTTCGAGGAGCGATGGCCGGCCGATCTCGGCAACGTCGCCTGCCCGGTCACGCTGATTCACGGCGAGGACGACCGCATCGGGCCGTGGGAGACCGTGCTCGACTATTGCGCGACCTATCCGTCCTGGCGCCCCGTCGGCTTCCCCGGCGAGGGCCAGCTCGTCGGCTTCACCCGCTGGAACGACCTCCTCGACGCGATCGCGCCGCCCGGCTCGCTGCCAAAGCCGGACGCGGCCGCCACGGCCGCCCCCTAGCTAGAGCAGCTTGCCCTGCACCGGGTCCTCGCGCCGGGCCGCGGCCTGCCGCTCGGGCCGGGCCTCGAGCTTGCCGTCGGCGAACTCCAGCTCGAGCCGCTGGGCGCGCCGGGCCGCCGCGGCGGCGGTCAGCACCCGACCGTCGGGGTCGCGGACGATGGCGAAGCCGCGTTCGAGGACGGCGCTGGGGCCGAGGGTCGCCAACGTGCGGCCGAGGGCGTCGAGGGCGCGGTGCGCCTCGCGGAAGCCGCGCTCGGCGGCGGGATCCAGGCGGGCGGCGCGGGTGTCGAGGCGCTCGCGGGAGCGGTCGAGCGGGCGCAGCAGCGCCTCCGGCCGCAGCCCGACGGCGGCGCGGCCGAGCGCGGCCCGGCGCCCGGCGTTGGCGGCGGCGAGGAGCGCCGGGCCGAAGCGGCCGGCGGCGCCGCGGCTGAGCCGCAGGTGGTGGTCGCGCAGCCGGCCGAGCATGGCGTCGGGACGCAAGCCGACGTCGGCGCGGATGAGGCGCTGGCGGCGCCTTTCCAGCCCGACCGCGAGCAGGCCAGGCCCGAAGCGGCCGGCGGGGCCGCGGCCGAGGAGGAGGTGGCGCTGGCGCGTGAAGGCGACCATGGCGAGCGGCAGCCGCAGCGCCAGGCCGTCGAGCCGCTGGCTGCGCTCGGCGGTCAGCGCCTGCGGCCGCGGCAGCCCGCGGGCGAGGTCGCGCAGCCGCTGGCCGCGCTGGGCGAGGAGGCGCGCGACGGCGTTGCGGCGCCGGTGCTCGAGGGCGGCGGTGGCGGCGAGGAGGTCGAGCCGCACCGGCACCGCCATCTCGGCGGCGGCGGTCGGGGTGGGCGCGCGGCGGTCGGCGGCGAGGTCGATCAGCGTGGTGTCGGTTTCGTGGCCGACGGCCGAAATCAATGGGATACGGCTCTCGGCGGCGGCGCGGACGACGATTTCCTCGTTGAAGCCCCAGAGATCCTCGAGGCTGCCGCCGCCGCGGGCGACGATGAGGAGGTCCGGGCGCGGCACCGGGCCCCCGGGGCGGATGGCGTTGAAGCCGCGGATGGCGGCGGCGACCTCGGGGGCGCAGCGCTCGCCCTGGACCGTGACCGGCCAGACCAGCACGCGGCGCGGGAAGCGTTCGCGCAGGCGGTGGAGGATGTCGCGGATGACGGCGCCGGAGGGGGAGGTGACGACGCCGATGACCTCGGGGAGGTAGGGGATCGGGCGCTTGCGGGCGGCGTCGAACAGGCCCTCGGCGGCGAGCGCCTTCCTGCGGGCGTCGAGCATCGCCATCAGGGCGCCGACGCCGGCCGGGGCGATTTCGTCCACGATCAGCTGGTACTTGGAGGACGGGGCGAATGTGGTCAGCCGGCCGGTGGCGATGACCTCCATGCCTTCCTGCGGCTGGATCCGGAGCCGCTGGGCGGCGAAGCGGAAGGCGACCGAGCCGAGGGTCGCGCCCTCGTCCTTCAGGTCGAAATAGACGTGGCCGGAGGCGTGGCGCATGACCCGGCCGACCTCGCCGCGGACGCGGACGCGGCCGAACTCGCCTTCGAGGACGCGCTTCACGGCGCCGGAGATTTCCGAGACGGTGAACTCGGGGGCGTTCTGGCCGGGGCGCGGGGCGTCCTCGAAGAGGTCCATGCGGGGGTGCCTTCTGGTCGGGGGCGGGAGCTTAGCGGCGGGAAGCGCCGGGGCCAAGGGCGGGATTGCGGACAATGGTTTACGGGGTTCGGCTCGACGTACAATGCATGTACATCGCATGTACATCCTGGGTACCGGAAATCGGCCGGGAGCCGGTTCGTTAACGGCGGGCGAGGAGGACCGTCAGGAGCGCGTGCGCGGCGACGGCGGGCCAGAGCAGGAGCCCGGAGGCGGCGCCGGCGAGGCCGAGGGCGGCGGGCGGGACGATGCGCGGCGGCCACCACGGGGTCGGCTCGGACGCCTTCTGCTTGATCGCGCCGCCGTAGCCGGGATCGGGCGGCGGGATCCGGTCGCCCTCGATGCTGGAGGTCGAGCTCGGCGACGAGGTGCTGGACGCGCCGTTCCCCTGGGGCCGTCCCGATGCCGTGAAAGCGGGGCCCGGGCATTGGTCGACGCTGCGCGGCGACGGGTCGTGCGGCCAGTCGGTGAGCCTGCTGCTGCGGTCGATGGAGGGCGACTTGCCGGTGACGGTGGAGCGGCTGGCGCGCAGCGGCGGGATCAGCGCGCGCTCGCTGCAGCGGCGGCTGACCGAGGAGGGGACCAGCGTGCGGCGGCTGCGGGACGGGCTGCGGCGGGAGGCGACGCTCGGGGCGCTGCCGGGGACCGGGACGGCGCTCGGCGCGGTGGCGCGCGACCTGGGCTACGCCGGGCAGTCGTCGCTGAGGCGGGCGGTTCGCCGCTGGACCGGCCGGTCGCCGCGGGATATCCGCTGACGCCGGAAGCTCGGAAGGGGCGGCATGAACATCCTGATCCTCGGCGGCGGCGGGCGCGAGCATGCGCTGGCCTGGGCCTTTGCGCAGAACCCCAAGTGCGACCGGCTGTGGTGCGCGCCGGGGAACGCGGGCATCGCCGAGGAGGCGACCTGCGTCGCGCTCGACATCCTGGACGGCGAGAAGGTGCTGGGGTTCTGCCGCGAGAACGACATCGGGTTCGTGATGGTGGGCCCCGAGGCGCCGCTGGTCGAGGGGGTCGCCGACGTGTTGCGGGCAGGCGGCGTCCCGACCTTCGGGCCGGGGCGGGCGGCGGCGCGGCTGGAGGCGTCCAAGGCCTTCACCAAGGAGGTCTGCGCGGCCTGCGGAGCGCCGACGGCGGCGAGCCAGACGTTCACCGATCCCGAGGCGGCGCGGGCGTACGTGGCGGGGCAGGGGGCGCCGATCGTCGTCAAGGCCGACGGGCTGGCGGCGGGCAAGGGGGTGACGGTGGCGACGACGCTCGCCGAGGCGGAGGCGGCGCTCGACGCGATCTTCGCCGAGGGGGCGGGGGCGCGGGTCGTCGTCGAGGAATTCATGGACGGGGAGGAGGCGAGCCTCTTCGTGCTGGCCGACGGCGAGGCGTGCCTGGCGATCGGGACGGCGCAGGACCACAAGCGGGCCTTCGACGGCGACCGGGGGCCGAATACCGGCGGCATGGGGGCCTATTCGCCGGCGCCGGTGATGACGGAGGCGGTCACCGAGGCGGCGATGGCGCGGATCGTGCGGCCGACGCTGGCCGAGATGGCGCGGCGCGGGACGCCGTTCCGGGGGGTCCTGTACGCCGGGCTGATGGTCGAGGACGGGGAGCCGCGGCTGGTCGAGTACAACGTGCGGTTCGGCGACCCGGAGGCGCAGGTGCTGGCGATGCGGCTGGGGGCGCAGCTGCTGGATGTGTGCCTGGCCTGCGCGACGGGCGAGTTGGGGGCGGCGCGGGTCAGCTTCGCCGAGGACCATGCGCTGACCGTGGTGCTGGCGGCGCGCGGCTACCCGGGGGAGTACGCGCGCGGGGAGGCGATCGCGGTCGGGGAGTCGGACGACCCGCGGGTCAAGGTCTTCCACGCCGGGACGCGGGTGGCCGACGGGCGGCTGGTGTCGAACGGCGGGCGGGTGCTGAACGCGACGGCGCGGGCCGGGACGCTGGCCGAGGCGCGGGCGCTCGCCTATGCCGCCGCCGAGGGGGTCGGCTGGGCGGGCGGGTTCTTCCGGCGCGACATCGGGTGGCGGGCGCTGGGCGCGTGAACGCGCCAGCGAACGGCCGCCGCGAATGGTTGCCGATGCGTTAAAGTCGGCGAATAATTCCCAGAACCATCAGATACTTGGCATTTGTCCGCGCCCCTCCCGCAGGAGGGGGGTCAGCCGCCGACCATGAGCTTCACCACCTCGTCGTGGTTGGTTTCGGAGATGCGGCGCTCACCGGCCTTGATGCCGCGGCGCATGACGACGATGCGGTCGGAGACGGCGAATATGTCCTGCAGGTTGTGGGAGATGAAGATGATCCCGCGGCCCTGGGCCTTGAGCTGGTGGATGAGCGCGATGACCTTGCGCTGCTCGGGGACGCCGAGCGCGGCGGTGGGCTCGTCCATGATCAGGATCTGGGCGTCCCAGTGGACGGCGCGGCCGATGGCGACGGCCTGGCGCTGGCCGCCGGAGAAGTTGGAGACGGGCGCGTCGAGGCGGGAGACGTGGAAGTCGAGGAGCGCCATGGTCTCGCGCGCGGCCTTGGCCATCGCCTTGCGGTCGAGGACGGGCAGGAAGCCGAAGCGCTTGGTCATCGGCTCGCGGCCGAGGAAGATGTTGGCGCCGATCGACAGGTTGTCGGCCAGCGCGAGGTCCTGGTAGATCGTCTCGATGCCGCGGTCGCGCGCCTCCTGCGGCGTCGCGAAGTGGACCGCCTCGCCCTTGAGGCGGATCTCGCCGGCCGTCGGCTGGAAGACGCCCGAGATCGTCTTGATCATCGTGGTCTTGCCGGCGCCGTTGTCGCCGGCGAGTGCCACGACCTCGCCGCGGGCGATCGTCATGTTGAAGTCGTCGAGGGCGCGGATGGCGCCGAAGTGCTTGGAGAGGCCGCGGACCTCGAGCAGCGCGGAGTCACTCATCGACGCGGCCTCCGCTGAACCGGCGCTGCGCCTGGTCGATCAGCACCGAGATGATGATGACGACGCCGACCGAGATGAACTGCCAGAACGGTTCGACGTTCACGAAGACGAGGCCGTACTGGATGACGGCGATGACGAGGGCGCCCGCGACGGTGCCGAGGATCGTGCCCGAGCCGCCGAAGAGGCTGGCGCCGCCGATGACGACGGCGGCGACCGAGTCGAGCAGCAGCGGCTCGCCGGCCTGGGCGGCGCCGGCGTTGAAGCGGGCGGCGTAGAGGACGCCGGCGAGGCCGGCGCAGGCGGCCGAGAGCACGTAGAGGCGGAACAGGTGCTGCTTGACGTCGATCCCGGCGCGGCGGGCGGCCTGGACGTTGGCGCCGATGGCGTAGTTGTGCTGGCCGAACTTGGTCTGGCTGAGCAGGTAGTGCATGACCAGCATGAAGATGGCGGTGACGAGCACGATGTTCGGGATGCCGAAGAGGCGGCCGTTGCCGATGACGGCGAAGAGCGAGTTGCTGACCGGGACGGTGGTGCCGCCGGCGAGCAGGAAGGCGACGCCGCGGGCGACGCCGAACATGCCGAGGGTTCCGATGAAGGGCGGGACCTTGAGCCGCGAGATCAGGAGGCCGTTGATGATGCCCGGGCCGCAGGCGATGGCGACGCCGACGATGAAGCCGGCGAGGACGCCGACCAGAAGGCCGGCGACCGGGGTGACGGCGTTGATGGTGTGGGCGGCGACGACGGCGGCGAGGCCCATGATGAAGCCGAGCGACAGGTCGATGCCGCCGGAGATGATCACGAAGGTCTGGCCGGTGGCGAGCAGGAGCGGCGCGACGGCGAAGATCGCGATCGACTGCAGGTTGAAGGTGTTGAGGATGAAGGTGCCGCCGAAGGCGACGCGGGCCCAGGCCTCGAAGACGACGATCAGCGCGGCGAGGAACAGCCAGGCGCGCAGGTCGGCGATGCGCTGGAGCAGCGTCTTGTCGATCTCGGCGTGGTCGGCCTGGGGCCGGCCGTGGCCATCGCCGGTTCCGGCGTGGGTCATGGAGCGTTCCCTCTGATGACGCGGCACCGGCGAGGCGGCGGCGGGCGGCGTGGGCGCCCGCCGGCCGGAGCCGGCGGGCGCGGGGTGCGTCAGTCGGAGTAGATGTACTTGGCGACGTTCGGGTCGGCGACGTTGTCCTTGTCGATCACGGTGAAGCCGGTGCCGATCGCGGTGGGGATCGACTGGCCGGTCAGGTGGGCGTAGGCGGACACGACGCCGTAGTAGCCGATCTCGGCCGGATGCTGGGCGATCGCCAGGTCGACGAGGCCGCTGTTGATGTTGTCGACGATCGAGGTCGGCGCGTCGAAGGCGACGACGCGGATTTCGCCGGTCTTGCCCGCCTGCTGCACGCCGGTGCCGGCGCCGAGGGCGGAGAAGAGGTTGGCGCCGAAGACGCCCTTCAGGTCGGGGTTGCGGGCGAAGACCGCCTGCAGCTGGCTCGCCGCCTTGTTGGCGTCGTCGTCGTTGAACTGGGTCTCGAGCACCTCGATCTTCGGGTAGCTCGCCTTCATCTCCTCCTTGAAGCCTTCCTCGCGCTGGTCGGTGGTCGAGACGCCGGGCTTCACGTTGGAGACGTAGACCTTGCCCTCGCCGCCGATCGCTTCGGCGAGCGCGTGCGCGGCCATGCGGCCGCCGAGGAGGTTGTCGGAGGCGATGTAGGAGAGCGGGAAGTCGGCGTCGCCGGCGCCGGTCTGGTACTTGCCGCTGCCGATGAAGGTGTCGACGGTGATGACCGGGATGCCGGCGTCGGCGGCCTTCTTCAGCGGCTGGACGAGCTGGGTCTTGTCGGTCGGCGCGATCAGGATCGCGTCGGGCTTGCGGGCGATGACCGCGTCGAGGACGGGCACCTGCAGCACCGGGTTGAACTCGGGCGCGCCCTGGAAGACGAGGTCGACGCCGAGGGCGTCGGCGGCGGCCTGCGCGCCCTTGCGCATGGTGATGTAGAAGGCGTCGGTGGTCAGCCCCGGGATCAGGGCGATCGTGTACTTCTTGCCGTCGGCGGCATGGGCCGGCGCGAGGGCGCCCACGCCCACGGCAAGGGCCAGGCCGGATGCGGCGATGGCCTGGATGAGTGATCGGCGTTGCATGTCTTCCTCCCTGAGCGATCGTTCTGGCTTTGCGCGAAACCGCGCCCGGCGTGTCGGCTCGTGAACTGGATGTTTCCCCACGCGCCGGCTTCCGTCAAGTGAGGAATATTCCTGAAATTAGTTGCTAGGAATTCTCGGCCCGGGCCAGCAGCGCTCCGGCGGTGCGGACGTCGGTGACGAGCGCGTTGACCAGCCGGGCGCGGATGGCGCCGAGGATCGCGTCGGTCTTCTCGATGCCGGCGGCGACGGCGATGACGCGGCGGGCGCGGCGGAGCTGGGCGACCGAGGCGGCGATCATCCGCGCCTCGCCCTCCCAGTCGACCAGGCGGCCGGCGGCGTCGAAATAGTGGCGAATCACGTCGCCGGTCGCGCCGGCGAGCTCGCGCGGGCCGGGCCCCGAGGTGGCGGCGTCCTCGGAGAGGTGGGCGTGCAGGCCGACGCCGACCACGGCGACGTCGATCCGGTCCCAGAGCGCGACGCTCTCGGCGATGGCCGGGTCGGCGAGGAAGGCGTCGCGGGTGGCCGCCGCCGGCAGGTAGGGGGCGTGGACGAAGTAGGGCGTGCCGCCGAGCTGCTCGGCGGCGAGGCGCACGAACTCGTTGACCTGGAACTGCGGCAGGTGTTGCTGCATGCCGCCGGTGGCGGGCACGGTCAGGACGCCCGCGATGCGGGGCAGGCCGGCGTCGAGGATGGCGCGGATCGCCCGTCCCCAGCCCACGGCGAGCACCGAGCCGGGGGCGAGGCCGGCCTGGGCGAGGAAGTCGCCGACCGGCCCGGCCAGCGCCGCCATCGCCCCGGCCGGCGTCTCGACCACCGCCGCCGCCGCGAGCCCGAGCCGGTCGCGCAGCGCGGCGCCGAGCTCGTCCGCGGCCACGAGGTCCGCGATCTCGATCCTTACGATGCCCTCGGCGCGCGCCCGCTGCAGCATGCGCGAGACGGTCGCGGTCGAGACCCCGAGCCGCTTGGCGATATCGACCTGGCTCATCTCGGAGGCATAGTGCATTCGGGCGACGCTGTGCAGCAGCGCGCGGGTCGCGGCCGGGTCGGAGGTCGGCGGAAGGGCCAGGTTGAAATTCCTCTCAGCAATATGCTACTGGCTAGCGCAGAAGGTTAGCACGCCGCCGCGGGTTGGCAATCGCCGTGTCGCGGCGGCGGGCGCAGGGAGATCGGGATGGCGCGCATGACGACCGCGGAACGGCGGGGCTACCAGCAGATCTGCGGCGACGACGGGGCGATGATGGTGATCGCCTGCGACCAGCGCGGCGGCATGCGCAGCCTGCTCGCGAGCGACCCGGCGGCGCGGGAGGCGATCGGCAACGATGTGCTCGGCGACACCAAGGCCGACATCACCCGCTACCTGGCGCGCGAGGCGTCCTGCGTGCTGGTCGATCCGGTCTGCGCGGTGCCCGGGCTCGTCGACGACGGCATCATCGACCGCCGCACGGCGCTGCTGATCGGGCTCGACGCCTCGGGCTGGGACGTCTCGCCCGAGGGGTTCCGGCTCTCGAAGCTCGTCGAGGGGGTGACGGCGCGGCGGGTGCGGGAGCTCGGCGGGACCGGCGGCAAGATCATGATCTACCTGCGCTCGGACACGCCGGCGGCCAACGTCGCGAACCTGGCGCTGCTCGACGCGGTGGTCGAAGACTTCGCGCGCGAGGATCTGCTGCTGGTGGTCGAGTTCCTGACCTACGCCTTCGAGGGCGAGGAGGGGTATGCGGCGAAGACGGCGGAGCTGGTCGAGGGCGGCTCGCGGCTCTGCCTCGAGCACGGCGCCAAGGTGCTGAAGATCCCCTATCCGGGGTCGCCGGCGGCCTGCGCCGCGATCACCCGGCTGGCCGGCGAGGTGCCCTGGGCGGTGCTCTCGGCGGGGGTCGACCATGCGACCTTCCTCGGCCAGGTCGAGGCGGCGATGGCCAACGGCGCGTCCGGGGTCATCGCCGGGCGGTCGCTCTGGAAGGACTGCATCTCGCTCGACCGCGCGGTGACGCGGAGCCGGCTCGAGGGCGTCGCGGTGCCGCGGCTGCGCGAGATCCAGGCGGTGATCGCGCGGTATCGCGCGGCGGCCTGAGGCCATGATCGCCGTCGGCGTCGACATCGGCGGCACGCACCTGCGCGCCGGCCGGATCGCGGCCGACGGGACGATCCTCGACCGGCGGCGGACGGCGAGCGCGCGCGACCCCGAGGAGATGGTCGCGCGCCTGTTCGAGCTCGTCGCCGGGCTCGACGCGCCCGGGGTCGCTGCCATCGGGATCGGGGTGCCGGGGCGGGTCGACTTCGCGCGGCAGGCGGTGCTGTCGGGCGGCTACGTCGACCTGTCGGCCGTGCCGCTGGCGGCGCGGCTCGGCGAGCGGTTCGGGCGGCCGGTGACGATCGACAACGACGGGAGCATGGCGCTGGTCGCCGAGGCGCGGCTCGGGGCGGGCCGCGGCGCGCGCGACCTCGCGCTCATGACGATCGGGACCGGCATCGGCGGCGGGATCATGGCGGACGGCCGCATCCTGCGCGGGCGCGGAACGGCCGGGCAGCTCGGGCACATACCGGTCGACCCCGCCGGGCCGCCCTGCCTCTGCGGCCGGCGCGGCTGCGTCGAGGTGCTGAGCTCGGGCACCGCGCTGGCTGGCCTGATCCGCGCCGCGGGGCTGCCCGATGGCACCACCGCCGCGGCGCTGATCGCGCGCGCGCAGGGCGGCGACGCGGTCGCCGCGGGGATCGTGGCCGCGTGGGCGGCGCCGCTGAGACGGGCGGCCGACGCGCTGGTGGCGACGCTCGACTGCGACCGCGTCGTCCTCGGCGGCGGGCTCGGCCGCGACGCGGCGGCGGCGATCGCGCTGCTGCCGCCGGAGCCGGGCTGGTACGACCGCGAGATCGTCGCCGCGGCGCTCGGCGACGACGCGGGCATGATCGGCGCCGGCCTCGCGGCGCTCGACGGGCTGCCGCGCGGCCGGCGACTGGTGATGGTCAACGGCGTCCCGGCGAGCGGCAAGAGCACGGTCGCGGCGCAGCTGGCGGCCGCGACCGGCTGGCCGGTGCTGGCGCTCGACACCGTCAAGGAGCCGTTCCTGGCCGAGATCGGCTCCGTCGACCGGCCGTTCAACCGCGTCCTCGGCCGCGCGAGCTACCGCGCCGTCTTCGGCCTGATCGCGGCGCTGCCGCCGGGGGCGACGGCGATCGTCGACGCCTGGTTCGGCTTCCAGCCCAAGGCGCTGCTCGAGGAGCTGCTGGCCGCGGCCGGCATCGACGCGGTGCTCGAGGTCTGGTGCCGCGCCGACCCGGACGTGGTGGCGGAGCGCTACCGCGCCCGCGCTGCCGGACGGCTGGCGGGCCATCCGGGACCCGAGTACGCCGAGGAGTTGCGCATCCTCGCCGCCCGCGCCGAGCCGATGCGCCTCGGGCCGGTGCTGGAGGTCGACACCGGAGCGCCGATCGACGCGGGGGCGCTCCGGGCCTTCGCCGAGACCGGCTGGCGATAGGGCCTACTGCCGTGCCTGCAGCCGCGCCAGGTTCGTCGGCGCGTAGGCGTCGCCGTTGTCCGCGGCGAAACGGTACCACTTCGCCGCTGCGGACGGATCCTGCAGCACGCCGGCACCGAACTCGAACATCCCGCCCAAGGCGTTCTGCGAGAAGGCATCGCCCGCCTTCGCCGCTCGCGAGATGAGCATCACGATCTCGGCGGGCTGCAGATCGCCGGTCGGTTCGGTCCCGATGGCCCTCTGGAAGTCGGAGGCCGCCCGCTGCGAGCCCGGCCCGAACTTGTTGTCCACCCCTCCGTGGTAGTAGTCGAGCGCCTTGAGGGCATTCTGGAGGAAATAGTTCTGGATCATGCCATTGAGGCGCCGCACCGACGCCGGCGACAGGTCCGCCTCGGGCGGCAGTCCGTTCAGTGCCGGGGAAGCCGTCGGCGTGTCGGAAGGCGGCTCGACCAGGGTCAGCGCCCGCCCCCTCTGACCTCCATCGGCGTCCGCTGACGGGGCCGGGGTTGCCATCGCCATCTGCGTCGCGTCCTCGGGCGCCGGCGGAGCCGCCGGGGCGGGTTCGGTGGCGGCGACCGGAGGTGCGGCGGGGGGCGGCGCGGCTGTCGCCGGCGCAGCTGGCGCCTGGTCGGCCTGCGCCGTTTGCACCCGTTCCATCGCGCCGCGCACGAACGGAGTGAACGGGCCGTCGGGGAAGCGCGCGATGAACGCCTGCATCCCGGCGACGTCCCCGGACGTGGCGAGCTGCCCGGAGAGCATGCCCTGCAGCGTGATCAGCGCCGCCGAGGAGAATGTCCCGTTCGGATAGCGGTGGAGGAAGGTCTCGTAGGCCGCGACGTCGCTGCTCCCCTTCAGCTTGTCCCACGCAGCCGCCTCGGTGGCCGGGTCGCGCAGGTAGGTGAGCCGGGCGTTCGCCGCATCGACGAGCGAACTGTCGGGGAACTGCTTGATGAAGTTCTCGAAATCAGCCGGATCCTCGCTCTTGGCGATCTTGTTCCAGGCGGTGACGTAGTCGGGCGTCGTCGGCGGCGGCGGCGCGACGGCCTGCGGGTTGAATTCGAAGCCGCCGAGCATCGCCTCCTCGGTCCAGGGCGTCTGGTGGCCGTTGGTCGCCTTGACGACGTCGGCGCGCACGTCGCGGAACATGACGCTGACGTCGGTGTTGGGCGTCGCGATGTGCGTCAGCAGCGCCTTGGTGAACGGGCTGTTGCGCTGGTTGCTGCCGTCGAGGGCGACGCTGCCGGGCGCCGTCGAATAGGCGATGAACATGCCGCTCGCGTCCTGCACCTGCATTGCGACGAGCCCGTCGCTCAACGCGAGGCCGCGGCCGGAGGCGACCTCCTTGCTCTGCAGCATCTTCGCCAGCGGGTTGTCGCGGCAGGCGTCGAGGATCACCATCTTCAGGTGGGCGCCCGAGAAGTCGAGCGCGTCCTGGACATCGCTGAGCGCCAGCGTCTCGTAGCGCAGGTCAAGCTCGTTCTGGATGTGCGCCTGCACCGGGACGAGGTAGTTCTCGCCGCGCAGCGCCATGCCGTGGCCGGCGTAGTAGAAGAGCGCCACGTCGGCGCCGGTCGCGGAGCTGCCGAAGTCGCGCAGCGCCCGGCGCATGGCGTCGGCGTTGCCGTCGATGACGCGGGTCACCTTGAAGTCGAGCTTCTCGAGCGCGTCGGCGATGTCGCCGGCGTCGTTGGGCGGATTCGGCAGCGTGCCGAGCTCGCCATAGGCGCCATTGCCGATGACCAGCGCCACGCGGCTTCCGGGGGCCTCGTCGGTTGCAGGCGTGCCCGCCGCGCGGACCGGGCCGCCGAGCAGCAGCACCAGCGCCGCGGCGACGATGGTGGCGAAAATCGAGGCGGGCGGCAGGATCGGTCGCATGCGGCACCCTCTGGCAATCCGGCGCCCCGCGGTCGGACAAATAGGCCCGCGGGCGCCCTTCGACGCGGAGGCCGATCCCCTTCGACGGAGCGCGGCTCGAATCGGAACATCGACCGCGATAGCGCGAACCCGGCCCCCGAGCCAGCAGTTAACCATATCCACCGATTCGTTGCATCTCCACGCCGGCAACTGCGCTGCGATTCCGCGGCCATCGCGGAGGCCGGGCAGACGTGCTATGAAGATCCGCCGGGCCGCGAATTTCGGGGGAGGGGATGGACAAGCGTATCGTTGCTGCCGTGGTGTGCCTCGGGCTCAGCGTCCCTCCGGTGGCAGAGGCCCAATTCGTTGCAGCACCGCCGAGCGCCGGCGGCAAGGCGGCCTCGCAGGGCGGCGGGGGCGGGTCGCGCGGGACGCGGCGGAGCTATTCCACGGTGCCCGACAGCCAGTGCGCGCAGATGACCAAGGACTGGGCCGACTATCGGCCGGTGCTGGACGTTCCCGCGTCGCAGGGGCGGACGACCTACGACACCCAGGTGGCGGCGATCGGGGTCTGCCAGTCCGAGCAGGCCGCGCGGCCGAACGACCTCAGGGTGGCGTTCCTCTTCGCGCGGGCGCTCGAGGTCAACGACAAGGGCAGCCGGGCGACCGCGCTCTTCCGCCAGCTCTCGGACGCCGGCTACGCCCCGGCGACGACCCAGCTCGCGCGCGCCTACCACTTCGGCAGCGGCGTGGCGCCGGACCCGACCCAGGCCTGCGACCTCTACGTCAAGGCGGCCAAGGCCGGCGACAGCTGGGCATACAACCCGGCCGCCGACTGCCTGTCGTTCCAGGACTATGCCCACGACCCCAAGCTCGCCTGCCGGTTCTTCCAGCAGTCGCAGAAGAGCGGGACGTTCCAGACCACCGACCTGACCCGCGCCGACTATTGCCCGTAGGTCTCGGAGACCCGGCCGGCGCGCGATCACGATGTTGTTGACAGGGCCGCGGACTGCGGCAAGCGTGGAAGAAATCCTTCTGGGGGGATGACGGTGATGGGCAGGGCGGCGCTTCTTCGGTTGGCGGCGGCGATGGCGGTCGCCGGCGCGGTGCAGGCCTCGGCGCAGGACATGGCTCCGGTCGCAGCCGCGCCGGCCGAGGCGGCGGCCCCGGCCAGCTTCACCTCGTCGGCGCAGGCGCGCACCTACCTGGCGCAGAACCCGGCCGGCACCCGGGCCGAGCAGGCGTTCCGGACCATCGTCAACGGCGACCTCGCGGTGCAGAACCCCGAGCTCGACCCGGCGCAGATCGCGGGCGGCTGGGCGCTCAAGGTCATGCCCGGCGCCACGGCGACGCCCGAGCAGGTCGAGGCCGTCATCAATTCGACGACCGCCGGGATCGGCGCCAAGAAGGGCTGGTTCTGACGGCGCGGCCGCAGCGGGGAGGAGACGATGACAGGATTTCCGGGCGGCTTCTTGGGACGCGCCGCCGTCGGGCTCGCGCCGCTGGCGCTGGTGCTGGCAGGCTGCGGCGGCGTGCCGGGAGCGAAGCCCAAGGACCCCGCCGAGGCGCAGGTCGCACGGCTGACCGGGCAGGGCTTCACGGTGGTCTCCAACGGTCTCGCCGCCGGCGGCCCGGCGGTGCTGCGCTACGAGGGCTCGCCCGCGGCGGTGATCGCCTGCGGCAGCGGCGGCAAGGCCAAGGCCACCGACCAGAGCGGCACCGCGACCTCGTCCGACGGGCTCTACACGGTGACGCAGACCGGGCAGGTGGCGGCCTACGTGGTCGTCTCGCCGAGCGGCGACCTGCGCGGCACCTACGTGAACTCGCTGGCGCGCACCGTCGCCGGCAGCGACGGGACCGTGGTCGCGAAGCAGCTCGAGACCATCCAGTTCCCGACCGGCGGCGCCGGCACCTTCCGCAACGGCCTGACCTGCCAGCCCAACGGCTAGCGCGGGCCGGCCTCGCGGCCGATCGGGCCTGATGCGGCGCTTGCCCGCGCCGGCAGCGCCAAGCCAGCCTGCTTTCGAGCGCCGCCGGCCGGCTCAGGTCTCCGCCGCCAGGCGGCGGTGGCGGGCGGCGCTGCCGCGCTCGATGGCGGCGGCGTGCAGGCGGTCGATGTCGAGCTCCTCGCGCAGCTCGAGCAGGAACTGGAGCTCGGCCTGGAAGGCGTGGCCGTCGGCGGCGGCGACGTCGCAGCAGAGCGCGTAGGCGGTCTCGCGCAAGGAATCGGGCAGGGCGTCGCGCATCAGCCCGAAGAGGGCGTCGAGGCCGTCCTCCTCGCTCAGGAGGTCGAAGACCGTCTGGCCGATGGTGCGGAGCCGGTCGTTGTCGTAGCCCTCGAAGATCGGCAGCGTGTCGACCATGCGGCTGATCGAGAGCAGCTCGCGGGTCGTGATGTTCTCGTCGGAGGCCGAGACCCCGACCATCGCAGCGACCAGGGCGTCCTGGGCCGTGAAGGAGGCGGGCGGGAAGTCGGTGGCCATGGCGCCCTCGCTGGCGGTGTCGGACCGGTTGTATTGGTCCGCAGCGAGCCGGGCAAGGGCAGCGCCGCCGGCGACCTGCCGCCCGTCCGCCGGAGGCGCCCGACGAGCTCCATCCGCGCGAGCGCCGCGCGCTCTCCCCCTGCCGCGCGCATACCCTGCCACCCCCCGGACAACGGTTGAAATCCGGTTAACGCCCGGGGTCGATTATGTGCAATATCAGATACTTAAACCATGTGCTCGACCCCGAGCACCCCCGGGCAACGGGCGCCCGGGCGATGTCCGCGCGCGGCGCCTCGTCCCGACGGATCAGCCGGGTTGCATCCGGACCAGGGCATGGCGCTTGCGGCCGGCCGACAGCTTGCGCGGGGCCTCGAGCTCGCGCGCGTCGAGGTGCAGGCCCGGGTCGGTGACGACGGTATCGTCGAGGCGCGCGCCGCCCTCGGCGATCAGCCGCCGGGCGTCCTTGCCCGAACCCGCGAGGCCCGTGCGGACCAGGAGCTGCACGACCGGGATGCCGTCCGCCGGGACCTCCGCGGCGGCGAGGGTCAGCGTCGGAAGCTCGCCGCCGGTGCCGCCTTCCTCGAAGACCGAGCGGGCGGTGGCGGCGGCGGCCGCGGCGGCCTCGGCCCCGTGGCAGAGGGCGGTCACCTCGTTGGCCAGCGCGATCTTGGCGGCGTTGATCTCCGCGCCGCCGAGGGCGCCGAGGCGCGCGCACTCGTCGAGCGGCAGTTCGGTGTAGAGGCGCAGGAAGCGGCCGACGTCGGCGTCGGCGACGTTCCTCCAGTACTGCCAGAAGTCCCAGGGGGCGAGCATGTCGGCGTTGAGCCAGACGGCGCCGCCGGCGGACTTGCCCATCTTGGCTCCGTCGGCGCGGGTGAGGAGGGGGGCGGTCAGGCCGAAGAGCTCGGCGCCCTCGGTGCGGCGGCCGAGGTCGATGCCGTTGACGATGTTGCCCCACTGGTCGGAGCCGCCCATCTGCAAGAGGCAGCCCTCGCGGCGGTGCAGCTCGACGAAGTCGTAGGCCTGCAGGATCATGTAGTTGAACTCGAGGAACGAGAGCGGCTGGTCGCGGTCGAGGCGCGACTTCACGCTGTCGAACGAGAGCATCCGGTTGACCGAGAAGTGGCGGCCGACGTCGCGGAGGAAGTCGAGGTAGTTGAGCCGGTCGAGCCATTCGGCGTTGTCGAGCATGACGGCGTCGGAGGGGCCGTCGCCGTAGGCGAGGTATTTCGCGAAGACGCCGCGGATCGTCGCGATGTTTGCGGCGATCTGGTCGGGGGTGAGGAGCGGGCGCTCGTCGGAGCGGAACGAGGGATCGCCGACCTTGGTGGTGCCGCCGCCCATCAGCGTGATCGGCTTGTGGCCGGTCTTCTGCAGCCAGCGCAGCATCATGATGATGAGGAGGTGGCCGGCGTGCAGCGAGCGGGCGGTGGCGTCGTAGCCGACGTAGGCGGGGACGATGCCGGCGGCCATCTTGGCGTCGAGGCCGGCCATGTCGGTGCAGTCGGCGACGTAGCCGCGGGCGACCATGACGTCGAGGAAATCGCTCTTCGGGCGTTTGCTCATGGCCGGATCCTTTCGCGGGAAGCGGCGCCGTTCTATAGCGGAGGCGGGCAGGACGGAAGGCGGAAAGCCGATGCGGGCACTGGGGCTGATGTCGGGAACCTCGATGGACGGCGTCGATGCCGCCGTGCTCGAGACCGACGGCGAGACGATCGCGGGGTTCGGGCCTTCGGCCTTCGTTGCCTATGCGCCGGCGGAGCGGGAGGTGTTGCGGGCCGGGCTCGGGAAGTGGCCGGGAGAGGCCGGGGTCGAGGCGGTCGAGGCGCTGGTGCGGGCGCGGCACGCGGCGGCGGTGCGGCGGTTCGACGGGCTGGAAGTGGCTGGATTTCATGGGCAAACCCTGGCGCACGAGCCGCGTGGCAGGGGGACGCATCAGGCCGGCCGGGGGGACTGGCTGGCGCGGGATGCGGGGGTGCCCGTGGTCTGGGACTTTCGCACGGCGGACGTGGCAAGCGGCGGGGAGGGGGCGCCGCTGGTGCCGTTCTTCCATTTCGCCTGCGCGCGCCGGATCGGGGCGGCGGGGCCGGTGGCGTTCCTCAACCTCGGGGGGGTCGGGAACGTGACCTGGGTCGACCCGCGGGCGGCGTCGCCCGAGGCCGACGGGGCGCTGGTCGCGTTCGACACCGGGCCGGGGAATGCGCTGATCGACGACTTCTTGCGGCTGCGGCGGGGGGAGGCGTTCGACGCGGAGGGCGCGGTGGCGGGGGCGGGTCGGGTCCACGAGGCGGCGCTTGCAGGGCTCGCGGGGCATCCCTATGTCGCTAGGAAGCCGCCCAAGTCACTGGACCGGCAGGATTTCCACTCATTTCTAGACCGGGTGTCCGGGCTGTCGACCGAGGACGGGGCGGCGACGCTGGCGGCGCTGACGGTGGCCTGTGTCGCGGAGGCGGCGCGGCATTTTCCCGAGCCGCCGGAGCGGTGGCTGGTCTGCGGCGGCGGGCGGCGGAACCGGACGGTGATGGCGATGCTGGCGGCGCGGACGAATGCGCCGGTCGAGCCGGTGGAGGCGGTCGGGCTCGACGGGGACATGCTGGAGGCGCAGGCCTTCGCCTTCCTGGCGGTCAGGGTGCTGCGCGGGCTGCCGACCTCGGCGCCGGGGACGACGGGGGTGCGGCTGCCGGTTTCGGGGGGGCGGGTCAGCCAGCCGGCAGATGCCGCGCAGGGGGCTGATGCCGTTCGATAAACCCGGTATGGAAAGCGGGCGGAAAGCGGCCATACGATTGGCTCCGATCGTGCCGCGCGAGTTGCTGCGAGCCGACGTATCGAGCGAGGTCCGGAGGGGTGCGAGGGGGACCGCGGCGCCTTGGCGCCGTCGCCCGCATGCGCGGGCCTCGGGGCAGAAGGCCGAACGGTGCCTCGCTTGCTCCCGGACAACCGGACGGATCTCGGGGCGGCCCGAGGGGGGCGCCGCCCCCCCCTCGACCCCCGGGCACTGTCCGACAGGTTGAAGAAGGCGATTCGGGCTCGCCTGAAATGCGAAGGTCCGGGCTGGGGCGTTGGCGAGAGACCGCCACGGGCGCTGTCGCGATGTCCGGGATCACCACCACGCCTGGGGACGCGACGTCGGTCTCGAGGGAGGCGGTCTTTGCAGTGTGTCCGGTTCCGATCCGATCTCGAGGAGCGCTCGACACGCGGCGATCAGGGGCCGGCCGCCGGCTCGGCGAGCGGGTGCTTCTCCAGGACGAGTTCGCGGAGCCGGGCCTCGAGCACGTGGGTATAGATCTCCGTCGTGGCGATGCTGGCGTGGCCGAGCAGCGTCTGGATGACGCGCAGGTCGGCGCCGTGGGCGAGCAGGTGGGTCGCGAAGGCGTGGCGCAGGGTGTGGGGGGAGATGCGGGCGGCATCGAGGCCGGCGTAGCGGGCGAGGTCCTTGACGAGCAGGAAGAAGCGCTCGCGGGTCATGTGGCCGCGGCGGCTTCGCGCCGGGAAGAGGTGGGGCGAGCGCGGGCGGAAGGCACCCTCCTGGCGGGCGTCGAGGTGGGCGAGCCAGGCGGCGAGCGCCGTGCGGGCAGGGGGCGAGAGCGGGACCATGCGCTCGCGGCCACCCTTGCCGCGGACGAGGATCATCCGCGGGTCGCCGCGCACCGCCGCCAGCGGCAGCGAGACGAGCTCGCTGACCCGGAGGCCGGTGGCATAGAGGATCTGCATCAGGCAGACGTCGCGCAGCCGGTCGGATTCGGTGCGGCCGACATGTTCGGCGGCGTCGAGCAGGCGGTCGACCTCGGCCTCGCTGAGGCTCTCGGGGATGGTGCGGGCACGCTTCGGCCCCTTGATCAGGGCGCCCGGGTCGTCGTCGCGCCAGCCCTCGAGGAAGGCGAAGCGGTAGAACTGGCGGATCGCCGACAGCCGCCGCGCCCGGGTCGCCTGCGCCATGCCGCGGTCGGCCTGGTCGACCAGGTAGGCCTCGATCTCGGCGCGGCCGGCGGTCGCATAGTCGCTGCCGCGGGCGGCGAGGAAAGCCGCGAAGTCGGTGAGGTCGCGGGCGTAGGACAGGAGCGTGTTGCGGGCGGCGTCGCGTTCGGCCTGGATCGCCTCGAGGAAGCGCTCGAGCCAGCGGGCGGCCATCAGCCGTTCCCCGCGAGGAGCGCCTGCAGCGCGATGGCGCGGGCGGCATCGGCCTGGCCGGCCAGCCGCAGCGTCAGGACGGCGGCGCGCAGCGCCGGCGGGTCGACCTGGGCGCCGGACTGGACGAGGTCGAGCGCCTCGAGGATGGCATGTCCCTGGCGCCCCTCGGCGACCAGCGCCGCCAGCCGGCGCTCGCGGTCGTCAGCGGGGGCCTCGGCGGCGAGGCCGGCGAGCGCCGCCGCGGCCATGGGATCGGCGACCACTACCGGCGCCGGGCCGGCGCCGGCGATGGCGAGGAGCGCGTCGAAGCGCGGGTCGGGATCGCGGCGGGCGTGGCGCGCGGCGTCCGGGGCGCCGGCCAAGAGCAGGAGCTCGGCTGCGGTCGCGCGGGCGTCCGGCGTCAGCGACGCGGGGTCGAGGGTCGCCAGCCGGTCGCCGTAGGCTTCGGCCAGGGCCACGCGGACGCCGCGGTCGGCGAGCGCCTTGTCGGCGGCGACGAGCGCGGTCGCGATCGCCTGGGGCTCGCCGGCGGCGAGGGCGGCGTCGAGGGCCTGGACGGCCTGGGCGCGGTCCCAGACGCCGCCGGAGGCGGCGGGCTCGCCGGAGCGGTAGGCGGCGAAGAGGACCGGGTAGTCGGCGGCGCCGCTGATGGTCAGGCGCTCGGCGGCCTCGATGCGAGCCCGCATCGGGACGTGCTCGCCGAGGTCGGTGTTGAGGAAGGCGAGGGGCAGCGGCCCGGGCGGGCGCGGCAGGCCGACGGCCTCGCGCATCAGGAAGTCGAGGGGCGTCAGCGGGTCGGGGACCGGCGGCGGGTCCTCGGTCTCGAAGAGCTCGGGGTCGAGGAAGCGGGCGAGGAGCGCCTGCTCGTCCTCGGGGATCGAGCCGACGCGCTGGCCCAGCGTCAGGGTGATCTCGGCGGCGTTCCAGTCGCCGCCGCGGGCGAGGCAGAAGACCCGCGCGGGAAGCGTGGGGGAGAGCGCCGGATTCTGCCGGAGGGCGGCGCAGGGGGCCTGGGTGCGGTCGAGCAGGATGCCGATGTCGAACCAGCGGCGGAAGAGGTCGGGGGTGTCGGGGCCGGCGAGGTCGATGAGGGCGCCGGCCTCCTCGAGGGCGCCCGTCGCCAGCAGCTGGTCGATGCGGTCGAGGAGGAGCGCCTCGCCGGAGCCGTCGGCTGGGCCGGGCGGGTCGGCCTCGGCGAGGAGGAGGCGGCGGAAGAGGGCGCGGGCGGCCGGGACGCCCTCGTCGGGGTGCTGCTCGATCAGGGCGCGGACGTCCGCCGTGGTGTCCGGGCCCCAGAGGGCGCGGGCGAAGCCGGTGGTCTCGGGGGGGAGCAGCCCGACGGCGTCGCGGCGGATCGGGGCGAGGGGGGTGACGGTGATCTCGCCGGGTGCGGGGGCGGCGTTGGGCGGGGCGGGGCGGCTGGGCGGCGGGGGGGTGTTGCCGATCTCGATGCTCTGCGACAGCCAGGGAATGGCGCTGCGCGGGCCTTCGGCCCAGGCCGGGAGTGCCGCGGCGAGCGCGGCCGCCGCGAGGCCGGCGCGCCGCGCGCCCGTGGTCACTTCGCCTCGACGGGAAGCTCGACGTGCTGCTGCGGCGCCGGGAGGTCGGAGAAGACCGCGAAGCCGACGAGGCCCACGACCGCCACCAGCGCGAGATAGAGAATTGTCCTGAAGATCGTCCGCATCACTTCCTGCTCTGCCCGTGCCGCTTGACGCGGCATCGTGATCCGTTCAATCACGGGGGCTTGCCGCGTGATCGCCTCCGCGGCAGCTTAGCTCGGGTGCGGTCACACGGCAATTGGCATGATCGAACCTCCGCGACCCTCGCTCGTCCCGCGGCTGGCGCGCACGATCGCGCTGGTCGGGCTGATGGGCGCCGGCAAGACCAGCGTCGGCAAGCGGCTGGCGACGCTCCTGCAGGTGCCCTTCGTCGATTCCGACCACGAGATCGCCGAGGCGGCGGGCATGTCGATCCCGGAGATCTTCGCCTCGCTGGGCGAGCCGGCGTTCCGCGACGGCGAGCGGCGGGTGATCGCGCGGCTGCTGGCCGACCGGCCGATGGTGCTCGGGACGGGCGGCGGGGCCTTCATCGACCCGCGGACGCGGTCCGAGATGCATGCGAACGCGACCTCGGTCTGGATCCGGGCCGACCTCGACCTGCTCTGGGACCGGGTGCGCGACCGGCCGGGGCGGCCGCTCTTGCAGACCGCCGACCCGCGCGGGGTGCTCGCCGACCTGCTGGCGCGGCGCTCGCCGGTCTACGCCGAGGCCGACGTGGTGGTCGACAGCCGGCGCGGGGCGAGCCACGAGGCCATGGCGCGCACGATCGTGGAGGCCGTCCAAGCCTACGACCGGACGCGGCCGGGCCGCCCCGCCACGCTGGATGCGCTGCCATGATCGAGACCGTCACCGTGCCGCTCGGCGCCCGCGCCTACGACATCCGCATCGGGCCGGGGCTGGTGCGGAGCGCCGGCATCGAGATCGCCCGGCTGGTCCGCCGGCCGAAGGTCGCGGTGGTGACCGAGACGCGGGTCGCGGCCTTGCACCTGGACGCGCTGCGCCAGGGGCTCGAGGCCGGGGGGATCGGCGCTTCGGTGCTGGAGCTGCCGCCGGGCGAGGCGACCAAGGGTTGGAAATCGCTCGAACGCACGGTCGAGTGGCTGATCGGCGAGCGCATCGGCCGCGACGACCTGGTGCTGGCGCTGGGCGGCGGCGTCACCGGCGATCTCGCGGGCTTCGCGGCGGCGGTGCTGCGGCGCGGGGTCGGCTTCGTGCAGGTGCCGACGACGCTGCTGGCGCAGGTCGACAGCTCGGTCGGCGGCAAGACCGGGATCAACTCGCCGCAGGGGAAGAACCTGGTCGGCGCCTTCCACCAGCCGCGGCTGGTGCTCGCCGACACCGCGCTCCTCGACACGCTGCCCGCGCGCGACTTCCTCGCGGGCTACGCCGAGGTGGCGAAGTACGGGCTGCTCGGCGACGCCGACTTCTTCGCCTGGCTCGAGGCGAACGGCCCGGCGCTGCGCGCGGGCGATCCGGTGGCGCGCCAGTACGCCGTGCGCCGGTCGTGCCAGATGAAGGCCGACGTCGTGGCGCGCGACGAGACCGAGCGCGGCGACCGGGCGCTGCTGAACCTCGGGCATACCTTCGGGCATGCGCTGGAGGCCGCGACCGGATATTCCGACCGGCTGCTGCACGGCGAGGCGGTCTCGATCGGCTGCGTGCTGGCCTTCGAGCTCAGCGCCCGGCTCGGGCTCTGCGCCCAGGAGGCGCCGAGCCGGGTCGCGGCGCACTTCGCGGCGATGGGGATGCGGCGGCGGCTCGCGGACATCCCGGGCGAGCTGCCCGGCCCCGATGTCCTCGTCGAGCTGATGGGGCAGGACAAGAAGGTGCGCGCCGGGCGCATCGCCTTCGTCCTCGCTCGCGGGATCGGCGAGGCCTTCGTGGCGCGCGACGTCGAGCTGCCGGCGGTCCGGACGCTGCTGGCGAAGGCGATGGCGGAGCGGCCGGACGGCTGAGGGCGCGAAAAATCAGCTTATCGCTTGCCATCGGGCGGCGTACGCTACAAGTTGTTAACCGGGACGGTTCACCCAGGGGGCATCCCCTGGTGACCGCGAGGGGTCCGGAGGCTGCCGATGAAGCTCGCGCCGCGCGCCGCTACGACGCACTGCCTCGCGGCGGCGCTCGCGACGGTGGTGGCGGGCGCGAGCGCCGTCTGGGCGCAGGCGCCGTCGGCGCTGACGCCGCCGGCCCCCGCCGAGCCGTCGATCCCGATCCCGCCGCCGACGTCCGTGCAACCCGGGATGCTCGACGCCGGCGGCACGCTCGACCGGCCGAACCCCGACGTCGTGGTGACGGTGCGCGCGGGCGTGGAGGTCAGTCCCTCCTACTTCGGGTCCAAGGACTACGAGGTCGGCCCCGACCTCGCGGCGCGCGTCGATTTCCTGCGCTTCCCGGGCGGCTTCACCTACGGCTCGTCGCGCACCGTCGGCTTCCGCGAGGGGTGGGGGCTGCAGGGCTCGTTCCGCTACATCGGCAACCGCGACGGCAAGGACGAGCTCGCGGGCCTCGACAACGTGCCCTGGTCGGCGGAGGTCGGGCTCGGGGTCGGCTACGAGCAGCGCAACTGGCGGGCCTTCACCGACGTGCGCTATGGCGTCGTCGGCCACAACGCCTGGGTGGGCGAGATGGGGGCCGACGCCATCGCCTATCCGATCGAGGGGCTGACGCTGACCGCTGGCCCGCGGCTTTCGTTCGGCAGCGACATGTTCGCCCAGACCTACTTCGGCATCTCGAACTCCGAATCGGCCGCCAACGGGACGCTGCCCGCCTACCAGGCCAGCGGCGGGCTGCTCGGCGCCGGGGTCGAGATCGGGGCGCGCTACCTCTTCAACGAGCGCTGGGGCGTCGAGGGCGCCGCCAACTGGCAGCGGCTGGTCAACTCGGCCGCCGACTCGCCGATCACCGAGCAGGGCGACGACAACCAGTACAGCGTCCGCATCGGCATCACCCGCCGGATCAGCCTCGACTTCTGAGACCTCTGCGAAAGGTCGGCCCGGACGAAGCCAGGCTTCTTCCGGGGGGTGCTCGGGGTCGAGCAGGTGGGTCAAGTACTTGGAATCGCTGGATTCATGCCCCGAGCGTTAACCGGATTTCAACCGTTGTCCGGGGGTCGAGCGCCCGGGCCCGGTGGCGGTTCACGAACCCGTTGTCAAGGCGACAGGACCGCGCGGCAGGCTGGACTCCGGCGGCTCGCTCCGGCACCGATTGCCGATGAGCACGGAAGTCGCCGACGACCTCGAGCTGCGCGTCGCGGCCTCGATCAACGCCGCCCGCGCCGACGCGGGGCTGGCGCCGCTGAAGGTCGAGGCGCACCTGAATTCGGCGGCGCAGGCCCACGCCGACTGGATGGGCGACACCGGCAGCTTCACCCACGACGGCGACGACGCCTCGACCCCGACCGAGCGCATCGACGGCTCGGGATTCCCGCTGACCGGGTCCTGGGGCACGGCCGAGAACATCGCCTTCCGCACCGTCGAGGGCGGTCTCGGCAACGACGAGGTCGATGCGATGCACGAGGGGCTGATGAACAGCCCCGAGCATCGCGCGAACATCCTCGATCCGAACCTCTCCTATGTGGGCGTCGGCCTTTCGGTCGGGCATGTCGACGGCGTCTCCGGCAACGTGGCGCTCCTGACCGAGGACTTCGGCGAGACCGACGGCCGCACGCTGGTGCAGGAGGAGCAGGGCGGGGAGACGGTCTTCCAGCCCTACGAGGACGGCGAGCGGGTCGGCGTCCCGGAGCCGGCGATGACGGACACGCCCGACGACCCGGATGCGCCCGACCAGGACGACCAGGACGACGAGGACCAGCAGGCGCGCGAGGCGAGCACCGGCTGCTTCGTGGCGACGGCGGCCTACGGCAGCTACCACCACCCGGACGTTGTCGCGCTGCGGCGGTTCAAGGACGAGGTGCTCGACCGGAGCCGGGCGGGGCGCGCCTTCGTCGATTTCTACTGGTTCGTCGGCCCGAAGCTCGCGCGCCGCGTCGCGACCGACGGCGTCTCGGGCCGCGTCGCGCGGGCGCTGATCGCGCCGCTGGCGCGGCGGGCGGCGCGCAGGCTCCGCTAGGCGCTGCCCTCGCCGAGGGCGCGCTGGCGGGCGAGGCCGCTGTCGACGTCGGAGACGCCGAGGAGCTCGCTGACGAGCCGCATCAGCCCGCGCTCGTCGGCGTTGATCCCGTCGGTCGCCGCGACCCGCCAGAGCGCCTCGACGACGCCGGTCCGCTCCTCGTAGGGGACGGCCTGCTTGATCAGCCGGGTGAACTGGACGGTATCCTGCGCCCCTTCCTCGGCGACCTCGGCCTCGGCCCGGATCCGCGCCGCCCCGGCGGCGTCGAGCCGGTAGCGCTCGATCAGCATCGCGTCGATCCGCCGGCGCTCGGCCTGCGAATAGCTGCCGTCGGTGCGCGAGATGCGCACCATCAGCGCCGCCATCGCGAGCCGCGCATCGTCGGGATGCAGCGGATGCGGGGCAGGCGGGCCGGCGAGGCGGCGGATCAGGTCCTGAAGCATGCGCGGACTATAGGCATTGCGAGGCGCCGCACCATCCCCGATCACGCGAAGCTCATGCCCCGGGCTCGTTCATACCAGCCGAGACTGCTCCTTCGCCGCGCGGATGAAGTCCGCGAAGAGCGGGTGCGGGGCGAAGGGCTTGGACTTCAGCTCCGGGTGGAACTGGACGCCGATGTACCAGGGGTGGCCGGGGATCTCGACGATCTCGGGCAGGCGGCCGTCGGGGGAGAGGCCGGAGAAGCGCAGGCCGCAGCGCTCGAGCTCGTCGCGGTAGGCGATGTCGACCTCGTAGCGGTGGCGGTGGCGCTCGGAGATCGTCGTCGTGTCGTAGATTTCCGCCGCCTGGCTGCCGGGGGCGAGGAGCGCGTCGTAGGCGCCGAGGCGCATGGTCCCCCCCTTGTCGTCGCTGACCTCGCGCTTGATGGTGCGGTTGCCCTCGAGCCATTCCTTGAGGTGGTAGATGACCGGCGTGAACCGCCGCGCGCCGGCCTCGTGGTCGAACTCCTCGGAGCCCGCGTCCTTGAGGCCGAGGAGGTCGCGCGAGGCCTCGATCACGGCCATCTGCATCCCGAGGCAGATCCCCATGTAGGGCACCTGCCGGGTGCGGGCGAAGCGGGCGGCGTGGATCATGCCCTCGGTGCCGCGCTCGCCGAAGCCGCCGGGCACGAGGATGGCGTGGAAGCGCTCGAGGAGCGGGGGGATGTTGTCGTCGTCCTCGAAGAGCTCGGAGTCGATCCATTCGGCCCGGACCTTGACGCGGTTGGCGATGCCGCCATGGGTCAGCCCCTCGGCGATCGACTTGTAGGCGTCCTCGAGCTGGGTGTACTTGCCGACGACGGCCACCCGCACCTCGCCCTCGGGGTTGTGGATGCGGTCGACGACGTCCTCCCACTTCGTCAGGTTCGGCCGCGGCGCCGGCGAGATCGCGAAGGCGTCGAGGACGGCCTGGTCGAGGCCTTCCTTGTGGTAGGCGAGCGGCGCCTCGTAGATCGAGCGCAGGTCCTGGGCGGCGATGACGGCGTCGGGGCGGACGTTGCAGAAGAGCGCGAGCTTCTCGCGCTCCTTCTCCGGGATCGGCATCTCCGAGCGGCAGACCAGCACGTCGGGGGCGATGCCGATCGAGCGCAGCTCCTTGACCGAGTGCTGGGTCGGCTTGGTCTTGAGCTCGCCCGAGGCGGCCATGTAGGGGAGGAGCGTCAGGTGGACGTAGATGCAGGTGTGCCGCGGCCGCTCCTGGCCGAACTGGCGGATCGCCTCGAAGAAGGGCAGCCCCTCGATGTCGCCGACGGTGCCGCCGATCTCGCAGAGCATGAAGTCGACCTCGTCCTCGCCGATCTTCAGGAACTCCTTGATCTCGTTGGTCACGTGCGGGATCACCTGGATCGTCCGGCCGAGGTAGTCGCCGCGGCGCTCCTTCTCCAGCACGTTGGAGTAGATCCGCCCCGACGACACGGAATCGGTCCGCCGCGCCGCGACGCCGGTGAAGCGCTCGTAGTGGCCGAGGTCGAGGTCGGTCTCGGCGCCGTCGTCGGTCACGAAGACCTCGCCGTGCTCGAAGGGCGACATCGTGCCGGGATCGACGTTGAGGTAGGGGTCCAGCTTGCGCAGCCGGACCGAATAGCCGCGCGCCTGCAACAGCGCCCCGAGCGCCGCGGACGCGAGGCCCTTGCCCAGCGACGAGACCACGCCGCCGGTGATGAAGATGTAGCGCGCCATCGCTGCTCCCGTGCCTGCCTGCTCGTTGGGTCGAGCGAATGCCCGAAGGCTTCACGGGACTCAATCTATACGCGAACGAAGTGCGGGGTGCAAGGCCGCCCCCGCAAGATCGTGTGGCGATCTCGCCCGGGCGCAACCAGCCGTTGCCTCGCGCCGGCTACTTCACCGGCGGCGGGGCGGCCGGCGTCTCGTCCGCCGGCGCCGGGCTGGCCGGGGCCTGCGGTGCGGGGGCCTGGCCGGTCGCGGCCGGAACCTTCGGCAGCAGGTCGCCCTGCAGGTCGGGGGCGATCGGCGTGCCCGTCGCCGGCGTCCCGGTCGTGGCGGGTGCCGGGGTGGCGCCGATCCCGAGCGTGTCGAGCACCGAGCCCGAGCGGGAGCCGTGCGCCGCGAGCACGGTGAGCGTCAGGCTGGTGACGACGAAGGCGATGCCGAGGGCCCAGGTCACCTTGGAGAGCGCCGTCGCCGCCCCGCGGCTGGTCATGATGCCGCCGCCGCCGCCGATCCCGAGCCCGCCGCCCTCGGAGCGCTGCATCAGCACGACGAGGATCAGCGCGAGCGCGATCAGGAGGTGGATGGTCAGAATGACGGCCTGCATCGACGGGTGCTCCCCGGGGCTTTCGCGGATCAGCGCGCTCTCTAGAGCGTCGGGCCCCGGTTGTCGATGGCCGAAAGCGCGGAGGGTCAGCGGGCGGCGACGACGAATTCGCCCGGCGCGCGGGCGGCGGTCCTGAACGCGACCATGTCGTCGGATTCGCGCGCGGACGGGCTCGCGGCCTGCAGCTGCCAGAAGGGGGTGGCCGGGTCGGCCGTTGCCGGGATTGCCCGGGCGTGCCCGACGACGACTATCGCGGCCAGCAGCGCCGCGGTGACGATGGTGTACTTGAACATGCCGGTCATCGTGGGTCTCCTTCCTGGCCGGGGTTGCCCTCCTCGCCAGCCTACGCCGGGGCGTCGGTCCGCCGCTGTGATCCGGGTCACAGCGGCGGACCGAGGCTCAGGTCGTCGAAGGCAGGTGGCGGGGCCGGAAGGCGCGCGCGAGGAGGATGTTGGCGACGCCGACGAGGGCCATCGCGCCGGCGGCGATCCCGAGCCCGCCGAGGCCGAGCAGCCCGATCAGCGTCGCGCCCGCCGCGGAGCCGCCGGCGGCGCCGAGGTAGATCGCGGCCGCGTTCAGCGCGAGCACCACGGCCTGCGCGTCGGGCGCGATGCGGATCAGCCGCGCCTGCTGCGGCGCGATCAGCGACCAGCCGCAGCTCGCCCAGCCGAAGGCGAGCGCGAAGAAGAGCCACGGCGGCAGCGGCAGCGTCGAGAAGAGCGGCAGGATCGCGACCTGCAGGAGCGCGAGGCCGACCAGCGTCGGTCCGGGGCCGACGCGATCCGACAAGAGGCCGCCGACCAGGTTGCCGGTGACGGCTCCGCAGCCGAGCGCGAGGAAAGCCGCCGTCACGCCGTTGCGGCCGAACCCCATCGTCGCCTCCAGGAGCGGCCCGAGGAAGGTGTAGACGACATAGATCGGCACCAGGTAGCTGACGGTGAAGGCCACTGCCAGCATGGTCCGCCAGTCTCCGAGCATCGTCGCGAGGCTGGCGAGCCGGGTCGGCTGGAAGGCGAGCTGCCGGGGGACGAGCAGGAGCAGCGCCGCGGCGCAGGGCGCCGCCAGCGCCGCCACGGCGAGGAAGCTCGATCGCCAGCCGAACGAATAGGCGAGGAAGCTCCCGACCGGAACGCCCAGCACCTGCGCCAGCGTCAGGCCGAGGAAGACCCGCGACAGGGCCCGCCCGCGCTCGTCGGAGGCGCTGGTTGCGGCGGCGACCGAGGCCGCGACCGGCGTGAACACCCCGGCCCCGAGCGCGCCGAGGGCGCGGGCGGCGTAGAGCGCCGACGGGCCCGGCGCCAGCGCGGAGCCGAGGGCCGACAGGGTGAAGAGCGCCATGCCGCCCGCGAGCACCGTCCGCCGCGACAGCCGTCCGGTGGCCGCCACCGCCAGCGGCGAGCTCACCGCGTAGGCGAGGGCGTAGACCGTCAGCACGTGCCCGGCCTCGCCGTTCGAGATCCCGAGGTCGGCGGCCATCGGGCCCAGGATGCCGAAGATCACGAAGGCGCCCATGCCGATGACGAAGTTCCCGGCGGAAAGCAGCGAGAGCAGCATCAGGGAGACTTCTGCGAAGGGCCGCGCCGGTCGCGGAACGCGGTGCCCCGTTCGGACGCGGGGGTGCGGGCAATCTTCAAGCCGTTGATATATAGGGCATTCATCGCGAGAAATTTACCACTCCTTTAGCGGTCTCCGCCAATCGAACGGGCCTCCCCGCCCGGGAAAGAACCTCTGGCGGAGTGCCTCAGAGCCCGGCCTCCGGATGATCGAGGATCACCGGCACGACGAGCTCCTCTTCGTCGACCAGGTGCCGGTCGAGGAGCCGCCCCAGCGCCGCGATCCGGCCCTCGAGCCGTGCCGCTGCCGCGTCGGCACCCTCGCCGGCGCGCACGGCCGCGAGGACTCCGTCCGTTCCCGCCGCGAGGTCGTCGATCACCCCGCCGAGCGCCTCGTGGTCGCGCTCGAGCAGGTCGAACCCCCAGCCGATACGTTCGTCGAGCGCCTGCAGCATCGGGAAGTAGTGGTGGTCCTCGATCGAGTGGTGCCCATGCAGCTCGTCGATCAGCCGCCCGGCCACCCGGTAGAGCCGCCCGGCATAGATCCGCGCCTCCTCGCCGCGGTCGAGGAAGCGGCGGGTGTCCTCGGCCAGCATCGCCTGCATCCGGCGGAAGCCGATGTGCCGGTCCATCCAGAAGCGCGTCAGCATGGTGAAGTTGGGATGCGCCTCCCAGCCGATCCGCGGATAGCGTTCGGCCAGGAGCCGCAGCGGATCGGGCAGCCCGCTCCGGACCGCGAGCGCCAGTTCGTCGGACATCCCAATGCCAGCCGCCATGAGCCATGACACCTTAGCCCGGGAGTGGCGTCCAGCGCCTTCTGCAAGAGCGTGGGTCCGCCCCCCGGGAGACGACGGCGCCCCTGCTGGAGACGGTCGGCTCGGTCACGGAGGCCTCCCGATCTTCGAATTGCCGAGGCCGTCAGAGGCGCCGGCTCGCCTCGCGGCGGGCGAAGGCCTTGAGGCCGGCGCCGGGGCCGGCGAGGAAGGCGCGGACCCGGTCGGGGTCGTGGGGCGCGAGGCTGCGCAGCCACCATCCGACCGCCTTCTGGATGAACCAGTCGCGGTCGGCCACGTAGCCCGCCGCCCAGCCGAGGATGCGCTCGCGGGCGGCGATCTCGGTGGCGGTCGGGTGGGTGAGCTTGCTCCAGGGCAGGGTCGCGACCAGCGCGGCGCGGCGGACCCACATGTTCGGGTCGCGGGTCCAGGCCTCGACGGTGTCGAGTCGCCCGGGGCGGTGGACCAGCCGGCGATCGCCGACCTTGCAGGCGTGGTCGGCGATCGCCCAGGCGTCGAAGTCGGGGACCCAGGCGAGGAACGCCTGCCAGACCGCTGCCTCGTCCTCGGGGATGCGCGCCTGCGTCAGCAGCTTGGCCGCGGCGATCCGCGCCTCGTGAACGTCGCTCGCCCAGAGGCCGCGGGCGAGGGCGACCCGCTCGGCGACCGAGGCGTCGCGGCGCCAGCCGGCGACCAGCGCGTCCATGGCGGGGTTCGCGATACCGAGATAGCTGCGCGGGGCCTTGTGGTAGGCGGCCATCTCCGCCGCCTTGCCGGGATCGCCGCCTTCGTGAAGCGCGGCGAGCGCGGATGCGAGGTTCATCCTGCCATGGCCCGGGGATCCGTCAGCGGAATGCCCGCGTCCCGGAAATGGCGGATGTTCCCCGTTGCGAGCGTAGCCCGACGGGCGCGGACGATGCCGGCGATCTGGAAATCCCGGACATCGACCGGATGGCCGGCGGCAAGGGCCGCGGCTGCAACCTCGGCCGCCTCGCCGGCCGCCGTTGCGTCGAGAGACAGGATACGCCGGTCAGCCCTGCGCAACGCTATTCCACCGTCACGGATTTCGCGAGGTTGCGCGGCTGGTCGACGTCGGTGCCCTTCTGGATCGCGACATGGTAGGCGATGAGCTGGGCGGGCGCGGCGTAGACGATCGGCGCGACGAAGGGGTCGGCGGCGGGCATGGCGAGGGTGCGCCAGGCGCCCTGGCCGGCGTGGGCGATGCCGGCGGCGTCGCTGACGAGCAGGACGCGGCCGTCGCGGGCCATGACCTCCTGCATGTTGGAGACGGTCTTGTCGAAGAGGGCGTCGGAGGGCGCCAGCACGATCACCGGGACGCGGCCGTCGATCAGCGCGATGGGCCCGTGCTTGAGCTCGCCAGATGCATAGCCTTCGGCGTGGATATAGCTGATTTCCTTGAGCTTCAGCGCGCCTTCGAGGGCGAGCGGGTACATGGGGCCGCGGCCGAGGAAGAGCACGTCCTGGGCGCGGGCGAGGTCGCGGGCGATCTCGGCGACCTGCGGTTCGAGGCCGAGGGCCTGGGCGACGAGGCCGGGGGCGGCGGCGAGGGAGGCGCAGAGGCGCGCTTCCCCGGCGGCGTCGAGGACGCCGCGCCGGCGGCCGGCGGCGATCGCCAGGCAGGCGAGGACGGCGAGCTGGCAGGTGAAGGCCTTGGTCGACGCGACGCCGATCTCGGGGCCGGCGAGGATCGGCAGCACGGTGCCGGATTCGCGGGCGATCGTCGAGGTCTCGACGTTGACGACGGCGACCGTCGGGCTGCCCTGCTCCTTGACGTAGCGGAGCGCCGCCAGCGTGTCGGCGGTCTCGCCGGACTGGCTGACGAATATCCCGATGGTCCTGGGGTCGAGCGGCGGCTCGCGGTAGCGGAACTCGGAGGCGACCTCGATCTCGACGGGGAGGCGGGCGTGGGTCTCGAACCAGTAGCGGGCGACGTGGCAGGCGTAGTGGGCGGTGCCGCAGGCGACGAGGATCAGCCGGTCGCAGGCGGCGAAGTCGATGCCCTCGGGGACGGCGGCGGCGGTGCGATCGGGGGTCAGGTAGCGGGCGAGCGCCTCGGCGAGCACGGTCGGCTGCTCGTGCATCTCCTTGGCCATGAAGTGCTTGTAGGGGCCCTTCTCGGCGAAGACGTTCTCGGGCGCGAGCTGGTGCTTCGCCCGGCGCACCGGGACGCCGGCGGCGTCGAAGATCCTCGCCGACGTCCGGGTGAGGACGGCGAGGTCGCCTTCCTCGAGGTAGGTCACGCGGTGGGTGAGGGGCGCGAGCGCGAGGGCGTCGGAGCCGACGAAGACCTCGCCGTCGCCGAAGCCGATCGCGAGGGGGGAGCCGCGGCGGGCGGCGATCAGCAGGTCGTCCTCGCCCTCGAAGAGGAAGCAGAGGGCGTAGGCGCCTTCGAGGCGGGCGATGGTCGCGCGGGCGGCGTCGAGCGGGGACTTGCCGCGGGCGAGCTCGCGGTCGCAGAGCCGGGCGACGGCCTCGGTGTCGGTCTCGGTCTCGAAGGCCGGGCCCTCGGCTTCGAGCTCGGCCTTGAGCGCGCGGTAGTTCTCGATGATGCCGTTGTGGACGACGGCGACGCGGCCGGCCTGGTGCGGATGGGCGTTGCGCTCCGAGGGCTCGCCGTGGGTCGCCCAGCGGGTATGCCCGATGCCGGCCTGGCCGCGGACCGGGTCCTGGACCAGGAGGTCGGAGAGGGCGATGAGCTTGCCGACGGCGCGGCGGCGGGAGAGCCTGCCGTCCTGCAGCGTCGCGATGCCGGCGCTGTCGTAGCCGCGGTATTCGAGGCGCTTCAGCGATTCGAGGATCAGCGGCCCGACCTCGTGGCGGCCGAGGATGGCGACGATGCCGCACATCAGGCGCTGGCCTTGCCGGATTTCAGCGCGCGCAGCCGGTCCATGATGCGCGTCCCGAGGCCGGGCTTGACCTCCTGGCGGCCGCGGGCGACGGCGAGCGCCCCGGCCGGGACGTCGGCGGTGATGACGGAGCCCGCGGCGATCAGCGCGCCGTCGCCGACCGTCACCGGCGCGACGAGGGCGGTGTTCGAGCCGATGAAGGCGCGGGCGCCGATGTCGGTCTTGTGCTTGAAGACGCCGTCGTAGTTGCAGGTGATCGTGCCGGCGCCGACGTTGGCGCCGCGGCCGACGCGGGCGTCGCCGATGTAGCTCAGGTGGTTGGCCTTGGCGCCTTCCTCGACGATCGCGTTCTTGATCTCGACGAAGTTGCCGATGTGGGCGTCCTCGGCGATCTCGGCGCCGGGGCGGAGGCGCGCGAAGGGGCCGATCCTCGCCCCGCGGCTGACGTGGCAGCCTTCGAGATGGCAGAAGGCGTTGATCGTGGCGCCGGATTCGACGGTGACCTCGGGGCCGAAGACCACGCTGGGGCCGATGACGACGTCGCGGCCGATGACGGTGTCGAGGGCGAAGAAGACGCTGGCGGGGTCGGTGAGGGTGGCGCCGTTCGCCATGGCGTCGGCGCGGGCGCGGGCCTGGAAGGCGGCTTCGGCGGCGGCGAGGTCGGCGCGGGAGTTGACCCCGAGGGTCTCGGATTCGGGGCAGGTGATGACGGCGGTGGCGAGGCCGCGGGAGCGGGCGAGGGCGACGACGTCGGTCAGGTAGAATTCGCCCTTGGCGTTGTCGTTGCGGACCTGGGCGAGGAGGTCGAGGAGGGTCGCCGTATCGGCGGCGAGGAGGCCGGAGTTGCAGAGCCGGATGGCGAGGGTGGCGGCGTCGGCCTCCTTGGCCTCGACGATGGCGTCGAGGCGGCCGCCCTCGCCGAGGACGAGGCGGCCGTAGCCGCCGGGGTTCTCGGCCTCGAAGCCGAGGACGACGACGTCGGCGCCGTTGGCGCGGGCGTCGAGCATCGCCTGGAGCGTCTCGGGGCGGACGAAGGGGGTGTCGCCGTAGAGGACGACGGCGTCGCCCTCGAAGCCGGCGAGCTCGGGCGCGGCCTGCTGCACGGCGTGGGCGGTGCCGAGCTGCGGCTTCTGGCGGACGACGCGGACGCCGTCGTCGATCTCGCGGGCGGCGGCGGCGACGAGGTCGGCGCCGTGGCCCGTGACGACGACGGTGCGCTCGGCCTCGACGCTGCGGGCGGCGGCCATCGCGTGGGCGAGGAGCGGGAAGCCGGCGAGCGGGTGCAGCACCTTCGGGAGGTCGGAGTTCATCCGGGTACCCTGGCCGGCGGCGAGCAGGATGACGGCGACGGGCATTCGGGTTACTCCTCCTGGACGGGCGCGGCGGTTGTAGCAGCCGGGCTGGCGGGCTGGAAAGCGCGCGGGGCATCAGATTTGGTTTCAATTTAGATATGGTTTCCGCGGGAGATGGCGCGATGCGGCTGGCGGTGTTCGATCTCGACGGGACGCTGGCGGACACCGCCGCCGACCTGATCGCGGCCGCGAACGCGGCGCTGGCGGAGGAGGGGCTCGGGCGGGCGCTCGACCCGGGCCGCGACGCGGCGGTGGCCTTCGCCGGCGGGCGGGCGATGCTCAGGCGCGGGCTCGCCGGGCCGGACGGGGTCGACGAGGCGGCGGTCGAGCGGCTGTATCCGCGGCTGCTGGCGCGGTATGGCGAGGCGATCGCGGTCGAGACGCGGCTCTACGACGGGGCGGAGGCGGCGCTGGCGCGGCTCGATGCGGACGGCTGGGGGCTTGCGATCTGCACCAACAAGCCCGAAGGGCTGGCGGTTCGGCTGCTCGACGCGCTCGGGATCGGCGGGCGGTTCCGGGCCGTGGTGGGCGCGGACACCTTCGCGTATCGCAAGCCTGACCCGCGGCACCTGACGGGGACGATCGCGCGGGCTGGCGGCGTGCCGGAGTGGTCGGTGCTGGTCGGCGACACGGTCAACGACCGCGAGGCGGCAAGGGCGGCGGGTGTCCCGTGCGTGCTGGTCGGCTTCGGGCCGGAGGGGGCAGGAGCGGCGGCGCTGGAGCCCGAGGCGATGCTCGGGCATTTCGCCGAGCTGCCGGCGCTGCTGGAGCGGCTGGTTCCGGACGCCGGCTAAACCCCGCACGGGAGGCGCGGGTGGCGGCGTCGGGGGCCTCCGGCGGCCGGAAGACGCCGGTATCAGGGGCCGTGGGTGCGCGGGTACGGGTTCCGGGGTGGCTCCTTCCAGCCGGCCGGGGGCGCCGCGGGGGCGAGGATCTCGACGGTCAGCGGGTGGCAGGCGGCGGCGTCGCTGGAGTGGCCTGCGGCGCAGTCGCCGCCCGGGCAGGCGGAGAGGGCGGCGAGGAGGTCGATCTCGGCGAAGAGCTCGAGGAAGTCGCCGCGGCGGGCGGGGCTCGCCTTCATGACGTAGCGGCCGGCGGGGTCGAAGCCGGTGCACATGAAGACGTTGAGGACGTCGTGGACGTGCGGCTCGGCCTCGGCGAGCGGCAGGCCGGTGGCGGCGGCGAGCGCGCGGGTCAGGTTCGAGTGGCAGCAGTGGTGGTAGTCGCCGCCGGTCAGCAGCCGGTTGGTGTAGGGGTCGCAGCGGGTGCCGATGACGTCGTGGACGCGGCAGCCGAAGCCGTCGGTGCCGTACCAGGCGAGGCTGTCGCCGACGATCGTCGCCATCGGGCGCAGGTACGGCAGGCACGACCAGAGGCTGTCGCCGGTCGTCAGGTGCGTGCCGTGCAGCGCGCGGGTCTTGCCGGAGAAGAAGCGCTCGCCGAGGTCGTCCGCTGCCCAGAGGTTCAGGTCGCCGACCTGGGGGCCGTGCTGCAACGAGATGCGGAAGAAGTGTCCGGCCGGCACCTGGAAGGCCACAGCTTCGCGCGGGGGCACCACGATGGTCGCGGTGCGCGTCGCGCCGGTTCGGGCCGCGGCATAGGCGCCGAGGTCGGAGGGCGGCAGCGTGCCGGTCGGATAGACCTCGACCGGCGGCACGGCGCGGCGGTCGTCAGCGTCGGGCGGTGCGGGGTGGCGCATGGGCAAGGGATAGCCGGTCCGGAGGGCAGGGGCCAGCGGCAAGGGCGTTTTCCGGAGCGGACGGCAGGAAGCCGAAAAGCATCGAGGTAACAAGGGTTAACCCGGAGACGCTCGATGTACGACGCATGTACATTCCCTGCACAACCCATGCACGCGGTGTCACGCCTGCCACCGAAGGTTAACGAGGTTGATGTCGCGCGCGGCGGGAGAAGGAGTGCCGCGGGGAGCCGGGCCGCCACCCTGGAGCTGCACGGGACCTGCGCGCGGCGCGATTGAGAATCGGGCCTGAATCCGGCATCCTGTCGCGATTGTTCTCGCGAAAGGAATTTAGGCCATGACCCGACTGATTGTCTGCTGCGACGGAACCTGGAACACGCCCGACCAGCGCGAGATGGGGCTTCCGGCGCCGACCAACGTCGTGAAGTTCGCCAATGCGCTGGTCCGCTCGGACGAGCAGCAGGTCTACTATCACCCGGGCGTCGGCACCGACGGCAGCCGCCTCGACCGGCTCAAGGGCGGCGGCCTCGGGCGCGGGCTCGACGACAACGTCAAGAGCGCCTACCACTGGCTCGCCTGCACCTGGCGCAAGGGCGACAGCATCTGGCTCCTCGGCTTCAGCCGCGGCGCCTATACCGCCCGCTCGGTCGGGGGGATGATCTCGCGCTGCGGCCTGCTCGACCTCGACCCGGAGGGCAGCACCACCGATGCCGCCGGCTGGAAGGCCGTCGACGAGGCCTTCGACACCTATCGCGCCAAGGGCGAGATGACCGCGACGGCGGACATGCCGTTCCACAACGTCGCCGTGGGCTCGTCGACGCTCCACAGCATGCCAGTAGGCTTCATCGGGGTCTGGGACACGGTCGGCGCGCTCGGGGTGCCGGCTGACCTCGCGCTCCTGAGGCTGATCGACGACCCGCGGCGGCACAGCTTCCACGACACCGAGCTCAGCCCGGTCGTCGCGCACGCCCGGCACGCGGTGGCGATGGACGAGCAGCGCGCGAGCTTCGGCCCGACCCTCTGGACCAACGTCGATCCGAAGCGCGACGTGAAGCAGCTCTGGTTTCCGGGCGTGCATGGCGACGTCGGCGGCGGCTACGCGCGCAGCGACCTCTCCGATGGCGCGCTCGGCTGGATGATGGACGAGGCGGGCCGTCTCGGCCTCGAGTTCCGGAAGGGGATTCGCGAGCGGCTGAAGCCCGACGCCCTCGGCGTGCTGCACGATTCGCTGACCGGGCTCTTCCGGCGGCTCTGGACGCGCCCCCGCGCGGTGCCGCGGGTCGGGGCCGAGGCGCCGCTGCTGCACGAGTCGGCGCGCAAGCGGTTCTCCGGGGCTAGCTTCGATCATGCCGACTACTGGGCGAGCGCGGCGCTCGGGGACGGCCGCGCGGTCGAGCGCGACATCTACGCCCGCCTGCCGTGGAACCCGACCGGGCTCTACCTCGAGGCCGGGACCGAGTACCGCTTCGATGCGACCGGCGAATGGCTCGACGGCTCGATCAGCTGCGGCCCCGGCGGCACCCGCGACGGCAAGTTCCAGATCGGCGAGCTGATCCAGATGGCGGGTGCGCTGATCGACACCAGCGAGGAGATCTGGCGCACGCTCAGCAACGACCAGAAGGCGCAGTTCTGGTACAGCCGCCGCGCCGACGACCAGGACTGGTTCGCGCTGATCGGCGTGGTCGCCAACGCCGAGGAGGGCGACTACGAGACCTTCCTGATCGGCGAGGGCACGACCTGGGCGCCGACGCGCAGCGGCTATCTCTACGCCTACGCCAACGACGCCTGGGCGGCCTACGGCAACAACCGCGGCAGCGTGCGGCTGACGGTGGCGGCGGTGCCGCCGGACGCGCCGGCGGGCGCCGAGGTGCTGGCCGCGGCGGAGCATTGACGCCCGCCCGGGTCGCCGCCGGGCGGCCCGGGTCCCTCGCGAGCGAGACGGTTTGCATTTGCCCGACCGGGCGGATAAGGGCTGCCCGAGCCGAGACCCGAGGGGAGCGAGATGCGCGTTTACTACGACCGCGACTGCGACATCAACCTGATCAAGGACAAGAAGGTGGCCGTGGTCGGCTACGGCAGCCAGGGGCATGCGCACGCGCTGAACCTGCGGGATTCCGGGGTGAAGAACGTCGCCGTGGCGCTGCGCCCGGGGTCGCCGAGCGCGAAGAAGGCCGAGGGCGAGGGGCTCAAGGTCCTGCCGATCGACGAGGCCGCGAAATGGGCCGACGTCCTGATGATGACGATGCCCGACGAGCTGCAGGCCGACACCTACCGGAAGTACATCCACGACAACCTGCGCGACGGTGCGGCGATCGCCTTCGCGCACGGGCTGAACGTCCACTTCGGGCTGATCCAGCCGAAGCCCGGCGTCGACGTCATCATGATGGCGCCGAAGGGGCCGGGCCATACGGTCCGCGGCGAGTTCGTCAAGGGCGGCGGCGTGCCCTGCCTCGTCGCGGTGGCGAACGACGCGAGCGGCAACGCGATGGAGATCGCCAAGAGCTACTGCGCCGGGATCGGCGGCGGGCGGTCGGGGATCATCGAGACCGACTTCCGCCAGGAGTGCGAGACCGACCTCTTCGGCGAGCAGGCCGTGCTCTGCGGCGGGCTGGTCGAGCTGATCCGGATGGGGTTCGAGACCCTGGTCGAGGCCGGCTACGAGCCGGAGATGGCGTATTTCGAGTGCCTGCACGAAGTGAAGCTGATCGTCGACCTGATCTACGAGGGCGGCATCGCCAACATGAACTATTCGATCTCGAACACCGCCGAGTACGGGGAATACGTCTCCGGCCCGCGCATCCTGCCGCGCGAGGAGACCAAGCGGCGGATGAAGGAGGTGCTGGCGGACATCCAGTCGGGCCGCTTCGTCTCCGGCTTCATGGCCGAGAACGCCGTCGGCCAGCCCTACTTCAAGGCGACCCGGCGGATGAACGACGAGCACCAGATCGAGAAGGTCGGCGAGAAGCTCCGCGGCATGATGCCGTGGATCTCGGCCGGCAAGATGGTCGACAAGAGCCGGAACTGAGCGATGCGCCGGGCGGCTCTCGCGCTGGCGCTCACGCTCTCCGCTGCGGCGCCGGCCGCGGCGGAGACGATCGAGCTGCGGCCGGAGCTGACCTTCCAGGGCTCGGTGCCGCTGCAGCAGTCGGTCGAGGCGCACGTCGGCGACACGATCCGCGTCGACCTGCCGGCGCAGGCCGGCACCGGCTATTCCTGGACCGCGACGGTCGCCGGCGACATCCTGGAGCCGGGGCGGACCGAGGGCCGCCCGGCGACGCGGCCGGGCGGGCCGGAGCGGTCGATCATGACCTACCGCGCGGCGGGGGCCGGGACGGCGCGGATCACCTTCGCCTACCAGCGACCGTGGGAGACCGCGACGGGACCGGCGCGGCAGGTGGTGGTGAGCGTCGCCGTCACCGAGCCGCCGATGGTCGATCCGCTCGCGCCGCCGCAGCAGCCGTGATAGGCTGAGCGAATGCTCGTGACGCGGAAGCGGCGCTGGTTCTGGGTTGCGGCAGTGGCCGCGGCGATGGCGGCGGGCGGCTTCGCGGCGGCCGAGCGGCGCGCGGCCCCGACGCTGCCGGGGACCTGCGCCAAGGCGCTGGTGCTCTTCTGCGCCGACCCGAGCTGGCCCGACGCCCGCTGAGGCGGAGCCCGCGGGCGCGGGCATGTCGGGCAGGTCCGTACCGGGCAGGGGGAACGATGGTCAGCTTCGACGACCTGCGCGCGATGGTGCTGGCGCTGCCCGAGACCGAGGAGACGACCTCCTGGGACGCGCGCTCGTTCAAGGTGAACGGCAAGGTCATCCTCTACTGGAACCCGACGCACGACTGCCCGGTCTTCAAGGTGCCGGTCGAGGAGCGCGACTTCCTGATCGAGGCCGACCCCGGGACCTTCTTCACCACCGACCACCACCGCCCGCACGCGCTCGTGCTGGCGCGCCCGGAGCGGCTCGATCCGGGCTGGGCCCGCGCCACCATCGAGCGCACCTGGCGGGCGCAGGCGAAGAAGCGCACGTTGAAGGCCTGGGACGAGACGCAAGGGAACTGATCCCGCGGCTTGCCCATTCGTTCGAGGGTCGGGCGGTGCGGACGCTCCGCGTCACGCCGGCGAAGCCGCCGGCCGCAGCCGCGCGGAGATCTCCTCCCAGGCGCGGTTGATCTGCGCCAGGCGGGCGTTGCCGAGCTTCACCGTCTCCTGGGGCAGCCCGCGGGCGATCATCCGGTCCGGGTGGTGCGCGCGCACCAGCTCCCGCCAGCGGGCGCGCGCCGTCGCGAGGTCGGCGTCCTTCGGCAGACCGAGCACCGCCCAGGGGTCCTGCCGCCGGCCTTCCAGGTGCCGCGCCTCGATCGCGTCGAACGCCTCCGGCGAGATGCCGAAGGTGCGGCCGACGACGTTCAGGAACTCCTCCTCGCCCTCGTGGTAGCGCCCATCGGCCAGCGCGACGTGGAAGAGGCCCTCGAGGATGTCCTCGAGGACGCGCGGCCGGTCGCGGAACATCGCCGCGATCCGCCCGGCGTAGACCTCGAAGCCGGCCACGTCCTGCCGCGCCAGGTTGAAGACCCGCGCCGCCGCCGCCTCGTCCTCGCGCGCGATCTGGAAGACCTCGCGGAAGGCGGCGACCTCGGCCGCCTTCACCAGCCCGTCGGCCTTGGCCATCTTCGCCCCGAGGCTCAGGATCGCGATGGTGAAGGCGACGCTCGCCTCGGGCGGCCGCCCCCGCTCGAAGAGCTTCAGCAGCCCCTCGCCGCGGGCGACGAGCCCGGCGATCGCCTCGGTGACGCGGCTCCAGACCGACACCGGCGTCAGCGCACCGTCCAGCCGCCGTCGACCGCCAGCACGTGCCCGGTGACGAGCGAGGCCGCCGGCGACGCGAGGAAGAGCACGGCGCCCGCGACCTCGACCGGCCGCCCGATCCGGTGCAGCGCCGCGATCCGCTCGACGGTGTCGGCGCGGAACGCCGGGTCCGCCAGCGCCGGCTCGGTCCCGGGCGTCGCGATGAAGGTCGGCGCCACCGCGTTCACGCTGATCCCGTGCCCGCCCCACTCGACGGCGAGGCAGCGGGTCATGTGCGACACCGCCGCCTTGGCGAGGCAATAGACCGGCTCGCCCGGCAGCGCGACCGTTCCCGCCTGCGAGCTGACGTTGACGATCCGCCCGCCGCGCCCGGCCGCGATCATCGCCCGCGCCGCATGCTGCGACAGGAAGAAGGTCGACTTCACGTTCAGGTCGAGGACTCGGTCGAAGTCGGCCTCGCCCACGTCGAGGGCCATTCCGTCGATGCCGCCGCCGGCGTTGTTGACCAGGACGTCGAGCCGCCCGAGCTCGGCCACCGCCCGGTCGATCGCGCCGCGCGACTGCTCAAGGTCGAGCACGTCCATCTGCAGCGGCAGCGCCCGCCGCCCCAGCGCCGCGACCGCGTCGGCGATCCCGCCGTCCTCCTTGCGGTCGCGCAGTCCCAGCGCCACGTCCGCCCCGGCGCCCGCCAGTGCCAGGGCGATCGCGTGCCCGAGCCCGCGGGCGGCGCCGGTGACGAGCGCCACCTGTCCGGTCAGATCGAAGCTCGGCAGTTCCGTCATCACGCCCTCCACCGCGGCCGCCTCCGCTATAGCAGAAGGGACCCGGAGACGCGAAGGGCGGGCCGAACCGGCCCGCCCTTCATGCGAAGCGAATGCTGGCGACGGGTCAGGCCGCCTCGGCCTCGGCCCGCGCCGCGTGCTGCCGCTCGCTCTCCTCGCGGCTCAGCGCCACCGAGGTCCGCACGCCGCGGCGCACGAAGTCCATCATTCCCTTGACGGTGCGCTCGTTGGGATCGATCCCGGCGCACATCAAGACTTCCCGGCCGTCGCGCGAGCGCGCCCAGCGCGCGATCACCTCGGCGCCGTTGCCGTACTTCTTGTCGTCCGCGATCGCGTCGTCCAGCGCCGCCAGCACCACCGCCGCGAAGAGCTTCTGCGCGCGCGCGCCCTGGTCGTTGGTGAACGCCAGCTCATCCACGTAATCGAACATTACGTCAGTCCTTCCTCAACTCCGTCTTGTCGGGCGCACTATGACGATCCCATGACGCGCGTGGTCTGCGATTTTCACATGACCGGCATGCGTCGACCGTATACCTCGACCGACGATATAGGGGGCACCGCACCCCAAATCAACAATTCTTGCGACCCTCCACGCGAGCAGCGACCCGTCCGCGGACCCCAAAAAAACGGCCGGGACGAACCCGGCCGAGTTGGGGAGGAACTCTTGGCGCGCCCGCCTCGGGGCGCGGGTCGCGGGTCAGCGGCGGTACACGCTGTCGAGAGCGATGTCGCGGATCGAGAGCCGCGAGATGCCGAGATCCGCCAGCTCGCGGTCGTTCAGCGCATCCAGTTCCTCGACGGTCGACCGGTAGAGCCGGTAGTCGTCCAGGGCCTTGCGGATCCGGCCCCACAGGCCGTTGGCCTCGCCGAGGCGGCCTTCGAGGGTTGCAACGTTTGCCATCTTCCTGTCCTTTCCTGCTGCGAACGGGCTTCCGCCGCGTGCGCTCATTTCCGGTTTCCGTAGACCGCCCGGCGGGCGATCCCGGTCAGCGTCGTGCGCGTCATGCCCACGTCGCCGAGTTGTCTGTCCGTCAGCCCGTTCAACTCCCCGAGGGTGCGGCGGTAGGCCCGGTAGTTGCCGAGGGCCCGTCGCACGCTATCCATCAGTGAGCCGGCGCTGCGCTCGACTCCCGCGACGAGAGCGCGGTCGCCGGACGGGGCAGCAGTTGCTGTCGTCATGTCCGTGTCCTTTCGTCTTCGTTCGGTTCAGAGCGTTTCCTGTTCTTGTGCACCGCAAGATAGGCTACGGGCGGAAACGTGCAACCGCGGTTCGGGAAAACCCGCCATGCACTTCATGCATGGCTCGCAACAAATTGGTAATATTCGATAATGGATGAAATATGATCAGTTGCCGCCGGCGCTCGCCTATCCTGTCGCGATGCAGCATCGCTATCGGACGGCATGCCTGGCGGATCGCCGCGCCTGCGCCGACGCGCATTCTCGGAGACCGGGGCGCGGCCGACGGCCACCGCCGCTTTCCGCTTGCGGCCGTCGCGTGCGGGTACGATCTAGCCGGAAGGGCGCGCGGTCGCGCCGCCCCGATGCGGAGCCAGCCATGCCCGTGACCCGCGACGCCGTCCTCGAGGCGCTCCGCGCCGTGCCGATGCCCGGCCACGGCGGCAGCATCGTCGACGCCGACGTGGTGCGGGCGATCTCGGTCGAGGGCGGCGAGGTGCGCTTCCTGCTCGAGGTCGACCCGGCCGAGGGCCCACAGCTCGAGCCGACCCGCGCCGCCGCCGAAGCCGCGGTCGCGGCGCTGCCGGGGGTCGCGCGGGTCTCGGTGCTGCTGACGGCGCAGCGACCGGCCGCCGCCCCGCCGCCGCCCGACCTGAAGATCGGCCGGCACCCGACGCCGCAGGCGGGCCCTGCCGCGGTGGCCGGGGTGCGGCGGATCATCGCCGTCGCCTCCGGCAAGGGCGGTGTCGGCAAGTCGACGGTGGCCGCGAACCTCGCCGTGGCGCTCGCGCTCGAGGGCAAGCGCACGGGGCTGCTCGATGCCGACATCTACGGGCCATCGCAGCCGCGGATGATGGGGGTCAGCGAGCGGCCGCGGTCGCCCGACGGCAAGACGATCCTGCCGCTCCACGCCCACGGCGTGACGCTGATGTCGATCGGGCTGATGCTCAAGGAAGGCGAGGCGGTGATCTGGCGCGGGCCGATGCTGATGGGCGCGCTGCAGCAGCTCATGGGCCAGGTCGCCTGGGGCGAGCTCGACGCGCTGGTCGTCGACCTGCCGCCCGGGACCGGCGACGTGCAGCTGACGCTGAGCCAGAAGTACGCGATCACCGGCGCGATCCTCGTCTCGACCCCGCAGGACGTGGCGCTCCTCGACGCGCGCAAGGCCTACGACATGTTCGTCAAGACCCGAATCCCGGTCCTCGGCATCGTCGAGAACATGTCGAGCTACATCTGCCCCAACTGCGGCCACGAGGCGCACCTCTTCGGTCACGGCGGCGCGCGGGCCGAGGCGGAGCGGCTGGGCCTGCCGTTTCTCGGCGAGATCCCCCTCGACCTGGCGGTCCGCGTCGCCGGCGACGAAGGCACGCCGATCACCGCCGCGCGGCCCGAGTCCGCCGAGGCGCAGGCCTTCCGCGCGCTGGCGCGCCGGCTGGTCGCGGGGGGCATCGTCTGAGGCCGTTAACCGCCAATTCCGTGCGGCTTGCCATGAATCGGCAAAAATATACTGTTCGTTAAGGTGATTCTGCCGGCCGCCCGAGAGGTGGCGAGGCCGCGAACGGCCGGAAAAGGCAGCAGAACAGGGAGAGCTGGATGAGACGACTTCTGCTCGCGACCGCGGCTGTCGCGATGACCTCGAGCGGCGCCTGGGCGCAAGCCACCAACATCGGCGTCATCCTCGGCTTCACCGGGCCGCTCGAATCGATCACTCCGGCGATGGCCGCCTCGGCCGAGCTCGCGTTCAAGGAGGCCTCGGACTCGGGCAAGCTGCCGGGCGGGATCACGCTCGCGCCGACCCGCGCCGATTCGACCTGCATCGACGCCGCCGCGGCGACCACCGCCGCGCAGCAGCTCGTCAACTCGCAGAAGGTCGCGGCCATCGTCGGCGCCGACTGCTCGGGCGTGACGACCGCCATCGCCAACAACGTCGCCGTCCCCGCGGGCGTCGTCATGGTCTCCCCGTCGGCGACCTCGCCGGCGCTCTCGACGATCAACGACAACGGCTACTTCTTCCGCACCGCGCCCTCCGACGCGCGCCAGGGCGAGGTCCTTGCCAACGTGGTGAAGGCCCAGGGACTCGACACCGTCGCCGTCACCTACACCAACAACGACTACGGCAAGGGCTTCGCCGATTCCTTCGGCGCCGCCTTCACCAAGCTCGGCGGCAAGGTCGCGATCTCGGCGGCGCACGAGGACGGCAAGGCCGACTATTCGGCCGAGGTCGGGGCACTGCAGGCCTCGGGCGCGCCGGCGCTGGTCGTGCTCGGCTACGTCGACCAGGGCGGCGTCGGGATCGTGCAGGGCGCGCTCGACACCGGCGCCTTCGACAAGTTCTTCTTCGGCGACGGCATGTACGGCCAGAGCCTGATCGACAAGGTCGGCGACGAGATCAACGGCAAGGTCATCGGGACCCTGCCCGGCGTCGAGGGCGAGGCGGCCGACAAGTTCGCCGCCTACGCCAAGGCGAACGGCATGGACCCGACCGGCACCTACGTGCCGGAGAGCTACGACGCCGGCGCGCTGATCGCGCTCGCGATCGCCGCCGCGGGCAGCGCCGACCGGACCGCGATCCGCGACAAGCTGATGGACGTCGCCAACGCGCCGGGCGAGAAGATCTACGCCGGCGAGCTCGCCAAGGGCATCGAGCTCGCGGCGGCCGGCAAGGACATCGACTACGAGGGCGCGACCGGCGTCGAGCTCGTCGGCCCGGGCGAGGCGCAGGGCTCCTACCGCGTCTACAAGATCGACAACAACAAGGCCGAGACGATCGGCTTCCAGCACTGATCGCGCGGCCGGCCCCCCGCTGGGGGGCCGGCCTGACCTCGGGAGCCCGAATGATCCGCGTCGAGGATCTGCACATGCACTTCGGCGGCATCCGTGCCGTCGACGGCGTTTCGATCACCATCCCCGACCGCTCGATCACCGGGCTGATCGGCCCGAACGGCGCCGGCAAGTCGACGCTCTTCAATGTCATCGCCGGCCTCTTCAAGCCGACCTCGGGCCGGGTGTGGCTCGCCGGCGAGGAGATCACCGGCCTGCCGCCGCACGCCCTCTTCCACAAGGGGCTGCTCAGGACCTTCCAGATCGCGCACGAGTTCTCGACGCTGACGGTGCGCGAGAACCTGATGATGGTCCCCGAGGGCCAACCCGGCGAGAAGCTCTGGGACGCCTGGTTCCGCGGCGGCCAGGTGCGCGCCCGCGAGAAGGAGGTGCGCGCCAAGGCCGACGAGGTGATCGAGTTCCTCGAGATCTCCCACGTCGCCGACGAGCTCGCCGGCAACCTCTCGGGCGGGCAGAAGAAGCTGCTCGAGCTCGGCCGCACCATGATGGTCGACCCCAAGATCGTCTTCCTCGACGAGGTCGGCGCCGGCGTCAACCGGACGCTGCTCGGGACGATCGCCGACGCGATCCTGCGGCTGAACCGCGAGCGCGGCTATACCTTCTGCCTGGTCGAGCATGACATGGATTTCATCGCCAGGCTTTGCCAGGATGTGATCGTCATGGCCGAGGGCAAGCTCCTCGCCCACGGCGAGCCCGAGGCGGTGATGAAGAACGAGGCCGTCATCGAGGCCTACCTCGGCCGCGGCCTGAAGAACAAGCCGCGCCGCGCGAAGGCCGCGCCATGACGTTCCTGATCGGCGACGCGATGACCGGCGGCTACGGCGGCGCCGACATCCTGCACGACTGCACCATCGCCGTCGACCGTGGCGAGATCGCCGTCATCGTCGGCCCGAACGGCGCGGGCAAGTCGACCGCCATGAAGGCGGTCTTCGGCATGCTGAACCTGCGGTCGGGCCAGGTCCGCCTCGACGGCGAGGACATCACCAGGCTCTCGCCCCAGGAGCGGGTGCGGGCCGGCATGGGCTTCGTGCCGCAGGTCGCCAATGTCTTCACCTCGATGTCGGTCGAGGAGAACCTGGAGATGGGCGCCTATATCCGCGACGACGATTTTCACGGCACCATGGAGCAGGTCTTCGCGCTGTTCCCGATCCTGAAGCAGAAGCGGAAGCAGCCCGCCGGCCAGCTCTCCGGCGGCCAGCGCCAGCAGGTCGCCGTCGGCCGTGCGCTGATGACGCAGCCGAAGGTGCTGATGCTCGACGAGCCGACCGCCGGCGTCTCGCCGATCGTGATGGACGAGCTCTTCGACAAGATCCTCGAGGTCGCCGCCACCGGCCTCGCGATCCTGATGGTCGAGCAGAACGCCCGCCAGGCGCTCAACATCGCCGACCGCGGCTACGTGCTGGTCCAGGGCCGCAACCGCTACACCGACACGGGCGAAGCCCTACTCGCGGACCCGGAGGTCCGCCGCACCTTCCTCGGAGGCTGACGATGGAGAACGTCCTGAACGCCTTCGTCCTCCTCGCCAACTATGTCCTCGTCCCCGCCCTCACCTACGGCTCGCAGCTCGCCCTCGGCGCCCTCGGCGCCACGCTGATCTACGCCGTGCTGCGCTTCTCGAACTTCGCCCACGGCGACCTGATGGCGCTGGGGACCATGGGCGTGATCCTGACGACCTGGTGGCTCCAGTCCCTCGGCGTCAGCCTCGGGGCGCTGCCGACCGCGCTCCTCGCGCTGCCCGCCGGCATCCTCGTCGCCGTCGTCCTCTGCCTGCTGACCGACCGCTGGGTCTACGCCTTCTACCGCAAGCGGCGAAGCCCGCCGGTCGTGTTCGTGATCGCTTCGGTCGGCGTCATGTTCGTCTACAACGCGCTGACCCGTTTCGTGATCGGCACCGACGAGCAGCGCTTCGAGGACGGCGCCCGCTTCGTGATGCGCGCGCCCGACTTCAAGGCCTGGTCCGGCTTGAACGAGGGGCTCGCCATCCGGACCTCGCAGCTGATCACCGTGATCGTGATGCTGATCACCGTGACCTTCGTCTTCTGGTTCCTGCAGAAGACCCGCACCGGCAAGGCGATGCGCGCCTACTCCGACAACGAGGACCTGGCGCTGCTCTCCGGCATCAGCCCCGAGCGCGTGGTCATGATCACCTGGATCCTCGCCGCGGCGCTCGCGACGATCGCCGGGACGCTCTACGGGCTCGACAAGTCGTTCCGGCCGTTCACCTACTTCCAGCTGCTCCTGCCGATCTTCGCCGCCGCCATCGTCGGCGGCATCGGCCAGCCCTTCGGCGCCATCGTCGGCGGCTTCCTCATCGCCTTCTCCGAAGTCATGGTCACCTACGCCTACAAGGGGTTCCTGACCTACCTGCTGCCCGCCTCCTGGCAGCCCTCGGGCCTCGTGCAGATGCTCGGCACCGACTACAAGTTCGCGGTGTCGTTCATCATCCTCGTCGTCGTGCTGCTGGTAAGGCCCACCGGCATCCTCAGGGGCCGCGAGATATGACCGGCACGACCCGCATCCTCGTCCTCTACGCGGTCATGGCGGCGCTGATCCTGCTGACCGGCACCTTTCAGGGCTGGGTTGTCGGCCTGACGATCCTGAACCTCTGCCTGATCTCCGCCGTGATGGCGCTCGGGGTCAACATACAGTGGGGCTATGCCGGCCTGTTCAACTCCGGCGTCATGGGCTTCGCGGCTCTCGGCGGCGTCGCCGTCGTGCTGATGTCGATGAAGCCCGTCCCCGGCGCCCTGACCGCCGGCGGCGCCAACCTCGGCCTCGCCGCCCTCTTCTTCGTCGGGACGATCGCCGCCGCCCTCTTCGTCCGCGAGCGCGCCCCGGGCTACCTGCGCGGCATCCTCGGCCTCCTCACCGTCGCCGTCGGCTACTTCCTGATGCGCATCTTCCTCGATCCCGCCTCCCAGGCGATCGAGGCCATCGACCCGGCCGCCGCCGGCTACCTCGGCGGCCTCGGCCTGCCGGTGCTGATCGCCTGGGCCGTCGGCGGCCTCTTCGCCGCCGCCGCCGCCTACCTGGTCGGCAAGCTGACGCTCGGGCTGCGCTCCGATTACCTGGCGATCGCCACCCTCGGCATCGCCGAGATCATCCTCGCGATCCTGAAGAACGAGAACTGGCTGACCCGCGGCGTCAAGAACGTGACGGGCCTGCCGCGGCCGCTGCCCGACGAGCGAGTGCTGCAGGATGCCCCCTGGATCCAGGATCTTGCGACCCGCTTCGGCGTCGACGTGCCGACCGCCGCCGCGGTCGTCCTGCGGCTCGGGTACGCGGCGATCTTCGCGATCGTGCTTTTCGTCATCCTCTGGCTCTGCGAGCGGGCGCTGCGCTCGCCCTGGGGGCGGATGATGCGGGCGATCCGCGACAACCGCAACGCCGCCGAGGCGATGGGCAAGGACGTCACCGCCCGTCACCTGCAGGTCTTCGTGCTGGGCTCCGCCGTCACCGGGATCGCCGGGGCGATGCTGGTGACCCTCGACGGGCAGTTCACGCCGGGCTCCTACAATCCGCTGCGCTACACCTTCCTGATCTGGGTGATGGTGATCGTCGGCGGTTCCGGCAACAACTGGGGGGCGATCCTCGGCGGCTTCCTGATCTGGTACGTCTGGGTGATGGCCGAGCCGGCCGGGACCTGGCTCATGTCGACGCTCTCGTCCGGCCTGACGCCCGGCAGCTTCTGGCAGCAGCACCTGCTCGCTGCGGCGCCGCACTTCCGGCTGCTGCTGATGGGGGTGATCCTGCTCGCCGTGCTGCGGTTCGCGCCGCAGGGGCTGATCCCCGAGCGTACCGCGCGCCGCCACTAGGGCGAGGCTGTTTCGGCGGCGGGGGGCGTGCTAACGTCCGGCGCATGGCGGTGCCACGGTTCGAGAAGGCGATCGGCGACGCGACCACCAACAAGGCGGTCTGGGCCGCCGTGGCCGGACACTTCCATGGCAGCGCGGTGAACCGGGTCAGCTACCTGCACCTGCCGCCGCTCGGGGCGGTCGACGAGACTCGGCCGCGGATGTACACGGAGGGCTTTCCCGACTGGCTGGTCGCGCGCTACTTCGACGAAGGCCTCTTTCGCAGCAATCCCGCGATCAAGCTCGCGGCCAACCAGATGCAGCCGATCTACTGGGACGAGCTCGCGCAGCACGAGCCGCGCAACGAGCGCGAGCGGGAGTTCCTCGAGCAGTTCAAGGCGGTCCAGCTCGGCAGCGGGGTCGCCATCCATGCCTTCGGGCCGAGCGGCCGCAACGGCCAGTTCGGGTTGGGCTTCCGCGACGGCGTGCGGCGGCTCGAGCCCGGGGCGCTCAGCGACGCGCAGTGGATCTGCCAGCTCGCGCACCTGCGCTACTGCGCGCTGCTGACGCCGACGCTCGGGACGCCGATCGACCTGTCGGACCGCGAGTCCGAGGTGCTGGCCTGGGTGGCGCGCGGCAAGAGCAACGTCACGATCGGCGAGATCCTCGGGATCTCGACGCATACGGTGAACGCGCACATGCGGCGGATCTACCTGAAGCTCGGGGTCTTCGACCGCGTCACCGCCGCCGTCCGCGGCATCGGCAACGGGCTGATCCACGCCGAGAGCTGAGGGTCTGCCCGGGGGGTGCTCGGGGTCGAGCATGGGGGTCAAGCCATTGTATTTGCTGGATATGGCCCCCGGGCGTTAACCAGATTTCAACCGGTGCCCGGGGGTATTGGCCGAGCCTTCCGCGCGGACGGGGCGAGCGGCGTTCATCATTGCTACACACGCGGCAGGCAAGACTATTGCACCGCATTCGCGCCTCGGGCAGTCTGGGGTCGCGGAATCCAGATCCAGCCGGAGGCCCATTGGCGATCATCGCCCCGAACCCCGCCCCGAACCCGGACGACCGGTCCGACACCGTCCTGGAATTTCCCGACAACCGCCTGCTGATCGACCTTTGCGGCGAGCTCGACCGCAATATCGTGCAGGTCGAGTCCCGCCTCGGCGTCGCCATACACCGCCGCGGCAACCACCTGGCGCTGCACGGCGCGGCCCCCGAGCGCGAGGCGGCCGCGCAGGTGCTGCTCGGGCTCTACAAGCGGCTGGAGCAGGGGCGGCCGCTGACGCCGGGTGACGTGGAGGCGGCGATCCGGATGCTGCCGGGGCAGGCGCCGGCGCCGGAGGCGCGGATCAGCCAGCTCGACATGTTCGGCACCGAGCCGCTCGAGATCCGCACCCGGCGCAAGGTGGTCGAGCCGCGCACGGCGGCGCAGACGGCCTACGTGAAGAACCTCTTCCGCAACGAGCTCGTGTTCGGGCTGGGGCCGGCGGGTACCGGCAAGACCTACCTGGCGGTGGCGGCGGCCGCGGCGATGTACATCGAGGGGCGGGTCGACAAGGTCATCCTGTCGCGGCCGGCGGTGGAGGCGGGCGAGCGCCTCGGCTTCCTGCCGGGCGACATGAAGGAGAAGGTCGACCCCTACATGCAGCCGCTCTACGATGCCTTGAACGACTTCTTCCCGCCGAAGCAGGTGCAGAAGCTGATCGAGGAGCGGCAGATCGAGATAGCACCGCTTGCCTTCATGCGCGGGCGGACGCTCGCCAACGCCTATGTCGTCCTCGACGAGGCGCAGAACGCCACGACGATGCAGATGAAGATGTTCCTGACCCGCCTCGGCGAGGGCTCGCGGATGGCGGTCACCGGCGACACGACGCAGATCGACCTGCCGCGCGGGGTGCCGTCGGGGCTGGTCGAGGCCGAGCGCATCCTGCGCGACGTGCCGGGCGTCGGCTTCAGCCGCTTCGGTGCCGAGGATGTCGTGCGGCATCCGCTGGTGGCGCGAATCATCCGCGCCTACGAGAGCGCGCGGCCGGCCGATGCCTGAGGTCGTCGAGGCGGTCGTCGAGGATCCGCTCTGGGAGGCGGCGGGGATCGTCGCGGTCGCCGAGCGGGCGGCGCGGGCGGCGCTCGCCGTCGTCGGGCGCGACCCGGAGCTGCACGAGGTGGGGCTGCTCGCCGCCGACGATGCGCGGATCGCGGCGCTGAACGGGGAGTTCCGCGGCAAGGCGGCGCCGACCAACGTGCTGAGCTGGCCGGCCTTCGCCGGCCCGGTGCCCGAGGAGCCGCCGGGGCTGCCGGGCGAGGGGCCGCTCTTCATCGGCGACGTGGCGCTCGGCTACGAGACCTGCGCGCGCGAGGCGGAGGAGGCGGGGATACCGCTCGCCCAGCATGCGGCGCACCTGGTGGTGCATGCGGTCCTGCACCTGCTCGGCCACGACCACGCCGAGGACGGCGAGGCCGACGCCATGGAGGCGCTGGAGGCGAAAGCGCTTGCCAGCATGGGGGTCGCGAACCCATATTCCCAGTAGGGGCGCCCCTGGGGCGCGACATCCGGATAGCGTAATGGCCGAGACATCGGACGGACGGACGGCGACAGGGCCGGGCATGTCCGAAGATGCCGACCCTGACAGTCCTGCCAGGTCCAATTTCTTCTCCCGTCTGTTTCGCCGCGACGCACCCGAGGCCGAGGACGAGGCCGATGCGCCCGAGTCCGGGGCGGCCGCGGGGCAGGGCGCGCGCGGGGTGCTGGTGAACCTGCGCAACCTGCGCCGGATCCGGGTCGACGACGTGGCGGTGCCGCGGGCCGAGATCGTGGCGGTGTCCGAGCATGCGACGCTCGACGAGATCGTGGCGGTGTTCCAGTCGAGCGCGTCGTCGCGGCTGCCGGTCTATGCCGAGACGCTCGACCAGCCGGTGGGGCTGATACACCTCAAGGATCTGGCGCTGAAGTACGGCTTCGGCGCGCAGGCGGGCGACTTCGACCTGCAGGGGCTGTTGCGGCCGCTGCTCTATGCGCCGCCGTCGATGCCGATCGGGGTGCTCTTGCAGAAGATGCAGTCGGCGCGCATCCACATGGCGCTGGTGATCGACGAGTACGGCGGCGTCGACGGGCTCGTCACGATCGAGGACCTGCTCGAGCAGATCGTCGGCGACATCGAGGACGAGCACGACGAGGACGAGGGCGAGCTCTGGACCCGCGAGGGGCCGGGCGTCTACCTGGCGCAGGCGCGGATGGACCTCGACGACTTCGAGAAGGCGGCCGGGATCCGGCTGGTCGATCCCGAGCATGCCGAGGAGGTCGACACGCTGGGCGGGCTCGTGATCCGGCTCGCCGGGCGGCTGCCGGCGCCCGGCGAGGTCGTCATGCATCCGGACGGGCATGAGTTCGAGGTCGTCGACGCCGATGCCCGGCGGATCAAGCGGCTGCGGGCGCGGCTGAAGGCGGCGGCCGACGCGCCGGCCGCGGCGGCGGAATAGGCCGCGCGATTGCGGTGATTTCGGTCGAGCGGCGGGTGGCGGGGTTGCCCGCGCCCGCGCGGCTGGCGGTCGCGGCGGCGGGCGGCGCGGTGCTGGCGCTGTCGCAGCCGCCGGTGTCGGCGCCGGTCGTGCTGTTCCTGGTGCTGCCGCCGCTGGCCTGGCTGCTGGACGCGACGGCGGGGGCGCGGGGCGCCTTCGGCGTGGGCTGGGCGGCCGGGGCGGGGTTCTTCGGGGCGGCGCTGTTCTGGATCGTCGACCCGTTCCTGGTGCAGCCCGAGATCTTCGGCTGGATGGCGCCCTTTGCCGTCACCGGCATGGCGGGGGGGCTCGCGCTGTTCTGGGCGGTGCCCTTCGCACTGGCGCGGGTGCTGCGGCCGGCGGGGCTGCCGCGGCTCCTCGCGCTGGCCGCCCTCTGGGCGCTGTCGGATTATGCGCGGGGGCATGTGCTGACCGGCTTTCCCTGGGCCCTGCCGGCCTATGCCTGGGTCGGGACGCCGGTGATTCAGGTCGCGGCGCTGACCGGGCCGTTCCTGCTCGGGCTGCTGACGCTCGTGGCGGGGCTGCTGCCGGCGCTGGCGTCCTGGCGGGCGGTGGCGGTGGCGGCGGCGATGGTGGCCGCGGGCTGGGGGTTCGGGGCGTGGCGGCTGGCGCAGCCGCTGCCGGTCAGGGCCGAGCCGCTGGTGGTGCGGCTGGTGCAGCCGAACGCGGTGCAGGCGGAGAAGTGGCTGCCGGGCAAGGAGCAGGAGTTCTGGGACCGGCACATCGCGCTGACGCGGGCGCCGGCCGATCCACGGCCGGACGTAGTGATCTGGTCGGAGACCGCGGCGCCCTTCGCGCTCGGGACGCGGCCGGACCTGCAGGCGGAGGCGGCGGCGGCGGCGCAGCCGGGGCGGCTGGTCACGGGCGTGGTGCGGGTGGAGCCCGGGGAGGGGGGCGAGCGGTATTTCAACTCGCTGGCGGTGCTCGACGCGGACGGGAATGCGGTCGCTGTCTACGACAAGCACCATCTGGTGCCGTTCGGGGAATATGTGCCGTTCGGCGGGCTCGTGGCGCGGCTGGGGCTGCCGGCGCTGGAGACGCTGACGCGGGGCGGCTTCTCCCCCGGGCCGGGGCCGCATCTGGTGGC
>JAXMDF010000002.1:0-379608 GCA_046348975.1 Amaricoccus sp. | reverse complement strand
GCGCGCGTCGAAGTAGCGGTCGCCGACGCCGGTCACGGTCGCCGAGGCGGCGGTGCCGGCGTGGCGCAGCGTGCCGCTCGACTGCACCGTCGGCGTCACCGCCGCGGCGTAGGCCTGCAGCGCCAGCGCCCCGGCGTCGCCGGCGACGAGCGTGCGGATGCGGCCCGAACGCACGTCGCCCATGTCCTTGCCGGGGAAGATCTCGAGCGTGTTGGTCCCCAGGCCGGCGATGTCGGCCAGCACGCGCTGCTGCGCGCCGGAGCCGAGCGCCACCACGGTCACGACGGCGGCGATGCCGATGACGATCCCGAGCATCGTCAGGCTGGTGCGCAGTCGGTGGGCGTTCATCGCCATCAGCGCCATCACGACGATCTCGCGGAAGCCGTCGAGCGGGCGGATCCGGCCGGGCGCCGCCGGTGCCGGCACCAGGTGCGGGCCGGGGCGGGGGGCGGCGGCGCTGTCGGCGACGATCGCGCCGTCGCTGATCTCGACGATCCGCCGCGCCCGGCGCGCGACGTTCATGTCGTGGGTCACGATGACGACCGTGCGGCCCTCGGCGTTGAGCTCGTCGAGGATGCGCAGGACCTCCTCGCCGCTGTGGCTGTCGAGGGCGCCGGTCGGTTCGTCGGCGAGCACCACCTCGCCGCCGTTCATCAGCGCCCGCGCGATCGACACCCGCTGCTGCTGCCCGCCCGAGAGCTGCCCGGGGCGATACCGCAGCCGGTCGGAGAGCCCGAGCCGGCCGAGGAGCTGCCCGGCGCGGGTCCGCCGCGCCGCCGGCCCGGTGCCGGCATAGACCGCCGGCATCTCGACGTTGCCGAGTGCCGTCATCTCGCCGAGCAGATGGTAGCGCTGGAAGACGAAGCCGAAGGTCTCGCGCCGGAGCGCCGCCAGCGCGTCGCCGCCGAGCGCCGCGACGTCGCGGCCGCGGATGCGGTAGCGGCCGGCCGTCGGCTGGTCGAGGCAGCCGAGCACGTTCATCAGCGTCGACTTGCCCGAGCCCGAGGCGCCGACGATGGCGACATATTCGCCCTCGTCGATCCTGAGCGTCACGTCACGCAGCGCCGCCGCCATCCCCTCGCCCGACGCATAGCTGCGCCAGACACCTTCGAGCTCCAGGAGCGGCGTCCCGGGCATCAGCGAGACCTGCGCAAAAGGGCCGTCCGAGTCGTTCGGCGCCAGTCACTCGAACGATGTGCAAGCCGCGCACAAATCTTAAGTCGCTGAATTATAACAGCCTTGTTCGGGAGAATTATCCAAGCGTTCATATCTGGCCGCCGATTCAACATCCTTGCGCGCGTTTCGGAGCTCTCTTTCAGAAGCCCATCGGCGGCGGACCCCGGCGCTGCGCCGCGGCGAGCGCCCGTGCCGAGGTCCCGTCGGCCTCGCCGACCACGACCTGCTCCCCGAGCGCGAGCCCCGAGACGATCTGCGCGGTTGTCTGGTCGTCGAGCCCGACCACGACCCGCCGTTCCTCCGTGCCCCCGCTCGCCAGTTGCACCCGCACGCTGCGGGTGCCGTCCGGGTGCCGCGCGCCGAGCGCGCTGGCCGGGATCGTCGGAACCTCCTCGGCGCGGCCGAGCACGACGTGCACCTCGGCGGTCATGTAGGTCCTAAGCTGCCCGTCGGGGTTCGGGACCGCGAAGAGGCCGTTGTAGTAGATCGCCTCGTTGGACGTCGTCGTGGTCGCGCCGCTCTCCTCGCCGGTCAGGAGCGTGTCCTTGGTGATCGACGCCGGCGCCGGCGCGATCGAGGCGAGCATCGCCTTGTGCCGCGTCCCGGGATCGCCGACGATGGCGAACCAGACCTCCTGGCCCGGACCGACGCGCACCACGTCGGCCTCCGAGATCCCGGCCTCGATGCTCATGGTGGCGAGGTTCCCGAGCACCACGATCGTCGGCGTGGTCTGCGTCGCATTCACCGTCTGGCCCTGCTGCGCCACCACCGCGAGCACCGTGCCGTCCCGCGGCGCGGTGATGCGGGTATAGCCGAGATCGACCCGGGCGTCGTCGATCGCCACTTCGGCCGACTGGATCCGCGCCGCGAGCGCCTCGATCCGCGCCTCGGTCACGGCGACGTCCGACGCCGCGGTATCGGCCTCCGACTGGGCGACCGCCGAGCGGGCGACCAGCGACTGCTGGCGCTTCAGCACCCGCTGCTGCTCGGCCAGCATCGCCTGCTGCTCGGCGCGCTCGGCCTTGACCTCGGCGAGCCCCGCCTCGGCGATCCGCAGCGCATTCTGCCGCGGCACCGGATCGATCTCGGCGATCAGGTCGCCGGCCTTGACCTCTTGACCGAGGGTCACGGCGAGGTCGGTGATCCGCCCCGAGACCTGCGCCCCGACCGCGACCAGCTCGGTCGGCTTGAGGAGGCCGGTCGCGAGCACGCTCTCCTCGACGGTGCCAATCGCCACCGGTGCCGTAACCAGCGCCGGCGCCGCGGGCGTCGCCGAGCGCTGCCACGCCCAGCCGCCGACGCCGAGGGCAACGGCGACCGCCGCGACCGCCCACCAGCCCCGCCGCCGCTTCGGCGCCGCGGCGACGGCCGGCGCCGGGCGCGGCACGCCCTCCGCGTCCGGCCTCTCGGCCGGCGCGACCTCGGCCTCTCGCAGCAGTCTCGCCATTCACCTCGTCCGTTCGCGGCCGCTTTCCCGATCAACGGCCGGAGCGGTCGATTCCGTCGCGGCCCGCCCTCGCCCTGGCGAAAGCGCCGCGCCCGTCCTAGATCGCCGCCGCATCAGGAGGTCACGGGCGATGCTCGAGGTCAACGGCTTCGCGATCCACAAGGGATACCTGGACGCTCCGGCGCAGGCGGCGATGCTCGGCGAGCTGCGTGCGGTCATCGCGGCGGCACCCTTCTTCGCCCCGCTCACCCCCTGGGGCAAGCCGATGAGCGTGCGGATGACCTCGGCCGGGCGCTACGGCTGGTTTACCGACCGCCAGGGCTACCGCTACGTCGACCGCCACCCCGACGGCGAGCCCTGGCCGCCCATCCCGCCGTCGGTCCTCGCCGTCTGGCGGGCGCTGGTCTCGACCGTCCGCGACCCCGACTGCTGCCTGGTCAACTACTACGCCGCGACGGCGAGGATGGGTGTGCACCGCGACGCCGACGAGAAGGATTTCTCCTGGCCGGTCCTCTCGATCAGCCTCGGCGACCCCGCCCGCTTCCGCGTCGGCGGCACCGCCCGCAGCGACCCGACCGCCGCCATCGAGCTCGAGTCGGGCGACGTCGTCCTCTTCGGCGGCCCGGCCCGGCTCGCCTACCACGGCATCGACCGCATCCGCTTCGGCGGCTCGCGCCTGCTGCCCGAGGGCGGCCGCATCAATCTGACCTGCCGCGTCGTGGACTGACGCCGGCCTTAGCTGTTGCCTGCGATACCCCCCATGGAGCGCGCCGCCGCGCCGCATGCGGGGCGGCTCCGGTTCGAAAGGGCTTTATCATCGGCCCCGCTGAGACTATATACCTGCATTCTCCCGCGAAAACCGACCCGAGCGCCGCGGCGCAACCGAGTTTTCGGCAGCGGGACCGGCTTGTTCGAGGAAAGGAGCCCGCGATGGCGCTTCCACTGATGCAGAAGGCGACCGCCGTGTGGCTGGTCGAGAACACCACGCTGACCTTCCAGCAGATCGCCGACTTCACCGGCCTGCACGAGCTCGAGGTCAACGGCATCGCCGACGGCGAGGTGGCGCAGGGGATCAAGGGCTTCGACCCGATCGCCAACCGCCAGCTCACCGCCGAGGAAATCCGCCGCGGCGAGGGCAACCCGCACCACCGGCTGCGGCTCTATCACAACCCCGCCGCCGACGGCGAGGAGAAGCGCAAGGGCCCGCGCTACACGCCGCTCTCGAAGCGCCAGGACCGCCCGGCCGCGATCGCCTGGCTGGTCAAGTTCCACCCGGAGCTGACCGACGGCCAGATCGCCAAGCTCGTCGGCACCACCAAGCCGACGATCGAGTCGATCCGCACCCGCACCCATTGGAACATCGCCAACATCGCGCCGGTCGACCCGGTGGCGCTCGGCCTGTCGAAGCAGGGCGAGCTCGACGCGGCGGTGGCGCGCGCGGTCAAGCGCAACGCCGCCGAGGGCACGGTGATGAGCGACGCCGAGCGGATGAAGCTCGTCTCGACCGAACAGTCGCTGACGATGGAACCCGAGCCGCGGCTGCCGTCGGCGATGGCGGGGCTCGAGAACTTCAAGCTCGGCCGCAAGGACGACCGGATCTCGCCGCAGAACGCCAAGGCCGACGCCGAGAGCCTGTTCAACCTCGCCCCGGCGGCGCCGGACGACGAGGAGGATTGACCGCACGCAGTCGGTCGACCACCCGGTCGGCCATCCCGGCGCAGCGGGCGCCGTCGAACGGGAAGATGTCGGCGAAGCCCGCCGACAGCGCCTGCTCGATCGCCCGCCGCAGCATTCGCCGCGCCCGGTGCAGCCGCGTCTTCACCGTCTCCGGCCGGACGCCCAGCAGGGCGCCGGTCTCCTCGGTGGTCATCCCCTCGATCTCGCGCAGCACGAAGACCAGCCGGAACGGCTCGGACAGCCCGTCGACCGCCTTCTCCAGCACCCGGCGAATCTGAGCTCTGCCTGCCTCGCTCTCCGGGGCGGGCAATTGCGCGGTGGGCAGCACGATCGGACCTCCCTCGACGGTATCGAGCACCGCGATCTCCGCGGTCGGCCGGCGCCGGCGCAGCCGCCCGAGCGCCTCGTTGAGCGCGATCCGCGTCAGCCAGGTCGCGAACGACGCCTCCGCGCGAAAGCCGTCCAGATGGGTGAAGGCGCGGACGTAGGCCTCCTGCACGACGTCCTCGGCCTCGGCGTCGTTGCGCAGCACGCTGCGGGCGGTCCGGAACAGCCGCCGGTTGTGGCGGGCGACCAGCACGCGCACCGCGTCCTCGTCGTGGCCGCGGGCGAGCTCGACCAGGGCCGCGTCGTCGAGGGCGGCCTGGTCGGCGATCGGATGACGGGCGAGCTGCATCCTCTGCTCCCTCTCACGCGAAGGCGGCGTTGCGGACCAGCCCGGCCGCGAGGATCGCCTCGACCGCCGGGAAGGCCGCCAGCGCCGCCTCGGGCAGGTCGCCCGCGGCCCCGGGGTCCTGGGGCCAGCCGTCGGCGTCGGGGTCGCCCACCACGATGCGGCCGACCATGCCCGCGTGCTCGTGCGGCAGGCAGTAGTAGTCGTAGATGCCCTCGGCGATCAGCGTGACCGAGAAGCTCTCGTCGGGCAACAGGAAGTCGGAACTCCAGGCCGCGGCCGCCGCCGGGATCCGGCGCGGCCGGTCCGGCGGGGCATAGGCGGTCGAGGTATGCGCGTTGCCCGGGTCGGTGTTGGCCCAGACCAGCGTCGCGCCGGGCCGCACCCGAATCCCGACCGGGTCGAAGCCGACGCGCGACTCGTCGGCGTTGCCGCGCATCAGGATCCGGTGCGTCTCGCCGGCCCGACCCGCGCGTCCTCCGAGCAGCAGCCCGCCGGCGACCCCGCCGGCGAGCCCGAGGACGCGCCGCCGCGTCACGATCATTTCGCGACCCGCGCCTCGTCGGCCGCCGGCACGTGCCAGAGGACGACATGGGCGTGCGGCACCTCGACGCCCGGGTGCCCGGCGTTGAAGTAGACGTCGACGTGGTCGACCGCCCCGCCGGGCGAGGCCAGGTCGTCGAAGCGCTTGTCCGGGTTCAGGTCGGCGACCGGGATCATGTAGATGGTGCTGACGAGCTTGCCCTCGTGGTCGTAGGCGAGGAACGGCCCGGCCGGCAGCGTCGCCGGGTCGACGAAGAGCTCGCCGAGCCCCGGGATGAAGTCCGGCAGCTTCACGAGCGCGCTGACCTTCTGGAACGGCGCCGGCGGCGGCGCCGTCTCGACGGTCGCCGCGCTCAGCGGCATGGCGAGCGAGCCGGCCGCAAGGCAGAAGCCGAGGGCGAGGATCGGGGTCGGGACGCGTGGCATGTCGGGCCTCCTGCTGCAACCCCCCGCGCCAGCCGCGGGGATCGGCAGGTTGGATGGCGGCCACCGCAAAAGGTTCCCGCCCCGGAACGCCGACGATGGCGGAGCGTTGGCCTGCCGCAAACCCGGAGGAAGCACATGGCCGACAACAGCCGCACGATCCTCGATCTCGAGACGCGCTTCTGGCAATCGATGGTCGACAAGGACGCCAAGGCCGCCAAGGCGATGATCGCCGACGAGTGCCTGATCACGGGCCCGATGGGCGCGATGAAGATCGACCCGGCGAAATACGAGAAGATGACCGAGGAGGGCCAGTGGACCCTCGACAGCTTCGAGCTCAGCGACAGTGAGGTGATCTTCCCGTCCGACGACGTCGCCGTCGTCGCCTACAAGGTTCGCCAGAAGGGCCAGATGAAGGACAAGCCGATGGACATGCACTGCGCCGACAGCTCGACCTGGATCAGGGACGGCGACGCCTGGAAATGCGCGCTGCACACCGAGACGGCGCTCGAGGACGCCTGAGGCTCAGGCCCACCGGTCCAGGGCGCCCTCGTCCTCGTCGCGGGCCTCGACCCACGTCTCGCGGCCGGCGCGGGTTTCCTTCTTCCAGAAGGGCGCGCGGGACTTCAGGTGGTCCATCACGAATTCCGCCGCCGCGAACGCCGCCTGCCGGTGCGCCGACGCGGTGGCGACCAGCACGATCCGATCGCCGGGCAGGAATCGGCCGAAGCGGTGGATGACGAGGCAGGCGTCGAGGGGCCAGCGGCTCCAGGCATCGGCCTCGATGGCGGCGAGGGACTTCTCGGTCATGCCCGGGTAGTGCTCGAGCTCCAGCGCCGTCAGGCCGTCGCCGCGGTCGCGCACGAGGCCGGTGAAGCTGACGACGGCGCCGATGTCGGTGCGGCCGCGGGTCAGGCGCGCGACCTCCACCGCCGGATCGAAATCCTCGCGCTGGACGCGGACGGCCATCAGCCGCCGGTCATCGGCGGGAAGAACGCGACCTCGGCGGCGCCGGCGAGGGGGGCGTCGAAGTCGGCGAGCTCCTGGTCGACCGCGACCCGGACCGAGCGCATGTCGGCGAAGGCGAGGGCGTGCGCCTCGTCGCGGTCGCAGAGCTCGGCGACGAGGTCGCGGACGGTGGCGGCGGCGGTGGCGACGGTTTCCTGCGGCTCGCCCACCCGCTCGCGCAGCCAGGCGAAGTAGCGGATGGTCAGGGTCGAGGACGTCACCGCTTGCGGTCTCGCAGGAACGGCATCGCCTTCATCAGGTAGTCGTAGCCGGTCATCAGCGTCAGCAGCCCGGCCACCCAGATCAGCACCAGCCCGCCGTTCGACAGCAGCCACTCGGCCCAGTCGTGGAACCAGTCGCTGACCCAGGGCGAATGGTGGCGCTTGTCCCACTCGAAGACGCCGGCCAGCAGCAGCACCGGGATCGCCACCATCTGCGCCGTCGTCTTCCACTTGGCGAGGTACGTGACCTTGAGCTGCCCGGCCTTCGACCCGAGGAACTCGCGCAGCCCCGACACGAAGACCTCGCGCAGCAGGATGAAGGCGATCGGGATGAGCAGGAGCGCCTTGGGACCCCAGAGCCCGACGATGACCGCGAGCGCGATCACCACCATCGCCTTGTCGGCGATCGGGTCGAGCATGCGGCCGAAGTTCGACTCCTGCTGCCAGGCGCGCGCGAGCTTGCCGTCGACATAGTCGGTGAGGGCGGCGAGGATGAAGAGCGCGAAGGCGATCCAGTCGGCATACGGCCGGTCGAAGATCGCGAAGGCGAGCGCGACTCCGGGCGCGGCGGCGAGCCGCATGACGGTCAGGATGTTGGGGATCGTCCAGCGCATCGAGGCGACATACTCCGGTACCCGCTCAGTCCCACCTACGGCCGATATACCGCGTCAGCCCTCGCCATGGAAGAAGCCGTAGATCACCTCCGCGAGCGCATCGGAAATGCCCGGCGCCGCCTTCAGGTCGGCGAGCCCGGCGCGGCTGACCGCCTTGGCCGAGCCGAAATGCGCCAGGAGCGCCCGTTTCCGCGCCGCGCCGACCCCGGGGACCTCGTCGAGCGGCGTGGCGCGGGTCTGGGCGGCGCGTTTCTGCCGATGCGCGCCGATCGCGAAGCGGTGCGCCTCGTCGCGCAGCCGCTGCACGAAGTACAGCACCGGGTCGCGGTGGCCGAGCGCCATCGGCGGCTTGCCCGGCCGGTGGAACTCCTCCTTGCCGGCGTCGCGGTCGACCCCCTTGGCGACGCCGACCAGCTGCACCTCGTCGATGCCGAGCTCGAGCAGCGCCGCGCAGGCGGCCGCCACCTGCCCGGCGCCGCCGTCGATCAGCACCAGGTCCGGCCAGGCCTCCGACCGGCGGTCCGGATCCTCCTTGGCGAGCCGGGAAAAGCGGCGGGTCAAGACCTCGCGCATCATCCCGAAGTCGTCGCCCGGGGTCAGCGGGCCCTTGATGTTGAACTTGCGGTACTGCGACTTGAGGAACCCGTCCGGCCCGGCCACCACCATCGCCCCGACCGCGTTCGTCCCCATGATGTGGCTGTTGTCGTAGACCTCGATCCGCCGCGGCGGCCCGTCGAGCCCGAAGGCGTCGGCCAGTCCTTCCAGCAGCGCGACCTGGCTGGCGCTCTCCGCCATCCGCCGCGCCAGCGCCTCGCGGGCGTTGCGGGCGGCATGCTCGATCAGCGCCGCCTTCTCGCCCCGGAGCGGCTGGGCGATCGTCACGCGGCGGCCGAGCTGCGCCGACAGCGCGTCGGCCAGCAGGTCGGCGTTGTCCGGCGCATGGCTGGTCAGGATCGTCCGCGGCGGCGTCTTGTTGCCGTAGAACTGCCCGAGGAAGGCCTCGAGGATCTCGCCGGGCTCGATGCCGGCGCCCGTCCGGGGGAAATAGGCCCGATTTCCCCAGTTCTGGTGCGCGCGGATGAAGAAGACCTCGACGCAGGCCTGCCCGCCCTCCTGGTGCAGCGCGACGACGTCCGCCTCCTCGACCCCCTCGGGGTTGATCCCCTGGCTCGACTGCACGTTGGTCAGCGCGCGGATGCGGTCGCGGATCGCCGCGGCCCGCTCGAACTCCATCGCGCGGCTCGCCTCGCCCATCGCCGCCGCCAGCTGCTCCTGGACGCGGGTCGAGCGTCCGGTCAGGAACAGCACCGCGTCCTCGACCAGCACCGCATAGTCGGCCTCGCCGATCAGCCCGACGCAAGGGGCGCTGCACCGCCTGATCTGGTGCAGGAGGCACGGCCGCGTCCGGCTGTCGAACATCGGGTCCGAGCACGACCGCAGCAGGAACGCCTTCTGCAGCTGGTTCAATGTCCGGTTGACGCTGCCGGCCGAGGCGAACGGCCCGAAGTAGCGTCCCGGGTCCTTCCTCAGCCCGCGGTGCTTCTCGATCCGCGGAAACGGATGGCCGGCCGTCACGTGGATGTTGGGGAAGCTCTTGTCGTCCCGGAGCAGCACGTTGTAGCGCGGCTTCAGCTGCTTGATCAGGTTCTGCTCGAGCAGCAGCGCCTCGGTCTCGGTCTCGGTCGTCAGGAACATCATCGACGCGGTGCCGGCGATCATTCGCCCTATGCGCGAGCTGTGGCCGTAGGGCTTGGCATAGGAAGCGACACGCTTGCGCAGGTTCCGCGCCTTGCCGACGTAGAGGACCTCGCCCTTGCGGTCGAGCATGCGGTAGACGCCGGGCTTCTCGTCGAGCCGGCGCAGGTAGTCGCGGATGACCGCGTGGCCGGCGCGCGCCGACCCCGCCGGCGCCCCGTCCTCGTCGAAGCCGGGCGGCGGGTCCTGCACGTCTTCCGGCGCCTGGCCGTCGCTATCCATGGGCCGATTCTCCGCCGCGCTGCCCCGATCCGCAACCGATATCAAGCCCGAACCTGTCCACGATAGCTGTGGACAACTCGGGGGAAAACGTCGCGGGGGCGCGACTATCCGTCGCAAAACAAGTGCCTTGCCCGATTTGCCTATTTTCTGGGCACAATCCACAAGCCACTGAAATCACGGGATAAATTACGTCAACCATGGTAAATTTATGGAATCATTGACAGAATCGACACGGATTCGTGACGGGGTGGTCGGGGGTGGAAAAGTCAAGCGTCGCGATACGGATATCGCCGCCCTCGGCGGCAGTTGGCGGCAGGAAGCTCACTCGACCCCCAGCACGTCGGGCGTCCTCCAGGCCAGATGCTGGCCGCCGTCGACGCAGATCAGCTGCCCCGTCACCCCCGGCGAGTCGAGGATGAAGTCGAGCGCGGCGGCGATCTCGCCCGGGCTCGAGCCCCGGCCGAGGATGGTCGATGCCGCCTGTCGGGCGAAATGCTCCTCCGACTGGCGAACCCCGCGCAGGGTCGGGCCGGGGCCGATGCCGTTGACGCGCACGTCCGGCGCCAGTCCCTGCGCCGCGATCCGGGTCAGCGCCCAGAGGCCCATCTTGGCAATCGTATAAGTCGTAAACTCCGGGGTCGGCTTCAGCACGCGCTGGTCGATGACGTTGACGACCGCGGCCCGGGCCAGCGGCTGCCCGTCGGCATCCCGCGCCGCCGCGGGCGCCTGCGCGGCGAACGCCTGGATCAGCTCGAAGGGCGCGCGCAGGTTGGAGCCGATGTGCCGGTCCCAGCTCTCCCAGGTCGCGCTGGCGATATTGTCGTACTCGAAGATCGAGGCGTTGTTGACGAGGACCGTCAGCGGCTGGCCCAGCGCCTCGGCTGCGGCCGGGACGAGTGCCGCGGTCGCGCCGCGGTCGAGCAGGTCGGCCTGCACCACCACCGCCGCGGTCCCGAGCTCCCGGGCGAGCGCGTCGGCCTCCTCGCGGCTGCTGTTGCAGTGGATCGCCACTCGCGCGCCGCGCGCCGCGAGCCGGCGGACGAGCGCCGCCCCGACGCGACGGGCACCCCCGGTAACCAATGCCGCTTCGGCCATCCTCGCCCCCGCCTGATCGGGCCAGAACCTAGTGACCGGGGCAAAGTCCGGCAAGTCCGCGCCACCGGCCGGACGCTCGGAGCGGAGGGGCTCCCGTGTCCGCCAGCACACCTCAAGGTCGTGCTTGCCACTTCTTCTTCAACCTATCGGGCAGTGCCGGGGGGTCGAGGGGGGCCGGCGAGGGCCCCCCTCGGGCCGCCCCGAGACCCCGCCGGGGAACGAAGAGCAAGGGAGACCTCCAGGGGGCCTGAAGGCCGAGCCGCGCATGCGGCGACCGGCGCCAAAGCGCCGCGGCCACCCCTCGCAGCCCTCCGCCACGCCACGTCCAGGGACGCGGTCCCACACCCCCGGACAACCGTTGAAATTCCGTTACCGCCCGGGGCCTATATCCTGTTGTTTCAACGTCTTAAGGTGGTTGCCCGAGCTCGGACAATCCCGGACAACCCGTGGCGCCACACCGTCCGCGAGCCTGTCGCCAAGCTCCAGGAGCCAGTAGCGCGGGCTTTCTTCCAGTCGGCGCAATCGGCGGCAAGTCAGGCGGAGGCGGCGTTCCGCTCCGCGGCCAGCAGGCCGGCGACCGCCTGCGCCAGGCCCTCGCGCGTATAGGGCTTGGGGATCAGGTCGAGCCCGGGTTCCGATCCGGCGCCAACGTAGCCCGAGGTGAACAGCACCGCGATTCCGGGATGCAGCTCGCGGGCGAGGCGCGCGAGCTCGGGGCTCTGTAGCCGGCCCGGCATGACGGCATCGACGAAGAGCAGGTCGACCGGGACCCCGCTCTCGAGGATTCCGAGCGCGGAGGCGGCATCGCGGGCGGCCATCACCCGGTAGCCGAGGTCGGACAGCAGCCCGACCGTGGTCTCGCGCACCGCGTCGTTGTCCTCGGCGAGCAGGATGGTGCGGCGGCCCGGGGCAGGGGACCCGGGCGCGGGTGCCGGCCGCCGCTCCTCGCTGCGATCGGCGCGCGGGAGATACAGGCTGACCGACGTCCCGCGGGTCGCGTCGCTCTCGAGCCCGACGTTCCCGCCGGACTGTTTGACGAAGCCGTAGACCGTCGACAGGCCGAGCCCGGTCGCCTCGCTGCGGGGCTTGGTGGAGAAGAAGGGCTCGAAGACCCGGTCCATGATCTCCGGCGCGATGCCGGGCCCGGTGTCGGTGACGGTCAGCAGGACGTACTGGCCCGCGTGGAGATCGGTGGCGGCCCGCGCGTCGGCCTTGTCGACAAGCGCGTTGCGGACGTCGATGGTCAGCTGCCCGACCCCGCCCATGGCGTCCCGCGCATTGGCGGCCAGGTTCAGCACCGCCGTCTCGAGCTGGACCGGATCGACCAGCGTCGTCCAGAGGTCGTCGGCGACGCGGGCCTCGACCTGGACGCCGTCGCCGATGGTATGCGCGATGAGCTCGCGCATGCCCGCGACGAGCTGCCCGATGTCGGTGACCCGCGGGTCGAGCGGCTGCCGCCGGCCGAACGCGAGCAGCTGGCCGGTGAGCTTGGCGCCCTGCCGCACGCTCGCCATCGCGTCGGCGATCCGGGCGAGGGCGCGCTCGTTGCCCTCGAGGTCGCGCCCGAGCAGCTGCAGCGTCCCCGAGACGATCTGCAGCAGGTTGTTGAAGTCGTGGGCGACGCCGCCGGTCAGCCGGCCGATCGCCTCCATCTTCTGCGCCTCGCGCAGCGCCGCCTCGGCCTTGCTGCGCTCGGCAGTCTCCTCGGAAACCCGCTGGCCCAGGGTCTCGTTCAGCGCCGTCAGCGCCGCCTCGTTGCGGCGCGCGTCGGTCACGTCGATGTTGACGCCGATCATGCCGAGGAAGGCGTGGTCCGCGCCGAACCGCGGGTGCGCCGTGGTGCCGATCGTCCGGTACTCGCCATCGCTCCGGCGATAGCGGGCCTCGACCGCGAACGAGGTGTGGTCGCGCAACGCCCGGGCGAACGACCGGTCGATCCACGCCCGGTCGTCGGGGTGCAGCGTCGAGCTCCAGTCGAACGGCGCATTCGCGTTGGACGCCACGCCCCAGAAGGCACGCTGCGCGGCGTTGAGGTAGACGCACCGGCCCTCGGGGTCGCCCATCCAGAGCATGACCGGCGCCGTCTCGGCCACCAGGCGGAAGCGCGCCTCGCTCTCGCGGAGGGCCTCGCCCGCGCGGTGGCGCTCGGTGACGTCATGGCACTGGGCGAAGATTCCGGTCGTCCCGTCGTCGGCCGTGATCGGCTGGAACACGAAGTCGACGTAGCGCTCGACCAGCGCCGCCCCGGGGGTTCGGTCGAGCATCACCGGCACGCCGTGCCCCACGAAGGGCGTGCCGGTGCGGCGGGTCTCGTCGAGCGCGGCGACGAAGCCCTGCCGGGCGATCTCCGGCAACGCCTCCTCGAACGTCAGCCCCAGCACCTCCCGGCCGACGAAGCCGATGAAGGCCGCATTCGCCAGGGTGAAGACGTGTCCCGGCCCTTCCAGCATGGCGGTGAGCCCCGGGGCCTGCTCGAACATCTGCTGCAGTCGCTGGCGCTCGTCCTGCAGCTTGCGGTCGGCGCGCACCTTGGCGGTGGTGTCGGCGACGATCGCCATTACGCCGGCCGGCCTGCCCCGCTCGTCCAGGATCGGCGAATAGTCGAGGTCGAGCCATATGCGCTCCAGCATCCCGTCGCGGTCGCTCTTGAACTCCTTGCTGCGGAAGGAGAGCGTCCTGCCGGCAAGCACCGACCGCATCACGGAATCGAGGAAGCTCCCCTCCGTGGGCCAGGCCCGCCGAATCTCCATCCCGAGCAGACCCGGATGCTGGTGGGCGACGAGCGCCGCGAAGGCATCGTTGTAGAGCAGCACGCCGCTCTCGCCCCAGGCGGTGACGATCGGAACGGCCGCGCGCAGCACCAGCGCCAGCGCTGCCCGGCGGCTCGGAGGCCAGTCGGACAGCAGGCCGAGGGGCGTGGTCGCCCAGTCGTATCGGGCGATGCGTCCCGCAAGCTCGCCGCCGCCCGCCAGGAAGGCGACGTCCTCGGGCGAGGGGGATAGGCCGGCGTCGGTCAATGGCACAGCTCAAAGCCAGCGCGAATCGCGCGAGGGCCCTTCCTATGGCACGCAATCGTAGCAGTCATATCACGTGATCGCGTGACGCCTACCCGCCGGTCCCGCCCCTATTTGCTCACGTGCTCGGGTTTGCCCTCGCGCTTGGTGCGGGCGAGCTCCTCGAGCTGCTTCTCGGTCATCGATTCCTCCATCGACCGCGAAGCGCCCTTGAGCTCGCCCTTGCTGGTCTCGCCGCGCTTCGCGGCCAGGGCCGCGCCCGCCGCCTTCTGCTGCGCCTTCGACTTCGCCGGCATCGCCTGTCTCCTTCCGAGTGACACTCGCCGGCAACGCGCGAGGGGCGGCAAGGTTCGCTGTTCGTCGTGCCTTCACCGCCGCGTGCCCCGGATGGAACCGAGCGCCCGGTCGGGGGGTTTGCCCAGCAGCCCCGACGCCGAGGATCCCGTTGATGAAGATCGCCCAGATCGCCCCGCTCGCCGAGAGCGTTCCCCCCAGGCTCTACGGTGGGACCGAGCGTATCGTGTCCTACCTGACCGAGGAGCTCGTCCGCCAGGGTCATGAGGTCACGCTCTTCGCCAGCGGCGATTCGGTGACCTCCGCGAAGCTGGAACGGTGCGCGCCGACCGCCCTCCGGCTCAATCCGGCGATCCAGGATCCGCTGCCCCACCATCTCGTGATGCTGGACCGGGTCCGCCAGCGGGCCGGCGACTTCGACGTGCTGCATTTCCATATCGACCTGATGCAGTTCCCGCTGCTGCCGTACCTGGCGACGCCGGCCGTCACCACGCTGCACGGCCGCCTCGACCTGCCCGACCTGCTGCCGTTCTACCGGGCGTTCCCGGACGCGCCGCTGGTGTCGATCTCCGACGCGCAGCGGGCGCCGATGCCGCCGGTGAACTGGGCTGCGACGATTTACCACGGCCTCCCGCTGGGGCTGCACAGGCCGAGCCTGCGTCCGGCGCCCGACGGCCACCTCGCCTTCCTCGGCCGCATCTCGCCCGAGAAGCGGCCCGACCGGGCGATCGAGATCGCCACCCGCAGCGGCCGGCCGCTGAAGATCGCCGCCAAGGTGGACCAGGCCGACCTCGAATACTGGAAGGCCGTGATCGAGCCGCTGGTGAAGGAAAACCCGCTCGTCGAGTTCGTCGGCGAGATCGGCGAGCACGAGAAGACGGCCTTCCTCGGCGGCGCGGCGGCGCTGCTCTTCCCGATCGACTGGCCGGAGCCCTTCGGGCTCGTCATGATCGAGGCGATGGCCTGCGGCACCCCGGTCATCGCCTTTCCCTGCGGCGCCGCGCCGGAAGTCATCGACGATGGCGTGACCGGGTTCCTCGTCGACAGCGTCGACGCGGCGGTCGCCGCGGTCGCGGCGTCCGCCGCCCTCGACCGGGCCGGTGTCCGCGCCGGCTTCGAGCGGCGCTTCGGTGTCGAGCGCGTCGCGGCGGACTACCTGCGGGTCTACCGCTCGCTTGCCGCCGGTTCGCAGCCGGACGAGGCGCCGCGGCTGACCCTGACCGCCTGAGGAGGCAGCCTAATGGTTCAGTCAAGCGGCTGTCTTGAATCCTTGCTGGAAGGGCGTCCTGGAATGGAGGACGGCCCAGAGGACGTTCACCCGGCGTCGTGCGAGGGCGATGACCGCTTGGTGGTGGCGTTTCCCCTCGCGGCGCTTGCGGTCGTAGAAGGCGCGGCTGTCGCGGTGGCCGAGCGAGCAGAAGGCCGACTGATAGAAGATGCGCTTGAGACCCTTGTTGCCGCCGTTGGGCCTTCGAAGGAAGCGGGTCCGGCCGGATTGCCGCAGCACCGGGGCGATTCCGGCGGCGGAAGCGAGCGCGTCGGCGGACCGGAAACGGGCGAGGTCACCTGCCTCTGCGATGAACTCCGCGGTCAGCACGACCCCCATCCCGGGCAGGCTGCGGATGAGGGCCGCGTCAGGGTGGCGTTCGAGCAGTTCCTCGAGCTCGCGGTCGATCTCGAGGAGCCGGGTCCGGCTGGCCAGCGCCTCGGCCGCGAGCTCGCGGATCAGCCGTGCGGTCATGCGCTCGGCCGGGACGGCGAAGGCCTGCTCGGCGGCGGCGGCGAGCGCGCGGTCTGCCAGCGCGTCGGGGTTGGGCAGGCCACCGGCGGTCCGGAGGTGGCGCACGAGGCGCTTCCTGCCGGCGGCCCGCAGCTCGGCGGGCGTGACGTAGCGGGTCAGCAGGTGCAGCGGTCCCTTGGTCTTGAGGTCGAGGCAGGCTTCCAGGCCGGGAAAGATGCCGACGAGCAGATCGTGCATGCGCGCCAGGCGCTGGGTCTGGGCCTCGACCAGGTCGCGTCGCCGCCCCGCGAGCAATCGGATCTCGAGATCGATCTCGGTCGCGGGCTCGACAGGGCGCAGGTCGGATCGGGTGCGAACCTGGTCGGCGATGGCACGGGCGTCGCGCGGATCAGACTTGTTCTCGCCGCCGACGGTGCCCTGGCGGGCACGGTTGACCGCCAGGCCCGGCACGTGAACCAGGGTGAACCCGGCTTGCGCCAGCATGGCCTCGGCGAGCCCTGCGATGCCGCCGATGACGTCGATGCCAATACGGACCGTGCCGCCAAGGGCGGTGAGCCGGTCGGCGAGGCTTGCGATCTCGGCCGGCGTGTTGAGCAGCTCATGGTCGATCTGCACGGCGCCGTCGGCGTCGAGGACCGTGACCCAGTGCTTCTCCTTGGCGATGTCGATTCCTACGCTGATCCGCATGGCGCCCCCTGGCAACTGAAGCTTCGGCATCCCGCCCGCGCCGTCTTCGCCCTACACAGCGATGAATCGCAGAGCCTAATCAGCGGTCGAGGCGGTGTGGCGGTGCCGGGGGATCTACCTCCTGAGCCATCCCGGGCAGCCAGCATGAAAACCATCCCGGCACCGCCGCCGCACCGTGATCCTGGCATGCCAGGATCACGGTGTCAGGCACTGCTCACGCAGCAACAGAACGGTAGGGCAGCATGATCTCGGCCAAGCCGGGCGAGCCCGGCGTCCGTCCGGCCCAGGCCTTCGCCCAGTTCTTCGTGCCGGTGGCGGCGTCGCTGCAGGAGCGCCGCCCGCAAACCCTCAAGCACGGCGACACCTTCGCGGTCTTCGACCACAACGGCGACGCGGTCGGCGGCCCAGGCAGCCCGGAGGGCATCTACCACCGCGACACCCGGCACCTGTCGCATTTCTACCTGACCGTCGAGGATCTGCGGCCGCTGCTGCTCAGCTCGACCGTGCGCGACGACAACGCGGTGCTGATCTGCGATCTGACCAACCCGGAATTCGTCGATGGCGAAGGCCGCCGCCGTCTGGCGCAGGATCTCCTCCACCTGCGCCGGACGCGGTTCCTCTGGAACGCCCGCGCCTTCGACCGGCTCGCGCTGACGAGCTACGACACGACGCCCCGCCTCCTGCGCTTCCGGCTCGATTTCGCCGCCGACTTCGCCGACATCTTCGAGGTGCGCGGCGCCGAGCGCGCGCGCCGTGGCCAGTCGCATCCCCCGTTGATCGAGCCCGACGCCGTCACCCTTGCCTATACCGGCCTCGACGACCGCCGCCGCGAGACCCGCCTGCAGTTCGAGCCGTCGCCCACGCACCTCGCGGACGACAGCGCCACCTTCGAGGTCGAGCTCGCGCCGAACGAGCGCAAGGCCTTCTTCCTCGAGATCCGCTGCGGCCACGGCTACGGGGTCCGCGCCCCGCGCCGGGCCTTCTTCGCCGGCTTCCGCGATGCCCGCCGGGCGTTGCGCGGCGCCGCCTCGCGCGCCGCCTCGATCTCATCCTCCAACGAGGTCTTCAACGAGACCGTGCGCCGCTCGGTCTCGGACCTCTACATGCTGACCACCGAGACGTCGCGTGGTCCCTATCCCTATGCCGGCATCCCCTGGTTCAGCACCTTCTTCGGCCGCGACGCGCTGATCACGGCGCTGCAGACCCTGTGGCTCGACCCGTCGATAGCCGCCGGCGTGCTGCGCAACCTCGCCGACCGCCAGGCGACGGAGGTCGACGCCGAGGCCGACGCCGAGCCCGGCAAGATCCTGCACGAGATGCGCTTCGGCGAGATGGCCGAGCTGAAGGAAGTTCCGTTCGGCTGCTACTTCGGCAGCGTCGATTCGACACCGCTCTTCGTCATCCTCGCCGGCGCCTACCTTGACCGCACCGGCGACGTCGAGACCACGCTCGAGCTCTGGCCCCACATCGAGGCCGCCCTCGGCTGGCTCGGCAGCTGGGGCGACCGCGACGGGGACGGCTTCGTCGAGTACGGCCGGCAGAACGCGGACGGGCTGATCAACCAGGGCTGGAAGGACAGTCACGACTCGATCTTCCACGCCGACGGCACCCTCGCAACCGGCCCCGTCGCGCTGGTCGAGGTCCAGGCCTACGCCTACGGTGCCTGGCGCGCCGGCGCCGCCATCGCCCGCCGCCTGCGCCGCCGCGACGACGAGGTGGCGGCGCTGGTCCGGCGCGCGACCGACCTCAGGTCACGCTTCGACCAGGCGTTCTGGGACGAGGAGCTCGGCACCTACGTCATTGCCCTCGACGGCGAAAAGCGGCCGTGCCGCGTCCGCACGTCCAACGCCGGCCACGCGCTCCTGACCGGGATCGCCCGGCCGAGCCGCGCTGCGCGGGTGGTCGAGAGCCTGATGGCCCCGTCCTTCTTCTCCGGCTGGGGCATCCGCACGCTCGCCAGCACCGAGCCGCGCTACAACCCGATGAGCTACCACAACGGCTCGGTCTGGCCGCACGACAACGCGCTGATCGCGGCCGGCATGGCGCGCTACGGCTTCCGCGCCGCCGCGGCGGCGGTCTTCCGCGGGCTCTACGACGCGTCCACCTACATCGACCTCAAGCGGCTGCCCGAGCTCTTCTGCGGCTTCCCGCGCGTCCGCAGCGTGGGCCCGACCTTCTACCCGGTCGCCTGCTCGCCGCAGGCCTGGTCGGCCGGCGCCCCGCTGTCGCTCGTCCGCTCGTGCCTCGGGATCAAGTTCGACCCGGAGAACCGCTACGTGATCTTCGATCAGCCGGTGCTGCCCGACTTCGTCGACGACATGGCGCTGCGCCAGCTTTCGCTCGGCGACGGCGGCATCGACGTGCGCCTGGCCCGCGCCAACGCCCAGGTCGCGGTGAACGTGGTCGCCCGGCGGGGCGGAGTCCGCGCGATCATCCGCAGCTGACCCTGAAACCGTGACGTCGCGGCGGCGTTGGCGCGCTGCCCGCGGTCATGGTAACCATTTCGGGGCGGGCCGCATCCAGGCGGGCCACGACGCGCCGACGGGTGAGGCAGATGTGGGGAGTGGCGCGCCGGATGTCGCTGCGGCGGAGGGTGGTCGCCCTCGTCGCGGTAGCGATCATCCCGGCCACGGCGGCCCTGCCCTACTTCATCGCCTCGATCCACGAGACGCGCGAGCGCGAGGCGCGGGATCTCGCGCTGCTCACCAGCCAGATCGCCGCGCTCGAGATGGAGCGGATCGTCACCGGCGCGCAGGGCATCCTGGAGACCCTGGCGGTCGCGCCGACGGTGCGGCACTTCGAGGCGCCGGCCTGCGACGACTATCTCGCCGAGGTCGCCCACCGGCTGCCGCAGCTGCGCGGCCTCGCCGTCGCCGATCCGGCAGGCCGGGTGCTCTGCGTGGCGGGCCTGGCGTTCCCGTCCGACGACGTGGCGGCCGAGGGCTGGTTTTCGGACGCCGTGGCCTCGAACGCCTTCGTCGTCGGCACCTTCGCCGGCGCGCACCGGCCCGACGAGGCGCCCTACCTGCCGGTGGCGCTTCCGGTCATGGCGGGTGATCGGATCGCCTCGGTCGTCGTGGGCGGGATCGACCTCGCCTGGCTCGGGGCGCGCTTGCGCGAGCGCGACCTCGCCCGGGGCAGCGCGCTGGCGGTCGCCGACCGCGACGGGACGATCCTCGCGCGCGAGCCCGATTCGGAGCGCTTCGTCGGCACCCGCGTCGGCGACGCCTTCATGCCCTACGTCCGCGCCACCGAGCCCGGGACGCTCGAGATGACGGCGCAGGACGGCTCGCGGCGCATCGTCGGCTACCAGCCGCCGGCCGCGACCGAGACCGGCCTCTACGTCGGCGCGAGCTTCGCCGAGAAGGACGTGTTCGGCCCGATCTACGCCTCGACGTGGCGCAGCGTCGGCCTGGCGCTGGCGGGCGCGCTCGCCGCCTGCATCATCGCCTGGTTCGTCGGCGACCGGCTCTTCCGACGGCCGATCCACCGCATCCTCGCCACCATCCAGAGCTGGCGCGCGGGTGACGAGACCGCGCGAACCGGCATCGAGCCGGGCGGCAGCGAGCTCTCCGAGCTCGCCGCGTCGATCGACGACTATATGGACGACGTCGTCGCTGCCCGCGGCGCCAGCGCGGAGGCCGAGCAGCGGCGGGCCTTGGTGCTGCAGGAGATGAACCACCGGATCAAGAACATCCTCGCGGCGGTGCAGGCGGTGGCGAACCAGACCTTCAAGCGCGACGCCTCGCCCGCGAGCCTGCGCGCCTTCGGCGACCGGCTGCAGGCGATGGCCGCGACCCAGGATCTGCTGGTGCGGGAGAACTGGGAGAGCGTCGAGCTCCACAGCGCGCTCGCCGCGGTGCTCGCGCCCTTCGGGCCGAGCCGTTTCGACCTCGACGGCCCCGACTTCCGGATCACCGCGCGGGCGGCGCTGGCGCTCTCCATGGCGCTGCACGAGCTCTGCACCAACGCCGCGAAGTACGGCGCGCTGTCGGCGCCCGAGGGCCGGGTGGCGATCAGCTGGCAGCTGGCGGAAGGCGACGCCGGCCGGCGGTTCCGCCTCAGCTGGGCCGAGCGGGGCGGCCCGGCGGTCCGCCCGCCCGAGGGGACCGGCTTTGGCTCGCAGCTGATCAGGACGGCGCTCGCCGCCGAGCTCGCCGGCACGGCCGAGCTGGAGTTCCCGGAGGGCGGCGTGCGCTTCTCCGTCGACGCCGATCCGGAGCGGGTGCTGGCCGATCCGGCGGCGGCCGGGGATCAGCGGAAGCGGCAGCCGGCGCGGGCGCAGACCTCGGATTTCGCCCCGACCACGTAGGCGCCGCAGTCCGGGCACTTGCGCGCCGCCTCGACCCGCGGCCCGCCGCGCTGCCGCTGCAGCGCGCGCCACTGGCCGAGGACGCGCAGCAGCAGGTATCCGACGACGAGGACGAGGAGAATGCGCGCGATCATCGCGCCGGCAGGCCGTAGCGGGTCCAGAGCGCCCGGGTCTCGACCGCGTCGAGCGCCTCGCCGACCCCGGGCAGGCCCAGGCGCCGGAACAGCGACCGGCGCGGCGCCATGAGCCGGAAGGCGACCTTGTCGCCGTAGAGCGCGCGCATCGTCGGGACCAGATGCCCGATGCCGTCGGCGAGCCCGGCCGCGACGCCGGCCTCGCCCACCCAGATCTCGCCGGTGAAGAGGTCGTCGCCCGCCAGCCGCTCGCCGCGGCGCGCCTTGACCTGGGCGATGAAGTTCGCGTGGATCTGCGCCTGCAGCCGCTTGAGCCGCTCGACGTCCTCGGGCCGCTCCGGCCGGAACGGGTCGAGCATGCTCTTGTCGGTGCCGGCCGTATGCACGCGCCGCTCGATGCCGTGGCGGGCGAGGAACTCGGGAAAGCCGAACGAGGCCGAGATGACGCCGATCGACCCGACGATGCTGTTGGGATCGACATGGATGCGGTCGGCAGCGGTAGCGAGCCAGTAGCCGCCCGACGCCGCCACGTCCTCGACGAAGGCATGGACGGGCACCTGCTTCTCGTCGGCCAGCCGGCGGATGCGCGCGGCGATCAGGCTCGACTGCGCGGCACTGCCGCCGGGCGAGTTGATCGCCAGCGCCACCGCCTTCGGCTTGCCGCGGAACGCCGCCTCGACCAGCGGCGCCAGCCCGGCGTCGGTCAGCGACGCCCCCCCGAGCCTGCCGCCCATGCCGATCACCCCCTCGAGCCGGAGGACGGTGATGCGGTCGCGCCGGCGGAAGAGATGCAGCGGGTTTCTCATGGCCCCGATTTAGGGCCTGCTCCCGAACGTCGCAAGCGCCCCGCCGTGCCCAAGGCCGGAGATGCCTTGCGCCGCCCGTATGCCCGGGGTCGGGCACCTACCCTAACCTGTTGAATCTGAAGTAAACATGCCCCGGACATTAACCGGATATCAACCATTGTCCGGGGCTGTCCGAGACGTCAGAGCGCTTCTCGCAGCGCTCCCGAACGCCGCGCCCGCTCGCTGGCGCTCTTGAGCTGCCCGCAGGCGGCCATGATGTCCTCGCCGCGCGGCGTCCGGACCGGCGAGGCATAGCCCGCCCGGTTGACGATGGCCGCGAAGGCCTCGATCCGCTCCGGATCCGACCGCTCGTAGGGCGCGCCGGGCCAGGGGTTGAACGGGATCAGGTTGATCTTGGCCGGGATGCCGGCGATCAGCTTCACCAGCCGCCGGGCGTCGGCGTCCGAGTCGTTCACGCCCTTCAGCATCACGTACTCGAAGGTGATCCGCTCGGCGTTCGACAGCCGCGGATAGGCGCGGCAGGCGGCGAGCAGCGCCGCGATGTTCCATTTCCTGTTGATCGGCACCAGCCGGTCCCGGATCGCGTCGGTGGTCGCATGGAACGAGATCGCCAGCAGGCAGCCGATCTCCTCGCCGACGCGGGCGATCTCCGGCACCACGCCCGAGGTCGACAGCGTGATCCGCCGCCGCGACAGCGCGATCCCCTCGCCGTCCATCGCGATCCGCATGGCGTCGCGCACCGCCTCGAAATTGTAGAGCGGCTCGCCCATCCCCATCAGCACGATGTTCGACACGAGCCGCTTCTCGTCGGGCTTCCGCCCCCAGTCCTCGAGGTCGTCGCGCGCCACCATGATCTGCCCGACGATCTCGGCCGCCGTCAGGTTGCGCACCAGCCGCTGCGTGCCGGTATGGCAGAAGGAGCAGGTCAGCGTGCAGCCCACCTGCGATGACACGCACAGCGTCCCGCGGTCGACTTCGGGAATATAGACCGTCTCGACCTCGTGCCCGCCGTCGATCCGCAGCAGGTACTTCCGCGTCCCGTCCGCCGACACCTGCCGCACGACGACCTCGGGCCGGACGATCCGGAACGAGGCCGCCAGCATCTCGCGGTAGGGCCGCGCCAGGTTCGACATGGCGCCGAAGTCGCGCGCGCCGCGATGATAGAGCCACTGCCAAATCTGGCTGACCCGCATCCCGGCCTGCCCCTCCGGCGTCCCCGCCTCGACCAGCGCGGCGCGCAGCGCCTCCCGGCCCATGCCGACGACGTTCGGCAACCCGTCGGCCAGGGGCCGGCGCGGCAGCGCGAGGACGTCGGGCGTGATCGGCAGGTCGACGGACATGGGCCAGTTGCTGTAAGTACGGTTCGCGCCTCCAGCGGCGCGACAGCCTGCAGATAGCGGCTTCGACCGCGAATTGCCAGACCGGGGGCATTCCATGACCGTAGAGCTCGAGGCGGAGACCAGCGCGCTGGTGCTGATCGACCTGCAGCAAGGCATTCTCGCCCGGCCGCTCTCGCCGCATTCGGCGGCCGAGGTGCTGACGGCCGCGGTCGACCTGGGGGACAGGTTCCGCGCCGCGGGCGGAACGATCGTGCTGGTCAACGTCGGATTTGCCGCCGACGGCGCCGACCGGCTTCGCCAGCCCGTCGACGTGAGCATGCCGGTGCCGGAAGGCGGCCTGCCGCCCGAATGGTCCGAACTCGATCCAGCGGTGGCCGCGCTCGGCGGCATCCGGATCACCAAGCGGCACTGGGGCGCCTTTCACGGCACCGAGCTCGACCTGCAGCTCCGCCGCCGCGGCATCCGGAGCGTTGTGGTTGCCGGTGTCGCCACCAACTTCGGCGTCGAGATGACCGCGCGCGAGGCGTGGCAGAACGGCTACGCGGTCGTGGTGGCGGAGGATGCCTGCTCCGCGCCCGCCGAGGGCCTGCACGCCTTCGCCGTGGAGCGCATCCTGCCGCGTGTCGCGCGCGTGCGGCGCGCGGCCGAGATCACGCTGGCATGATGCCCTACTTGCAGCGGGCGGCGGCGTCCTCGACGGCGGCGGTAAAGCCCGAGAGCGAGAAGGTGTCCTCGGTCGCCGTCCCGCGCCCCGAGGTCCCCGACACCTTCGCCGAGGCGCCCTTGCGCAGCGCCGCGACGACCTTGCTGTCGTCGGACGGATCGGTCCAGGCCCACTCGCCGGAGTCGCCCGACCCCGGTGCCAGGGTGAACTTGTCCGACCCGATCGCCATCGTGACCTTGCTGCCGGTCTTGAACGGATACCCGCCGGTGAAGCTGACCTCGTTCGTCACCTTCTCCGCCGGGCGGAACGAGATGAACAGCCGGATGTCGCCGCGCTGGACGTCGGTCGGCTTGCCGTCGCGCTTCGCGACCGAGCTGGTCGGCGGCGAGACGATGTAGCACTCCTTCGGGTTGTCCGCGACGAAGACGCTCCAGTCGTTGTGCGCTGCCACCCGGTCCGCCGCCGCCGACTGGGCGAACGCCGTCCCCGCGCTGGCGGCGGCAAGGCAAAGCGCCAGCTGAATTCCAGGCTTGAAGGTCATCGGCCCACTATCTCCTGCTCGTTCCTCGGCCTGTTCGGCTTCCCTGCGGGTGACGCGGTCGCCGTCAAGCTTGTCATTGTCTCCGGACTGGCGCTAGTCTAGCGCGACGGGCGGGGGATTTTCCAGACCCTTGCGCGTCCTTCACCGAGCCCTGCGCCGTCGGCCCGAGGCCGCGAGGCAAAGATACAGGCAGAATCCGCGATGTCCGCCGCGCCACCTTCGGGCTTCGCCGCCCCGAGCGACGTCGAGCTCGTGCTCGGCGTGGCCGCACGCGACCGCGGCGCCTTCGTCGCGCTGTTCGAGCGCTACGCCGGCCGCGTCAAGGCCTACGCCATCCGCGCCGGCGCCAGCGCCTCGGACGCCGACGAGATCGCCCAGGACGTGATGGTCTCGGTCTGGCGCAACGCCGCGCGCTTCGACCCCGCGCGCGCCTCGCCGTCGACCTGGATCTTCGCCATCGCCCGCAACCGCCGCATCGACGCCTTCCGCCGCGCCGGCCGGATCACCGCCGACGCCGACGACCCGCTGCTGCAGCCCGATCCCGAGCCCGACGGCTTCCGGCTGCTCGACACCGCCGAGCGCGAGGCCCGGCTGCGCGCGGCGGTCGCCGGCCTGCCGCCGGCGCAGCGGCAGGTGCTGGTCGCGGCCTTCTACGAGGGGCTCAGCCACGGGGCGATCGCCGCGCGCGAGGGGCTGCCGCTCGGCACGGTGAAGTCGCGGATCCGGCTCGCCTTCCGCCACCTGCATGCGATACTGGGCGACGATCTGGCGGAGGGGTTCGGGGATGGCTGACGCGGTGCCCATGGTCGAGGTCTGGCGCGGAAACGTCGCGGAATCGCACCACCGCGGCCACGCGGTCGTCTGCGACGCCTCGGGCGCCGTCGTCGCCGCCTGGGGCGACCCCGACGCCGTGATCCTGCCGCGCTCGTCCTGCAAGATGCTGCAGGCGCTGCCCCTGGTCGAGAGCGGCGCCGCCGACGGGCTCGACTCCGAGCGGCTCGCGCTCGCCTGCGCCTCGCACCAGGGCGCGGCGATGCACGTGACCCGCGTCGAGCGCTGGCTGACCGACATGGGAATGGGCGAATCCGACCTGCGCTGCGGCCCGCAGGTCCCCGACGACCGCGCCGAGCGCGAGCGGCTGCGCGCCGACGGCGAGGCGCCCTGCCAGCTGCACAACAACTGCTCGGGCAAGCACGCCGGCTTCCTCACGCTGAACCGCCGCCTCGGCGGCGGCGCCGACTACGTCGAGATCGACCACCCGGTGCAGCGCGCGGTCCGCGGGGCCTTCGAGGAGATGACCGGCGCCGCCAGCCCCGGCTGGGGCGTCGACGGCTGCTCGGCGCCGAACTTCGCCACGACCGTCCACGGCCTCGCCCGCGCGATGGCCCGCATGGCCGACCCGCGCGGGCTCGGCCCGGCGCGCGAGGCCGCCGCCGGCCGCCTCGTCGCCGCGATGCTCGCGCATCCGCTCCTCGTCGCCGGCGAGGGCCGCGCCTGCTCGGAGCTGATGGCGGCGATGGGCGGCCGGGTCGCGGTCAAGACCGGGGCCGAGGCGGTCTTCGTCGCGATCCTGCCCGAGCGCGGGCTCGGCGTGGCGCTGAAGATCGAGGACGGCGCCACCCGCGGTTCGGAATCGGCGATCGCCGCCATCCTGGTCCGCCTCGGCGTGCTCGATGCCGCCCACCCCGCCGCCCGCCGCCGGCTCGACCCGCCGATCCTCAGCCGCCGCGGCGCCGTCACCGGCGCGCTGCGCCCCGATCCGACGTTCTTTGCCAACGGAAGGCCCCTGTGATCCGCACCGCGCCGTCGCCCGGACCGCGCTGTTCGAGGTCGACGCATTGTCGCCGGCGGCGGTCGTGTCTCCGGGCGTCGTTTGGATGCCGGGCTGCGCGCATAGACGGTTCACGGGATGGGGTCGATCGGATGACGGGCGCCATGTTCGCGAGTGGCCCGCCATGCCAAAACGCGCCCGCCGCGATCGCCACGCGGCCCGACCGACCCGCCCGGCACCGCGGTCCGCTGCCCCTCCCCGCCGGGCCCCGAGCCCCGGCGGCCACCCCGCCTCCCCCTTCTCCTATCGGGTAGTGCCGGGGGGGTCGAGGGGGGCCGGCGAGGGCCCCCCTCGGGCCGCCCCGCGAGCCGCCCGGTCCTCCGGGAGCAAGGGAGACCATTTCCGGCCTTCGGCCCAGAGGCCCGCGCATGCGGGCGACGGCGCCAAAGCGCCGCGGGCCCCCTCCCGTCCCTCCGAACATCTCCCGACCGGTCAGCTACACCACCTCCAGGGACACGACCCGACCGGCGGTCCGATGGGTTGGGACGCGGTAAAAGTCGCGGAAAAGTATCTGGTCATTTCAATAGCTTGCCGTTTGCCCGATAGCCGGGCCCGCGCGGGCTCCGCTTCGGCAATTCCGCCCGCTGCGCCGGCTATTTCCCTGTGCAGGGTTGACTTTGCGGCGCGGTCGGCAATCTGATTGGCGCGCGAGGCGTGCGGCCGGGCAAGGCCGCCGAGTGAAGTGGTGCGGGGACCGGGGGCGGGATGATCTGGCGACTGTTGCTGGCCGTCGTGCTGCTCGTGGTCGTCGTCGGCGGCATCGTCGGCTTCAACATGTTCCGCGCCAAGATGATCGCCGGCTACTTCGCCTCGATGCAGCCGCCGCCGGTGACCGTCTCGACGGTCGACGTCGAGCCGGTGACCTGGAAGCCGGGGCTCGAGGCGATCGGCACGGCACGCGCGGCGCAAGGCGTCGAGCTCGCGGTCGAGACCGGCGGCATCGTGCAGGACATCCTGTTCCAGGCCAACGACCAGGTGAAGGAGAACCAGCACCTGGCGCAGATCGACGACGCCATCGAGCGCGCCGACCTGGCGGCGGCGCAGGCCGAATGGGACCTCGCGAAGACCCAGCTCGCGCGGGCACGCGAGCTGCGCGAGCGCGGGGTGACGGCGATCAACGACCTCGACGTGGCGCAGGCGAGCGCGACCAGCGCCCAGAGCCAGGTCGTGAAGCTGACCGCGGTGATGAACCAGAAGAGCCTCGAGGCGCCCTTCGCCGGCACGATCGGCATCCCGCAGGTCGACGTCGGCCAGTACGTGGTGCCCGGGACGGTCTATGCGACGCTGCAGGATCTCTCGAAGATGCGGGTCGACTTCTCGGTCCCCGAGCAGCAGATCCGGCTGCTCGCCATCGGGATGCCGGTGACGGCCTCGTCGGAAGTCGGCGGGATCACCCTTTCGGGGCAGATCTCGGCGATCGAGCCGCGGATCGACCCGAACAGCCGCCTGGTGACGGTGCGGGCCGAGCTCGACAACCCGGACGCCCGGATCAACCCGGGCCAGTTCATGCGGGTGCGGGTCGAGCTGCCGGAGGAGAAGAACGTCATCGCGCTGCCGCAGACGGTGCTCGCCTCGAACCTCTACGGCGACTCGGTCTTCGTCGTGCACACCGAGGGCGAGGGGGACGCCGCGAAGAAGAAGGTCGAGCAGGTCTTCGTGCAGGCCGGGCGGCGGTCGCTCGGGCTGGTCGAGATCGCCTCGGGCCTCGCGGCCGGCGACGTGGTGGTGACGGCCGGGCAGAACCGGCTGACCAGCGGCGCGGGCGTCGTCGTCGACAACGCGGTGAACCCGGCCAACCCGCCGGCGGCCGCCGCGGCGGCACCGGCGCACTAGGCCCATGCATTTCTCCGAGCTCTTCATCCGGCGGCCGGTGCTCTCGACCGTGCTCGCCGCCTTCATCCTGCTGCTCGGCTTCCAGGGGATCGTGAACCTGCCGGTGCGGCAGTATCCCGAGGTCGAGGAGACCGTCGTCACGATCACCACGATCTATACCGGGGCGCAGCCCGAGCTGATCCAGGGGTTCATCACAGCGCCGATCGCGGCCGCTGTCGCGACGACCGAGAACATCGACTACGTGACCTCGCAGTCGACGCCGTCGGCGAGCGTGGTCAGCGTCCACATGAAGCTCGGGTCGGACCCGGACGTGGCGCTGACCGAGGTCCTGTCCAAGGTGCAGGGGGTGCGCGGGCAGCTGCCCGACGAGGCCGAGGACCCGGTGATCGTCAAGGGCACCGGCATGCAGTTCGCGCTGATGTACCTGGCGGCCCTGAACCCCAACATGACCCAGGAGCAGCTCACCGAGTACCTGGAACGGGTGATCCGGCCGCGGATGTCGACGATCGAGGGCGTCGCCGAAATCCAGATCATCGGCGCGTCGAACTATGCGATGCGGGTCTGGATCGACCCTTCGCAGCTCGCGGCGCGCGGGGTGACGGCGTCGGAGGTGCTGGCGGCGATCCGGGCGTCGAACTTCCTGGCGGCGCCGGGCAAGACCGAGAACGAGTTCGTCACCTACAACATCACCATGCAGTCGACGCTGCAGACCCCCGAGGCCTTCGGGGCGCTGCCCTTGAAGTCGGACGGCGACGCGGTCGTGCGATTGCGCGACGTCGCCAAGATCGAGCTCGCCCACGAGGAGCGCGAGGAGGTCGTGACCTTCGGCGGGCGGCCGGGGACGTTCATCGGGGTGTTCCCGACACCGGCGGCCAACCCGCTGAACACGGCGGCGGCGGTGGTGAAGGAGCTGCCGGCGATCAACGCGACGCTGCCGCAGGGGATGAAGATCGAGCTCGTCTACGACTCGACCGAGACGATCAGCGCGTCGATCCGCGAGGTGTTCAAGACGATCGGCGAGGCGGTCGCGATCGTCGTCGTCGTCATCCTGCTGTTCCTCGGGTCGTTCCGGTCGGTCCTGATGCCGGTCGTGACGATCCCCCTGTCGCTGATCGGCGTCTGCGCGGTGCTGCTGGCGCTCGGCTATTCGATCAACCTCCTGTCGTTGCTGGCGATGGTGCTGGCGATCGGGCTCGTGGTCGACGACGCCATCGTCGTCGTCGAGAACATCCACCGGCACATCGAGGATGGGCTCAGTCCGCTCGAGGCGGCGATCGTCGGGATGAAGGAGATCACCGGCCCGGTCATCGCGATGACGCTGACGCTCGCCGCGGTGCTGTCGCCGCTCGCCTTCACCGGCGGGCTGACCGGGTCCTTGTTCCGCGAGTTCGCCTTCACCCTGGCCGGCGCGGTCATCATCTCGGGCGTGGTCGCGCTGACGATCACGCCGACCATGGCGGCGCGGATCCTGAAGTCGGGCGAGGGGAGCCGCTTCCAGCGCTTCGTCGACCGGAGCTTCGACCGGCTGGCCAACTGGTACGAGCGGCGGGTGTCGAGCTCCCTCGACTACCGGCCGGTGACGGTGCTCGTCGTGCTCGCGCTGCTCTTCGGCACCGGCTACATGTTCATGCACACGACGACCGAGCTCGCGCCCGAGGAGGACGAGGGGGCGCTGTTCTCGATCCTCAACGGGCCGCGCTACGCGACGCTCGACTACACCAAGCTCTACACCGACCAGATGCACGAGCTGACCAAGGACATCCCCGAGGTCAGGACCGAGTTCTCCATCGTCGGCTTCGGGCGGCAGACCAACTCGGGCTTCTACATCTGGGCGCTCAAGGACTGGGCCGAGCGGACGCGGTCGCAGAAGGAGATCCAGCAGGAGATCCAGGGCATCCTCGGCAAGGTCGCGGGCGTCGAGGCCTTCGTCTTCTCGCCGCCGTCGCTGCCCGGGTCGGGCGGCGGGCTGCCGATCACCGTCGTCATCCAGTCGATCCACTCGCCCGAGCGGGTCTTCGAGGTCGCCGAGGCGGTCAAGAACAAGGCGCAGGCCAGCGGGCAGTTCATCGTGGTGCAGAACTCCCTCGCCTTCGACGCGCCGCAGGTCAGCGTGACCATCGACCGCGACCGCGCGGCGAGCCTCAACGTGCCGATCAGCGAGATCGCCAACACGCTGGGGCTCCTGGTCGGTGGCGCCTCGATCGGGCAGTTCGACCGCGATTCCAACAGCTACGACATCATCACCCAGGTGCCGGCCGAGTTCCGCGCCAACCCCGAGCAGCTCGGACAATTCTTCGTCCGCTCGGCCAACGGGGCGATGGTGCCGCTGAGCTCGGTCGTCACGATCTCGACCAACGCCGCGTCGAACGCGGTCGAACAGTTCAACCAGCTCAACTCCGCGACGATCTCGGCGCTGCCGCTGCCGGGGGTCTCGACCGGAACCGGGCTCGCCGAGATCCAGAAGGTCATCAAGGAGGAGCTGCCCGAGGGCTTCTTCACCGACTATTCCGGCCAGTCGCGGCTGGAGGTGACCGAGGGCAACACGATCATGATCGCCTTCGCGCTGGCGATCGTCGTCATCTACCTGGTGCTGGCGGCGCAGTTCGAGAGCTTCCGGGACCCGTTCATCATCCTGATGGCCGTGCCCTTGTCGATCTTCGGCGCGGTGCTGCCGCTCAACATCGGGCTCGGCACGCTCAACATCTATAGCCAGGTCGGGCTGATCACGCTGATCGGGCTGATCACCAAGCACGGCATCCTGATGGTCGAGTTCGCCAACCAGCAGCGCGAGATGCGCGGCCTCAACCGCCGCGACGCCATCGTCGCCGCCGCCAAGATCCGGCTGCGGCCGATCCTGATGACGACGGCCGCGATGGCGCTCGCCGTGGTGCCGCTGATCACCGCCGAGGGTGCCGGCGCCGCCGCGAGGAACGCGATGGGGCTGGTGATCTTCACCGGGCTCCTCATCGGCACGATGTTCACGCTCTTCGTCGTCCCGATGTTCTACACCTACATCTCCCCCCGCGACCACGCCCACACCCACGCCTGGCCCGAGCTGACCTGACCGGCCGGCGTTGACGCGGCGCCGACCGTTGTGTATGTATACACAAGTCAGGGTGCCCTTGCATGCCAAAGCCGAACCGCCCGATGCGACCGAGGGAGGTGGTCGGGCTCCTTCGCGAGGACGGGTGGTCGGAGAGGCGGGAGGGTCCCGGCGACCACGTCCAGTACGCCCACCCGACGAAGCCCGGAAAGGTCACGCTGGACATGGGCGGCGATCCGATTCCTGTCGGGACGCTTCGCTCGATCTTCAGGCAGGCTGGCTGGGAATGGTGATCAGGAGGGCAGGATGCCGATCGCATACGCGCTGATCCACCGCGAGGGCGGAGTGTCCGGCGTATCTTTCCCGGACTATCCGGGTGTGGTGGCCACGGGCCGGACTGCGGAAGAGGCGATCCGCAGGGGGAGCGAGGCGCTGACCTTCCATGTCGCGGGCATGGACGCGGACCGCGAGCCGCTGCCGCTGTTGCGCGACCTCGACGATCTCGAGCGGGATGCCGACTTCATCGAGGATCGGGCGGGAGCGGTTCTTGCCTTCGTGCCGTTCGAGCTTCCCACGCGGGCGCTGCGGATCAACATCTCGATCGAGGAGAGCCTGCTCAGGGCGATCGATCGGCAGGCTAAAGCGGAAGGGAAGTCGCGATCCGCGTTCCTCGCCGAGGCGGCTAGGGGCAAGCTGCGCGCGTAGCTTCGCGGCCGCGACATCCCGGACGGTCTATCCTTCGGGGTCGAAGACGTAGCCTTCGCCGTGGACCGTGCGGAGGGTGCGGGGGGTGCGGGCGTCCTCGCCGATCTTGGCGCGCAGGCGGGTGATGCGGATGTCGATGGAGCGGTCGCCGGGCTCGAGCGGGCGGCCGTGGGCGAGCTCGGCGAGGCGGGCGCGGCTCAGCGTCTGGCGCGGGTGGCGGGCGAAGACGTCGAGCAGGTCGAACTCCATCGCGGTCAGCGCGATCTCGTTGCCCTCGGGGTCGCGCAGCACCCGGCCCTCGGTGTCGAAGGTGCAGCGGCCGACCTTGACCGCCGGCTTCGCCGGGGCGGGGGGCGGGGTGGCGGCATCCGGGGCTTCCATGCGGCGCAGCACGGCGCGGATGCGGGCGAGGAGCTCGCGCGGCTCGAAGGGCTTCACCACGTAGTCGTCGGCGCCGTCGGTCAGGCCGGCCAGCCGGTCGCCGAGGGTGCCGGCGGCGGTCAGCAGGATGACGCCCGCGCGCATGCCGGCGGCGCGCAGGCGCGCGAGGGCCTGCAGGCCGGTCTCGCCGGGCATGTTGACGTCCAGCACGATCACGTCGGCGGGCGCGGCGGCGAGGAGCGCGTCGAGCTCGGCGACGTCGGCGGCGGCGCCGACGGAGAACCCCTGCATGCCGAGGTAGTCGCTGAGGAGCGCGCGGAGGTCGGGCTCGTCGTCGACGACGAGGATGCGCTGGCCCGGCATCAGCGCGCCCCCGCCCCGGCCATGCGGCGGTGGAGCTCGGCCGTCAGCGCCGCGAGGTCGAGGGGCTTCTCGAAGATCGGCAGGCCGCGGGCGCCGAGCCGGCCGCCGGGGTCGGCGCCGAGCGCGTCGCCGGTGATCAGGACGATGCGGCCGGCGAGGCCGGGCCAGCGGCGGCCGATCTCGTCGGCGAGGGCGGCGCCGTCCATGTCGGGCATGCGGAGGTCGGTGACGACGGCGTCGACGCCGTCGCTCGCCTCGAGGGTGGCGAGGGCGCGGCGGCCGCTCGACGCGGTCTCGACCGTCACGCCGTCGGCGCCGAGCCGCTCGGCGAGGAGTGCCGCGATCTCGGGCTCGTCGTCGACGACGAGGATGCGGCCGCCGCCGACCGCCGGCGCCGCGGCCTTGGGGCGGGCGGCGTCGGGGGCGTGCGAGCCGGGCAGGCGGACGCGAAAGCGCGCGCCCTTGCCGCGGTCGGTGTCGAGCTCGATGCGGCCGCCGTGGGCGGCGACGATGCCATGGCAGACCGAGAGCCCGACGCCGGTTCCGACGCCCTGCGGCTTGGTGGTGAAGAAGGGCTCGAAGGCGCGCTTGGCGACGTCCGCGGCCATGCCGGGGCCGTTGTCGGTGACTTCGAGGATCACGTCGGCGCCCTCGGCCCGGCCGCTGATCGCGAGCCGCCGCGGCGAGGGGCGGCCGAGCAGCGCCTGCTGGGCATTGACGACGAGATTCACCACGACCTGGTGCAGCTGGTCGGCATCGCCGTGCACCGGCGGCAGGCCCGGCGGCAGGTCGAGGGTGACGTCGACGTCGGCGCTCCTCAGCCCGTAGGCGGCGAGCTCGAGGGCGCCCATGACGACCTCGCCGAGCAGCACCGGCTCGCGGCGCGGCGGGCGGGCGCGGGCCATGGCGAGGAAGGTGCGCACGATCCGGGCGCAGCGCTCGGCGGCGGCGTGGATTTTCTCGACCCGGGCGGTCATCTCCGGGTCGCAGCCGATCTCGCGCAGCATCGAGGAATAGCCGACGACGACCGACAGCGGGTTGTTGAGCTCGTGGGCGACGCCGGCGAGGAGGGCACCCAAGGCGGTCAGCTTCTCGCTCTGGTGCAGCGCCTCGCGCGACCGCGCCGCCTCGGCCTGGGCGGCGCGCAGCGCGGTCAGGTCGACCGAGGTCGTCACGATCGCCGGCTCGCCCTGGAACAGGATCTGCCGCGAGGTCAGCGAGACCGGGATCTCGCGGCCGTCGAGCCGGCGCAGCGTCACCTCGTGGTCGCTGACCTCGCGCCCGGCGGCGAGCTCGGCATAGAGCCAGTCGCGCTCGGACGGGTCGGGATAGAGGGTGCTGCGGTCGAAGGCGTCGAGGTCGACCCCCTCGAGGCCGTAGAGCCGGACGTAGGGATCGTTGACGAAGAGGAGCTTGCGGTCGGACAGCCGGGCGATGTTCATCGGCACGAGGTTGGCGGCGTTGATCGCGTTCAGCCGCGCCTCGGAGGCCTGCAGCGCCGCCTCGGCGGCCTTGCGGTCGGTGATGTCGACGGCGAACGTCCCGACGGCCGACACCTTGCCGCCGGCGTCGAGCACCGGGAAGCGGATCGCCATCGCCCAGCGCGGCTCGGGCAGGTTGTTGGTCAGGTGCTGCTCGGTGACGTACATCTCGCCGGTCTCGACCACCCGGCGGTGGTGCAGGTCGCTCTCGCCGACCACCTCGGGCGGGCGGACCTCGGCGGGCAGCCGGCCGAGCGCCGCCTCGGCCGGTACGCCGATCAGCTGCTCCATGCGGCGGTTGAACATCAGGTACCGGCCCTCGACGTCGCGCAGGTGCGCCGCGACCGGGGCGAAGTCCATGAAGGCGTGCAGCCGCGCCTGGCTCTCCTGCAGCGCCGCCTCGGTCTCGCGCAGCTCGGTGACGTCGACGGTCGCCACGATCATCGCGTCGCGGCCGCCGTACTGGGTGCGGGTCGCCGACATCAGCGCCTTGCGCCGGCGGCCGTCGTGCATCCTGAGCGCGACCTCGACCGGCGAGGCCGTGCCGCGCGCGAGCACCGCCTGGCGCAGGGTTTCGCGCTGCTCGGGCTTCTCCCAGAAGGGGATCAGGCTCGCGATCTGCTCGTCGGGGCCGAGGCCGAGGTTGCGGCGCGCCTTGGGGTTGATGAAGAGCGGCTCCTGGGTGGCGAGATCGCTGATGACGAGCCCGAGCGGCATGTTCTCGGCGATGGTGCGGAACTGCTCCTCGCGCTCGGCGAGCACACGCTCGGCGGCCTTGCGCTCGGTCAGGTCGCGCAGGTAGGCGAGGAAGATCGGCGCGCCGCCGCGGTCGCCGCGCACGACCACGATCTCGATCGGGAAGAGCGAGCCGTCCGAGCGCATGGCGTCGACCTCGATGCGCCGGCCGTAGGGGTGGTGCAGGTCCTTGCCGAGGTTGTGCGTCATGCCGCGCAGGTGCGCTGCCCGCAGGTGCGGCGGCACGATCAGGTCGACCATCGGGCGGCCGATCGCCTCCTCGCGGGCGTAGCCGAAGGTGCGCTCGGAGGCGGCGTTGAACTCGACGATGTTGCCGTCGACGTCGATCGCCACGTAGCAGTCGAGTGCCGCCTCGAGCGCCGCGAGCCGCAGCCGCTCGGCCTCCTCGCGGGCGACCTCGGCCAGCTTGCGGTCGGTGATCTCGCGCCCGACGCACTGGATCTCGATCAGCCCGCCGGCGGCGTCGAAGATCCCGGTGTCGGTCCAGTGTTCCCAATGCTCGCTGCCGTCGGGATGCAATCCGCGCCACTCGACGACACTGGTCGGATTGTCGGGCGTGATCCGCGCGAGGTGGTCGGCGTAGAGGGGGCGGTCCTCGGGGACGATGAGATCGTAGTCGTGCAGGCCGCGGGCGCGCATCTCCTCGAGCGTCATGCCGATGTAGCGCTCGGCGGCGTCGTTCATGAAGGTCCAGTAGCCCTCGGGCGAGATGCGCACGATGAACTCGGTCTGCGCCTCGACGACCGCCCGGTAGCGCGCCTCGCTCTCGGCCAGCGCCCGCGCCTGGGCGTGGGCCTCGGTGACGTCGCGCTTGACCGCGACATAGTGGGTGATCGTGCCCGACTCGTCGCGCATCGGCGCGATGTTGGTCTCCTGCTCGATCAGGTGGCCGTCGCGGTGGCGGTTGACGATGGTCCCCTGCCAGGGCTTGCCGGCCTGCAGCTGCGCCCGCATCGCGTCGAAGAAGGCCGGCGGATGCTCGCCGCTCGACAGGATCTCCTGCGGCTCGCGGCCGAGCGCCTCGGCCTGGGCGATGCCGGTCGTCGTCTCGAAGGCGTGGTTGACGTAGGTGAAGACGTTGTCGGGGCCGGTGATCTCCACCGGGTCGCCGGCCTGCTCGACGGCGAGCGCCAGCAGCCGCAGCTGGGCGTCCCGGCGCCGCTCCTCGGTGATGTCGGTGATCAGCAGGACCCGGCTGCCGTCCTCCATCCGGTTCTCGCGCAGCCGCATCCAGCGGCCGTCGGCGATTCGGAAGGCGCTTTCGCCGTGCAGCTCGTCGCGGCGGGCGAGGCGCTGGTCGAGGAAGTCCGCGCCCATGTCGGGGTGGTAGACCGGGCCGCGGGCGATCCCCTCGCGCATCCATTCCTCGAAGCGCCGGCCGAGCGCCAGGCCCTGGCGCAGCGACTCGGTCATCATCTCGGGATAGCGGCTGTTGTAGAAGGCGACCCGGTCGTCGCGGTCGAAGACCACGAGCCCGTCGGGCAGCGCCTCGGCGGCGGCCTGCAGCCGACCCTCGGCGATCCGGAGGTTGCGGATCGCCCGGCTGGCCATGGCGGCGGCGTTCCATCCGGCGACGGCGGTGACGAGCAGGATGACGAGGAACGGCACCGCCGCATCCGCGCCCTGGTTCGCCCAGGCCAGGACGGCGCCGCCCGCGGCGAGGCCCGCCACGATGAAAGCGGAAATCCGGATCGTCAGGTCCAGCCGCGCCGCACTGGTCTCGGGCATCCCGGCCCCTCGCCTGTCGCGCCGGGTTCAGCCGCCCGGCGCCCTGCGGCATCTGCGGCCTTGACGCGTTTTCGCGGGACCGCCCTTGCTCGCACCCAATCTAGCCGATGTTTCGCCGGGTTGCCATCGGTCGGGCGGTTTGTTTCAAGTGTCGCAGGCGGTGCAGGGAGGGCTCGGCGTGGCACGGATCGTCGTGGTCGACGATGAGCGGGAGATCCGGGACATGCTCGTCGACTACCTCGGCCTCGCGGGCCACGAGGTCGTCGGTGCGGCCGACGGCCCCGGGCTCGAGGCGGTCCTCGCCGCGGGGGTTGCCCCCGACCTCTTCGTGCTCGACCTCGGGCTCCCCGGCCAGGACGGCTTCGCGCTGGCGCGGATGCTGCGCGAGCGGCTCGACCCCGGCATCATCATCCTGACCGGCGCCGGCGACCTGGTCGACCGCGTGGTCGGGCTCGAGATCGGCGCCGACGACTACGTCCACAAGCCGGTCGAGCTGCCCGAGCTCGCGGCGCGCATTGCCGCCGTGCTGCGGCGCCGGCGGCCGGTCGCCGGCGGCGCCGCGCCGCAGGGACCGTCGTTCGGCAGCTACACCGTGGACCTCAAGGCGTTCTGCGTGCTCGACGCCGCGGGGCGGACGGTCGAGCTCAGCCCGATGGAGGTCGACCTTGTCGCGGCCTTCGCCACCAACCCCGGCAAGGTCCTGTCGCGCGACGACCTGATGCGGCTCGCGCCGCCGCGCGACGACGACAGCAACGACCGCTCGATCGACCACCGGGTGACGCGGCTGCGCCGCAAGCTCGAGGCCGACCCCGAGCACCCGCAGCTGATCAAGACCGTCCGCGGCGTGGGCTACGTCCACGCCGGCTGAGGCCTTTCAGCCTTCGACGTAGACGACCAGGGTTTCCGGCCGAACCCCGTCGTACTTCATGGCCGCGGCACCGGCCTCGCTCTTCAAGACCGCCCGGAACGCGTCCATGTCGGCAACGTACATCGACAGCGCGACCCGATTGGGTTCGCTCGGGTGGACGAACGTCGTGATGTCCGTGGCCACGCCGGCGAAGACCTCTTCCCGCTTCGGCGACGAAAGCCAATGGGCGACGTCGTCGACTTCATGCGTAGCGACCAGTTTGGGCATGCGGTCCTCCCCCTCTATCGCAGCGTCGACTCGTGCGCGCGCAGACGAAATAGTAGGTTTTTGTTCACCTGCACGCCAGCCGGCGCGGGGAAGCGGTTGCCCGGCATCGGCGGCAAAGGCGAAGTCCAGGGCTGCGACGCCGTCCCTTCGAGCGGTGTCTGCAGGCGCGGTGTTTGCAATGGCCGGCGGCGCGGTCCATATCCGGCCGGTGGGTTGAGAGAGGATTCCCGTGGATTATCCCCGTATCGTTTCGACGATCCGCAGCCTGGCGCTCGACGCCGGCGCGGCGATCATGCAGGTCTACGACCGCGAGGACTTCGAGGTCCGCGCGAAATCCGACAGTTCGCCCGTGACCGAGGCCGACGAGCTCGCCGACGGCATCATCTCGCGCGGGCTGCGCGCGACCTTCCCCGACATCCCGGTGGTGACCGAGGAGGAGCAGGCCACGCATGGGACCAGCGCGCCGGTGTTCTTCCTGGTCGACCCCCTCGACGGCACCAAGGAGTTCGTGCAGCGCCGCGGCGACTTCACCGTCAACGTCGCGCTGATCGAGAACGGGGTGCCCACGCGCGGCGTCGTCTACGCGCCGGCCAAGGGGCGGCTGTTCTACACCGACGCCGAGGGACGCTCGCAGGAGGAAGCCGGGCCGCACGGCGCCGAGCCGGGGCCGCTGACCCCGCTCGCGGTCGCGACGCCCGATCCGGACGCGCTGGTGGTGGTCGCCTCGAAATCGCACCGCGATCAGGCGACCGACGACTACATCGCGCGGTATCCGGTCGGCGACTTCCGTTCGGCGGGGTCGTCGCTCAAGTTCTGCCTGGTCGCCGCCGGCGAGGCCGACCTCTATCCGCGGCTCGGCCGGACGATGGAATGGGACACCGCCGCCGGCCAGGCGGTGCTGCTCGGCGCCGGCGGGCGGGTCGTGCGGTTCGACGACCATGCGCCGCTCGTCTACGGCAAGCGGGGGTTCGAGAACCCCTTCTTCATCGCCTGCGCCCCCGGGGTCGCGCTGAAGGGTTGATCCATGCCGGTCCTGCTGGTCATCCCGGCGCGCTACGCCTCGAGCCGCTACCCGGGCAAGCCGCTGGCCGAGCTCGTCGGCGCCACCGGCGAGCCGCGCAGCCTGATCCGGCGCAGCTGGGAGGCGGCGGTCGAGGTGCCCGGCGTCGACCGGGTGGTGGTGGCGACCGACGACGACCGCATCGCCGACGCCTCCCGCGCCTTCGGCGCCGAGGTGGCGATGACGCCCGAGGACTGCCGCAACGGCACCGAGCGCTGCGCGGCGGCGCTCGCGGCCTTCCCGGGCTTCGACATCGTCGTCAACCTGCAGGGCGACGCGCCCTTGACCCCGCCCTGGTTCGTCGGCGCGCTCGTCGAGGCGATGCAGGCCGATCCCTCTCGGATGATGGCGACTCCGGTCCTGCGCTGCGACGCGGCCTCGCTCGAAGGCTTCCTCGAAGACCGGCGGCACGGCCGGGTCGGCGCCACCACCGCGGTCTTCGACCGGGACGGACGCGCGCTCTACTTCTCCAAGGAGGTGATCCCCTTCACCGGCGGCGCGCTGGCCCCGGGGGACGAGATCCCCGTCTTCCATCACGTCGGCGTCTACGCCTACCGCCGCGACGCGCTCGCCGCCTATCCGGGGTGGCCGGTCGGCCCGCTGGAGCGATTCGAGGGGCTCGAGCAGCTCCGCTTCCTCGAGAGCGGCGTGCCGGTCCGCTGCGTCGAGGTCGAGGCGCGCGGGCGCGCCTTCTGGGAACTCAACAACCCCAGCGACGTTCCGCGGATCGAGGCCATCCTGCGCGAGCTCGGCCTGCCCTGACAGTCGGAAAACGATTGCAGCCACGGGCGTTGGATCGTCTTTGACAGAGTCGGGAATTGTATTCCCGCGGCCGGCCGGTAAAGTGGTTCGCAGGTGCGGAACCATGCTCCGGCGCGGCACGTTCTTCTGGCGCGCAGATCTGCGGGGGTGAGATGAACAACAAGATTACCAAGGCGGTCCTGCCCGTCGCGGGCTTCGGGACACGCTTTCTTCCGGCCACCAAGTCGGTGCCCAAGGAGATCCTGCCGCTGGTGGACCGGCCGCTGATCCAGTACGCCATCGACGAGGCGCGCGCGGCGGGGGTCCGCGAGTTCATCTTCGTGACCTCGCGCGGCAAGAGCGCGCTCGAGGACTATTTCGACAGCGCCCCCGAGCTCGAGCAGGCGCTGCAGGAGGGCGGCAAGACCAAGCTCCTCGACCTCCTCCGGCAGACGGACATGGAGAGCGGAACCGTCGCCTACATCCGCCAGCAGGAGCGCCGCGGCCTCGGGCACGCGGTCTGGTGCGCGCGGCACCTGATCGGCGACGAGCCCTTCGCGGTGATCCTGCCCGACGACGTCATCGACGCCGAGACCCCCTGCCTGCAGCAGATGGTCGAGGCCTATTCCGGCGGCTGCATGGTCGCGACCATGGAGGTCGCGCCCGAGAACGTGTCGTCCTACGGCATCCTCGACGTCGAGGCGGGCGCCAGCTCGCCGATGCAGGTCCGGGGCATGGTCGAGAAGCCGAAGCGCGACGTCGCGCCGTCCAACATGGCGGTGATCGGCCGCTACATCCTGTCGCCGCAGGTGATGCGCAACCTCGAGGACGTCGAGGCCGGCGCCGGCGGCGAGATCCAGCTGACCGATGCCATCGCCACCGAGATCGCGGCCGGCCGGCCGGTCAGCGCGCTTCGCTTCAAGGGACGCCGCTTCGACTGCGGCTCGAAGCCGGGCTACCTGCAGGCGACGGTGGCGTTCGGAATGTCGCGGCCCGACCTGAGGGCGGAATTCGTCGACTTCCTGCGCGCGATCATCGAAGCGGAGCCGGCCCCCGCGCGGCGGGCTGCCCGGGCGTAGGCTGCGTCCGGGTGCCCGGCGCGCCGTTGGCCGGGTCGCCGGGCCGCACGTCGGTCAGGATCGCGTACAGCGCCGAGGGATCGAAGGTCGAGCGCAGCTTGGCGCAGACCGCGTCGCTCCGGAGGGTGCGCGAGACCCGCGCCAGCGCCTTGAGGTGCTCGGCGCCGGCGGATTCGGGGGCGAACAGCGCGAAGACCAGATCGACCGGCTGGCGGTCGATCGCCTCGAAGTCGACGGGCTTCTCCAGCCGGGTGAAGAGGCCGGTCACCCGCGGCACGCCGGCAAAGCGCGCGTGCGGGATCGCCACGCCGCGGCCGACGCCGGTCGGCCCCAGGGTCTCGCGGTCCATCAGCGCCTTGTAGACCGCCGGCGGCGGCAGCCGGTAGACCTGCTCCGCCATGTCCGCGAGATCCTGCAGCAGCCGCTTCTTGCTCGTGGCCCTGAGCGGCGCGCGAACGGCGTCGACGCCGATGATCTCCGATAATTCCATAAGCGAACGCTTCCTCCTGCCTTCCCGCGCCCCTACTGGGTTTCGCGCGGGTCGATCCAGCCGATGTTGCCGTCATCGCGCTGGTAGACGACGTTCACGCCGCCGTGCGCCTCGTTGCGGAAGACCAGGAGATGCACCCCGGCGAGCTCCATCTGCATCACCGCCTCGCCGACCGAGAGCCGCTGCACCCGCATCTCCATCTCGGCGACGATGACCGGCTGCAGCGTCGCCGGCTCGTCCTCGTCCTCGTCGTCCCGCCCCCGGAGGATGTAGGATGCCGCCTCCGCCGCTTCAATCGGGTCCTGCCGGTCGCGGTGATGGTCCTTGAGCCGCCGCTTGTAGCGGCGGAGCTGCTTGTCCATGCGGTCGACCGCGCCCTCGAACGAACTGTAGATGTCCTCGCCGCGCGACGTCGCCTGCACGGTCATCCCGGTCGGCAGGTGGACCGAGGAGTCGGCGGTGAACGCGTGCCCCTCGCGGGCGAAAGTCACCACCGCGTCGACCGGTCGGTCGAAATACTTCCCGACCGTCTCGTTCAGACGATCCTCGACGTGCCCCCGCAAGGCGTCGCCGATGTCGATCTGCTTGCCGCTGACCTGGATGCGCATGTTCGTCCCCGCTTTCCCTGGCCTGTCGGTCGGCTCGCCGTTCCGGGCGGACCTATGGACAGGTCAGATTCCGTTGTCAATCGCGCGTGGCGGCCGGCCCGACGGAGCGTCATGATCCGGTAAGGGAGCTTCGCAGGCGGCGTCGCTGCACGGATGACGGGATGCCCATGGCCTCACGGTATTTCGCAACCGTGCGCCGGGCAATATCAATCCCCTCCCCGTTCAGGAGCGCCACGATTTTGTCGTCCGACAGCGTCCGGGCGGCGGGCTCGCCGGCGACGAGTCCGCGGATGCGCTCCTGGACCGCCGCCGACGAGAAGGCCTCGCCGCCCGAGACCGCCTGGATGGCCGAGGTGAAAAAGAACCGGAAATCAAAGAACCCCTGTTCGCATGACAAGCATTTTCCGGCCGCCACACGACTTATCGTTGATTCGTGGAACCCGAGCTTGCCGGCGATCGCTCGCTGGGTCAGCGGCCTGAGCTCGGCAACCCCGAGGCTGAAGAAGCGCTCCTGCGCCCCGACAATGGCGGTTGCGACCTTGAGGATCGTGCGGGCGCGCTGCTCGAGGCTCCGGACCAGCCAGCTGGCGCTGGCGCTGCACTCGGAGACGAAGGCGCGGGTCGCCGCGTCCGTGCCGCGGATGCGGGCGGCATAGACGTTGTTGACCAGCACCCGCGGCAGCGTCTCGGTGTTGAGCTCGACCGCCCAGCTGCCGTCGGGCGCCCGCCGGACGTGGACGTCGGGCACCGCCACCTCGACGCGCGGCCGGGCGAAGCGCATCCCGGGCTTCGGGTCGAGCGCGCGCAGCTCGGCCAGCATGTCGGCGATGTCCTCGGCGTCGACGCCGCACTTCGCCTGCAGCTCGGTCAGCCGCCCGCGGGCCGCGAGCCCGAGGTTGTCGAGCATCGCCTGCATCGCCGGGTCGAGCCGGTCGCGCTCGCGCAGCTGCAGCGCCAGGCACTCGCGCAGGTCGCGCGCGCCCACCCCGGCCGGGTCGCAGGCCTGGACGAGCGCCAGCGCCGCCCGCGCCTCGGCCGCGCGCAGCCGGTGGCGGGCGGCGACCTCGGCCAGCGGCACCCGCAGGTAGCCGTCGTCCTCGAGCTCGTCGGCCATGAGCATCGCCGCCTCGACAACCGCGGCGGGCGCGCGCATCGCACCGATCTGCGCCTGCAGGTGGCCGGCGAGCGTCTCTTCAGCCGCCAGCGTGTCGAGGAAGTCGCCGTCCCCGGCCGGCCGCTGCGGCGCGGTCCCCGGCGCAGCGGCAGCACGCGGGGCGAGCTCGAGCAGCGGGTTCTTCTCGACCTCGGCGGCCAGGTACTCGCCCAGCTCGACGTTCGACAGCCGCAAGAGCTTCAGCGCCTGCTGGAGCTGCGGCGTCATCACCAGCGACTGGCTCTGGCGGATCTCGATGCGCGGCGCGAGCGCCATCAGCGGGCTCGCGATCGGGCGACGCCTTCAGAGAGACCTCTGCGGAAGTCTTCCGGTGGTCGTGGTCGTGTCCCCCGGCGTGGTGCAGCTCCCGGCACGGCCTGCTCGCGGCGCCCGGGCAGGCACGGCGCCGCCCACGCGCGCGATACATTTCCCGCTTGTTCCCAACCCTTCGTCTTCAACCTATCGGGCAGTGCCGGGGGGGTCGAGGGGGGCCGGCGAGGGCCCCCCTCGGGCCGCCCCGACCGCCGTCGGGGAACGAAGAGCAAGGCAGACTCCCTCGGGCCTGAAGGCCGAGCCGCGCATGCGGCGAACGGCGCCAAAGCGCCGCGGGCCTCCTCCCGACGCTCGGGGCTTCCCCCGATGCCCCAGCCGCGCCACTTCCAGGGACACGATCCCGACCGTGGCGCCTGCCCCCGGGCAACGGTTGAAATCCGGTTAATGCTCGGGGCCTGAATCGAGCAATTACAATGGCTTGCCCTAGGCGCTCGACCCCGAGCACCCCCCGGGCAGAGCCCCCTTTCCGGGCCGGCCTTCCGCAGCGGTCCCTCAGATGCGGAAGCTCTCGCCAAGGTAGACACGTCGCACATTGTCGTCGCGGACGACCTCCTCGGGCGTTCCGGTCATCAGCACCGCGCCGTCGTGCAGGATATAGGCACGGTCGACGATTTCCAACGTCTCCCGGACGTTGTGGTCGGTGATAAGGACGCCGATCCCGCGGTCCTTCAGGTGCCGGACCAGGTTGCGGATGTCGGTGACCGCCAGCGGGTCGACGCCGGCGAAGGGCTCGTCGAGGAGCACGTAGTTCGGCTGCGCCGCCAGGCAGCGCGCGATCTCGACCCGCCGCCGCTCGCCGCCCGACAGCGCGATCGCCGGCGCCCTCCGCAAGTGGGTGATCGAGAACTCGCCGAGGAGCTCGTCCAGGAGCTCCCGCCGCTTCTCGGCGTCGGGCACCGTCACCTCGAGGATCGCCCGGATGTTGTCGGCGACCGTCATGCCGCGGAAGATCGACGCCTCCTGCGGCAGATAGCCGATCCCGAGCTTGGCGCGGCGGTACATCGGCAGCCAGGTGACGTCGCGGCCGTCGACGAGGATCGTGCCGCGGTCGGGCGGGACGAGCCCGGCGATGGCGTAGAAGCAGGTGGTCTTGCCGGCGCCGTTCGGGCCGAGCAGCGCCGCCACCTCGCCGCGGTGCAGCCCGAGCGAGACGTCGCGCAGGACGGGGCGCCCCTTGTAGCTCTTGGCGAGGTTCGAGACCGACAGGCCCGGGTTTCCCTCGGTCACGAGCTCGGGCTTCGGGCTCACGGCCTGACGGCGGGCTTCGCGGGCGCGGCGGCGCCCGGGGCGGGGGTCGTGCTCGGCACGAAGACCGTCTTGACGCGCCCCTCGATCTGCCCGGTCCCCTTGTTGAGGTCGATGAGCAGCGTGGCGCCGGACAGCGCGTTCTGCCCCTGGGTCAGCAGCACGTCGCCGTCCATCGCGATCGTCCCGGCGGCCACCTCGTAGACGGCGTGCTTCGCCTCGGCCGCCTCGCTGCCGTTGCTGAGCGCCACGTTGCCGGTGGCGATCAGCCGCTTGATCCTGCCGGTCGCCGGGCCGGCAGGAGCGGCGGGCTTCTCGTTGCTTTCCGGAGTGCCGGTTGCCTGGGTTGCCGGCTTGTCCTTGCCGGCCGGCGCACTCGGCGTCTGGTCGTAGAAGACGTCGACCCGGTCGGCCGCCAGCCGCAGGGTCCCCTGGCCGACCTTGACGGTGCCGGTGAAGACCGCCGAGCCCGCGGCCTGGTCGACGTCGAGCCGGTCGGCGGTGATCTCGACCGGCTGGCTCGCGTCGTGGTGCAGCCCCCCGAACGGAACCTGCGTCCCCTGCGCCAGCGCGAGGATCGGAACGGCCGCCGCCAAGATCGCCAGTCCCCAGCCGCCTCGCGTCATGGCGTTCCCTGCTGTTGCACCGGCGGCTCGTATAGCAGTCGCACGCCGTCTCCGAAAGAGAAGCGCCGGGTGGTGCCCTTGGCGTCGGCCGGGGTCACGTGCAGCGAGCCCGAGGTGATCTGCCCGAGCGGCCCCGTCCCGACCACCTTGTCCCCCGCGACCATCGCCCCGATCCGCAGGTCGAGCGTGGCGCGGTCGCTGTCGAGCTGGTAGCCGTCCGAGGTGGTGATGACGACGTTCCCGGCCATGTCGAGCCGCTGCGTCGGGATGTCGAGGTCGCCGGTCGCGGCCTTGACCGCGATCTGCGGCCCGTCGTGCAGGTCGACCGTCCCGGCCAGGTCGGTGATCGCCGCCCGCTGCGGCGGCGCCGCGTCCGGCACCACCAGCGTCGCGGTGAAGCGGAAGCGGTCGTTGCCGCGGGTCGTCCCGGTGAAGATCGGGTTGCTGACCTTCAGCCCCGCGCCCAGCGCGTCGACGTCGCCCTGCGAGAAGACGACCCCGCCGATGGTGTCGTCGGTCTGCACCAGGAAGAGCGCCGCCAAGAGCCCGAGCGCGACCAGCGGCAGGCCGACCTTGAGCACCGAGACGATCCGCGAGTGCCAGCGGTAGTCGCCCGCCATGCTCAGAGACGCCCCCGCGAGGGGGCCTTCCGAAGCGCCTCGCCCGCGCGGGGCTTAGGGTGCGGGGAAATCGTAAGTATTTGAAATATGGAGGATTCTTCAGAGAAAATTAACCGGATCTTCATATTTGGCCGCTCATCAGGGTCGTGTCCCCGGGCGTGGCGCAGCTCCCGCTCGGAGAGGAGTGCGAGGGGGCCCGCGGCGCTTTGGCGCCGTCGCCCGCATGCGCGGGCCTCTGGGCCGAAGGCCGGAAATGGTCTCCCTTGCTCCCGGAGGACGGGGCGGCTCGCGGGACGGCCCGAGGGGGGCGCTCGCCGCCCCCCCTCGACCCCCCCGGCACTACCCGATAGGAGAAGGGGAGGCGGGTCGGCCGCCGGGGCCCGCGGCCCGGCGGGGAGGGGCAGCGGACGGCGGAGCCGGACGGGCCGCGCGGCGATCGCGGCGGACGCGTTTCCGCATGACGGCCGGCATCCGATCGACCCGGTCTCGCAGCTACCTGCGTTGGCGCGCTGCCCCTGCGGCCCGGCATCTGCACCACGCCGGGGGACGCGACCCATCAGACGACGCCTGCGCGCAGGCAGTCGTGGACGTGCAGGATGCCGACCGGCCGCCCGGGCGCCTCCGGATCGGTGGCGAAGAGCGTGGTGATCTTGCGCGCGTTCATCTCGCCGAGCGCCGCCGAGGCGAGCGCGCCCGCGGCGATCGTCCGCGGCGAGGGCGTCATGACGGCCGAAACGCGGCGCCCGAGCAGCCCGTCCATGTGCCGCCGGAGGTCGCCGTCGGTGACGATGCCGACCAGCCGGCCGCCCGCGTCGAGGGCGCCGACGACGCCGAAACCCTTGCGGCTCATCTCGAGCAGCGCGTCCGACATCGGCGCGTCGGCGGCGATCAGCGGCATTTCCTCGCCGCGGTGCATCAGGTCGGCCACCTTGGCGAGCCGCGCCCCGAGCCGGCCGCCCGGGTGCAGCCCGCGGAAGTCCTCGGGCGTGAAGGCCCGATGCTCCATCAGCGCCACCGCCAGCGCGTCGCCGAGCGCCATCGTCATGGTGGTCGATGTAGTGGGCGCGAGCCCCACCGCACAGGCCTCCTCGGCCGCCGGCAGCACGATCGCGATGTCGGACTGGCGGAGCAGCGTGGACTCGGCCCGGCCGGCGACCCCGATCAGCGGGATCGCGAACCGCCGGCAATAGGCGATGATGTCGGCGAGCTCCGGCGTCTCGCCCGAGTTCGACAGCAGGAGCACCACGTCCTCGCCGGTGATCATCCCGAGGTCGCCGTGGCTCGCCTCCGCCGGATGCACGAACTGCGCCGGCGTCCCCGTCGATGCCAGCGTCGCCGCGATCTTGCGCGCCACATGCCCCGACTTGCCCATCCCGGAGACGATGACCCGCCCGCGCGCGGTCAGCATCCGCTCGACCGCCGCGACGAAGCCCGGGCCGAGCGCGGCTTCCAGCGCACCGAGCGCCGCCGCCTCGATCCGGACCACCCGCCGGCCGGCGGCGAGGATCTCCGCGGGGTCGAGCGGGCGGGCGGGCTGGCCCACCGTCAGGAGTGCGCGAAGATGTCGACCTCGCCCCAGCCGGCAAGGTCGAGCCGCGCGCGCTCGGGCAGGAAGCCGAAACAGGCGCGCGCCAGGTCGAGCCGGTCCTCGCGGGCGAGCCGCAGGTCGAGCGCCGCCTTCAACCGGTGCAGGTAGAGGACGTCGGACGCCGCATAGTCGAGCTGCGCCGGCGTCAGCTCCTCGGCACCCCAGTCGCTCGACTGCTGCTGCTTCGATATGTCGACCTCGATCAGGTCGCGCAGCAGGTCCTTCAGCCCGTGCCGGTCGGTATAGGTGCGGACCAGGCGCGAGGCGATCTTGGTGCAATAGACCGGCCGCGTCAGCACCCCGAAGCGGTTCAGCAGCACCGCGATGTCGAAGCGCCCGAAGTGGAAGAGCTTGAGCGTCTCCGCATCGCCGAGCATCGCCGCGAGGTTCGGTGCCGGCCGCCCGGGACGGATCTGCACCATGTGCGCGTCGCCGTCCCCGGCCGAGAGCTGCACCAGGCACAGCCGGTCGCGCGCCGGGTTCAGGCCCATGGTCTCCGTGTCGATCGCCACCTCCGGCCCGAGGTCGAGCCGTGCCGGCAGGTCGTCCTGATGCAGGTAGTTGGCCATTCGCCCCTTCGCCGCCGGTTCCGCGCCGGATGATTAGGGCGTGACGGCCCGGAAGGCAATCGCGCGGCCCCGAGTCGCGACCTGCCCGGATATGCCGGGCTCCGCCGTTCGCGGATGCGGCACGCGGTCGCGCGAAGCACCGCTGCAACACCCCCGGCGCCGCCGCCGGGGACGCTTCGCGAGACGTCTTCCCGAATCTGGCCGATTAGCGTTATGTCAACCTAATCAGGCAGAAACTCCCTACGTCCTCACGGACCAATCCCAACAACGACAAGAGCAGGCGACATGAACGAACGGACCTGGCTGCAGGGGGACGGCGAGCATCCCCTGACCGACGACCGGACGGTCGAAAGGCAACTCTGGACGCGGCGCAGCGCGCTGGCGCTGACGGCGGGCTTCTTCGCGCTCGGCGCGACGACGGCGCGGGCCAGCTACACGCCCACGCTCGCCCCACGGGCGAGCTACATCGTGGTCTCGAAGTCCAACCGGGTACTCGAGCTGCGCGGTCCCGGCGATACCACGCTCAAGCGCTACGCCATCCACCTCGGCTTCGATCCGGTGGGGCCGAAGGAGCGCTCGGGAGACGGCCGCACGCCCGAGGGACAGTATTTCATCGACCGGCGCAACCCGCGCAGCGACTTCTTCCTGAGCCTCGGCATCAGCTACCCCAACGCCATCGACGTCGCGCGCGCGCGCTCTCTCGGCTTCCAGCCGGGCGGGGACATCATGATCCACGGCGGCCCGACCGGCGCCGCTCGCTCGCGCGGCAAGGACTGGACCGCCGGCTGCATCGCGGTCAGCGACTCCGAGATGGAGGAGATCTGGTCGATGGTGCCGACCGGCACCCCGATCCTCATCCTCGCCTGACGGCTATTTCCCGACGAGTTGGACCCACCAGATCTTGCCGGAGTTGGGTTCCTGGAACCACCCGAGCCCGAGGCCGCGCGCGGCCGGATCCATGATCACGTCGCGCGTGTCCTTGAAGTCGAGCCAGCTCTGCAGGACCATCAGATCGGAGTCCTGACCCTCGGCCAGGTTCTCCCCCACCAGCTCGCCCTTGTAGCCGGCGCGGAAGGCCCGCTCGCGCGGGCTGGTCAAGTCGGACCCGAAGTGCCAGGCCCGCTGCTGCACGTACATGTCGCGGGCATGGGTCTCGGAGGCGGCGTTCAGCTCGGCCGACAGCTGCACCGGCTGGAGCCCCGCGCCGGTCCGCACGGCGTTGACGGCATCCAGCTGACGCAGGCGGATCGGATCGGCATCCGCGGGCGTCAGCCGCCCCTCGCCGCCGCCCGAGCTGCAGGCCGAGATCGCGAGGAGGACGGCCAGGGCGGCGAGCAGCGGGCGAAACATGGCGCAATCCGTCGGACGATTGTTCGGAAGTCGTCTCTAGCGACTTTCCAACGGGCGTTCAAACGCTATCGGTGGCGTTTGCGGACAGGCGCTGGCCCAACTGTGAGTTGCGGACACCCCCGCGGCTGCGGCATAATTGTCCCAGCTATCCTCCCGATACGCTTGGAGACTCGAACATGGACAAGGATCCCGACCGCGAGGCCGGCCAGATCAGCCGAAGATCGTTCGCGCGCCTGGCCGCCGGCGGTGCGCTCGGCGCCGCCGCGGCGCTGGCCGTCGGCCCTGCCTTCGCCGCCGAGAGCGACGACGTCCTGCACGACTACGTCCCCGACAGCCAGGACCAGCCGCAGCTCTTGCGCCGCATTTCCGGCCTGCGCACCGAGGAGTGGCAGAACCACTTCGATTCGATCGCCAACGACGCGATCCTCGTCAACATCGACGACCGGGTGCTGCACTACTGGGGATCGGACGGCTTCTACCGCATCTACCCGACCTCGGTGCCCCTGACCGACGAGATGACCCGCCGTGGCCGCACGACGATCACGCTGAAGCGGCCCGACCCCGACTGGCGGCCGACCGAGGCGATGCTCAAGCGCCGGCCCGACCTGCCGCCCTACGTCCCGCCCGGGCCCGACAACCCGCTCGGCGTCCGCGCGCTCAACCTCGGGTGGCCGGCCTACCGCATCCACGGCACCAACGACATCCGCAAGATCGGCCGGCAGTCGTCCTCGGGCTGCATCGGCCTCTTCAACGAGCATATCATCGAGGTCTACGACCGCGCTCGGGTCGGCACCCCCGTCCTGCTCATCTGACCGGCCGCGGCGCCGCCGCTGCACGCATGACGTGTGGCGGCGCGTCGCATCGCGAAGATTTCGCTTGCCGGCGCCGCCGACCCGGGCGTCGGCAGGCATCCCCGGCGATCCATGCGCGGTGCCGCGCTCGCCGTTCGCACACCATATCTTGCGCACCGCCATGCTACCTTCAACCGGGAATGCCGCTCGCCGCCGACTTTGCCGCGGCGTCGCGAATCGGTGGCGTCGGCGGCGTACGGAAGTGCCCGATCAGCGGTGTTGCCAGAATGACAACACCTGTGATTTACTAGAGGAGCCTGCTTTCGCCGATTGAATCCACGAGGGAAAGTTGGTTAGTGTTCTGGCATTAGCTTGTCCGCTCGCAGGTCCGGGCGAGCTAGCAGTATCGCAGACCCGCACTCTGAGGAGACAAGAATGAAACTTATCGTTAGCACTGCGGCGGCTCTCCTGCTGGCTGGCCAGGCCTTCGCCGGCAACCTCGTCTTCGAGGCCCCCGCCGAGCCCGCCGTCGTCGCGACGCCCGCCCCGATGGGCGGTTCGAACGCCGCGTGGCTGATCCCGGTCATCGGCCTCGCCGCGATCGCCTACGCGATCTCGAACGACAACAGCGACGACAACAACACCAACAACAACAACGACTGAGTTCTCTCCCGGAGCCGCGGCAGGCCTGCGGCGCCTTTCGCGAGACTGACATGGGGGGCATCGCCGGGCGGCGGTGCCCCCTTTCCTTTGCGCAAAGCCGGCGTCAGCCGCCGGTGTAGGGCTCGATGATCTGCAGGTCGAGGAGCTCCATCTTCGGCCCCGTCCACTGCAGGCTGCGCCGCACCGTCCCGGTCGATGCGTCGACGAAATGCAGGTTCTCGAAGCTCCCGCTCGGGCCCGAGCAGTCCTCGCTGATGTTGACGCCCGTGTAGCGGACCTGAAGGATCGTCATCTCGGCCGGCACCGGCCGCTCGAAGCTGCACTCGAAGGTCTCGATCTGCCCCTGCGGCCCTTCGCCCGGCAGTTCGTAGACCCGCTTGACCCGCGCCGGCCAGCGCGCCGGCGGGATCGCCGACGCCAGCGGGTCGGGCCCGCTGCTCCAGGCCGACAAAAGGTCGGTGCCGAGCGCCCGCGTGCCGGTGATCTGCGCCGCGCCGTGCAGCGTGACCTGCTGCTGCAGCGGCGAGGAATAGGTGACGTAGTTGCCGTTGGACGAGGCCGCGAACATCAGCGTCGGCGACTTGTCCGACTCGAGCCGGGCGGTGATCGCCGCGACGTTGGCCTTCTCGATGTCGGCGCGCGTCACCTGCTTCGGCGGCGGCCCGGCCGGCGCCTGCCTGTGCCAGAGGCCGCCGCCCATCTCGTCGAGTGCGGCCTGCACGATCGGGTCCTTGCCGCCGCTGCCACAGGCGGCGAGCGCCACGAGCGGCAGCAGCGCGAGCTTGCGCGTCATTGCCAGAACGACCCCCAGTTCTGCTCCAGGTGCTGGCGATCCATGTCGCGCACGATCGGCCATAGCCGGTTCTGGATGTTGAGGAACGCGCCGCCGTTGTCGGCGAGCGAGGTCAGGTTGCCGTCGACGGTCTGTCGGGTCTCGAACGGCGTCGCCCAGCGCAGCGGGATGGTCAGGGTCAGCCCCTTGGCGAAACTGCCCTCGCCGAACTCGTCCGAGGTCACGTCGGTCTTGGTGGCGTAGGCGCCCACCGACCAGCCGTTGGCGAAGGTGCGCTGCACCGCGATGGTCCCGCCCCAGTCCCCCGCCAGGTAGCGCCCGGCGGAGAACTGCGCCTCGATCCCCTTCCAGCCGGTGTCCCAGTAGAGCGTCGCGTGGCCGGTGACCACGTTGTAGTCGTAGTAGCTGAAGCCGAACGGCTGGTCGAAGTCGCGTTGCGCCACCCAGGCCATCTCGAGTCCGAGGCCCCAGGTCTGGTTCACGGGCTTCCACAGCACCTCGCCGTCGACGCCGGCGAAGGACCGCTCCAGCACGCCGACCGAGCCCCGCGCGTAGGTTTCCTCGTTCAACTTGAAGAGGTAGTCGCCGGTCAGCCGCACCAGCTTCGGATCCCAGCCGGCGTAGTAGCGCGCCGACTGGCTCCGGACCGGCGGCAGCGTGCCCGAGTTCTCGCCGGGTCCCGGGTCGGAGAACTCGCCGAGGAGCGGCTGGCGGATCAGGGTGGTGAACGACAGCCGCGGGCTGACCGTCATCGTGCCGCGGAACTGCGCGGTCAGCTGCGGCTTGAACCCGTCGTTGCCGCCGAAGATCTGCACCGTCGGGATCGGGATCAGCGCCCAGTTGAAGATCGGGTAGGTGTCGTGGCGCCAGATCTCGCCCTGCGCCAGCACCGGGAAGGCCCCGCGCATCTCTGTCGTGTCCCAGCTCGCCTGGCCGGCGTTCGGCCGGTCGACCTGCGCCTCGAGGTCGCTGCGCTGGATCTCGACCGAGGTCGTCGGCAGCCCGCTCTCGATCGGCGTGATCCGGAAGGTCTCGACCGAATAGGGCAACCCGACCGCCAGCACCCGCGCGGTGCGGCCGATCGCCTTCGGCGTCTGGTTGATCTGGTTGTTGACGATCCTGACGTCGACCGCGTTGCCGCTGTAGCTGATCGACTGCAGCCGGATCCCGTCCTGGCTCAGTTGCTTCGACAGCGCCTGGCTGAGCTTGTCGCGCGCCGTCGCGTCCTCGACCCAGGCGGTCGACATGTTGGCGCCGGCCGGCCGGGGGTTCACCGGCACCGGGCCAAGCCCGAGGTTCTGCGGCGTCAGCGGCTTGTAGGGGTTGCCCGACACGACCAAGTTGAAGCCTACCGCGTCGCCGTACATGTAATAGCCGCCGAGGGTGATCCCCTCGCGCAGCCGGTACTCCAGCCCGACGTTGACCGGCGACTTGCGCTCGAAGCTCGCATTCGGCCCCTGCTGCTCGCGGGTGTAGGCGTCCGACGAGATCTCGGCCTTGAAGGTCAGCTTGTCGATGGGCGTCAGCCACTCGAGCCCGCCGAAATAGCCCATCTTCTGGCCATGGAACATGGCGTCGAAGGTCGGCTTGCCGCCGTTGCCGAAGTCGTTCTCCCGGTTGCAGAAGTTCGACGAGACCGAGCAGAACGGGTTCTCGCTGCCGCCGACGCTGGCGAGACGGCCCCAGCCGACGCCGCCGGTCAGCTTGAACGGCCCGAGCTGCTTGGTCGCCACCAGGTATTCGGCCGAGTAGATGCCCGTCCCGAGGAAGTCGCGGAACCCGAGCGCCACCGACGGCTGCCAGTCCTTCTCCTTCCAGACCTGGAACTGCAGGTCGATGCTGCGGTCGAAGAGGTCGTAGTTCGGATCGTCGGGCGTGCCCCAGTCGCTGATCGTCGAGTAGCGCAGCGTCATCGACAACCGCGGCAGCGCCTGGAAGGTGAAGTTGCGCCGCGCCGTGTTGCCGAACTGGCTGTAGCTCGCCGACACCTGCGCGTCCGGCTGCGATTCCGCGCTCGGCATGTCGATGAGGCCGGTGACGCCGTAGAGGTTCAGGCTCGGCCGCGGCGCGGGTGCGTCCTGCGCCGGCGCGGTGGTTCCCGGCGCCACCGAAGCGACGACCGCAATCGCAAGCAAGGAGGCTCCTGCGCGCAGGCGCTTCTGCATTCCACCGACCTCAACCGGACCCCCGCCCGGGGCCTTGTCCCGACTTTGCCCGAATCGTGCGCAGATCCGCGCCGCGAACGCCAGCCCGGATGGCCGGGGGCCGTGCTTTTCCGCCACGCTGTTGCGCCCGTCCCTCAGCCGCCGGCCGCGAGCACGCCGCGCAGCCCCGCGCGGTAGTCGGGCCAGCGCAGCGCCACGCCGAGCTTCTCGCGCAGCCGGCGGTTGCCGACCCGCTTCGAGTCCTCCCAGAAGCTCCGCGCCATCGGCGACAGCCCGGCTTCCTCCAGCGGCACCGCCGGCGGCGCCGGCATGCCGAGGAGCTCCGCCGCGAAGACGATCACCTCGTCGGGCGGCGCCGGCAGGTCGTCGGCCAGGTTGACCACCCGCCCCGGCTCCGGCCGGGCGATCGCCGCCGCCAGCGCCGCCGCGATGTCGTCGACGTGGATGCGGCTGAACACCTGCCCGGGCTTCACGATCCGGTGCGCGCGCCCCGCCCGCAGCCGGTCGAGGACGCTGCGCCCGGGCCCATAAATACCAGCGAGCCGGAAAACCTCCACCGGCAGCCCGGTGGCGGCCCAGGCGCGCTCCGCCGCGACGCGCCACCGGCCGCGCTCGACCGACGGCCGGAGCGCGCTCGCCTCGTCGACCCAGCCGCCCCTCCGGTCGCCATATACCCCGGTCGTCGAGAGATACCCGACCCACCGCGCCGGGGCTGCCGCCAGCGCGTCGGCGTGGCGGGCCAGCGCCGGGTCGCCACCGCCATCGGGCGGCAGCGAGACGAGAATGCGCTCGGCCCCCGCGATCGCCCGCTCGACCGCTGCCGCGTCGGCCCAGTCGATCGCCTCGACCCCGCGCGCGCGCATCGCGGCGGCGCGCTCCGGCGAGCGCGTCGTCCCGGCGATCCGCCAGCCCGGCAGGGTTGCGGCCAGCGCCGCCGCCGAGTAGCCATGGCCGAGCGTCAGGAGCGAAGGGCCGGTCACGCCACGCCCGCCGCAGAAGGGCCCGCGATGCGCCTCGTCCCCATCGTCTTCGTCCTCCTCGCCGCCCCCGGCGCCAGTGCCGAGATCCGCTCGCCCGACGAGTGCACCGCCGCCGTCGCCGCCGACCCGGCCGCCGCCCGCGAGGACGCCGCGGTCTGGCTGCGCCTGGGCGGCGGCGTTCCGGCCCGGCTCTGCGAAGCCTCGGCGCTCGCCGCGATGGGCGCGCACCAGACCGCCGCCGAGCTCCTGTCGGCCGTCGGCACCAACCCCAACCGCGCCATGCCCGCCGACGCCCGCGCCGTCATCCTTGCCGACGCCGCGCGCCAGTGGCTCGCGGCCGACCGCCCCGACGTCGCCCGCCAGGCGCTCGCCGACGCCGACAAGCTGACCGACCCCGACAGCGACCGCCGCCTGCTCCTCGCCCGTGCCGCCGCCGCCGAAGGCGACTGGCCGGCGGCCCGCACCGCGCTCGAGGCCGAGATCGCCGCGGCACCCGACGACGCGCTGGCGCACGCGCTCCTCGCCGCGACCTTGCGCAACCAGGACGACACCGCCGGCGCGCTTGCCGAAGCGCGGCGCGCGCTCGCCCTCGCGCCCGACCTGCCGGAAGCCCTCTTCGAATCGGGCGCCGCCAGCGCCGAGTCCGGCGACAAGGCCGCCGCCGCCCGGGCCTGGCTGCACCTGCTCGAGGTCGCCCCGCAGAGCGACCTCGCGCCCCTCGCCCGCGCCAACCTGCAGCGGCTCGAGTAGCGCGCCGCCCGCCTCGCTCCCGCCATCACCCCGCCCTCCGCGCCTCGGCCAGCCGCGCCGCCGCCCACTCCCCGGCATCGCGCACCACCGGGTCGGCGTCCGCCGACAGAAGTGCCGCCGCCGCCGCCAGCCCCGGGTCGCCCGAGTTCCCGATGGCATAGCCGACGTTCCGCGCGAACCGGTCCCGCCCGATCCGCTTCACCGCCGTCCCGCGGAACCGCTCCCGGAACCCCGCGTCGTCGAGCGCCGCCAGCTCCGCCAGCCGCGGCGCCGCCAGCGCCTCGCCGGCGTAGCGCGTCTCGCGCGCCGCGGCCGCGAACTTGTTCCACGGGCAGACCGCCAGGCAGTCGTCGCAGCCGTAGATCCGGTTCCCGAGCAGCGGCCGCAGCCCGTCCTCGACGGGCCCGGCGTGCTCGATCGTCAGGTAGCTGATGCACCGCCGCGCATCGAGCTGGTAGGGCGCCGGGAACGCCCCCGTCGGGCAGACGTCGAGGCACGCCCGGCACGACCCGCAATGGTCGCGCTCGCCCGCGTCCGGCGGCAACGCCAGCGTCGTGAAGATCGCCCCGAGGAAGAACCAGTTCCCCAGATCCCGCGACACCAGGTTGGTGTGCTTCCCCTGCCACCCGATGCCGGCCGCCGCCGCCAGCGGCTTCTCCATCACCGGTGCGGTGTCGACGAAGACCTTCACCTCTGCCCCGGACTCGGCCACCAGCCAGCGCGCCAGCCGCTTCAGCCGCGGCTTGATGACCTCGTGGTAATCCTTCCCGCGCGCGTAGACGCTGACCGCCCCCCGGTCGCGCCGCGCCAGCACCCGCCGCGGATCCTCCTCCGGCGTATAGACGTCGGCGAGCATGGCGACCGCCCGCGCCTCCGGCCAGAGCGCCGCCGCCGATCCGCGCCACCCCATCCGCTCGGCCATCCAGCGCATCGTCCCGTGCCGCCCGGCCGCCACGAAGGCCGCGAGCCGCCCCGCCGCCTCCGGCGCCGCGTCCGGCCGGCAGATCCCGCACGCCGCGAACCCCTCGTCCCGCGCCCGCGCCTTCAGCCGGAGGGCGAGCTCAGAAGTCGAGGTCCGCATAATGCTGCGGCGGCGTGAACCCCGGCACCAGGTCGGCCAGGATCGAGCGGAACGCCGGCCGCGACTTGATCTTGGCGTACCACTCGTGCAGCCCGGCATTCCGGGCCCAATCGACGTCGCCGACGTAGTCGAGGCACGAGAGCTGCGCCGCTGCCGCGAAGTCGGCGATCGTCAGCATGTCCCCGGCGAGCCAGCGGCGGTTGTCCATCAGCCAGCCGATATAGTCGAGGTGATACTTGATGTTGCGGACGCCTGCCTTGATCTTCTCGCTCTCGGGATAACCGCTCTTGGCGAGCTTCTTGTTGACCCGCTCGTAGAGCAGGTTCGCCGTCACCTCGTCGTGGAACTTGTCGTCGAACCAGGCCGCCAGCCGCCGCGCCTCGGCCCGGAGCGCCGGGCTCTTCGGCAGGAGCGGCGGGTCGGGCGTCGTCTCCTCCAGGTACTCGAAGATCGCCGCCGAATCGCAGAGCACGAGGTCGTCGATCCTCAGGACCGGCACCTGTCCCGCCGGGTTCATCCGCAGGAAGTCCATCCGCCGTTCCCAGGGCCGTTCCTCGACCAGCTCGACCTCGATCTTCTTCTCCGCCAGCACCAGGCGGATCTTGCGACAGAACGGCGATAGCGGCTGATGGTAAAGACGGCGCACTGCGGCTCCTCTTCCTCGCTCGACACCCGCATATTCCGCAAATTCCGCCCCGGTTCAACCGTCGCCCCGACCCCCCCTTGAAGAGAAGGCAGCCTCGGCGACGTCGCCGACGCCTGAACGGCGACGTCGCCGTGCCGTGGAGGTGGCGCGGAGCGCGGGGTCGTGTCCCTCGGCGTGGACGTAGATGCCGGCAGGGTGCCAACGCGGACAGATGGCTACGGGACCGGTCGATCGGATGCCGGCCGTCATGCGGAACGCCTCCGCCGCAATCGAGACGCGGCCCGTCCGCCTCCGCTGCCCCTTCCCGCGGGGCCCGAGCCCCGGCGGCCGACCCGCCTCCCCCTTCTCCTATCGGGTAGTGCCAGGGGGGTTGAGCGCCCCCCTCGGGCCGCCTCGCGAGCAGTCCGGTCCTCCGGGAGCAAGGGAGGCAGCGCCCGGGCCTTCGGCCCAGAGACCCGCGCATGCGGGCGACGGCGCCAGAGCGCCGCGGGCCCCCTCCGCCCCTCTCCGAACGGAAGCTGCACCACGCCCGGGGACACGACCGAGCGCGGCCGCCCGGACCCCCGGACAATCCTTTCGATCTGGTTAAGCCGAATCTGGTTTATCGTGTATAATCAAGTGCTTGCTCGGTATGCCCGAGCCCGGGCATCCCCCGGGCACGCTAGAGGAAGCAGGCCGCCCGCCCGTCCTCGCGCAAGGTCGCCGCGCCCTTCTCGATCGCCGCCCCGCGGCGCGCGATGTAGGCCGTCGCCGGTGCCGGCCGGCGGTCGCGGGGGTCGGGCAGCACCGCCATCAGCCGCGCCGAGCGCGTCGGGCTCAGGTCGGCGGCGCCGGTCTTCCAGTAGTGCCGCGCCGCAGCCTCGGCCCCGAAGATGCCCTCGCCCATCTCCGCGACGTTCAGGTACACCTCGATGATCCGCCGCTTCGGCCAGAGGGCCTCGATCAGCAAGGTGAAGCCGGCCTCGAGCCCCTTGCGCAGCCAGGTCCGGCCGGGCCAGAGGAACACGTTCTTGGCCACCTGCTGGCTGATCGTCGACCCGCCGCGCAGCCGGTCCGGATCCGACATCGCCGCGCGTATGCCGGCAATGTCGAACCCCCAGTGGTCGCAGAAGTTGGCGTCCTCCGCCGCCGCCGCCGACAAGGGCAGGTTGTCGGACATCGCCGCCAGCGGCACCCAGTCCCGCTCCACGTGCCCGAGCCGCAGCCGCTCCGAGACGATCAGGATGCCGGGCGGCGGGTTCACCCAGCGGAACAGCGCCACCGCGAGCACCGCGAGCAGCGCCAGCGCCAGCGCCGCCCGGACGAGCAGGCGCCCGACGCGCCCGAGGAGCCGCCCCGCTCGCCGCATGACCATCGCCGTTTCCTGCCGGGAAAGCCGCGATCACGCAAGCGGGCGCGCGCGGCGGCCGCGGATCGGCTAGGATGCAGCGGGAGGACGGGATGGCCGCGGGCTTCACCCTGATCACCGACTGGCTCCTCGACGGCAGCATCGAGGAGGTCGCCGACGTCCTGGGCGACGCCGAGCGCTTCCCCGACTGGTGGCCCGAGGTCTACCTGTCGGTCCGCGAGGTCGCCCCCGGCGACGCCGACGGCATCGGCCGCGCCTTCGCGCTCCACACCCGCGGCTGGCTGCCCTACACGCTCGACTGGACCGCCCGCCTGGTCGAGCAACACCGCCCGCACGGCTGGACCGTCGAGGCGACCGGCGACCTCGTCGGCCGCGGCGTCTGGACCCTCGAGCAGCGCGGGACGCAGACCGCGGTCCGCTACGACTGGCGCATCGAGGTCGAGAAGCCGCTGCTGAAGCCCCTGACCCCGCTCTTGAAGCCCGTCTATGCCGCCAACCACCGCTGGGCGATGGCCCGCGGCCACGAAGGCCTGCAGCGCGAACTCGCCCGCCGCCGCGCCTGACCGCCCTTCCGCCTTTCAATACCCCCGCGGAGCAACCTCAGCTCTCGACCAGCGGCAGCAGCCGCGAATCCTCCGCCGCCGCCCGCCGGTGCCCGAGCCCCGCCAGGTAGCCCGCGTCGGTGGCGAAGGCCATGAAGGCCGCCACGCTCGACTGCCGGACGAGCATTGCCCGGTCCCAGCGCTCGCCCTCGGGCCCGATCAGCCACGGGCCCCCGTCGCCCACGAACGCGAGCGCCCCGCCGCTCGCCTCGAGGTACGGCAGCGTGTGCGCCACGTAGCGGTCGAAGGCCTCGGCGCCCGTGATCGGCGCCGCCGGCGCCAGCTGCGGGTCGGCCGAATAATCGGCGACCGCCCGCAGCCGAAGCAGGTTGAGCATCACCACCGGCCCGGCGATGTCGCGCCCCCAGAAGGCGCGGCCCGCCGCCTCGGTCGGCTCCAGGTAGCCCGGCAAGCTCAGGCCGTCGCCGCCGCCGGCTCGTCGGTCAGCGGGTGCGCCAGCCGGGTCAGCATCTCCTTCGGCACGATCTGGCGGAACTTCGGCAGCTCCTCCGCCCAGTGCCGCAGGATCTCGATCGCGCGCGGGCTCATCGTCTCGCGGGCGTGCCGCTCGACCAGCCCGCGCAGCTGCGCCTCCCAGTGCGCCCCGAGCACCGGCACCACGATGACCGTCTCGGGGTTCAGCCGCAGCGTATGCTCCGCCTCCGGGTCGTAGAGGTACGCCATCCCCCCGGTCATCCCGGCGCCGAAGTTGTCGCCGAACCGCCCGAGGATCACCGCGACCCCGCCGGTCATGTATTCGCAGCCGTTCGAGCCGCAGCCCTCGACGACCACCTCCGCCCCCGAGTTCCGCACGCAGAACCGCTCCCCGGCGCGCCCCGCCGCGAACAGCGACCCCGCCGTCGCGCCGTAGAGCACGGTGTTGCCGATGATGGCGTTCTCGTGCGTGACGAGCGGCGAGCCGAGCGGCGGCCGGACGACGATGATCCCGCCCGACAGCCCCTTGCCGACGTAGTCGTTGGCCTCGCCCATCACCTCGATCTTGAGGCCGGGCGCCGCGAACGCCCCGAGCGACTGCCCGGCCGACCCCGCGAGCTTGATCGTCAGGTGGTCCGCCTGCAGCCCGTTCTTCATCCCGAACCGCTGCACGATATGGCTCGACACCCGCGTCCCGATCGAGCGCAGCGTGTTCTGCACCGCATAGCTCAGCTGCATCTTCTCGCCGTCCTTGAAGAACGGCTCGGCGTCCTTCACGACCTGCGCGTCGAGCGTATCCGGAACCGGATTGCGCGGCTTGCCCCGGTCGTAGCTGATCGGCTCCCCCTGATCGATGGTGATGAGGAGCGGATTCAGGTCGAGGTCGTCCAGGTGCTCCGCCCCCCGGCTGACCTGCGTCAGCAGATCCGCCCGCCCGATCACCTCGTCGATCGACCGCGCCCCCACCGACGCCAGCACCTCGCGCACCTCCTGCGCGTAGAAGCTCATCAGGTTGACGACCTTGTCCGCCGTTCCGGTGAACTTCGCCCGCAGCACCGGGTCCTGGGTGCAGACCCCGACCGGACAGGTGTTCGACTGGCACTGCCGCACCATGATGCAGCCCATCGCGATCAGCGACGCCGTGCCGATGCCGTACTCCTGCGCCCCGAGCATCGCCGCGATGACGATGTCCCGCCCGGTCCGGAGGCCCCCGTCGGTCCGGAGGATCACCCGCTCGCGCAGGTTGTTCGCCGTCAGCACCTGGTGCGCCTCGGAAAGCCCCATCTCCCACGGCAGCCCGGCGAACTTGATCGAGGTGATCGGCGACGCCCCGGTCCCGCCGTTGTGCCCCGAGATCAGGATCACGTCCGCCTTCGCCTTGGCGACCCCGGCGGCAATGGTGCCGACCCCCGACTGCGACACCAGCTTCACGCAGACCCGCGCCCGCGGGTTGATCTGCTTCAGGTCGTAGATCAGCTGCGCCAGATCCTCGATCGAGTAGATGTCGTGGTGCGGTGGCGGCGAGATCAGCGTGACCCCCGGCGTCGAATGCCGCAGCCGCGCGATCAGCTCGGTGACCTTGATCCCCGGCAGCTGCCCGCCCTCGCCCGGCTTCGCGCCTTGGGCGATCTTGATCTCGAGCTCCTCGCAATGGTTGAGGTAGTCGGCCGTCACCCCGAACCGCCCCGACGCCACCTGCTTGATCTTGGCGCTCGGGTTGTCGCCGTTCGGCTCCGGCGTGTAGTGCGCCGGATCCTCGCCGCCCTCGCCCGAATCGCTCTTCGCCCCGATCCGGTTCATCGCGATGTTGAGCGTCTTGTGCGCCTCCGGCCCGAGCGCGCCGAGCGACATCCCCGGCGTGACGAAGCGCTTGCGGATCGCGGTGATCGACTCGACCTGGTCGAGCGGAACCGGCCCGTGCTTCGGCTGGAAGTCCAGGAGGTCGCGCAGGTGGATCGGCGGCCGCGCCTCCATCGCCTTCGAATACTGCTTCCAGATCTCGTAGGATCCCCGATCGCAGGCCGACTGCAGGATGTGCATCGCCCGCGCCTCCCAGGCGTGGCTCTCGCCCGAGCGCCGCGCCTTGTAGAAGCCGCCGATCGGCAGCACCGCCTGCGGCCCGCTCCAGCCGAGCCGGTGCATCCCCTCCGCCTGCCGCTGCACGCCGGTGATCCCGATCCCCGAGATGCGGCTCAGCATGCCGGGGAAATACTCGGCGACCATCGCCCGGCTGAGCCCCACCGCCTCGAAGTTCAGCCCGCCGCGGTAGGACGAGATCACCGCGATCCCCATCTTGGAGATGATCTTGAGCAGCCCCTGCTCGATCGCCTCGCGGTAGCGCGCGATCGCATCGTTCAGCGTGCCGCCCAGCAGCCCGCGCCCGATCCGGTCGGCGATCGCGTCCTGCGCCAGGTAGGCGTTGACCGTCGTCGCGCCCGACCCGATCAGCACGGCGAAATAGTGCGGGTCGATGCATTCGGCCGAGCGCACGTTGAGCGAGGTGAAGGTCCGCAAGCCCTTGCGGGTCAGCCACGAATGCACTGCGCTGGTCGCGAGGATCATCGGCATCCCGACCCGATCCGGGCCCTGGCCCATGTCCGACAGCACCAGGTGGTTCGCGCCGGCGCGCACCGCCTCCTCGGCCTCGGCGCGGATGCGCGCGAGCCCGTCCTGCAGCGCGTTCGCCACGCCGCCGGCGGCGAAGGTGCAGTCGATCTGCACCATCGAGGCGCCGAAGTGCTCGACCATCGCGGCAAACCGCGCGTTGGAGACGAAGGGGCTCTCGAGCTGCAGGATCTCGGTCTGCGAATTGTCCTCGTCGAGCACGTTCTTCAGATTGCCGAACCGCGTCTTCAGGCTCATCACGCGATGCTCGCGCAGCGAGTCGATCGGCGGGTTCGTCACCTGGCTGAAGTTCTGCCGGAAGTAGTGGCTGAGCGGCCGGTACTTGGTCGACAAGACCGCGGGCGGCGTGTCGTCGCCCATCGAGCCGATCGCCTCCTTGCCGTCCTCGGCCATGGCGTGGAGCACGACCTCGAGCTCCTCGACCGAATAGCCGGCCGCGATCAGCCGCCGCCGCAGCTCGCCCCCCTCGTGCACCGGCCGCTCCTCGGCGACGCCGCCCAGCGTCTCGAGGTCGACGATCGAGCCGACCCACTCGCCGAACGGCTGCGAGCCGGCCATGTGGTCCTTGATCTCGGCGTCGTGGTAGAGCCTGCCCTCGCCCATGTCGACGGCCAGGAGCTGCCCCGGCCCGAGCGCGCCCTTCTCGACGCAGGTCAGGTCGTCGGTCGGCACCATGCCCGCCTCCGACCCCGCGATCACGAGCCCGTCCCCGGTCACCACATAGCGCATCGGGCGGAGCCCGTTGCGGTCGAGCCCGCCGCAGACCCAGCGCCCGTCGGTCATCGCCAGCGCCGCCGGCCCGTCCCAGGGCTCCATGACGGCATTCGAGTAGGCATACATGTCCTGCCAGGCCTGCGGCATCTTGGTCGCGAGCTTCGACCAGGCCTCGGGCACGAGCATCGACTTCGCCATCGGCGCGATCCGCCCGGCGCGCACCATCACCTCGAACACGTTGTCGAGCGCCGCCGAGTCCGACGACCCGGGCAGCACGATCGGCTTGATGTCCTCGGCGAGCTCGCCGAACTCGTCCGAGCTCATGCGGATCTCATGGCTCTTCAGCCAGTTGAGGTTGCCCTTCAGCGTGTTGATCTCGCCGTTGTGCGCGAGCATCCGGAACGGCTGCGCCAGCCACCAGCGCGGGAAGGTGTTGGTCGAATAGCGCTGGTGATAGATCGCGAAGGCGCTGGCGAACCGCGGATCCTGCAGGTCCGGATAGAAGACGCTCACCTGCTCGGCGAGCATCATCCCCTTGTAGATCACCGACCGGCAGCTCAGCGAGCAGACGTAGAAGTCGCGGATCCCCGCCGCCGCCTTCTCGATCCGCCGGCGGATGACGTAGAGCTCGCGCTCGAAGGTCTCCTCGTCGACCCCCTTGGCGTTCGAGATCAGGATCTGCTCGATCTCCGGCCGCGTCGCGTTCGCCTTCTGCCCGAGCACCGAGATGTCCACCGGCACGTGCCGCCAGCCGTAGATGTAGTAGCCGAGCCGCAGCACCTCGGTCTCGACCACGGTCCGCGCGGCTTCCTGCGCCCCGAAGTCCGACCGCGGCAGGAAGATCTGCCCGACGGCGAGCCGCTCGCCCCGCGGCTGGTGCCCGGTCCGCCGCACCTGGTCCTCGAAGAAGGCGACCGGGATCTGCACGTGGATCCCCGCGCCATCCCCGGTCTTGCCGTCCGCGTCGACCGCCCCGCGGTGCCAGATCGCCTTCAGCGCCTTGATGCCGCTCTCGACCACCTGCCGCCGCGGCTTGCCGTCGATGGCGACCACCAAGCCGACGCCGCAGGCGTCCCGCTCCTGTTCCGGATGGTACAGCCCCTCCGCCTCCAGCCGCTTGAACTCGGCCTCCGCGCGCGCGACCCAGGCTTCATCGTAGTTGGTCATCGGCGTCACTCCTGGCTGGCGCGGCGGGGCCGCGGGCTTGAAGGAAGGGGGTGTTTATGCTGCCGAGCGAGATCAGGAAGCGCCGCGTCACCATCATGCTCGACCCCGATGTGATCGAGCACTTCAAGGCCGGCGGCAAGGGCTGGCAGACGCGCATCAACGCCGCGCTCCGCAAGGCCGCCGGCCTGTAGCCCGGCTTGACGAAGTCCGAACGCCCGAAATTCGGGTCAACCTTGCTGACCAGAATTCTCCGCGTGGTTCCGCGCCCCCGGAAATCAGGTACCTAGTTTGTACATGCGATGTACATGGGTTGTACATCGCGCCGTCACTCCGCCGCCACCGCCGCCGAGCGGCTGTCGAGCCACCCCAGGATGCTCTCCGCCGCCTCGCGCCCGTCGCGGATCGCCCAGACGACGAGGCTCGCGCCGCGCACGATGTCGCCCGCCGCATACACCCCCTCGAGGCTCGTCCGCTTGGTCAGGAAGTCGGCCTTGACCGTCCCCCAGCGCGTCACCTCCAGCCCCTCGACCCCCCAGAGCCGCGGCAGCTCCTCGGGCTCGAAGCCCAGCGCCTTGATCACCAGCTCCGCCGGCTCGGTATAATCGGCGTCCGGCATCTCCTCCGGCGACTGCCGCCCCGAGGCGTCCGGCGCCCCGAGCCGCATCCGCGCGACGCGCACCCCGCTGACCGTGCCCTCGCCGGTGAAGGCGCGCGGCGCCGTCAGCCAGGCGAACTCGACGCCTTCCTCCTCGGCGTTCGCCACCTCGCGCTGCGACCCCGGCATGTTCGCGCGATCCCGCCGATACAGGCAGGTCACCTTGGCGGCACCCTGCCGGATCGCCGTCCGGACGCAGTCCATCGCCGTGTCGCCGCCGCCGATGACCACGACCCGCTTCCCCGCCGCGTCGAGCTCGCCCGAGTCGAACGCCCGCACCGCATCCCCGAACCCCTTGCGGTTCGAGGCCGTCAGATAGTCGATCGCCCGCACGATCCCCTTCAGCCCCGCCCCCGGTCCGCCGATGTCCCGCGACTTGTAGACGCCGGTCGCGATCAGCACCGCGTCGTGGGTGCGGCGGATCGCGTCGAAGGAAAGGTCCTCGCCCACGTTGCACTCGAGCCGGAAGGTCACGCCCCCGGCCGCGAGCTGGTCGTTGCGCCGGACCACCACCTCCTTCTCCAGCTTGAACCCCGGGATCCCGTAGGTCAGCAGCCCGCCGGCACGGTCGTGGCGGTCGTAGACCGTCACCTGCACCCCGCTCCGCCGCAGCATGTCCGCCGCAGCCAGCCCCCCGGGCCCGCCGCCGATGATGCCCACGCTCTCGGGTCGCTCGGCCCAGGGCCTGGCGGGTTGCACCCAGCCCTCCTCCCAGGCGGTGTCGGTGATGTACTTCTCCACCGCGCCGATCGTCACCGTGCCGTGGCCGGCCTGCTCGATGACGCAGTTGCCCTCGCACAGCCGGTCCTGCGGGCAGATCCGCCCGCAGATCTCGGGGAAGGTGTTGGTCGCCTGGCTGAGGTCATATGCCTCGCGCAGCCGCCCCTCGGCGGTAAGCTTCAACCAATCCGGGATATTGTTGTGCAGCGGGCAATGCGTCTGGCAGTAGGGCACGCCGCACTGCGAGCAGCGGCTCGCCTGCTCCGCCGCCTTCGCCGCCGCGAACTCCCGGTAGATCTCCCCGAAGTCCTCGCGCCGCTCCTCCGCCTTCCGCTTCGGCGGCATGTCCCGCGCCACGCGCACGAACTTCAACATCCGCTGCTCGGCCAAACCGTCCTCCCCCGCTCGCCGGAGTCACTCATTCACGCTTGTATTTCATTCCGTTTCGCATTGAAAGTCATAATCGCTGACCTAATTCGCCCGCAGGCGATCGGCGCGCTGCCGATCTGCCCAAATACGCGTCACATTAGGTCCGGTTTGTGGCCTATTTTCCGGCCCAGAGCGCCACAAGGGCCGCCAGCCCGACCGTGATTCGCCACCAGCCGAAGACCGCGTAGCCGCGCCGCGAGACGAAATCGAGCAGCCCCCGCACCACGATCGCCGCCGAAACGAAGGCCGCGACGAAGCCGATGGCGATGACCGTGGCGTCGTCGAAGCTCAGCACGTCGCGGTTCTTCCAGAGGTCGAAGGCGAAGGCCCCAGCCATCGTCGGCATCGACAGGAAGAAGGAGAACTCGGCCGCCGACCGCTTGTCGGCGCCGAGCAGCAGCGCCCCGACGATCGTCGCCCCCGACCGCGACACCCCCGGAACCAGCGCCAGGCACTGGAACAGGCCGATCTTGAACGCCATCGGCAGCGGGAAGCTCATCGCGCTGTGATAGTCCGGCCGCTCCGGCCGACGGTCGGCCCAGAGCAGCACGATGCCGCCGAGCACCAGCATGATCGCGATCAGCACCGGCGTCTCGAATAGCACGGTCTTGATGAAGTCGTGGAGCAGCACGCCCGCCACCACCGCCGGCAGGAAGGCGAGCAGGACCCCGGCGACGAAGCGGCGCGCGCCCGGATCGACCGGAATCGCGCGCGCGATGGCCAGCAGCCGGCCGAAATACACCGTCAGGATCGCCAGGATCGCGCCGAGCTGGATCAGCACCTCGAACGCCTTGCCGGTCGACTCGAAGCCGAGGAAGTGGCCCGCCAGCAGGATGTGGCCCGTCGACGAGACCGGGATGAATTCGGTCAGCCCTTCGATGACGCCGAGGACGGCGGCGTCCAGGTAGGATGCATGCTCCAAGGGTTCAGGTCCGCGCCCGCAGCCGGTCCTCGCGCAGCTCCTGCGCCGAGTCGGTGATCGCGTCGTACTGGCCGTGCGGCCGGTAGCAGTAGAGGTAGCTCGCCAGCACCGCCTCCATCTCGATCGGCCGAATGCCGAGGTCGGCCACGCCCCGCGCGCCCGGTGCCACCACGTTGTCGTGCGCCAGCAGCAGCAGCTGATCCCGCGTGAGCACGCCGTTCGTCACCAGCCCGCCGCTGATCCGCTGCACCAGGTCGAGCGTCGACGCCTGCAGCCGCGCCAGCCAGCCCGGAAGCGTCACGATCATCCGCCGGCGCCGGGTGATCGCGAGCACCCGCCCGGCGAGCTCGCGGAGGGTCGCGACCTCGGGGCCGCCCAGCTCGTAGACGCCGGCCGCCGCCTCGCCCGTCACCCCGGCCGCCAGCGCCTGGGCGACGTCCCCGACGTAGATCGGCTGGAACCGCGTGTCCGGCCCGACGATCGGCATCACCGGCGAGATGCGCGCGATTGCGCCCAGCCGGTTGAAGAAGCCGTCGCCGTCGCCGAAGACGATGGACGGCCGGAAGATCGTGGCGCCGGGAAAGTGCGCGGCCACCGCCGCCTCGCCGCGCCCCTTGGCGGCGGCATACTGGCTGTCGCCGCCGGGATCGGCGCCGATCGCCGACACATGGACCAGGCGCCCGACCCCTTCCTCGGCGCAGAGCCGGGCGATGCGCGCCGCTCCCTCGTCGAGCACGGCGGCGAAGGTCTGCCGCCCGCCCTCGTTCAGGATCCCGACGCAGTTGACCACGGCGTCGGCGCCGGCGATGGCGGCACGCGTCGAGGCCTCGTCGCGGATGTTGGCCTGGATCGGCTCGACCTGGCCGACGAAGCCGTAGGGCCGGACGAAGCCCGCCTCCTCCGGCCGCCGCACCGCGACCCGCACTCGCCAGCCGGCCCGCGCCATCCGTTGCGCCACCTGGCGCCCGATGAACCCGGAGCCGCCGAAGATGGTGACGACGGGGACTGTCATGGCGGATCTCCTCGGCCTGCCGGTCTCCCCCCCGGCATAAGGCGAACTCCCCCCGCCGACAAGCGCCTGTCGGGCCCGTCCGGCAGGGCTCCGATTCAGGGCCGCCGCATCGATTCAGAGAAATCCCGACCTGTCACCCGTCATATGAGTTCGGAGCCCTGGCCCGTCCGGGCATGCCGTTGACAGCCGGCCGGCCGCCCGTATAAGAGCCCGGCATCGGCACCTGCCCGGGTGGCGGAATGGTAGACGCGCTGGTTTCAGGTACCAGTGACCTAACGGTCGTGGAAGTTCGAGTCTTCTCCCGGGCACCAGACGGCTCGAGCCGGGCGGTGATCCTGCGGGAAATCCTTGAAGCGACAAGCTGGCACCCGGCTGACACGCTGGGTAGGCCGGCGTAGGGGGGCGCCCCCGGGCTTCGGACCATCCGCGCGGAAGATCGGCGTCGCCCTACTTGGGCGCCTGCCACCAGACGTCGGGCAGCCAGCCGATCCAGTCGCCGTACACCGGCAGCTTGTCCGGGTAGCGCAGGTCGGCCTTGTAGGCGATGTCGCTCTTGTCGGAGAAGCCGAAGGGGATCACGTAGCGCCCGGTCGTCAGCACCCGGTCGAGCGCCTGGACCGCCGCCTGGAACTCCGCCGGGTCGCGGGTCGCCAGCATGTCGGCGATCATCGCCTCCGCCGCCTGGCTGTTCACCCCCATGTAGTTGCGCGTCCCCGGCTCGGTCACGCCGGCGCTGCCCCAGTAGAGCGTCTGCTCGTTCCCCGGCGACAGCGACATGTTCCAGGTGTTCACGATCATGTCGAACGCGTAGTCGTTCTTGCGCTGGTTGTACTGCGCCGCATCGACCGACTTGACCGCCACCTTGATCCCGAGCTGCCGCAGCGCGTCGGCGAAGATGTTCGCCACCGCCTCGTCCTGCCCCGACACCAGCAGGATCTCGAACTCGAAGGGCTTGCCCTCGGCGTTCTTCAGCACCCCGCCGTCGACCTTCCATCCGGCCTCGCCCAGCGCCTTCGCCGCCGCCCGCAGGTTCGCCCGGTTCCGCTCGGTCCCGTCCGACACCGGCAGCGCGTAGGCGTCGAGCGCCCCCGGAACGAGCCCCGCCGCGAACGGTTCCAGCAGCGCCTTGACCCGCCCCTCGGCCGGCCCGCCGCCCATCCCCAGCGCCGAGTTCGAGAAGTAGCTCGCCCGCCGCGGCAGCGCTCCGCCGTCCAGCGTCCGGTTGACGAACTCGTAGTTGAAGGCGTGCAGCAGCGCGTCGCGCACCCGCCAGTCCTCGAAGATCGGCCGCCGGGTGTTGAAGACGAAGCCCTCCATCCCCGACGGCCGCCCGTTCGGGATCTCGGCCTTGACCACCTCCCCCGACCGCACCGCCGGGAAGCCGTACTCGCTCTGCCAGCGCGTCGGGCTCGCCTCGCGGTACACCGACAGGTCGCCGGCGGTGAAGGCCTGGAACATCACGTTGGGGTCGACGAAGTATTCGTAGCGGACCGTGTCGAAATTGTTCACCCCGCGGTTGATCGGCAGCTTCGCCCCCCAATAGTCGGGATTGCGCTGGAAGCTGACGTACCGCCCCGGCTCGAACGCCCCGATCCGGTACGGCCCCGACCCGATCGGCACCCGCAGGCTGCTCGCCTCGAAGTCGACCCCGTCCCAGTCCGCCTGCTTCAGGATCGGCCGGAGCCCGATGATCAGCGGCAGCTCGCTGTCGGCCGCGTCGAAGGTGAAACGCACCGACCGCTCGCCGGTCTTCTCGACCTTCGCCACCTTTTCCCATGCATTCCGGTATCTTGGCAGCCCCTTGCCGGCGAGGGTCTGCATCGACCAGATCACGTCCTCGACCGTCACCGGGCTGCCGTCCGAGAAGCGCGCCTCCGGCCGCAGCGTGAACTCGACCCACTCGCGATTCGGCCCCGTGGCGACCGTTTCTGCCAGCAGCCCGTAGAGGCCGAACGGCTCGTCCCAGTTCCGCGCCATCAGGCTTTCGAAAACGTGCGACTGGATCGCCGCCGGCGCCCGGCCCTTGAGGATGAAGGGGTTGAGCGAGTCGAAACTGCCAACCTCGCCGAAAACGATAGTCCCGCCCTTGGGTGCGTCGGGATTGGCGTAGGGCAGCGACACAAAATCCGGTGGCAGCGCCGGCTGGCCGTACATAGCTATGCCATAGCCGGGGTCGGCCGCGGTGGTCGCGCCCGAAGCGGAGGCGACGGCGAGGAGCAGCCCGGCCACGCGAAGCCAGCGTGTCATATCCGTCACATCCTCGCGATCGATTTACCTTGAGCACCCTAAACCAAGCCCGCGGAGCCCCGCATCAAGATTTTTGGCTTGGCGATAGACCTTTGATTTCGTATAAGGGTTCCACTGCTCGATAGGTTTCTTGCCTGTATGAAACCTGCCTCAACGACTTGACGCCCTCCTCGCGAGGGCGTCTTTTTTTGCCCCTCGACAGTCTGCCGAAGCGATAGCACGGCGCCGCCGATCGGTGCCGATTCTGCCTGCGCATCCTCCATTCGGACGAAGCATCCGCGCCGGCGCTTGCCCATGCTCATGACCACGCGATCAACCCGACGTGGACAAGGGACAAGAGGATGGCAATCTTCCAGGGTACCAACGGCGACGACAGCATCCTTCGCGGTTCGCTCTCGGCCGGGGTCGTTTCCGATCCCCCCGCAACCGGTACCGAAACCGGTGTGAGCAACTACATCGACGCGGGCGCCGGCAGGGACACCATCGAGGCCGGCAACGGCGACGGCGACGACTTCTATCGCGATGGCGACGAGATCCACGGTGGCGCCGGCAGGGACACGATCACCGGCGGTGGCGGCGCAGACTACATCTACGGCGAGGGCGGCAACGACGTCATCTGGGGCGGCGATGTGGCCGGCTGGGCCGACTTTATCGATGGCGGCGACGGCAACGACGTCATCCACGCCGCCGACAACCTGTACAACTGGATCGACGGCGGGGCCGGCGCCGACAAGATGTACGGCGGGGCCTACGACGACGAATTCGTCGTCGACAACGCGCGCGACCGGGTCATCGAAGTCACCAACACCGGGTACGAGAGCGTCTTTGCGAGCATCGCGCGGTACACGCTCCCGACCAACGTCGAATATCTCTATTTCGGCTTCTCCGAGCGCGCGCAGGTCGGCGTCGGCAACAGGCTGAGCAACGGAATCTACACCTCGGACGGCGACGACCGGCTGTATGGCAAGGGCGGCGACGACACCTTGTGGAGCGAGGCAGGAGACGACCGACTTTACGGCGGCGACGGGAACGACACGCTCTACGCGGGAAGCGGCGCCGACCGATTGTTCGGCGGATCGGGCCGCGACGAGCTGAACGGTGGCGACGGCGCGGACCGGATGGTCGGCGGCACCGGACACGACGTGTTCGCCTTCTACGACGTCAGCGACTCGCCCGCGTCCCAGCGCGACGTCATCGCGCCCGGGGACGGGGCGATCGCGTTCGAGGGCGCCGGGCGCGCCGCCGGCGACCTGATCGACCTGAGTTACATGGACGCCGACCTGACCACGAGCGACTTCGTGCCCTTCACCTTCGGCGGCACCGGCAAGGGGCATCTGTCGCTGGTCGATTCCGGCAGCTTCACGCTGGTGCGCGGAAACCTCGACGACGATGCGTCCTTCGAGTTCCAGGTATTGATCGACGACGGCAACGTCCGCGCCTCGGCCTACACGGCCGACGACTTCCTGCTCGCCTAGGCCGAGGCGCCGGCCTCGGCTGCCGCGAGCATCTTGCCGAGGCGCGGCAGGCCGGCGCGCCGGAAGAGCGGGCGCAGCGCGAGCGGGCGGCCGGCGAGCCGCTCGGCGCGCGCCTTTACCGCAGCGGCGACCGGGGCGAGGCCGAGGGTGGCGTCGAGCTCGACGAGGAAGCCGTCGGGCTCGCGCAGCAGGATCCCGTGCCGCGCCAGCGTGCGGGTCGGGAAGTCGGCGCGGTTCAGCGTCATGAGCGTGCCGGCGCCGCCGGTGATCGCCGCGGCGAGCACGTGGCGGTCCGCCGGGTCGGGCAGCGACAGCGTCGCCTCCAGATCCTCGTCCGCCGCCACCATCGCCTCGGGCCAGGCGGCGGCGAGGCGGGCGATCTCGGCGCGGGCCTCGGCCTCCGCGTCGCCGGGCAGCCGGCGGGCGGCGCGCGCCCATTCCTCGAGGATGCGGGCCGACCAGAGCGGCGCGAAGCCGCCGGCGTCGGCCGTCGCCAGCAGCATCGAGCGCAGCACCGACGGCACCAGCACGCAGGCGTCGAGCAGCACCCTCACGGGTCGCCGAGCCGCAGGAACAGCGCCTTGAGGTAGGCCGTCTCGGCCAGCGCGGGATGCACCGGGTGGTCGGGGCCGGCGCCGCCCACGTGCAGGATCTGCGCGCTGCGGCCGGCGCGGGCGACCCCGTGCAGGCTCGCTTCGCGGAAGCGCGCGAGGTCGGCGGCGTGGCTGCAGGAGCAGAGGACGAGGAAGCCGTCGGGCGCCGCGACCGCCGCCGCGAGGCGCGCGACCCGCTCGTAGGCGCGCAGCCCCGCGTCGAGCGCCGCCTTGTTGGGCGCGAAGGCCGGCGGGTCGCAGACCACGAGCCCGAAGCGCCGGCCCTCGGCGGCAAGCGCTGCGGCGGCGTCGAAGACGTCGGCGCGGCGAGCCTCGAAGCGGTCGGCCACGCCCGAGGCAGCCGCGCCTTTCGCCGCCAGCTCCAGCGCCGGGGCCGAGCTGTCGACGGCGAGCGCGCCCCGCGCCCCCCCGGCCAGGGCCGCCAGCGCGAAGCCGCCGACGTGGCTGAAGAGGTCGAGCGTGTCGCGGCCCTTGGCCAGCCGCGCGGCAAAGGCGTGGTTCGGGCGCTGGTCGTAGAAGATGCCGGTCTTCTGCCCGTGGGCGAGGTCGGCGTAGTAGACCGCTCCGTTCATCGGCACCGCCACCGGGCCGTCGAGGGTGCCGGTCAGCATCGCCGACTCGGCGTCGAGCCCCTCGAGCGCGCGCGTCCGGCCGGCGGCGTTCTTGACCACGGTCGCCACCCCGGCGACGGCCCGCAGCGCCTCGACGAGCGCCGGCAGCCGCGCGTCGGCCCAGGCGGCATTGGGCTGCACCGCAGCCGCGTCCCCGAAGCGGTCGATGACGACGCCGGGCAGGCCGTCGGCCTCGGCATGCGCCAGCCGGTAGAAGGGCGCGTCGAACAGCGCCTCGCGCAGCGCCAGTGCCCGCGCGAGCCGTCGCGCGAGCCAGTCGGCGTCGATCGCGGCGGCCGGGTCGGGGTCGAGCAGCCGCGCAGCGATCTTCGATCCGGCGTTGAAGGCTGCGGCGCCGAGCGGCCGCCGCGCGCCGTCCTGCAACTCGACGATCGCGCCGGCGGCAATCGCTCGCGTGCGCCGGTCGAGGACGATCTCGTCGGCATAGGCCCAGGGCGGCGATGCGCCTTCGGCAAAGCGGCGGGCCTGCGGGCGCAGGCGCACGACCGGGCGGGGATCGGGTTCCGACATGGCGCCGATTCTCTGACCGCCACCGCCGGCGATGTCCACCCGCCACCGGCCATCGGGCCGGGTTTCCTCGCCCCTCGCCGCCTGATAAGCCGGCGCGCTGATTCACGCGGGAGCGCCCGATGCCGGCCATCGTCTCCGTCGAGGACGTGCGCAAGACCTATGCCTCGGGCTTCGAGGCGCTGAAGGGCGTCAGCCTCGCGATCGAGGAGGGCGAGATCCTCGCGCTGCTGGGACCGAACGGCGCCGGCAAGACCACGCTGATCTCGACGATCTGCGGCATCACCGTGCCGACCTCGGGCCGGATCACCGTCGCCGGCCACGACGTCGTCGCCGACTACCGCGCCGCCCGTTCGCAGATCGGGCTGGTGCCGCAGGAGGTGAACCTCGAGCCGTTCGAGAAGGTGATCCGCACGGTCCGCTTCAGCCGCGGCCTCTTCGGCAAGCCACGCGACGAGGCGCTGCTCGAGCGCGTGCTGCGCCAGCTCTCGCTCTGGGACAAGCGCGACACCCCGAACCGCGAGCTCTCGGGCGGCATGCGGCGGCGGGTGCTGATCGCCAAGGCACTGGCGCACGAGCCGCGCGTCCTCTTCCTGGACGAGCCTACGGCCGGGGTCGACGTCGAGCTGCGCAAGTCGATGTGGGAGATCGTCGACGAGCTGCGCGCCGCAGGGACCACGATCATCCTGACCACCCACTACATCGAGGAGGCGGAGGCGATGGCCGACCGCGTCGCGGTGATCAACGGCGGGCGGATCCTGCTCGTGGAGGAGAAGGCGCGGCTGATGCAGCGGATGGGGCAGAAGCAGATGACGATCGAGCTGCAGGCGCCGGTCGGGGCGGTGCCCGAGGCGCTGGCCCGGTACGACCTCGCGCGGTCGGACGACGGCCGCAGCCTGACCTACGCCTACGACCGCACTGCCAAGCGCACCGGGATCGTGTCGCTGCTGCGCGACCTCGGCGACGCCGGGCTGGTGCTGCGCGACGTGCAGACGCAGCAGAAGTCGCTCGAGGACATCTTCGTCGACCTGGTTAGGAACGGCGCATGAACTGGCCCGCGATCCGCGCCATCTACGTCTTCGAGATGGCCCGCGCGCTGCGCTCGCTGATTCAGAGCCTGATCGCGCCGGTGATCTCGACCTCGCTCTACTTCGTGGTCTTCGGCACCGCGATCGGCTCGCGCATCCAGGAGGTCGAGGGGGTCAGCTACGGGGCGTTCATCGTGCCCGGGCTGATCATGCTGACCGTGCTGATGCAGTCGATCAGCAACGGGTCGTTCGGCATCTACTTCCCGAAGTTCATCGGCACGATCTTCGAGCTCCTGTCCGCGCCGGTGTCCTTCGTCGAGATCGTCATCGGCTACGTGGGCGCCGCAGCGACCAAGTCGTTCGTGATCGGGCTGGTGATCTTCCTGACCGCGAACTTCTTCGTGTCGCTGCCGGTCAGGCATCCGTTCGCCATGCTCGGGTTCCTGGCGCTGACCTGCCTGAGCTTCAGCCTGTTCGGCTTCATCCTCGGGATCTGGGCGAAGAACTTCGAGCAGCTGCAGCTCGTCCCGCTGCTCGTCGTCTCGCCGCTGGTCTTCCTCGGCGGCGCCTTCTACTCGATCACCATGCTGCCGCCCCTCTGGCAGAAGGTCACGCTGTTCAACCCGGTCGTCTACCTGATCTCGGGCTTCCGCTGGGCCTTCTTCGGCCTCGCCGACGTCAGCGTGGGGCTGAGCCTCGCGGCGATCGGCGGCTTCTCGCTCGCCTGCCTCGTCGTGATCTGGTGGATCTTCCGCACCGGCTACCGCATCCGCGCCTGAGCTCCGCTCAGACGGCGGCGAGCGGCATGGTATAGACGGTGGCGGTCCCGGTCAGGCAGTCCTCGCCGGCGGCGTTCCGTACCGTGGTCGCGATCCGGCAGATCGGCTTGTCGTCGCGCACCTCGAGGATCTCGACCCGGCCGGTGATCGTCTCGTCGACCCCGACCGCCTTGACGAACTTCCAGGCGACCTCGAGAAACACCGAGCCCGGCCCCGGCAGGTCCTCCGCGACCAGTGCGTTCAGGATCCCCGAGGTCACGCCGCCCTGCACGATCAGCCGGCCGAACGGCGACCGCTCGGCCAGCGCCCGGTCGTAGTGCAGCGGGTTGCGGTCGCCGGTCATTTCCGTGAAGGCCTCGACGTCGGCCATCCGCGTCGTGCGGCTCCGCTCCGCCGCCTGCCCGACCGCGGGCTTGCCGCGGACCACCCCGGCCCAGCCGTCCTTCGCCATGCGCCCCTCCCTGATGCTGCAGGCGAGCTTAGTCCCCGTGGGCGGGCCGCGCCATCAGGGGCTTGCCAGCGGCGCCGCGCAGGCCGTAATCGGAGCGACTTTCCCAGCGTCGGAGACCGCCATGCCCGAAGGCTCCCTGCTCTACGCCCAGTCGGGCGGCGTGACCGCGGTGATCAACGCGACCGCGTCGGGGGTGATCTCGACGGCCCGCGCGCGCGGGGTCCAGGTGCTGGCCGCGCGCAACGGCATCCTCGGCGCGCTGCGCGAGGATCTGATCGACACTTCCGCCGAGAGCGCCGAGGCGATCGCCGGCCTCGCGAATACCCCGGGCGGCGCCTTCGGGAGCTGCCGGGTGAAGCTGAAGTCGCTGGCCGAGGACCGCGCGAAATACGACCGGCTGCTGGAGGTGCTGAAGGCGCACGACGTGCGCTGGTTCCTCTACAACGGCGGCAACGACTCCGCCGACACCGCGCTCAAGGTCTCCAAGCTCGCCGCCGAGTACGGCTACCCGCTGACCTGCATCGGCGTCCCGAAGACGATCGACAACGACCTCGCCGTCACCGACTGCTGCCCCGGCTTCGGCTCGGCCGCGAAATACACCGCCGTGTCGGTGCGCGAGTGCGCCCTCGACATCGCCGCGATGGCCGATACCTCGACCAAGGTCTTCGTCTACGAGGCGATGGGCCGGCACGCCGGCTGGCTCGCCGCCGCCGCCGGGCTGGCCGGCGCGACCGAAGACGACGCGCCGCACCTGATCCTGTTCCCCGAGCGCCCCTACGTCGAGGCCGACTTCCTCGCCCGCGTCAAGGCGACCGTCGAGCGCGTCGGCTACTGCGTCGTCGTGACCAGCGAGGGGATCAAGGATCCCGACGGCCGCTTCGTCGCCGACGCCGGCGGGTCCAAGGACGCCTTCGGCCACACCCAGCTCGGCGGCGTCTCGCCGTTCCTCGCCGGCCGGGTCAAGGACGCGCTCGGCTACAAGATCCACTGGACGCTGCCCGACTACCTGCAGCGCTCGGCCCGGCACGTCGCCTCGGCGACCGACGTCGAGCAGGCGCAGGCGGTGGGCGCCGCCGCGGTCGGCTACGCCCTCGACGGCAGGAACGCGACGATGCCGGTGATCCGCCGCACCTCCGACGATCCCTACCGCTGGGACATCGCCCCGGCGCCGCTCGACCAGGTGGCGAACCACGAGAAGACCATGCCCGACGACTTCATCCGCGAGGACGGCTACGGGATCACCCCGGCCGCCCGCCGCTACCTCGAGCCGCTGATCCGCGGCGAGGCCCCGCCGCCCTACGGCCCGAACGGCATCCCCGACTACGTCGTCCTCAAGAACACCGCGGTCCCGCGCCTCCTGCCCGCCTGGCAGGGCTGAGATGGCCGTCGCTCGGCCCGACCCGGCGCCGGCGATCGCCGAGCTCCGGGCGCTCCTCGGCGACCGGCTCTCGACCGGCGCCGCCATCCGCGAGCAGCACGGCAAGGACGTGACCTGGCACGAGGGCCACCCGCCCGACGCCGTCGCCTTCGCCGCATCGACCGACGAAGTCGCGGCGATCGTCCGCACCTGCGCCGCCCACGGCACGCCGGTGATCGCCTTCGGCACCGGCACGTCGCTCGAGGGCCACTTCGCAGCGCTCGAGGGCGGCGTGACCGTCGACCTCTCCCGGCTCGACCGCATCCTCGAGGTCAACGCCGCCGACCTCGACGCCCGCGTCGAGGCCGGCGTCACGCGCAAGGCGCTGAACGCCCACCTGCGCGACACCGGGCTCTTCTTCCCGATCGACCCGGGTGCCGACGCCTCGCTCGGCGGCATGGCGGCGACCCGTGCCAGCGGCACCAACGCCGTCCGCTACGGCACCATGCGCGAGAACGTCCTCGGCCTGACCGTCGTGACCGCCGACGGGCGGGTCGTCCGCACCGGCGGCCGGGCGCGGAAATCGTCGGCGGGCTACGACCTGACCCGGCTCTTCGTCGGCTCCGAGGGCACGCTCGGGATCATCACCGAAGTCCAGCTCCGGCTCTACGGCATCCCCGAGGCGATCTCGGCCGCTGTCTGCTCCTTCGGCCACCTGGCCGGCGCCGTCGACACCGTCATCGCGATCATCCAGTCCGGCATCCCGGTCGCCCGCATCGAGCTCCTCGACGAGCTGCAGATGCGGGCCGTCAACGCCTATTCCAGGCTCGACTACCCGGAGCAGCCGACGCTCTTCTTCGAGTTCCACGGCAGCGAGGCCGGCGTCGCCGAGCAGGCCGAGACGGCCGGCGAGATCGCCGAGGGCTTCGGCGGCGGCGGCCTGCAGTGGGCGACGCGCCCCGAGGACCGCAACCGCCTCTGGTCGGCCCGGCACGACGTCCTCTGGGCGACCAAGGCGCTCAGGCCGGGGGCGCTCGCCTGGGCGACCGACGTCTGCGTCCCGATCTCGCGGCTCGCCGATTGCATCCTGGCCACCCGCCAGGACGTCGACGCCACCGGGCTCATGGCGCCGCTGGTCGGCCACGTCGGCGACGGCAACTTCCACCTGACCTTCCTCCTCGACCCCGCCCGCCCCGAGGAGTTCCGCCTCGCCGAAGCCATCTACGGCCGCCTCATCGACCGCGCCCTCGCCATGGGCGGGACATGCACCGGCGAGCACGGCATCGGCTACGGCAAGATGGCCTACCTCGAGCAGGAGCACGGCGAGGCCGTCGACCTGATGCGAAGGGTCAAGCGGGCGCTCGACCCGGGGAACGTGCTGAACCCGGGGAAGATCTTCCGGCTGGAGGGGCCTGCAGGGGCGTGAGCCCTCCTGCAAGCTGCGCACAAAATGCAAGTCATTGAAATTGGCGGGTTTCGCTTCGACGCTTAAACCAAGTGGTAACCATTGGGTCTTCGTGGGCCAGTGACGGGCGCACGCAGCCTCGATCGAGGCACGACACCCCGCGGATAGTCGTCGGCCTTTGCCGCATTCAAGGCGACCGCTTCAATTGATACCATAGACGCCAGCACCGAGTGCAGTGTCGATTCGTTTCCTATCCGAGGTTCAACTCAATTCGGAGGTGCCTCTCATGGCAACTGTCGAATACGATATCGACCCCATCCTTTCCCAGAACGGCGACTTCGCGCTACGCAGTCAGCCCGGGGAGGGCATTGCAGCAGGACGGCCGGTTCAGCTGCGGTTCCTGGCGGGCGGCCCGCTCGATGCTTGGAGCGTGCAGAGCTTTGCCGGGCCGGGGGGCAGGGCGACGCCCTACGACGGGTATCTGCGCTTCGAGGGCAACTCGGCCGGCGCCTGGGGCATCAGGGCGTCGCTGGTCGGCCAGGCATCGTTGAACAACACCGTGGTGACCGTGGCGTTTCAGCTGCGTGCGAACGTGGTCAGCAACAACACGACGTTCCTGTTCCCCGGGGGCCTGATCCTCGACATGCGCTCGGGGGGCTACGGCTATTTCGGTTCCGCCCCGCCGCAGCCGGTCGTCGGCCTGAACGCGCCGTCGGCGATCGCCCCCGACGGCAGCTGGCACCGCATCGTCATGGCGATTCAGAACGGCATCGTCATCCTCTGGGAGGACGACGTCCAGAAGGTGACCTGGACGCCGCCGACGCCGCTCGGCGACGCGCTCGAGGTGAGCTTCGGACTCGTCGCTCCCGCCGGCCACGCCTCCTTCGACCTGGGCGACGTGACCCTGCTGGTCGGAACGACGCAAATCGCCCGCCCGACGCGCGCGGCGCAGCAATCCAACGTCGACGCGATCAGCGCGGCCCGCGCGAGCTTCGCGCCGATGGCAGCGCTGTTCTCCGACGTCGTGGCCGCGGCAGGCGACGTGATCGGCGGGCTGACCACGACCCGCGTCGGGCCGGGATCGCTGTTCTGGGGCATCGACGTGAGCCCGAACCTCGCGCAGGCGGTACGCACCTTTGCCCAGGATCCGCGCGTGACGCGGTTTCGAACCCAGGCCGCGCAGAGCTTTCCCTCGCTCCGCTCGAGCAGCGGCGGCATCACCTTCGCCATCGGCATCGGGATGACCGCGTCCTTCGTCCTGTCGGGAGGATACCTGCTGGGGTTCCTGATCGGCGACCACGGCATCGTCGCCTTCCTGAGCCTGAGCGCCGGCGGCGTCACCAACATCGGCATCCAGGGAAGCGTCGAGGCCGCCTTCTACCCGCTGGTCGTCGACGATGTGCTGGGACTCGGCTGCAGCGTCCAGATCAGCGGTGGCGAAGTGTTCCAGGGGGCGATCTCGGCGACCGGGAACGTCCCGCTGCACATGCGTGCCTGGGACAACTGCGGCCCGGGGCTGATCGGCGCGGTCGGGGTGAGCGAGCTTCCGATCGATATCGGCGGCGGCTTCTCCTACACCTTCGAGATGGCCCGGTTGAGCTGACGCCCCGGAGCGCCTGCTACCCCCCGTAGGTCTCGTCGATGGCGTAGCCCGTGCTTCGGACCGTCCGGATCGGGTCGCGCTCGCCGCGGCGGTTCAGGGCCTTGCGCAGGCGGCCGATGTGGACGTCGACGGTCCGGACCTCGACGTAGACGTCCTGGCCCCAGACGCGGTCGAGCAGCTGCTCGCGCGAGTAGACGCGGCCGGGGCGCTGCATCAGGGCGTCGAGCAGGCGGAACTCGGTCGGACCGAGGCGGATCTCGCGCTTGCCGCGGTGGACGCGACAGGCCTGGCGGTCGAGGACGAGGTCGGCGAAGGTCGCGACGTCGCCGGCGAGCGCCGGCGCGGTGCGGCGGAGGACCGCGCGCATGCGGGCCACGAGCTCGGACATGGAGAAGGGCTTCGTCACGTAGTCGTCGGCGCCGACGTCGAGGCCGCGGACCCGGTCCTCCTCCTCGCCGCGAGCGGTCAGCATGATGACCGGGATCTCGCGGGTGGCGGCGCGGGCGCGGAGCTGGCGGCAGAGCTCGATGCCGGACGTCCCGGGCAGCATCCAGTCGAGGATGGCGATGTCGGGCTTCGATTCGTCGATCGCGACCAGCGCCTCGTCGACGTCGTGGGCGACGGCGACCGCGAAGCCCTCCTTCTCGAGGTTGTAGGTGAGGAGATGGCCGATCGCCTCCTCGTCCTCGACCACCAGTACCCTGGCCGCCATGCGGTCTCCTATTCCTGTCCGAAGTCGATGCCCGAGGGCTCGCCCTTGGGCCGGTCGTCGCCGAGGCTGTCCCCGGTCGCGACGTAGTGCACCATCTCGGCGATGTGCGTCGTGTGGTCGCCGATCCGCTCGAGGTTCTTGGCGATGAACATCAGCTGCGCGCCGACGCCGATCAGCCGGCTGTCCTCGACCATGTAGGTGACGACCTCGCGGAAGACGGCGTTGTACATCTCGTCGATCTCGAAGTCCTGGTTCCAGATCCGGACCGCGAGGTCGACGTCGCGGGCGGCGTGCGCGTTCAGCACGTCCGACAGCTGGGTCAGCGTCTGCCGGCCCATGCGCACGATCGAGCCCGTCACCCGCATCGGGCGGCCCGAGCTCAGCTGGATCGCGCGCTTGGCGATGTTCTTGGCGAGATCGCCGATGCGCTCCAGCGTCGAGGCGATCTTCATCGCGGCAATCAGCGCCCTGAGGTCGGCCGCGGCCGGCTGGCGCAAGGCGATGACGCGGACGATCTGCTCCTCGAGCCGCATGTCCATGGCGTCGAGCGTCCGGTCGCGGGCGATCACCTGGCGGGCGAGGGCGGCGTCGCGGGTCTGCACCGACTGCAACGCCTTGGCGAGCAGGTCCTCGCCGATCCCGCCCATCTCGGAGATGCGCGCCTGGACCTGGACCAGCTCCTCGTCGAGCATCGATACGACCTGCGCCATGGCCTGCCCTCGTCCCGCCGGCCGCAACGGGCCGCGTGGCGAGTATAGCGGCGGCGGCTACAGCTTCGCGACGGTTTCGCGACCGATTCGTGACAGGCTAAGACGCGCGCGCGGAAGGGAGATCGGCGGCGGGCTCCTCCTCGGCCCCGGCGGCGCGCGGCAGCCAGACGGTGAAGGCGCTGCCCTTGCCGGCCATCGACGCGATCTCGAGGCGGCCCTCGTGGCGGTTCAGGATGTGCTTGACGATGGCGAGGCCGAGGCCCGTCCCGCCCTTGTTGCGGCTGGCGGCGGCGCTGACGCGGTAGAAGCGCTCGGTCAGCCGGTGGATGTGCTCGCGCTCGATGCCGGGGCCGTCGTCCTCGATCGTGATGCCGTGCTGGTTCGGGTGCGCCTTGCTCGGGGGCGCGGCGCTCACGCGGACGGTCGAGCGCTCGCCACCGTACTTCATGGCGTTGTCGATCAGGTTGGTGAAGACTTGGGCGAGCTGGTCGCGGTCGCCGAGGACGCGGGCGCCGTCAGGCTCGAGGTCGATCGCGAGGGTGATGCCGAGCTGGCCCGCGAGCGGCAAGAGCGCTGCGGCGCTCTCGGAGGCGATGCGGTTCAGCGACCATTCCTCGACCGGACGGACGTGCTCGGTCATCTCGATGCGGCTGAGCGACATCAGGTCCTCGACCAGCCGCTGCATCCGCCCGGCCTCGCGGCCCATGATCCCGAGGAAGCGCTCGCGCGCCTGGGCGTCGTCGCGGGCGTGGTGCTGCAGCGTCTCGATGTAGCCGATGATCGAGGCGAGCGGCGTCCGGAGCTCGTGGCTGGCGTTGGCGATGAAGTCGGAGCGCAGCTGCTCGGCGCGGCGGGTCTCGGTGCGATCCTCGATCTGCACGATGACGCGCGCGTCCGGGCCGAAGGCGATGTCGGGCGGCAGGAGGCCGATGCGCGCCTCGAAGAAGCGCTCGCGGCCCGGATGGGCGGTGAAGCGGACGCTGCGCTCGGCTCCGTCGGCGAGGGTGGCGCCGATCGCCTCGACGAAGTCGGGGGCGCGGATCAGGTGGGCGAAGTGGGCGCCCTGCTCGATCCTCGGCAGCGCCTCGTGGGCGGCCGGATTGGCGTAGGTGATGCGCCCGGTCGGCGAGACGAGGATGAGCGGCGTCGGCAGCTTCTCGATCAGCGCCCGGCCGAAGCCCGTCGGCATCGCGTTCGGCGCCGGGGCCGGCTTGGGCTGGGCGGCCGGGGTGGCCGCGGTCTGCCGCGGCGCGAGGGCGCGGGCGGCGAGCCATGCCGCGAGGGCGACGGCGGCGAAGGCCGCGACGGGCGACAGCGCCGCCGCCGCCGCGGCGAGGGCGCCGATGGCGAGCGCGGCGAGGGCCGGCCTCCAAGCTCCGTCGGCGCGATGCGCCACGTCTTCCTCCCGGGCGTGCCGGCTGCGCCCGGCACCGGCAACATTGTATTCACTGCCCGCCCATATATCTATCGGGTTACAGATCCGTGACGCGAGAGGCCGAATGATCCGCTATGCGCTGCGCTGCGACCGTGCGCACCGTTTCGACTCCTGGTTCGGGTCGAGCGCGGACTTCGACCGGCTGCTCGAGTCCAGGATGCTTGCCTGTGCGGTCTGCGGCTCGCAGGCGGTCGGCAAGGACGTGATGGCGCCGGCCGTCGCGGCACCGGCGCCGGCGCCGGAACGGCCGCTGTCGGCCCCGGCTTCGCCGGCCGAGCAGGCGCTCGCCGAGCTGCGCCGGCGGATCGAGGCGGATTCCGAGGACGTCGGGCGCGACTTCGCCGCCGAGGCGCGGCGCATCCACGAGGGTGCCGCGCCCGAGCGCGCGATCATCGGCGAGGCGCGGCCGGCCGAGGCGCGGGCGCTGATCGAGGACGGGATCCCGGTCGCGCCGCTGCCCTGGGGCCGCCGGCAGACCAGCTGAGATCAGCCGGCGCGCGGCATCCGCGCCAGCCAGGCGCCGATGATTCGCGGGTCGCCCGGGCATTCGGCGAGCCAGTCGGCGAGGCTGGCGCCGAAGGCCGGCGCGGCCGGCGCGGCCGCCGCCTCCTCGGCTACCGGTTCCGCCTGCCAGCCGCCGCCGGCGTCGATGGCGGCGAGGAAGGCGGCGTAGTAGCCGGCGATGGCGTCCCAGCAGTCGGTGCCGTTCACGGTCCGCCGGGCGTCCTTCAGGTTGTCCTCGCCGTCGTCGGGCAGGTAGTGCGCGAGCCCGCGCCTGGCGCCGTTCCAGCGGCCGTCGACCAGCCCCTTGATCAGGATGCGCGCGGAAACGACCGGGTCGAGCATGGCGTCGGGGTCCCGTTCGAGGTCGGTGCCGGCGTCCTCGCTGGAGCGGACGTAGTTCTCGCGCCAGGTCAGCTGCACATGGCCACGGCCGTAGTAGGCCTTGGCGTAGGGGCCGGTCGGCTTGCCGTAGCGGGCGGGGGCGCTGTCGGTACCGCGCTTGCGGGCGAGGGCGGCCACGGCGCGGATCGCGGCCTCGTCGGAGGACGCGAAGCCCTCGCGGACCGGCACCATCTTGCGGCCGGTCTCGTGGTAGGCGGTCGCGAGCGCATAGGCGAGGGTCTTCGCCCGCCGATCGCCCACGGCCTGCATTGCGTCGAGGATGCCCTCGATGCCGGCCACCTGCTCCCTCGACAGCGAGCCATGGAACACGCCGGCGTCCGGCCGGCGCAGCGCCTCGTAGAAATCGGATCGTCGCATGCGCGCTTCGCCTCCTCGGGGATCGGCGCCCGCGCGCCGCACCGCCCGAAGGGACACGAGAAGGCTTGACGCAACTTTAACCGTGCCGGTCCTAGCTGGAGGGCATGGAGAAAGCGACCGTCATCGACACGACCCCGGTCCGCCTGGAGCGGACCCGCGCATCCGACGCGCCCTCGAAGGAGGCCGCGCCCGGCAACGGCGCCGATCCGAGGCAGCTCGCGCGCCTCGAGAGGACTGCCGAGCTGCTCCGGGCCGAGCTCGTCGAGGAGATCCTCGCGATGATCCACTACGGCTCGTCCAACGGGCTCGCGAGCTCGGTCGACCCGGCGGCCAGCGAGGTCTTCGACCGCCTGGCCGACGGTCGCGAGATGCCGACCATGGTGGAGCTGCTGGGCGCCCACCATGCGCTGAAGCAGCTGGTCGCGCCGGCGACCCCCGCCGGGGTGCGGATCTACTGCCAGATGCGCACCGGCCGCGCGCGGCTCCTCGGCCCGCATGCCACGATCCGGCGGCTGTCGCTGGCGAACATCCTGTTCATGCTGCTCTTCTTCGCGACCAGCGCGTCGAATCTCATCAACGCCGACTCGATCCAGCTCAGCGTCTACGAGCAGAGCGGCGCGCCGCTCGTGTTCAAGCTCCTGTTCATCACCGCCGTCGCGGGCATCGGCGCGAGCTTCGCCGTCCTCTTCGAGGCCTGGGAGGACGTCCGCCGCCGCCGGTTCGACCCGGTGATGGAGAGCTCCTACTGGCTGCAGATCGGGCTCGGGGTCGTGGCCGGCATCATCCTGACCGAGATCGTGCAGACCGGCACCGACCCGACCGGCGAAGCGGCCTTCAAGGGGCCGCTGGTCGCCCTTGCCGGCGGCTTCTCCGCCGGGCTGCTGCACGTGGTGCTGTCCCGCGTCGTCAAGGCGATCCGCAACATCTTCGAGCCGCCCGAGCCGAAGTAGCCGGCGGCGGGCGGCGCTTGACCGAATCTTTACCAACTGCGGCGAGCGTGCCCCCGAGCGCGACAGTCACCGCGCGGGTACGCGAGAACGCGGGAGTACGGGATGGACCTTGCCGGCTACGTGGCGCTGACGCGCGCATCGGGGCTCGCCAAGGAGCTCCAGTCGGTCGCGAACAACATCGCCAACCTCTCGACCACCGGCTACCGCCGCGAGGGTGTGATCTTCGCCGAAGAGGTCAAGGCGCTGCCGATCGAGGGCGGCAGCGTGGCGATGACCGCGGCGCGGGCGCGCTATACCGACAAGCTGCAGGGATCGCTCGAGGAGACCGGCGGCACGCTCGACCTCGCGGTCGAGGGCGACGGCTACTTCACCGTGATGACCCCGCAGGGCGAACGGCTGACCCGCGCCGGCGCCTTCACCCGCAACGCGGACGGGGTCGTCGTCAACATGGACGGCCACCCGCTGCTCGACGAGGGCGGCGGCGAGATCACGATCCCGTTCGAGGCGAAGGCGATCAACGTCTCGGCCGACGGCACGATCTCGGTCGACGGCGCGCCGGCGGGCAAGCTCGGGCTCGTCGACGTCGAGGACCAGTCGAAGCTCAGCCGCGAGGCGGGCGTCCTCTTCAAGGCCGAGGGCGGCACGGTGCCGGTCGAGGACGGCAAGATCGTGCAGGGCTTCCTCGAGCAGTCGAACGTGAACCCGGTCAGCGAGATGGCGCGGATGGTCGAGGTGCAGCGCGCCTACGAGTACGGCCAGAAGCTGATGGACCAGGAAGACGAACGGATCCGGCTGGTGGTGAAGACGCTCGGCCAGGCCGGCTGAGCGGTGGGAGTAGGAGAGTAGCATGCGTGCCCTTGATATCGCGGCCACCGGCATGGCGGCGCAGAACATGCGGGTCGAGGTCATCTCGCACAACCTCGCCAACATGAACACGACCGCCTACAGCGCGCGCCGGGCCGAGTTCTCCGACCTGCACTATCAGCAGGTCGAGCGGCCCGGGACGATCAACTCGGCCGACGGGACCGTGCTGCCGGCGGGCGTGCAGCTCGGGCTCGGGGTGCGCGCGGCGGCGGTCTCGGTGCAGGTGGCGCAGGGCGCCGTCACCGAGACCGGCGGCTCGCTCGACCTCGCGATCGAGGGGCAGGGGTATCTGGAGGTCACGCTGCCGTCGGGCGACGCGGCCTACACCCGCGACGGGGCGCTGAAGCGCAACGGCGACGGGCAGATCGTGACCTCGGACGGCTATCCGGTCGTCCCCGACATCACCATCCCCGAGGACGCGCGCCAGATCACCATCAACGCCGACGGCGAGGTCTATGCCTATTTCGACGGGCAGACCCAGGCGCAGCTGCTCGGGCAGTTCGAGCTGACGAGCTTCTCCAACGAGAAAGGGCTCGAGGCGCTGGGCTCGAACCTCTACGAGGAGACCGAGGCGTCGGGCGCCGCCAACACCGGCGGCGCCGGCGAGGACGGGCGCGGGACCTTCCGCCAAGGGTATCTCGAGAATTCGAGCGTCGACGCCGTCCACGAGATCACCGGGCTGATCGAGGCGCAGCGCGGCTACGAGCTGAACGCCAAGGTCATCACCGCCGCCGACCAGATGCTGGCGGCCACCGTGCAGATCCGGTGACGCAATGGCGCGCGCGACCGCGATCTTCGTCATCTTCGTCGCGGCGCTGGCCGCCGGCGCGGTCTTCGCCCAGTCGGTGACGCCGGTGCACGCGATCCGCAGCCAGGCGGTCCTGGCCGCCGACGACCTCGCGCTGTCCGAGGACGACGTCGCGGGCGGCGTCACGTCGATCGAGGAGGCGGTCGGGCAGGAGGCCAAGGTCGCGCTCTATCCAGGCCGGCCGATCCTCCTGTCCCAGCTCCGGGCGCCGGCGCTCGTGGAGCGGAACGCGGTCGTCAAGATGTCCTATGCCAGCGGCCCGCTGAAGATCGTGACCGAGGGCCGGGTGCTCGACCGCGCCGCGGTGGGCGAGAGCGTCCGGGTGATGAATCTCGCCTCGAAGCAAACCGTCATGGGCACGGTGACGAGCGACGGCAGCGTGGAGGTAGGGAGCCAATGAGACGGATCGCACTCGCGGGGCTGATGGCCCTCGCCGGCTGCGGGCTTTCCCAGGTCGGCAAGGAGCCCGAGATGACCTCGATCGGCCGCGCCGAGGACAACGCGCCGCCGATCCTCACCGCCGAGCGGGCAGCGCTCGCCGTGCCGCCGCCGCAGCCGGCGAAGTACGCCTACCAGCAGGGCTCGCTCTGGAGCACGACGCCGACCGGGCTCTGGGGCGACAAGCGGGCGAAGAACCTCGGCGACATCCTGACCGTCACCATCGAGATCGACGACCAGGCCGAGATGAAGAACACCACGACGCGCTCGCGCAACGGCAAGGAGAGCGCGGAGGTCGGCGGCTTCTTCGGTGCCGGCAACGTCCTGCCGCCCGGGCTGATGAAGCTGAACCCGAACGTCGAGATGGGCTCGCAGTCCGACTACGAGGGCGACGGCTCGGTCAAGCGCAACGAGAAGCTGACGCTCAGGATCGCCGCGACCGTCGTCCAGGTGCTGCCGAACGGGCACCTCGTGATCCAGGGCGACCAGGAGGTGCGGGTCAACTACGAGCTGCGCGACCTGCAGGTCACCGGCATCGTCCGGCCCGAGGACATCTCGCGCTACAACGAGATCCCCTACGACCGCATCGCCGGCGCGCGCATCTCCTACGGCGGCCGGGGCCAGCTCTCGAGCGTGCAGCAGCCGCGCTACGGCCAGCAGATCGTCGACCAGGTCATGCCCTATTGAGGAGGCCCGAGTGAAGAAGCTGCTGCCGGTGCTGATCGGGCTCCTCGGCCTCGCGGCCGGCGTCGGCGCCGGGATGGCGCTGAAGCCGGCCCCGGCACCGGCGGCGGCCGAGGCCTGCGCGGCCGCCCCGGCCGGGGGCGCGGCCGCCGAGGGCGGCGCGCAGCCCGCGCCCTGCGCCGCGGATCCATTCTCGCCCGGGAAGCCGGCGGAGAAGAAGAAGTCCGCCGAGCTCGCCTATGTCACGATGGACAAGCCCTTCGTCGTCCCCGTCTTCGCCGGCGAGAAGGTGGCGGCGATGGTGGTCGTCTCGCTCTCGGTCGAGACCGACACCGAGTCGGCGCACGAGATCGAGGACGTCAAGCCGCGGCTGCGCGACGGCTTCCTGAAGGTGATGTTCCGCCACGCCAACTCCGGCGGCTTCGACGGCAGCTTCACCACCGGCCGCAAGATCGAGGACCTGAAGTCGGCGCTGCTCGCCTCGGCGCACGAGGTGGTGCCGGACATCCCGGTCGACGAGGTCCTGATCACCGAGATCGCCCGGCAGGACGGCTAGCGTACGCTTGCCGATCGCCGGCGCCGGCCGCATCCTGCCCGGGGACAGGGCGGGGGAAGCGATGGACGACGACCGGGTGGCGCGGGAGCTGCTGGCGCTCTGGGGCACGGGGCGGCAGGTCGCTTCCGGACACTGGCCGGGCCTCGATTTCGCGCAGGCCTATCGCGTCAGCGCCACCGTCGCGGCGGCGCGGCACGGGCGCGGCGAGCGGCCGGTCGGGCGCAAGATCGGCTTCACCAACACCTCGATCTGGCCGAACTACGGCGTCGACAGCCCGATGTGGAACTACGTCTACGACAGCACGCGCGAGGACGTCGGGTCCGGCGCTACGCTCGATCCCGCGGGGATGCCGGAACCGCGCATCGAGCCGGAGGTCGTGCTCGGCCTGGGCGCCGCCCCCGATGCCCGCATGGATGAGGCGGCCCTGCTCGGCTGCATCGACTGGGTGGCGCACGGCTTCGAGATCGTCCAGTCGGTCTTCCCTGGCTGGCGGTTCGCGGGACCGGAGGCCGCGGCCGCCTTCGGCTTGCACGGCCGCCTCTTCGTCGGCCCGCGCCACGCGGTCGCCGACGACCGCGCCGCCTGGGGCGAGGCGCTGCCGCGCCTCGGCGTCACTCTGCTGCGCGACGGCGGGCCAGTGGCCGAGGGGCGAGGGTCGGACGTGCTGGGCGGGCCGATCAGCGCGCTGCGCTTCCTCGTCGCCGAGATCGCGCGGCATCCGGCGAACCCGCCGCTCGCCGCCGGCGAGATCGTCACCACCGGAACGCTGACCGACGCCCAGCCGGTGGCGCCCGGCGAGACCTGGTCGACCCGCCTCGACGGCATCCCGCTCGGCGGGCTCACCCTGACCGTGGCCGCCGCGCCGCGATGACGGCGCCTGACCCTCCCGCCTTCCTCTTGCCTTAAGGGCGGGGGGGGACCCGCGGCGCGCAGGGCCTTCGGCGGGCGAAGAGGCCCGCCGCGAGCCCGGCTTCACTCCGCCGCCTCGAGGCTCAGGAAGCCGCCGGACTGGCGGTCCCAGAGGCCGGCGTAGATGCCGTCGCGCGCGAGGAGCTCGGCGTGGGTGCCTTCCTCGACGATCCGGCCGGCGTCCAGCACGACGATCCGGTCCATGCGGGCGATCGTCGACAGCCGGTGGGCGATGGCGATCACGGTCTTGCCCTGCATCACGCCGTAGAGCGTGTCCTGGATCGCCGCCTCCACCTCAGAGTCGAGGGCGGACGTCGCCTCGTCGAGGACGAGGATCGGGGCGTCCTTGAGGATCACGCGTGCGAGCGCGACCCGCTGCCGCTGGCCGCCGGAGAGCTTGACCCCGCGCTCGCCGACCTGGGCGTCGTAGCCGGTGCGGCCCTCCGGGTCGACCAGCGCCATGATCACGTCGTGGATGCTGGCGCGCCGGGAGGCGAGGATCATCTCGGCGTCGGTCGCGGACGGGCGGCCGAACTTGATGTTCTCGCGCACCGAGCGGTGCAGCAGCGAGGTCTCCTGCCCGACGACGCCGATCGCGCGGCGCAGGCTCTCCTGCGTCACCTCGCGGATGTCCTGTCCGTCGATGCGGATCGCGCCCGAGGCGACGTCGAACATCCGCAGCGTCAGGTTGACCAAGGTCGATTTCCCCGCCCCCGAGCGGCCGACGAGCCCGATCCGCTCGCCCGACCGCACCGTCAGGCTGAAGTCGCGGACGACCGAGCCGGCGTCGCCGCGCCAGTAGTCGAAGCCGACCCGGTCGTAGACGATCTCGCCCCGAGTCACGAGGAGCGCCTTCGCGCCCGGTGCGTCGACCAGCGTCAAGGGCTTCGCGATCGTCCGCATCGAGTCGCGGGCGACGCCGACCTGGCGGAAGACGTTGGAGCTGATCTCGAGGATCCAGCCCGAGATGCTCATGATCTGCAGCACGAAGGGTATGGCGGTCGCCACCATCGCCGCGTCCATCCGCCCGGCGTTCCAGCCGTCGAGCGCGATCCAGGTGACCGCCCCGACCAGCATCCCGTTCAGCAGGAACAGGAGCGACCAGCTGGCGGTGAAGATCCGCATCAGCGCGCGGAAGGCGTCGGCATGCGCCCGTACCGAGGTCGCGACGTAGGCGTCCTCCTCGGCGTCGACGGCGAAGGTCTTCAGCGTCTGGATGTTGGCATAGCTGTCGACCATCCGCCCGTTCATCACCGAGTAGCGGTCGGACACGGCCTCGGACGCCCGGTCGATGCGCGGCATCGAGCGCGCCAGCAGCACGGCGTAGAGCGCGAGCCAGACGGCGATCGGGACGAGCAGCATCGGGTCCATGCCGGCAAACGCGATCATCGCGACGGCGACGAAGACCGCCGCGTACCAGACCGCGTCGATCGTCAGATTCGCGGTCAGCTCGATGGCGTCGCCCGCCTGCATCACCTTGGTGCCGATCCGGCCGGCGAAGTCGTTCTGGAAGAACGACCAGGACTGGCGGATCAGGTGCCAGTGGCTCTGCCAGCGCACGAGGTCGATCAGGTTCGGCACGATCGCGTGGTTCCGGACCAGCGCGTCGCAGGCGAAGACCAGCGGCCGGAGCAGCACGACCGCGAGCATCAGCCCGAGCGTCGGCCCGTGCGTCGCCCAGAGTTCGCCGCGCGGCGTGGTCGAGAGCATGCCGACGATCCAGCCGACGAAGATCGGCAGCATGGCGTCGGCGACCGAGCCCAGGGCGACGAAGACGACGCGGGCGGCGAAGGCGCCGCGGAACTGGGTCAGGAAATAGGCGAAGAACCGGCCGGTGCCGACCGGCGGCTGCCGGTCGGCCGCAAGCGCGGTCGGGGAATACAGCCGGTCGAAACCGGAGAAGACGCGGTCGAGCATGGCCAACTCATTGGAAGGCCCGCCTCGGGGGTCGGGCCGGAAATCAGGGCCGGAGCCGTCGCAGCGAACGGTCGGCGGCGAAACTGGCGAGCGACGCGATCGGGTTATCCATCGGAAACTCCTGGGCTGGAAACGCGCACGGCGCCGGTCCGGCGGGACAGGCGGGCAACCGACGACTGGGGAAGGCAAAGCATCGAGGACACCAACGGCGATGGAGACAGCGGGCCGGGCGGCCCGATCCGGACCGGTCAGCGGCGAACGGGAATCCGGACTCTCTCCATGCAGGCGCTCCTCGATGTCGGCGAGGCTTCCTTACCCCATCCGCGGCAAGATGTCACCCCTCGACCGGCACCCGGCCGGAGCGCACCGCGACGGCGAAGGCGGCGTGGTCGCGCTCGGCCCGTTCGGCGTAGGCGAGCGCGAAAGCGGCGAGCGCGTCGGCCAGCGCCTCGCCGCGGCCGCAATAGCCGGAGATCATCGCCGGGTCGCCCGACTTCGCATGCGCCAGTGCCAGCGCGCGGCCGCAGAGCGCGGCATAGTCGGGCAGCTTGCGCAGCATGCCGCGGTCGCCGGCGAGGAAGCGCACGCCGCCTTTCATGTCGGCGAGCTGGCGGACGTAGAAGTGCCGGGGCGCCGCAGGGTCGGAAGGTCCCCAGCCGAGGAAGATGTCGGGCGAGCCCTGGATCATCCGCTGGCCCATCACGACGCGCCGCCCCTCGTTGCCGGCGTAGGGATGTGCGACGTAGCGCGCGAGCACCGACGGGCCTGCCTCCTTCACCTGCAGGAACAGCGGATCGCCGCCGTCGGCGCCCACGAAGAGTCCGACCCAGCAGCTCGTCCCGACACTGCCGACGCCGACGACCTTGCGCGCCACATCGACCAGCCGGTAGCGGCCGAGCGTTCGCTTCGACGCCTCGGGCAGCGAGACGAGGTAGGCGGCAAACAGTCCCTCCATCGCCTCGGGCAGCGGGGTGCCGTCGGGGAGCGCGGTCTCGCGGACGACGAGGGGTGGATCCTCGGCGATGCGCCACTGCCCGTCGACCTCCTCGCTGAGCTTGTCGAGGCTGCGCAGGTGACCGCGGCGGCGGGCGCGGTCGATCAGCCGCCGCGCCGGCTTCTCGAGCTCGGGCGGTAGCGCGGCGAGGATGTCCTGGGCGCCGATCAGGTCGTACCAGACCTCCAGGAAGCCCATCTCCGACAGCCGCCGCATCGACCCGGCGTAGGCGAGCGCGGCCGCCCGCGCCGCTCGCTCTCCCTCGGCGCGGCCGCCGCCGAGGAAGTCCGCGACCACCGCGGCGCTGGCGGCGAGCCGCTTCAGGTCCCACTCCCAGGGACCCGGATGCACCTCGTCGAAGTCGTTGATCGCGAAGATCAGGTGGCGTTCGGCCGAGGCGAAGAGGCCGAAATTCGCGAGATGCATGTCGCCGCCGGCCATCACGTCGATGCCGGTGCGCGGCATCGCCGACAGGTCCGACGCCATCACCCCGGCCGTCCCGCGCAGGAAGGCGAAGGGCGAGGCGACCATCCGCGCGTTGCGCAGCGGCACCAGCGAGGCGACGCGCGTCGCGTTCTCCGCCTCGATCATCGCGACCGGGTCGGGCCGCGGGTCGGGCAGCGCCAGCTTGCCGAGTGCGGAGCGCGGGAGCGTGCCCCGCAGGGCGCGCCCGGCTTCGCGCCGCTCGGCGGCGCTCGGCCGCGGCCGCGACAGGCCGCTCAGCAGCCGCTCCCTGGGCGCCAGGCCGAGCAGCCGCAGGGCTTCGGGATCGGTGAGCACGATGGATTCCCCCTTCGAAGCCCGCAACCTGCGCCCGCCGGCCCGCCGCGGCAAGGGCCGCCTACTCGGCGGCGTCCATCGCCGGCGTCACGTTCACGTCGATGAAGCCGCCCGACTGCCGGTTCCAGAAGCGCGCGTAGAGCCCGCCGCGCTCCAGGAGCTCGGCGTGCGTCCCCTCCTCGGCGATGGCGCCGTCGTCGAGCACCACGATCCGGTCCATCCGCGCGATCGTCGACAGCCGGTGCGCGATCGCGATCACCGTCTTGCCCTGCATCACGCCGTAGAGCGTCTCCTGGATCGCGGCCTCGACCTCCGAGTCGAGCGCCGACGTCGCCTCGTCGAGCACGAGGATCGGCGCGTCCTTCAGGATCACCCGCGCGAGGGCGATCCGCTGCCGCTGGCCGCCGGAGAGCTTGACCCCGCGCTCGCCGACGTGGGCGTCGTAGCCGGCGCGCCCGTTCATGTCCTCGAGCCCGAGGATGAAGTCGTGCGCCTCCGCCCGCCGCGCCGCCGCCACCATCTCGGCCTCCGACGCGTCGGGCCGGCCGTAGAGGATGTTCGCGCGCACCGAGCGGTGCAGCAGCGACGGGTCCTGCGTGACCATGCCGATCTGCCGCCGCAGCGAGTCCTGCGTCACCGCACGCACGTCCTGTCCGTCGATGCGGATGGCCCCGCCCTCGGTGTCGAAGAACCGCAGCAAGAGGTTCACGAGCGTCGACTTGCCGGCGCCCGAGCGGCCGACCAACCCGACCTTCTCGCCGTGACGGATCACCAGCGTGAGGTCGCGGATGCCGCCCGAGCCACGCCCGTAGTGGTGGCTGACCCGATCGAAGGCGATCTCGCCCCGGGTCACCGCGAGCTCCTTCGCGTCCATGGCGTCCTCGAGCGCGATGGGCTGGGCGATCGTCTCCATGCCTTCGCGGATGACTCCGAGGTTCTGGAACAAGGACGACAGCGACCACATGATCCAGCCGGTCATCGCATTCAGCCGCAGCACGAGCGCCGACGCTGCGGCGACGGTGCCGATCGTCGCATGCCCGCCGGTCCAGAGCATCAGCGCGAGCCCGATGACGGCGACGATCAGGAAGCCGTTGATCACCGTCAGCCCCAGATCCATCAGCGTGATGATCCGCATCTGCGCCATGAAGGTCTTGCGCGCGTGCTCGATCGCCTCGCCGGCGTAGTCCTCCTCGGAATGCGTGTGCGCGAAGAGCTTCACCGACTGGATGTTGGTGTAGCTGTCGACGATGCGCCCGGTGATCGCCGAGCGGGCATCCGAAAAGTCCTTCGAAGCCTTGCCGACGCGCGGGATCGTCCAGCCGACCAGCCAGACGTAGAGCCCGAGCCAGACGACGAGCGGCACTGCCAGCCGCCAGTCGGTCCCCGACAGCAGCCAGAGCGCGCCCGCGAGGTAGATGACGGCATAGACCATCGCGTCGAAGGTCTGGAACGTCGCCTCGCCGACGGCGGGCGCCGTCTGCATCATCCGGTTGGCGATCCGCCCGGCGAAGTCGTTCTGGAACCAGCCGACCGATTGGCCGAGCACGTGCCGGTGCGAGCGCCAGCGCACGATCGTGCCGACGTTCGGCATCAGCGACTGGTTGAGCAGCGCCGCCTGCAGCGTCTGGATCAGCGGCCGCGCCAGCAGGATGAAGACCGCGACCGCCACGAGCTCGAGCCCGTGCCGCGCCCAGACCTCCGAGGGCGGCGTCGCGCCGAGCACGTCGACGATGCGGCCCGCGTACCAGATCAGCCAGATTTCGACGACGGCGACCAGGAAGACCGCGACGATCGTCCAGGCCATGACGCGCCGCGCCGGCTTCAGGTAGTCGACGAGGAACGGCCACAGCCGGTCGGGCGGCGTCGACTTCGCCGGATAGGGCGCATAGGGGTCGACGAGCGACTCGAAGAAGCGGAACATCGGAGAGCCTCGGGGAAACTGCAGGGAAGGGGCCTGTCGGCCCACGTCCGGACCGATCAGATCAGGTCGGTGCTGCGGACGTTCTCCATGCAAGGCCTCCTCGGGGTGCCGCGGCGTCAATACAGCAAACCGCGCCCCGTGTCACCCCGTTCGCAGCTTGTGCGGTAGCAGTGGGCCCGGCGGACCTCGTCGACCGGCACTTGCCGCAGCCCGAGCCGCTTCGACGGCAGCCGGGCCACCGTCGACTTCCCGGCGCCGATCGGGCCGATCAGGATGATCTGGGTCATGGCGCGATCTCCGTCCTGCCCCGATTATCGCCGAATCGCGTCCGGGCGGCGCCGGGGCCGACCAGGTTGACAAGATCCGCGCGAAGCCGTTCCTGCGCGCAGACAGGGGAGGGCTCGATGGCCGAGAGCGGGGAGCTGACGCAGCTCGGGCAAGCGGCGCGGCCGGCGGCATCGCCGGACGAGGCGGTGGCCGAGCGGGTGCCGGACCGGGATCCCGACACCGTCTGTGCGCTCCGCTTCGCCGCCCCCGCGTTCGCCGTCGCCTGCCCGATCGCCGGCCAGCCCGATCTCGCGCACCAATTCGGGGCGCTGCCCGAGGGCGTCTGGCTCCCCGACCAGGACGTCGCGCCCTATGGGAGGCGCCGGTGATGCCCAGGGTCGGCGAGGCGGAGAAGATGCGGGCTTCCGCCTGGTTCGAGGCGCTGCGCGACCGCATCTGCGCCGCCTTCGAGGGACTCGAGGACGCGCAGGACAGCGGGCCCTTCGCGGCGCTGCCGCCCGGCCGCTTCGAGCGCACCGCGACCCGCCGCGACGCGGGCGACGGCGGCGACGCCGGCGGAGGGGTCATGGCCGCGATGCGCGACGGCCGCGTCTTCGAGAAGGTCGGCGTGAACGTCTCGACCGTGCACGGGACACTCGGGGCGCCGGCGCAGGCGAGCCTGACCGCGCGCCGCGAGGTACCCGGGCTCGCGGGCGACCCGCGCTTCTGGGCATCCGGCATCAGCCTCGTTGCGCACATGCGCTCGCCGCGCACGCCGGCCGTTCACATGAACACCCGCATGTTCTGGACCCCCGGCGCCTGGTGGTTCGGCGGCGGTGCCGATCTCAACCCGGCGATCGAGCTGGCCGAGGACACCGCCGCCTTCCACGCCGCGCTGCGCGCCGCCTGCGACCGCCACGACCCCGGCTACTATCCGCGCTTCAAGGTCTGGGCCGACGAGTACTTCCTGATCCGCCACCGTGGCCAGGCGCGCGGCGTCGGCGGCATCTTCTTCGACGACCACGCGACCGGCGACTGGGAGGCGGACTTCGCCTTCACCCGCACGGTCGGCGACGCCTTCCTCGACGCCTTCGTCCCCATCGTCGAGCGCCGCATGCGCGAGCCCTGGAGCGCGGAGGAGCGCGAGATCCAGCTCGTGAAACGGGGCCGCTACGCCGAGTTCAACCTGATCTACGACCGCGGCACGCGGTTCGGCCTGGAAACCGGCCACAACGTCGACGCCGTCCTGATGTCGCTGCCGCCCGTCGCCAAGTGGCCGTGACGGCTAGTTTCGCGGGAGTGCGCGCAGCTCGGCGGGGGTGAGGGTGAAGTCCGAGGCGATCCAGGCCGCCTCGAGCCGTCGCAGCGTGTCGCCGAGCGCCGGCCCCGGCGCGCCGAGCGCGGTCGCGGGGATCGGGAAGCGCGCCGCCGCGCCGCGGGCGAGCTCGGCCTCGAGGTGGGGCGGCAGCGAGGCGCCGAGGCTCGCCGCCCGCACCAGCGCCGCGTCGCGGGCGGCCTCGACCCCGTGCCGGTAGGCGGCGGCGGCGGGAGGCTCGTCCGCCGCCAGCGCTGCCGCGGCCGCGCCGAGCGCGCGGGCGTCGGCGCGCGACAGCCGCAGCGCCGGCGCCCACTCGGCGCGCCAGCCGAGTGCGGCGAGCCGGCGCTGCCAGCGGGGCGCGATCCCGGCTTCGCGCTCCAGGTGGACGAGCGGCGCCAGCGCTCGCCGGTCGGCACCGGGCAGCAGCCGCCCCAGGATGCCGGTCGCGGCCATCGCCGCGACGGCGGGGGCGGGGTCGGCGGCTGACAGGAGCTTGGCGAGCTCGGCGCCGATCCGCTCGCGCGACAGCCGCGCGAGCCCGTCCTGCGCGGCGGCGCAGGCGGCGAGGCCGTCGGGATCGAGGCCGCCCGCCGGGTCGCCGTACCAGGCGTGGATGCGGAAGAAGCGCAGGATGCGCAGGTAGTCCTCGGCGATGCGCTCGGCGGGGTCGCCGACGAAGCGGACCCGGCCGGCGCGGAGGTCCGCGAGGCTGCCGAGCGGGTCGACGACCTCGCCGTCCGGCCGCGCGTAGAGCGCGTTCATGGTAAAGTCGCGCCGCGCCGCATCCTCGGCGAGGGCCGCGGTGAAGGCGACGCGGGCGTGGCGGCCGAAGGTCTCGACGTCGCGGCGGAAGGTCGTGACCTCGAACGGCCGACCCTCGGCGACGACGGTGACCGTGCCGTGCCCGATCCCGGTCGGCACCGGGTTGAGCCCCGCCGCTGCCGCGAGCGATATCACCGTCTCGGGCAGCGCGTCCGTGGCGATGTCGACGTCGGCGACCGGCCGGCCGAGCAGCGCGTTCCGCACGCAGCCGCCGACGAAGAGCGCCTGGTGCCCGCCGGCGGTCAGCGCCGCCATCACCGCGCGCGTCGCCGGGGCGTCGAGCCAGTCGCCGCCGACGCGGGTCACGGGTCGCGCATCCGGTCGGAGAAGTTGCGCAGCATCCGCGCCGTCGCGCCCCAGATGTAGTGCGGCCCATAGGGGACCACATAGTAGTGCCGCATCCGCCCCTGCCAGCGGCGGCCATGCACCTGCATGTTCGCGGGGTCGAGGACGAAGGCGAGCGGCACCTCGAAGACCTCGTCGACTTCGCCCCGCTCGGGCACCGGCCGGAAGCCGGGCGGCACCAGCGCGACGAACGGCGTCACGAGGAAGTCGGTGACGGTCTCGTGCGGGTCGAGCGTGCCGAGGATCTCGACGGTCGCGGGGTCGAGCCCGATCTCCTCCCGCGCCTCGCGCAGCGCCGCGGCGAGCGGCGTCGGGTCGCCCGGGTCCTGCTTGCCGCCGGGAAAGGCGACCTGGCCCGGGTGGTGCTTGAGGACGGCCGCCCGGCGGGTCAGCACGAGGTGCAGCCGTGGGCCGCGCTCGACCAGGGGCACCAGCACCGAGGCCGGGCGCAGCCGGCGGCCTTCGCCGCGCGGGACGTCGGGGTTCAGGTCGTAGTCCGACGACGCGGCGGCCGGCGTCGCGAGCGCGCGGCGGATGCGCGGAAGGCTGACGCCGGCGATGTCCATCCCGGCTAAATGGCCGGGGGCACCGACGGACGCAAGGGGCGAGGACGGCCGCGCCAGCGTCAGCCGGCGGCGATCAGCTCGGCCATCTCGACGATGACCCGCGCCTGGCGGGCCGAGGCGATGTCGATCAGCCGCCCCTTGTAGGTGACGGCACCCTGGCCGTTGGCCTCGGCCTCGCCCATCGCGGCGAGGATCTCGCGCGCCTCGGCCACCTTGGCCTCGGGCGGGGTGAAGACCGCGTTGGCGAGCGCCACCTGGTTCGGGTGGATCGCCCATTTCCCGACCATGCCGAGGGTCGCCGACCGCCGCGCCTGGGCGGTGAAGCCGTCGGGGTCGGAGAAGTCGCCGAACGGCCCGTCCACCGGCAAGACGCCGTTGGCGCGGCAGGCGGCGACGATCGCCGCGGTCACGCCGTGCCAGGGGTCGGCGTAGGCCGGCGGGCGCGGAGCGTCGCCGTCCCTGGGCGGCAGCATGTAGTAGCCATCCTGGGTGCCGCCGATGCCGGTCGTCTGCATCCCCATCGAGGCGGCGAAGTCGGCGGCGCCGATGCTCATCGCCACGAGCCGCGGCGAGGCGGCGGCGATCTCGCGCACGTTGGCGAAGCCGAGGGCGGTCTCGATGATGACCTCGAAGCCGACCCGCCTGCGCCGGCCCATGGCGGCCTCGATGGCGGTGACGAGGGCGTCGACGGCATAGAGGTCGCCCGCGGTCCCGACCTTGGGGATCATGATCCGGTCGATGCGCTCGGCCCCCTGCTCGAGGATGTCGACGACGTCGCGGTACCAGAAGGGCGTGTCGAGGCCGTTGATCCGCACCGACAGGGTCTTCGTCCCCCAGTCGACGGCGCCGATCGCCGCGATGACGTTGGCGCGGGCGGCGGGCTTGTCGGCCGGAGGCACGCTGTCCTCGAGGTCGAGGTTGATCACGTCCGCCGCCGACGCCGCCATCTTCGGGAAGAGCGCCGGGCGCGATCCGGGGCCGAAGAGCTGGCAGCGGTTCGGGACGGCCGGCGGGCTCGGGGGGATGGTGAAGCTCACGGGGCGGTCCTTTCGGATGGGCGTTGGCTCCGGTGATAGGATGGCGGCCGGCGCCGCGTCAACGCGGCCTTTTGCGATGCAGCAAAGGGGATGGCCGCGAAGCGGCGCGAGTTTCTCGTGGCGGGCCCGACGGTGCGGGCGCCAGCGTCGCGTCGGCCGCGCGGGCGCAGGCCGCTGCGGACGAGGGGCCCTTCGGCGCGTTCATCCTGCGGCGCGGCCAGCTGCCGGCCATGGCGCACGCGAGCCCGGTCGGGTGCTCTGGGACGCCGACCCCGAGGGGACCGGCATGAACGGCTGCGGCGCTCAGAGCGCGCGCCGCGCCAGCAGCGCCGCGCCGATCGTCCCGTCGTCGAGGTAGTCGAGCTCGCCGCCGACCGGCACGCCCTTGGCGAGGGAGGTCACGGCGACGCCGAGCGGCGCCAGCTCGCCCGCGATGTAGTGCGCCGTCGCCTGCCCGTCGATCGTCGCGTTGAGCGCCAGGATCACCTCGCGCGTGCCCTCCTCGGCGACCCGCCCGACCAGCCCGGGGATGCGCAGCGCCTCCGGCCCGACCTGGTCGAGGGCCGACAGCACGCCGCCGAGCACGTGGTAGCGCCCGCGGAAGGCACCGCCGCGCTCCATGGCCCAGAGGTCGGCCACGGTCTCGACCACGCAGACCTCGCCGGTCGCCCGCCGCGGGTCGGCGCAGATGGCGCAGAGGGCACCGGTGGCGATGTTGCCGCAGCGGTCGCATTCGCGCACCGTGGCCGCCACCTCGGCGAGGGCCGCCGCCAGCGGCTCGAGCATCAGCTCGCGCCGCCGCACCATGGCGAGCACCGCCCGCCGTGCCGAGCGCGGCCCGAGCCCCGGCAGCCGCGCCATCAGCGCGATCAGCCGGTCGATCGCGGCGTCGCCCGCCTCGGGCATCTCAGAACGGCAGCTTCAGCCCCGGCGGCAGGTCGAGGCCCTCGGTCACCTTGGCCATCTCGGCCTGCGCCGCGACGATCGCCCGTGCCTGCGCGTCGCGCACCGCCGCGACGATCAGGTCCTCGACCACCTCGCGCTCCTCGGGGACGAAGAGCGAGGGGTCGATCGACAGCCGCCGGACCTCGCCCTTGGCGGTCGCCGTGACCTTGACCAGCCCGGCGCCCGCCTCGCCCTCGACCTCGATCGCGTCGAGCCGGCCCTGGGCGTCGGACATGCGGGTCTGCATTTCCTGCGCCTGCTTCATGATCTTGGCCATGTCGCCAAGCTGGCCCAATCCCTTCAGCATCAATTCTCCTCCTGGAAGGGATCGAACGGATCCCAGTCGTCCGGTATCTCTTCTGCCTCGTCGGGCGCCGCCGCCGAGGCCAGCGCGTCGGCCGGCCGCACCTCGCGAATCTCGGCGCCCGGGAAGGCCGCGAGCACCGCCCGCACCATCGGATGCTCGAGCGAGCGCGCCTTGAGGTCGCCCTTCTCCTTGGCCCGCACCTCGGCGATCGTGGCGGCGCCGCCGGAGCCGACCACCGCCACGCCCCAGCGCGCGCCGGTCCAGAGCTGCAGCCGCTGCGCCAGCCGCGCCGCGAGCTCGGGCGGCGCCCCGTCGGCAGGCTCGAACTCGATCCGGCCAGGGGCGTAGCGCACGAGCCGCACCCCGGCCTCGACCTCGACGAGCAGGCTCACGTCGCGCCGCGCGCGGATCAGCGCCACCACGTCCTCGAACTGCTGGTAGCGCGCCAGCGCCTCGGACGCGGGCGCCGCTGCCGGCTGCGATGCCGGCGCGGGCGCGGGCATCGCCACGGGCGCGGCCGGTGCCGCGCTCGCGGCCGGTCCGCGCACCACCCGGGTCCCGCCACCGCCCGGCGAGGCCGCCGGCGCGGGCGGGGCGTCGCCCAGCCGCCGAACGAGCTCCTCCGGTGTCGGCAGGTCGGCGACATGGGTCAGCCGGATGATCGCCATCTCGGCGGCCATCATCGCGCTCGGTGCCGCGGCCACCTCCTCCAGCGCCTTCAGGAGCATCTGCCAGGCGCGCGTCAGCACCCGCATCCCGAGCCGGGCCGCCAGGTCGAGCCCGCGCGCCCGCTCGTCCGGCCCGACGGTCGGGTCATCGGCTGCCTCGGGCGCGAGCTTCACCATCGACACCCAGTGCGTGACCTCGGCGAGGTCGCGGATCACCGCCATCGGGTCGGCCCCGGCCGCGTACTGCGCCGCGAGCTCGGCCAGCGCGCCCCTGGCGTCGCCGCGCATCACCGCCTCGAAGAGGTCGAGGACGCGCCCGCGGTCGGCGAGCCCGAGCATCGCCCGCACCTCGGCCGCCGTCGCCTCGCCGGCCCCGTGCGCGATCGCCTGGTCGAGCAGCGACAAGGCGTCGCGCATCGAGCCTTCGGAGGCCCGCACGATCAGCGCCAGCGCGTCCGGCGCCACCGCGACGCCCTCCTTGCCGACGATGCCGCCGAGGTAGGCCAGCATCGCCTCCGGCTCGATCCGCCTGAGGTCGAACCGCTGGCAGCGCGACAGCACCGTCACCGGCACCTTGCGGATCTCGGTCGTCGCGAAGATGAACTTCACGTGCGGCGGCGGCTCCTCCAGCGTCTTCAGCAGCGCGTTGAACGCCGAGGTGCTGAGCATGTGCACCTCGTCGATGATGTAGACCTTGTAGCGCGCGCTCGCCGCCCGGTAGGCAACCCCGTCGATGATCTCGCGGATGTCGGCGACGCCGGTCCGGGAGGCCGCGTCCATCTCCAGCACGTCGACGTGCCGCCCCTCGGCGATCGCGCGGCAAGCCTCGCAGACCCCGCACGGCTCGATCGTCGGCCCGCCGGTCCCGTCGGCACCGGTGCAGTTCAGCCCCTTGGCGACGATCCGCGCCGTCGTGGTCTTGCCCACCCCGCGCACGCCGGTCAGCACGAAGGCATGCGCGATCCGGTCCGCCGCGAAGGCGTTCCTGAGCGTCCGCACCATCGCCTCCTGCCCGATCAGGTCGGCGAAGGTGGCCGGGCGGTACTTGCGCGCCAGCACGCGGTATTCGGTGTCGCTCAAGCGGGCGTTCCGTGGCGGGTGTCGATCCGCCAACCTAAGCAGCCCCCCCGGCGGGGACAAGCCGCACTCCACCCCGCGACCCGCCCGCCCCTGCGCCGGACCCCGCGGACTGGCAAGTACCCCGGGCGGGGCTGGGGGATCACCCAGGGTCCGAACGCATGTGAAAAGGGGACAGGAAGGGTCTTCCATCGAGGAGCGCCGCACCGTCGAGATCGACTGGCCCGAGGGCAACCGCCGCTCCCTCCGCCGACCGGCGCGGCATCGTCCGCGCGGATTCCGGGCGTGTGGCGCACGAGACATCCGCAACGGTCCGCCATCCGCCCCTATCCCCGCCGTGGCCAAAGGTTAAAAGAGCACTACAGTTGCGGGAGAGAATCCAACGACCTCAATGGCTTGAAAAATGTGCGCGGCTTCGCCGGGCTCGTCCGCACCTGGTCCACACGGCTGCCGAACCAGCGATCGCGACCGGAGCCCGCGAGACACGCGACCACTTGGTTTCGGAGCCCGGGGCGATACCCCATCCTGTTTGCAGCGGATCGTTTTCGGCGTAAATGCGCCAGTCGTCCGAGGGAGGGCCGATCCGATGGAAATGCTGCTCGGCTTCCTGCCCTTCATCGCGGCGGCGGTCCTGAACGCGCTCCTGGGACCGGCGGTCGGCCTTTCCGTCGCGGCGGTCCTCGCCGGCGGGCAGATCGTCCGCGAGCGGCGCGCCGGGCGGGAGGTCGGTTTCCTCGACGTCGGCAGCTTCCTTCTCTTCGCCGGCCTCGCGCTGGTCTTCGCGCTGACCGGCGGCACGCTTTCCACCTTCGCCATCCGGCTCGTCACGGACCTCGGCCTCCTCGCCATCGTGCTCGCCTCGATGGCGGTGGGGCGGCCCTTCACCCTCGTCTACGCCCGCCGCGTGGTGCCCGAGCACCTCTGGAGCGACCCGCGCTTCCTCCGGGTCAACCAGATCATCACCGGCGCCTGGGCGCTCGCCTTCCTGGTGATGGCCGCCGCCGAGGCCGCCGTCGTCTTCGTCCCCGGCTTCCCGGGGTGGCTGGGCGTCGTGATCGTCGTCGCGGCCCTCGCTGCCGCCATCGCCTTCAGTCGCCGCTTCCCCGCCTGGCTCCGGGCCCGCCGCGCCCGTCGGGCCGCGGCTCCGGCGCGCGACGCGGGCTAGCCCGCCCTCCCTTGCACCCCGGCCCGCCGCACCCTATGCGGTGGCGATGACGCACTCGCCCGAGCACCAGCGCCTCCTGATCGTCGACTTCGGCAGCCAGGTCACCCAGCTGATCGCCCGCCGCCTGCGCGAATCGCGCATCTTCTGCGAGATCCACCCCTACGACCGCGTGGACGCCGCCTTCCTCGCGGCCTTCGCGCCGCAGGCCGTCATCCTCTCCGGCGGCCCGGCCAGCGTTACCGACGCCGGCAGCCCGCGCGCCGCGCCCGAGATCTTCGCCCTCGGCGTCCCGGTCCTTGGCATCTGCTACGGCCAGCAGGCGATGATGACCCAGCTCGGCGGCCGCGTCGAAGGCGGCCACGCCGCCGAGTTCGGCCGCGCCTTCGTGACGCCCGAGGGCCACGCCGACGACCCCCTCTTCCGCGGGCTCTTCCTCACGGGCCGCGAGGAGGTCTGGATGAGCCACGGCGACCGCGTGACGGAACTCGCCCCCGGCTTCGAGGTCTACGGCACCTCGCCCAACGCCCCCTTCGCGATCCTCGGCGACCCGTCGCGCCGGTTCTACGGGCTGATGTTTCACCCGGAGGTGCATCACACGGTGCATGGGGCGAAGCTCCTGCAGAACTTCACCGACCTCGCCGGCTTCACCGGCGACTGGACGATGTCGGCCTACAAGGACCAGGCGATCGCCCGCATCCGCGAAGAGGTCGGCGACGCCCGCGTGATCTGCGGCCTTTCCGGCGGCGTCGACTCCTCGGTCGCCGCCGTCCTGATCCACGAGGCGATCGGCGACCAGCTCACCTGCGTCTTCGTCGACACCGGCCTGATGCGCCTCGGCGAGGCCGACGAGGTCGTCCGGCTGTTCCGCGACCACTACAACATCCCGCTGATCCACGCCGACGAGGGCGACCGCTTCCTCGCCGCCCTCGACGGCGTCGAGGACCCGGAAGCGAAGCGCAAGACCATCGGCCGCCTCTTCATCGAGGTCTTCGACGAGCACGCCAGGGAAGTCGGCGACGCCGCCTTCCTCGCCCAGGGCACCCTCTACCCCGACGTCATCGAGAGCGTGAGCTTCAGCGGCGGCCCCTCGGTCACGATCAAGAGCCACCACAACGTCGGCGGCCTCCCCGAGCGGATGCACCTCAAGCTCGTCGAGCCCCTGCGCGAGCTCTTCAAGGACGAGGTCCGCGCCCTCGGCCGCGAGCTCGGCCTCCCCGAGAGCTTCGTCGGCCGCCACCCCTTCCCCGGCCCGGGCCTCGCGATCCGCTGCCCCGGCGCCATCACCCGCGACAAGCTCGCGATCCTGCGCCAGGCCGACGCCGTCTACCTCGACCAGATCCGCCGCCACGGCCTCTACGACGCGATCTGGCAGGCCTTCGCCGTCCTCCTGCCGGTCCGCACGGTAGGCGTCATGGGCGACGGCCGCACCTACGACCACGTCTGCGCCCTGCGCGCCGTCACGAGCGTCGACGGCATGACCGCCGACTACTACCCCTTCACCCACGAGTTCCTCGGCGAGACCGCCACGCGGATCATCAACGAGGTCAAGGGCATCAACCGCGTCACCTACGACATCACCTCGAAGCCGCCGGGGACCATCGAGTGGGAATAATTTTGGCCTGCCCCAACGTTGCCGATTTTGCGCTGCGATTCTATGTAAGCTACTGAAGCAAAATAAATATTTTCACGTGACCTATCAGCATCTGTCGGTGGGCATCAGTCTTGGTTAGCGGACCCGCTGACGGCATCTGCCCATAGTGATTGGACGCCAAAACCAAAGTACCGTCACGATAAATGAGGCTCGTGACGGTACTTTATGGAATAAAGGCATTGTAGATATGCAATCTTCTCTGTCTCGAGCCTCCGAGAACCGTGTGACGGTACGTTTTGGAGGAGCTAGAGCGGGATGAGCTTAGGCGGAATCGCGAAATGGAATCTGGAGGGTTCTGTGAGGCGCGGCGCGACATTGGCTGCGAGCGCGACGGTGGGCGGCGGCTCATAGAAGCCGGATTGAACGAAGCCGCGGTGGTCTCGCGCTATGGGCGGAGTGTCTCGGGGCGTTGGCTGCGGCGGTGATCGCGGTCGGCGATCGAAAGTCGCTGGGCACCCCAGCGGGGCGGGGCGGCGGTCATGTCTGGGCGACGATCGACGTGGGATTGCCACCCGCGACGATCGGGAGGGTGGCAACCGGCGGCTGATGGCGGCGCTGGTCGAAGAGGGGGCGCGTCGTTCCGGGCGCGGGCCGCGAACACGGGCGCCGTCGGTATGCCGGAGACGGTGGAAGCTGCGATCGTCATTGGCGGACCGACACGGGATTGGGTGGCGCTCGGGGCAGCACCGACAGGACCAGCGCGCGGCTGCCGCAGCAGGGGCAGACGTCGAGTTCCGGGTGATGGGCGCCGCGACGGTTGTCGGGCTCGGTGCCGCGCTCGCCGTGCCGACCTGTGATACCGGATTCGGCTGATCAGTGGATGCGCTCCGGCTTGGGCCACCAGTGGAAGGTGGTGTTTGCGGCAAGCCGGCACGCCGGGCGAGCTGGAGCGATCCGTCGCTGAGGAAGACGTGGCCGTCGAACGGCAGCCAGAGCTGCAGCCGTTCGAGTAGCTGGTGGACGCGTCCGCCGAGGCCGGGCCGCATCTCGCGCCAGACCGGACCGAAGAGGCCGAGTTGCTCGCAGACGACCGGACGGCGGGCGAGACGGGCCGCGAGCCAGGCTAGAGGCGCGGCGTGGAAGCTGAAGCCGTGGACGATGTCTGCACGACGCGCCTCGATCACCGCGAGCGGCAGGAGCAGGGCGACCAGCTTGCGCGGGATTCGGAAGCGGCGGGTGGGGACGCCCTGGTAGTCGCGCACCGCCGGGTCGCCGGCGCAGATCACCCGGACGCTGTGTCCCCGCGCGATCATCCCGCGCGCGCGCTCCAGCGCGACGTACTCGCCGCCGCCGCCGACGTCCGGGGAGAACCGCTCGTGGATGAAGAGGACGCGCATCTCACAGCACCAGCGAGCGGTGGCGCAGGCTGCCGAGCGCCAGCGCCGCGAAGGTCACGCAGGCGCGTGGCAGCCCGAGCAGCGAGCGAACCGCGACCAGCGCCGGGTTTCCGAAACGCCCGGGCTCGAGCAGCCGGACGAAGAAGAACGGCAGGACTAGGAGCAGCGACCAGCCGCCGACGAGGGGAGCGGCAAGGACGCCGAGCAGCCCGAGATCGAAGGCGGCGCTCTGCCGGCTCAGGAAGACGCGCAGGTAGAAGGCCTCGCGCAGCTCCGGCCACTCCCGCGCCAGGAGCGGGATGCTGCGCAAATGCCAGCACTCAAGCAGCCACCGGGCCAGCGACTGGGAGGTCACGTCGTGGTGAACGACCGCCTGGGCGGAGAAGCCTGGCGCGTAGCCGGCGCGGATGACGCGGCGCGCGAGGTCGGTGTCCTCGCCGTAGAATCGGTCGGCGAAGGCGCCTTCGAAGCCACCGACAGCCAGGAACGCCTCGCGGCGGTAGACGATGTTGCAGGTCTCGAACCAGGGCGACGGTCCGGGCACGTTGACGGTCTTCTCGAGGAAGTGGCGCCGGTGGCCGGGGTTCGGCAGCGTGGCACCTTGGACGAAACCCACCCCCGGCGCGAACGCCGCCACCGCCGCGGAGAGCCACGACGGGGTCGCCTGGCAGTCATCGTCGATGAAGGCGACGAACGTGCCCCGGGCGGCGACCCCTCCGTAGTGGCGGGAAGGGGCGGGGCCCCGGCCGTCCCGGCGCACGTAGGTCACCGGGAAGGGGGCGCGCGCGCCAAGGTCCTCGACGACCTTAGGGGTTCCATCGTCACTCCAATTGTGGACCACGAGGACCTCGATCCGGTCCGCCGGGTAGTCGAGGGCGAGGAGCGATTCGAGGCAGCGCGACAGGGAGGCCGGCCGCCGGTGCGTCGGGACCACGACGCTCACGAAGGGGCGCGCTTCACTCACCGGCGGCCCTCCCGACGGTCCGCTCCGGGCGGAGCAGCGCGAAGATGGTGGTGCCGAGGCCGAGGAGCTGGCCGCAGCGCAGGGCGACCGCGAGCTGCGTCCCGACCAGCGCGACCAGGGTCGCGATCGCGGCGCCGACGATCCCGAAGGCCGGCGTCAGCAGCAAGTTGAGGAGCACGTTGACCGCGAGCCCCGCGAGCACGCCGCAGAGCGCCAGGTGGTCGAGCCCGGCCACCACCGCCAGCCCGCTGGCGATGCCGGCGACCGCGATGCCGCACTGGGTGAGGAGGAGGAGGAGGAGGACGCTCTGCGCGTCGCGGAACTCCGGACCGAAGAGCCCGAGCGCCGGCTCGCCGAGAGCGACCGCCCCGAGCACCATCGCGCCGGTGAGGCCCACGCCGAGGAGCGCGACTTCCTGCAGGAGCCGTTGCGTCCCGGGGCGGTCGCCTTCGGCCCATGCCCGCGACACCCGTGGCATGTAGGCGGCGTTTAGGCCGGCGAGTGCGATCGTGGCGACCGACGCGAGGCGCGCCGCGGCGGCGTACTGACCGAGGGCCGCCGGCTCGACGAGCCAGCCGAGCATCAGCACGTCCACCCGCTCGTTCAGGGCCGCGCTCATTAAGATCAGGAGCACGCTGCCGCCCGTCCGTGCCCAGCGGCGGAGCTCGTAGCGCCCGACTTCACGCGGCTCGCGCGCCTCGATCCGGCGCAGCATGTACGCAAGTGCCAGCGCCGATCCGACGTTCGCCAAGGCAGTCGCGGCGAGGGCGGTGCCCGGCGTGACCTGTCCCGGGAAGGCGAGGAGGAGGGCGCCCAGCAGGACTAGGGTCGCGCCCTGACGGACCGCGCTCTGCACGATCTCGGGCCTGACCACGTGTCCGCGCGCCTGGAGCAGCGTCGCGATCGTCTGCCCGAGCGTCACCGGCAAGAGGAGCGCCGCGCTCCAAGCGAGGCCGGACGCGACCGCCGGCGTGGCGCCCGCCAGCCGCGGCATAAGCAGGAGCAGCGCGGCACAGGCGGCCGCGCCGGCGAGCGAGACAAGGAGGCTCGCTCGCGTGAAGCCGACGATGCCGGACCAGTCGCGCTGGGCGAGGTAGTCGGGAACGTGGCGGATGGCGGCGAAGGGCATTCCGAGGCTCGCGACGACGGCCAGCGTGGTGCCGAGCCCGACGCCGAAGGCGTATATGCCGTAGCCATCGGCCCCCAGGATCCGGGCCACGGCGATGTTGATCGCGAGCGCTCCCGCCGCTCCGGCCACCTTCGCCGCGATCGTCGCGATCGCCGCGATGCCGGCACGCGATGCCGCCTCGGGAAGCTCGCGCTCCGGGAGGGTCAGGGCCTCGCTCATCGATAGCCTACCCAAAGTACGTCACCGGGCAGGAGCGGCGTCGCGGCCGTGGCCGGCACCGCGGTGTCTCCGGTCCCGGAGACGCGATGGATCACGTAGGTCTCGTCGCGCCCTGGCACCACGCCGTCGCCGCGGGACTCGGCCAGCCCGGCATCGCGCCGGGCGGAATTGACTGAACTGCGGGCGAGCTCGAGCTCGGTGTCCGACTGGGCGATCAGCTGGGCTATCTCCATGGTCCGCGCCATGTCGAGGTCGCTGATCGCCGCCTGCAGCCCGGCGAGATCGCCCTCTGCCTCGGACTGGTCGGAGATGATGCGGATGACTAGGAGCTGCGCGCTCACCAAGTCCGTCCGTGCGTCGCGCAGCTGATTTTCCGTGGTCAGCCCCCGGTCGCCCATGTCCTCGATCGTCGCAAGATATTGCTTAGCCAGATCCTCGCGCTTGCGATGCAGCGCGAGCTCCTGGGACAGCGAATCGACGCGGCGCATCACAGCATCGCGCTGGGTGTTCAGGTTTTCGTGCTGCTTGGCGAACTGTGCCGTGCGCAGGTCGTAGAGCCGCTGCTCGGCGCCGAGGATCTCGGCCTGCCGGTTGGGCGAGATTCCGAGCGCTACCAGGTCGACGGGCGCGATCGGCGTGCCATCGCGCTCGGCGAGCAGCCGCGCGTGCAGCGCCAACGCCCGACCTTCGCGGTCGGTTTCGTCCGCGAGGCGGCCGAACGTGCGCTGGGCCTCGAGCGCCTCGATCAGCGAGGCGCCGGGGTCGGCCCGGTTGCTGTCGCTGGCCGCCGCGGCCTGCACCACGGTCAGGCCCGGGCGGAACGGCACCTCGCTGCCGCGGCGGCCGTCGCCGTGGACGATCACCGGCCGGTACTCCGCGACGTCGACGAGAACTGATCCGGCGTCGACTCCGAGCGCCTTGGCGAGCGCCGCTGCCACCGCGCCGTGCGCCTGGTCGAGGGTGAGCCCGGCGACTGACACGACCGTCCCGCTGCCGACGCGCACTGCGCCATCGGGCCCGATCATCGAGGTCCGGTTCAATTCCGGAAAGCGTGCGATGCCGACCGCGAGCGCATCGCCGGGCTGCAGCGTGATGTTCTCCGCGGCGGCAGCGCCGACGAGGCAGAGCGCCGCGAGGAGACTGGCGCCGAAGCTCCTCATGCCGCCCTCCGGCTGCCGCCGTCGCCGGCGAGCAGCGCCTCGTAGCGCGGACCGAGCGCCGCCCATCCGAAGGCCTGCGCCCGCGCCTGGCACAGGGCGGCGGTGCCGTCGCGCTCCGCCAGCTCGAACGCCGCAAGAACCGCTTCGACCAGGCTGGCGGCGTTGACCGCGGCGCCCCGCTCGCTGCCAGGCGCGAACAGGCGGCCGATGCGCTCGTCGTTGACGATGTCGGGGATCCCGGCGTGGTCGCAGCCGACGACCGGGGTCCCGGCCGCCAGCGCCTCGATCAGGACGTTGCCCAACGCCTCCCAGATCGCCGGGTTCACCACCACCGCCGCGGACGCTAAGAGGCCCGGCAGGTCGCCGAGCGCGCCCACGCCGTGAAAGACGACGCGCGGGTGGAGCCCCGCGGGGATCGCCGCCCGGATCGCCTCCCGCGTCGCCGGAGCGCAGCGCCCGGAGAAGTGCAGGGTCGCCTCGCCTCGCCGCGCTGCGATCTCCGGGAAGGACCGCGCCAGCAGCAGCGCACCCTTGCGCGGCTCGTCGAGATCGCCGGCAAAGACGATGCGGCCGCGAACCCGGGGCGTGACCTCGGCCGCGGCCGCGAAGGGAGCCTGGTCGGTCGGTGAAGGCAGCAGCACGGCCTCGCGACCGAAGTCGCGCCTCAGGCTTTCGGCGGCGAAGCGCGAAAGACAGACGATCTCGTCGCATTCGGCGACGACCTTTGAGAACATGTACCTGTCCAGGGGAATGGAGCGGAAGTATCTGCCGAGCGGGATACCGGTCATCTGGTAGACCACCCGTTTCGGGCCGTATCCCGCGCGTCGCGCCAGGACCGCCGCAAAGGCGTCGTGGTAGTTGAGGCAATGCACCGCGTCATAGGATCGATTGCGCAGGTGATTGCACAGATCGAAAGAAAAGGCGTGGAAGCCGTTCAGTTGCCGGAGTCGACGAAGCCTCCGCAACCGCGACGGCAACAGGACGAGGTTCACGAGATCCGGCTCTGTACATTCAAACGCTTCCCCGGAAGATATAATGGTGACGGCGTGGCCGCTCTTCGCCAGGTAAACCGATAGGTCGTTCAGAAGGCGCTCGGACCCCCTTCTGACGGCCGGCCAACACGTTGGATGGGTAACAGCAACAATCATGCGGCTCGGAACCAATCCCCTTCGGCTGTCCGCCCGCCAAATGTGGACCCAAGAAAAGCCGCTTTGCAAGCCTTAGATTTTCCCAAGCCCCAGAATTGTGCAAGTGCTGCAATCTACGATTGCATTTATGCTCGCAAAGCGGCTGGGATTCTGAAATCAATCCAGGCACAATCCGGAAGGATGATCGTCACGGATGTACATCCTTTCCGATCATTCGAAACGGATTCGAAAACTCGTCTTGACTCTCGGGCGGTGAGTCGGATTGTCTCTTGCTCGGGGAGTACGTCAGAATCAAAAGAATTGCGAGCAGCACTCGGATGCTGCGACGATTGGTGCGTGTGCGCAATACGTGCACATCATTAGCTATGCTGTTCTATCGGTCTATGTGGGCGGGACGATGAACGGGCGATCGATATACTCCCTTCCGGGAGCATTATTGGCTGGGCCTCTCACCGAAGGCCGGATGTGGCGGCAAATGAAGCGGCCATTCGAAACGGTCGCGGCGATGGTGGCGTTGTTTGCGATCATGCCGCTGATGCTGGCGATCGCGGTGGCGATCAGGCTCGAGTCAAGGGGCCCGGTCCTGTTCCGGCAGCCTCGTTTCGGCCTCAACCGAAGTGTCGTGCTGGTCACCAAGTTCCGCACCATGCATTCCTACGACGCGGATCTCGGCGGTCGTCGGCAGACGCAGCGCGGCGACCCGAGGGTCACCCGGGTCGGCCGCCTGCTTCGCGGCATCTGCCTCGACGAGCTGCCGCAGCTTTGGGACGTGATCTGCGGCCGCATGTCCCTGGTTGGGCCGCGGCCGCACCCGTTGGAGATGGAGATCGAGGGCGCGCCCGCGGAGCTCGTCATCCGCGACTACCACGCCCGCCACGCTGTGCGTCCCGGGATCACGGGCTTGGCGCAGGTCAGGGGCAACCGCGGCCCGGTGACGAGCTTGCCGATGGGCCAGCAGCGGATCGAATACGACGTCGCCTATGTCCGGCACTGCAGCTTTGCCCTCGATATGAAGATCCTGGCATTGACGGCGCTCGTGCCTTTCGAGCGTAACTTGTGTTACTGATAGAGGGCAACGATGGCTCGTGTCGCCTTGTACTATCCGTGGATCTACCTCAAGAGCGGATCGGAGCGGACCATCCTCGAGCTGTTTCGCAGGTCGAGCCATACCATAGAGATTTGCACGTCTCACTATGATCGGGACGGAACCTACGGAGATTTCGCGGGCCTCGGGGTGCGGGAGATGGGCCATGCCTCCACCCGCCGCACCTATTTCGGCGCGGCAACGGCCGCCCTCCAGATGTTCCGGCTCCGGTTCTCGCCCGAGCGGTACGACGCCGTCGTGGTCTGCTGCGACGGCATCGGCCCGCTGGTGGGATTCCGCAACCGCAAGCTACCGCTAATGAACCTCTGCTTCACGCCGCTCAGGGCGGTCTATGACGAGGAATACCGGCGGCGCCTCCTGGAAGCGGGGGGCGGCCGTCGGGGCAAGCTTCTTGCCGAGACGCTGTTCCGGTTCGTCGACCGGCGTGCCTGGAAGCATTTCGCCAGCGTCATCTGCATCAGCCGGACGACCCGCGACCGGGTGGTGACGGGCGGTCTCCGCCGCGGCGACGACATGCTCGTCGCCTACCCCGGCGTCGCCGCCTCGGCGATCCGCGGGCAGGGGCCGATGGGGGACTACTTCTTCCTCCCGGGCCGCATCATGTGGACGAAGAACATCGAGCTCGCGATCGACGCCCATCACCGCTACCGCGCCGAAGGCGGGACCCTCCGGCTGGTGATCGCGGGGATGGTGGACCGCAAGAGCAAGGGCTATTTCGCCGAGCTTCATGAACGCGCGGCGAACATTCCCACGGTGACATTCGAGACCGAAGTCTCCGACGCCCGGATGCGGGAGCTTTACGAGGGCTGCCGGGCGGTGCTGGTCTCGGCGTTCAACGAGGACTACGGCCTCACCCCAATAGAGGGCATGGCCTGCGGCAAGCCCACCGTCGCCGTCGATCGCGGGGGCCCACGCGAGTCCGTGGTCGACGGGGTGACCGGCTACCTCGTCGAGCCCGAGCCCGAGGCCTTCGCCGCGGCGATGCTGCGGCTCGACCGCGAGGAGGGCCTCGCCGGGCGCCTTGGGGCCGCGGGTCTCGACCGGGTGCGGATGTTCACCTGGGAACGCTTTGTCGACGCCTTCGACCGCGAGATCGACCGAATCGTCCTGCAGAAGCAGAAGGTGGGCCCGGTCGCAGAAGGCCCGGCGCGCGACCTGCTGACGGACACCGCGTGAATAGGCACACCTTTCTCCCTTCGGACTCGGGGCCGGTCGGGCAGCGGCTCGGCGAGCTTGCCGGCTTCACGATCGCGGACCTGCGCTTTCTCGTCCGGAAGTGGGCGCTCGAATTCCTGCTGGCCGTCGCCGCGATCCTAGTCGCGAGCTTGCTCTACATCATGCTCTTCCGCGGGCCGCTCTTCGAGAGCGAGGCACGGCTGTTCGTCCGCCTCAGCCAGGAACAGGCGCCCCCGCGCACGCTGGTATCGATGGACAACGCTACCGTCCTCACCCCCGGCACCAGCGACGTCACGTCTGAGATCGACCTCCTGCTCAACGCCGACCTCGTGGACCGCGTCATCGAGACCGCCGGCCTAGAGGACGCGCTGAACGCGCCGCCTCCGCCCGCCGTCACGCCGATGCAGAAGCTGAAGGCGCTCTACAAGCGGACGAGCGCCGCGGTCGGCAACCTGGTGGACACGGTCGCCTATGCGCTCGGCGTCAAGGTGCGGCTGACCACGCACGAGGCGCTTGTCCGCCAGATCCGTTCCTCGATCGGGGTGCAGAATACGCGCGGCTCCAACGTCGTCGTCCTGACGGTCAGGTGGCCCGACCGTGCCGTTCCGCAGGCGCTGCTGCAGCAGTATCTCGACGCCTACACGCAGTTCCGGTTGCAGGCTCTCGAGGAACGCGACGACGGCTTCTTCGCCCAGCAGCGGACCGAGCGCGAGGCGCACCTCGCCGATGTCGAGGGACAGATCCGCGACCTGCGGACCATGGGCGGGATCGAGAACCTTGACTCCCAGCGCGACCTGCTGCTGGCGGAACTCGACCAAGCACGCACCGCCGAGCGCAACGCCACCGACAGCCTCCACTCGATCAACGCCCGCATCGCGGCGCTGCACGCCCGCGAGGCGCCGGGCGGGCCGCTGGTACTCAGCAACCTGCCGGAGAATCCGGCTCTCAAGCTGCTAGACGAGCGATCGGTCGAGCTGAGCGTCGAGCGCGACCGGATGGCGCAGCTGCCGCATCTCGACGGGCACGACCTCGCCGCGCTCGACGCCACCCTCGCGTCGCTGACCGAGGCGACGGTGCGCGCCACGGGCGACTATTCCGACCAGATCTCCCGCGAGCGCGAAGCAGCCGCGGCCCGTGTCGGCGACGCCCGCAAGCGCCTCGCGACGCTGGCCGGCGAGGAGGCGCAGTGGAACAGCCTGCAGCTCGAACGCCGCCTGTCGGTCTCGGCGCTGGAGGACACGGCCAAGCGGCTGGCCGAGGCGCAGAACGCCCGCGAGTTGCGCCGCGAGCGCCTGTCCAACGTGACGGTCATCCAGCAGCCGAGTCAGGCGGCCCTCGCCTCCGGTGTCCGCAACGTCACCGTGCTCGCGGTCGGCGTTGCCTTCGCCCTACTCGCGGCCTCCGCCTGGGTCACGCTGCGGGAGTTCCTCGACGACCGGCTGTGGCGATCCGGAGACGTTGCGGGACTCGGGGGGCGCCTCTACTCGGGGTCACCCCGCGCCGGCGCGGCGGGCCCGCCGCCGAGGACTTCGCCCTGGTCGCGGCCGCGGTCCAGGCGCGGACCTCGGTCGGGCAACTGGGGTCGATCGCCTTCTGCGCCGCGGCGGCGGACGCACGCGACCCCGCGGCGCGCACGTCCGCCTTCGCGGAGGCATTGCTGGCGCAGGGCTTCCCCCGCGTGCGAATCCTGAACCTCGGACGCTGGAGCAACAATCGCGCCGTCCGCGATCCGGCGATCGAGATCGTCTCGCCGGCGCCGTCGGCGCGCGCCGAGGCGTTGAAGGCGCTGGCCTCGAGCCCCGAGGACTTGCTCACGGTGATCGCGACGCCGCCGCTCCTCACCGACGCGCTGAGCCTCCGGGCGGCTCAGGCCGCGGACGTCGTGGTGCTTGACGTCGTTTCCGGATCGGACAGCCGCGGTATCATCGAGTCCGCGGCGAGCTGGCTCAACCGCCATGGCGGGCACCTGCTCGGCTTCGTGCTCGCCGACCTGCGTGGCTTCGGGCGCAGCTTCGTCGCCTCATGAGGGAATCGCCGGTGACACCCTCCGTCTCGATCATCGTTCCGGTCCGCAATCGCGCGGCGATGCTCCGCGACCTGCTCGAGAGTTTGATCGCGCAGGCCTATCCCCCCGAACGTCTCGAGGTCATAGTGGTAGACGGCGACAGCAGCGACCCGATCGCCGCCATCGTTGCCGAGTTCGACGCCCGCGCCGGATTTCCGCTCCGCTGCCTGCGGGTCGAGGACGACCGCGGCCCGGTCTCCAAGCGTAATCTCGGCGCGCGAACCGCTGCCAGCGAGATCTTCGCCTTCACCGACAGCGACTGCCGCGCGACGCCCGGCTGGATCGCGGCGCTGGTCGCGCCCTTCGCGGCGCCTACGATCGGCTTCGTTTCCGGGCCCGTGACCTACAAGTCGGAGCAGCCGCGCACCTTCTTCAGCAAGCTCACCGCCGAGACGTTGGTGGAGCACCCGACCTATCCGACCGCGAACATCGCCTACCGTCGCGGCACCTTCCTCGCCGCGAACGGCTTCGACGAGACGCTGGCCGTGAAGGACTTTCTCGGCCGCGCTACCGAATGCGGCGACACCGACCTCGCGTGGCGGATCCGCAAGGCCGGTTGGAGCAACGCCTTCGCCGCCGACGCGCTGATCCTGCACGAGGTCGAGCAGCTCTCGCCGGTCCAGTGGCTGGTCGAGCCGACGCGGCTCATCCTGCTGCCGCTGCTGCTGCGGCTGCATCCGGAGCTCGCGCCGCAGCTCCTGCGCTGGAACCTCGTCTTCTATCCCGGGACACTGGCGGTCTATGCCGTGCTCGCGGTCGGCCTCCTCCTCCTTGTCTTCGAGCCGCGGCTCCTGCCGCTGGCCTTCGTGGCCGGGCTCGTCGCGATCTGGACCTGGAAGATCCGGTCGGCCTCGCCGCGGCGGATTGTGGCGGTCTTCCGCGACGCGGCGTTCCACTTCGCCCGCATGGGGGTGATGGCCGCGACGCTTGTCGTCGGGAGCCTGCGTTATGGCCGCATCGTTGTCTGAGCGGCTCAGGCGGCTCGCGGTCGCCGTCATTTTCCTGATGGCTGTGCCGGGTTGTGTCTCCTCCGCCCCGGCGGCCCTGGTCAACGGCGACTTCTCCGAAGGAGGCGCGGTCCCGGCCGGATGGGAACTCTCGAAGGTCGCCGCCGCCAAGGGCAGCGTCCGGGTCGAAGGGGGGGTGTTCAGCCTCGCCCCGAACGCCGCCAACACGCCGAGCGACACCCCGCTCGGCATCGGTCAGGCGCTCGACGCGACCGCCTTCCACGGCAAGCGGCTCGTGCTCTCCGCCACGACCGGAGCCACGGGCGGCGCCGCCGCCGTCGTCGGCCTCGCGGCGCTCGCCGCGAACGGCTCGGTCGAGCGAACCCTGCTGCTGCGCTCCGACGCCTCCGGCGATGCCGCGGCGCCGCAGGTGGCCCGCGACACCGAGCCGCTGCCGGAGGACGTCAAGCTCCTGATCCTCTTCGCTTCCGTCGAGGGCACCAGCGGCGCTGCGACCTTCGACGACATCTCGGTCTCCGCCGACGACCGCGCCGCCGCCGCGACGGGCGCCGGAAGCGGCGCGGCGTTCGACCTCGACGCCGCCGCGGTCGGCCGCCCCCTGCCCTGGGCCGTCTTCGGGGCCAACGTCGAGTGGATCCGGGAAGGCAACGGCCTCTGGGACACCGGGCGCGGGGCGATCTCCCCGTCGATCGAGGGCATGGCGAAGGCGGCCGGCATCACCTTGGTCCGGTTCCCCGGCGGCGTATGGTCGGACACCTACGACTGGCGGCGCGGGGTCGGGCCTCGCGCCGATCGCACCGCAATGGCCCACGTCCCCGGCCAGGCGGAGCGGTCGGTTCCCGACCTCGGCACCGACGAGATCGCGGGCTTCGCCAGGGCCATCGGCGCCAAGCTGATGATCACCGTGAACGTCGCGAGCGGAACCCCGGAGGAGGCGGGCGCCTGGGCCGCCTACGTCCGGGACCAGCAGGGCGCCGACATTGCGCCCTACTGGGAACTCGGCAACGAGCTCTACATGGCGAGCGACCTCTCCGGCGGCTCGATGCCGCCGGACGCCTATGCGAAGAAGGTGCGTGCCTTCGCCGCCGCCATCCGCCGCGAGCTGCCGCACGCCCGGATCGCGGCGATCGGGCTCAAGAACTACGGCCCGTATCGCTTCAACGCCCACGACGACTGGAACGACGTCGTGCTCCGTCAGGCCGGCGACGTCATCGACGTCCTCGCGATCCACGACGCCTATGCGCCGCTGGTGGTCGACACTTCGCCGAAGGTCTGGACCGACGTCTACCGCTCCATGCTGGCGGCGCCGCAGCTGATCGCGCAGAACTTGCGCGACACGGCCGCCGGAATCGACCGGGCCCAGCCCACGCGCGCCGGCCACATCGGGATCGCGGTGACAGAATGGGGCCCGATGTTTTCGGTCGATCCGGCAAATCCCTATTTCGACCACGTCAAGACGCTCGGCTCCGGCGTCTTTGCCGCGCGGACGCTCGACGCCTTCCTTAGCGAGCCGCGGGTCGAGGCGGCGGCGTTTTTCAAGCTCTCGGACTGGCTCAACATGGGCTGGATCGGCCCGACGCCCGACGGCGGCTTTCGCGAGACGCCGGCGCTGCTGGCGTTCGGACTTTATCGGCAGACCCTGGGGCCGACGCTGCTTCCGCTGGAGGAGACCGCGGGTGGCAGCTTCTTCGCCAACGCGCGGGGGTTCACCGGCGCGGTCGCGGACGCCCCGACGGTCGGCGGCGTCGCCAGCCGCGACGGCGTCGGCCGCCTTGGGCTGGTGCTGAACAACGCCGACCTCGACACGCCACAGGTCGTTTCGGTGCGCATCGCGCACGGTGCCGCGGCCTATTCCGCTTCGGCCCGCGTCCTGACGGGGCCCGCTGCCGACGCCAACCGCGGCACCTCCCCCATCGATGTTCCCGGCGTACCCTTCGCCAAGCCCGGGACCTTCGACGCGGCCGGCTGGTTCCGCAACTCCGGGCCGGATACGGTCGCGGTACATGACCTGCCGGTGGCCGTCGATGGAACCACCCTGACGCTCACGCTTCCGCCGGTCAGCGTCGCGGCGATCTCGCTGGTGCCGCGCAGTTGAGCGCCGCCGGCGCCGCGCGCCGCAGCGGTGCGCTGCTGCTCCTCGCGGTCGGTGCCGCCGGCATCGCGACCCTCGCCGGCGCCTCCGCCAGCGCCGGAACCAAGGCGACCGGAGTGGTCGTCATCATCTTCGCGGTGCTGATTGCCGCGACGGTGCTGCGCGACCTGACCGCGGTGCTTCTCGCCTGCCTCGTTCTCGGCATCTCGTACAACCGCCAGTTCTACAGCTTCGACGCGATCTTTGGCGACTACGGACCGGCGGGGCTCTACTGGACCGTTGCCGACGGAGCCACTCTCGCTCTGCTCGCGGCGATCCTGCTCTCCGCGGCCGTCGGCCGCGTTCCCGGCCGGGTGCCGATCCGCGGCCTGTCGATCGAGCCGGCGATGGCCCTGATGATCTGCGCGATCGCCCTCTCCGCCACTCAGATGGGGAGGGCCTTTCCCGGCGTCGTGGAGACTGCGCGGATCACAAAGTACCTCGCGACGTTCCTCCTCATCCGAAGCGTGCTCAACGGCGAGCGCTGCTGGGCGATTCTCGCAGGGCTCGCATTGCTCGTATTGCTGCAGACCGCGCTCGGCGTCGTCCAGGTGGCGATGGGCGCGGGCGGCAGCGGCCTGAGCGACATCGCCGAGCAGACCGGGGAAATGGCCCACCGCGCCACCGGGACGCTCGGACACCCGAACATGCTGGCGCCGTTCCTGCTCACCTTCGTTCCGGGCTTTGCCGCCATCGCCATGGCTCGCTATCCGCCGCCGATGCGCCTCGCGGCCGGCGTAGTCGCGGTCGTCGGTAGCCTCGCGATCGTTCTCTCTCAGTCGCGCGCCCCCATTCTGGGCGTGGCGGTAGCAGTCGCCGCGACCGCCGCTGCGCTCGCCGTCCGCGGACTCGTCCCGGCCAAGCGCGTGCTGGGTGGCGGCATTCTTCTCGCCTTCCTGGCGACCCTGGCCGCCCTCCCTGTCTACGATCGAATCGAAACGCGGCTCGCCGGCGACTTCGACGAGTCGATCGCGTTTCGCATGGGCTACAACGAAGCCGCCCTCAAGATCTGGCAAACGGCGCCGATCTTCGGAGTCGGCCCGGGCGGGTTCGTCCCGGCGTTGGCGCTCGTGGACCCCGACGATGCCGCCACCAACGAGGCGATTCAGGAATTCCGGCTGACGGTGAACATCAAGACCATCGCTCCCGTGCACAATGTCTATCTCTGGTTGCTCGCCGAGATCGGTCTGGTCGGCCTGGGCGCCTTCCTCGTCTTCGTTGCATCCCTGGCACGTCTCTTCTACGTGGCCGGCGCCAGCAGCTCCCAGCCCCTCGCGGTCTTCTTCGTTGGGGTCTTCTGGGGCTTTCTCGCCGTCGTCGGTGAGGAGCTGACCGACTTTACCGTATGGTGGGACCACCATATGGCGCTGCTCATGGTGCTCGCCGCCATGGCGGCCGTCCAGCGGGACAGCCAGAGAGCCGCATGACTCGCATCACCATCATCGTCCCGACCTTCAACCGGCTGCGCGATCTCGAGGTCACGCTGGATGCCTTGGCCCAGCAGAGCTTCCGCGCCTTTGCGGTCGTTGTCGTCGACAACGGCTCGACCGACGGCACCGAGGCGGCGATGATCGCGCGCGCCGCATCCCCCGGCCCTTTCCCGCTCCGGTACCTTCGCATCGACCCGAGCGGCCCCGCCGGTGCGCGGAACGCCGGGATCGCCGCAGCGACCACGCCCTATCTCGCCTTCGTGGACAGCGACGTCAGCCTCGATCCCGCATGGCTCGCGATCGCCGCCGCCGCCCTCGACACCGACCCGGGGATTCCCGCCATCGGCGGTGCCCTCGTCTACGCCAACGACCCCGGGTACCTGAACGCCTTCGGGGGCACCATTAGCCGCATCGGACTTGCCTGGGACATCGGCGAGGGCGAGCCAGTCGGCGTGGCCGAGAGCCCGGCCGATCGGCTGTGGATTAACTGCTCCGCCATGCTCGCCCGAAGCGAGGCGGTGCGCGCCGCCGGCGGATTCGACGGGCGCTTCTTCTACGGCTTCGAGGACAGCGACCTCGGCTGGCGGATGACGATCGCCCGGGGACCGCTCCATGTGCTGCCCGAGCTGCGCGCGCTCCACCGCACCGGCGACGACATCGGCGCTGCCGCCGCGCCGATCGTGTTCCACGCCTCGAAGAACCGCCTCGCCTCGCTGATCGCGAATGCCTCGTGGCGGATGCTTGCGGTCTACGGGCCGCTCTACCTCAGCTACGCCATCGTCGACGCCCTTCTCCGGGCGCCCCGCCGACCGAAGGTGGCGGCACTTCTCTGGAACATCGGGAACCTCCGCGGCACGATCGCGCGCCGCCGCAGCCTCCCCGTACCAGCCGGCGGCCGCTGCCGCGCCGAGACGCTCATCGCGGCGCGGCTCTTTCCCGATGTCCGGCTCGGGGGCATGCGCCGCCGCCCGAACCGCATACAGCGCGACGCCGGCACTCGGATTGCCGACGACCGGGTAAGCCCCTGATCGGGCGCGCCCGTGTTCAGACGAACCAGAAGTCGTTCGCGTCGAGCTCGGTGGCCGACACGCCGAGAAGCGTGATGCTGCCGTCCCCGATCCTGACGACTGCGTCGTGGGTCCCGCTGATCACGAGATCCTGGAGCCCGGCGGGGCCCAACCCGCCCGAGCGAGTCAAGACGATCCGCTCCCCGGCGCTGAAGTCGGTGATTACGTCGGCCCCGTCTCCATAGGTATAGTCGAAGCGGTCGGTCCCGACGCCGCCGGTCAGCCGGTCGGCGCCGAGACCGCCAGTCAGCGTGTCGGCACCGTCGTCCCCTGACAGGACGTCCGCGCCGGCGCCCCCGGTCAGAATATCGTTGCCTGGCCCCGCAGCCACCACGTCGTCGTCGGCGTCCCCGAACAGAAAGTCGCCGCCGGCGCCGCCAAGCAGCGTGTCCGCCCCGTTGCCGCCCCGCACGGTCTCGGCCCAATTCGAGCCGAAGACTGCGTCGTCGCCGTCGCCGCCGTAGACCGTCGCCTGGCCGCTCGCCGCATTCTCTAGATTGATCGTATCCGCTCCCGCGCCCCCGTCGAACGTATCCGCGCCGCCGCCGCCGATCAGCGTGTCCGCCCCGTCTCCGCCGTAGACGACGTCCACCCCGGAACCGGTGAAGATGATGTCGTCGCCGGCACCGCCCAGAACGAGGTCGCCGGCGGCGTCGGACGCCGTGATGATGTCGTTGCCATCGTCCCCGTAGATCGTGTCGGCCCCGGTTCCGGCGATGATTCGGTCGTTGCCGTCGTCGCCGTGCAGCGTGTCGTTCCCGGCGCCGCCGTCGAGCAGGTCGTCGCCGAGGCCCCCGAGCAGCACGTCGGTCCCGTCCTGCCCCGACAGGATATCGTTACCCATGCCGCCGTCGAGCAGGTCGTCGCCCGCGCCGCCGTCGATGAAGTCCTTGCCGGCACCTCCCCAGGCCATGTCGGCATCCGCCCCGGCGAGGATCGCGTCGTCCCCGGCGTTGCCGGCAAGCATGTCTCGTCCGGCGCCCGCATCAATCACATCGTTGCCGCCCCGTCCGACGAGGACGTCGGCGAGGGCGCCGCCGACAAGCGCTTCGCCGACGTCGGTTCCGAAGTGGACGATGGTGCCGTCGGCGGAAACACCATGGACCGCGCTGGAGTGGGGCGTGTAGGCGGTGTCGAGCCAAGACGACTGGGGCGGCACCGGCGCCAAAGCGGCGGCAGCAGCGCCGGTGAGGAGGCTTGCCCCGCCGGCATAGAGCGCATTTGCTTCGGAGACGGTCAGCCCCGCGCTCGCTCCCAGCGTCAGGTAGGCAGGGCCTTCCGTCGCGCCGACCTTGTTGCCGCTCACGGTGATCCCGTTCGCGAGACTCGCCGCGTCGACGAACAGCACCGCCGACCCCGGTTCGCCCGAGACAATGGTGTTGCCGGAGATCGCGGTCGATGAGGCACCGCCGCGGTGGGCCATGCTGCCAGTGACGACGATCGAGCCGCGGTGGCGGTGCGTGCTCCCGGAGTCGAGCATGTCGTCATAGACGAGATTGTCGCGGACCGACGTACCCACGGCGTCCAGGACCGATATTCCGGCACCGTCGTTATTGAACACCGTGTTGCCGTAGACCTGGTTGCGATCGGCAAAGTGGTCGATCTGGATCCCGTTGCCGTCGTAGGCATCCGTATCGTGCTGGTTGGAAACGACGTTGTAGCGGATGACATTGTCATCCCCGGCGTTCTGGGACGCACTTGCCGCGATCACATGTATGCCGCTTGTGCCCGGCATCCCGCTCAGGCCGTTGTTATGGATCTGGTTGTTCTCGACCAGGACCTTGTTGGCGTAGAGCAGCACGCCCTGCATTCCGTTCTGCACAAGCGTATTGCCCGAGATCGTGACCGATCCGGCGCTCGCCGCCGACACGTCGGACGCGTTGATGCCCTGGGTATCATTGGCGCGAATCGTGTTCCCGGACAGGTTGACCGACGTCATCGTTCCGCCGGAAAGCTGGACGCCGACGAGGTTGTCGTGGATGTCGTTGCCGGAGACCGTCACCGCCTGGGCATTCCCCTGGAGCGTGATCCCGGCCATCGCGGAACCACTGATCTCCAGGCCCGAAACCGTGACGCCCTTGGGATCGATCAGCAGAACCTGCCCGCGTATCTCCGGCTTGTCGCCGCTGCCGTACGCGCCGATGGCAATCGGCCGCGAGGCGTCGGTGGCGCCGGCGACCAGGATGGTGCCGGTGTACGTGGTCCCCGCCTTCTGAAGGTAGGTGTTACCCGCGACGATGGGGACGCCCTCCCAGGAACTATAGGGACGGGAGGAGGTGCCCTTGCCCGCAACCGTCGCCTCGGGATCGATGTAGATAGTTGCCAATGTACACACCCGCGATTGCACGGGAGAAGAGGATCGCCAGGCAGGTTAAGATTGTCTTTACTGCCAGCCATATTCGTCCTGCCAACAATCGTGTTCGTGGCAGCGAATAACTGGCCGGATAGGTCGGGTACTCCGAGGTCAAGCGTTACTCCTATTCCGAGTATGTCGCAAGGGGTGGTGTCGGCATCCCGAATCGGCGTCCAGCGGGACGTCGCTCCTCGACCTTCGACGGGCGGGGGTGGTTTCGGGCTGGAGATGAAGCGCCGATCATACCGGCGTGTGGGGCAGGTCCTGCCGCCGGCACGGGATGCTCTGCCAGCGCGGAGCCTGGCGGGGCGGACAGGCCGGATGCCGGGTGGTTTATAGGCCCAGGGAAGAAAACGCGGAGCCGAGGCGGAGATATCGCCCTATCGACGCCTTGATTGGCCTGTGTGGGAAGCAGCGATCGTCTCTCAGTCTCGACGCAGCCACCAACGGTCAGCATCGACGCCGCGCTCCCACGTGGCGCCGCTATCGCTCCGGTGCCTCGGCTCGCGGCCGGCGTCAGACGGCCCTCTCCGGCCACTCCGGAGGCTTACCTTTGAACACCGTGTGCCAGATTCTGCTCGAAGGCGTTCATTGATCATTTTCTCGGCCCTCGAAGACCCGCGGGGGACGTGGAAGGTGGTCTACCGTTGCCCGAGATCCCGCTCGTCGTTGTCTGCGCGACGCTCGGCGGCGCCGAGGACTCCATCGAGATCGCGCGCTCGGGGGACGCGAAAGCTTAACTCTCTTGTGGCGGCCCCCTGCCCGACGCGCGCGGTGTCGCCTTTCACGACACGCTCAACGACGTGATGGAGCGCGCTGCCCGCGGACCTATCAGATTCCCCTTACGCGGGTCTGGTGCCCGGTGGTGCCGGCCTTGTACTGTTCCAGCTGCGCTGATGGCGGACAGTGAACTCCAAGGAGTCCGAGCCCTGCCAGGTTCATGGCTCGGATGCATTCTCCGGCGACGCCAATGGACGGCCAGAACATGCGGGGCCAAACAAATCAGTCACGATTCGACTTGCATCGAGGTCGGGGCGTTGCTGGCACAATGTATCCGTGTCTGGCCGCCCGAAATGTCCACTGGAACGCGCCGCGAAAATAAAGCGCCACGACGAATCCGACTAGGAGAAGATTGATGCGATTTAGCGGTTACTTACCTGATCCCGGAGGAGCCCTACTTCTCCTGTGGGCGCCGGTGATCGCGATCGGCGTGTCGAACGGCGGCCCGGCGACCCGGTGAAGGGCCCGCTGGAAGAGCGACGGCCCGTCGAAGATCGAGACGTGCTGCTTGGCGAAGTCCCTGCGTGACAGGGGCCACAGCCGAGAACCGGCGCCGCCGCAAAGGATGACCGGGACCAGTGGGCGCAGTGACGCGGAACGGGAATTGCCGCAAAGGTGGCAGGAGCGCGATCGAGGCTGCCTTTTGCCGCGCCGGCTCAGGCCGACCGCATCAGCGTCCGCGGTCGCCAGCCAATCGTCGGCGGCCGGACCGGCGCCTGCTTCAGGAGTGTGCCGGTCGTCATCAATTGCGAACCTCCACGACGACAGACGCAAGCAACGGGAGGTCTGCCAGCGCCTGCTCGCTGGCGAGCAACTGACCAGCGCTCCGCTCGCGGCAAGCATTGCCATCAGCGCAAAGCCAAGGCTCAAGCCACATCGACTAGATCGTCCGACGCTTTTCGATCCTCCTCCTGTTCGACGCGCGAATCGCAGCGCCAACACTGAAGACCGTCGCGACGAGGGGCCCAACGAGATGTAACCCAAATCATCGTTCCGGAGTCAATCCACTTCATTGGACGGGCTGGGCAGCCTCTTGCGTATCGAGGCCGATTGTCCTACCCATATCTGGCTCGGAGGGCGCGCGTTACAATCGACGGCTGAGTGAGTTATACTTCTATTTCGATAGGGTTTGCGTCTTTCACGACAAACGTCAGATCGAAGGCTGCGAGGCCGATCCGAGACGGTGAGGCCGCGTGGAAGCCGAAGGCCGGTCGGGGCCTCGCGGCTGCGGCTCGGAGACCGCTGGCTTGGCGAGCCGCTCGTATCCGGGAAGAGGCAGCGGCGGTCTCGGCCAGTCGAGGCGATGGGCCGTCGCTTCCTGCCCTTCAGACGCCGGGTGCGGGCGCGACAAGAGCGGCAGCACAGCGAAAATCGAAGGTGAGTCAGATGTCGAAACGAGCACTAATCACCGGCGTCACCGGCCAGGACGGGGCCTACCTCTCGCAGCTTTTGCTCGACAAGGGCTACGAGGTCCACGGCCTCTTGCGGCGCAGCGCCTCGGCGGACGTCATCGACGCGCGCCTGCGCCGGCTCGGCATCGCCGGCAAGATCGTCCAGCACGACGGCAATCTCACCGACCTGTCGAGCATCGTCCGGGTGATCCGCGAGGTCAGGCCCGACGAGGTCTACAACCTTGCCGCGCAGTCCTTCGTCAAGTCCTCATGGCAGCAGCCGCTCCTGACCGGGATGGTGACCGGCATCGGCGCGGCGAACGTGCTCGAGGCGGTGCGGCTGGAAGCACCGGAGTCCAGGTTCTACCAGGCGTCCTCCTCCGAGATGTACGGCCTGATCCAGGAGCGGATCCAGTCGGAGAAGACGCCCTTCTATCCGCGCTCCCCCTATGCGGCGGCGAAGCTCTATGCGCACTGGATGACCGTGAACTACCGCGAAAGCTTCGGGCTGCATGCCTCGTCGGGCATTCTCTTCAACCATGAAAGCCCGCTCAGGGGCATCGAGTTCGTCACCCGCAAGATCACGGACGGAGCGGCCCGCATCAAGCTCGGGCTCGCGAAGGAACTCGTGCTCGGCAACCTCGCCGCGCGCCGCGACTGGGGCCACGCCCGCGACTATGTCGAGGCGATGTGGCTGATGCTTCAGCAGGACAAGCCGGACGACTATGTCATCGCGACCGGTACCACCGCCTCGGTGCGCGACTTCTGCCAACTCGCCTTCGACCACGCGGGCCTGTCGATGGAAGACCACGTCACCACCGACGCGAGGTTTATCCGCCCGGCCGAGGTCGACGTTCTGCAAGGCAATCCGGCGAAGGCGAAGGAAAGGCTTGGATGGACGCCCCGCGTCAGCCTCGCCGATGTCGTCGCCGAGATGGTCGACGCCGATCTCGAACGACTGTCGCAGATCGCGGAACAGTACCGGTGAGGCGGGGAGAATGCGGCTTCTCGTGACCGGCGGGCATGGCTTCGCGGGCTCCCACGTCTGTGCGTCCGTTGCGCGGGTGTGCGGTGCCGGGACCGAGATCGTGCTCACCTCGCGCCAGCCGCGTCCCGGGACCGCAATCGAGGCCCTCGACGTCCTTGACCCCGGCGCTCTCCGCAGCGCGCTGCGGGAGAAGAGGCCGACGCATGTGCTCAACCTTGCCGGCATCGCGTCGCCTGCCCAGGCCGCGCGCGAACCGGACCTTGCCTGGCGCGTGCATCTGGACGGCGCGAGAAATCTCGCCACCGCCATCCTGGACGAGCTGCCCTCGACCGTCCTCGTGAACGCAGGCACCGGCCTGGCATACGGCGCCAGCTTTCGGTCGGAGCGGCCGGTGAGCGAGGACGCTGCCCTCGAGCCGCTCGACGAGTACGGCGCTTCGAAGGCCGCCGGCGACCTCGCGCTTCGCGCCGCGGCCGCCCGGGGCCTGAAATGCCTGCGGCTCCGTCCCTTCAATCACAGCGGCCCGGGTCAGACCGAGGACTTCGTCATCCCCGCCTTCGCGGCACAGATCGCTCGAATCGAGGCCGGGCTCGCGGAGCCGGTCCTCCATGTAGGCAACCTCGGTGCGGCCCGTGACTTCGTCGATGTGCGGGACGTATGCGACGCCTATGCCCTGGCGTTGCGAAACGGCAATTCGGTGCCCCCGGGCACGGTTCTGAACATAGCGACCGGCACCGCCCGGCGGATCGACTCCGTGCTCGGCGCCCTTCTTGCCATGAGTCGGGCAAGGATCCGGGTCGAGGAGGATCCGGCACGCATGAGGCCGAGCGACGTGCCGGTCGCATCCGGCGATCCCGGCCGCGCCGCCGCGGTTCTCGGATGGGAAGCCCGCATTCCGTTCGAGACGACGCTCCGGAACGTCCTCGCCGAATGGCGCCGGCGAGTCACGGCGTTCCGCTGACAAGTGATGAGCGTCACGGCGGTGAGCTTCGTGAAGCAAAGGCGCTAACAGATTGTTTGCCGTCCGCCCTCGAGCCATCTTGGCCCGCCACTCTGAACTGTCTCATTACCTCCGGCAAGAAGTCCGCCGTCGCCGCCGTCCTCGATGCTCCGAGGTACCTTTCCGGCCTGACCGACGACACCCTGATGGTACTATGGTTGGCATGGCCGTGGAATGCGGGCGGAAGGCTCAACAACTACAGCACGAACTCAAACCCATTGACCATCGAGTGGGAGTAGAACCCTGCCTCTTTCGAACTCGCGTCAGACAGAGGTACGCCGGACCAGGCCAGATCGCGCCTTTCGCGTCCGGCTTCGCAGTCTGAAGGTCAACCATCCAAGGCCCAGGGATCGATGACCGTCAGGCCGGCGGCATCGAACGCACTGGTGTCGCGGGACGCCACGGTAAAGCCGTGGGCGGCGGCGATCGCGGCGATATAGCCGTGGGCGTGGGAAAGCCCTTTCCAGTCCCGCGAGCCTCGACGGCGAGATCGGGATAGCGGCGCGCGGCCGAGGTATCGAAGGGCAGGATGCGGTCGGCGAACAGGTCCAGCACGCCGTCGAGGACGGCCGCCAGCTTTTCCTTGCGCCTGCCGTCGGGTAAGGCGCCGATGCCGAACGACAGCCCGGCGATGGTGATGCTGGAGAGAAACAACGTCTCGGCCGCCTGGGCGTCGAGCCAGTCGCGGACCGGTGGATGTGGTTCGGGCTTCATCGCCTCGGGCACGACGCTGGTGTCGAGAAGGATCACTCGAAGGAATCGGCTCGGCACGCCGGGCGCCGCGTCCGCGTTGAAGGCCTTCGACGTCGGCATTGGTCAGGCCGATCGTCCGGCTCATGTCCGCGAGGGCGGTGCCGAGCCGCAGCCGGCCCTCCGGACGCACGGCGGCCTCGAGAATGGCCCGCATCTCCGCTTCCGCGCTTCGGTTATGCTGCGCCGCACGGACCTTCAGCGCCCGATGCACCGAATTGAATGCCCCGACGGTATTCGGGTTAGGACAACCGCCTAGCCATGCTGTAGTGAGGATCACCCCGTGGCCTCCCTGCGATCGAACAGGAATGATGAGCCGGAAGCCCTGCTGATGCCCCGCCCCGGCTATGTCTGGGCCAAGGCGCTGACCCCGGCCCGCAAGGCCGAGATCACCGCGGCCTGCGAGGCGCTCGTGGTCGAGACCAGGGCGCGGTTCCTGCCCGAGATCCGCCCGACCGCGTTCAACTACCCGGTCGACATCCGCGGCCGCTGGCGCGGCGAGAGCTACAGCTTCATCGTCCGCTACCGCTCGGGCTTCCCCGAGAACGAAGGCGAGGAGTTCGACGCGCCCTACGCGCGGATCGACCATTTCAACGACCGCTTCGGCGTGCAGTGGATGCGCCACACCGGCCGCTGGTGGCCGCTGCGCGACGGCCTGACGCTGGAGGAGGCGGTCGACTTCGTCCGCACCGAGCCGGTCCTGCGCCCGGTGCTATGAAGCGCGCGGGTGCTCGCTTCGAGCCCGAGCGCCTGCGCGACGCGGCCGGCGAGCGCGCCTTCGCCCGCGGCGCGGCCTACTTCCGCGACGGCGCCGTCCGCCTGCTCGGCCACGACCGCGCCACCGTCACGGCGATCGTCAGCGGCGGCGAGGACTACAGCGTCCGCCTGACGGGCCGCGGCGGGCGGTTCGGTGGAAGCTGCACCTGCCATGCCTTCGAGGACAGCGGCTTCTGCAAGCACATGGTCGCCACCGCCCTCGCCGCGAACGCCGCCGAGGCAGCCGGCGCCGCGGACCCGATGGCCGCCGTCCGCGCCCACCTGGCCGCGCTGCCGCACGACGCGCTGGTCGCCCTCGTCCTGGAACAGGCCGTGGCCGACCCCGCGCTCATGCGCCGGCTGTCGGTCGCGGCCGCCGTCGCCGGCCGTGACCCGGCGCCGGCCGCGGCCGCGCTCCGCCGCGAGCTCGACGCCGCCACCCGCGAGGATCGCCTGCCGGGATACCGCGAGGTCCACGCCTGGACGCGGCACCTCGAGGAACTGCTCGCCGCGGTCGGGGAGTTCGTCGCCGCCGCCGGCCCCGCCGACGCCTTCGCCCTCGCCGAGCACGCCCTCGATCGCATCGGGAGCGCGGTCGTCATGGTCGACGATTCCGGCGGCGACGCCGGCGGCCTGATCCTTCGCGCGGCCGAGCTGCACCTCGCCGCCTGCACCCGCCTCCGCCCGGATCCGCTGGCGCTCGCCCGCGACCTCTTCGCGCGCGAGGTCGGCGGCAGCCACGATGCCTTCTACGGCGCGGCGCACACCTATGCGGACGTCCTCGGCCCCGCCGGCGCCGCCGAATACCGCCGTCTCGCGCAGGCGGCCTGGGAGGCGATCCCGGCGCGCGGCCCTGCGCCGCGGGGGCGCCTCGCCATCGACATCGTGCACGGCGAGTACGCCCTCTTCGCCTTGCTCGACGGCCACGCGGAGGATGCGGGCGACCTCGACGCCCGCATCGCGCTGCGCGCCAAGAACCTCTCGAGCCCCTGGGACTACGTCCGTCTCGCCGCCTTCTGCCGGGAGTCCGGCCGCCCGGAGGAGGCGCTGGCGCGCGCCGAGGAAGGCCTCTTCGTCTTCGAGGATCATCCGCCGGACCAGCGCCTCGTGGACCTCGCCGCCGAACTCCTCATTGCCGCGGGCCGCGCGCCCGAGGCCGGCGCGCACCTCTGGCGCGCCTTCGACAGGCGGCCCACCGCCGAGCTCTACCGCCGCCTCGCCGCCGGGGGCGGGCCGGCCCGCGACCGTGCGATCGGCGCGCTCGAAGCGAAGCTCCCCGCGACGGCCGGCCTGATGGTCGAGCTCCTGACCGACGAGGGCGCCTTCGACCGCGCCTGGGCGATCGCCCGGGCCCACAAGGCGGTCGGGCAGCTCGACCGCCTCGCCCGCGCCAGCGAGGCCTCGCACCCGCGCGAGGCGATCGCGGTCTACACCGACCGGATCGAGCGGCTGGCCGCAATGGGCGGCGACGGCAACTATGCCGAGGCGGCGGAACTCCTCGCCCGCATGGCGCCCCTCCGCCCGGCCTCCGAGCAGGCCGGGCACGTCGCGGCGATCCGCGCGCGCCACGGGCGCAAGCGCAACTTCATGAAGCGCCTCGGCTGATGCGCCGCGCCCAGATCGCCGAGCAGGATGCCCCGATGCTGCAGCGCCGGCGCAACTCCGTGCCGCCGCCGACGTGGTCGCCGACACCCTCGCGGCCTTCGAGGAAGTGCAGGCGGTCGCCGTCATCGGGTCGGTCGCCCGCCCGCTCTGGAAGGAGGTCCCGCGCTTCCATGCGTTCCGGCGCGCGCGGATCGCGGTCTGGCGCGAATGCAGGGATCTCGACCTGGCCGTCTGGATCGACGCGCTGGACCGGCTGGGCGAGTTCCGCCGCGCCCGCGACCTGGCCCTGAACGGCGGACGCGTCGCCAGCCACGAGGTCGACGTCTTCCTGATCGAGCCCGGCACCGACCGCTGCCTCGGCCGCCTCTGCCACTCCGGGACCTGCCCCAAGGGCAAGCCCGAGTGCCTTGGTGCCCGGCTGCGGCACCATCTCCTTCAACCGCGTCGTCGAGGGCTTCCGCGCCGGCCCCGACCTCCGCGCCCACGCCGCCGACGGCATCCTCTACCGCCGCGGCGAGGGCCGCCTGCGCTCCGCCCTCGACCTTCCCGTCTGACGCGCCTGCGAGCACATCCCGCAGGACGGGCTCCGCCGCGGCGCCGCCCGCCTGATCGCTGCGCGACCGGGCCATTGCCCCGTCCGCGGCCGTCGTGCGACGCTGCCGCATGCGCCTCATCGTCCGCCTCGCCGCCAACCTGCTGCTCCTCTACCTGCTGACCGCCGCCGCGGTCGTCGCCAGCGCCGTCTGGTTCGCGTTCCGCCCGCCGACGCAGACCGCCGGCGCGCTGATCGTGCTCGGCGGCGCCATGACGAGCGACAACACCCTCGGCGGGCAGACCCGCGCCCGCGTCGAGGCCGCCGTCGCGCTCTTCAACGCCGGCGCCGCGCCGCGCGTGCTCTTCACCGGCGGCGGTGCCGCGGAGGGGCAGGTGCCCGCCGGCGAGCAGATGCGTGCGCTCGCGGTGGCGCTCGGTATGCCGGCCGCGGTCACCGCCGTCGAGACCGACTCGCGCTCGACGCTGCAGAACGCGCTCCTCTCCCGGCCCGTGCTCGGTCCCCTCGCCGACGGGCCCGTGATGCTCGTCAGCGACGGCTTCCACCTCGCCCGCGCCTGGGCCAGCTTCCGCTGGGCCGGCTACCGCCAGATCCGCCTCGCCGCCGCCACCCCTTTCGGCGACGAGCCGCTGCCCGAGCAGCTGCGCTGGATCGGCCGCGAGGCGCTGGCCTGGTGGTTCAACCCCGCCCGCGTGATCGCCTTCGAAATCCTCGAACGGGTTCGCGGCCCGGACCCCGCGCGCATCCACATGCTCGACTGAGGACGGAACTCCCGGGCGCGGCTCGCATTGCGTGTGGGTCGAACGCATGGAGAACGTGCCCGCCATGCCGCAGCAGCGCACCCCCGCCCGCGCCGTCGCCGCCCTCGAGGCCGAGCCCCGCTCGCTCGACGAGCTCAACCGCATCATCGCCGCCGCGCCGCCGATGGTCGAGGGCGGCGCCCGCGCCGTCCTCGGCGAAGGCCCGATCGGCGCCGCCATCGCCTTCGTCGGCGAGCAGCCCGGCGACCAGGAGGACCTGCAGGGGCGTCCCTTCGTCGGCCCGGCCGGCCAGCTCCTCGACCGTGCCCTCGCCGAGGCCGGCATCGACCGCTCGAAGACCTACGTCACCAACGCCGTCAAGCACTTCAAGTACGTGCCGCGCGGCAAGCGCCGCCTGCACCAGAAGCCGACCGCCGGCGAGGTCTCGCACTACCGCTGGTGGCTGAAGCAGGAGCTCGACTTCGTCGCTCCGCGCCTCGTCGTCGCCCTCGGCGCAACCGCCGTCCTCGCGCTCGCCGGCAAGCCGCTGCCGATCACCGCCAACCGCGGCCCGACGACGTTCGACAACCGCAAGGGCTACATCACCGTCCATCCCTCCTACCTGCTCCGCCTGCCCGACGAGGTCGAGAAGGCGCGCGCCTACGACGCCTTCCGCGACGACCTCGCCCGCATCGGGGAGATCGCCCGCGCCGCTTGAGGGCAGCAGGGGGAGCGGCGCGTGATACGACCCGGTCGTGTCCCCCGGGCGTGGTGCAGATGCCGGGCAGGGCGCCAACGCGGGTGGATGGCTATGGGACCGGTCGATCGGATGCCGGCCGTCATGCGGAACGCCTCCGCCGCAATCGCCGCGCGGGCGCGTCCGCCGTCCGCTGCCCCTCCCCGCCGGGCCCCGAGCCCCGGCGGCCGACCCGCCTCCCCCTTCTCCTATCGGGTAGTGCCTGGGGGGTCGAGGGGGGGCGGCGAGACGCCCCCCTCGGGCCGCCCCGGGATCCGCCGGGGAACGAAGAGCAAGGGAGGCAGCGCCCGGGCCTTCGGCCCAGAGGCCCGCGCATGCGGGCGACGGCGCCAAAGCGCCGCGGGCCCCCTCCCGCCCCTCTCCAGGCGGAAGCCGCACCACTGCCAGGGATACGACCTACGACCCCGGACAACCGTTAAAATCCGCTTGACGCCCGGAGCATGAATCATTATATATCAATGGCTTGATCAACATGCCCGACCCCGGGCACCCCCGGACAATCGTGTCGGACGAGGCCCTTCCGCGCCTTCCGCCCGTTTGCGTTGCCGACGCGCCCACCTCGGCCGCGAGCCAGCCCGTGGTACGGTCCAGATCGGGGTGCGTCCGCCTCGACCATGCCTGCGAGCGGGGCGCCAGACCGAACCGCCCGCCCGCCCGGCGTGCCCGTCAGCCGGCTTGCCAACGCCCCCGCGGCGGCTCCATACCGGGGACAAAGCCCGTGGGAGGAGCCAGCCCGTGACCGACACGCCCGCCAAGACCCTGCGCTCGCGCGCCTGGTTCGACAATCCGTCCAACCCGGACATGACCGCCCTCTACCTCGAGCGCTACCTGAACTTCGGCATCAGCCGCGAGGAGCTGATGTCGGGCAAGCCGATCATCGGCATCGCGCAGACCGGCTCCGACCTCTCGCCCTGCAACCGCCACCACATCGAGCTCGCCAAGCGCATCCGCGAGGGCATCCGCGACGCCGGCGGCATCGCGCTCGAATTCCCCTGCCACCCGATCCAGGAGACCGGCAAGCGCCCGACCGCCGGCCTCGACCGCAACCTCACCTACCTCGCGCTGGTCGAGGTGCTCTACGGCTACCCCCTCGACGGCGTCGTCCTCACGATCGGCTGCGACAAGACCACCCCCGCGCTCCTGATGGCCGCCGCCACCGTCAACCTCCCGGCGATCGCCTTCTCGGTCGGCCCGATGCTGAACGGCTGGTTCCGCGGCCGCCGCACCGGCTCGGGCACGATCATGTGGACCGCCCGCGAGATGATGGCCAAGGGCGAGCTCGACTACGAGGGCATGATCGACCTCGTCGCCTCCTCCGCCCCCTCGACCGGCTACTGCAACACCATGGGGACGGCGACGACGATGAACTCGCTCGCCGAGGCCCTCGGCATGCAGCTCCCCGGCTCCGCCGCGATTCCGGCCCCCTATCGCGACCGCGCCGAGATGGCCTGGCGCGTCGGCAAGCGCGCCGTCGAGCTGGTCCACGAGGACCTGCGCCCCTCCGACATCATGACCCGCGGCGCCTTCATCAACGCGATCCGCGTCAACTCCGCGATCGGCGGCTCGTCGAACGCGCCCATCCACCTCAACGCCATCGCCCGCCACCTCGGCGTCGAGCTCGCGATCGAGGACTGGCAGAAGTACGGCGAGGAAATCCCGCTCCTCGTGAACCTGCAGCCCGCCGGCGAATACCTCGGCGAGGATTATTACCACGCCGGCGGCGTCCCCGCCGTCTTCGGCCAGCTGATCGACAAGGGTCTGATCGACGAGGGCGTGATGACGGTCAGCGGCAAGACCGTCGGCGAATGCTACCGTGGCGCCGTGATCACCGACGAGAACGTCATCCGCCCCTACGACAACCCGCTCAAGGCCCACGCCGGCTTCCGCGTCCTCACCGGCAACATCTTCCACTCCGCGGTGATGAAGATGAGCGTCATCAGCCCCGAGTTCCGCGACCGCTACCTCTCGAACCCCGAGCATCCGAACCGCTTCGAGGGCCGCGCCGTCGTCTTCGACGGCCCCGAGGACTACCACCACCGGATCGACGACCCGAGCCTCGCGATCGACGAAAGCACCCTCCTCTTCATGCGCGGCGCCGGCCCCAAGGGCTACCCGGGCGCCGCCGAGGTGGTGAACATGCGCGCCCCCGACTACCTCCTGAAGAAGGGGGTGACGTCCCTGGTCTGCATCGGCGACGGCCGCCAGTCCGGCACCTCCGGCTCGCCCTCGATCCTCAACGCCTCGCCCGAGGCCGCCTCCGGCGGCCCGCTCGCGCTGATCGAGACCGGCGACCGCGTCGTCCTCGACCTCGACGCCGGCCGCCTCGACGTGCTGGTCGACGACGCGACGCTGCTCAAGCGCCGCGAGAAGCTCGAGAGCGAGGGCGGCTACCACTACCCGATGAGCCAGACCCCCTGGCAGGAGATCCAGCGCAGCCTCGTCGGCGAGCTCGAGACCGGCGCCGTGCTGGAACCGGCGGTCAAGTACCAGCGCATCGCCCAGACCAAGGGCCTGCCGCGCGACAACCACTGACGTACACGAGGCGGTCCCGCTGCGGACCGCCCCCTACCTCCGGCCAGCAGGAACCCGATGGCTCAGAACAAGGACTTCATGCGCCATTTCCGCATCGGCGCCTGGGCCGTGGTGGGGGTGATCCTCGTCGTGCTGATCGCGGTCATGATCTCCTGATCATCCCGCCTGCGCCCAGCTCGCCATCTGCAGGAACGACCCCGAGAAGGCGTTGAGGTCGGTCGGCCCGGCGATGCCGTCGACGACGCCGGTCCCGGTGTACTGCCAGAACTGCCAGCGCTGCCCTGGGTAGACCTCCGACGGGTGCCCGGCGACCGAGCGCAGCCAGAACGGATAGCCGTCGAGCCGCCAGAGCTCGTTGTCGCGGTAGAAGTCGACCGTGGTATAGACCACCGGCCGCTTGCCGTAGCGCCCCTGCAGCTTCTGCAGGAAGACCTGCGCCGACTTGCGCACCGCCGCGGGATCGGGCCGCAGCGTGCAGGTCCGCGACTTGTGCGTCCATTCGAGGTCCAGCACCGGCGGCAGCGCCCCCGGGTCGCGCGGCACGTGGTCGATGAACCAGGCCGCCTGCTCCGCCGGCGTGCGGCAGAAGTAGTAGTAATGGTACGCCCCGCGCGCGACCCCGGCCGCATGCGCGCCCTCCCAGTTGTCGAGGAACCGCTCGTCGGCATGGTCCCCGCCCTCGGTCGCCTTGATGTAGGCGAACGACACGCCCGAATTGCGCACCCGCGCCCAGTCGATGTCGCCCTGGTACTTGGATACGTCGACCCCGTGCACCTGGTACTGCCAGGGCACCACCCCGTCCCACTCGTGCGGATCGAGGTCGCCGAACCGCGGCACGGTGGTCGAAAAGCTCGCCGGCGTCAGCGCGCTGGACCGGCTCACCTGCGGCTCGGGACTGCCGCCGCCGCAGGCGGTCAGCAGGCACGCGCCAAGAATTACGAGAGAAACCCGCACTCACTGTACTCCCGATAGCCTTGCCTGTTTTTTCCATAACTCTACCGCGGAGGTTGTGCTTTGTCATCGGCCATTTGCAGCCGTCCGCCCGGGCAGGCGGCGCTTGCGCCGGGGCCGTTCCTGGTCGAAAACCTTGGGCAAACAGGGAGGAAAACGATTCATGAAGACCCTCAAGGGCCCCGCGCTCTTCCTCGGCCAGTTCGCCGGCGACACCGCCCCGTTCAACTCCTGGGACGCGATCACCAGGTGGGCCGCCGACTGCGGCTACGTCGGCGTGCAGATCCCGAGCTGGGCCGGCCAGCTCTTCGACCTGAAGCAGGCCGCCGCCTCCCAGGACTATTGCGACGAGATCAAGGGCACTGCCAGGGCCAACGGCGTCGAGGTCACCGAGCTCTCGACCCACCTCCAGGGCCAGCTCGTCGCCGTGCATCCGGCCTACGACGAGATGTTCGACGGCTTCGCGGCCCCCGAGGTGCGCGGCAACCCCAAGGCGCGGCAGCAGTGGGCGGTCGAGCAGGTGCGCATGGCGCTGCAGGCCTCCCGGCGCATGGGGATCGGCGCGATGGCGACCTTCTCCGGCGCCCTCGCCTGGCCCTTCTGCTACCCCTGGCCGCAGCGCCCGGCCGGGCTGATCGAGGACGCCTTCGCCGAGCTCGCCCGCCGCTGGACCCCGATCCTCGACTTCGCCGACGAGAACGGCGTCGACGTCTGCTACGAGATCCACCCGGGCGAGGATCTCTTCGACGGCACCACCTACGAGCGCTTCCTCGACAACGTGAAGGGGCACAAGCGCGCCAACATGCTCTACGACCCGTCGCACTACGTGCTGCAGGGGCTCGACTACCTCGACAACATCGACATCTACCACGACCGCATCCGCATGTTCCACGTCAAGGACGCGGAGCTGAACCCGACCGGCCGCCAGGGCGTCTACTCGGGCTACGCCAGCTGGGTCGACCGCGCCGGCCGCTTCCGCTCGCCCGGCGACGGCCAGGTCGACTTCGGCGCGGTCTTCTCCAAGCTCACCGCCTACGGCTTCGACGGCTGGGCCGTCGTCGAGTGGGAATGCGCGCTCAAGCATCCCGAGGACGGCGCCCGCGAGGGCGCGGAGTTCGTCAGGCACCACATCATCCGCGTCACCGAGAGGGCCTTCGACGACTTCGCCGCCGGCGGCACCGACGCCGCAGCGAACAAGCGTATCCTCGGCCTCGGCTGAGCGATGCGCATACACGTACTGGATGAAAAGGGTATCGAACGCGACCTACACTGGTATCCTTCAACTCGGTCGGGAAAATCTGGCTATCGGTGCCAAACCCGCGATTCTAACTTAGCGAGCGATGGCGCATACTTCTCGAAGATCGAGGAAGCCGCTGATTTCTTGCTTACGCATCGGGAGTGCTACGCCTACTTTGACAATGCCAAGAATGGCGGCAATCGCTTTAAGTACGGTATTCTGATCGACGGGATACCCCGATGAAGGCGGGTTTCGGCTTCCTGCTCTGGACGACGCATGTCACCGGAGACCACCTGAAGCACCTCGATGCGATCAAGGCCGCCGGCTACGACGGCGTCGAGGTGCCGATGTTCGAAGGCGACCCCGAGCACTACCGCTGGCTCGGCGAACGGATCGCCGACGCGGGGCTCGAGCGCGTCGGCATCGGCGTCATGGCCGGCGGCAACCCGATCTCGGCCGACCCGGCCGAGCGCCGCGCCGGCACCGCGCACCTCGACTGGCTCGCCGACTGCGCCACCGCCCTCGGCGCCGGCACGCTGGCGGGCCCCTTCCACCAGCCGCTCGGCGTCTTCAGCGGCACCCGCCCCACCGAGGACGAGCTCGCGCGCCTCGTCGAGGCGCACCAGGCGATGGCCGACCGGAACCCCGGGCTGCAGCTGTCGCTGGAGCCCCTGAACCGCTTCGAATGCTACGTGCTGAACAGCGCGGCGCAGGCGGCGGCGCACGTCGCGCGCGTGGACCGGCCGAACTTCGGCTATCTCTACGACACCTTCCACGCCAACATCGAGGAGCGCGACCCGGCGGGCGTGATCGGCGAGGTGATCGGCGCGATCAACTACATCCACATCTCCGAGAACGACCGCGGCACGCCCGGGCGCGGCCACATCGACTTCCGCGCCGCGATCCAGGCCGCGAAGCGCGCCGGCTACGACGGCTGGTTCACCATCGAGGCCTTCGGCCACGCCATGCCAGACCTCGCGGCCGCGACCCGGATCTGGCGGGTGATGTACGACAGCGAATCCGAGGTGATCGAGGCCGGTGCGCGGGTCATCCGCGACGGCTGGAAGGACTGAGGGGAGGAAGGACAATGAGCGACGACAAGCCCGCCCGCATCCGGCTCGGAATGGTCGGCGGCGGCAAGGACGCCTTCATCGGCGGGGTCCACCGCATCGCGGCCCGCATCGACGACGAATACGAGCTCGTCGCCGGCGCGCTGTCGTCGACGCCCGAGAAGTCGCGCGCGTCCGGCGCCGCGCTCGGCCTGGCACCGGACCGCACCTACGACGATTTCGCGACGATGGCCAAGCGCGAGGCCCGGCGGAAGAACGGCATCGAGGCCGTCGCGATCGTGACCCCCAATCACATGCACGCCCCCGCCGCGCGCGAATTCCTCAAGCGCGGCATCCACGTCATCTGCGACAAGCCGCTGACCGCGACCCTCGCCGAGGCCAAGCGGCTGCAGAAGGCCGCCGCCGAGTCCGACGCGCTCTTCATCCTGACCCACAACTACACCGGCTATCCGATGATCCGGCAGGCCCGCGCCATGGTCGCCGACGGCACCATCGGCAAGGTCCGCGTGGTGCAGGCCGAATACGCCCAGGACTGGCTCGCCACGCCAGTCGAGGAGACCGGCTCGAAGCAGGCCGGCTGGCGCACCGATCCGGCCCGCTCCGGCGCCGGCGGCTCCACCGGCGACATCGGCACGCACGCCTACAACCTCGCGAGCTTCGTCACCGGCCTGAAGCTCGAGTCGCTCGCCGCAGACCTCCAGTCCTTCGTCCCCGGCCGCCGCCTCGACGACAACGGCCACGTGCTCCTGCGCTTCGAGGGCGGTGCGCGCGGCATGCTCTGGTGCAGCCAGGTCGCGACCGGCAAGGAGAACGGCCTGCGCCTGCGCGTCTACGGCGAGAAGGGCGGCCTCGAATGGTCGCAGGAGGACCCGAACTACCTCTGGTATACGCCCCTCGGCGAGCCGAAGCGCCTGATCACCCGCGGCGGCGCCGGCGCCGGCCCCGAGGCGGCGCGCGTGACGCGCGTCCCGGGCGGCCACCCCGAGGGCTACCTCGAAGGCTTCGCCAACATCTACGCCGAGGCCGCCCGCGCCATCCGGGCCAAGCGCGAGGGCAAGCCGGTGCCGGCCGAGATCGTCTATCCGACGATCGCGGACGGCGTCGCCGGGGTCGCCTTCGTCGAGGCCTGCGTGAAGTCGTCGGCGCGCAACGGCGCCTGGGTCACGCCGTGACCGGCAGCGGCGCGCGGCCGTGGCTGGCCCGCGCCGCGAACCGCAGCGGCACGAGCAGCGACTCGACCGCGCCGGGATCGGCCGACTCGACGATGCGCGCGACCAGCCGGTCGCCGATCGCCACCCCGACGGCCTCGAGGTCGGCGTCGAAATGCGACAGCCCCGGGGCCAGCGCGCGCCCGTCGAGCACCGGGAAGGTGCAGACGACCGAGACGTCGCTGCCCACGGCAAGCCCGAGGTCGGCGAAGTCGCCGTAGAGCGCCGCGGCGATGCCCTCGTGGGTGGCGAGCACGGCGGTCGGCGGGCGCGAGCCGGCCGTGAACAGCGCCCGCGCCGCGTCGGTCATCCGGCCCTGGAGCATCGGCAGCATCCGGACCGCGTGCGGCCCGAGGCCCGACCGCTCGGCTTCGGCGCGGAAGGTCTCGTAGGCGATCAACTCGTAGTTCAGCGGCTCTTCGCTGGTGGCGAGCGCCATGCGCCGATGCCCGTCGGCGAGGAAGATGCGGAACGCCTCCGCGGCCATCGCCTCGAAGTCGAAGTCCACGAACGGATAATCGTCGAGCCCGGCGCTGCGCCCGAAGGCCACGTAGTCGACGCCGGTCGCCTTCAGGTAGGCGATGCGCGGATCCATGCACACCGTGCTGCTGATGATCACCGCGTCGGCGATCCGGCGCTGCACGATCCGCTGCAGGTTCTCCAGCGGATCCTCGTCCGGGCCGCGGAACAGCACGATCAGGTCGAGCGCATGCGACCGCAGCGAGCGCCGCACCCCCTCGAGCACGGTGAACAGCCCCGAGTCGCTGCTGGGCGCGAAGCCGCGCGTCGGAATGACCGCCGCGATCATGCCGGTCCGGCCGCTGCGCAGGCTCCGCCCCGACTGGTCGGGCACGTAGCCGGCGCGCGCCGCCGCCGCCTTGACCCGCGCCCGCGTCTCCGGGTTGACGTCAGGCCGGTCGTTCAGCGCCCGCGACACCGTGCCTATCGACAGTTGCAGGTCGCTGGCGAGCTGGCGAATTCCCATTCCCTACCTCCCGGAACCCGTTCAGACCGACGCGGTGCGACCATATGACGAGCACTTGATCGGAAAGCAATGCCGCACCGGGAGTGCTGCCTCCGCGAGTGCCGTCCAATCGCGACAGTTTTAACAAACATTTCACGCTGGCGGATCCGCGCGCACGAATCGAGTCACGTTCAAGTCACGCGCGAAATGGTTAATCGGCCCCACGACGGACGCACCATAGGCAGAACGATGCCGCAGACCCTCGAAGCCGCCCCGGCGCGCAATCTCTTCGGAGCGCCCCGCCCCGGAGAGCTGTTCGCGGCGGTGGACCCCGAATCGACCGGTGGGCGCGAAATGCTCGCCAAGATCGCAAGGAAGATCGGCGACACCCGCCGGCCGGGCGCGCAGTCGGACATTCCGGCCGGGGCGACCTACCTCGCCCAGTTCGTCGCCCACGACCTCGACTTCCCGACCCGCGACGCCGGGCCCGCCGGCAGCCTGCTCGACCTGGGCCTCATCTACGGCGACGGGCCGAAGCACGACGCCTATGCCTACCAGGTCCCGAGCGGGCCGGGCGCCGGGCGCCACCTGCTGCGGGTCGGCCGCACCCGCCCGACGGCGACCTCGCCCGCCTGGGGGGCCGCCCGCGACCTGCCGCGGACCTCCTGCCCGAACCTCGACGCCCGGCCCGCCGAGACGCGCAGCGAAGTCCTGGTGCCCAACTCCTTCTCCGACTCGAACCTGCTCCTCGGCCAGATGCAGGTGCTCTGGGCGCTGATGCACAACGCCATCGCCGGCCGGCTTGCCGAGACCCGCAACCACGACCTCGCCTTCGACCTGGCCTGCCGGGTCAACCGCGGCATCTACCGCGAGGTCATCCGCCACGACCTGCTCGGCAACTGGCTGATGCCGCGGTTCCGCCAGCGCTATGCGACCGGACGCCCGCGCCCGCTCGCGGGGGCGCCGATCTTCGGCACCCCGCGCGAGTTCATGGCCGGCGTCGGCCGGCTCGGCCACGGGCTCGTGCGCGAGATCTACGCGCTCAACGACCAGATGCCGGTGACCGGGCTGCGCGACCTGATCCGGCAGACCTCGACCGGCCGGCCGCACGACATGCCGCTGACCGAGGACTGGCTGGTCGACTTCGCCAACTTCTTCGCCATCGGCGCGTCCGTCCCGCAGCGGACCCGGGCGCTCGGGCCGCACGTGGCGCGCCCGTTCGCGACCGGGCTCGGGGCGGCGACCGACGGATCGGCCGACCCGCTGGTGCTGCGCGACCTCGTCGCCTGCACCCGCGCCGGCATCCGGTCGGTGCGCTCGCTGATCGCGCGCGCCACCGAGGCCGAGCCGCGGCTCTTCGACGGCTGCTTCGCGCAGGAAGAGGCCACCTGGATCCGGGCCGTGTCCGACTGGCTCGCCGACACCGGGATCGAGCCGGCCGAGGCATGCCGAATCGCCTCCGACCCGCCGCTGACGCTCTTCCTGATGCTGGAGGCCGAGGCCGACACCGCCGGCCGATCGCTCGGCGCGCTCGGCTCGGTCATCATGGGCGAGACCATCGCCGCCGCGCTGCCCGCCGAAGACACCGATCCCGAGCTCCGGGCCGCCAGCGCCGCGGTGTTCCGGGACGGCCCGCCGGCCTCGATGGCCGACATGATCCGCTTTCTGCAGCGGCGCTACCGCTTTGCCGAAGGCGCCCGCCTGCACCCGTCGGACCAGGCCGCGTCCGGCGCGCCCCACCCGCTGTCCGGAGGTAATCCCATGCTCGACTTCCAGAACGTCGCCAAGCCGCTCATCCCGCGGATCGAGGTCGCCGACTACATCGAGATGGGCCGGATGGTCGCCCAGTGGGCGACCGAGCCGGCCAGCCGGCCGCGCGACGTCGGCGAGCTCAAGGAGCAGCTCGACGGCATCGCCGTCGTCCCCGACCGCATCGAGACCATCGAGTTCGTGCAGAGCACCCTCGACCACCTGGTCCTGCGCCTGCCCGTCAAGGAGATGATCGAGGAGAGCCTCGAGCGCATGTCCGACCCGATCGCCGACGGGCGCTACCCGCTGCCGCAGTTCTACGCCGACCACTACCGCCCGGGCTTCGGGCCGGTCATGACCCCGCTCGACACCCTGCTCGCCCGCGTCGGCGACTATACCATTGCCCAGTGCCGCTGAGGCACCCGGGTTCCGCCGCAACCGTGCGTCCCGGTTGCTTCCTCCCTGACCGACTGGGGCGGCTGGCTCGGCCAGCCGCCCATTTTCGATCGCCCTGAGGGAAAGAGCGCTGCGGCACCGTCGGGAGGTGCAACGCCCCCGACCGCGGCCGACGCCGAGCCCCCGTCTGGCGGCCACCGACGCGACGCGCTAGATCACGGCGCGATGGCCGACCTCTTCGACCCCCGTCCCGACGAACGCCGCCCGCCCGCCCGCGCGGAAGCGCCGCGGCCGCTCGCCGACCGCCTGCGTCCGGGCCACCTCGACGAGGTCGTCGGCCAGGCGCACCTCCTCGGCCCCGGCGGCCCGCTCGGCCGCATGCTCGCCGAGGGCACCCTCGGCTCCATCGTCCTCTGGGGCCCGCCCGGCTCCGGCAAGACCACCATCGCGCGCCTCCTCGCCGACGCCACCGACCACGCCTTCGTCCAGATCAGCGCCATCTTCACCGGCGTCGCCGACCTGAAGAAGATCTTCGAATCCGCCCGCCTCCGCCGCCAGAACGGCCGCGGCACGCTCCTCTTCGTCGACGAGATCCACCGCTTCAACCGCGCCCAGCAGGACGCCTTCCTGCCGCTGATGGAGGACGGCACCATCGTGCTGGTCGGCGCCACCACCGAGAACCCGTCCTTCGAGCTCAACGCCGCCCTGCTGTCGCGCGCCCAGGTCCTGACCCTGAACCGCCTCGACGACGACGCCCTCGGCCGCATCGCCCTTCGCGCCGAGGCCGAGCTCGGCCACTCCCTCGCCCTGACCCCCGCCGCCCGCGCCACCCTCCTCGGCATGGCCGACGGCGACGGCCGCACCCTCCTCAACCTCGTCGAGCAGGTCGCCGCCCACCGCGGCCCGCCGATGGACGAAACCGAGCTCGCCGAGCGGCTCACCCGCCGCGCCGCCATCTTCGACAAGTCGGGCGACGGCCACTACAACCTGATCTCCGCCCTGCACAAATCCGTCCGCGGCTCCGACCCCGACGCCAGCCTCTACTGGCTCGCGCGCATGCTGAAGGGCGGCGAGGACCCCCGCTACCTCGCCCGCCGCATCACCCGCATGGCGGTCGAGGACATCGGCCTCGCCGACCCCGCCGCCCTGCGCCTCTGCCTCGACGCCTGGGCGACCTACGAGCGCCTCGGCTCCCCCGAGGGCGAGCTCGCGCTGGCCGAGGCCGTCGTCTACCTGGCGCTGGCGCCCAAATCCAACGCCGCCTACACCGCCTTCGCCGCCGCCATGGCCTCGGCCGAGAAGACCGGCTCGCTGATGCCGCCCAAGCATATCCTGAACGCGCCCACCCGGCTGATGAAGTCCGAGGGCTACGGCCGCGGCTATGTCTACGACCACGACACCGACGAGGGCTTCTCCGGCCAGGAATATTTCCCGCCGGCCATGGAGCGCGAGCGCTTCTATGCGCCCGGCACCCGCGGACTCGAACGAGAACTTGCCGAAAGGCTTTTGTCATTGGCTGCGGAGCGCGCTAGGAAGTCCGGAAGCGGTTCGAGCTGACCGCCAGACGCGCGGGGGGTGCTGCACCATCGCCACGGCGCAACAGAGGCCTGAGCGTAACCTGATCCAGCTGGTCTATGCCAGCGTGGCCGCTCCCGGGCTGACCGCCGCCGACCTCGACGACATCGCTGCGCGCTCGGTCGCCCGGAACGCGGCGGCGGGCATCACCGGGCTGCTGCTGCACCAGGGCGGCCACTTCTACGGCGTCATGGAGGGGCCGCAGGCGCGGGTCTTCCTGCGCATGGAGGCGATCATCACCGACCGGCGCCACGCCGAGGTTCGAATCCTGCGCGAGGAGGCGATCGCCGAGCGCCGCTTCGAGAACTGGAGCTTCGGGGCGCTGCCAAGCCTCGCTCCCGGGGGCGCCGGCGCGTCCAGCCCGGAGGCCTTCGTGCTGGCGCTGTCGCGTCGCCGTCCCCGACCTCCCGACGGGACATAATCGCATGGCGACGACCATTCGCCGTTGACAGGACGGCGAATCTCGGTTGGATAGCAAACAAAAAAGTGATCGAACCAATGGGGACGGGATGCGGGGACGAGCCGATCATCAGGAACTCATTGAGTTCGCATTCGAATCGCGCGTTGCCCGCAGCGTGCCACTGGCCGCGCTCCTGCGCATTGCGGACGGATCGCGACGCTGCAACAGCCAGTGCGGCCTGACCGGCGAGCTGCACCTGCGGGGCGAGTCGTTCCGCTACGTGGTCGAAGGCAACTGCCAGGTGGTGCTGCCGCTGGCCGCCCGGATCCTGGCCGACGAACGGCACGGATCGATCCGGATCACCGCCCTCGGCGCGATCGAGCGCCGGCGCTTCGACGGCTGGAATACCTTCGGCTTCGACCTTCCCGACGACCGGGACGAACGCGCCGCGACCGATGTCCGCTTCCTCGCGGCCCGTCGCCCGCTGGCGCCGCGGACGTCGGCGGCCCTCGCCCTCAGCCGCTGACCGGCACGGCGCCGCGTTCCTTCCCTTCCGTCGACTGAAGCAGCGCCGGCACCGCGGCCCCGCCGGCATGGTTGACGCGGGCGCGCCCCTGATCCCGTGCCTACCACGCGCGAGCCCGGCGGCCAGGGCGGCATCCGCCGGCAGCGCAAACCGGAAAAGAAGCCGCCGCGCTTCGGCCCCTTCCTCGCCCGGCGACGCTCTCGACGAGCACGGCCGGGGACCGCGGCGACGCCGGGATGTCCGGGACGCGAATCGATCAACCGGGCTTGCCGGTCACTCGTCCTCGTCGGCCGTGACCACGTGCGAATGGTGCGCCTGCTCGCCGCGCGGCGGCCGGCCGATCACCTCGCGCAGCTCGTCGAGCTCGATGAAGTTGTCGCACTGCCGGCGCAGCTCGTCGGCGATCATCGGCGGCGACGAGCGAATGGTCGACACCACCGATACCCGCACGCCCTGCCGCTGCAGCGACTCGACCAGCGGGCGGAAGTCGCCGTCGCCCGAAAAGAGCACGATGTGGTCGACGTGCGGCGCCATCTCCATGGCGTCGATGGCGAGCTCGATGTCCATGTTGCCCTTGACCTTGCGCCGGCCGGTCGAGTCGGTGAACTCCTTGGCGGGCTTCGTCACCATGGCGAAGCCGTTGTAGTTCAGCCAGTCCACCAGCGGGCGGATCGGGGAATACTCCTCGGACTCGAGCAGCGCGGTGTAGTAGAAGGCGCGCAGGAGCTTGCCGCGGCGCATGAACTCGGTGCGCAGCAGCTTGTAGTCGATGTCGAACCCGAGCGCGCGCGCGGCGGCGTAGAGATTGGCGCCATCTATGAACAGGGCTAGCCGCTCGTCACGGTAGAACATGCGCCGAAAACTCCTCTCGGACTCAGCAAGGCTCGGGCGATGCCGCGGGAAAAACCACCGGCTGGCAGCCCTTGCCGTGCTTATAGAATGCCGCCGATCGCAGCGAAAGGGCATTCGCGGAGTCTTGCCATGCCGCTGATCGCCCTCGGCGCGAACTTGCCGTCGGCCGCCGGCGATCCGCGCCGGTCGCTGGAGGCCGCGCTCGCCCGCCTGGCCGCCGGCGGCGTCGCCGTCGCGGCGCGGAGCCGCTGGTACCGCACCCCTGCCGTCCCCGCCGGCTCCGGCCCCGACTACGTCAACGGCGCCGCGCTCCTCCGCACCGCGCTCGCCCCCGCCGACCTCCTCGCCCTGCTGCACGCGGTCGAGGCCGACCTCGGCCGCGTCCGCGGCGAGCGCTGGGGCCCGCGCCCCTGCGACCTCGACCTCCTCGCCGACGGCCGGCGCATCCTCCCCGACGCGGCGACCGTCCGCGCCTGGATCGCCCGCACCGGCGACGCCCGCCTCACCGCCCCGCCCGGCCTCATCCTGCCGCACCCGCGGCTGCAGGAACGCGGCTTCGTGCTCCGCCCCCTCGCCGACGTCGCGCCCGGATGGCGCCACCCGCTCCTCGGCGTCACTGTGTCGCAGATGCTCGCCGCCCTCCCCCCCGACGCCCTGTCCGGCATCGAGCCCCTCTGACCGGACCCCCCGCGCCGGACGGTCGCCCGACCCCCGGGCAATGGTAAAGTTCTGGTTAATGCTCGGGGGTCATATCCAGCAGATACAATGGCTTACATGGCATGCTCGACCCCGAGCATGGCCCCGGCAGCCGCGTCCGCCCGCCCGTTCACGGCGTGCCCGCCGCCCGCATCGCCCCACCGGCGCCGGCCGGCCTCGGCACGAATCTGTGACGCCCGCCGCCCCGCCGCGGAATTGACTTGGGACCGCCCGGATTTCTAGCAAGTCGCGCTCAGGACGCGGCGTCGTCCAGGATGAAAGCAGGTCGAGCATGATCGAGGTCGAGCATCTGAGCCGATACTTCGGCGACACCCGCGCGGTCGAGGACGTGAGCTTCACCGTCCGCAGCGGCGAGGTCGTCGGCCTCCTCGGCCACAACGGCGCCGGCAAGACCACGATCATGCGGATGATGACCGGCTTCCTCGAGCCCACCTCCGGCAGCGTCCGCATCGACGAACTCGACGTCGCCCGCGACACCCGCGCCATCCAGCAGCGCATCGGCTACCTGCCGGAGAACTGCCCGGTCTGGCCCGAGATGGCCGTCATCGACTACCTCGACTACCGCGCCGCCCTCCAGGGCGTGCCCCCCGGCCGCCGCGCCGCCGCCGTCGCCACCGCCATCCGCCGCACCGACCTCGCCGATCGCGCCGCCGAGCCGATCCAGACCCTGTCGCGCGGCTACCGCCAGCGCGTCGGCGTCGCCCAGGCCATCCTGCACGACCCCGAGATCGTCATCCTCGACGAGCCCACCAACGGCCTCGACCCCACCCAGATCCGCCAGATGCGGTCGCTGATCCGCGAGCTCGCGAAAATCTCCACCATCATCGTCTCGACCCACGTCCTGCAGGAGGTCCAGGCCGTCTGCGAGCGCGTCCTGATCCTGCGCGCCGGCCGCCTCGTGGTCGATTCGCGCCTCGACGCCCTCCAGCGCGCCGACGGCCTGATGCTGACCGTCGACCGCGACCTCGGCCAGCGCCTCGCGGGCGTCCCGGCCGTCCGTGGCGTCACCCCGATGCGCGCCAACGGCAAGTTCACCTACCTCGTCGACGCCCCCGTCGACATCGCCCCGGTGCTCGCCCGCGCCGTCACCGACGCCGGCGGCGCCCTCTATTCCCTCGAACCCCGCCGCCGCGACCTCGAGGCGGTCTTCGCCAGCGTCAACGAGGAGACGGCCGATGCGTGAGACCCTGAACGTCGCCCGCAAGGAGTTCCGCGGCTACTTCGCGTCTCCGGCCGCCTACCTCTTCATCGGCGCCTTCCTAGCCGTGAACCTCTTCATCTTCTTCTGGGTCGAGGCCTTCTTCGCCCGCGACATCGCCGACGTCCGCCCGCTCTTCAAGTGGATGCCGCTGCTGCAGGTCTTCCTCTGCGCCGCCCTCACCATGCGCTCCTGGTCCGAGGAGCGCCGCGCTGGCACCCTGGAAACCCTGCTGACCGCCCCGGTCCGCCCCCTCAGCCTCGTCCTCGGCAAGTTCCTCGCCACCCTCGCCCTCGTCGCCCTCGCCCTCCTCCTGACGCTGCCTTTGCCCGTGACCGTCTCGCTCCTCGGCCCGCTCGACTGGGGCCCGGTCATCGGCGGCTACGTCGCGACCCTCTTCCTCGCCGCCGCCTACGTCTCGATCGGCCTCTTCGTCAGCGCCCGCAGCGACAACGCCATCGTCGCCCTGATCGTGTCGACGCTCGCCTGCGGCTTCCTCTACCTGATCGGCTCCGCCGGCCTCACGAGCCTCTTCAACCGCGGCACCGCCGAGCTCCTCGCCGCCGTCGGCTCGGGCTCGCGCTTCGACTCGATCACCCGAGGCGTCCTCGACCTGCGCGACCTCTACTACTACCTCTCGATCGTCGGCGTCTTCCTGACACTCAACGTCTTCCAGCTCGAGCGCCTGCGCTGGGCCGGCAACCCGACGCAGCGCCAGCACCTGACGCAAACCGCCGTCACCGCCCTCGTCGTCGCGAACTTCCTCGCCGCCAATCTCTGGCTCGCCCCGGTCGCCGCCGCCCGCGCCGACATGACCGAGGCCCACCGCTTCACCCTCTCCGACTCGACCAAGAGCCAGCTCGCCGGCCTGCAGGAGCCGCTGGTCATCCGCGGCTTCTTCTCCTCCAAGACCCACCCGCTGCTGGCGCCGCTCGTGCCGCAGCTCAAGGACCTCCTCACCGAATACCAGGTCGCCGGCGGCGACCGCGTCCGCGTCGAGTTCCTCAACCCCAGCGACGACCCCGACGCCGAGAAAGAGGCCGCCGACGCCGGCATCAGCCCGGTGCCGTTCCAGACCGCCGACCGCTTCCAGTCGGCGATCGTCAGCTCCTACTTCAACCTGCAGATCTCCTACGGCGACCAGAACGAGACGCTCGGCTACCAGGACCTCGTCGAGGTCAAGCAGCGCGGCGCCAACCAGCTCGACGTCGCGCTGAAGAACCCCGAGTACGTGGTCACCCGCGCCATCCGCAAGGCGACCCAGGGCTACCGCGCCGGCGGCGACGCCTTCTCCGCCCTCGCCGGCCCCGTCACCTTCCACGGCTACCTCTCCGACGACGCCGCCCTCCCCGACGACCTCAAGCCGCTCAAGGCCGCCCTCACCGATGTCCTGAACGACATGAAGGCCAAGTCCGGCGGCAAGCTGCAGGTCGCCTTCGAGGACCCCGCCGCCGGCGACGGCACCCTCGCCGACAAGCTCGGCCAGGACTACGGCCTGCGCCCGATGGTGGCGAGCCTGACCGACCCGACCCCCTTCTGGTTCTCGATGATGCTCGAAAGCGGCAACCAGGCCGTCCCGGTCCCGATCCCCGATACCCTCGACAAGCCCGGCCTGCAGCGCGCCATCGACGCGGCCCTGCAGCGCCTCGCCCCGGGCTTCCTGCGCACCGTCGCGGTCGTCCAGCCGCCCGCCGGCGACCCCGAGGACCCGATGATGCAGGGATCCGGCCGGCAGTTCCAGCAGCTCGAGCAGGCCCTCGGCGACAACGCCCGCGTGGTCGACGCCGACCTCTCGACCGGCAAGGTCCCCGACGCCACCGACCTCCTGCTGGTGCTCGCCCCGAGCCAGCTCGACGACAAGTCCCGTCTCGCCATCGACCAGTTCCTGATGCGCGGCGGCGCCGTCGTCCTCGCCACCTCGCCCTTCGGCATAGAGGCCGACCAGACCCTCGCCGCCACCCCCCAGGTCTCCGGCCTCTCCGACTGGCTGGCGAGCTACGGCGTCCGCATCGACCCGACCTTCGTCCTCGACCCGCAGAACGCCGCCCTGCCCGTCCCGGTCCAGCGCGACGTCGGCGGCATGCCGGTCCAGCAGGTCCAGATGATGCCCTACCCGCACTTCCCCGACCTGCGCGGCGACGAGCTCGCCGCCGACAGCCCGGTGACCGCCGGGCTCGAGGAGCTGACCCTCAACTGGGCCTCGCCGATCGAGCTCGACACCGGCAAGGTCAGGGACCTGAAGGTCACGAAGCTCCTCACGAGCTCGCCGCAGAGCTGGACCTCCGACAAGCCCGACGTCATCCCCGACTACGACACCTTCCCCGACAGCGGCTTCGCCGTCGACGGCAAGCGCGGTCCGCAGGTGCTGGCGGTCGCCCTGACCGGCCGCTTCCCGTCCTTCTACGCCGGCAAGGACTCGCCGCTCCTCACCGCCCCCCCGCCGCCCCCCGCCGCCGACGGCACCACCCCGCCGGCCGCCGACGCCAAGCCCCCCGTCACCGACGTCATCGACCGCTCGCCCGACTCGGCGCGGCTCGTGGTGATCGCGAGCAACACCTTCGGCTCCGACCTCGCGCTCAGCCTCGCCTCCGAGGGCATGGGGACCCAATACACCAAGCCGGTCGACTTCCTCGAAAACGTCATCGATTGGTCGCTGGAAGACCCCGCCCTGCTGTCGCTCCGCGGCCGCAGCGAGTTCGCCAGCACCCTCGCGCCCGAGTCCGGCGGCAACGAACGGCTTTGGGAATACGCCAACTACGCCCTCGCCCTCGCCGGCCTCGCGCTGGTCTGGGGCTGGCGGCGGGCGGTGGCGCGCTCCGACCGCGCGCGCTACGCCCGCATCATCGAGGAGGCGCGCGCATGAACCGCCTGGCCTACGCCCTTGGGGCGCTGCTCGTCGTCCAGCTCGGCCTGGCCCTCGGCCTGAACCACGGCCGCTCCGGCCAGCTCGCCGGCAGCCCCGAGACGGCGATGTTCGCCTTCGCCGCCAAGGACGTCGACAAGCTGACGATCGCGGGCTCCGGCGGCGACAGCGTCACCCTCGCCCGCGCCGACAAGGGCTGGAACCTGCCCGACGCCGACGGCTTCCCGGCCACCTCGGACCAGGTCGACGCGCTCCTCGGCAAGCTCCTCGCCCTGCGCGAAGGCCCGCCGGTCGCCACCTCCAAGGACGCGCCCGCCCGTTTCCGCCTGACCGACGACGCCCACGAGCGCCGCATCGTCTTCGAGGGCGGCGGCAAAGAGCTCGGCGAGCTCTACCTCGGCAGCGGCCAGGGCGTCCGCCAGGTCTACGCCCGCCGCGCCGACCAGGACGGCGTCTACCAGGTCGACTTCGCCAGCTACGAGGCGCGCACCACCCCCGGCGACTGGATGGATAAATCCATCGTCCAGGTCCCCGCCGACCAGATCGCCGCCATCGAGGTCGACGGCCTGCGCCTCGAGCGCACCAAGCCTGCCGCCCAGCCGGCCGCCGCCACCCCGGCCGCCGACACCCCGGCCGCCGACACCCCGACCACCCCGCCGACTGCCGCCTCGCCTGCGGCCCAGCCCGCCACCGCCGACGCCGCCCCCGCGGCCCAGCCCACCCCGGCCGACGCCGCGCCGGCGGGCTGGGCGCTCGCCGCGGGCACCCCGCCGCGGCCGCTGAACCCCCCGGCCGTCGATGCCTTGGCCAACGCGCTTGCCGGGCTCCGCGTCGACGACGTGGTCGGAAAGGCCGATGCCGCCGGCTACGACGTCGACAACCCGGTCACCGCCGTCGCGCTGACCATGACCGACGGCAGCACCCGCCGGTTCGCGATCGCCAAGGCCGACGGCAAGGACGCCTATGCCCTCACCACCTCGCTCCGCCCGAGCCTGCTGAAGCTCTCCGACGCCGATGCGAAGCAGCTCGTCGCCCTCGCGACCCTCGACGCCCTGCTGACCCCGCCGGCACCCGCGCCCGCCGTCCCGCCCGCGGGCCCCGGCGGCAGCGGCTGAACGGTGCAAAATCGTGTACATGCATTGTACATGCGATGTACATGCGTTGTACCTCCGAAAAACCGAGCTAACGCAGCGCCTTGCACAGCTCCGCGTGCCGCGCGAGGAAATCCGCCTTCACGTCCGTCGGCGGCCGCAGCCGGATGGCGATTTCCCCGAGCCCGTCGACCCGCGGCGCCCCGAAGAATCTGTTCGCCTCGGCCGCCGCGAACCCCGCGATATGCACCGCCTCCAGCCAGGCCGAGATGCGGTCGGCCCGCTTGATCGCGGCCTTGACCGCCGCCGGCAGCTCCGCCGGCAGCCCGAAGCGAACGTGCACGGCCCGCGCGAGCCGGTGGTCGAGCTCGGCATAACCCGGCCCGACCGCCGCCTTGACCGGCGAGATCATGTCCCCGATCACATACTCGGGCGCATCATGTAGCAGCGCCGCCAGCCGCCAGCGCGTCTCGGCCCTGGGCACGATCCGCCCGTACAGCTCCTCGACCAGCAGCGAATGCTCCGCGACCGAATAGGGATGCTCGCCGCGCGTCTGCCCGTTCCAGCGCGCGACGAAGGCCAGTCCGTGCGCGATGTCCTCGACCTCGACGTCGAGCGGCGACGGATCGAGCAGGTCGAGCCGCCGCCCCGAGAGCATCCGCTGCCACGCCCGTTCGCTCACTTCAGCCTCCGCCAACCCCGATCTGGTAGCGACAGCCCGCCCCGGTTGTCGAGCCCGACGCTTCTTGCTAAGGCCCGGCGCGGAAAAGCGATGCGAGGCTCGAGATGGGCGAAGGTTTGGCGGAGATGGTCAAGGACTACGTGGTCAGGGACATCGCCCTCGCGGACTTCGGCCGCAAGGAAATCACCATCGCCGAGACCGAGATGCCCGGCCTGATGGCGCTGCGGGCCGAGTTCGGGGAGACGAAGCCGCTCGAGGGCGCGCGGATCGCCGGGTCGCTGCACATGACGATCCAGACCGCCGTGCTGATCGAGACGCTGGTGGCGCTCGGGGCCGAGGTGCGCTGGGCGTCGTGCAACATCTTCTCGACCCAGGACCACGCCGCGGCCGCCATCGCCGCCGCCGGGGTGCCGGTCTTCGCGGTGAAGGGGGAGACGCTCGAGGACTACTGGACCTATACCGACCGGATCTTCGGGTTCGACGACGCGGCGAACATGATCCTCGACGACGGCGGCGATGCGACGATGTACATCCTCACCGGCGCGCGGGTCGAGGAGGGGGAGACCGGGCTCATCGAGAACCCGGACTCGGAGGAGGCGGAGTTCTTCTTCGCCCAGATCCGCAAGCGGATGAAGGCGTCGCCGGGGTGGTTCGTGAAGCAGCGGCACCTGATCCGCGGGGTGTCGGAGGAGACGACGACGGGCGTGCATCGGCTCTACCAGCTGATGGAGAAGGGACGGCTGCCGTTTCCGGCGATCAACGTCAACGACAGCGTGACCAAGTCGAAGTTCGACAACAAGTACGGCTGCAAGGAGAGCCTCGTCGACGGCATCCGGCGCGGGACGGACACGATGATGGCGGGGAAGACGGCGGTCGTCCTCGGCTACGGCGACGTCGGCAAGGGGTCGTCGGCGTCGCTGCGCGGCGCCGGGGCGCGCGTCATGGTGACCGAGGTCGACCCGATCTGCGCCTTGCAGGCGGCGATGGACGGGTTCGAGGTCGTCACGATGGACGAGGCGGCCGGGCGGGCCGACATCTTCATCACGGCGACCGGCAACCGCGACGTCATCACGCTCGAGCACATGCGGGCGATGAAGGACATGGCGATCGTCGGCAACATCGGGCACTTCGACAACGAGATCCAGGTCGCCGCCCTGCGCAACTACAAGTGGACGAACATCAAGGACCAGGTGGACATGGTCCACTTCCCGGACGGGAAGCGGATCATCCTGCTGTCGCAGGGGCGGCTCCTGAACCTCGGGAATGCGACCGGGCATCCGTCGTTCGTGATGTCGGCGAGCTTCACCAACCAGACGCTGGCGCAGATCGAGCTGTGGACGCGGGGGGCCGAGTACGAGAACAAGGTCTACACGCTGCCGAAGCACCTCGACGAGAAGGTGGCGCGGCTGCACCTCGCCAAGATCGGCGTGAAGCTGACCGAGCTCCGCGACGAGCAGGCCGACTACCTCGGGGTGCCGAAGGACGGGCCGTTCAAGCCGGAACACTACCGCTACTGAGGCGGCTGCCCGGGGGGTGCTCGGGGTCGAGCACCCCCCTCAAGCCATTGGAATCGCTAGATTCAGCCCCCGAGCGTTAACCGGATTGCAACCCTTGTCCGGGGCCTTGCCGGCGGCCCGCCCGGGCCTGCGTTAACCCCCTGATAACCTTGAACTCTCCGCGCTTCCCGGTTGACCGCGGCGGCCTTTTCCGGCAAGAGTGAGGGCATCGGCGGCCGCGGCAGAACAGCCCTTCGATCCCGCCGATCTCCTAGACATTCCGAGATTGCACCCGAGGGACTCAAAACCCTGGAGGGGTCGTGCGGGCCGGCAAGGCGCGTCGCGTGGCAATGACGAGGTCCGGCGGTTCGTGGGGTCCAAGGGACCTCGCCCGCGCCTCGCCGCCTTGCGGATTGGGGGATCAAGCGCCCGCATGCGTGGGGTCGGGAGGGTCCTTTGAGGGGAGGACCCTCCCGATCTCCGTTTGTGACGATTGGCGCCCACGGCGAGACCGACTGGAGCCTTCTCGACGAAACCAAGTTCAGTTCGCGCGAGGCCGTCAATCGCGCTTCGTCGACTCCGGTAGGCGCGCATATACAAAGGCCCAAACGGGATCGCCCGTTTCGAACTTCATTTGGACCTGAATCAGCATCGGACCCCAATAGTGGAAGCTAACTGTAAAGTTTGGCCCAGCGTTCTCGTGTAGTATCTGTCTATAAAAGTGCTTCCCGCATGACCACGTAACCTCCATTGGTCGCTCGGCCCAAGACCCCTGCTGCACCAGCCACGCCCTGGCCTCATAGCCCTGACCGGGCATAAGCGAGGGAAGCACCTCCACAACCGGCATATTGCCACGCAATCGGCCGTACTCCGCGGCTCGTGCCTTCTCCATGGCATCCGCTTCCTGAGGAAGTGGCTCGTGAATTGCAGGCTCGGGCAAAGGCAAGTGCTCATAGGAAGATAGGACCCTGTCGTAAGAGCGTAGCGTCGTCCAATGCCATTCGTCTGGGTCCAGTCCTTCACCGACACCTTCTCGCACGAGGCCGCGTGTCACCACCTCTGCGCGCGTTTGGCGGGAGTCCGGATTAAATTTAAGAGTGATAAGATTGTATGTGTTGGCCCTTCCCATGCCTGGAGGAAGGCCGGTACTGCCGCAGGAGCCGCCAGCGACTACAAGCTGAGCTGTAAGCTTGCCAACTCCCCAGGCAGGCTCGGGATCGTAGGAAAAGACATGCGGATAGTGCTTATGACCGTGCAGCACCATATGAAAGCCGTGGTCCCGCAAGAGCCGAAGGAGTGACTTTGCGTCCAGAATAGCGTCCACACCTCGCCCTGCCTCAACGAACGACGGAATCAGAACAGGGTGATGGTGAACAAGCGCTATCTTCAGCCACCGCGCACGGTCGTCTGGAAGCGACTGCAGTTGCTTTCGTAGTGCTGCCAAAGCCGCTTTATCGATCTGTCCCCTACTTTCGTCTTCTGTTTCCTTTTCAACGTAATAGCAAGAATTTATTTCAGCGATAATAGTGCTAGCGTCCTCAATTTCATGAATCTGACTGAATTTCTGAACGTCTTTCGGCAATATAGCCGGCCTGAAGCCATCATAGAAGCTGCTATAGAAGATAGAATACTCTTTAAACCGATGCACAGGGTCGCTGAGCCTAAACGCGACGTCGTGGTTCCCAGGAACCATAAAGATTTGGTTCTTTGGTACGCTATGCCCAAGCACCGGGGCGGACGCGAAGGCGGAAAGGAACTCAGTTGCCTCATCGAATTCATCACCGGCAGCAATTTGTGTAAAATCACCCGTTGCAGCGACGATTAACTTCGTCCCGGGATCTGTTGGACGGTGCGGCGCCCAAACAGAATCCTCCCATCCTGGATCTGCAAGATCTGTGAGAACCAGCTCGTGAAGCTTTGGGTACCCTGCCTTCGAACCGGATGGATCTTCCGGACGGCAAATACTTTTCCCACCAAAGTGCATGTCCGAGAGGTGGAGGATCTTTATTTGCGGAAAGCTAGTCACCCCTCGGTACCATTCACCGACCAACCGATCGCAGCGAAACTGCCGGTATTTGGCAGAAGCTTAGTACGTACGAGACGCCCGGACACTGTGCGAATGTCCCCTCGCCTCATCTCGAGTTCGACTTCGGGCCTGTACTCCTTCGAGAATGCTGGGCTGAACTCATGCCAAGCTCGGAGTCGGACTGAAGCCGGGCCCGTATTAATGACAGTCACGCAACGCGATACACCTCCTTCGTACACTATAGTGTCATAGTCTGATGTTACGGGCGCAATAGCCTGCCACATGCTTTCCCCCAATCAAGCAGTGAGGCCACGTATCGGCCCATGAAACCTAATGCGTGACATATACAGCAAAAACGAGGCATTCTCAAGCAAGCTCAATCAGAACAACCGTCGCGGCCATGCGATGCGCTGTTCCGAGACACAAGAGAGCTTCGCTCGGTTAGCGGTCTGAACCTACCCCGCCCAGCTCGCAGATCAGGCTCCACTCCTCCTCCGTCACCGGCTGGACCGAGAGGCGGGAGTTCCTGACCAGGACGATGTCGGCGAACCGCGGATCCGCCTTGATTGATTCCAGCGTCACCGGGGTCGGGAGGGCAGCGACGGCGCGGAGGTCGACGCACTGCCATTGCGTGCCGGGGGCGGTCGAGTCGGGGTGGGCTTCGGCGATGACCTCGACGATGCCGACGACGGCCTTGATGTCGCCGGAGTGGTAGAAGAAGCCGAGGTCGCCCTTCCGCATCGCCTTCATGTTGTTGCGGGCCTGGAAGTTGCGGACGCCGTCCCATTCCTGGCCGGCGTCGCCTTTCGCGACCTGGTCGTCCCAGCTCCAGGTCTCGGCTTCGGACTTGAAGAGCCAGTGGTTCATCGCGGGCCTCCTGGATGCGGACTCCGGTTTGTCGCTTCGCGTTTCGAGGCATGCGCAGCGTCGACGCCCCTCCCGGCCGTGCGCACGCACGGCCTGCGCCTGCCTGCCCCCCGGCAGGCGCACCCGGCGGTTCCGCGTGGCGGCGCGGGCGGGCGTGTCGTCCGGCGGCCCGGATGCGGGACGGTTCGGCCGGGGTGCGCCCGCCCAGGCAGGCGCAGGCCGTGCTCATCGAGGGCGTTGACGTGCGAGGAAGGGGCCGAAGCGGTCATCCCGGATCACCCTGTCAGCCGATGACGCGGTTCCAGGGGCGGATGGTGACGGCGGCGAAGAGGCCGGCCTTGGCGTAGGGGTCGGCGGCGGCCCAGGCCTCGGCGGCGGCGCGGTCGGGGACGTCGAGGATGACGAGTGAGCCGGCGGGGGTGCCGGTGTCGTCGAGGAGGGCGCCGGCCTGGGTGACGACGCCCGAGGCGTGCAGGTAGTCGAGGTGGGCGGGGCGGTTGGCCTTGCGGACCTCGAGGGCGCCGGGGCGGTCGTCGGCGATGAGCGCGAAGAGCATGTCATTCCTCCCTGAGCGGGCGGGCGAGGAGGGATTCCATCGCTTGCGCGATCGTGGCGGTGCCGTCGAGGACGTCGGCGACCGCCGCGGCGATGGGGAGCTCGACGCCGTGGGCGGCGCCAAGCTGGCAGGCGGCGCGGGCGGTCGCAACCCCTTCGACGGTGCCGGCGGGGCGGGGGTTGCCCGCACCCAGCGCCTGGCCGAGGGCGAAGTTGCGGGACTGGGCCGAGTTGCAGGTCAGGGAGAGGTCGCCGAGGCCGGAGAGGCCGGCGAGGGTTTCCGGGCGGGCGCCGAGGGCTGCCGCGAGGCGGGTCATCTCGGCGAAGCCGCGGGTCATCAGGGCGGCGCGGGCGGAGGCGCCGAGGCGGGCGCCGTCGGCGATGCCGCAGGCGATGGCGACGACGTTCTTCAAGGCGCCGCCGAGCTGGGCCCCGGTGAGGTCGTCGGTCAGGTAGAGGCGGATGCGGGACGTCGCGAGGGTCTGCTGGAGTTGCGGGCCGAGGGTTGCGTCGGCGCAGGCGAGGGTGAGGGCGGTGGGGAGGCCCTTGGCGATCTCGGCGGCGAAGCCGGGACCGGTGAGGGCGGCGAGGGGGCGGTGGGGGGCGCGGGCGGCGGCGATCTCGGACTGGAGCGCGTGGGTGCGGGCGTCGATGCCCTTGGCGCAGAGGACGAGGGGGACGCGGGGGAGGTGGTCGGCGGCTGCGGTGAGGAAGGGCTCGGTCTGCTGGGCGGGGAGGACGAGGAGGATCGCTTTCGCGTGCGCGAGGTCGGCGAGGGTCGAGGTGCAGCGGAGGGACTTCGGCAGGGGGACGCCGGGGAGGCGGGGGGTTTCGCGGCGGGATTGCGCGAGCGCCATGGCGTCGGGGTCGCGGCCCCAGAGGGTGACGGGGCGGCCTTCGGCGGCTTGCGCGACGGCGAGGGCGGTGCCGAAGGCGCCGGGGCCGAGGACGGCGATCATGCCTTGGCTCCGCGGCGGCCGGTGCCGAGCATGGGGGCGGCGGCGGTGTCGAGGGGCCAGCGGGGGCGGGCGGAGAGGGTGAGGCCGTCGGGTTGGGCGAAGGGCATGCGTTCGGCGGCGGCCCAGGCGATCATCGCGCCGTTGTCGGTGCAGAGGGGGAGCGGGGGGGCGAGGAAGGGAGTTCGGGCGCGCTCGGCGACGGCGGCGAGGGCGGTGCGGATTTGGGCATTGGCGGCGACGCCTCCGGCGACGGCGAAGGCAGTGGCTTCGGGGAAGGCTGCCAGGGCGCGGCGGGATTTTTCGGCGAGGGTGTCGGTGACGGCCTGCTGGAAGGCGGCGCAGAGGTCGGCGATGTCGGTTCTGGTGAGGCCGGACTGGGCGGCGACGAGGGTGTCGCGGGCGCGGCGGACGGCGGTCTTCAGGCCGGAGAAGGAGAGGTCGCAGCCTTCGCGGTCGAGGAGGGGGCGGGGGAAGGCGAAGCGGTGGGGGTTGCCCGCGCGCGCCTCGCGCTCGACGGCGGGGCCGCCGGGTTGGGAGAGGCCGAGGAGCTTCGCGACCTTGTCGAAGGCTTCGCCGGGGGCGTCGTCGATGGTGCCGCCGAGGCGGCGGAAGGTGTCGGGGGCGGCGACGGCGAGGAACTGGCAGTGGCCGCCGGAGACGAGGAGGAGGAGGTAGGGGAAGGCGATGGGGGCGACGAGGCGGGGGGTGAGGGCGTGGCCCGCGAGGTGGTTGATGCCGTAGAGCGGGAGGTCGCGGGCGGCGGCGAGGCCCTTGGCGAACATCACGCCGGCGAGGACGCCGCCGATCAGGCCGGGGCCGGCGGTGACGGCGAGGGCGTCGACGGCGGCGAGGGGCAGGGAAGCGGCGGCGAGGGCGGCGCGGGTGACGGTGTCGAGGCGCTCGGCGTGGGCGCGGGCGGCGATCTCGGGGACGACGCCGCCGTAGCGGGCGTGCAGGGCGTCCTGGCCGGCGACCTCGGCGGCGAGGATGCGGCCGACGGGCTGGCCGGGGGTCGCGCGGACGAGGGCGACGGCGGTGTCGTCGCAGCTGGTCTCGATGCCGAGGATGACGCGCTCGTCGGGCACGTGGGTCTCCGGTTGCGTCCGGCGCGGCCTGCGGGCTACCACCGGGCGGGGCGCCGCGCAACGGCGGCGGGGAGGCGCGATGGCGCGGACGTTGCTCCTGACGAGGCCGCGAGCGCAGTCGGAGGCTTTCGCGCGCGAGGTGGAGGCGCGGATGCCGGGGCGGTTCGTGGCGGTGGTGGCGCCGGTGATCGCGATCGCGCCGGTGGCGGCGGAGGTCGAGCTCGAGGGGGTCGGAGGGTTGGTCTTCACCTCGGCGAACGGGGTCGAGCGGTTCGCGGCGCTGACGGCGGAGCGCGGGCTGCCGGCCTGGTGCGTGGGGGCGATGACGGCGGCGGCGGCGCGGCGGGCGGGGTTCGCGGCGCGGTCGGCCGGGGGCGACGTCGAGGCGCTGGCGGCGATGCTGGCGGCGGAGCACCGGGCGGAGGAGGGCGTGCTGCTGCACGTGCGGGGGCGGCACGCGGCGGGGGACCTCCTGGGCCGGCTCGCGGCGGCCGGGGTGGCGGCGCGGGCGGCCGAGGTCTACGAGCAGGCGCCGGTGCCGCTGCCGGGGGAGGCGCGGGCGCTGCTGGCCGGGGGCCGTGCCGACGTCGTGGCCTTCTTCTCGCCGCGGAGTGCCGCGGCCTTCGCGGCGGAGGCGGACGGGGCGGGCTGGAACCTGGCCGGCGCGGCCGCCGTTTCGCTGAGTGCGGCGGCGGACGCGGGGCTGGGCGCGCTGGGGTTCGGGCAGCGGCGGGTCGCGGCGGCGCCGACGCGCGAGGGCATGCTCGAGGCGCTTGCGGCGGTTTGACCTCACGGCGGGGGCATCGGCTTGTTCCCTCTGGATTGTTAACCTAGTATCGGCTTTTGCGCCGCACACCCGAGCGGGGACGAGGAGCGATGCCCAGAAAGACATCCGACGCGACGGGCGGCGAGAGCCCCCGCGAAACCGAAGCGCCCGGCAGCGAAGCCCTGCCGCCGCCCGGCGCGGAATCGGCGCCGGGCGAGGCCGAAGCCGCGAGCCTGCCGCCGGATCCGGTCCCGGTGACCGTCGACGTCGCGGCGGGCGACGGGACGCCGCTGGAGCCGGCGGCCCGCTGGCCATCGGACGCCGTCGACGAGCCGTCGGCGACGCCGGCGGAGCCCGTCGGCGAGCCTGCGACGGAGTCGGCCGGGGAGCCCGCTGCGCCGACCGAGTCGGCCGAGGAGCCTGTGATGACGGAGTCGGCCGAGGAGCCCGCCGTGCCGGCGGAACCGGTCGAGGAGCCCGCGGAGTCGGCCGAGGAGCCCGTGGCCGCGGCGCCGGTCGTCCGGGAGGCGCCGGCCGAGCGCGTGGTGCCGGCCGCGGCGGCGGTGGAGACGCACGAGGAACATGAGGACGAGGGCGGCTGGTCGTTCGCGGCGCGGGCGCTGGCGGCGCTGCTGCTGCTGATCGCCGGCGCGGCGCTGGGGATCTGGGGTGCGCCGAAGCTCGCCCCGATGCTGCCGTCGGGGCTCGCCCCGGCGGCGGAGTGGCTGACGCCGGGCCGGAGCGAGGCCGAGGCGCAGGTGGCGGCGCTGCAGGCGCGGGTCGACCAGGGGCTGAGCGGCATGGACGCGCGGATCGCCGATCTGGCGAAGCCCGACGACGTCGATGCGCGGATCCAGGCCGCGGTCGATGCCGCCGGGTCGCAGGCGCAGGCGAGCATTGCCGCGCTCAAGGCGACCGTCGACGGGCTCGCCGGGTCGGACGCCGCGCAGCAGGTCGCGCAGCTGGCCTCGGCGCTCGACGGGCAGAAGGCCGAGCTCGCGGCGCTCAAGGACCAGATCTCGGGGGCTGCCGCGGCGACCGGCCAGCTCAACGAGGACGCGGTGAAGAAGATCGACGTCTATCGCGCCGAGCTCGACGGACTGCGCGGCGAGTTCGGCTCGCTGCAGGAGAAGGTCGCGGGCTTCGCCAGCCGCCTCGACGAGGTGGCCGCGAGCGCCCAGCGCCAGGTCGAGACCGCCAAGACGCAGGTCAGCGAGATCCAGACCCAGGCGAACACCGCCCTCAGCGCCGCCGAGGCGCAGGCGGCGGTCGCCCAGATCCATGCGGCGATGGAGGGCGGCCAGCCGTTCGCCGCCGCGGTGAAGCAGCTCGGCGGCCCGTCGGGGATCGCGGTCCCGGACGGGCTGTCCGCCGCGGCCGACGCCGGCGTCCCGACGCTCGCCGCGCTGCGCGCGAGCTTCCCCGACGCCGCGCACGACGCGATTCGCGCCAGCATCGAGGCCAAGTCCGGCGACGGCATCCTCGCGCGGTCGCGGGCGTTCCTCGAGGCGCAGATCGCCACGCGCTCGCTGACCCCGCAGGAGGGATCGAGCGCCGACGCGGTGCTGTCTCGGATGGAGGAGCAGCTGCGGCAGGGCAACCTCGCCGGGGCGATCGACGAGGCGGGCAAGCTGCCGCCGGACGCCGCCGCGGCGATGTCGGGCTGGCTCGACGCGGCGCGGGCGCGGAATGCCGCGGTCGAGGGAATGGCGACGCTCGACGCCACGCTCTCGGGCACGAACTGAGGGGGGAGGCGCGATGCTCTGGTCGGTCCTGAAGACGCTGGTCTTCCTCGCCGTGGTGGCGGCGCTCGCCTTCGGCGCCTCGTGGATCCTCGAGACGCCGGGGGGGGTCCGCATCGATTTCGGCACCCGCGAGTTCTTCGTCTCGCCGATAGGCTTCGTGATCGGGCTCGTCGTCCTCGTCGTCGTGGCGCTCGTGATCCTGAAGCTGATCGGCTTCCTCGCGGCGCTGCTGCGCTTCCTGCTCGGCGACGAGACCGCGATCAGCCGCTACTTCTCGCGCAGCCGCGAGCGGCGCGGGCTGGAGGCGCTGTCGGACGGCATCGTGGCGCTTCACTCGGGCGATTCGAAGCTCGCGATGAAGAAGGCGCAGAAGGCGGAGGCGCTGCTGCACCGGCCGCACGTGACGCGCCTGCTGACGGCGCAGGCGGCCGAGATGAGCGGCGACGGCGACAAGGCGTTCGAGCAGTACAAGGCGATGCTCACCGACGACCGGACGCGCTTCGTGGGCGTGCAGGGGCTGATGCAGCAGAAGCTCGACGCCGGCGACACCGACACCGCGATGGCGCTGGCCCGCAAGGCCTTCGCGCTCCGGCCCGACAACGAGCGCATCCTGCGCACGCTCTTCGAGCTGCAGTCGAAGACGGAGGACTGGTCGGGTGCCCGCGATACGCTGACCGCCAGCGTCCACGCCCGGCTGCTGCCGCGCGACGTCGGCACCCGCCGCGATGCGGTGCTGTCGCTGGCCGACGCCCGCGCGGCGCTGGCGGCCGGGAACACCTCGCGCGCCAACGAGGCGGCGATCCAGGCCAACCGGCTGGCGCCGACGCTGATCCCGGCGGCGGCGCTGGCGGCGCGGGCGCAGGCGAGCACCGGCGCCAAGCGCAAGGCGACGCGGACGCTGACCGCGGCCTGGGCGGTGGCGCCGCATCCGGACCTCGCCGCCGCCTTCGCCGCCATCGAGCCCGACGAGAGCCCGGTGGCGCGGCGCCGGCGGTTCGCGACGCTGATCGCCGCCAACCCGGCGCACCCCGAGAGCCGGATGCTCGATGCCGAGCTCGCGCTGGCGGCCGAGGACTTCCCGGCCGCCCGTCGCGCGCTCGGCGATCTGGCGGAGACCGACCCGACCACGCGCAGCCTGGCGCTGATGGCGGCGATCGAGCGCGGGCAGGGGGCGCCGGACACCGTCGTCCGCGGCTGGCTCGCCAAGGCGCTCGGGGCGTCGCGCGGCCCGCAGTGGGTCTGCGGCAAGTGCAACCACGTGCATGCGGCCTGGGCGCCGGTGTGCGAGAACTGCGGCGCCTTCGATACCCTCGACTGGCGGACGCCGATCCATGCGCAGGATTCGAGCCTCGCCGAATCGGCGATGCTGCCGCTGATCGTCGGCAGCGATCCCGAGCCGGCCCCGGCGGCGCCGGAAGCCGAGATCCGGCCGCGGCCGGAGCGGCCCGCGCCGCCGAAGCCGGGGCCGCAGGTGGAAGACGCCGAGCTCGCCAGCGTGGCGGATCGGGCCCGGGCCGGCGGTTAACCCGCTGTTATGACCGATCTGCGATGACTGCCGCGGTGGACGGGGACTGAGGAGTCCCCGGGGGGCGGCAATCGGGGGCGGGTCATGGCGATGGCGGCGCTGCGTGCGTGGAAGATCGAGGCCCCGCGCCCCGATCCGGGGCGGCTCGACCCGATCACGCTGATGCCGAACCGGCGCCAGTTCGCCGCCGACGCGGTCCACTGGAGCAATGCCCGCGCCACGCTGGTGCTGGTGACGCTGGCCGAGCCGCAGGGGTTCAACGAGATCCTGCGCGTGCTCGGGCACAGCCGCTCGGACGAGTTCATCCGCGCGGGGGCGGCGCGGCTGGTCGACATCCTGGGTCCGGGAACCTCGATCTATCACGTGGACATGCTCGGCTTCGCCTTTCGGCTGCCGGGCCTGGCCGAGCCGGACCGGCCGGCGATGATCGACCGCATCATCGCGGGCTTCCGCGCGCCGATCCTCTGCGACGACGTGCCGATCGACGCGCGAATCGGCATCGGGCTGCGGGCGATGGGGCGGACCGGCGGCAGCCCCGGCGAGGATCTGCGGGCGGCGCTGTCGGCCTCCGAGGAGAGCCGCGGGCGGGGCACCGGCTGGTCCTGGTTCGACCGCAAGACCGACGATGCGCACCGGCGGGCCTTCCGGCTCCTGTCCGACCTCAAGCATGCGCTCGACGACGAGGGCCAGCTCGAGCTGCACTACCAGCCGAAGGTGACGCTCGACACCGGCGCCTGCCCGAGCGCCGAGGCGCTGCTGCGCTGGACCCACCCGCAGCTCGGGCCGATCTCGCCCGGCGAGTTCGTCGCGCTCGCCGAGAAGACCGCGCTCGTCACGCCGATGACGCGCTGGGTGATCGACGCGGCGACCCGGCAGGCGGCGCTCTGGCAGCGCGACGGGCTCGACCTTGCGATCGCGATCAACGTCTCGCCGAAGAACCTCGAGGAGGCGGACTTCGTCGAATACCTCCTGTTCTGCTGCGCGGCGCGCGGGCTCGACCACGCGCGGATCGAGCTCGAGATCACCGAAGGGGTCAGCGCCGCGCGCGGCGGGCTGGTGCTCGACCGGCTGGCGGCGCTCCGGAAGCTCGGGTTTTCCATCGCCATCGACGACTTCGGCTCGGGCTATTCGAACATGAGCTACCTGACCCGGCTGTCGGCGCACGTGCTGAAGATCGACCAGAGCCTGGTGCGCGGGGTCGAGGCCGACACCCAGAGCGGGCGGCTCGTCTCGAACATCGTGCAGATGGGCCGCGACCTCGGCTACCGCATCGTCGCCGAGGGGATCGAGACCGAGGCCGAACGCAAGCTCCTGACCGCCTGGGGCTGCGACTACGGCCAGGGCTGGCACTTCGGCCGGCCGATGACCGCCCGCGCCTTCGGCGAGTGGTACACCACGCAAGGGTGAACGGACGCGCTTGCGCTGCGCGCCCGGCGGCGCTTAAGACTGGTTGCAGGGGGGCGCCGTTCGTTCAACCACAGGACCCTTGCGCGGGTTCCGGGTAGCGGCCGGGCAGGCGCCGGGCCCGCCTGCTCGCTTCTGGCAACCGGTTGAACAGGATGGACGAAACCAGCCGCGCGACGTCCGTTGCCTCGATCGTGGGCGAGGCTCTGACCGTGGTCCTGGTCAGTCTCTTTTCCGTCGTGCTGATGATCTCCGTCGCCGGGCTGATCTTTTCCGGTCCGCTGGCCGGATGGCTCCGGCAGGGGATCGGATTGTCGCTGTTCGGCGGCGTGGTCCTTGGCCTCGGCGGCGCCTACGGGACGTCGTACCGCGGCACGATCTGCCACACGCAGGACGTCACCGGCGTCATCCTCGCGCTGAGCGCGGCGGCGGTCGCCGCGCGGCTCGGAGGGCGTGACCCGGCGACGCTCTACGCGACGGTCGCGGCGATGATCGCGATCGCCTCGGTCGCCATGGGGCTCGCGTTCGTCGCCGCCGGGGCGCTCCGGCTCGGGAACCTGGCGCGGTTCATCCCTTATCCCGTGATGGGCGGGTTCCTCGCCGCGGCGGGCTATCTGATGGCCGCGGGCGCGGTGCGCATGGCCAGCGGCGCGTCGGCGCTGGCGGATCTCGCGCGGCCGGAGGCGGTCTGGCGCTGGCTGCCGGTGCTCGCCTTCGGCGCCGGAATGGTCTGGGTCGCCCGGCGGTCGCGAAGGCCGCTGGCGGTGCCGGCGGTGATCGCGGCCGCCATCGCGGGGTTCTACGTCTGGATGGCGGTGTCGGGGGTCGACCTCGCGGAGGCCGGGCGGCGCGGGCTGCTGCTCGGACCCTTCGCGACCGGCGGCGGGTTCCTCGGCGCCTTCCGCCCCGGCCTGCTGCTCCAGGCCGACTACGGCGCCATCCTGCCGGAGATCCCGGCGCTGGCGACTCTGGTCGGGCTCGGGTTCGTGGCGGCGATCCTGAACGCGTCGGGGATCGAGCTCGGGACCGGCGGGCCCGTCGACCTGAACCGCGACCTTCGCGGCGTCGGCATCGCCAACCTGGTCGGCGGCGTCGGCGGCGCGATGCCCGGGTATCACAGCCTCAGCACGACGCTCCTCGGCTACCGGCTGACCGGCGCGAGCTCGCGCTGGATGGGCATCGCCAACGCGGCGCTCGCGGCCGTCGTGCTGGTCGGAGGGGCGTCGGTCCTGTCGGTGCTGCCGGTGGGCGTCTTCGCCGGGGTGCTGGCCTTTCTCGGGCTCGACGTCCTCTTCCAGTGGGTCTGGGTCGAGCGCCGCCGGCTGGCGCTGCCCGACTTCCTGCTGGTCCTTGCCATCCTCGGGATCGCGGTGACGATCGGCTTCCTGCAGGCGATCGCGGCCGGGGTGCTGGCGGCCTCGGCCCTGTTCATCTTCGCCTATTCGCGGCTCGACGTGGTCCGCGGGCGCGTGAGCGGGGCGCTGCGGCTGTCGACGACCGAGCGGCCGGAGAGCTCGGTGCGGAGCCTCGTCCGGCGCGGGCAGGAGACGCTGATCTTCGACCTGCAGGGCTACGTCTTCTTCGGCACCGCCTACGCGCTGCTGCGCGACCTGGCGCCGAGCGTCGCGCATCCGGAGACGCCGATCCGCAACGTGATCCTCGACTTCCGCCGCGTGCAGGGACTCGACGCCTCGGCGGTCTTCAACCTCGGCCGGCTGGAGGCGACCTGCCGGCAGAACGGGGCGCGGCTGTTCATGACCGACGTCCGGACCCCGCTCAGGCGGCAGATGGACCTCGCCGGCCTGACCGCCCGCGCGACGGTGCTGCCGACCCTCGACGAGGCGCTGGCGGCGATCGAGGAGGAGATCCTGGCGGAGGCGATCGAGGCGCCGGCCGAGGACGAGGCGGGCTTCGCGGCGCTGCTCGACCGCGCCACCCGGAGCGGGGCGCCGCTCTGGCAGCCGGAGGCGGTCGGCGCCGGGGTCGAGGTGCTGCGCCAGGGCGAGCCGCCCGACAGCCTGGTGCTGCTCGACCGGGGCCAGCTCTCGGCCAGCATCGACGGCCCCGACGGCAGCGGCCGCATGCGGGTCGCGACCTTCCTGCCGGGCGCGATCGTCGGCGAGATCGGGCTCTACGCCGACACCCCGCGCACCGCGACGGTCGCCGCCGACGTCGACAGCGTCATCCGCCGGGTCACCCGCGAGAGCATCGAGCGCCTGTCCGAGCGCGACCCGGCGCTCGCCCGCGACCTGCACGCCCTGGTCGCCGGCCTCCTCGCGCGCCGGCTCGCGCGCACGACGGCGCTGCTGCGCGAGGTGAGCCGGTAGCCGCCCGCTCGCGGGTATGGTTAACGCGGGCGTCCCCCCGATTTCGAACGTACCGCGCGGGCCCTCGCGGACGAAGCGGCGCCTGTCCGCAGGGTAAACGAGGCATTCGGAGACGCCATGCCGAACCGTGCCGCATGCGCCGCCATCGTCCCCGGCCGTGCGCACACGCACGGCCTGCGCCTGCCTTGCCCCCCGGGCAGGCGCACCCGGCGGTTCCTCCCGGAGGTGCCGTCGGCCGTATCGCCCGAACGCTCGGATGCGCCACCGTCTGGCCGAGGTGCGCCGGCCCCAGGCAGGCGCAGGCCGTGCTCATCGAGAGCGTCGGCGGACATGAGGCCGTATCGATAGCCGGGGTCGCGCCGGCCGGCAGGCCTACCGAACCGCCGGCTCGTGGTCGCCCCAGGGGCCGTGGTGCGTGCCGGGCTCGTCGACCCGCTGGAAGCCGTGCGCGCCGAAGAAGTCGCGCTGCCCCTGGATCAGGTTCGCGGTGGTGCGCGGCGTGCGCATGGTGTCGAAGTAGCCGAGCGCGGCCGCCAGCGCCGGCGCCGCGAGCCCGGCGAGCGCCGCGGTCGCGACGATCGCGCGGAGGCTGCCGTGGCTCGCCGCCAGCCGGTCGGCGAAATAGGGCGCCAGCATCAGGTTGGTGTCGGGGCTTTCGGTCAGCGCCTGCGCCATGTCGTCGAGCATCGCCGAGCGGATGATGCAGCCGGCGCGCCAGACCCGTGCGATCTCCGCCATCGGCAGCGACCAGGAGAACTCGCCCGACGCGGCGGCGAGGAGCCCGAACCCCTGCGCGTAGCAGCAGATCTTGCCGGCCAGCAGCGCCGATTCGAGCCGGTCGAGCGGCGCGTCGCTCGGCGGCACCCGGCCCTCGGGCGCCCCGAAGCGCGCCGCGCCGGCCTGCCGCTCGGCGACCCGCGACGAGAGGTTGCGCGCGGCCACCGCCGCCTCGATCGTGCTGGCGGGCGCGCCGAGCATCAGCGCCTCGATCGCGGTCCAGCGCCCGGTGCCCTTCTGCCCGGCGCTGTCGAGGATGACGTCGAGCATCGGCTTCCCGGTAGCGGGGTCGATCGCGCGGGCGACCTTGCCGGTGATCTCGACCAGGTAGGACTTGAGCGGCCCCTCGTTCCAGGCCTCGAAGGCAGCCGCCACGCTGCCTGGGTCCATCCCGAGCCCGTCGCGCATGACGCCGTAGATCTCGGCGATCATCTCCATGTCGGCATATTCGATGCCGTTGTGGACGGTCTTCACGAAATGCCCGGCGCCGTCCGGACCCATCCAGGCGGCGCAGGGGGTGCCGTCGAAGCGCGCCGCGATCGCCTCGAAGATCGGCGCGACCCGGTCCCACGCCTCCTTCGGCCCGCCGCCCATGATCGACGGCCCGTGCCGCGCGCCCTCCTCGCCGCCGGACACCCCGACGCCCAGGTAGGGCGAGCCCTGCGCCGCCGCCTCCGCCGCCCGCCTTCGGGTGTCGTGGAAGTCGGCGTTGCCGCAGTCGATGATCATGTCGGGCGTGTCGAGCAGCGGCCGCAGCGCCGCGATCATCCGGTCGACGACCGGCCCCGCCGGCACCATCAGGATGATCGCCCGCGGCGGCTTCAGCGCCGCGACCAGCGCCTCCAGGGTCGGGCACGGGGTGATCCGCGCGGCGAGCGGGCCGGCGCCGGCGGCGAATTCCTCCGTGACGCTCGTCGTGCGGTTGAAGACCGCGATGTCGAAGCCCTTCTCGGCGATGTTGAGCGACAGGGCCGCCCCCATCGTGCCGAGCCCGACCAGTCCGATGTCCGATGCCATGGCGTCGCGTCCCAATGGCCCCCCGCCGGGGCGCTGCTGAAAGCCCGCCGTGGGGGCGGGGCCCGACTATGTACGCCGCGCGGCCCCCGAGGCAACCGCGCCGCGGTCCCGCTTGGCAGTGCTTCAAGGATCCCCTGAAGATCATCGCCGGCCATTTCGGCTAAGCTCGGCGCGAAGCAGGAACGGAGGCGGGCTTGGCGAAGCTGGTGGTGCGGGGCGCCGAACGGATCGTCACCATGGACGGCGCGCGGCGCGAGGTCACGGGCGACGTCCTGGTCGAGGACGGGGTGATCACCGCGGTCGGCGAGGTCGCGGCCGACGGCGCCGAGGTGGTCGACGCCCGCGGCTGCGTGGTGACCCCGGGCCTCGTCAACACCCACCACCACCTCTACCAGTCGCTGACCCGCGCCGTCCCGGCCGGCCAGGACGCGCTGCTCTTCGGCTGGCTGAAATCGCTCTATCCGATCTGGGCGCGGATGGACCCCGAGGACATGTTCGTGTCGGCGCAGCTCGGCCTCGCCGAGCTGGCACTCTCGGGCTGCAGCATGAGCTCGGACCACCTCTACCTCTTCCCGAACGGCGTGCGGCTCGAGGACACGATCGAGGCGGCGAAGACCGTCGGCATCCGCTTCCACCCGACCCGCGGCGCCATGAGCGTCGGCGACAGCAAGGGGGGGCTGCCGCCCGACAGCGTCGTCGAGGCGGAGCCGGCGATCCTCGACGACATGGTGCGGGTCGTCGACGCCTTCCACGACCCGCGGCCCGAGGCGATGGTGCGGGTCGGCCTCGCGCCCTGCTCGCCCTTCTCGGTCTCGACCGGGCTGATGAAGGACGCGGCCGAGCTCGCCCGCGACAAGGGCGTCATGCTGCACACCCACCTCGCCGAGAACGACGAGGACGTCGCCTACTCGCTGGCGCAGTTCGGCTGCCGTCCCGGCCAGTACGCCGAGGACCTGGGCTGGACCGGCGACCACGTCTGGCACGCCCATTGCGTCAAGCTCGACGCGCAGGAGATCGGCCTCTTCGCCCGCACCGGCACCGGCGTCGCGCACTGCCCCTGCTCGAACTGCCGCCTGGGCTCGGGCATCGCGCCGGTCCGGCAGATGCGCGACGCCGGGGTCAAGGTCGCGCTCGGCGTCGACGGCTCGGCCAGCAACGACGCCGGGCACATCATCACCGAGGCCCGCACGGCGATGCTGCTGCAGCGGGTCCGGAACGGCGCCGACGCCATGAGCGCCCGCGAGACGCTGGAGATCGCGACCCGCGGCGGCGCCTCCGTACTCGGGCGCCTCGATGCGCTCGGCTCGATCGAGCCCGGCAAGCGCGCGGACCTCGCGATCTGGGACGTGACCGGCCTCGAGGCGGCCGGCGCCTGGGACCCGGTCGCGGCGCTGGTGCTCTGCGGACCGTTCCCGGTCAGGGACCTCATGGTCGAGGGGCGGCTGGTGGTGCGCGACGGGGAACTCGCCGGGGTCCAGCTGGGAGGCGTGCTGGACGCTGCCCGCCGGAGGCTCGCAAGGCTGATGGCCTGACGCCGCCCGAGATCGCCACGCGGCCAGGGGCCCCGCTCCGCGGCTCGCCGCCCCCTCCCGCCTGACCCCGAGCCCCGTCGGCGGCCCAACTTCCCCTTCTCCTATCGGGTAGTGCCGGGGGGGTCGAGGGGGGGCGGCGAGCACCCCCCTCGGGCCGTCCCGCGAGCCGCCCCGTCCTCCGGGAGCAAGGGAGCCATCGCCCGGGCCTTCGGCCCTGAGGCCCGCGCATGCGGGCGACGGCGCCAAAGCGCCGCGGGCCCCCTCCCGCCCCTGCGTCAGCTCCGCCGCCTGCAGGGACGCGATCGTCGATTGAACGGCCGAACATGGACGTCGGGTTAATTCTCCCCAGCAATACCGTTATATATCAGATGCTTACGTTTTGTGCGCGGCTTACGCGCCGCCCGAAGCGCGGCTCCGGGCCCCCTTTGCCGAGGCTCCGTGGCCGGAATCGCATTCCCGGGGGAGTTTCGGCGGCGCCGACCGCAGGCGTGGCTTCCGGCAGCCGCGGGTGTAGAGCTTGCGCGAGGATGGGCGTGCCCGGCCGGTGCCTGGCCGCCGGCACCGGGAGGCCGAGCCGATGACGAACGATCCCCTGCTGCAGCCCTTCCGGCTCGGGCAGCTGACGCTGCGCAACCGGATCATGATCACCAGCCACGAGCCGGCCTATACCGAGGACGGCATGCCGACCGAGATCTACCGCGCCTACCACGTGGAGCGGGCCCGCGGCGGGGTGGCGCTGACGATGACCGCGGGCTCGGCCGCGGTGTCGCGCGACTCGCCGCCGGCCTTCGGCAACGTGCTCGCCTGGAAGGACGAGGTGGTCGGGCACCTCAGGAAGCTCGCCGACGCCGTGCACGACGAGGGCGCGGCGGTGATGATCCAGATCACCCACCTCGGCCGCCGCACCCGCTGGGACCAGGGCGACTGGCTGCCGGTGATCTCGGCCGGGCCGGCGCGCGAGGCGGCGCACCGGGCCTTCCCCAAGCCGGCCGAGGACTGGGACATCGCCCGCATCGTCGCCGACTATGCCGACGCCGCCGAGCGGATGGCGGCCGCCGGCCTCGACGGCATCGAGCTCGAGGCCTATGGGCACCTAATCGACCAGTTCTGGTCGCCGCGCACCAACCGGCTCGATCCGCCCTGGGGCGGCTCGCTCGACAACCGCATGCGCTTCGGGCTCGAGGTCCTTGGCGCGATCCGCGCCCGCGTCGGCCCGCGGCTGCTCATCGGCGTCCGTTTCGCCGCCGACGAGGCCGTCGAGGGCGGCTTCGACCGCGGCGAGGGCATCGAGATCGGCCGCCGGCTCAAGGCGAGCGGCCTCGTCGACTTCCTCAACGTCATCCGCGGCCACATCGACACCGACCCCGGGCTCACCGACGTGATCCCGATCCAGGGGATGCGCAGCGCCCCCCACCTCGACTTCGCCGGCGAGGTCCGCACCGCGGTCGGGATGCCGGTGTTCCACGCCGCCCGCATCGCCGACGTCGCCACCGCCCGCCACGCCATCGCCAGCGGCAAGCTCGACATGGTCGGCATGACCCGGCCGCACATGACCGACCCGCATATCGTGCGCAAGCTGATCGAGGGCCGCGAGGACGACATCCGCCCTTGCGTCGGCGCCAACTACTGCCTCGACCGCATCTACCAGGGCGGCATGGCGCTCTGCATCCACAATCCGGCCACCGGCCGCGAGCTGGCGATGCCGCACGTGGTCGCGCCCGCCGCCGCCCGCCGCCGCGTCACGATCGTCGGCGCCGGGCCCGCCGGCCTCGAGGCGGCGCGGGTCGCCGCCGAGCGCGGCCACGCCGTGACCGTCCTCGAGGCCGCCGACCAGCCCGGGGGCCAGGTTCGGCTGGCGGCGACCCAGGAGCGGCGGCGCGAGATGCTGGCGATCGTCGCCTGGCGCATGGACCAGTGCGGCAAGCGCGGGGTCGACTTCCGCTTCAACCTCTGGGCCGAGGCCGAGGACGTGCTCGCGACCGATCCCGACGTGGTGGTCGTCGCGACCGGCGGCCTGCCCGACACCGACGTCCTCGCGGCCGGCAACGACCTCGTCGTCTCGGCCTGGGACCTGCTCTCCGGCGACGCCAAGCCCGGCGGCGACGTCCTCGTCTACGACGACGCCGGCGACCACGCCGGGCTGCAGGCCGCGGAGGTCGCCGCGGCGGCCGGGGCGCGGGTCGAGATCATGACCCCCGACCGGACCTTCGCGCCCGAGGTGATGGCGATGAACCTCGTGCCCTACGTCCGCAGCCTGCAGCCGCGCGGCGCGACCTTCACCGTCGCCTGCCGGGTCACGGCGGTGGAGCGGCACGGCAACCGGCTCCTCGCCCGCATCGGCAGCGACTACGGCGGCTTCGCGGCCGAGCGCCTGGTCGAGCAGGTGGTGGTGAACCACGGCACGCTGCCCCTCGCCGATCTCTACTTCGAGCTCCGGCCGCTGTCGAAGAACCTCGGCGAGGTCTCGCATCCCGACCTCGTCGCGGGGATCCCCCAGGCGGTCGTCCGCAACCCGGACGGCCGCTTCCAGCTCTTCCGCATCGGCGACGCGGTGGCTGCCCGCAACATCCACGCCGCGATCTACGACGCGCTGCGGCTCATGAAGGACCTCTGACGGGCACGGATGATCGCTTTGCGGTCAGAACGTCCCGGTGTCCCGGTTGTCCCAGGCCGTGCGCACGCACGGCCTGCGCCTGCCTTGCCCCCGGCAGGCGCACCCGGCGGTTCCGCCAGGCGGCACGGTTGGCCTTGTTGCCCGACGGTTCGGCTGCGGGACCGTTCGGCCGAGGTGCGCCCGCCCAGGCAGGCGCAGGCCGTGCTCATCGAGAGCGTCGCCGTAAGAGGAGGAGGCCGAGGCTATTCCGTATGACGCGCGCCAGGCGCGTCGCTCAGGCCTTGAGGCCCGGGAAGAGGTCGAACCCGCCCTCGCGCAGCATGGCCACGGCCTCGGCGCCGGTGATCGCCGCGTCGGGCGGCACCGCCGGAACCTTGGCGCCGAGCGACTTCTCGAACTCGAGCGCCGCGTGCAGCAGGCCGCGCCCGAGCACCGAGAGCGGCCGGTCCGGCGGCAGGAGCGCCACGTCGAACTTCGGCACCGGCTGCGGCGTGGCCTCGGGCCAGTCCGCGGGGTCCCGCGGCGCGTCGAGCGACAGGACCGGCGCGATGTCGCGGGCGATGGCGTCGCGCGCGGTGAAGGGCGCGCCGAGATCCCAGCGCTCGCGCATGGTGCGGATCAGCGAGGTGTTGCGGTACTCGTCGGTGACGACGGTCCGCTCGGGGATCCAGGCCGAGATCGCCAGCGTCGGAATGCGCTGCCCCGAGCGGTCGAACCTGAACCCCATCTGCCCGGCCGGCGCCGCCGGATCGGGCGGCGGCGCCGCCGGCGGCGGCACGTGGTCGTAGGTGCCGCCGGCCTCGTCGAAGGCGACCATCAGCAGCGTGTTCGTCCAGTTCGACCCGTCGGAGGACTCCGACGTCCGCACCGCGTCGTAGATCTGCGCCAGCAGCGCCTCGCCGCCGAGGAGCGACGATGGCGAATCGTACGGCAGCCCGTGCAGCAGCGCCGCGATCGGCGGATGCATGTCGTTGTGGCCGTGCCACATGTTGGGCTCGATGAACGAATAGGTCGGCAGCTTCCCCGCCTTCGCATCCTCCAGGAAGTCGGCAACCGTGGAGAAGTTCGTCGCGAACCGGTCGCGCAGGCGCGACGCATGGATGATGCCGGTGAAGGACATCGGGCTCGGCGCGTCGCAATAGACCCGCCAGCTCAGCCCCTTCGCCTCCAGCCGCTCGAACAGCGTCTCGGCGGTGTTCTTCACCGGGAAGGCGTCGGCCGGCGGGTAGTTGATCACGAACCCCGAGGCCGTCGCCGCATGATAGAACGAGCGGTTGGTGAAGGTCTGCGACGGCACCTCGCAGAACCAGTGGTCGAAGACGGCGAACCCCTTCGCCAGCGTCGAGGTCACCGGCATCTGCTCGGGCGTGTAGCCCGTCATGATCTGGGCGTATTCCTCGTAGGTCGGCTGCCGCCCCTTCTCGGCCGTGAAGGAGCTGATGTAGTCCATCACGAAGCCGTCCATCGTCGGCACCTGCCCCGGCGCGGGCGCGTTCCATGGCGCCTTCATCTTCGACAGGGGCTTGAAGCGGTTCTCCGGGTTCAGGATCCCGAAGAGGTCGGTCGAGATGTGCGGATACTCCTCGCCCGGGTCCGGGCTCGGCGTGTTCATGTTCTGGGAAACCCCGTAGGGCACGAACTTCCGCTCGGCGCCGTGCTCGGCCCATTCCGGGATCGGGTTCTTCAGATCCTTGCCGAGCACCCCCTCGAAGGCCGCGACCTCGCCCGGCGCGTAGAGCCGTCCGAGCAGGTTGTCGAACGAGCGGTTCTCGAACATGACCACGACGACGTGGTCGAGCGCCGCCTTCGGGTCGGCGGCGATCGTCGTGCCCTGCGCGGTCGCGAACCTGGGCAGCGCGGCGGTGGCCGCGGTCGCCCCGGCGCCCTGCACGAATCTCCGGCGTGTCGTCATGTCTTCCCCCTGGCAGGCCGCCCGCGGGCGGCGGACCTCACATGACGGGCCGGAGCCGGCCCGCCTAGTTCTTCACGGCCTCGATCTCGCTCGGCCGCCACTCCTTCGAGAAGAAGCTCGGCAGCGGGCTGTAGAGCCGCAACAGGGTGAACCAGCCCTTCTTCGGGTCGGTCTGGATCCAGTTGCCGCGCGCCACCCCCTCGGGCTGCTCGGGGGCGAACCAGATCGTCGTCGAGCCGTCCGCGGCCGCCTCCGCCGCCGGCGAGGGATAGCTCTGGCTGCCGGCGCGCGGATACTTCTGCGGCGTCTGCAGCATCGAGCGGGTCTGGTTGTCGTACAGGGTCAGCGACCAGAAGGCGCGCGCCGGGATGTCCTTGGGCAGCGTCACCTTGTAGGTCTTCGCCCCGTCGAACGGCGCCTTGTCCGCGTCGAGGAAGCCCATCAGGTACTGCGACCCGACGTCCGGGATGCGCATGATCATGCCCGGCGAGTCGAGCGTGTAGGCGAAGTAGAAGGCCGTGCGCGAATCGAGCGTGCGGGCGCCCGTCGGCGGCAGCGGCTCGAACATGCCGTCCTTGAAGAGCGGCGGCGGGGTCTCGAAGTCGGCGCCGCCCTCCCAGAGCATGCTCCCCCAGGACGAGCCCGGGTAGTAGGCCCAGTCGGGATGCACGTCGGACCAGCGCCACTGCAGCGACCGCCCGAAGGCGTTGCCGACCGCGGCGGCGTCGGTCAGGATCGCCTTCATCCGGTCGTCCGGCGCGAAGGGCTTGCCCTTGACGATGCCGATCGCCGCGAGCTGGCCGGCGAGCTCGACGTCGTAGCTCGTCGCCGGCTCGTCCTGCACGTTGGCGTTGATCATCTCGAAGAAGCCGTAGTCGCTCGGCGGGATCGTGTTGAAGGCGACCCCGCTGACCTCCACGAACTTCGTCGCCGGCGGCTCCGGGTTGGCGGCCAGCCGCACCTCGCCCGTCAGCGCCTCCGCGATGCTGGTGCCGTAGCCGCCGGGCACGTAGGGATAGATCTTCAGGTTGGCCTTGATGTTCTCGACCGCCGGCTTGGGGTCGCCGTTCACCAGATAGGCGCGGGCGGCGTAGAGCAGGTGGTTCGTCCTGGCATGCGCGACGAAGTATCCGCCCTCGGGCAGCGGGCCGTCGTAGCCCGGCGGCACCAGCAGGTACTTGCCCCCGAGCCCGCGGTCGGGACCGGGAAAGCCGATGTCGACGACCCAGTCGAACCACATGTCGTTGATGGTCCCGACGGCATCCGACGGCTGCTCGATCACCATCGGCCCCTTCGACAGGTCGATGGACCCGAGGTAGTAGACCGTGTCGGCATTGGCGGTCAGGAACAGCGAGCTCGAATCCATCAGCTGCGAGAAGATGGCGATCTCGTTGTCGTTGACCCCGATGCTGTGGAAGCCCTCGCGCAGCGCGTAGGCGGAGGCCCCGCGGAAGCTGTTGTCGTAGGCGGCGAGCGCCCGGGCGAAGTCGACGGCGTCATACGCCTTCCGCGCGGTCTCCTCGCTCGGCACGCCCGCCTGGAAGTCGAGCGTGCCGAGCCGGGTCTCCACCCGATCGGGAACCGAGAGGGTCCGGAGCGTGTTCTCCGTCACCTGGGGCTGGCCGGCCACCGGTCCGGCCAGCCCCAGGATGAGTGTCGCCGCCAGGGCGGATTTGGTCATGATTGCGGATCCTGTCGCTGCATCGAGCCGAATCCATGCTTACCGAGGCGGGGGCACCACGTCAGTCGGAACCCGTCGTCAGGTTTTGCCATGGGCGCCTCGCGGCGCCCACCGCGCGGTCGCCCGGTCAGTTGCCCGAGCCGCCGGCCTTCATCCGCTCCTGCGCTTCGGCGATCTTCGCCTTCAGGGCGGACAGGTTGAACGAGGCCGGATCCTGCATCGGCGGATAGTCGATCGCCGTCTTCGCCAGCTCCCCGACCGCGTCCTGGACCGAGACGAAGCGCCAGAACTCGCGGGCGAAGAAGTCGTTGCCGTAGCCGAAGGCGCCGTTCACGGCCGTCTGGCCCGCGATCATCGGCGTGCGCTCGAACGGATCCTGGCGCAGGTTGATGATCTCCGGCATGTCGGTCGTGACCTTCGGGCCCGGCCAGCCGTCCGGCTGGGCGTAGAAGAGGAACTTGAAGTCGTCGATGCGAACGGCTCCGAGCTCGGCGCCGCCGAAGTAGAAGAGCTGGTGCCGCGCCGACGGACCCTTGCCCTCGATGAGCGCCGTCTGGTCGTAGCCGTCGAGGTGGTTCTTGTAGGTGGTGCCCTCGATCTCGGTGCCCTTCAGCAGCTCGTCGGTGATGTTCGGGTTGCCGGCGGCCGTCATCAGCGTCGGGAACCAGTCGAGGCCGGAGATGAGGCCGTTCTCCACCGAGCCGGGCTTCACGTGCCCCGGCCAGCGGATGATCGCCGGCACCCGGAAGCCGCCCTCGTAGACGGTGCCCTTGGTGCCCTTGAACGGGGTCATGCCGCCGTCGGGCCAGGTGAAGACCTCGGCGCCGTTGTCGGTCGAGAAGATGACGATGGTGTTGTCGGCCTCGCCGATGTCGTCGAGGTGCTTCAGCAGCGCGCCGACGTTGTCGTCCATCTGCGCCATGCCGGCCTCCTCGAGGCCGTAGTTGGTCTTGGAGTTCATCATCGCGTTGTATTCGGGCGAGAGGAACGTCCAGACGTGCATGCGCGTGGTGTTGTGCCAGATGAAGAACGGCTTGCCGTCCTTCTTGGCCTTGTCCATGAAGCCGTTCGACATCTCGACGAGCTTCTCGTCGAGCGTCGTCATGTCGTATTTCGCCTTGGGCGTGATGTCGTGCATGTTCGGCACGTTCGACATGTCCGGGAAGGGTGCGAGCGGCCCCTCGTCCTCGATCTTCTGCTTGCCGACCTCGCCCCAGCGCGGCATCACCGTCTTGTCCTCGGTGTCCGTCGCCCAGCTGTGCACCAGGTCGCGCGGGCCGACCTCGTCGCGGTACTTCTGGTCGTCGGGGAACGAGTACCAGTAGGGGTCCGACATCGCGTCGAGGTGGTAGAGGTAGCCGAAGAACTCGTCGAAGCCGTGCACCGTCGGCAGGAACTTGTTCAGGTCGCCCAGGTGGTTCTTGCCGAACTGGCCGGTCTCGTAGCCTTGCGCCTTCAGCGCGGTGGCCAGGGTGATGGCCTGCGCCGGCATGCCGACGTCGGCGCCCGCCTGGCCGACGGTGGTGAGCCCCGTCCGGATCGGCAGCTCGCCGGTGATGAAGTTGGCGCGCCCGGCGGTGCAGCTCGCCTCGGCGTAGTAGTCGGTGAACATCATGCCGTCGGAGGCCATCTTGTCCAGGTTCGGCGTCTTGCCCGACATGATCCCCCGGCTGTAGGCGCCGATGTTGAACCAGCCGACGTCGTCGCCCATGATGAAGAGGATGTTCGGCTTCTTCGCCTCCTGCGCCGCGGCGGGAAGGGCGGTGGCGAACGCGCCGATGGCCAGGGCCAGGACCGACGCGCAGACCGCGCCGGATGTTCGTCCGTATCGCTGACGTCTCATCGACTCATCTCCTGATTGGAACGGGAACCCGCGGCCGGGGGCGACGGTGGCGAACCTGCGGCCGCGCGCAAGGCGCGAACATGTACGAACATGTTCCGGCGCAGCGACTCGGTGCCGGTCCCCGCCGCTTCGCAGGCGACCGGCACGATCCTGCAGGCGCGCGCGAACGCCGCTCGGCAGGAACGATCCGCGCGTGTCGGGGGGACCGGAACGCGCGGGGATCGAACGTCAGTCGACGACCGCCAGCGCGAAACCGTCCCAGCCCTTGGCGCCGACGGTCTGGATGGCCGTCGCCGCCAGCCGCGGCTCCGCGGCGAGGCGGTCGAACATGCGGCGGGTGCCGACGACGTCGCGGGCGTCGCTGGCGTCGTCGGCGATGCGGCCGCCGCGGATCACGTTGTCGCAGACGATGGCGGTGCCGGGGCGGGCCAGGCGGAGCGCCCAGTCCAGGTATTCGGCATTGTTGCCCTTGTCGGCGTCGATGAAGACGAAGTCGAACGGCGCGATCTCCGCGACGCCCGGCAGCAGGTCGAGGGCGGCGCCGACCCGCACCTCGACCCGGTCGGCGAGGCCGGCGCGGGCGAGGTTCGCCATGGCAACGGCGGCATGGGCCGGCTCGCGCTCGAGCGTCACGAGGCGGCCGTCCGGCGGCAGCGCGCGGGCGAGCCAGATCGTCGAATAGCCTCCGAGCGTCCCGATCTCGAGGATGCGGCGGGCGCCGGCCATCCGGGCGAGGAGCTGCAGCAGCCGGCCCTGCAACGCCGAGACGTCGATCGACGGCAGCCCGGACGCGGCGTTGGCGGCGAGCGCCGCGTCGAGCGCCGGGTCGGCCGGCAGCAGCCGTTCGGCCAGCCAGGCGTCGATGCGTTCCCAGCCCTCGGCCATCGTCCCTCAGCCCGGCGTGACGAGGACCTTGACCTCGCCCGGCAGCGCCGACCGGGTGATGGCGTCGGCGGCGGCGGCGAGCGGGACGGTGCGCGAGATCAGCGGCTCGACCGCGACGCGCCCCGAGGCGATCAGCTCGACCGCCCGCGCCTGCGTGAACGGGTTGATGAAGGCGAAATGCAGCTGGATCTCGCGGAACAGCAGGTCGAAGGGCTCGATCGGCACCTTCGCCCCCTGGGCGAGCACGCCGATGACGACGATGCGGCCGCCGGCGCGGGTCAGCGACGGCGCCTCGGCGACGGTTTCCGGGACGCCGGCGCATTCGAGGACGAGGTCGGCGCCCCCGGGCCAGATCGCGCGGACCTCGTCGGGCGTCGCCGCCGTCGCCGCGGCGCCGAGGGTCGTCGCCAGCGCGCGCTTGTCGGCGGTGCGGGTCAGGAGCATCGCCTCGGCGCCGGCGAGGCCCGCGAGCTGCAGCGCGAGGAGCCCGATCACGCCGCCGCCGATCACCAGCACGCGCTCGCCGGGCCGCGGCGCACCGATGTCGACCCCGTGCAGCGTGCAGGCGAGCGGCTCGGAGAAGGCGGCGTGGCGCGGGTCGAGCGCGTCCGGCACCCGGTGGGCCCGGCGCGCCTGGAAGGTCGCGTACTCGGCGAAGCCGCCGTCGCGGTGCAGGCCGGTCGCGATGTTGTTCGGGCAGAGGTTGACCTTGCCGCGGCGGCAGGCGTCGCAGGCGCCGCAGCAGTCGTTGGGGTCGCAGGTGACGCGGACCCCATCGGGGATGTCGACGCCCTGGCCGCGGCCGACCACGATGCCGGCGAACTCGTGGCCGAGCGTGACCGGCGGCTTCGCCGGGAAGGTGCCGTGGAAGAGGTGGCGGTCGGTGCCGCAGATCCCCGCCGCCTCGACGCGGATCAGTACCTCGCCCGGCCCCGGATCGGGAACCGGGATCTCGTCCAGCCCGAGGTCGTGGATCCGGTGCAACCGCAGCGCCTTCATGGCCTTCCCCCCGTTCGCTCGTCCCGTCATACGTCCGCCGCGCCCGCCGCGCCAGCGGCCCGTATCCCCCGTGTCGCAGTTGCCCGGCACGGTCGCACGCTCGAGGACGTGCCCACGGCCGCCCTATCCCCGCCGGACCCCGCACCCCGCGCCACCTCCCCTTTCTTCCTTCAGCCTATCGGGCCGTCCCGAGAGCCGCGGGGTAACGAAGAGCAAGGGAGCCTCCCCCGGGTCCTGAAGGCCGAGCCGCGCATGCGGCGAACGGCGCCAGAGCGCCGCGGGCCCCTCCCGCCGCGTCGGGCGTCGCAGCACCCCCGGACAATCGTGAAGTCCGGGTTAACGCCCGGAGGCGATATTGTTCAAAATCAGTCGCTTAAGCCACATGCTCGACCCCGGGCACGCCCCGGACAAACGCTAGTCCGGCGCCAGCATGTAGCCCGAGCCGCGCACGGTCTGCAGGTAGCGCGGCGCCTTCGGATCCTCCTCGATCTTGCGCCGGAGCCGGGTGATCTGCACGTCGACGGCGCGCTCCTGCGCCTCGGCGACGCCGCCGCCCAGGTCCTCGACCAGCTCCTGGCGCGTGACGGGCTCGTGGGCGCGGGCGGCGAAGATGCGCATCAGCATCGCCTCGGTGGCGGTCAGCCGGATCAGGTCGCGGCCGCGCCAGAGCTCGCCCCGGCCCATGTCGTAGCGGACCTCGCCGAGCTGCAGCGTCTTCGGCGGCTCGGTCTTCGGCTGCGGCTTCGGCACCCGGCGCAGGATGGCGTTGATCCGGAGCAGGAGCTCGCGCGGCTCGAAGGGCTTGCCGAGATAGTCGTCGGCCCCGGCCTCGAGCCCGCGGATGCGGTCGTCGGCGTCGCCGCGGGCGGTGAGAAGCAGGATCGGCGTCGTCATCGTCTCGCGCAGCCCGGCGGTCAGCTGCAGCCCGTCCTCGCCGGGCATCATCACGTCGAGCACCATCAGGTCGAACTCGAGCCCCTCGAGCAGCCGCCGCGCGTGCGCCGCGTCGCGGGCGGTCGTCACCATGAAGCCGTTGCGGGCGAGGAACTTCCGCAGCAGCTCCCGCAGCCGCTCGTCGTCGTCGACCACCAGCACGTGCGGCTGCTCCTCGCTCATGGCTTGCCGGCCTCCAGCCAGCCGAGCACGCGGTCGCGGATCTCGGGATCGATCATCTGCTCGAGCACCTTGCGGAAGCCGTGGACGGCCTCGGGCCCGGCGGCGGAGAAGGCCGCCCGCATCCGCCGCCGCTGCGCCGACGAGAGCTCCTGCTCGAGCGCGCGGCCCGCCTCGGTCAGGTGCAGGTTCCTGTGCCGGCGGTCGTCGACGCCGACCCGGCTCTCGACCAGCCCGTCGTCGACCAGCTGCCGCAGCACCCGGTTCAGGCTCTGCTTGGTGACCCCGAGCAGGTCGAGGAGCTCGTTGACCGTAAGCCCCGGCCGGCGGTTGACGAAATGGATCGCCCGGTGGTGCGCCCGGCCGTAGTTTCGCATCCCGAGGATGCGGTCGGGATCGGCGGTGAACCCGCGATAGGCGAAGAACATCAGCTCGATGCCCTGCCGCAGCTGGTCGTCGGTCAGGAACAGCAGCTGCTCGCTTCGCGTCGGGTTGGTGCCGTAGCCGCCGCGCATTCCTGGCTCCCGTGGTCGCGCCCGGTCACACGTTATGTCAGGCATGTTGACATTCCAAGGGTCAAATGCTAGGCAACGCCCTCGGTTTGACGCCATAAACGGTCGCGCCGTGCGGCCCGAGCGCAACATCACGAAAACGAGGTGGGAAACGGCCATGGCTGGCGCATACGACGATCGCGACGGGGTTATCTGGATGGACGGCGCCTTCGTGCCGTGGCGCGAGGCGAACGTGCATCTCCTGACCCATGCGCTGCACTACGCGAGCGCGGTCTTCGAGGGCGAGCGCGCCTATGGCGGCGAGATCTTCAAGAGCGGCGCCCATACCGAGCGGCTGCTGAAGTCCTGCGACTACCTGGAGATGCCGCACCCCTATTCGTTCGACGAGATCGAGGCGGCGAAGGCGGCGGCGCTGGCCAAGAGCGGGCTTTCGGACGCCTACGTCCGGGTGCTGGTCTGGCGCGGGTCCGGCTCCGACATGGGGGTGGCGAGCGCGCGCAACCCGGTCCGGATGGCGGTCGCGGTCTGGGAGTGGGGCGCCTACTACGGCGACGCCAAGATGAAGGGTGCCACGCTCGACATCTCGAAGTGGAAGCGGCCGAGCCCGGAGACGATCCCGTCCTTCGCCAAGGCGAGCGGGCTCTACATGATCTGCACCATGTCCAAGCATGCCGCCGAGGCCAAGGGATGCTCGGACGCGATCATGATGGACTATAGGGGCTATGTCGCCGAGGCGACCGGCGCCAATGTCTTCTTCGTCAAGGACGGCGAGGTGCACACCCCCGAGCCCGACTGCTTCCTGAACGGCATCACGCGGCAGACGGTGATGCAGATGCTGAAGGAGAAGGGGATCCGGGTGAACGAGCGGCACATCGAGCCGCACGAGATGGCCGACTTCCAGCAGTGCTGGCTGACCGGCACCGCCGCCGAGGTGACCCCGGTCGGGCAGATCGGGCCGTACAGCTTCGAGGTGGGCGAGCTGACCCGCGGGATCGCCGGCGACTACGAGAAGCTGGTGCGCGGCAAGCTCAAGGCCGCCTGAGCGGCGCCGGCACCGGGGCGGCCGGCGTCCCGGTGCGGTGCATCCTGCTAAGGGCCGGTCGTGTAGGAGATGGCACCGTAGTAGTTCTGCGCGTAGCTCGCGACGAGCGCCTTCTTGTCGCTGCCGTTGACGATCGCGCGCGCCCCGAGCCAGTCCTGCTTCGCCGGCGAGAAGTAGTCGGCGAGCTTCTTCCCGGTGAATCGGCCCTCGATCATTCCCTCGAAGACGATCTGGGTCGCGACCGCCAGATCGAGCGCGTGGGCCGCGGCGGCCTCGCCGCTGGTGAGGTCGACGTGAAGTCGGTCCTGCCAATACGCGTAGTTCTTCCGGCCGGTGAGCTGCACGAAGCCCCGGCCGTGGAAAAGGGCCCCGTCACCGTCATTGACGTTGCCGAGGCTCTTGGCGAGTGCGGGATTGCTGCCGTGGATCCCGTATCGCTGCTCGAAGTAGGCCTTGGTGCCGTATTCGTTGATCGGCTGCATCCGCCGGTCCACCTCGTGGTGCGCGGTGCCGAGGACGTAGGCCAGCCAGCGGTCGTCGGCCGATGCGTGGTTCGCCTCCCAATAGTCCAGCAAGGCCGTTAGCCCGCCGGATTGAGCCTGCGTCAGCTTGCCGTCGAAGAGGGTCAGGCGAACGCGATTGAAGAAGAAGTCGCGGTTGATGCTCGACATGGCGATGATCCAAGACTCGGGGAAAATGCGAAGCTGAAAACCCTGGTACGGTAGCAGATCTCTCGGATTGCAGGAAGTCCGAGGCCCTGCCCGATGGCTCCCCTTCCCTTCGTCCGCATCGCATGGGATCGTCGCCGCACCGGCAACCCAAAGACGAGGCCACCATGCCCAGCGGACGCCGACCGTTCGCCGCCCCGCTCGCGCCGCGCGACCGGCACGAGCATCACCGGGTGGCGACCCCGCTCGAGCTGTTCTTCGACCTGGTCGCGGTGCTGGCGATCGCCGCCGCCGGCGCCGGGCTGCACCATGCGCTCGCCGAGGGCCACACGCTCCAAGGGATCCTCGGCTTCCACTGCGCCTTCTTCGCGATCTGGTGGGCCTGGATGAACTACACCTGGTTCTCTTCGGCCTACGACAACGACGACAGCCTGTTCCGCCTGCTCACGCTCGTGATCATGGGCGGCGCGATGGTGCTCGCGACCGGCGTGCCCGACTTCTTCGGGGGGCCGAGCATGCTGCCGCTCGGGGTCGGCGGCTACATCCTGATGCGGATCGGGATGGTGGCGCTCTGGCTGCGCGCGGCAGCCGGCGACCCGTCGCAGCGCCAAGTGGCGCTGCGCTACGCGCTCGGGATCACGCTGGTGCAGGTCTACTGGACCGCCATGCTGCTCGCGGGACCGCTGGCCGGTCGCTTCAACTTCTGGTTGGTCTTCTTCCTCGGCGTCGTCCTCGAGCTCGCGGTGCCGGTCTGGGCCGAGCGCCGCGACGCGACGCCCTGGCACCGCCACCACATCGTCGAGCGCTATGGTCTCATGAACATGATCGTGCTCGGCGAGACGCTGCTCGCCGCGGTCCTCGCCACGCGCGCGGCGATCGACAACGGCGCAGTCTGGGGCGAGCTCGCGGTCGTCGCGGTCTCGGCCGTCGTCACCGCCTTCGCGCTCTGGTGGCTCTACTTCACCGAGGACGAGCAGCTCGGCAGCGAGACGACCGACGCTCGCGCCTTCGTCTGGGGCTACGGGCATTTCCTGATCTTCGCCGCCGGCGCCGGCGCCGGGGCGGGCTTCGCGGTGCAGGTCGACGTGCTGACAGAGCACGCCCACCTGACTGCCGTGACCGCCGACTTCGCGGCGGCGATCCCGATCGCGATCTATCTCTTCGGCCTCTGGCTCGTCCGCGACCGCTTCTGCCTGCGCGGCGCGGCCCGTCCGGTGCTGCTGGTGACCGCGGCGCTGGCGCTGCTGATGCCGTTCGTCCCGCATTCGATGGCTGCGCTGGCGCTGCTGACGGTTGCCTGCGTGATCGTCCGCGGCGAGCTCGCGTGCCGTGCCGCGCCCCGGCATGGCGCGCGCCGCACCTGATCTTTCGGCGCGGGCCAATTGCGGCTGCCGCAGGCCCGATTCCGCGTAACCATCTCGATCCTTGAGACAAGGGCCCATCTCGACTACATTGGGAAGAGCCGGCGCCGGGCAGGAGCGGCGCGACAGATGGAGGAGTCGGACCTGACTCATCAACCGTCGGCGGTGCATGCCGCCACTCCCGCCAGGGCCCTCGCGCCCACGGCGGGCGAAGTCGACAGCACCGAGCTGCTGTCAGCCATCCTCGCCTCGCTCGAGGACGATAAAGCCGAGGACATCGTCAGCATTCCGCTCGCCGGCAAGTCCGAGATGGCCGACCACATGGTCATCGCCTCGGGCCGCTCGTCGCGGCAGGTGTCGGCGATCTCGGAGAAGCTCGCTGACCGGCTGAAGCAGGATCTCGGGCTCGTCGTCCGCACCGAGGGCAAGGATCTCGGCGACTGGGTGCTGATCGACGCGGGCGACGTGGTCGTCCATGTCTTCCGCCCCGAGGTGCGCGAGTTCTACCAGCTCGAGAAGATGTGGATGCCGCAGGCCGCGGCGCGTCCCCGGGCCGCCGGCACGGCCTAGGCCGCCTTGCGGGTGACGATCCTCGCCGTGGGCCGGCTCAAGGCCGGCCCCGAGGCGGAGCTCGTCGCCGACTACCTGGCCCGGTTCGAGCGCACCGGGCGGCCGCTGGGCCTCGGCCCCGCGCGGGTCGCCGAGGTCGACGACCGCAAGGGCGGCGGCCCCGCCGCCCAGGCTGCGCTGCTTTCCGCCGTCGTGCCCGCCGGGGCAATGCTCGTCGCGCTCGACGAGCGCGGCCAGACGTTCGACTCGCCCGGGGTCGCGGCGCTGCTCGAGCGGGCGATGCAGGCGGGGCGGCGCGAGGTTGCCTTCGCGATCGGCGGCGCCGACGGGCTCGACGCAGCCTTCGTCGCCCGGGCGGATCTCGCGCTCTCGTTCGGGCGCATGGTCTGGCCGCACCTGCTGGCGCGGGCGATGCTCGCCGAGCAGCTCTACCGCGCCGCCTCGATCCTCGCCGGCACGCCCTATCACCGCGGGGATCGGTCGCGGCCGACCGGCGGCCCCGATCGGTGAACGGGCCGCTGCCGGGGTTCAGGTCCGCCGCCATCGGCGCTAGAACGAGCCCCCCGGCCTCCGCGTGACCAGACCGATCGGACCGCCATGCTCGACGCGCTGACCAGCCTGCTCACCCTGACGGTGCTCGAGGTCGTCCTGAGCCTCGACAACCTCGTGGTGATCGCGGTGCTGGTCGGCAAGCTGCCGAAGGAGCGGCAGGCGGCGGCGCGCTACACCGGCATGACCCTCGCCCTCGTGCCCCGGCTGGTCCTGCTCTTCTTCATCCGCTGGATCATCGGGCTGACCACGCCGCTCGTCACCGTCTTCGGACACGGCGTCTCGGGCAAGGACATGATCCTCGCCGCCGGCGGGGCGTTCCTGATCTACAAGGCGACGCAGGAGATCCACGCGAGCCTCGAGGGCGACGAGGGCGAGGCGACGGCCCGGGTCATGGGCAGCTTCGGGGCGGTCGTCGTCCAGATCGCCCTGATCAACCTCGTCTTCTCGATCGACTCGATCGTGACGGCGGTGGGAATGGCCAACGAGGTCTGGGTGATGGGCGTCGCCGTGGTGCTGTCGATGATCGTGCTGATGCTCGCCTCGGGGCCGGTCGCCTCCTTCGTCGAGGCGCATCCGACGGTGAAGATCCTCGCGCTCGGCTTCCTGATCATGGTCGGCATGGCGCTGATCGCCGATTCCTTCGGCGCGCACGTCCCGAAGGGCTACATCTATTCGGCGATGGCCTTCTCGATCTTCATCGAGTGCATCAACATGCTGGGTCGGCGGCGGCAGCGGCCGGTGCACCTGCGCAACCCCTACGGCGAGGAGACCGACGCGGCGGGGGACGAGCGCGATGCGCTCGAGAAGGCCGGCATGGCCGATCGATCCTGGCGCCGCTGATTCGTCCGACGGCGGATTTCGGCCTCAAGGTGCATTGTCGGCGGGTCGTCTCCACGGCGCGGCGCGCTTGCGGCAACGGCCGGAAATCGTGAGCGAAAACGGCGGATTGGCGGGCCGGCGCGCGGGCGACCCGAGGCGGCTCCGGGAGGAGCGGGCGGCGGGGATCCGGCCTTGACGGAACCTTCGTCAGCGGTAAGCGTTCCGGCCGGCCCACAGGGGAGAGAGCCGATGACAAGCGCACTGCCCGCTCACGATCGGATGGCGCATGTCCTGGTGGATTTCATCCGCCACCGCGCCCGCAGCATTCCCGACGAGATCAGCCGGACGGAGGCGGCGATCAAGGCCCTGCCGGACTTCACGGTCTCCGCCGAGGGCGAGCCGAGCGACCCGGAGGCCTGGTGCATGCTCTGGGAGCTGCACGAGCACGTGGAGCGGCTGAAGCAGCTGGCGGCGCTGGGGACCGACAAGCCGGAACCGGAGTAGAGCTCCGGTTTTCCCAGCGACGTCAGCGGTTTGGTCGCACGGCTGGCAGCCCCTACGGGAGTCGAACCCGTCTTTCCAGATTGAGAATCTGGCGTCCTAACCGATAGACGAAGGGGCCAGGGTGCCGTGAGTCGCGTGCCCTTATAGAGCTTTGGTACGCCCTACGGGAGTCGAACCCGTCTTACCAGATTGAAAATCTGGTGTCCTAACCGATAGACGAAGGGCGCGGACCGGGGCGGTATGTACCGTCGGGGCGGGCGGGGATCAAGGGTGTCCGTGGGCGGTTCCGGAATGCCGCCGATATCAGGGCGTTGGCGGAAAATCGTCAGGTACAACGCAGGTACATCGCATGTACAATGCATGTACACGATTTCAGCCCTCGGCGGCGTCCTCGACGTGGAGCTTGACGCGGGGGCGGCCGCCCCAGTCGTCGCGCTCGAGGCGGCCGGCGAGGTGGGTGGGCGCGCCGGCGCGGGAGTCGAGGAAGGGGCCGAGCGGGCCCTCGAAGGCGCGGAAGGCGACGGCGTCGAGCCGGCCGCCGAGGCGGTCGGCGAGGGAAAGCGCCAGGTGGCCGTCGCCGATCCTCCGGGCGCCGGCGATGCGGGCGCCGGCGACGGCGAGGCGCGGGGCGGGCGCGCCGGCGCCGTAGGGGCCGGCGGCGGCGATGCGCTCGGCGAGCTCGGGGGTGGCGCCGCCGGCGGCCAGCAGGCCGTCGACGCGCAGGCTGCGGGCGGGGCGCGTCCCGGCGCCCTGCTCGGCGAGGAGCTCGGCGAGGCGGGCCATCGCCGGTTCGAGCTGGGCGGGCGACAGGCTGACGCCGGCGGCCATCTTGTGGCCGCCGCCGCGCTCTATCAGGCCCTCGCGCGCCAGCCGGGCGACGGCGGCGCCGAGGTCGACGCCGCCGACCGAGCGGCCCGAGCCGCGGCCGTCGGCGCCCTGGAAGCCGACGACGACCGCGGGGCGGCCGAAGGTTTCCTTGAGCCGGGCGGCGACGATGCCGACGACACCCGGGTGCCAGCCGTCGCCGGCGGCCCAGACCAGCGGGCCGTCGGCGCGGGTTGCGGCCTGGGCCTCGGCCTGGGCGCGGACGGCGGCCTCGATGGCGCGGCGCTCGGTGTTCAGCGATTCGAGCCGGCCGGCCAGGGCGGCGGCCTCGCTTTCGTCGACGGCGGCGAGGAGGCGGGCGCCGAGGTCGGCGGCGCCGATGCGGCCGCCGGCGTTGACCCGCGGGCCGAGGACGAAGCCGAGGCCGTAGGCCGTCGGCGCCCCGGTCAGGTTGGCGGCCGCCGCCAGCGCGGCGATGCCCGGCCGCTGCGCGCGGGCCATCACGGCGAGGCCCTGGCGGACCAAGGCCCGGTTAAGGCCCGTCAGCGGCGCGACGTCGGCGACGGTGGCGAGGGCGACGAGGTCGAGGAGGCCGAGGAGGTCGGGGCCGGTGACGCCCTCGCGGCGCAGCGCGCGGTTGGCGGCGACGAGCAGCAGGAAGACGACGCCGGCGGCGCAGAGGTAGCCGAGGCCGCTCGTCTCGTCGTGGCGGTTGGGGTTCACCACGGCGAGGGCGGGCGGGAGGGTCTCGCCGGCGAGGTGGTGGTCGAGGACGATGACGTCGCATTGGGCGGCGGCGATCGGCTCGTGGCTGAGCGTGCCGCAGTCGACGCAGACGATCAGGTCGTGGGTCTCGCCGAGGCGGCGCATCGCCGGGACGTTCGGGCCGTAGCCCTCCTCGATGCGGTCGGGGACATAGAGGGTGGCGTCGCGGCCCATGCCGCGGAGCCAGGTGAGGACCAGCGCCGCCGAGGCGCCGCCGTCGACGTCGTAGTCGGCAAAGACGGCGATCCGCTCGCCCTTCCGCACCGCGCGCACGAAGCGCTCGGCGGCGGCGTCCATGTCGCGCAGGCTCGACGGGTCGGGCATCAGGTCGCGCAGGGCCGGGGCGAGGTGGGCGGCGGCCTCGCCGACCGCGACGCCGCGGCGGGCGAGCACCCGGCCGACGATCTCGGGCAGGCCGGCGGCCTGGGCGATCGCCGCGCCCATGCGGTCGTGCTCGGCCGAGGGCCCGAGCCAGCGGCGGCCGGTGGCGGAGGCCGCGACGTTCAGGAACGGGGGGGACGATTCGGACACGCGCCCACTGATGCCGGCATTCGCGCCGGCCCGCCAGCCCGCGCGGCGAGCCGTGCGATGCAGCGGATTTGGCGCGGGCGAGAGGCAGATGTTTCCAGGCGGGATGCAACGGAGTCCCAAGGGAGGCGAAGTGGCCCGCGGCGCTTTGGCGCCGTTCGCCGCATGCGCGGCTCGGCCTTCAAGCCCTTGGGGGTCTCCCTTGCGCTTCATTCCCCGGCGGATCCCGAGGCGGCCCGAGGGGGGCGCTCGCCGCCCCCCCCCCTCGACCCCCCCAGGCACTGCCCGATAGGTTGAATATGAATGTACGGATACACGCGAAGATTGTGCAAGACGCGAGTGGGTTAGGCCACCCGTGCATTCGCGCGCGGCCGTGCCGAGGAGCTGTGCCGCGCTCGGGACACGACCTTCTTGCGCGCGATTTGCCGTCCGTCCACCCGACCCCCCAGGCCCACGCCGTCAGCTGCCGACCGACGGACCCGGGCAGTCGAGGGGCGCGTCGTCGTTGCCGGCGAGGTGAAGCACGAAGCCGGTCTCGGCGCCGTCCCGGACCAGCGCCGCCGCGACGTCGCCGCCGGCCTGGCGGAACCGCCAGCATTCGGCGCCGAGGTCGTCGCCGTAGTCGAAGCAGATGCGATCGCCGTCGGCCCACCAGCGGCCGGATTCGCAGCTGCCGTCCTCGAAGCGCCAGAGGCTGCGCTGGCCGTCGAAATACTGCTCGGCGCCGAAGGGCACGCCGTCGAGGGTGAAGTGGAGCGTGTGCCCCGTGGCGAGCTTCGCGAATGCCTCCGGGGGCAGCGTCTCCTGCGCCGCGGCGGGGGCGGCGAGGAGAATAGCGAGGATGGCGGCCGTGGGGTCGGGCATCGGCGGTCCGTGGTCTTCCGGGCCGCAGTTGATGCCCGGCGGTCGCGTTGCGCAAGGGCGGCGGGATTGGCCGTGGAGGGCCGCCCGGGGCTGTGCTATCGGCAGCCGATCGGAGGTTGCCCATGGATTTGTTCGCGGACGTGAAGGCGCGGGTCATCGCCGCCATCGGACGGCTGGCGGCCGAGGGGCGTCTGCCGGAAGGGCTGGATCTGGGCGCCGTGACCGTCGAGCCGCCGCGCGATCCGGCGCACGGCGACATGGCGACGAACGCGGCGATGGTGCTGGCGCGGCCCGCCCGGATGGCGCCGCGCGAGATTGCCGAGGCGCTGGCGGGGGCGCTCGCCGGGGCGCAGGGGATCGCGGACGCGCAGGTGGCGGGGCCGGGGTTCCTGAACCTGCGGCTGGCGCCGGGGCGGTGGTTCGGGGTGGTGCCGCAGGCGCTGGCGGCCGGCGGCGACTTCGGGCGGTCGGACGCCGGCGCCGGGCGCAAGGTGAATGTCGAGTTCGTCTCGGCGAACCCGACCGGGCCGATGCACGTGGGGCACGTGCGGGGTGCCGTCTTCGGGGACGCGCTGGCGAGCCTGCTCGACTTTACCGGGCATGACGTGACGCGCGAATACTACATCAACGACGGGGGGGCGCAGGTCGACGTGCTCGCCCGCTCGGCCTACGAGCGGTATCGCGAGGCCTGGGGCGCCGAGCCCGAGATCGCCGAGGGGCTGTACCCGGGCGACTACCTGATCCCGGTCGGGGCGGCCTTGAAGGAGAAATATGGCGACGGCCTGCTCGACAAGGGCGAGGAGGTCTGGCTGGCCGAGGTGCGCGAGTTCGCCACCGAGGCGATGATGGCGATGATCCGCGCGGACCTGGCGTTGCTGAACGTGCGGATGGACGAGTATTTCTCCGAGCGCTCGCTTTACGGCACCGGGCGGATCGAGGCGGCGCTGGCGACGCTCGAGGCCAAGGGGCTGCTCTACGAGGGGACGCTCGAGGCGCCGAAGGGGAAGCTGCCCGAGGACTGGGAGCCGCGGGTCCAGACGCTGTTCCGCTCGACCGCCTATGGCGACGACACCGACCGGCCGGTGAAGAAGTCGGACGGCGGCTGGACCTATTTCGCGCCCGACATCGCCTATCATTTCGACAAGATCGAGCGCGGGTTCGACGAGCTCGTCGACGTGCTCGGCGCGGACCACGGCGGCTACGTCAAGCGGATGAAGGCGGCCGTGGCGGCCTTGTCGGACGGGCGGGTGCCGCTCGACTGCAAGCTCTGCCAGCTCGTCCGGCTCTACAAGGGCGGCGAGCCGTTCAAGATGTCGAAGCGGGCCGGGACCTTCGTGACGCTGCGGGACGTGGTCGAGGAGGTGGGGCCGGACGTCACGCGGTTCGTGATGCTGACGCGGAAGAACGACGCGCCGCTGGACTTCGACTTCGACAAGGTCCTGGAGCAGTCCAAGGACAACCCGGTCTTCTACGTGCAGTACGCGCATGCGCGGGCGCAGTCGGTGCTGGCGCGGGCGGCCGAGGCGGGGTTCGAGGTCGACGACGGGGCGCTGGCGGCGGCGGACATGGCCGGGCTCGGGGCGCCGGGGGAGCTCGCGGTGGCGCGCAAGGCGGCGGAGTGGCCGCGGCAGGTGGAGATCGCGGCGGCGAACCACGAGCCGCACCGGATCGCCTTCTACCTCTACGACCTGGCGTCGGAGTTCCACGCGCTGCAGCACCAGGGCAAGCTCGACCCGGAGCTGCGCTTCATCCGCGAGGAGGAGGCGGCCGTGACTCGCGCGCGGCTGGCGCTGGTGCGCGCGACGCAGGTGGTGATTGCGGCCGGGCTCGGGATCCTCGGCGTCGAGCCGGTGAAGGAGATGCGGTAGCGACACCGCCGGATCGACGGGCGGTCTCGCGAATGCCCCGGAGATTCCAGGGAGTTGCCGGTTGTAATTGCTGCCGGGCTTGCTATCCTTGCCGCCGACCTCGCGGCCGAGATGCGGTCAACGCATCCGCAAGCTTAGGGGTTGGAGCAGAGGCACCTACAGGATATAGTGTGTCAACACAGGCAAGCACCCAATGCACGATACCTATAGCGACGACTATTCGTCGGTTGCGATCGACGACCGGCTGATCCCCGAGGGCGCGCGGCGGCTGGCGGGTGCCGCGGTCTTCGTCACCCTGGTGGCGGGGATGGGCCTGTGGTCCTACAACCTCGGGACCCGCGATGCCGGCGAGGTGCCGGTGATCAAGGCGATCGACGGGCCTGCGCGCATCCAGCCCGAGGACCCGGGCGGGCTGCAGGCGGCGCACCAGGGGCTCGAGGTCAACCGCGTGCTCGCCGGCGCGCCGGCGCGGCCGGCGGCGGAGGCGGTGGCGGCGAAGCCGGTGCCGTCGCCGATCACCGCCGAGGACGAGCCGCAGGGCGAGCTGGTGACCCGGGCGCCTGCGGCGCTGGCCGAGCGGCTGGCCAGGGAGGCGCCGGCGGCGAGCGGGGCGGCGGTGGCGCCGGACCTCGCGGTGGCGGCGGTGCCGGCGGACGCGGACCCGGAGCCGGTAGCGCTCGGCGACGCGGACGTGGGGAGCGACGAGGAGGCCGCCGACGCGGCGGTGGGGCCGCGGCCGCGCAGCCGGCCGGCGAACCTGAGCTTCGCGCGGGCGAGCGCGCCGGCGGCGGCCGACCGGCCGGCTGCGGCGAAGCCGGCGGCGCTGGCGACCGCGGCGGTGGCGACGGCGGCCCTGCCGGCTCCGACCGCGGCGGCGGCTCCGGCTCCGGCGGCAGCGGCGCCTTCCGCCCCGGCGGCGGCCAAGGACGGCGCGCGGCCGGCGGCGGGGGCGCGGCTGGTGCAGCTCGGCGCCTTCGACAACGAGGCGATGGCGAAGACGGCGTGGAACCAGCTCTTGGCGAAGAACGGCGACCTCTTGGGGTCGAAGAGCCTCTACGTCGAGCGGACGACGGCGAACGCGCGGGTGTTCTACCGGCTGCGCGTCGCGGGGTTCAGCAACGCCGACCAGACGCGGCAGATGTGCGAACAGCTCAGGTCGCGCGGCATCGCCTGCATCCCGGTCACGCTGCAGTAGATGGGGGCCCGCGCCGTCATCTTCGGCTGCGCGGGCACCTCCCTCGGGGACGGCGAGCGGCGGTTCTTCGCCGAGGCCGCGCCCTGGGGTTTCATCCTCTTCGCCCGCAACGTCGCCGACCCGGGGCAGCTGCGGCGGCTGACGGCGGAGCTGCGCGCCAGCGTCGGGCGCGACGCGCCGGTGCTGATCGACCAGGAGGGCGGGCGGGTCGCGCGGATGCGCGGGCCGGCGTGGCGGGAATGGGCGCCGGCGCTGGACGCCTGCCGCGCGCAGTCCGACCCGGACCTGCGGGCGCTGGCGATGCGGCTGCGCTACCGGCTGATCGCGGCGGAACTCGCCGCGGTCGGGATCGACGTGAACTGCGCGCCGGTCCTCGACGTCGCCGGGGCCGACACGCATCCGGTGATCCTGAACCGCTGCTACGGGGACGATCCCGAGGAGATCGCCGCGGTGGGGCGGGCGGTCGCCGAGGGATTGCTCGCGGGCGGCGTACTGCCGGTGATGAAGCACATGCCCGGGCAGGGCCGCGCGGCGCTCGACAGCCACCTGGCGCTGCCGCGGGTCGCGGCGCCGCGCGCGGCGCTGGCGGCGGACTTCGCGCCGTTCCGGGCGTTGCGCGACCTTCCGGCCGCGATGACGGCGCACGTGGTCTACGACGCCATCGACCCGGACCGCCCGGCGACGCAGTCGCCGGCGGTGGTGCGGCTCATCCGCGAGGAGATCGGCTTCGAGGGGCTGCTCCTGACCGACGACCTGTCGATGAAGGCGCTCGACGGCAGCTTCGCCGAGCGCACCGCGCGCGCGCTGGGCGCCGGATGCGACGTGGCGCTGCACTGCAACGGCGATCCGGCCGAGATGGCCGCGGTCGCCGCCGCCGTCCCGCCGCTGACGGGCGAGGCCGCGGCGCGCGCCCGCCGGGCGATGGCGCTGCGCCATCCGGCCGCCGCCGACCGCGCGGCGCTCGACGCCGAGCTCGCCGATCTCGGAGGGCTCGCGCGTGCCTGACGACTTCTTCGACGCCGAGTCCGTCACCGCCCGCCTCGCCGCCGAGGCGCTGGTCGTCGATCTCGACGGCTACGAAGGCCCGCTCGACGTGCTGCTGACGCTGGCGCGCAGCCAGAAGGTCGACCTGCGCCGCATCTCGATCCTGCGCCTCGCCGAACAGTACCTGGGCTTCGTCGAGGCGGCGAAGCGACTCCGGATCGAGCTCGCCGCCGACTACCTGGTCATGGCCGCCTGGCTCGCGTTCCTGAAGTCGCGGCTGCTGCTGCCGCCGGACCCGACCGGCGAGGAGCCGTCGGGCGACGACCTCGCCGCCCACCTCGCCTTCCAGCTGCAGCGGCTCGAGGCGATGCGCGAGGCCGGCGCCCGGCTGATGGGCCGCGACCAGCTCGGGCGCGACGTCTTCGCCCGCGGCGAGGCGGAGCCGGTCACCCGCGAGCTGCGCGTCGTGCATACCGCGACGCTCCTCGACCTGATGCGCGCCTACGCGCGGATCAAGACGAAGGACGACTTCACGCCCCTGCACCTGCAGCGGCGGCCGGTCTTCACCATGGAGCAGGCGCTCGAGCGGATGCGCGGGCTGCTCGGCACCGGCATCGGCTGGACCGAGCTCGCGGCCTTCCTGCCCGAGGACTGGCGCGGCGCCCCCGAGCGGCGGCGCTCGGCGACCGCCGCGAGCTTCGCCGCGGCGCTGGAGCTCGTGCGCTCGGGCAGGCTCGAGCTCAGGCAGGAAGGGGCGTTCCGGCCGATCTGGCTGCGCCCGGCAACGGAGGGGAACGCATGAACGAGACCGTCCACGGCTTCTTCGGCGACGGCGCCTTCGCGATCCCGCCGCTGCCCGAGCAGGAGCGCATGGTCGAGGCGGTGCTCTTCGCCAGCCGCGAGCCGCTCACCGGCCGCGAGATCGCCGAGCGGCTGCCGCAGGGCTGCGACGTCGCGGAGGCGCTGGCGGGACTGCGCAGCCGCTACGATGGGCGCGGCGTCCAACTCGCCCGTGTCGGCGACGCCTGGGCGTTCCGCACCGCCGCCGACCTCGGCTTCCTGATGAGCCGCGAGGTGGTCGAGACCCGCAAGCTCTCGCGCGCCGCGATCGAGACGCTGGCGATCGTCGCCTACCACCAGCCGGTGACGCGCGCCGAAATCGAGGAGATTCGGGGCGTCACCGTCTCGGGCGGCACCCTCGACCTCCTGGTCGAGCTCGGCTGGGTCAAGCTCGGCCGCCGCAAGCTCGCGCCCGGGCGGCCGATGACCTTCGTCGTCACCCAGGCCTTCCTCGACCATTTCGGCCTCGAATCCGACCGCGACCTCCCCGGAGTCGCCGAGTTGCGCGCCGCCGGCCTCCTCGACAACCGCCCCAATCCGGAATCCCCCGCGGGGGGTGCGGCAACGGAGCCCGGCGGAGACCTGCTCGACTGAGACCCTAGCAGTTGAGCGATTGGGATCCTTCTGCTACCGTCTGACCTCCGATGGAAAAGTGGGCGAAGCTATTGGCTCGTTCTCGAGGGGGTGCTCCGATGCGTCTTTCATTGCGACTTGCGCTCGCATGCGTACTGATACTGGCCTGCCTGGCAAATTTCGGCGCCCGGCCGGCGTCGGCCCAAGCAGTGCGCAAGTCGGTCAATGACCTCACGCCGGCGGAACTCATGACTTTCCGGCGCGGCGTCGCCCAGATGATGGCATGGAACAGTGCGCCGCGCGGCGGCGCCAACTTTCGGCGAAGCTGGATCTTCTGGGCCAACATGCACAACCATTTCGGGTCGGACTGCAGCGGTCCTGTTTCCGGGAACAACATGAACGGCGTCCAGCTTTGGACTGCCTCCAACGCCAAGGAGACTCAAACCTGGTGCGAGTGCCAGCATCACAACGAGGATTTCCTGGTCTGGCACCGGATGTACATCTGGTTCTTCGAGCGCGTGATGCAGCAGGCGTCGGGCGATCCCAATTTCCGACTCCCCTATTGGGACTATTCCTCCGACGGCCGGCTGCCTCAGGCTTTCCGCGATCAAACCTACGTGAACCAGAACGGGCAGACGGTAGCCAATCCGCTGTATGTGTCCGGGCGCAAGCCGGCCCTGAACAATGGCTCGCAGTCCCTCCAGTCCGCCGTGACCTCCTCGGCCAACGCCATGGCGGCGAACAACGAGGCGACCTTCCGCACCCGGCTCGAGTCGACCCCGCACGGCTCGGTGCATTGCGGCCTTTCCGCCGGCGGCTGCCCCAACGGGTTGATGGGCGCGCCCGCCTCCGCGGCGCTCGACCCGATCTTCTACGTTCACCATTCGAATATCGACCGGCTCTACGAGTGCTGGCTCCAGGTCAACCCATCCACTCGGCTGCCGTCCTCGTCGACGGTGCTCAACACGCGCTTCTCGTTCATCGGCGCCAACGGAAGCGTCCAGACCCGCAGGGTGCGCGACATGCTGACCACGAGCCAGCTCGGCTATACCTACACCTCGGGCGGCGGCTGCCCCTACGCGAGCACGTCGTCCGCGGTCGTTGCCGCGGCCGAGGCCAAGTCTTCGACCGCGCCCGCGGCCGCCGCCGCGAGCGCTTCCAGCAGCGGCGCAGTGACCACGCTCGGGAGCGGCACGACGCAGGTTCCGCTGCAGGTCGAGTCGACGCCGGCCGCGGCGGCGGCACGCTCGGCGGCGCCGTCCTCGGCGGCCGGGGCGCGGACCGCGGCCAGCGTGCCGGCGACCGTGACCATCATGGACGTGCAGGCCAAGGGCGCGCCGGGCACGATGTTCAACGTCTATCTCGTCAACGACAAGGGCAGCCGGGTGCAGATCGGCGTCCTGAGCTTCTTCGGCTTCGGCGAGGGCAGCTCGACCAACGGCGGCCCCGGAATGCAGGGAATGCACCACGCGATGCCGGAACAGCCGAGCCAGACGCTCGACTTCGACGTGACCGAGGCGGTCAAGACCCTTGGCCTCACCCCTGGCGCCAAGCCGAAGCTGGCGTTCGAGCCCACCACCGGCGCCACCGACTCGACCCCCGCGGCTGCGGCGAAGACGATGCGGGCCGACACTCCCGTCACCTTCCGCGGTGCGCGCCTGAGCTTCGGCAGCTAGGAGCTCGTTCCGGCATCCGGGTCGACCGGATGCCGGGCCGCCCGGTGTTCGCGTGTACCGGCGGCGCGGCCGATTGAACCGCACCGGCGTTTGGCTTAAACGGTGCGACCGGGCCGGTGCGGAGGGAAGCGCAAATGGGGCAGACCCACGACGTCGCGATCCTCGGCGCCAGCGGGTACACCGGCGCGGAGCTGGTGCGGCTGATCGCCACCCATCCCGCGATGCGCATCGTGGCGCTGACCGCCGACCGCAAGGCCGGGCAGACCATGGGCGAGGTCTTCCCGCACCTGCGCCACCTGGACCTGCCGGTGCTGACGACGATCGAGACGGTGGACTTCGGGGGCGTCGACCTCGCCTTCTGCGCGCTGCCGCATGCGACGACGCAGGAGGTGATCGCGAAGCTGCCGCGGGATCTGAAGATCGTGGACCTGTCGGCGGACTTCCGGCTGCGCGACCCGGAGGTCTATGCCCACTGGTACGGGCACGCGCACCTGGCGCTCGACCTGCAGGCGGAGGCGGTCTACGGGCTGACCGAGTTCTATCGCGACGAGATCCGGGGGGCGCGGCTGGTCGCCGGCACCGGCTGCAACGCGGCGACCGGGATCTACGGCATCCTGCCGCTGCTGCGGGCGGGGGTCATCGACCCGGACGACATCGTCATCGACCTCGCGACCGGCGTTTCCGGAGCCGGGCGGTCGCCCAAGGAAGGCATGCTGCACGCCGAGGTCTCCGAGGGCTACCACGCCTACAACGTGGCCAAGCACCGGCACCTGGCGGAGTTCGACCAGGAGTTCTCCAGGGCCGCCGGCCGCAAGGTCGAGGTGACCTTCGTGCCGCACCTCTTGCCGCAGAACCGCGGGATCCTCGCGACGATCTACCTGCGCGGCGACGGCGCGGCGATCCACCGCGCGCTGGCCGATGCCTACCGCGACGAGCCGTTCGTCGTCGTGCTGCCCTACGGCGAGGCGCCGGCGACGCGGCACGTGCGCGGGTCGAACTTCGTGCATCTCGGCGTCATCCCGGACCGGCGGCCGGACCGGGTGATGGTCTTTTCGGCGCTCGACAACCTGACCAAGGGATCGTCGGGGCAGGCGATCCAGAACGCGAACCTGATGCTGGGGCTCGAGGAGACCGCGGGGCTGATGGCGGCGCCCCTGTTTCCGTGAGGCGGGTCCGGCGCTCCTTCCGCGTCCTCTGGATCGCGTACGACCGCTTCAACCGCAACGACGGCTGGTCGATGTCGGGGTTCATCGCCTTCTCGGGGCTGCTCTCGCTCTTCCCGTTCCTGATCTTCGCGGCGACGCTGACCGGGATCATGGTGGGCCCCGAGCGGTCGGACACGATCATCGAGTCGCTGTTCCAGATCGCGCCGGAGCACGTGGCGCTGACGCTGGCGCCGGTGGTGCAGGAGGTGCTGAGCAAGCAGTCGGGCGAAGTCCTGACGGTGTCGGCGGTCTTCGCGATCTGGGTCGCCTCGAGCGCGGTCGAGGCCTTCCGCATCGCCTTCGACCGCGCCTATGCGGTGCCCGATCCGCGCGGGTTCATCCACAACCGGGCGCTGGCGATCGCGCTGGTCTTCCTGGGCGCGGTGGTCGCGGCGCTGCTCGGCTTCACGATCCTGTTCATGCCGCTGATCCTGCGCATCGCCGAGAACGTGCTGAAGGTGCCGATCCCGGCCATCGCGAGCTACGCGACGAGCTTCTTCGGCGTTCTGGTCTTCGTCGGCTTCCTGCTTGTCATGCACCGGGTGCTGCCCGGACGGCACGTCAAGGACTCGCGGCTCTGGCCCGGGGTTTTCGTGACGACGATCCTCTGGGTGTCCGCCGCCTCGGGCTTCTCGATCTATCTGAGCTTCACCCCGACCTACACGGTGACCTACGGCACGCTGGCCGGAGTGATCATCACGCTGATGTTCTTCTACCTGACCGGGCTCACGATTATATTCGGCGCCGAGGTGAACGCGGCGCTCAACCAGATGGGCCCGGTCACGGGCTGGTAGGGGCATGGCGGTCGGACTGCGGAAACGGCGGCGGATGCAGCTGGTCGTCCTCGGGGCGGCGCTGCTGGCGCTGGCGACCGGGCTCGTCGGCTATGCCATGCGCGACGGCATCGAGTTCTTCCGCAGCCCGAGCCAGGTCGCCGCGGCGCCGCCGCCGGCCGGCGAGCGCTTCCGGCTCGGCGGGCTGGTCGCCGACGGCTCGGTCGTAAAGGACGGCGGCGAGGTGCGCTTCATCGTCACCGACGGCGGCGCGACCCTGCCGGTCGTCTTCCGCGGCATCCCGCCCGATCTCTTCCGCGAGGGCCAGGGCGTCGTCGCGACCGGCGCGATCGAGGACGGCACCTTCGTCGCCAGCGAGATCCTCGCCAAGCACGACGAGCGCTACATGCCGAAGGAGGTCGCCGACGCGCTGAAGGCGCAGGGGATGTTCCACGCCGATAGCCCCGACGCGGACAAGCCCGGGAGCTGACGGCCCGCTTGCAGCCAGCCGGTCAGCGCTCCTGCGCCGCCAGCGCCTCGGCGAGGAAGGCCTCGAGCCGCGGCAGGCCGCCCGGGCGCCAGCCGAGGGCGCGCAGCCGGTCGGTCGCCATGACGCCGAGCGAGGTGCCCTCGGCCGGGGGCGGCGGCGGATGCGGGCTGCCCGTGATCGCCCGCACGCGCGCGAAGAGGTCGTGGCGATCGAGCAGCAGGTCGGAGACGTTGAGGACATCGCCGGCCCGCGGGTCGAGCGCGAAGAGGACGGCGGCGGCGAGGTCGGCGCCATGCACCTCGGTCGCGCGGCGCGGCGCCACCGGCTCGCCCCGCAGGTAGGCGTCGAACAGCGCCTGCCACTTGTGCGGCTGGCCGCCGTAGACGCCGGTCGCCCGCAGCGCGACGCCGCCGTGGGCGGCCGTGGCTGCCTCGCCGGCGAGCTTGACCTCGCCGTAGAGGCTGTCGGGCGCCGGCGGATCGGTCTCGCGCAGGATCTCGCCGCGGCGGCCGTCGCCGTAGACGGCCCGGCTCGACAGGAAGACGATGCGGGCGGCACCGGCGGCGTCGAGCAGTCGCAGGGTGCCGTCGAGGTTCAGCCGGCGGAAGCCGTCCGGGTCGTCGCCCTCGCCGCCACGGAAGCGCCCGGGGACGTGGGCGAGGGCGGCATGGACGAGGGCATCGGCCGGCGGCAGGCGCGGCGCCGGGTCGGCGAGATCCCACGGGTGGTTGCCGGGGCGGCGGCCGAGGGTCGTCACGCGATGCCCGGCCGCGCGCAGGACCGGGAGCAGGAAGCCGCCGACGCTGCCGCTCGCGCCGGTCAGCAGGACGTGCATCGGCCGAATCGGCGTGCGTGCGGCCTCCGGCGGGGGCACTCGGGGCAGGAGGAAGCCGGGGCGTCAGGTCGCATCGGGGAGGTCGGGCAGGGGCGCGTCGTCGTGGAAGGCCCGCCAGAGGGCGATCAGCGGCGCCAGCCGGTCGCGCTTCGGGTTCGCCGGGTCCCAGGGCTTCTCGTACTGGTAGTGGACGACGCGGGCCAGCTTCCAGTCCCAGAGGGCCGGGAGGTTCAGCCAGACGTACTGCAGCAGGTTGTCGTAGACCGGCAGCCCCTGCCAGTCGGGGAAGAAGTCCTCGAGGAAGGTCTGGTCGGTGCGCTTCCAGAAGGCGCCAGGGGTGTCGAGGCGGGCGAGCATGGCGGCGAAGGTGGCGGCGTCCGGGCGGGCGGCGAAGACGCCGGAGTTGAGGCGGCGGAAGTCGGCGAGGGATTCGTAGACGTTGGGGGCGGCGGAGAACTCGGGGTAGTCGAACAGCCGGTCGATGTTCTTCAGCACGACGGTGTCGGCGTCGAGGAAGACGACGCGCGCGTAGGGGAGCTGCCAGAGCCGGAGCTTGGCGAAGTTGTCGAGGGGCGTGTGGAAGGCCGGCTTCTCGCCCTTGGTGAAGGGGGCGCGGGCGTGCTGCTCGCGGCGGGAGTGGGCCTCGTTGAAGGCGCGCGAAGTCGGGAGGAGCTCGCAGGCGGCGAGGCGGGCCCTGGCGGCGAGGGGCGCGAGCGCGACGGCGTCGACGCCACCGGTCGCGAGGACGACGAGGTCGGCGGTGGTGCCGGTGCGGCGGAGCGAGTTGAGGAGCGCGGTCGCACCGGGCAGGTAGTCGGCGTTGGTGACAAGGGTCACGTAGGCGCGCGCATCTCCGGGCGCGCGGTCGAGGACCGGGGCGTCGGGCATGGGCGTCAGTCGGGCCAGAGGACGGACAGCGGGAACGAGATGGCGTCGAAGGGCGGGACGCGTGCCTCCTCGTCGTCCTTGAGCGCCGCGGCGAGGGTCCAGGCGCCTTGGCGAAGAGCAAAGGCTTCCAGGGTTCGGCCGACGGGATCGACGAACCAGAGGAAGGGGATGCCGGCGGCGGCGTAGATGCGGCGCTTGTCGGTCAGGTCGATGCCGCGGGTGCTCGGGCTCAGAACCTCGCAGACCCAGTCGGGCGCGAGCTCAAACCACGCTGTCGTCGGGAGGGCGGGCATCCGCTCGCGCCGCCATCCCGCAAGGTCCGGAACGAGTACGTCGCTGGAGAGGTGCAGCTCCGGCCCGTCGAGGATCCACCATCCCCCGGGACCCTCCGGACCACTGTCGAACGGCCCGCCGATCCTGACCCCAAGCGAGGAGCCGGCGCGGATATGCGGGGGGGCGGGCCGGGGGTGGAGGTGGAGCGCGCCCTCGATCAGTTCGGCGACCATGTTCTCCGGGGCGTCGAGGACGTCCTGATAGGTGGCCGGGCGGCGGACCGACGGGGCGTGCTGGTTCATTTCGCGAGTGTAGCGCGGCGGCGGCGGCTTGTCAGGCGCTCCGCAGGCCGCGCTGCTCGGGGTCGCGCTCGACGATCTGGCCGAGCTCGCGGGTCCAGGCCGAGACGCAGGGGATGCGCGAGCGGTCGACGCGGTAGGCGTACTTCCTCGCCACCTCGACGACCTCGGTCAGCAGGCCCTCGCGCAGGGTGATCGGCGCGAGGCCAAGGGCGAGGAGCTGGTCGTTCCTGACCACGAGCTCGTTCTCGGCGGCCTCCTTGCGCGGGTTCGGCAGCCAGGCGATCTTCGCGCCGGCCAGCTCCGCGACCAGCGTCGCGAGGTTGCGGACGCGGTGGGTCTCGGTCATCTGGTTGAAGATCTTCACCCGCTCGCCGCGACGGGGCGGGTCCTTGAGCGCGAGCTCGATGCAGCGGACCGAGTCCTGGATGTGGATGAAGGCGCGGGTCTGCCCGCCGGTGCCGTGGACGGTGAGGGGGTAGCCGATCGCGGCCTGGATCAGGAAGCGGTTCAGCACGGTGCCGTAGTCGCCGTCGTAGTCGAAGCGGTTGATCAGCTGGACATGGCGGCGGGTCTGCTCGGTGTGGGTGCCCCAGACGATGCCCTGGTGCAGGTCGGTGATCCGGAGGCCGTCATTCTGGGCATAGAACTGGAACAGGATCTGATCGAGGCTCTTGGTCATGTGGTAGATCGAGCCGGGACGGGTCGGGTAGAGGATCTCCTGCGTCACGGTCTCGCCGCCGAGGGTCTCGATGCCGACCGGCAGGTAGCCCTCGGGGATCGCCGCCCCGACCGTCGAATAGCCGTAGACGCCCATCGTCCCGAGGTGGACGAGGTGGGCGTCCAGCTCGGTCTCGACCAGTGCGGACAGGAGGTTATGGGTCGCGGAGACGTTGTTGTTGACGGTGTAGGTCTTGTGGCGGTCGGACTTCATCGAGTAGGGCGCCGCACGCTGCTCGGCGAAGTGGATGACGGCATCGGGGCGCTGCTCGGCCAGCCACTGCTTCAGCCGCTCGTACTCCTTCGCGAGGTCGATGAGGTGGAAGCGGATGCGGCGGCCGGTCTCCGCGTGCCAGATGCGGGTGCGCTCCTGGATCGAGTCCATCGGCGTCAGCGACTGCACGCCGAGCTCGGTGTCGATCCAGCGGCGGCTGAGGTTGTCGAGGATATGTACCTCGTGGCCGGCCTCGCTCAGGTGCAGGGCCGTCGGCCAGCCGACGAAGCCGTCGCCGCCGAGAACCGCGATCTTCATGCGCTCGCTCCTCCTGGTCATGGCGCCAGTCTACGCGTGGCTCGTGACGGTCGAACGACGGGCGCCGGCCGCGGTTCCCCCGGTCCATGCTAGCGGGCGGTCCATGCTAGCGGGTCGCGGGCACGGACGCCATAGACCGGGGTCAGCTCGCGAACCGGGCCACCTTGGCCGCGCCCGGCGCCGGGGCCGGCGGCGCCACAAGGCCGCCGGAGATGATGAGCTTGGCGGCGTCCTCGATCGACATCTCGAGCATGATCACGTCGCGGCGCGGCACGAAGACCAGGAAGCCGCCGGTCGGGTTCGGCGTCGTCGGCAGGAAGACGCTCACCATGTCGGGCTCGCCCGCCCGCGCGGGGATCTCGCCGCGGGTCGCGGCGGCGACGAAGCCGAGGCCCCAGGTGCCCTTGCGCGGATACTCGATCAGGCAGGCCTGCTGGAAAGACGCTCCCGACTGGCTGAAGATCGTCTCGACGATCTGCTTGAGCAGGTTGTAGATCGTCCGCACGATCGGGGTACGCTCGACGATGTGCTCGCCGAACGCGAGGACGCGGCGGCCGACGTAGCCCTTGGCGAGCGCCCCGACCAGCGTGGTGAAGGCGAGGAACACCAGCACGCCCAGGCCGAAGATGTGGCGGCCGAAGACGTTCTCCGGATTGTACCGGCCGGGGACCAGCGGGATCACCTTGGCGTCGACGAAGGCGATCGTCCACCAGACCAGGTAGGCGGTCAGGAACATCGGCAGCACGACGACGAGGCCGGTGAGGAAATCGTTGCGCAGCCGCTGCGGCAGCGGCGGCTTGGGCGGTCGCCTTCGCCGTCGGACTGGCCTCTGCGCCATGCGCACTCCCGGAAAGCGCGCCGGAGTCTAGGGCGCCGACCCTGCGACGACAAGCGGGGAACCCGGACGAAGGCCGGCCGGAGCCGGTCACGAAGCGGCGAGGCCGGTGCAGTCGAGATAGCCGTCCTCGCTGACGATCCCGTCCAGGCGCATGTCGAACTCGGCGTCCGGAACGAGCGCCATCTCCTGCGCCGCGTAGGCGAAGCCGAGCGCCACGACCGGCCGGCGGGCGCGCAGCGCGGCGATCGTGCGGTCGTAGTAGCCGCCGCCGTAGCCGAGCCGGTGGCCGCGGCGGTCGAAGGCGAGGAGCGGCACCAAGAGCACGTCCGGCTCGGCCGCCTCGGCCGCCACGGGGACGGCGATGCGATAGGTGCCGGGCGCCGTCGCCGCGTCCGGCGTCCAGAGGTGGAAGGCCAGCGGGCGGCCGCGGGCCTCGACCACCGGGACGCAGACCAGGTAGCCGCTTGCGGCCAGCGCCGCCATGGCGGGCCGGGGGTCGAGCTCGTCGCCGATCGGCAGGTATCCGGCCACGGTCGCCGGACCGAGCCGGCCGATCGCCTCGACCGCATGCTCGTTCGCCCGGCGCGCAGCCTCGGCGCCGGACGCCTGCGCCCTGGCGCGCACCTCGCGTGCGGCGGTCCGCGCGGCTCGCTTTGCGTCCTGCAGGGGGCTACCGGGTCCGGGAGGCGGCGGGCCCGGCGCGACCGTGGAGGCGTCTAATCCTTGAGAGCCTGGCTAACCAGGTGGGCGCCGGATGCGATAGGCCAGGGCCAGTCACAGAGCCGGCTCCCTCAAGAATGTTTACGGCCACTAGGATTTGGGCCTGTCACGGGAAGGCTAGAACCCGCCGTCGGCGAATGTAGCGCGCCCCCGCGCCGATGCAAAGGCCTCACCCCGGCAGCGGCTTCAGCATCAGCACCCAGGCGCGGGTCGACGACCGCCAGCCCTCCTTGACCGCGGGGACGCGCGCGACCTCGCGCAGGCCGAAGGCCTCGTAGAGGCGCCGCGCCGCCGCGTTCCGGTCCGAGACGATCAGGCTCAGGCCGAAAGCTCCCTCGCCCTGGCGCTCGGCCTCGCCGAGCAGCGCCCGTCCGACCCCCCGGCGCCGGAACCGCGGCACCGTCCCGAGGAAGGTGATGTACTGCGCCCCGACCACCCGCTCGCGCAGCCCGGCCTGCGGCCGCAGCACCGCCGGCGGCTCGGCGAAGAGGTCGGACGGCGGCGGCATCCGGCCGGTCATCACCATGCCGGCGACCGCGCCGCCGATCTCGGCCAGCATGACCGTCCGCCACGACATCGTCCCTTCGTCGCTCTCGATGCTGCGCCGCCCGGTCGCCGTCGGATCCTCGCCGGGAGCCGTGACCGACCAGACGTATCGGGCGAGCCCGAAGCCCGAGAGGTGCACCAGGCGCTCGAGCATCGGCGCCTCCGAACGAAGGGCGGGCCTGAGCGCGATCCCCTCCTCCACGACCGGCCTCCGGTGTCGCTTCCGCCATCAGGATGCCAGTGAAGCCATCGTCCGTCGAGCGGCTTGCGTCTCGCTTCAGGAGGCCGGGGCGACCATCAGCACCCACTCCCGGCTCGGGCTCTCCCAGTCCTCCTTCACCATGGCCGCGCGGGCGGCCTCGACGAAGCCCGCCGCCGCGTACAGGCGGCGGGCGTCGCAGTTGCCGTCGGCCACGATCAGGCTCAGCCCGCGCCCGCCGGCGGCGCGCCGCCGGGCCTCGGCCAGGAGCCCGGTCGCGACGCCGCGTCGGCGGAAGGCCGGGAAGGTGGCGAGGATGTTGACGTACTGCGTGCCCGGGACCCGGCGTTCGAGCGCCACCAGCGGCCGGACGATGGGCGACAGCTCGTCGAGGGGCTCGTCCGATGCGGCGATGCGGTAGATGACGAGTCCGCCCGCGACGGTGCCGCCGGCCTCGGCGATCACCGCGTTCCGCCAGGAGAAGTCGGCCTCGTCGCGGGCGGCGCGGGCGACCCCGACCGCGAAGGGATCCTCGCCCGGCGCCGCCGCCCGCGCCCAGAGGTGGCCGGCGAGGCCGCCGCTCGCGAGCTGCCCGAGCCGCGCCAGGTCGGCCGCGTCCTCGCGGCGGGCCGGGCGCAGCGTCACCTCGGGCGTCGCGTTCATGGCCATCCCCGGTCGCTGCCCCGGCACGAGCCTGCACCGAATCCCCTCGGCCGGACCAGCCCGATTGCGACTCGCGCGCCGACCGGGATACGTTATGCACGTCAAGGGCTTGCCGGTGCGCGAACGCACCCTCGGCGGCTCGGTCTCGCACGAGGGGCTCGATGCCGGGTCTTCAGCCGATCCTCTGCGTCGGTGCCGCGCTCTGGGACGTCATCGGCCGGGCGGCGCGGCCGCTGCCGCACGGGGCCGACGTTCCCGGCCGGGTGGTCCGCCGCCCCGGTGGCGTCGCGCTCAACGTCGCGCTGGCGCTGGCGGCGCTCCGCCAGCCCGTTGCGCTCATCGCGGCGGTGGGCGACGACGATGCGGGCGATGCCCTGGCCCGGCGCCTGGCCGCGGCGGGGGTCGATACCGCCGGGCTCTGCCGCTACGCCGGCGCGACCGACAGCTACGTCGCGATCGAGGACGAGCGCGGCGAACTGCACGCGGCGGTCGCCGACTGCGCCGGGCTGGAGGCGGCGGGGACCGCCGTGCTGGCGCCGCTCCGGGACGGCCGGCTGCCGGCGCCGTGGCCCGGCCGGATCGTCGCCGACGGCAACCTGCCGGCGCCGGTGCTCGCCGGGCTCCTCGACGGCGCGACCCCCGGGTCGGTGGCGCTGGTGCCGGCGAGCCCGGGCAAGGCCGCGCGGCTGGCGCCCCTCTGCGCCGGCCGGTCGCTCGCGGTCTACCTGAACCGGCGGGAGGCCCAGGCGCTCTGCGGCGCGACCTTCGCCGACAGCCGGGCGGCGGCCGCGGCCCTGTGCGCGCGGGGCGCCGCCGCCGCGATCGTGACCGACGGCGCGGCTCCGGCGACGGCGGCGACGGCGGAGGCCGTCGTGACGCGGGTTCCGCCGGCGGTCGGCGCGCGCAGCGTCACCGGCGCCGGCGACGCCTTCGTCGCGGCGCACCTCGTCGCCCTCGCCGACGGGCTCGCGCCCGAGCCGGCGCTGGCGGCGGCGCTCGATGCCGCGGCGCGGCACATCACCGGGAGGTCCAGATGATCGCACCACCGCTCGCCTTCGCCGCCGAGGTCGCCGGCGCCATCGCCGCCCGACGGCCGGTCGTGGCGCTCGAATCGACGATCATCACCCACGGCATGCCGCACCCGGCGAACCTCGAGACCGCCCGCGCGGTCGAGGCGGCGGTCCGGGCCGAGGGCGCGGTGCCGGCGACCATCGCCGTCTCGGGCGGGCTGATCCGGGTCGGCCTCGAGTCCGACGCGCTCGATGCGCTCGCCGCCGCCGACGGCGTCCGCAAGCTGTCGCGGGCCGATCTCGCGGTGGCGCTGGCCGAAGGCTGGACCGGGGCGACCACGGTCGCGGCCACGATGATCTGCGCCCGGCTCGCCGGGATCGAGGTCTTCGCCACCGGCGGGATCGGCGGCGTCCACCGCGGCGCCGAGACCAGCTTCGACATATCCGCCGACCTCGAGGAGCTCGCCCAGACCCCGGTCACGGTGGTCGCGAGCGGCGCCAAGGCGATCCTGGATTTGCCGAAGACGCTCGAGGTGCTGGAGACCCGCGGCGTGCCGGTGATCGCCTTCGGCCAGGACGCGCTGCCGGCCTTCTGGTCGCGCGACGGCGGGCTCGCGGCCCCGCTCCGGCTCGACGACCCCGCCGCGATCGCGCGCGCCCACCGCATGCGCGGCCGGCTCGGGCTGCCCGGCGGGCAGCTCGTCGCCAACCCGATCCCCGCCGAGGCCGAGATTCCCGCCGCCGCGATGGCGCCGCACATCGCCGAGGCGCTCGCCGCGGCCGCGCGCGACGGCATCGGCGCCAAGGCGGTCACGCCGTACCTGCTGGCGCATATCGGTGCGCGGACCGGCGGCGCGGCGCTGGCGGCGAACATCGCGCTCGTCGTCGACAACGCCCGGCTGGCCGCCCGCATCGCCGTCGCGCTCGCCGCGCTGCCGCGCTAGAGGTCGCAGCGGAAAGGCGCGACGCCGGCCCTTCGCGGTGCTATGATGGCGGGCCGGCCGGATCGCCTGGCGGGGGAGGTCGGCGCCCGAAGCCGGCACGGCCGGCTTGCGTCCGGGCGATGCATCTGGGGAGGTGCTTGCCATGACAGCCTACAACGTGGTGCGCATGCGGGTGAAGCCGGGGAAGAACGACGAGTATATCGCGGCGCACAAGGCGCTCGGCCGCGAGGCCTTTCCCGGCATGCGCTCGTTCTCGATCATCAAGACCGGCGAGCGCGACTACTGCCTGATCGGCGAATGGGACAGCATGGACGCCATCGTCGCGGCGCGGCCGGCGATGATCGCGACGCTCGACACCGCCCGGACGCTGCTCGAGGATCTCGGCGGCGGTCTCGGCGTCACCGACCCGGTGTCGGGCGAGGTCGTGCTCGAGACCCATCCCGAGCCCGCCTGACGAACGCCAGTGCAACCAGGCCGGCCTTCGGCGCCGCCGGATCGGCCTCCGGCGGCGTCGTCGGCATCCGAGAGCGCGTCCCGCGGGGGCGGGACGCGCGAGGCGGCGCTCAGTTCCCGGCGGCGCCCTGGCCGGCCTGCTGCGCCTGCAGCTTCGCCTTGATCGCCGCGTTCACCGATTCCTCGATCTGGTCGACCGAGAAGGATGCGGGCAGCTGGCTCGGCGGCCAGTCGATGAAGGTCTCCAGGAACGCCGCCGCCCGCATCTGCGCGTCGGCGACCATGTACATGTTCTTGAAGAGCCAGTCGTCGTACTGGTCGGAGTAGAGGTTGGAGCGCTCGTAGGGGTCCATCCTCAGGTTGAAGATGTTGGGCGCGCGCAGGCAGGTGAAGGGATCCTGCCAGACCGCGAGCCCGCCGCCGGTCCGCTGCTCGCAGAAGGTCGCCTTCCAGTCGCCCCAGCGCATGGCGACGAGCTTGCCGTCGTCGTCGAAGTAGAAGAACTCGTCCCGGGCGCTCTTGTCGGTCTCGCCGGTAAGGAGCGGCAGCTGGTTGTAGCCGTCGAGATGGACCTTGAAGGTCTTTTCGCCCTCCTGCTTGCCGGCCAGGAGTTCGTCCTTGATGTTCGGGTCGCCGGCGGCCGCGAGCAGGGTCGGGAACCAGTCCATCCCCGAGAACATCGCCGTCGTCGTCTGGCCGGGCTTGATGTGGCCGGGCCAGCGCACCATGGCCGGGACGCGGAAGGCGCCCTCCCAGTTGGTGTCCTTCTCGGAGCGGAAGGGCGAGACCGCCGCGTCGGGCCAGGAGAAGAAGTTCGGGCCGTTGTCGGTGGTGTAGACGACGATGGTGTTGTCGGCGATGCCCATGTCGTCGAGAGCCTTGAGGAGCTCGCCCACATGGCCGTCGTGGATCACCATGCCGTCGGCGTAGGTGTTGCCGGGCATGCCGCTGATCCCGTCCTTGTCGGGGGGCACATGGGTGAAGGCGTGCATGTGGGTGGTGTTCATCCAGGTGAAGAACGGCGTGCCCTGATCGTGCTGCCGCTTCATGAAGTCGATCGCGGCAGCCGTCGTCTCGTCGTCGATCGTCTCCATCCGCTTGGCCGTCAGCGGGCCGGTGTCCTCGACCTGGCCGTCGGCACTGGCCTTGATCACGCCGCGCGGGTTGTAGTGGTCGAGGAAGTTCTTGTCGTCGGCAGGCCAGTAGGGCCGCTCCGGCTCCTCCTCGGCGTTGAGGTGGTAGAGGTTGCCGAAGAACTCGTCGAAGCCGTGCTTGGTCGGCAGGTACTGGTCGAGGTCGCCGAGGTGGTTCTTGCCGAACTGGCCGGTGGCGTAGCCGAGCGGCTTCAGCGCCTGGGCGATGGTGATGTCGCGGTCCTGCAGCCCGACGGTGGCGCCGGGGATGCCGACCTTGGTCAGGCCGGTGCGCTTCGGGGTCTGGCCGGTGATGAAGGACGAGCGGCCCGCGGTGCAGCTGTTCTCGGCGTAGTAGTCGATGAAGCGCATGCCGTCCTTGGCGATCGAGTCGATGTTCGGCGTCTCGTAACCGACGATGCCGTCGCCGTAGGCGGAGATGTTGGTGAGGCCGATGTCGTCGCCGAAGATGACGAGAATGTTCGGCTTGTCGGTCTGCGGCGCGGCCGGCTTGGGGGCATCCTGCGCGAGCGCGAAGCCTGCCGCCGACAGCGCGAGGGCCCCCGCAAGTCCGAGGGATCTCAGCATGGCGTTTCCTCCCGTATGGTTCCCGCGGGAGTGTTGCAAAGTTCGTCGGCGGGCGCACCTGCTTATGTTGGCGCGGGTGCGAAATCGCGGGATCGGATGCTCCGAACGAAAGACGGGGGGCCGAAGCCCCCCGTCCGAAGCATCCCGCGAACGGGATTGCCTACATCATGTCGCCCATGCCGCCCATGCCGCCGCCGGGCATGCCGCCGGCCGCAGCCTTCGGCTCCGGCTTGTCGGCGATCATCGCCTCGGTGGTGATGAGCAGGCCGGCGACCGAGGAAGCGTCCTGCAGCGCGGTGCGCACGACCTTCGCGGGGTCGATCACGCCGAACTTGAACATGTCGCCATACTCTTCGGTCTGGGCGTTGAAGCCGAACGAGGCGTCGGTCGACTCGATGACCTTGCCGGCCACGACCGAGCCATCGACGCCGGCGTTCTCGGCGATCTGCCGCAGCGGCGCCTGCAGCGCCTTGCGGACGATCGCAATGCCGGCGGTCTGGTCGGCGTTGTCGCCGGTCAGGCCGTCGAGCTTCTTCGAGGCGCGCACGAGCGCCACGCCGCCACCGACGACGACACCCTCCTGCACCGCGGCGCGGGTCGCGTTCAGCGAGTCCTCGACGCGGTCCTTGCGCTCCTTCACCTCGATCTCCGAGGCGCCGCCGACGCGGATCACCGCGACGCCGCCGGCGAGCTTCGCCAGCCGCTCCTGCAGCTTCTCCTTGTCGTAGTCCGAGGTCGTCTCCTCGATCTGCGAACGGATCTGGGAAACCCGGCCTTCGATCTCCGACTTCTCGCCGGCACCGTCGACAATGGTGGTCTCGTCTTTGGTGATCGAGATCTTGCGCGCCTTGCCGAGCATGTCGACGCCGACGTTCTCGAGCTTCATCCCGAGGTCGTCGGAGATGACCTGGCCGCCGGTCAGGATCGCGATGTCCTGCAGCATCGCCTTCCGGCGATCACCGAAGCCCGGCGCCTTGACGGCAGCGATCTTCAGCCCGCCGCGCAGCTTGTTGACGACGAGCGTCGCCAGCGCCTCGCCGTCGACGTCCTCGGCGACGATCAGCAGCGGCTTGCCGGCCTGGATCACCGCCTCGAGCAGGGGCACCATCGGCTGCAGCGACGAGAGCTTCTTCTCGTGCAGGAGGATGTAGGCATCCTCGAGCTCGGCGATCATCTTCTCGGCGTTGGTGATGAAGTAGGGCGAGAGGTAGCCGCGGTCGAACTGCATGCCCTCGACGACCTCGGTCTCGGTCTCGAAGCCCTTGTTCTCCTCGACGGTGATGACACCCTCGTTGCCGACCTTCTGCATCGCGTCGGCGATCTGGCGGCCGATGGCCTCCTCGCCGTTCGCGGAGATGGTGCCGACCTGGGCGACCTCGTCGGAGCCCGACACGGTCTTGGACTGCGCCTTGATGTCGGCGACGACGACGCCGACGGCCTTGTCGATGCCGCGCTTCAGGTCCATCGGGTTCATGCCGGCCGCGACCGACTTCATGCCTTCGCGGACGATCGCCTGGGCGAGCACGGTGGCGGTGGTGGTGCCGTCGCCGGCCTCGTCGTTGGTGCGGCTCGCGACTTCGCGAACCATCTGCGCACCCATGTTCTCGAACTTGTCCTCGAGCTCGATCTCCTTGGCGACGGTGACGCCGTCCTTGGTGATCCGCGGCGCCCCGAAGGACTTGTCGAGGATGACGTTGCGGCCCTTGGGGCCGAGGGTGACGCGCACCGCGTCCGCCAGAAGGTCGACGCCCTTCAGCAGGCGGTTGCGGGCGTCGGTATCGAACTTGAGCTGCTTAGCGCCCATGTGATGTGCTCCCGTGAAACTGGTAGATGGCTCAGGCGGCCTTGGCCTTGGCGGCGCCGGTCGAGATGATGCCGAGGATGTCGCTCTCCTTCATGATCAGGAGATCCTCGCCGTCGAGCTTGACCTCGGTGCCCGACCACTTGCCGAACAGGATGCGGTCGCCGGCCTTGACGGTCATCGGGATCAGTTCGCCCGAGTCCTTGCGCGCGCCCTCGCCGACCGCGATGACCTCGCCCTCGGAGGGCTTCTCCTTGGCGGTGTCGGGGATGATCAGGCCGCCCTTGGTCTTCTCTTCGCCTTCGATCCGGCGGACGACCACGCGGTCGTGAAGCGGGGTGAATTGCATTGGGGATCGCTCCTTGATTGCGTTCCTACCTGCGGGTGGCTCGCCTGTTGTTAGCACTCGCCACCCAGGAGTGCCAACCGCGCGCCGTAGATATTGACGCCCCCCCGGGGTGTCAAGGAGGTCGTCCGGACCTTTCCGCCACACGGGGCGGCTTGACAGCCGCGGGCGACCGGGGCTGAAATCCGGTGCATGGGGACCGCGATCTCCCCACGAGGCGACAGCCCAAGCATCGCGTCCATCGTCAGCTTTCCGCGAGGACGCCCCCATGCCGCCGTTCACCGCCATTTCGCCCGACAAGCTCTGGCGCCGCATCGCCCGGCCGGACGCGCCGGCGCTGGTCGACGTCCGCACCGAGGAGGACTTCGCCGCCGATCCGCGGCTGGTGCCCGGCGCCGCGCGCCGCCCGGCGCTCGCGGTGGCCGACTGGGCCGGCAGCCTGCGCGGCCGGCAGGTCGTCGCCATCTGCCGCCACGGCCACGGCCTCAGCCACGGAGCCGCCGCCTGGCTGCGGCAGGCGGGCATCGCCGCCGAGGTGCTCGAGGGCGGGGTCGAGGCCTGGGCCGCCGCGGGACTGCCGCGCGTGCCGGCAGCGCGCATCCCGGAACGCGAGGCCGCCGGACGCAGCGTCTGGGTGACGCGCGCCCGGCCCAAGGTCGACCGCATCGCCTGCCCCTGGCTGATCCGCCGCTTCGTCGACCCCGAGGCCGCCTTCCTCTTCGTGCCGCCCGGCGAGGTCATGGCGGTCGCCGCCCGCTTCCGCGCCGCGCCCTTCGACATCGACGACGCGGACGCCTTCTGGACCCATCGCGGCGAGCTCTGCAGCTTCGACGTCATGGTCGAGGAATTCGGCCTCGGCGGCGTCGAGCCGCTGCGCCACCTCGCCCGCATCGTCCGCGCCGCCGACACCGCGCGCCTCGACCTCGAGCCCGAGGCGGCCGGCCTCCTCGCCGTCTCGCTCGGACTGTCGCGGATGCACGCCGACGACCTCGTCCAGCTCGAGGCTGGCCTCGCGATCTACGACGCCCTCTGGCGCTGGTGCCGGGACGCCACCGGCGAGACCCACAACTGGCCGGCGCCGCGATGACGGCCGCGGCCGACATTCCCGCGCCGGCGCGCGCTGTCGCGTTCGGCGAGGCGGTCGGCGTCTGGGCCCGCATCGCCGCGCTGAGCTTCGGCGGCCCGGCCGGGCAGATCGCCGTCATGCATCGCATCGTCGTCGACGAAAGACGCTGGGTCGGCGAGCGGCGGTTCCTGCATGCGCTCAACTACTGCATGCTCCTGCCAGGCCCCGAGGCGCACCAGCTCGCGATCTACCTCGGCTGGCTGATGCACGGGGTGCGCGGCGGCCTGGTCGCCGGCACCCTCTTCGTGCTGCCGGGCTTCCTGGTCATGCTGGGGTTGAGCGCGATCTATGCCGCATTCGGCAACATGGGCCTCGTCGCCGGCATCTTCTACGGGCTGAAGGCCGCCGTGCTCGCGATCGTGCTGCAAGCGGTCGTCCGCATCGGCCGCCGCTCGCTCGGCAACCGGCCGCTCGCGCTGGTCGCGGCCGGCGCCTTCCTGGCGATCTTCGCCTTCGGCATCCCGTTCCCGCTGATCGTGCTCGCCGCGGGCGTGATCGGCTGGGCCGCGACCCGCGCCGGCTCGCCGCACTTCCGCCCCGGCGGCCACGCGGCCGCCAAGGACGGCCTCGCCGAGCCCGACTCGCTCCTCGGCGACTGGTCGCCGGACGTCCGCGGCTGGGAGGCGCTGTGCACGCCCGCCATCCTCGCCGTGCTCTGGCTCGCGCCGGTGGCGGCGCTGGTCCTGGCCTTCGGCCCCGACCAGGTCTTCGCGCGCCTCGGCATCTTCTTCAGTCAGATGGCGGTCGTCACCTTCGGCGGCGCCTATGCCGTCCTCGCCTACGTCGCGCAGCAGGCCGTCGGCCACTACGGCTGGCTCGCGCCCGGCGAGATGCTCGACGGCCTCGGCCTCGCCGAGACGACCCCGGGGCCGCTGATCCTCGTCGTCGACTTCGTCGGCTACCTCGCCGCCTGGCGCAGCCCCGGCGGCCTGCCGCCGTGGCTCGCCGGCGTCCTCGGGGCGAGCCTGGTCGCCTGGGTCACCTTCCTGCCGTCCTTCCTCTGGATCTTTTTCGGCGCGCCTTACGCCGAGCGCCTGCGCGGCAACGCCGCGCTCGCCGGCGCCCTCGCCGCCATCGGCGCCGCCGTCGTCGGCGTGATCCTGAACCTGGCGCTCTGGTTCGCGCTGCACGTGCTCTTCGCCCGCGTGGTGCCGGTCGAGGTGCTCGGCGCGACCCTCTCCCTGCCCGATCCGCGCTCGCTCGACCCGGTCGCGCTCGCGCTGATGCTCGGGGCCGTCGTGGCGGTCTTCCGCTTCGACCTCGGCCTCTTCCGGCTGCTCGGCGCCTGGAGCCTGCTCGGCCTCGCCTGCTTCGCCCTCGGCGCCTGAGCCCCTACCGCTCGCGGCGGAAATCAGCTAGGGCCGGGCGGCCGCGAGGAGGAAGAATGACCGAGATCATCGAAACGCTCGACGCGATCGAGCCCGGGTATCGCGTGCTCTTCTGCGACCTCTGGGGTTGCCTGCACGACGGCGTGCGCGCCTTCCCGCCGGCGGTCGCCGCCCTCGAGCGCTTCCGCGCCGGGGGCGGGCGGGTCGTCCTCCTCACCAACTCGCCGCGGCCGTCGGGTGGCGTCGCGCTCCAGCTCGACGCCCTCGGCGCCCCGCGCTCGTGCTGGGATCTGGTCGTCTCGTCGGGGGACGCCGCCCAGGCCGCCATGGCCGCCGGCCAGTTCGGCCGCAAGGTCTTCCACATCGGTCCCGAGCGCGACCTGATCTTCTTCCAGGACGCCGACGGCCGGCCCATCGACGTCGAGCGCGTCCCGATCGAGGAGGCCGAGGGCATCGTCTGCACCGGCCTCTTCGACGACCGCACCGAGACCCCGGACGACTATCGCGGCATCATCCTCTACGGCAAGACCAGGGGCTTGAAGCTCCTCTGCGCCAACCCCGACATCGTCGTCGACGTGGGCGAGATCCGGATATACTGCGCCGGGGCGATCGCCCGCGCCTATGCCGAGGCGGGCGGGCGCAGCTACTACTTCGGCAAGCCGCACCCGCCGATCTACGCGCTCGCCCGCCGCGAGCTCGAGGCGCTGACCGGCCATCCGCCGGCGCCGGACGAGATCCTCTGCATCGGCGACGGCATCGCCACCGATATCCTCGGCGCCATGGGCGAGTCGCTCGACGCCCTCTTCGTCACCGGCGGCCTCGCCGCCCCGGAAACCGGCACCCTCGAGGGCGCCGGCCCCGACCCGGCCAAGCTGGCCGCCTACCTCGCCGACGCGCGGATGGCGCCCCGGTTCGCCATCGGCTACCTGCGCTGACGCCTCATACCGAATCCGCGTGATTGATTCCGAGCAGGGGGATTCCTCTGTTGAATGGAGGCCGTTAGAGTCTGCTGCAAAAGCAGGAGGCAGAATGGCGGTCGGGCAGCGGGAGACGGTCGAGGACCTCGAGGCGCGGTTCCGCGCGGCGAAGGACGTGGTGGAACGGAGCCATTGCCAGGTGGTGTGGCTGCTGGCGAAGGGGCACTCGACCGCGGAGGTTGCCGAGATCGTGGCGCTGAGCCCGCGGTGGGTGAGAAAGCTCGCGCGCCGCTACGAGGCGGAGGGAGCGGAGGGGCTGGGCGACCGGCGGCGGGGGAACGCCGGGGCGAAGCCGCTCCTGTCGGCCGACGACCTCGAGGCGCTGCGGGAGCGGCTGAGGACCCCGCCGGACGACGGCGGGGTGTGGAGCGGGCCGAAGGTGGCGCGCTGGATCGCGGCGCGGCTCGGGCTTGTGCACGTGCACCCGCCGCGCGGCTGGGAGGCGCTGCGGAAGCTTCGCTGGTCGCTGCAGGCGCCGCGGCCGAGGAACCCGCAGGCGGCGGGGCCCGAGGAGCAGGCGGCGTTCAAAAAAAGCTCGGCGAGGTGGTCGCCGAGGAGCGGGAGAGGACCGACCTCCCGGTCGAGCTCTGGGCGACGGACGAGCACCGGCTCGGCCTGAAGCCGGTGCGGCGCCGGGTCTGGGCGCCGGTGGGCGAGCGGCCGACAGCCCTCGGCCACCACCGCTTCGAGTGGCTCTACGTCACCGCCTTCGTCGCACCTTCGAGCGGCGAGACGGTCTGGTATCTCTCGAACGGCATCGACAAGCGGCTCTACGAGATGATGCTCGCGAGCTTCGCCCGCGCGACCGGCGCCGGCCGCGACCGGATCATCGTCCTCCTGCTCGACGGCGCGGGCTGGCATACCGAGCCGAACCTCGCGGTCCCCGACGGCATCCGCCTCGTCTACCTGCCGCCCTACACCCCGGAGCTGCAGCCGGCCGAGCACCTCTGGCCCCTCGTCGACGAGCCGATCGCCAACACCTATTTCGCGACCCTCGAAGACCTCGACGCCGTCCTCGCCGAGCGATGCCGCACCCTCGAGCGCGACCGCGCCCTCATTGCCGCAAACACCACCTTCCACTGGTGGCCCAAGCCGGAGCGCATCCACTGATCAGCCGAATCCGGTATCACTGCGCCGGCGGCAGCGGGTCGGGCACCTTGTTCTTGATCGGCGGGATCGTCTGCAGGAAGGCGTAGATCGCCTTCAGGTCGTCGTCGGTCATCTGCCCGTAGGCCGGCCACGGCATCGGCGGCAGGATCGGCCGGCCCTGGCCCAGGTGGCGGCCGGTGTGCATCGCCGCGACGAACTGGTCCTCGTTCATCTCGCGCCAGATGCCGGTGTCGGGATCGGGCGTCAGGTTGACGGTGAAGCTCACCCCCCAGGGCCCGCTCCAGGCGGTGTTTGTGCCGATCATGCCGCCGACCCAAGGGTCGGTGAACTTGCCCGGCGCGCTGACCACGATCTCCTGCGGGTGGCCGGACAGCATCCGGCTCATGTCGGGCTCGGGGCCGTTCGCCCCCATCTTCAGCGGCGTGTGGCAGTCGTTGCAGCCCGAGGTCGCGACCAGATACTTGCCCCGCGCGACGTCGCCGTCCGCCAGCGCCAGCGCCGGCACCACGGCGAGCGCCGCTGCCACAATCATCCCATGCGTCCGTCTCACTGCCTTGTCCCTCCTTGTTGGGCCTGGGTCGTTTCGTTCGCGTCGAGCCCGTCGATCCATTGCCGCACCAGTCCAAGCGCGTCCTCGTCCACGAGCTCGGTGCCGAGCGGCGGCATCTGCGCCGCCGCCCAGCGCGAGGCCATGCGCTCGAAGAGCACGCTGCGCTCGGGGTGCCCGGGCTCGACCCGGAAGCGGGAGTCCGGGGTCTGGCCCGGCGCCGGCGCCTTGACCGGCCGGTCGACGGTGCTGGCGACGGCGTCCTCGACCGGGTCCGCGTTCATGTGGCGCAGGTAGAGCCCGATGTTGGCGAGCTTGCCGTCCGAGGCGTGGCACTGGCCGCAGTTGCCGTGCAGGTAGCCGAGCGCCGCCCGCTCCGCCGGCGAGGCCGCCTCGATCCGCGGCGGGTGGTCGAGCAGCGCCTGCGGCAGCCCGGTCAGCAGCCCCGCCCGCACCAGGTACGGCAGGTCGACGCCCGGCGCCGGCGGTGGGTCGGCGTAGGGCGCGTTCGGGTCGCGGTCGGGCGAGAGCTGCAGCAGGCTGAAGCCGATGATCGGCGACGGCCGGCCCTCGTGGCAGACCTTGCAGTCGCCGACGCTGGGGATCGCGTGCCACCGCCCGCCGCCCAGGTCGTAGCTCGCCCGCAGGCCGGCCGCCGGCGCCAGCGTCGCCGCGCTGCCGTCGGCGCTCCAGGCGTAGGCGGCGTAGCGCCAGCTGCCGTCGGCCAGCCGCTCGATCATCCGGGTCTCGACCGGACGCCCGCCGAAGGCGAACTCCTTCCAGAGCCGGGTGCCCGCCGGAAACACCCAGTTCTCCGGATCCGAGGCGTCGATCGCCGTCCCCGGCGGCAGCGAGATCCACCGCCGCTTGGTCGCCCCATCGGTCCAGAGCGGATACTGCGGCGCGAAGGCCAAGTTGCGCGGATCGACCACCCGCGCGGCGAAGTCGGCGTAGAGCCCGGTGTCGCGCAACGTCGCCGGCGGCTCCGATGCGGCCGCACCGGCCAAGGCCGGCGACAGCCGGACGAGCGCGACCAGCAGGGCCAGAACGGCCGCGGCGCCCCGGCATATCCTCCCCTCAGGCTCCCGCATCCCGGATCTTTCCGATTTCTCGCCAGGGCCTACCTTGCCGGCGACACTACTCCAACCCGCCCCTGCTGAGAAGCGGGTGGCTGGCTCGGGCGAGGCTAGCGCGACGTTTGTAACCGCGCCCCCGCGCGGGGCGTTTCAATTGTCGCAACCGCGGGCCACGAACCGCGGAGCAACAAAATTTCATACAGTGATATTCTGGCGACACGAAGTTGCGAAACTTTCTTGCGCAATGCCCGCGAATCGCATAACATTCCGCAACGCAGCATAAGAGGTGGTCATGTTGGACGCGCGCGGACACAACCTGCCGATCGGCACCGTCTGCATCGAGGACATCGAGATCGGCATGGCGCGCTCGCTGTCGAAGACGATCGGCGACCGCGAAATCCAGATGTTCGCCGAGCTCTCGACCGACCACAACCCGGTGCACCTCGACGACGCCTACGCCCAGGACACCATCTTCCAGGGCCGGATCGCCCACGGCATGCTGACCGCCGGGCTGATCTCGGCGGTGATCGGCGAGCAGCTCCCGGGCCATGGCACCGTCTATCTCGGCCAGACGCTCAAGTTCCGCGCCCCGGTCCGCCCCGGCGACCGGGTCGAGGCGACGGTGGCGGTCACCGGCGTCGATCACTCGAAACGCCGGGTCACGCTTGATTGCCGGTGCCGCGTGGGCGATACGGTCGTCCTCGAAGGCGAGGCGCTGGTGTTGGCGCCGAGCCGCAAGTTCGATTGACGGCGGGACCGCGGCCCCGGCCGGACGGGGCCCGATGAAGCGCTTCCACGACTACCGGGGACTGGCGGCGAAGGACCGCGGCGCGGCCGTGGCGATGGGCAACTTCGACGGGGTGCATCTCGGCCACCAGTCGGTGCTGGCGCTGGCCCATGCCGCCGCCGCCGAGCTCGCGGCGCCCTTCGGCGTCGTAACCTTCGAGCCGCACCCGCGCAGCTTCTTCGCCCCCGGCGCGGCCCCCTTCCGGCTGATGACCGCCGACGCCCGCGCCCGCCGCCTCGCCAAGCTCGGGGTCGAGATCCTCTACGAGCTGCCGTTCGGCGCGGCGCTGGCCGGCCTCGGCCCCGAGGTCTTCGCGCACGACGTTCTCGCCGACGGCCTCGGCGTGCGGCACGTCGTCGTCGGCGCCGATTTCCGCTTCGGCAAGGGCCGCGCCGGCGACGCCCCGACACTGACCGCGCTCGGCCACGCGCACGGCTTCGGCGTCACCATCGCGCCGCTGATCTGCGACGGCCAGGGCGACTATTCCTCGACCGCGATCCGCGCCGCCCTCGCCGAAGGCCGCCCCGGCGAGGCCGCGCGCGTCCTCGGCCACTGGCACCGGATCGAGGGCCGGGTCCAGCATGGCGACAAGCGAGGCCGCGAGCTCGGCTTCCCGACCGCCAACCTGCGGCTGGACGGGCTGAACCCGCCGCGCTTCGGGGTCTATGCCGCCCTCGTCGACGTGCTCGACGGCCCGCACCGCGGCCGCTATCCGGCGGCGGTCTCGGTCGGCGTCCGCCCGACCTTCGGCGAGAACGCCGCGAACCTCGAGGCCTACCTGATCGACTTCGACGGCGACCTCTACGGCGCCGAGCTGTCGGTGGCGCTGGTCGCATGGCTGCGGCCCGAGCTGAAGTTCGACGGCGTCGAGCCGCTGGCGGCGCAGATGCGGGCCGACGTCGCCGAGGCCCGCAACGTCCTGGCGGGCATCGGATGATGTGGCGCGATCCCGGGCGCCGCTCGGCGAACCCCGCGGCGAGGCATCCGTCCGGGAGGGCCGCATGCGCGTGATCGTCCACGGCGTCGGCGCCGTCGGCGGGGCGATCGCCGCGCGGCTGGCACTTTCGGGGCAGGAGGTCGTCGGCATCGCCCGCGGCGCCCAGCTCGCGGCGATCCGGGCCGATGGCCTTTTGCTGCGCGATCCCGACCGCGCGCAGCGGGCGCGCTTCGAGTGCGTCGCCGACCCGGGCGAGATCGACTTCCGTCCCGACGACGCCATCGTGCTGACGATGAAGACCCAGGACACCGGGGCAGCCCTCGACCGGCTGCGGGCGGCGGGCGTCGCCGGGCAGCCGATCTTCTGCGCCCAGAACAGCGTCGCCAACGAGGGGCTCGCGCTGCGCCGCTTTCCGAACGTGCATGCGGTCACGGTGATGATGCCGGCGACCTACCGGGTGCCAGGCGAGGTGGCGGTCTTCGCCACGCCGCATCCGGGCATCTTCGAGATCGGCCGCTACCCCATCGGCACCGACGCCGACGACGAGCGGCTGGCGGCGGCGTTCGAGGCAGCCGGCTTCGCGGCCTTCGTCCTGCCCGACACGATGCAGGGGAAATACGGCAAGCTATTGATGAACCTGCACAACATCGTCGAGGCAGCGCTCGGCCGTGCAGCCGACACCCGCCGGATCGACGACCTGCTGCGCGCCGAGGCGCGGGCGGCGCTGGTGGCCGCCGGCATCCCCTGGCGCGACGTCGGCGCCATCGACCCCCGCCGCGACGCGCTGATGCGGCAGCGCCCGGTCGCGGGCGTCGAGCGCGCCGGCGGGTCGTCGACCCAGAGCCTCCTGCGCGGCGCCGGCTCGATCGAGACCGACTGGCTGAACGGCGAGATCGTGCTGCTCGGCCGCCTGCACGGCGTCCCGACGCCGGCCAACGCCTTTTTCCTCGACCTCAGCGCCCGGATGCTCCGCGAGGGCATCCCCGCCGGCGGGATGCCGCGCGACGCGGTCGAGGCCGGGCTCGCCGCCGCGGGAGCCGCGGTATGACGTGCCCTCCTGCCAGCCCCCTGCGGAGCTACCGGGGACCTCGTTCGGATCCCGGGCGGCGACTTCCCACCCCGCCCCGTCGTTCCCTCCACCGCCACTCCCCGCCGGGCCCCGGCTTGGCGGCCGCGCCCCACCTCCCTTCTTCTTCTACCTCATCGGGCAGTGCCTGGGGGGGTCGAGGGGGGGCCGGCGAGGGCCCCCCCTCGGGCCGTCCCGAGCGCCGCGCGGCTTTCCGGGAGCGAGGGAGACCCGATCCGGCCTCGAGCCCAGAGGCCCGCGCATGCGGGCGACGGCGCCAAAGCGCCGCGGCCCCCCTCGCATCGCGCTGGACGTCGTCCGGCAGCCAGCCACGCCCCCTCCTGGGACACGATCCCGACCCCCGGACAATGGTATCGATCTGGTTAATGCCGGGGGTGTTATCGTTTTATTTCAATGTCTTGTTGGCTTGTCCGAGCCCGGACAAGCCCCGGACAAGGGGCTGCGGCCGCGATGAAGCGGGCACCGCGCGACCTCCGGCCCGAGTTCTGGCGCCGCTTCCCGCTCGAGGCGCTGACCCAGCCCGAGTGGGAGGCGCTCTGCGACGGCTGCGCCAAATGCTGCCTGGTCAAGCTCGAGGACGAGGCGACGGGCGAGGTCGCCTATACCAACGTCGCCTGCCGGCTGCTCGACCTCGGCAGCTGCCGCTGCGGGAACTACCCGCTGCGCCGCCAGCTCGTGAAGGGCTGCGTCATCCTGACCCCCGACAACATGGACGAAGTGCTGCGCTGGATGCCCGCGACCTGCGCCTACCGGCTGGTGCACGACGGTCGCGACCTCGAGCCCTGGCATCCGCTGGTCTCGGGCGACCCCGCCAGCGTGCATCGCGCCGGCGTCTCCTTCCTCGGCCGGATGGTGCCGGAGTACGAAGTGCCCGAGGACGACCTGCCCGACTTCGTGATCGACGAGGACGTCTGATGTGGTTCGCCTCCGACAACACCGCGCCGGCGGCCCCGGAAGTCATGGCGGCGCTCGCCGCCGCCAACGTCGGCCATGCCGCCTCCTACGGTGCCGACGCCGCGACCGCGCACGTCGCCGCGATGATCCGCGAGATCTTCGAGGCGCCGGAGGCCGAGGTCGGCCTGGTCGCCACCGGCACGGCTGCCAACGCCCTGGCGCTCGCCTGCCTCTGCCCGCCCTGGGGCACGGTGTACTGCCATGCCGGCGCGCACGTCCAGGAGGACGAGTGCGGCGCGCCGGAGTTCTTCAGCGGCGGCGCCAAGCTGACCCCGATCGACGGGGAGGACGGGCGCCTCGACCCGCCCCGCCTGCGCCGGACGCTCGCCGACGCCGCCCCGGTCGGCGTCCACAACGTGCAGCCCGGCGCGCTCTCGCTCTCCAACGCCACCGAGGCGGGGACGCTCTACCGGCCGGCGCAAGTCGCCGCCCTCGCCGATCTCGCCCACGCCGCCGGCATCCCGGTCCACATGGACGGCGCGCGCTTCGCCAACGCCGTCGCGGCGCTCGGCTGCACCCCGGCCGAGCTCAGCTGGAAGGCCGGCGTCGACGTCCTCGCGTTCGGAGGCACCAAGAACGGCTGCCTCGGCGTCGAGGCGGTCATCCTCTTCGACCCCGCCCGCGCCCGGGAGTTCGAGCTGCGCCGCAAGCGCGGCGGCCACCTCTTCTCCAAGCACCGGATGCTGGCGGCGCAGATGCAGGCCTACCTCGCCGACGGCCTGTGGCTGCGGCTGGCCGCCCGGGCGAACGCCCGCGCCGCCGACCTGTCGCGCGGCATCGCCGCGATCGCGCAGACCCTGCTCACGCATCCGACCGAGGCCAACGCGGTCTTCGCGGGCTGGCCGCGGCGCGGCCACGCGGCGGTTCGGGAGGCCGGCGCGGTCTACTACCCCTGGCCGGCGAACCAGAGCTTCGACGGCCGCGACGACCTGCCGGTGACGGCGCGGCTGGTCTGCAGCTGGTCGACCGGCGAGGAAGACGTCGCGCGGTTCCTGGCGGTGCTGGAAGAGTCTCTCGGGCGCCGGTGATCTCGACTGCCGGCTGCAGCGGCGGCGATCATTGCCCGGCCAGGGTCGGCAGCCAGGAGGACGCACGGCTCGACTCCTGGATTCTCTCGACCAGCTGCTGGATCCGCTCTCCCTTCCGGAAGTTGAACGGCTCCTCGGCCTTTCCGGCGATTGCGTCCGCATATCGCGCGATCTCGATCGCCTTCAGGTCGTTGAACCCGAGCTGGTGCCCGGCGGCGACGCAGAAGCGGCCGTAGGGCGAATGCGCGGGGCCTGCCTCGATGCGGCGGAAGCCCTGCCGGCCGGCGGGGTCGGCGGCGCTGTAGAAGTGAAGCTCGTTGAAGCGCTCCTGGCTGAACGCGAGGCCGCCCTTCGAGCCGTAGACCTCGAAGTCGTGCTGCATCTTGCGACCCATCGCGATCCAGCTCGCGGCCCGAGCAGGTATTCGGCGGTCGCCAGCGCGTGGCTCCCGAGGTCGGCCAGCGCTCCGCCGCCGACCGGGTCGTTGCGGAAGCTGAACGGTGCCGCGGCGTCGGACATGTAGTCTTCGGCGTGGATGCCGCGGTAGCTGCGGATCTCGCCGAGCTCGCCCGACGCGATCATCTCGCGGGCGAGGCCGAGCATCGGGTTGCAGAGGTAGTTGAAGCCGACCTGGGTCCGGACGCCGGCGGCTTCAGCGGCGTCGGCCATCTCGCGGGCGTCCGCGGCGAGGGGGGCGAGCGGCTTCTCGCAATAGACGTGCTTGCCGGCGGCGATGGCGGTCAGCGCCATCTCCTTGTGCAGCGCGTTCGGGGCGGTGATGTCGACGAGGTCGATCTCCGGGTCCGCGACCAGCGCCCGCCAGTCGCCGGTGCCATGCGCGAAGCCGAGCGCCGCGGCCGCCTCCGCCGCGAGCGCGTCGGTGCGGTCGGCGACAGTGTGGAGCACGATCTCGCAGGGCAGATCGAAGACGCGCTGGGCGGTGGCGAAGCCGAAGGCGTGGGTCTTGCCCATGAACCCGGTGCCGATCAGGCCGACGCGAAGCGGCGTCTTACCGGGCATGGGCATGGGCTCCGTTGACGACCAGCGCCGGATCGATCCGGCCGGAAAAGAAGTCGAGCACGTTCTGCACCGAGGCGACGGCCATCCGCTCGGCGCACTCCACGGTCAGGCCGGCGATGTGCGGGGAAAGCACGACCTGGTCCATGGCGAGCAACGGATTGTCCGGCGACGGCGGCTCGTCTTCGAAGACGTCGAGGCCGGCGGCGGCGAGCCGCCCTTCGCGCAAGGCGGCAACCAGCGCCGCCTCGTCGACGACGCCGCCCCGGGAGGTGTTGACCAGGATGGCCGAAGGCTTCGCGGCGGCGAGCTCCGCGGCGCCGATCACCGGACGGTCGGTCTTCGGCGCATGCACCGAGACGAGGTCGGCCCAGGCGAGGCCCTCGGCGAGGTCGGCGAATGGCGCCACCGGCCCCTCGGGCCAGCCTTGCCGGACGAGGAAGGGATCGAACGCGCAGACCTCCATGCCGAAGCCCGCGGCCAGGCGCGCGACGTGGCGCCCGCTCCGGCCGAAGCCGACGATCAGCAGCCGCTTCTTCCAGAGCTCGCCCTGCTCGAAGCGGTTGCGCCAGTCCCAATCGCCGCCGCGCACGGCACGGTCGCCCCGGATGGCGCGCTTCGCCGCGGCGAGAAGCAGCATCATCGCCTGTTCCGCGACCGAGACGGAATTGACATCCCCGACGACGGCAAGGGCGATGCCGCGGTCGTTCAGCGAAGGAAGATCGACCGAGTCGTAGCCGACGCCGTGCCGGGAGACGATCCGCAGCCGCTCGCCCTTGGCAACCGTCGCCGCCGAGAGCGGCTGGGTGCGGATCACGAGCCCGTCGGCCCTGCCGATCAGCGGCATGTAGCTCGGCTCCGAGATCTCCTCGACATAGTCGAAGGTGATGCCGGGCGCCGCCTTCAGCAGGTCGATCCCGCTCGGGTGGATCTTACCGGCAATCAGGAGATGCGGCATCAATACCCTCCCTTCACGTCGGCTTCGGCAGGCCGATCCGACAGGTCGCTGAGCAGGGCGCGGAACTCGCTCACGCTCTCGGCCGCCGCTGCGGCGAGGAGCCGCGCGTCGCCGCCCACCGTCGTCATGTCGAAGCCCCAGCCGATTGCCCGTGCCGCATAGGCGGGGGTCCCGCAATGCAGCGCCGCCCGGATGCCGTGGCGCTTGCATGCGGCGACGATCTCGCGCAGCGCCGCGAGCATCTCGGGCTCCTCGCGGTCGAAGGCCGGGGCGAGCCGCCCCTGCGTCAGGCTCAAGGTCAGATCCGCCGGCCCGACGTAGATGCCGTCCAGCCCCGGCGTGGCGGCGATGGCGTCGAGGTTCTGCATTGCCTCCGCCGTCTCGACCATGGCGAAGGCGAGGATCTCGCCGTTCGCCTCGGCCGCGTAGTTCGCGCCGGCCGAGAAGTTGGCCCGGGTGGGGCCGAAGCTGCGCTGGCCGAGGGGCGGGTAGCGCAGGTAGCTCACGAACTCCGCCGCCTGCGCCGCGGTGTTCACCATCGGGCAGATCACCCCGTAGGCGCCGGCGTCGAGCACCTTCATGATGATGCCGGGCTCGAGCCAGGGCACGCGCGCCATCGGCACGACCCCGGAGGCGCGCATCGCCTGGAGCATCGGCAGCACGCTCGAATAGTCGAGCGCGCCGTGCTGCGCGTCGACCGTGAGGCTGTCGTAACCCTGCGCCGCCATGATCTCGGCGGTGAAGGGGTTGCCGATCGAGAGCCAGCCGTTGAGCGTCGGCCGGCCCGCCGCCCAGAGTTCACGAAGCTTGTTCCTGATCATCGTTTCCCACCAAAGAGCCCCGACCGCATGCGGCGTTCAAGTGCGGGCATTTTGTAAGCTGCTGATACATCTATCATTCTTCTTGGGATTTTTACCGCTTTTTTACGCGCCCGCGCCGTCGCGCGAGCTCTAGAACACGATCTGCGCCAGCTTGGTGTCGAGGTAGTCGGCGATCCCCTCCGACCCTCCCTCGCGGCCCATGCCGGAATAGCGGGTGCCGCCGAACGGCGCCTCGGAGGCGGCCATGGCGAAGCTGTTGATGCCGACCATCCCCGCCTTGAGCGCCGCGACCGTCCGCCGGGCGCGGTCGGGGCTGCGGGTGAAGGCATAGGCCGACAGCCCCATCTCGCCGGCGTTCGCCCGTTCGAGCACCTCCTCTTCCTCGCGGAAGCGGGTGATCGCCGCGATCGGGCCGAAGTTCTCCTCGGCGAAGACCCGCATGTCGTCGGTGACGTCGGCGAGGACCGTCGGTTCGAGGAAGAACCCGGCGTTGAACGCCGAGGCGCGACCGCCGCCGGTCACGACGCGGGCGCCCTCCTTCACCGCGTCGGCCAGGACGCCCTCGAGCTCGCTGCGGCGGGCGCCGCTGATCACCGGGCCCATCTGAACCGCGGGATCGAGCCCGTCGCCGAGCTTCAGCGCCCTGGCGCGCGCCGCGAAGCCCTCGACGAAGGCGTCATGCAGGCTCTCGTGGACGAAGAGGCGGTCGCAGGTGACGCAGACCTGGCCGGCGTTGGCGTACTTGGTCGGCACCGAGACGGCGAGCGCCGTCTCGAGGTCCGCGTCGTCGTAGACGATCAGCGGCGCGTTGCCGCCGAGCTCCATCGTCACCTTCTTCATCGTGGCGGCGGCGTCGCGGATCATCTGCTGTCCGACCCGGGTCGAGCCGGTCAGCGACACCTTGCGAACGAGCGGCGACGCCATGATCGGCGCATAGGTCGCCGCGGTCGGCCCTACGACGAGGTTGACGGCGCCGTCGGGCAGGTTGCCGGCGCGGCAGCAGTCGACCATCACCATCGCTGTGCCTGGCGTCTGGCTGGAGGGCCTGACGATCACCGAGCATCCGGCCGCCAGCGCCGGCGCCACCTTGCGCGCGATCAGCGCGGCCGGGAAGTTCCAGGCGGTGAAGGCCGCGACGATCCCGACCGGTTCCCGCGTCACCTCGAAGCGACCGCCCGGGACGCGGCTTTCGACGATGCGGCCGTAGATGCGCCGCGCCTCCTCGGCGTACCAGCGGAACTGGTCGCAGGAGAGGCCCCACTCGCGCTCGGCCTGGGCGATCGGCTTCCCCGTCTCCGTCGAGATCATCCGCGCCGCCTCGGCCTTCCGGCGGATCATCTCGTCGGCGATGGCATGCAGGGCGTCGGCGCGCTCGAAGGCCGACTTCGCCCGCCACGCGGCGAGGCCCCGCCCGGCCGCCGCTATTGCCGCCTCGGTATCGGAGGCGGTCGCGACCGGCGCCTCGCCCAGTGGCTTCTCGGTCACCGGGCTCACCACCGGCGCCGTGCCTCCGGCCGCCCCGCTCCAGCTTCCGCCGAGAAACAGTCCGAAGCTCTCGTACATCAACCGACCTCGCTGACCTTGACCCTGCCCTCGGCCGCCGACTTCATCGCCGCCTCGGCGAGCAGGGGGCATACCTGCAGCCAATGCGGCCGCAACCGAGAACGGCGATTCGAGCCATCGGGTCCCTCCTTGGGAAATCTGCGCAACGTTTGTTGCATATGGCTTGCCTTGTCAATCCGCATTTCGTAAGCAGGCGCAGTCACGAGACCTGGGGAGGAATCAGATGGCCCGATCGACCGTCCGCCTGACGATGGCGCAGGCGCTGGTGCGCTACCTGTGCAACCAGTTCACCGAGATCGATGGCGAGCGGGTGCCACTCTTCGCGGGCGTCTTCGCGATCTTCGGCCACGGCAACGTCACCTGCCTTTCCGAGGCGCTGGAGGCGGTGCAGGGCACGCTCCCGACCTGGCGCGGCCAGAACGAGCAGTCGATGGCGCTCGCCGCGATCGGCTTCGCCAAGGCGCAGCGGCGGCGGCAGATCATGGTCGCCGCGTCCTCGATCGGCCCGGGCGCCACCAACATGGTGACCGCGGCCGGCCTCGCGCATTCGAACCGCCTGCCGGTGCTGCTCCTCGCCGGGGACACCTTCGCCAACCGCCGCCCCGACCCGGTGATGCAGCAGGTCGAGCACTTCGGGAACCCGACGATCACCGTCAACGACGCCTTCAGGCCGGTCTGCCGCTACTGGGACCGGATTGCGCTCCCCGAGCAGATCATCGGCTCGCTGCCGCAGGCCGTCGCCGCGATGCTCGACCCCGCCGACTGCGGGCCGGCGTTCCTCTCGCTCTGCCAGGATACCCAGGAGATCGCCTACGACTATCCCGAGGCCTTCTTCGCGCCGACGCTCTGGTCGATCCCGCGCCCGCGGCCCGACCGCGGCCGGCTGGCGGAGGCGGTCGAGTTGCTGCGGGCGGCGAAGAGGCCGCTGATCGTCTCGGGCGGCGGCGTCCGCTACTCGCTGGCCGAGGAGACGGTGGCGCGGTTCGCGCTCGACCGTGGCATTCCTGTTGCCGAGACGATCGCGGGCAAGGGCGCCGTCATCCACGACCATCCGGCGCACGCCGGCCCGATCGGCATCCTCGGCTCGACCTCTGCCAACGCGCTCGCCGCCGAGGCCGACGTGGTGCTCGCGATCGGCACCCGGCTGATGGACTTCACCACCGGCTCCTGGACCGTGTTCAACCACGACGCGCGCATCGTCGCGATCAACGCCGCCCGCTGGGACGCGACCAAGCACCGCTCGCTCGCCGTGGTCGGCGACGCCCGCGAGACGGTGGCCGAGCTCGACGCCGCCCTGGGCGACTGGAAGGCGCCCGCGGCCTGGACCGGCCGCATCGCTCCGCTGATGGCGGAGTGGAACGGGATCCTCGACGAGCACCAGAAGCCGACCAACGCGCCGGTCCCGACCTACGCCCAGGTGATCGCCACGGTGCATGCGGCGGCAAAGCCGACCGACCCGATCATCACCGCCGCCGGCGGCCTGCCGGGCGAGCTCGTCAAGGGCTGGCGGGTCAAGGCGCCGAACACCTTCGACTGCGAGTTCGGCTACTCCTGCATGGGCTACGAGATCGCCGCCGGCTGGGGCTACGCCATGGCGCGGCCGGGCACGACCCCGATCGTGATGGTCGGCGACGGCACCTACATGATGATGAACTCCGACGTCTATTCGTCGGTGCTCTCCGGGCACAAGTTCATCCTGATCGTCTGCGACAACGGCGGCTTCGGCGTGATCAACCGCCTGCAGAACGCCAAGGGGACGCCGGGCTTCAACAACCTGATCCGCGACTGCAAGGTCGTGGCGCCGTTCCCGGTCGACTTCGTCAAGCATGCCGAGTCGATGGGTGCGCTGGCCCGCCGCTGCGCGAGCCTCGCCGATCTTGCCGACGCGATGGAATGGGCCCAGGGCACCGACCGCACCACGGTCGTCTCGATCGACACCGACGCCTTCGCCTGGGTGCCGGGGGATGCGGACTGGGACGTCGGCGTGCCGGAGGTGTCCGAGCGCGAGAGCGTTCGCGAGGCGCGGGCGAAGCAGGTCGAGATCCGCGCCAAGCAGCGGGTTGGAGTGTAGGGAATGAAAGCCAAACTCGGCATCGCGCCGATCGCCTGGTGGAACGACGACCTCGCGGAGCTGTCCGACGACGTCAGCCTCGAGGAATGCCTCTCGCAGGCAAGCCAGGCGGGCTTTACCGGAATGGAGACCGGACGGCGCTTCCCGATGGACGCGGCGGTCCTGTCGCCCATCCTCGCCCGCCACGGCATCTCGGTCTGCGGCGGCTGGTTCTCCGGCCTCCTCCTCGACGGCGACATCGAGGCCGAGAAGGACCGCATCGCCGCGCAGATGGCCTTCTTCAAGGCCGCCGGCGCACCCTGCATCGTCTATGGCGAGACCGCCCGCTCGATCCAGGGCGACCGCTCGAAGCCGCTCGGCAGCAAGCCGAAGCTCTCGGATGACGAGATCAAGGCCTATGCCCGCAAGATGACCGCCTTCGGCGAATGGTGCGTCGAGCAGGGGATGCCGCTCGCCTACCACCACCACATGGCGGCGGCGATCGAGACCGAGCCGGAGCTCGACCTCTTCATGAGGCACTCCGGCGCGGGCATCCCGCTCCTCTACGACGCCGGCCACATGGCCTTCGCCGGCGGCGACGTCCTGCGCGTCATCGACAAGCATCATGCCCGCATCAGCCACGTCCATACCAAGGACGTGCGGAGGAAAGTCATCGAGGGCCTCGACCGGACCCGCGAAAGCTTCCTCGACGCGGTGGTCGAGGGGGCGTTCACGGTCCCCGGCGACGGCGACCTCGACTTCGAGGCAATCGCGAAGCGGCTTGCGGCGCACGGCTACGAGGGCTGGTTCGTCGTCGAGGCCGAGCAGGATCCGAAGGTCTCGCCCCCGCTGGAAATGGCGAAGGTCGGCCACAAGGAACTGCTCCGCGTCATGGACGCCGCCGGCTACGAGGTGGAGGCCTGACCGGATGAACCGAATGAACGGGAAGATCTGCGTCGTCACCGGCTCGACGCAGGGCCTCGGCGCGGCGATCGCCCGCCAGCTCGCGGACGCGGGCGCCGCCGGCATCGTCTCCCTCGGCCGGAACGAAGCCAGGGGCAAGGCGCTGGCGGAGGCCATCGCCGCGGCGACCGGGGTGCCGGTCGAATTCGTGCGCGCCGACCTCGCCAGCGTCGAGGACTGCCGGGCGGTGATCGCCGCGGCGGACCGGCGCTTCGGCAGGGTCGACGTGCTGGTGAACGCCGGAGCGCTGACCGACCGGGGAACGATCCTCGACACGTCGCCCGAGCTCTTCGACGCCATGTTCGCCACCAACGTGCGCGGCCCGTTCTTCCTGATGCAGGAGGCGATCCGGCTGATGATCCGCGACGGGATCGCCGGGGCCATCGTCAACATCGGCTCGATGTCGGAGCGCGCCGGCCAGCCCTTCATCAGCGCCTACTGCGCCTCCAAGGGCGCGCTCGCCACCCTGACCCGCAACACCGCCTTCGCGGTCGCGGCCAATCGGATCCGGGTGAACCAGCTCTCGATCGGATGGATGGCGTCCGATCATGAGCGCGCGCTGCAGCTGGCCGAATCCGGTGATCCCGACTGGGAATCCAAGGCCAGCGCGCGCCTTCCGTTTGGCCGCCTGGTCGATCCGGCGGAGGTCGCCCGTGCGGTCAACTTCCTCGCTTCCGACGATGCCGGGCTGATGACCGGCGCCGTCGTGAACTTCGACCAGTCGGTCTGGGGCGGCTATCCGGGACAGGCCCCGGCCCCGGAAGGACCGATGCGGCTCTGAGCACCCCTTCGGTTCCTCCCAGACTGCGGGGCCGGCCGGCTCTGCCTTTTGGCTGGGCTATTGCCCGGTTACGGTGGGAATACGGGGGTCTTCCGCATTGTCCTGGAGCCGCGCCGCCAGAGCCACGGTGAGCGCCTGGGCAAGGCACATGGGCGCGGCCAGCGAGCGCGAGAAGGTATATTCGTGCTCCGGCACGGCGAAGAGCACGTCGGCGCTCTTCGCGAGCGGCGACAGGGTGCTGTCGGTAATCGCGATGATCGCAATGCCCGCGCCCGCGACGTTCTCGACCACGTTGACGACCTCGGTCGCGTAGAAGCGGAAGGACACGGCGACGAGCACGTCGTTCCTGCCCATCGTGCGCGCCATGTGGGTCGCGAGGCCGCCGCTCGGATCGAGCAGGATGCAGCGCTTGCCCAGCATGGTCAGGACGTAGCGCAGAAGATCGACCACCGGTGCGGAGCGAAGCTGCCCGATGAGGTAGACGGTTTCCGCCTTCTCGAGCAGTTCCGCTGCCCGGCCGAGGTCGTCCGCGGCGATATCGCTCAGGAGCGCCTCCAGCGAAGCGACGTCACGAACCACGAGGTTCCGGAGAAGGCCGTATTCGCTGCGGTCCTGCCGCGCTCCGAGCTCGCCCTCGAGCGCCTTGACCCGCGCCTCGAAGCCCGGCGCCGCCGTCGAGAGCCGCTTCTGGAACAGCTCCTGGAGATCCTTGAAGCCCGAATACCCAAGCGTCTGCGCGAAGCGGACGAAGTTGGATGCGTGCATTCCGCAGCGCTCCGCGATGGAGTTTACGGATCTGACGGCGACCTCATTCGGGTTTTGCGTAAGAAACAGGGCGATCAGCTGGTATCCCTTGCTCATGCCCTCGTATCGTTCGTGTATTAGCCGGATCAGCTCCTCGTAGTCCTTGGGGGCTGCCCGCTGTCCGGTCCTCGCCTGGGCTGCCAAAATGCTTTCCCATCCACGCGTTCCGCAATTTTCGTTGCAAGTATGCCGGAGCGTCGTTGACGAGACCATACCCAATCGAGGCGAATCGCTGCCCACCGTCGGCGGTGACGCCCGCAAGCCGCTTGACCTCGTGGGGGGAAGAACCTAATCAGCGCGAGCTGTAGGGGTGTAGCTCAGTCGGTAGAGCATCGGTCTCCAAAACCGAGGGTCGTAGGTTCGAGTCCTATCGCCCCTGCCAGTGTCCAGGTCGGCTCAGGCGCCCACTTCGCCGGGTCGCGCCTTCCGCCCCAGCCGAAGCACGCTCACGACGCCCGCCGCCACGGCGAAGCCGGTGCCGATCATCAGCCCGATGGGCTCCGCCCGGTCGGGGGCGATGTGGAAGACCAGCGCGACGATGGTCGCGCCGAGCGTCATGCCGAGCAGTCGCGCCATCGCCAGCATGCCGCCGGCGGCGCCGGAGCGGCTGCGCGGGGCCGACGCCAGAAGCGTGCGGTTGTTGGGCGCCTGGAAGAAGCCGAAGCCGAAGCCGCAGAGCGCCATCATCGCGGCGATCGCGGCGGCGCCGGAGCCCGCGTCGAGCTGGCTGAGGAGCGCGAGGCCGAGCGCCACCGCCGCCATGCCGAGGCCGCCGAGCATGCCCGCCGCGGCCCTGTCGGAGAGCCGGCCGGCAAGGGGCGCCGCGAGCCCGAGCGCCGCCGGCCAGGGGGTCATCAGGAGCCCGGTCGCGACCTGGTCGCGGCCGAGCACCGACTGGAAGTAGAAGGGGAGTGCCACGAAAGCGATCGAGAAGGCGGCGAAGGCGCAGATCGACGCGATTACCGACAGCGCGAAGACCGGGATGCGGAAGAGATCGACGGGCACGAGCGGCGTCGCCTGACCGGCGGCGCGGCGCACCAGCAGCAGCGCGGCGGCCGCGGCGACGGCGAGGCCGGCGAGCGACGGCATCGCCGCGCCGCCGTCGCGGGTCAGGCCGTCGGCGCAGACGAAGAAGAGGGCGAACATGGCGGCGCTGAGCAGCCCGCTCGTCCAGTCGAGCGGTCGGTGCGAGGTCTCGGAGAGCGGGAGCTGGCGGGCGAACCAGAGGTTGAGGAGCCCGAACGGCACGTTGACCGCGAAGAGCCATGGCCAGGGCGCGACGGCGAGGATGCCGGCGGCGAGCGAGGGGGCGACGGCGGCGGAGATGGCGACGACGAGGCCGTTCAGCCCGATGCCGCGGCCGAGGTGGGCATCGGGATAGGTGTGGCGGACGAGCGCCCCGTTCATGCTCATGATCGCGGCGCCGCCGATCCCCTGCAGGACGCGCATGGCGACGAGCATCGGCAGCGTGTGCGACAGCGCGCAGCCGAGCGAGCCCAGGGCGAAGACGGCGACGCCGGCCTGGTAGATAGGCCGGTAGCCGATGCGCTCTCCGAGCGAGGCGAGGGGCAGGAGCAGCATCACGATGACGAGCTGGTAGGCGTTGATCACCCAGACGGCCGCCGAGGGGGAGGCGCCGAGCTCGCGGGCGATGCTCGGCAGCGCCACGTTGACGACGGTGCCGTCGAGGACGGCCATCGCGATGCCGATGGCGATCGCGAGCATCGCGTAGTAGCGGCGCGGCGTCGGCAGGCCGTCGGGGTGGATCGTGTCGGTCATGGGCTCCCTCGGGACCCGCAGCATGTGGCGTCTCGCGGGATCGTCAAGGGCCCGCCGGTTGACAGGGTGGCGGCGGCATAGTCGATATCGACCCGGGTCCCCAAGGGGGCGGCGCGCGGCGGTGCCGGTGTGTCGGGCGGGAGCCGAAGCGGAGGGAGAACCCATGAAGATCGTGACGAGCCTGAGCTTCCAGGGGCAATGCCGGGAGGCCTTCGAGTTCTACGCCCGGGTGCTCGGCGGCAAGATCACCGCCTCCTTCCCCTATTCCGAGGGGCCTCCGGGAATGCCGGTCGACGGGGACCGCTACAAGGACTGGCTGATGCACTGCTGGCTCGAGGTCGGCGACCAGGCCTTGATGGGAGCCGACATGGACGTGAAGTGGGCGCCGAACATCGAGAAGCCGAAGAACGGCTTCGACGTGACGATCCACACCGACGACATGGCCGAGGCGAAGCGCTGGTTCGACGGGCTCAGCGAGGGCGGCAAGGCGGTGATGCCGTTCGGCGAGACCTTCTGGTCGCCGGGCTACGGGTCGCTGGTCGACAGGTTCGGGGTGCCGTGGATGATCAACGTCATGCCCGGGCCGGACTGGAAGCCGAAGCAGGGCTGAGGCCGCATCTGCGGGCCACTTGCAAAGGGCGGGCGGCTGGCATAGGTGCAGCCGTCCGACGGAGAGAGCGATCATGGCCCGCACCAACCCGCTGCAGTTCATCCAGCAGGTCCGCGCCGAGACGGCCAAGATCACCTGGCCGACGCGGCGGGAGACGATGCTGACGACGGTGATGGTGATGATCATGGCGGCGATCTTCGCCACCTTCTTCTTCACCGTCGACGTCCTCGTGCGGCTCGGGCTCGAGACGGTGCTGCGGCTCGCCTCCTGACGCCCCCGCCCGGGGGTTGTCCGAGCTCGGACAAACCGGCAAGCCATTGATATTGCTATGTATCAGGCCCGGGCATTGACCCGGACTTTATCTTTGTCCGAGGCCTCGCCCGGGGGGCGCGGGCGTCCCCAGCCCGCTGGTCCGGCGGTCGCGCGCGGGGAAGCAGGCGCGGGCTTTTGCGCTTGCGCCCGCAGGGTGCGGACGGTATGGGGACGCCTCCCAGACGGCCGGTCGGCGCGCTCGATTCGCTTGCGCGCCGTTTTTCCTTGGCCGGAAGACGACGGAAAGGCCGGGCGCGCCCGGAGCGGGGTACGAACGAAGATGGCGATGCGCTGGTACTCGGTGAGCGTGCTCTCGAACTTCGAGAAGAAGGTCGCCGAGGCGATCCGTGACGCGGCCGCGCAGCATCACCTCGAGGAGGACATCGCGCAGGTCGAGGTCCCGACCGAGCAGGTGATCGAGATCCGCCGCGGCAAGAAGGTGCAGACCGAGAAGCGGTTCATGCCCGGCTATGTGCTGGTCAAGATGGAGCTGACCGACCGGACCTATCACCTGATCAACTCGATCAACCGTGTCACCGGGTTCCTCGGGCCGCAGGGCAAGCCCGTGCCGATGCGCGACGAGGAAGTCGCGCGGATGCTGCACCAGGTCGTCGAGGGGCAGGAGCGGCCGCGCTCGATCATCACCTTCCAGACCGGCGAGCAGGTCAACGTCACCGACGGGCCGTTCGAAGGGTTCTCGGGGATGGTCGAGGAAGTCGACCAGGGAAACAGCCGGCTCAAGGTGTCGGTGTCGATCTTCGGCCGGGCGACGCCGGTGGAACTGGAATTCGCGCAGGTCGCCAAGGCCTCGTGATCGCGTGGTGGGAGGCGAGCCGGGCGCGCCCGGCGGACCGGACCACCCCATGAAACGCCCGACGGTCGCGTCCGAGGGGCATGGTAGGAGGAGGCCAAGATGGCCAAGAAGGTTGCGGGGCAGCTGAAGCTGCAGGTTCCCGCGGGGAAGGCGAACCCCTCCCCGCCCGTCGGGCCGGCGCTGGGCCAGCGCGGCATCAACATCATGGAGTTCTGCAAGGCGTTCAACGCCCGCACGCAGGAGATGGAGGTCGGGCAGCCGACGCCGGTCGTCATCACCTACTTCACCGACAAGTCGTTCCAGATGGAGATCAAGACGCCGCCGGCGTCCTATTTCCTGAAGAAGGCGGCGAAGATCACCTCGGCGTCGAAGGCGCCGGGCAAGGACGTCGCGGGCTCGGTGACGGTGGCGCAGCTGCGCGAGATCGCCGAGGCGAAGATGAAGGACCTGAACGCCAACGACGTCGAGGCCGCGATGCTGATCATCGCCGGCTCCGCGCGGTCGATGGGTATCGAGGTGAAGGGCTGATCATGGCGAAGATTGCAAAGCGCACCGCCGCGGCCCGGAAGAACTTCGAGGGCAAGGCGGATCTCGCGGTCGCCGAGGCGGTGAAGCTCGTCAAGGCGAACGCCACCGCGAAGTTCGACGAGACGATCGAGGTCGCGATGAATCTCGGCGTCGACCCGCGGCATGCGGACCAGATGGTCCGCGGCGTCGTCAACCTGCCGAACGGCACCGGCAAGACGGTGCGGGTCGCGGTCTTCGCGCGCGGTGCCAAGGCCGACGAGGCGACGGCGGCCGGGGCGGACATCGTCGGGGCCGAGGATCTGGCCGAGCAGATCCAGGGCGGCAAGATCGACTTCGACCGCGCCATCGCGACGCCGGACATGATGCCGGTGGTCGGGCGGCTCGGGAAGATCCTGGGCCCGCGCAACCTGATGCCGAACCCGAAGGTCGGGACGGTCACCATGGACGTCGCGACGGCGATCAAGAACGCCAAGGGCGGCGAGGTGCAGTTCAAGGTCGAGAAGGCGGGCGTCATCCACGGCGGCGTCGGCAAGGCCTCGTTCGACGAGGCGAAGCTCGTCGAGAACGTGAAGGCCTTCGTGCAGGCGGTCAGCCGCGCGAAGCCGTCGGGCGCCAAGGGGGCGTACCTGAAGAAGATCTCGCTCAGCTCCACCATGGGGCCGGGCGTCACGGTCGACATCGCGAACGCGGTCGCCGAGTAGAGAGCCGTGACCGGGCCGGCAAACCCGGCCCGGTCGTTTCACGACCCCCGTGCAAGTGGTCGCGAAAGGCCTTGTCCGGGGAGGGTGCTCGGGGTCGAGCACATAGGTCAAGCCATTGAAATCGCTAGATTCGCGCCCCGAGCATTAACCAGATTTCAACCGTTGCCCGGGGGTCTTGGGATCGTGTCCCGGGAGGTGCGCAGCCGTGGAAAAGCCATGCTCGTCCTTCACGGATGACAGCGACTGCAGGCGGCTTTCAAGCGGGTACCGCCCAAGGATGTGTCCTGGCAGCCCTTCACTTGGCGCGAGCGTGCCTGTAAGGCGGCGTCAGATGTGTCACGACGCGATTCGCGGCGGGGCTCGTCTACTGTCCGAGACGGTGGGTTGCCGGGAGACCGGTGGAAATCCTGCCTGAGATGGGAAGCGATCAGGATCAGAAGGGGGCGTCGCGCCTCCGGGCGGCCTTGGCGGGACCCTGAAGCGGACCCGAGGCCGTCGGGATGTCCCGGCGGAGACTTGAGCCGGCGCCGGCGGGGAGACCTGAAGGCGCCAAACTTGGAGCAACGAAGTGGATAGAGCCCAGAAGGAAGGTGTGGTCGAGGAACTCGGCCGGATCTTCACGGACTCTGGTGTCGTCGTGGTCGCGCACTACGAGGGCCTTTCGGTTGCGGAGATGACGGACTTCCGCCTGCGGCTGAAGCAGGCCGGGGGCGGGGTCCGTGTCGCCAAGAACAGGCTCGCCAAGATCGCCCTGAAGGGGACCCCCGGAGAGAAGATGGGGGATCTGCTGACGGGCATGACGGTGCTCGCCTATTCCGAGGACCCGGTCGCCGCCGCGAAAGCGGTGGAGGACTTCACCAAGGTCAACAAGAAGCTTGTTGTCCTCGGCGGGGCCATGGGGGGCACCGCGCTCGACCAGGCTGGCGTCACCGCCGTCGCTGCCATGCCGTCGCGGGAGGAGCTCATCGCTTCGATCGTGGCGACCATCGGCAGCCCGGCGGGCCAGCTCGTGTCGGCGATCGGCGCGCCGGCCGCGAACATCGCGGCCATCCTCACGACCCTCGAGGAGCGCGAGGCGGCTTGAAGCAACCCGAAGGCCCGCGTGGGCGAGACCCCTTGCCACACCGGATCTCACACCCTATCTGATGGAACCTGAAAATGGCTGATCTCAAGAAACTCGCTCAGGAGATCGTGGGGCTGACGCTCCTCGAGGCTGCCGAGCTGAAGACCATCCTCAAGGACGAGTACGGCATCGAGCCCGCCGCGGGCGCGGTGGCCGTTGCCGCGGGCCCGGCTGCTGCCGCCGCCCCGGCCGAGGCCGCCGAGGAGCAGACCGAGTTCGACGTGATCCTGAAGGCGGCCGGCGCCCAGAAGATCAACGTGATCAAGGAAGTGCGCGCGATCACCGGTCTCGGCCTCAAGGAGGCGAAGGATCTCGTCGAGGCTGGCGGCAAGGCCGTCAAGGAAGGCGTGTCCAAGGCCGAGGCCGAGGACATCCAGAAGAAGCTCGTCGCCGCGGGAGCGGAAGTCGAGCTGAAGTGAGGCTTGTGCGCAACTTAAGGTTGCGTTAATCGAAACGGCTGGACCCGCGGCGATTCGCGGGTCCAGCTTCGTGCGTGTGGAGACACATTCACGTGAAGGCGTGCGTCTCTGGCGGCACCCGCGGGTCGGGTTCCTCGAAAGACGCAGGATCGGTCCGGAAGTGCGATGTGGGAAGTCGCACGAGCATTGGGCCAGACGCGTCCGGCACAGCCGCGGCACCCGTTCCCCGCCGGGTGGCGCGCGCAATGCAGATCTAGAGGTAGAGCATGGCTCAGCGGTATTCCGGTCACAAGCGCATTCGCAAGTTCTACGGCCACATCCGCGAGGTCGCGGAGATGCCGAACCTCATCGAGGTGCAGAAGTCGAGCTACGACCTGTTCCTGAATTCGGGCGACCAGGATCAGCCGCTCGACGGCGAGGGGATCAAGGGGACCTTCCAGTCGGTCTTCCCGATCAAGGACTTCAACGAGACCGCCGTGCTGGAGTTCGTCAAGTACGAGCTCGAGCCGCCGAAGTACGACGTCGACGAGTGCATGCAGCGCGACATGACCTATGCCGCGCCGCTGAAGGTGACGCTGCGGCTGATCGTCTTCGAGGTGGACGAGGAGACCGGCGCGCGCAGCGTGAAGGACATCAAGGAGCAGGACGTCTACATGGGCGACATGCCGCTCATGACCCCGCACGGGACGTTCATCGTGAACGGCACCGAGCGGGTGATCGTCAGCCAGATGCACCGCTCCCCGGGCGTCTTCTTCGACCACGACAAGGGCAAGACCCACTCGTCGGGCAAGCTCCTCTTCACCAGCCGCGTGATCCCCTACCGCGGCTCCTGGCTCGACTTCGAGTTCGACGCCAAGGACATCGTCTACGCCCGCATCGACCGCCGCCGGAAGCTGCCGGTGACGACGCTGCTCTATGCCCTCGGCATGGACCAGGACGCGATCATGGCGGCCTACTACGACACCGTGAGCTTCCGGAAGGAGGGCAACGCCTGGGCGACCCGCTTCTTCCCGGAGCGGCTGCGCGGGACCAAGCCGAGCCATGACCTGATCGACGCCGCGACCGGCGAGGTGATCGCGCCGGCGGGGAAGAAGATCACCCCGCGCATGGTCAAGGAGTGGCAGGACAAGGGCGACATCGCCGAGGTGCTGGTGCCCTTCGACTCGATCGTCGGACGGTTCGTGGCGCGCGACATCATCAACGAGGAGACCGGCCTCATCTGGGCCGAGGCCGGCGACGAGCTGACCTGGGACATCGACGCCAAGACCGGCGACGTCACGGGGGGCACGCTCAAGGTGCTGCTCGACAACGGCATCACCGAGATCCCGACCCTCGACGTCGATAACATCACCGTGGGTGCGTACATCCGCAACACGATGCAGGTCGACAAGAACATGAACCGCGACCAGGCGCTGATGGACATCTATCGCGTCATGCGTCCGGGCGAGCCGCCGACGGTCGAGGCCGCCGATGTCATGTTCCAGAGCCTGTTCTTCGACCCCGAGCGCTATGACCTCTCGGCCGTCGGCCGGGTGAAGATGAACATGCGCCTCGATCTCGACGCGCCCGACACCATGCGGACGCTGCGGAACGAGGACATCATCGCCTGCATCAAGGCGCTGGTGGACCTGCGCGACGGCCGCGGCGAGATCGACGACATCGACCACCTCGGCAACCGCCGGGTGCGCTCGGTCGGCGAGCTTATGGAGAACCAGTACCGCGTCGGCCTGCTCCGCATGGAGCGCGCCATCCGCGAGCGCATGTCGTCGGTCGAGATCGACACGGTCATGCCGCAGGACCTCATCAACGCGAAGCCGGCGGCGGCGGCGGTGCGCGAGTTCTTCGGCTCGTCGCAGCTCTCGCAGTTCATGGACCAGACCAACCCCCTCTCCGAGGTCACCCACAAGCGCCGCCTCTCGGCGCTCGGGCCGGGCGGTCTGACCCGCGAGCGGGCGGGCTTCGAGGTCCGCGACGTGCATCCGACCCACTACGGCCGGATGTGCCCGATCGAGACGCCGGAAGGGCCGAACATCGGCCTGATCAACTCGCTGGCGTCCTTCGCGCGCGTCAACAAGTACGGCTTCATCGAGACCCCGTACCGGCACGTCCGCGACGGCAAGGTCACGGATGAAGTCCAGTACATGTCGGCGACCGAGGAGATGCGGCACACGATCGCGCAGGCGAACGCGCAGCTCGACGACGAGGGCCGCTTCACCAACGACCTCGTCTCCACCCGCAAGGGCGGCGATTTCATGCTGAACCCGCCGTCGAACGTGGATCTCATCGACGTCTCGCCGAAGCAGCTCGTGTCGGTCGCCGCCTCGCTGATCCCGTTCCTCGAGAACGACGACGCGAACCGGGCGCTGATGGGCTCGAACATGCAGCGGCAGGCGGTGCCGCTGCTGCGCGCCGAGGCCCCCTTTGTCGGCACCGGCATCGAGGAGATCGTGGCGCGCGACTCGGGCGCCGCGCATACCGCGCGGCGGGCGGGCGTCGTCGACCAGGTGGATGCGATGCGCATCGTGATCCGGGCCACCGAGGACGTGGCGCCGGGCGATCCGGGCGTCGACATCTACCGGCTCAGGAAGTTCCAGCGGTCGAACCAGAACACCTGCATCAACCAGCGTCCGCTGGTGAAGGTGGGCGACAGCGTGAAGAAGGGCGAGTTCATCGCCGACGGGCCGTCGACCGACCTGGGCGAGCTGGCGCTGGGCAAGAACGTGCTGGTCGCCTTCATGCCGTGGAACGGCTACAACTACGAGGACTCGATCCTGATCTCCGAGCGGATCGTGAAGGACGACGTCTTCACCTCGATCCACATCGAGGAGTTCGAGGTCGCCGCCCGCGACACCAAGCTCGGGCCGGAGGAGATCACCCGCGACATCCCGAACGTCGGCGAGGAGGCGCTGCGCAACCTCGACGAGGCGGGCATCGTCTACATCGGCGCCGAGGTCGGGCCGGGCGACATCCTGGTCGGCAAGATCACCCCCAAGGGGGAGAGCCCGATGACGCCGGAGGAGAAGCTGCTCCGCGCCATCTTCGGCGAGAAGGCGTCCGACGTGCGCGACACCTCGCTCCGGCTGCCGCCGGGCGACTACGGCACGGTCGTCGAGGTGCGGGTGTTCAACCGGCACGGCGTCGACAAGGACGAGCGCGCGCTGCAGATCGAGCGCGAGATGGTCGAGGGCCACTCCCGCGACCGCGACGACGAGTTGGCGATCCTCGAGCGCAACATCTACGCCCGCCTCAAGGATCTGATCCTCGGCAAGACCGCGGTGAAGGGCCCGAAGGGGGTCAAGGCCGGCTCGCTGATCGACGAGGAGCTGCTCGGCACGCTCTCCCGCGGCCAGTGGTGGCAGCTTGCGCTCGGCGAGGATGCCGACGCGCAGGCGCAGGAGGCGCTGCACGGCCAGTTCGAGATCCAGAAGAAGGCGCTCGAGCGACGGTTCGAGGACAAGGTCGAGAAGGTCCGCCGCGGCGACGACCTGCCCCCGGGGGTGATGAAGCAGGTCAAGGTCTTCATCGCGGTGAAGCGCAAGCTGCAGCCCGGCGACAAGATGGCCGGCCGCCACGGCAACAAGGGCGTCGTGTCGCGCGTCGTCCCCGAGGAGGACATGCCCTTCCTCGCCGACGGCACCCCGGTCGACCTCGTCTTGAACCCGCTCGGCGTGCCGAGCCGGATGAACGTCGGTCAGATCCTCGAGACCCACATGGGCTGGGCCGCGCGCGGCCTCGGCCGGGCAATCGACGCCGGCCTGCAGGAGTACCGGCACAAGGGCGACATGACCCCGCTCAAGGAGGCGATGAAGATCGCCTACGGCGAGGACGTCTACAACGACGCCATCGCCGACCTGCCCGAGGACGAGTTCCTCGAGGTTGCCGGCAACGTCACCCACGGGGTGCCGATCGCGACCCCGGTCTTCGACGGCGCCAAGGAAGCCGACGTCAACGACGCGCTGGAGCGGGCGGGCTTCGATACCTCGGGGCAGTCGATCGTGCACGACGGCCGCACCGGCGAGCAGTTCACCCGCCCGGTGACGGTCGGCGTGAAGTACCTGCTGAAGCTGCACCACCTGGTGGACGACAAGATCCACGCGCGCTCGACCGGGCCGTACAGCCTCGTCACCCAGCAGCCGCTGGGCGGCAAGGCGCAGTTCGGCGGCCAGCGCTTCGGCGAGATGGAGGTCTGGGCGCTGGAAGCCTACGGCGCCGCCTACACGCTGCAGGAGATGCTGACCGTGAAGTCGGACGACGTCGCGGGGCGGACCAAGGTCTACGAGTCGATCGTCAAGGGCGAGGACAACTTCGAGGCCGGCGTGCCGGAATCGTTCAACGTCCTCGTCAAGGAGATCCGCTCGCTCGGCCTCAACATCGAGCTTCTGGACTCGGAAGCGGAGTGAGGGCGCATCGGCGCCTTCGCCTTCCTGCCACCGTTTGAGGAATACAGGCCATGAACCAGGAAATCACCAATCCGTTCGCCCCGGTCCAGCCGATGCGCACCTTCGACGAGATCAAGATCTCGCTCGCCTCCCCCGAGCGGATCCTGAGCTGGTCGTATGGCGAGATCAAGAAACCGGAGACCATCAACTACCGCACGTTCAAGCCGGAGCGTGACGGCCTCTTCTGCGCGCGCATCTTCGGGCCGATCAAGGACTACGAGTGCCTGTGCGGCAAGTACAAGCGGATGAAGTATCGCGGCGTCGTCTGCGAGAAGTGCGGCGTCGAGGTGACGCTGCAGAAGGTCCGGCGCGAGCGCATGGGGCACATCGAGCTCGCGAGCCCGGTCGCGCACATCTGGTTCCTGAAGTCGCTGCCGTCGCGGATCGGGCTGATGCTCGACATGACGCTGCGCGACCTCGAGCGCATCCTCTATTTCGAGCAGTACGTCGTCATCGAGCCCGGCCTCACCGACCTCAAGCACGGGCAGCTCCTCGGCGAGGAGGAGTTCCTCGACGCCCAGGACCGCTACGGCGAGGACGCCTTCCGCGCCGGCATCGGCGCCGAGGCGATCCGCGAGATGCTGGCTGCGATCGACCTCGACGACACCGCCGAGCAGCTTCGTGCCGACCTGGCCGAGGCGACCGGCGAGCTGAAGCCGAAGAAGATCATCAAGCGGCTGAAGCTGGTCGAGTCGTTCCGCGAGTCCGGCAACCGCCCCGAGTGGATGGTCCTCACCGTCATCCCGGTGATCCCGCCCGAGCTGCGCCCGCTGGTGCCGCTCGACGGCGGCCGCTTCGCCACGTCGGACCTCAACGACCTCTACCGCCGGGTCATCAACCGCAACAACCGCCTGAAGCGGCTGATCGAGCTGCGCGCCCCCGACATCATCATCCGCAACGAGAAGCGGATGCTGCAGGAGTCCGTCGACGCCCTCTTCGACAACGGCCGGCGCGGGCGGGTCATCACCGGCACCAACAAGCGGCCGCTGAAGTCGCTCAGCGACATGCTGAAGGGCAAGCAGGGCCGGTTCCGGCAGAACCTGCTCGGCAAGCGCGTCGACTTCTCCGGCCGCTCGGTGATCGTGACCGGTCCCGAGCTCAAGCTGCACCAGTGTGGCCTGCCGAAGAAGATGGCGCTCGAGCTCTTCAAGCCGTTCATCTACTCGCGGCTCGACGCGAAGGGCCTCTCCTCGACCGTCAAGCAGGCGAAGAAGCTCGTCGAGAAGGAGCGTCCGGAGGTCTGGGACATCCTCGACGAGGTGATCCGCGAGCATCCGGTGCTGCTGAACCGCGCGCCGACGCTGCATCGGCTCGGCATCCAGGCGTTCGAGCCGGTGCTGATCGAGGGCAAGGCGATCCAGCTGCACCCGCTGGTCTGCGCCGCCTTCAACGCCGACTTCGACGGCGACCAGATGGCCGTGCACGTTCCGCTGTCGCTCGAAGCGCAGCTCGAGGCGCGCGTCCTGATGATGTCGACGAACAACGTGCTCAGCCCGGCGAACGGCAAGCCGATCATCGTGCCGTCGCAGGACATGATCCTCGGCCTCTACTATCTCTCGATCGCCCGTGACGGCCAGCCCGGCGAGGGCATGGTCTTCGGCTCGATCGAGGAGGTCGATCACGCGCTGCACGCCGGCGTCATCAACCTGCACTCGAAGATCAAGGCCCGCATCGAGCAGATCGACGAGAACGGCAACTCGGTGATGATGCGCTTCGACACCACCCCCGGCCGGCTGCGGCTCGGGCAGCTGCTGCCGAAGAACTTCAAGACCCCGTTCGACATCGTCAACCGCCTGCTGCGCAAGAAGGAGGTCGGCGAGGTCATCGACACGGTCTACCGCCACTGCGGCCAGAAGGAGTCGGTGATCTTCTGCGACCAGATCATGGGCCTCGGCTTCACCGAGGCGTTCAAGGCCGGCATCTCGTTCGGCAAGGACGACATGGTCATCCCCGAGACCAAGTGGGAGCTGGTCAACTCGACCCGCGACCAGGTCAAGGAGTTCGAGCAGCAGTACATGGACGGCCTGATCACCCAGGGCGAGAAGTACAACAAGGTGGTCGACGCCTGGTCCAAGTGCTCCGACGTCGTCGCCGACGCGATGATGGGCGAGATCTCGGCCGTCCGTAAGGACGACACCGGGCGCGAGCTCGAGCCGAACTCGGTCTACATGATGTCGCACTCGGGCGCCCGCGGGTCGCCGGCGCAGATGAAGCAGCTCGGCGGCATGCGCGGACTTATGGCGAAGCCGAGCGGCGAGATCATCGAGACGCCGATCGTCAGTAACTTCAAGGAAGGCCTGACCGTGCTCGAGTACTTCAACTCGACCCACGGCGCGCGCAAGGGCCTCGCCGACACCGCGCTGAAGACCGCGAACTCGGGCTACCTCACGCGGCGTCTCGTCGACGTGGCGCAGGACTGCATCGTCAAGATCGACGACTGCGGCACCGACCGCTCGATCACCGCACGGCCCGCGATTGCGGACGGCGAGGTGGTGGCGTCGCTCGGCGAGCGCATCCTCGGCCGCGTCGCGGCGGAGGACGTGCTCGACCCGAAGACCGGCGAGGTGATCTTCCGGCGCAACGACCTGATCGAGGAGCGCGACGCCGACCGGATCGAGGCGGCGGGCGTCCTGGAGATGCAGATCCGCTCGCCCCTGACCTGCGAGGCGGAGGACGGCATCTGCGCCCAGTGCTACGGGCGCGATCTCGCCCGCGGCACCAAGGTGAACCCGGGCGAGGCGGTCGGCATCATCGCCGCCCAGTCGATCGGCGAGCCCGGCACGCAGCTGACGATGCGGACCTTCCATATCGGCGGCATCGCGCAGGGCGGCTCTCAGTCCTTCCTCGAGGCGAGCGGGGAGGGCATTGTGCAGCTGCGCGGCGCCAACCTCCTCACCAACCAGGACGGCGAGCAGATCGTCATGTCGCGCACCATGGAGCTCGCGATCGTCGACGACAACGGCGTCGACCGCGCCGTCTCCAAGCTGACCTACGGCACCAAGATCCTGGTCAAGGAGGGCGCGAAGATCCTCCGCGGCCAGAAGATGGCGGAGTGGGATCCCTACACGCTGCCGATCATCGCGGAGAAGGACGGCGTCGCCAAGTTCGTCGACCTGACGGCCGGCCTCTCGGTCCGCGAGGAGATGGACGACGCCACCGGCATCAGCCAGAAGATCGTCACCGACTGGCGGGCGGCGCCGAAGGGCAACGACCTGAAGCCGGAGATCATCATCATGGACGCCCTGACCGGCGAGCCCGTCCGCCTCGCGAACGGCAACCCGGAGGTCCACGCGATGTCCGTCGACGCCATCCTCTCGGTCGAGGACGGGCAGGCGGTGAAGGCCGGCGACGTCCTCGCGCGCATCCCGCGCGAGGGGGCGAAGACCAAGGACATCACCGGCGGCCTGCCGCGCGTCGCGGAGCTGTTCGAGGCGCGCCGGCCCAAGGACCACGCGATCATCGCCGAGATCTCCGGCCACGTGCACTTCGGCAAGGACTTCAAGAACAAGCGGCGGATCACCATCCAGCCGACCGAGGAAGGTGCCGAGCCGGTCGAGTACATGGTGCCGAAGGGCAAGCACATCCCGGTGCAGGAGGGCGACTACATCTCCAAGGGCGAGTACATCATGGACGGCAACCCGGCGCCGCATGACATCCTCGCCATCATGGGGGTGGAGGCGCTCGCCGACTACCTGATCGAGGAGGTGCAGGAGGTCTATCGCCTGCAGGGCGTGAAGATCAACGACAAGCACATCGAGGTGATCGTCCGGCAGATGCTGCAGAAGTGGGAGATCGCCGAGTCGGGCGGCACCACCCTCCTCAAGGGCGAGCAGGTCGACAAGATCGAGTTCGACGAGGAGAACGAGAAGGCGATCGCCGCCGGCCGCGAGCCGGCGAAGGGCGCCCCGATCCTGCTCGGCATCACCAAGGCGAGCCTGCAGACCCGCTCGTTCATCTCGGCGGCCTCCTTCCAGGAGACGACGCGGGTGCTGACCGAGGCCGCGACCCAGGGCAAGCGCGACAAGCTCGTCGGGCTGAAGGAGAACGTCATCGTCGGCCGGCTGATCCCGGCCGGCACCGGCGGCGCGACGCAGCACATCCGCCGCATCGCCACCGACCGCGACGCGGCGATCATCGCCGACCGCCGCGAGGCGGCGATGGACGTGCTCCCGGTGGACGAGCTGGCCGAGCCGCTCGGGTTCGACGTCGAGTAGCGGCCTCGAAAGTCTCGCCGCTGAACGAAGGGCGCCCTCGGGCGCCCTTCCGATTCCACGCCGACGCCGCCGGAAGCGATCAATCGTCTTGCGTGGTGCCTCGGACTCCCTAGGGTTGGCCTGATCCGACGATCAGCGAAAAGGACCCGAGGCCATGGCCAACGCAACGCTCCCGGCCCTAGCGGCGGCTCTCGCCATGCTTCCCTCGATCGGAGGCGCGACCGAGAAGGTCGCCCCGAAGGTGCTGGTCATCACCATGTTCGATGGCGAGGCGAAGCCTTGGCTCGATGGCCGGAGCTTCGACACCAGGGTCGCGGTTCCCGGGCTTTCCGCTGCCTTCCCGGACGTGGTCTGCGACTCGGCGGGCCTCTGCCTGATGACGACCTCGATGGGCTTCGCGAACGCCGCGGCATCGACGGCGGCGGTCGCGCTGAGCGATGCCTTCGACCTCTCGAAGACCTACGTGCTGATCGACGGCATCGCCGGGGTCGATCCGAACGACGGCACCACCGGCGGCGCCTACTGGGCGCGCTACGTGGTGGACGGTGGGCTCAGGCACGAGATCGATCCCAGGCAGGTGCCGGCGGGCTGGCCGAACGGCATGGTCGCGCTCGGGGCTGCCGCGCCCGGCGACAAGCCGAAGTGGTCGGCCGGCACCGAAGTCTACGCCCTCAACCCCGCGCTCGCCGAGCGGGCCTTCGCGTTGACCAGGGACGTGGCGCTTGCTGACAGCGATGCCGCCAAGGCCTATCGCGCCGCCTATCCGGAAGCGGCCGCGAAGGCGGCGCCCGCCGTCGCGCTCTGCGACACCGCCTCGATCGACACCTACTGGCACGGCAGCCTGATGGGCGAAGGCATCCAGGACTGGACCTCGCTGGTGACCGGCGGCGCGGCCAACTACTGCACGACCCAGATGGAGGACAACGCTACCCTGACCGCGCTCCGCCGCGCGGCCGACGCGGGCCGGCTCGACTTCGACCGGATCGCGGTGCTGCGCACGGCCTCGAACTTCGACCGCGAGCCGCCGGGCAAGACACCGATCGAATCGCTGACCGCCAACTCCGGCGGCTTCGGCCCGGCCACCACGAACGCCTACCGGGTCGGCGGCGCCTTCGCCGATGCGGTGATCGCCGGCTGGGGCGCCTGGTCGGAAGGCGTCCCGGCCGACTGAAGCGCCGGCGGGGCAAGGAGCCGCCGTCCGCGCGCCCCGGCACCCGGAGCCGGTCCCCGAGCGGCGCGTAAGTCGCGCACGAAACGCAAGCATCTGAAATGTAACGACTTTGCTCGGAAGAATTAGCCGGGCGTTCATATTTGGCCGCTTGTTCCGCCTATTCAACATTGTTGCGCGCGTTCTGCAGGGCTCCGCTGATCCCTTGCTGGTCCGATTTTCGGCGTCAATCGGTCCGGACGATGCGGTCGCGACCTGCGGCCTTGGCGCGGTAGAGGGCCGTGTCGGCGCGGGACATGGCGTCGGCGAGCGACGGCGGCAGGTCGGATGGCGCCAGCGCGACCAGCCCGCCGCTGACGGTCACCGCCAGCGCGGTCCCCGGCGCCGCGCGGATCGGGGTCCGCGACACCGCCTCGCGCAGGCGTTCGGCGATCACCGCCGCCTCGCGGGCGGTGACGTCGGCGAAGACGGCGAGGAACTCCTCGCCGCCGATCCGGCCGAGGAGGTCGCCGCCGCGGCAGCTCGCGGCCATGCGGCCGGCGGCCTCCTTGAGCACGCGGTCGCCGGCGGCGTGGCCGTGGCCGTCGTTGATCGCCTTGAAGCGGTCGATGTCGAGCATCACGAGCGCGGCGCCCTTGGGGCCGGCGAGCGCCCGCTCCATGAGCGCGGCGCTGCGCTCGAGCATGGCGGCGCGGGCGAGGACGCCGGTCAGGGGGTCGAAGCTCGCCCGCCGCTCGAGGTCGCTGCAGGCGTCGGCGAGGGCTTCGCTCAGCCGCGAGATCTGCGCGGCGGAGCGGCGCAGCTCGATCTCGTCCATCACGATCGCGGCCAGGGTCGCGAGGTAGCGCAGCTGCTGCGGCGTGACGCCGCGCGGCCGCCGGTCCATGCAGGCGAGGGTGCCGAGCTGGTGGCCGTCGTGGGTGCGGAGCGGCACGCCGACGTAGAAGCCGAGCCCGAAGCCGCCGGCGACGAGCGGATGCTCCTGGGTGCGCGGGTCGGCGCGGGCGTTCTCGACGACATAGGGGCCGTCGTGGGCGATGGCGGCGGCGCAGAGGCTCGGCAGCCGCGCGAGCTCGCGCTGGGCGAGCGGGCCGAAGACCGACTTCATCCAGACCCGGTCGGTGTCGACGATGCTGACGACCGCGACCGGCACGTCGAGCATGTCGGCGGCCAGCGCGGTGATGCGGTCGAAGGCGCCCTCGGGCGGGGTGTCGAGGATCGCGTAGCGCCGGAGCGCGTTCAGCCGCTCGAATTCCGCCGCCGCATCCAGTGCCACCGCCGCTCCCCCCGACCCCTGACCGGAGCTTCGCCGCCGGGGCTTAACGCTTCGCCAACGTCCGCTGACGCTTCGTTGCCGAGCGGCCGGATTCGGGCGGCAATTTCGCTCAAATCATCGCCGCCCGCCGCAGCAGGTTGAGCCCGGTCAGCACCAGGACTGCCAGGGTGACGCGGCGGAAGCGGTCCTGGTCGAGCCGGTCGTGGACGCGGTAGCCGAGGAACATCGCGGCCATGGTCGGGACGGTCATCCAGGCCGAGGCCGGCAGGGTCTCGGCGTTGAGGACGCCGGTGCGCAGGTGCGCGAGGAAGAGGACGAGCGAGCCGAGCAGGAAGGAGAGGCTCTGCGCCCGGACGCTCTCGGCCTTCGGCAGGTCGCAGGCGACCAGGTACATCACGATCGGCGGCCCCCAGATGCCCGAGAGGCCGCCGAAGAAGCCGCCGAGGAGTGCCACGCCGACCTCGACGCGGGCGCGGTGCCGGGTCGGGAAGCGCGGGCGCCAGCCGGCGAGCTGGCTGAGGGCGAAGGCCGACACGGTGGCGCCGAGGATGGCGAAGAGCGCGCGGTCGGGCAGCGCCAGCACGAGCTGGGCCGAAAGCGCGATCATGACCACCAGCACGAGGTTCATCAGCCAGAAGCGGCGCAGCGTCGCCAGCGCCGCCGGCAGGCCGTTGCGCAGGGCCTGGACCAGGTTCGAGACCAGCATCGGCACGATCAGCAGCGCGACGGCGACGTCGTAGGGGACGAACGATCCGGCGACGCTCAGGCCGATCAGCGGCAGGGCGAAGCCGACCACGCCCTTGGCGAAGCCGCCGGCGGCCATGCCGGCGACGGCGCCGAGCATCGCGGCCGTCCCGTAGTGGGCGGCGAGATCGTCCAGTCCGATCAGCCCGACCATGGGTCCTCCTTCGGACGCCGTTCTGGCAGCGACGACCGGCTGGGGCAACACTAAGAAAGTTTCCGCTCGTGCGCGGGGCGGGCATCAATGTTGCGCCGCAATTTGACCTCGCGGCGATCTGCCCTTACGGTCTGAGCGCCTGCAGCAACCGATTCTGCGCCGCACAATCGACCGGCCGAGGAGTCCCCGATGACCGATGCCGCCCGCGCCGACAGCCCGTCCGACCCGCTCGTGGCCGACCTTCTGCCGGACTGCATCGCGGCGGCGGAGGCGGCGCGGCGACTGGTGGCGGCGGGGCGCGACGCGGTGGCGGCGCGGGTGCGGAGCGCCGGGCGGATCTCGAACGCGGCGCTGGAAGCGGACCAACATGCGGCGCACGGGCTCGCCTGGATGGCGACCAACGCCGAGGCGCTCAGGGAGCTGGCGCGCTGGGCGGAGCGGCTGCACGCGGCGGGGGGCTTCGGCGAGATGGAGGCGCTGATCCTGCGGATCGGCTGCGGAGAATATCTGGCGCAGCTCGCGGGCGGCATCCCGATGTCGCAGGGCGAGATCGTGCGGCCGGCGGACGTCGGGGTCGGCGAGGCGGCCGTCGCGGCGTTCCGGGGCGACCCGGCCGTGGCGGGGCTGGTCGCGGGCGGCAACGTCGATGCGGCGCGGGCGCGGCTGGTCGAGCTGATGCGGGCGCGGGCGGGGGCCGCGAGCTTCGGCGCGACCGGGCTCGACGACGAGTTCGAGATGATCCGCGACCAGTTCCGCCGGTTCGCGGACGAGCGGGTCGTCCCGCACGCCCACGGCTGGCACCGGCGGGACGAGCTGATCCCGATCGAGGTCGTCGAGGAGATGGGGGCGCTCGGGGTCTTCGGGCTGACGATCCCGGAGGAATACGGCGGCTCGGGGCTGCCGAAGACGGCGATGTGCGTCGTGTCGGAGGAGCTGTCGCGCGGCTACATCGGGGTGGGGTCGCTCGGGACGCGGTCGGAGATCGCGGCGGAGCTGATCCTCGGCGGCGGGACCGCGGCGCAGAAGGCCGAATGGCTGCCGAAGATCGCCTCGGCCGAGGTGCTGCCGACCGCGGTCTTCACCGAGCCGAATACCGGGTCGGACCTGGCGTCGCTCCGGACGCGGGCGGTGCGCGACGGCGAGGAATATGTCGTCACCGGCGGCAAGACCTGGATCACCCATGCGGCGCGGGCCGACGTGATGACGATGCTGGTGCGGACCGATCCCGCGACCGGCGACCATACCGGGCTGTCGATGCTGATCGCGCCGAAGCCGCGCGGGACCGACGGCGAGGCATTCCCGGCGGCGGGGATGACCGGGGGCGAGATCGAGGTGCTCGGGTACCGCGGCATGAAGGAGTTCGAGCTCGGGTTCGACGGGTTCCGGGTGCCGGTCGGAAACCTGCTCGGCGGGATCGAGGGGCAGGGGTTCAAGCAGCTGATGCGGACCTTCGAGTCGGCGCGGATCCAGACCGCGGCGCGGGCGATCGGGGTCGCGCAGTCGGCGCTGGAGCTGGGGCTCAGGTATGCCGAGGAGCGCCGGCAGTTCGGCAAGCCGCTGATCGCCTTCCCGCGGGTCTATGGCAAGCTCGCGATGATGGCGGTCGAGATCATGATCGCGCGGCAGCTCACCTATTTCGCGGCGCGGGAGAAGGACGAGGGGCGGCGCTGCGACCTCGAGGCCGGCATGGCGAAGCTGCTCGCCGCCCGCATCGCCTGGGCCTGCGCCGACAACGCGCTGCAGATCCATGGCGGCAACGGCTTCGCGCTCGAGTATCCGATCAGCCGCGTGCTCTGCGACGCGCGGATCCTGTCGATCTTCGAGGGCGCGGCGGAGATCCAGGCGCAGGTGATCGCCCGGCGGCTGCTGGAAGCGCCGGGCACCTGAGGCGTCCCGCGAGCGGAGCGCTCCGCGCCGGCGAGGCCGCGCACAAATGGCGAATGCTTGATAACGCTGACATATTTGTCGTAGCATTAACCGATCTTCAATGCCGGTCGGCGGCTCGCCTCCGGGCCGCCCCAGCGATCGGAAAAGTGTCCACGAGGTCCCCGAACCCCCGTCCACCCTGTCCCCGGCCCGTAGACGAGCTTCGGGCGCCGGAGTCCTGCGCGATAGCGGAAGGCGGCGGGTCCGGCTGGCGCCGGGTTCGGGGAGCGCCCCTGCGCGGTGGAAGGAGGTGCCTGGAGGCATGACGGCGGCGTCGGTCCCGGTCACGCACCGGCGGGTGCTGGCGATCGCGCTGCCGATCATGGTGTCGAGCGCGACGATCCCGATGCTCGGGGCGGTCGATACCGCGGTCGTGGGGCAGCTCGGGCAGGCGGTGCCGATCGGGGCGGTGGGCCTCGGCGCGGTGATCCTGGCGTCGATCTACTGGGTGTTCGGCTTCCTCAGGATGGGGACGACCGGGCTCGTCGCGCAGGCGCGCGGCGCGGGCGAGGCGGCCGAGACCGGGGCGCTGCTGCTTCGCGGGCTGATGATCGCAGCGGTGGCGGGACTCGCCTTCGTCGCCTTGCAGGCGCCGTTCTTCTGGGCGGCGTTCCGGCTGGCGCCGGCCTCGCCGGAGGTCGAGGCGATGGCAAGGACCTATCTCGGCATCCGGATCTGGGGGGCGCCGGCGGCGATCGCCTCCTACGCGCTCGCCGGCTGGCTGATCGCGCTCGAGCGCGGGCGGAGCGTCCTGGCGCTGCAGGTCTTCACCAATGGGCTCAATGTCGTCCTCGACGTCTGGTTCGTGCTCGGGCTCGGCTGGGGCGTCGCCGGGGTCGCGGGCGCGACGCTGATCGCCGAATGGTCGGGGCTGGTCTTCGGGCTCTGGCTCTGCCGCGGCGCCTTCGCCGCCTGGGGCGACTGGGCGCGGGTGTTCGACCCGGTGCGGCTCCGGCGGATGGCGCAGGTCAACGGCGACATCCTGGTGCGGTCGGTGATCCTGCAGGCGAGCTTCGCGGGGTTCCTGTTCCTCGGCTCGGGGCTCGGCGACGTGACGCTGGCGGCGAACCAGGTGCTCTGGCAGTTCGTCTCGATAACCGCCTATGCGCTGGACGGCTTCGCCTTCTCGGCCGAGGCGCTGGTCGGCGGCGCCATGGGCGCCCACGACAGGGCCGGCGTGCGGCGGGCGGGGGTGCTGGCCTCCGAGTGGGGCGTCGGGATGTCGCTGCTGCTGGCGGCGATGTTCTGGTTCGGCGGGCCACGGCTGATCGACCTGATGGCGACCGCGCCCGACGTGCGGGCGGCGGCGCGCAGCTTCCTGCCCTGGGCGGCGGTGGCGCCGCTCGTCGGGATCGCGGCCTGGATGCTCGACGGCATCTTCATCGGCGCGACCGAGACGCGGGCCATGCGCAACGCCATGGCGCTGTCGGCGCTGGTCTACGTCGCGGCGGTCGCGATCCTGATGCCGCGGTTCGGCAACCACGGACTATGGGCGTCGGTGATGATCCTGAACGCGACCCGCGGGGTGACGCTGGCGCTGCGCTACCCGGCGCTGGAGGCACGCGCCGCCTGAGGGCGCCGCGGCGCCGGCTTGCCCTCGGCGACGGGGGCGGGGGCGCGGAGGCGGGAGCCGCGCAGCTCGCCGGTCTGCTCGAGGATCGGGTAGGCGACCGAGGTCAGGTGGGCATTGATGCGCTTGAGGTCGCGCAGCACGTCCAGGTGCAGGGCGCTGGTCTCGATCGTCTCGGGCAGGCCGTCGCGCAGGCGGCGGAAGTGGCGCTCGGAGGCCTGGGCCTCCTCGGCGCGCAGCCGGTCCTTCTCGGCGACGATCTCGCGGGCCATGGCGGCGTCGCGCGAGACGAAGACGGCGAGCGCCCGGCGCATCTGCTCGGCGATCAGCGCGTGGAAGGCCTCGATGTCGCGCCAGCCGTCCTGGGAGAAGCGGAGATCGTGCTTCTGCTTCTTGGCGGCGAGCCGGAGCAGGCCCTTGTCGATGATGTCGCCGATGTGCTCGAGGTTGGTGGTGAACTGGACGACCTCGAGCACGCGGGCGCTTTCCTCGGCCGAGAGCTGGGTCTGCATCAGCTTCGCGAGGTAGAGCTTGATCGCCTCCTGGTCGGCGTCGACCTCGTCCTCGAGCCCCTCGAGATCCTTGATCCGCCGGCGGTCGGCGTCGTCGAAGGTCCGGATCGCCTCGCGCAGCATCAGCTCGACCTTGTCGGCGAGGCCGAGGACGGCGCGGGTCGCGGCGTTGAGCGCCAGCGGCGGGCGGTCGAGGAGCGACGGGTCGAGGTGGTCGAGGCGCGGGCCGGATGTCTCGGGCCCGGGGTCGGGGACGAAGCGCTCGAGGAGGTGCGCGGCGCGGCCGGTCAGCGGCAGGAAGACGACCGCGAGGCCGAGGTTGAAGAGGGTGTGGAAGTGGGCGGCGAGCCGTCCGGGGTCGGCGCCGAGGCCGGAGATGGCGGCGGTGATCGGGCCGAGGGCGGCGAAGACGGCGAGGGCGCCGATGGCGCGGAAGGCGAGGTTGCCGAGGATCATCCGGCGCGCGGCGGTCGAGGCATCGAAGGTGAGGCCGACGGCGACGAGGCCGGCGCCGACGTTGGCGCCGAGGACGAGGGTCAGCGCGAGCGGCAGGGTCACGAGGCCGGCGGCGGTCAGGGAGATCACGAAGAGGACGAAGGCGACGCTCGAGTGGATCAGCCAGGTGAAGAGGATGGCGAAGAGGAGCGCCAGCACCGGGTCGTGGCCGAGGCGGCCGAGGATGAGCGCCGTGACCTCGCTGTCGCGGAGGGGGGCGGAGGCCGAGACGATCAGCCCGAGGGCGAGGAGCATCAGGCCGAGGCCGATGACGACGCGGCCGGTCTGCTCGACGCGGCTCGAGCGGGCGAGGCGGTTGGCGAGGACGCCGACGATGAGGAAGAGCGGCGCGATGGCCGAGAGGTTGAAGGAGAGGGCCTGGACGGCGAGGGTCGTGCCGAGGTCGGCGCCGAGCATGACGGCAAGGGCCGGAGCGAGCGCGATCATGCCGCGGGCGACGAAGGAGCTCAGGAGCATCGCGACGGCGGTGGCGCTCTGCAGGCCGGTGGCGGCGACGGCGCCGGTGGCGGCGGCGCGGATGGGGCCGGCGGAGGCGCGGGCGAGGGCGGCGCTGATCTGGCTCGAGAAGACGCGCAGGACGCCCGACTGCACCATGTGGGTGCCCCAGAGGAGCAGCGCCACGCCGCCGAAGAGGTTGAGGAGGATCGTGTGACCGGCCATGCGCTGCTCGTTTCTTCTCAGGCCCTGCGGACAATGGTCTCCACCGGGAACTTACCAAAGGGTTAACCGAGTCAATGATGGCCCGGTCCGGCCGTGCGGCAAGCGGAATGTGACGGATTTGTGACGGATTTGTGACGGCGAACTGGGGGCGGCGCGTTACCCTTCGGCGGTGCCGACCGCGGCGGCGACCGTCGTGAAGCCGTCGCGGGCGAGGAGGGCGTCGAGGCCCTCGAGGAGGCGAGGGACAAGGCCGAGGCCCCCGTAGGCGAGGGCGGTGTAGAGCTGCAGTGCCGAGGCGCCGGCGCGGATGCGGGCGTAGGCGTCCTCGGGGGTTGCGATGCCGCCGACGCCGATCAGCGGCAGGGTGCCGCCGGTCAGGGCGTGGACGCGGGCGAGGACGGCCTGGGCGCGGTCGCGGAGCGGGCGGCCGGAGAGGCCGCCGGGTTCTGCGGCGTGGCGGTGGGCGAGGTCGCGGGCGAGGGTGGTGTTGGTGGCGACGATGCCGTCAATGCCGGCGGCGAGCGCGGTCTCGACCAGGGCGGCGAGCTCGGGGTCGGTCAGGTCGGGGGCGATCTTGAGGAACAGCGGGATCGGGCGCGGGAGGGCGCGGTTGGCGGCCTTCACGCCATCGAGGAGGGCGCGGAGGGCGGCGGGGCCCTGCAGGTCGCGCAGGCGCTCGGTGTTCGGCGACGAGACGTTGACGGTGGCGAAGTCGACGTGGGGGCCGGCGTGGGCGAGGACGCGGGCGTAGTCGGCGGCGCGGTCGGGGCTGGTCTTGTTGGCGCCGAGGTTGAGGCCGACGATCGTGCCTGGCGGGCGGGCGGCGAGGCGGGCCGTTACGGCGGCCATGCCGGCGTTGTTGAAGCCGAAGCGGTTGATGACGGCGCCGTGCTCGGGGAGGCGGAAGAGGCGGGGGCGCGGGTTGCCGGGCTGCGGCTCCGGGGTCACGGCGCCGACCTCGAGGAAGCCGAAGCCGGCGCGGGCGAGCGGCGCGAGGGCCTCGGCGTTCTTGTCGAAGCCGGCGGCGAGGCCGAGGGGATTCGGCAGCGCCAGGCCGGCGAGGGTGGTTGCGAGGCGCGGGGAGGTGACCGGCGGGCGGTTCGGGCCGAGGCCGGCGCGCAGGGCGGCAAGGGCCACCCGGTGGGCGGTCTCGGGGTCGAGGCAGTGGAGGACCGGCAGCGCGAGGTCGGCGAGCGTCATTCGAGGCCGGCCGGAGCGACGGGGCCGTCGGGGCCGTCGGCGATCGGGCGTGTCCAGCGGACGTCGGCGAGGGCGAGCGGGCGGTAGAGGTGGGGGAAGAGGGCGCCGCCGCGCGAGGGCTCCCAGCGGAGCTCGGCGGCACCGGCGTCGACGGCGAGGAGGACGAGGTCGCGCTCGGCGGCGAAGCGGCGGGCGAGGGTGCCCGGGACCTGGGCGGCGGTCGAGAGGTGCACGAAGCCGTCGGCGCGGTCGTCGGCGGACCCCAGCGTGGTGCCGGCGGACTGGAGGTCGCGCCATTCGGCGGGGCGGAGGATCTTGTAGATCAGCATCGGCGAGGCTTGGCGGGTGCGGGCGGGAGGGTCAAGGGCCTCGGCCTGCAGGTCAGCCTTGCGGGGTCATCACCTTGCGCGAGGCGACGCGGCGGATGCCGAGGCGGCGCTCGCGCCAGAGGATGAAGAGGCCGGCGGCGACGACGAGGGCGGCGCCGAGGAGCATGGTGCCGGTCGGGACCTCGCCGAAGAGGGCGTAGCCGAGGGCGAGCGCGAGCAGCATCGAGACGTACTCGAAGGGGGCGATGACGCCGGTCTCGGCGTGGCGGTAGCTCTCGGTCAGGAGCATCTGGCCGACGCCGCCGAGGAGGCCGGCGCCGACCAAGAGCGCCGCCTCGCGGGCGGTCGGGACGACCCAGCCGAAGGGGAGCGTCACGAGGGCGAGCAGCGAGGCGGTGACCGAGAACCAGAAGACGATGGCCGAGGTCGGCTCGGTGTAGATGAGCTTGCGGACGAAGACCTGGGCGAGGGCGGCGAAGACGGCGCCGAGGAGCGCCGCCATCGCGCCGAGCACCTGCAGCTTGGAGGCGGCGTCGACGGTCGTCACGGTCAGGTTCGGGGCGAGCACGATCACGACGCCGGCGAGGCCGACGAAGACGGCGGTCAGCCGGAAGGCGCGCACCTGCTCGCCGAGGAACATGGCGGCGAAGATGACCGTCAGCAGCGGTGCCGCGTAGCCGATGGCGGTCGCCTCGGGCAGCGGCAGCAGCCCCAGCGCGGTGAAGCCGAGGCCCATCGACGACGTCCCGACGAGGCCGCGCCAGAAGTGGCCGAGCGGGTTGCGGGTGTTGAGGCCGTAGCGCAGCCGGCGGGTGGCGACGAGGCCCGCGAGGATCACCGGGACGGCGAAGAACGAGCGGAAGAAGACGCGCTCGCCCGGCGGCACGTGCGGCGCCGACGCCTTGATGCAGATCGCCATCAGCGTGAAGACCAGCACGGACAGGATCTTCAGCGCGATCCCGCGGAGGGGGTTCATCGGGGCTCGGACGGGCAGGGGCGGCGGGATCGCTCGCGACGCCGGCGACTATGGGCGGTCGCGCCGGCGGTGGCAAGGCGCCGCAGCCGCGCCGGGTGCCGGCTGCCCGGGGGGTGTCCGGGCTCGGGCGGATGGCATAAGGCATTGGCTTCGTTGGATAGTCGTCCCGGACGTTAACCCGGACTTCACGATTGTCCGGGGGGTGCGGGTCGTGTCCCGGGACCTGGTCTAGCCGTCGCGACGGTCATCCTCGTCCTTCCCGGCCATGGAGAGCCCGGCCGGCGCGGCGGCGTTTTGAACGCCGGTCGCCGCATGCGCGGCTCCGCCTTCAGGCCCGAAGCGGTCTCCCTTGCTCTTCACTCCCAGGCGGCTCGCTTGTGGCCCAAAGGGCGGCCCTCGCCGGCCCCCCTTTGATCCCCCCCGGCACTGCCCGATGAGGTAGAAGAGAAGAAGGAGAAGAAAGCGAACGTGGCGGCGCGGAGGGGGCGCGGGGCGCCGGTGGGAGCGACGCTTCGTCGGGACGAGGAGGCGGACGACGTCGCGAGCTGCGAGGCGTGATCGGGGGGATTGGCTCCGCACGGCCGGAGCGACACCACGCGCAGGGACGCAGCCGGGCGTGGGGGAGAACCGCCTTGCCGCTTGCATCCGAGCTTGCCGAGGATCGGCGGGCGCCTTTTGCATGTCCGGACTCGGCTCGTCTCGCACGCTGGAGCGCCCGTCTCCCCCATGCCGCTTCCCATCGCGCCCAGCGGCGCGGAGAGCCGCCAATAGGGGCAGGAAAGGACAGGGCAGGGCCCCCGCCCCTGCGAAGCCAGCCTCGCGCCCCATCGGCGCGGGGCGCTTCGGCCGGTCGGAATCGCTTCCCAGCCGTCCACCGGCCTGTCATGCTCGCGGGGCCCGGCAAAATCCGATGCGCGCTTCACCCGGGGGATCCCCCATGCTGCAACGATCGCTCTTCGCCGCGTTCCTCCTGGCCTGCCCGGCGGGCGGGGCGGGGGCCTTCACCCTCGACATCCTGCACTTCAACGACTTCCACAGCCGGATCGAGTCGATCAACCAGTACGACGCGACCTGCTCGGGCGAGGAGGAGGCGGCCGGGAAGTGCTTCGGCGGCGCCGCGCGGCTGGTGACGGCGATCGACGGCATGCGCTCGGCGATCGAGGGCGGCGGCGGGCACGTGCTGGTGCTCGAGGCCGGCGACGTCTTCCAGGGCTCGCTCTTCTTCACCACCTACCAGGGCGCGGCCGAGGCGGAGATGCTGAACCGGATGGGCATCGACGCCATGGTCTACGGCAACCACGAGTTCGACCTCGGGTCCGAGCCGCTGGCGAAGTTCGTCGAGGCGGCGAAGTTCCCGGTCATCTCGGGCAGCGTCGACACCTCGGCCGACAAGCTGCTGGCGCCCCTCGCCGACGACCACCTGGTGCTCGACGTCGGCGGGCAGAAGGTGGCGATCCTGGGGGCGACGACGACCGACACGCCCGAGATCGCCTCGCCCGACAAGGCCGACGTCTTCCGCGACCCGGTGCCCTACCTGGCCGAGCGGGTGAAGGCGCTGCAGGCCGACGGGGTCGACAAGATCATCGTCCTGTCGCACCTGGGCGTGAACGCCGACATCAGGCTGGCCGAGGCCGTCCCGGGGATCGACGCGATCGTCGGCGGGCATTCGCACACGCTCTTCTCCAACAGCGACCCCGACGCGCCCTACAAGTACCCGCTGATGGTGACCGGCCCGGATGGGCGGGCGGTCCCGATCGTGCAGGCCGGGTCCTATTCCAAGTATCTCGGCCACCTGACGCTGACCTTCGACGACGCAGGCCACGTCACGGCGGCGACCGGCGACTCGAAGCTCCTCGACGCCTCGGTGACGCCGGACCCGGCGGTCCTGGCGCGGATCGGGGAGCTGTCGGGCCCGATCGCGGAGCTGAAGGCGCGCAAGGTCGCCGAGATCGCCGCCGGCATCGACGGCAGCCGCGAGACCTGCCGGGTCGGGGAATGCGCCATGGGCGACGTGGTCGCCGACGCCATGCTCGACCGGGTCAGGGGGCAGGGCGTCACGATCGCGCTGCAGAACGGCGGCGGCCTGCGCGCCTCGATCGGCGGCGGGACGGTGACCATGGGCGACGTGCTCGCGGTGCTGCCGTTCCAGAACACGCTCGCGACCTTCAACCTGACCGGGGCCGCGATCGTCGCGGCGCTGGAGAACGGGGTCAGCCAGGTCGAGGACGGCGCCGGGCGCTTCCCGCAGGTGGCGGGGCTGCGGTTCAGCTGGGACCCGAAGGTCGCGCCGATGCAGGGCCGGATCAAGTCGGTGGAGGTAAGGGACGGCGACGGCTGGGTGGCGATCGACCCGGCCAGGGTCTACGCGGTCGCGTCCAACGACTTCATGCGCAGGGGCGGCGACGGCTACGCGGTGCTGCGCGACGAGGCGACCAACGCCTACGACTTCGGGCCCGGGCTCGAAGGCGTCCTCGCCGACTGGCTCGCGGCCAACGGCGGCGCGCTGCCGGCGGTCGGCGGCCGGATCACCCGGCTCGAATGATCAGCGGCAATGCAGGTTGCCGAGCGTGTCCGGGCGGCACAGCCCGGTCCGGACGCCCTGGTCGGTGATCGTCTGGCCGCCGAGCCGGTCGACGTCGCGCGCGGGCACGAAGGCCGGGGCCGGATTGCGCGCGGAGGGCTCGGCGGCGACCCGGTCGAGCGCCTGGACCGGCCGGCGGTAGATCGGGCGCGGCGGCGGCGGGGCGACCGGGCAGACGACCGACCCGAGCGTGTCCGGCCGGCACAACGTATCGGCGACCGCCGGACCCGGTCCGGCGAGCGCCAGCCCGGCCAGCCCCGCGGCCAGCGATCTCCGAAGTCGCATGCGGCGCCTCCCGTTCCCGCGACGATATGGCGCTTCTGCCACCGCGATCCATCCCCTATCCATGCTCGCGGCAGTCGCTTTTCCCCGCCCGGAGGCTGAGATATGAATTACATGGCCCGCACGGACGAGCTTGGAGACGCGATGGACATCGTCGAGCAGATCGGGGCGCTCGCCACGCCGGAGCGGATCGCGCGAATCGCGAACCTGGTCGGCGGCAGTCCCGACCAGGCGCGCCGCGGGCTGCAGTCGGCGGTGCCGGTGGTGCTCGGCGGCATCCTCGGCGCCGGCAGCGATCCCGGCGCGGCGCAGGCGCTCGGGCATGCGCTGGAGCGCGCCGCGGGGCTCGACGTGCGCACCGGCGTCGATCCCGCCGCCGTGGCCACCGCCGGCTCCGACATGGTCGCCGCGATCCTCGGCGGCAGCGACGCCGGCGCGCTGGCGCAGTCGCTCGCGCGCCACGCCGGGCTCACCGAGGCCGGCGCGGGGTCGCTGCTCGGCGTCGCCGGGGCGATGACGCTGGCCGGGCTCGGGCGGGAGGCCGGCGAGAAGGGGCTGGATGCGACCGGCGTCCTCGAGCTCCTCGCCGGGCAGAAGGCGGCAATCGCGCGGGCGCTGCCGCGGGACATCGCGGTCGACCTCCGCAGCAAGGGCGTGCTGGCCGACCTGGCGGCGTCGGCGCCGATGCGGGCGCTCGCCAAGCCGCTGCGCGCGGTCAGCCCGGTGCCCCTGTTGCCGCAGGCGGCGCAGACGCGGGCGGGCTCGCTGCGCTGGGTGTTCTGGGTGGTGCTGCTCGCGGCCGCGACGCTGCTGCTCGCCAAGCTGCTGGCGCCGCCGCCGACCGACACGGCGGTGACGCCTCCGGCGGCGGTCACGGCGGCGAACCCGCTGGTGCTGGTCGGCATCGACGTCGGCGCGACGGTCGCGACCTCGCTCGAGAGCGTGAAGCAGTCGCTGCAGTCGATCAAGGACGGCCCCTCGGCGCAGGCGGCGCTGCCGCGGCTGATGGCGGCGCGCGACCAGCTCGACAGCGTCGAGGACAGCGTCGACTCGCTGCCCGACGCCGGGCACGACGCGCTGAAGCAGATGCTGGCGGTGGCGATGCCGGGCATTCAGGAGCAGGCCGACCGCGTGCTCGACATCGACGCGGCCTCCAGCAGCGTGAAGCCGGTGGTCGACGACATCCTCGCGCAGCTGACCGCCTGGTCGAACTGACATGTGAGTCGGAGCGGATTCCGCGCGGCGTCGGCGGAGGCCGCGTCGTACGGGGATTGCAGGGCCAGGCACCGGCCCGTGCGTCACGGGGCGCGCGGTCGCGAGCCCTTCGTCGAAGCCGCGCGGTGCCCGCGCGGCCGGGGCGCCGGCGGCAAGCGGCCTCAGGCCTCCATCGCCTCCAGCTCGTCGATCATGCCTGCGATCAGCGCGAGGCCCTTGCTCCAGAAGGTCGGGTCGCCGGCGTCGAGGCCGAAGGGGGCGAGCAGCTCCTTGTGGTGCTTGGAGCCGCCGGCCTCGAGCATCGCGAAATAGCGGTCCTGGAAGCCCGGGTCGCCCTCCTCGTAGACGGCGTAGAGCGCGTTCACGAGGCCGTCGCCGAAGGCGTAGGCGTAGACGTAGAAGGGCGAGTGGATGAAGTGGGGGATGTAGGTCCAGAAGGTCTCGTAGCCGGGCATGAACTCGAAGGCCGGGCCGAGGCTCTCGGTCTGGACGGCGAGCCAGATCGCGTTGATGTCGTCGGGGGTCAGCTCGCCCTCGCGGCGCCGGGCGTGCACGCGGGTCTCGAAGTCGTAGAAGGCGATCTGCCGGACCACGGTGTTGATCATGTCCTCGACCTTGGAGGCGAGGAGGATCTTCCGGGCCGCCGGGTCGGGCGCGGCGGCGAGGAGTTTTCGGAAGGTCAGCATCTCGCCGAAGACGCTGGCGGTCTCGGCGAGGGTGAGGGGGGTCGATGACAGGAGCTCGCCCTGGGCGGCGGCGAGCCGCTGGTGGACGCCGTGGCCGAGCTCGTGCGCGAGGGTCATCACGTCGCGCTGCTTGCCGAGGTAGTTGAGCAACACGTAGGGGTGGACGTCGACGACGGTCGAGTGCGCGAAGGCGCCGGGCGCCTTGCCCGGGCGGACCGGGGCGTCGATCCAGCCGCGCTCGAAGAAGGGCTCGGCGAGCTTCGCCATCCGCGGGTCGAAGCCGGCGTAGGCGTCCAGCACCGTCGCGCGCGCCTCGGGCCAGGCGATCTTGCGGTCGTCGTCGCGGGGCAGCGGGGCGTTGCGGTCCCAGACCTGCAGCCGGTCGAGGCCGAGCCATTTCGCCTTCAGCGCATAATAGCGGTGCGAGAGCCGGGGGTAGGCGGCGACGACGGCGTCGCGCAGCGCCTGGACGACCTCGGGCTCGACGTCGTTGGAGAGGTGGCGCGCCATCTGCGGCGTCGGGAGCTTGCGCCAGCGGTCCTCGACCTCCTTTTCCTTGGCGAGGGTGTTGGTGACGCGGGCGAAGAGCGGCAGGTGCGCGCGGAAGACCCTGGCGAGCGCCTCGGCGCCGGCCTGGCGGCGGCTGCGGTCGGGGTCGGAGAGGAGGTCGAGGGTCGCCTCGAGCGTGCGGGTCTCGCCGAGGACGTCGAATTCGAGCCCGGCGAGCGTCTCGTCGAAGAGGCGGTTCCAGGCGGAAGCGCCGACGACCGACTGGTCGTGCAGGAAACGCTCGAGCTCGTCCGACAGCTGGTAGGGCTTCATCGCCCGCACCCGGTCGAGGACGGGCTTGTAGCGGGCGAGCCCGGGGTCGGCGGCGAGGAGCGCGGCGAGGGCGGCGTCGTCGATGCGGTTGAGCTCGAGCGTGAAGAAGACCAGCGGCGCCGAGGCGTCGGTCAGCTCGGCCTGGCGGTCGCCGTAGAACTTGCCGCGGACCGGGTCGGTGGTGTTCTGCGAGTAGCGCAGGCCGGCGTAGCTCATGATCCGGCCGGATACGGTCTGGATGCGCTCGTAGCGGCGGATCGCCTCCAGCATGCCGGCGGCGTCGAGGCCGGCGAGCTTGCCCTCGTAGTCGGCGGCGAAGGCGCCCGCCTCGGCGGCCAGCCACTCGCCGTCGCGGGCGATCTCGGGCGCGTCCGGCCCGGAATAGAGGTCGCCCAGATCCCATTCCGGCAGGTCGCCGAGGGCCGCGTCGGCGGCTGGCTCGCGGGCGTCGAAGGCCGGGGTCATGGCATCCTCCTCGAAAGACCGGGCCCGAGACTTAGGCGCTCGCACCCGGCCTGTCGAGCCCGGCTCAGGCCGCGACGGCGAGCGCGCGGCGGCGGGCGTCGAGGCTCCAGGCGCCGGGGCCGGCGACGAAGAGGTAGAGGAAGACGAAGCAGAAGAGGATCGCGGACTCGCCCTGGTTCAGCACCGGGAAGAAGCCCTGGGGCGCGTGCGCCATGAAGTAGGCGACGGCCATCTCGCCCGACAGGAGGAAGGCGGCCGGGCGGGTGAAGAGGCCGAGGAGCACCAGGATGCCGCCGACGACCTCGAGGACGCCGGCGAACCAGAAGAGCGAGCCGAAGGCCGGCGACATCTGCGAGGGCGGGAAGCCGAAGAGCTTCATCGTGCCGTGCTCGATGAAGAGGAGCGCGGTCATGATCCGGAGCAGCGCGAGCGCCTGCGGCGCCCAGGCGGAAAGGCGGTCGTTCATGGGAGATCTCCAGGTGAATGGGGCCCTGGCGGCGGCTCGGGCGGGTTGCGGTTCAGGCGCCGGCGGCGTCGAGCGCGGCGATGTCCTCGGGCGTGAGCGCCAACGCGGCGGCTCTCACGAGGCTCGCCATCTGATCGGCGCTGGTGGCGCTCGCGATCGGCGCGGTGATGTCGGGTCTGGCGATGACCCAGGCGAGCGCCACCTCGGCCGGCTTCGCCCCGCGCCGCGCCGCGACGGCGTCGAGGGCGTCGAGGATGCGGAAGCCGCGCGGGTTCAGGTATCCCTCGACGCCGCCGCCGCGCGGGCTCTTCCCGAGGTCGTCCTTCGAGCGGTACTTTCCGGACAGGAACCCCTTGGCGAGGCTGAAGTAGGTGATGACCCCGATCTCCTCCTTGCGGCAGAGGTCGAGCAGCGGCCCTTCCAGCGCCGCCCGGTCGTAGAGGTTGTAGCCGGGCTGCAGCACCTCGTAGCGCGGCAGCCCCTTCCCGGCCGCCACGTCCAGCGCCTCGCCGAGCTGCGCCGCGTCGAGGTTCGAGGCCCCGATCGCCCTGACCTTGCCGGCGTCGAGCAGCCTGCCGAAGGCGCCGAGCGTCTCGGCGAAGGGCGTGTCCGGATCGGGCCAGTGCGCGAGATAGAGGTCGATCGCCTCGACCTGCAGCCGCCGCAGCGACGCCTCGACCTCCTCGACGATCCAGCCTTCGCGCAGGTCGCGCCGGCCCTGCCCCATGTCCGAGCCGACCTTGGTGATCACCACCACCTTGTCGCGCTTGCCCGGGTTCCTCGCGAGCCAGCTGCCGATGATCGTCTCCGATTCGCCGCCCTTGTGCCCCGGCAGCCAGCGCGAATAGCTGTCGGCGGTGTCGACCGCGTTCAGCCCGGCGTCGACGAAGGCGTCGAGCAGCCGGTGGCTGGTCGCTTCGTCGGCGGTCCAGCCGAAGACGTTGGTGCCGAGGACGAGCGGGGCGATCTCGAGGCCGCTGCGGCCGAGGCGACGTTTCTGCATCCTGGCGTCTCCGGTGCTGCCGATCGCGCCGGCAGCTAGCCTCTGCGCGCCGTGCGACAAGCCCTGAAGGTCACGCGACCCGCGACGGCAGCGGCTGCCCGGCGAAATGCGCGATCAAATTGTCGACAGCGAGCATCCCCATCGCGGTCCTCGTCTCGACCGTCGCCGAGCCGATGTGCGGCAAGAGCGTCACGTTCGGCAGCCGCAGCAGCGCCTCCGGGACCCGCGGCTCCTCGGCATAGACGTCGAGCCCGGCGCCGGCCAGCCGCCCGGAGGCCAGCGCTTCCGCCAGCGCCGCCTCGTCGACGATGTCGCCGCGGGCGGTGTTGACGAGGTAGGCGCCGGGCTTCATCGCCGCCAGCCGCTTGGCCGAGATCATCGCGCGGTTCCCGCCGCCGCCCGGGGCGTGCAGCGAGACGACGTCGGCCTCGGCCAGCAGCTCCTCGATCGACCCGCGCGGCTCGGCCGGGAAGTCGAACGGCCCCACGGCCGAGCGGTTGAAGTACACGACCCGCATCCCGAAGGCGATCGCCCGCCGCGCGGTCGCCTGCCCGATCCGCCCCATGCCGACGATGCCGAGCGTCCGGCCCTGCAGGCCCATCCCGAGCCACCCGGTCGGCGCCCAGAGCCGCCATTCGCCGCGCCTGAGCGCCGCCTCGGTCTCGCTCATCCGCCGCGTCGCCGCGAGGATCAGCGCCATCGCGACGTCGGCGGTGGCGTCGGTCAGGACGCCGGGCGTGTTCGTCACCACGACCCCGGCGGCGCGGGCGGCGTCGAGGTCGATGTTGTTCACCCCGACCCCGAAGTTCGCGAGGATGCCGGCGCGCCGGCCCGGGGCCGCGATCAGTTCCGCGTCCAGCGTCTCCGTCACGCTGCAGAGCAGCCCGTCGGCCTCGCCGAGGGCCGCGGCGAGCGCCGCCCGGTCCATCGGGGCGTCGTCCGGGTTCAGCCGGGCATCGAAGGCCCCGGCGATGCGCGCCTCCACCGCCTCGGGCAGCCGGCGCGTCACGACGATCCGGGGGCGCATCAGTACATCCGCCCGCCGAGCGGCACGTCCTTGTCCGGGCCGATCAGCACCACCTGCCCGGCGGCGTCCGCCACCCCGAGCGTCAGCACCTCCGAGCGCACCGGCCCGATCTGCCGCGGCGGGAAGTTGACCACGGCGAGCACCAGCCGGCCGACCAGCGCCTCGGGCCGGTAGTTGGCGGCGAGCTGCGCCGAGCTCCTCCGCTCGCCCACCTCCGGCCCGAAGTCGATCCAGAGCTTCAGCGCGGGCTTGCGCGCCTCGGGGAAATCCTCGGCCCGCGTCACCCGCCCGACGCGGATGTCGACCTCCAGGAAGTCGTCGAAGGTGATCTCGCCCATGTCCCGCTCCGCTCGTCCCGGGCCAGTTGACCGGCCCGGGCGGCGGGCGGCAAGCGATTTCGCGTCAGCTGCGGGTGGTGCCCGCGAGGTCGCGCAGCTCGCCCATGCTCTCGCGGATGCGCGCGGCGACGATGTCGTAGGCGTCGGCGTTGGCCTTCTGCGCGCTCTCGGCCAGCGCCTGCATGTTGGCGAGCGCCTTCTCGAACGCGGCCTTGACCAGCTCGCCCTGCGCCTTGGCCTTGTCGGGGTCGATCTTGGCGGCGTCGAAGGCGGCCAGGTTCTTCTTCGCCTCGGCCATGGTCTCCTCGAAGATCGCCACCTGCTTCTTGAACAGCTCCTGGTAGCCGGCCGCCGCCGCCTTGTTGGCCTCGACGAGCGCGTCCATGTTCTTCTGCTGCGCCGCCATCAGGGCATCGGTGTCGACCCCGGGCAGCTTCATGTTCTGCAGGTACTTGCTGAAGTCGTTCTGCTTGAAGAACTCGGTCATCTTGTCGACGTCGAACGAGAAGGTCTTGGGGTCGAACATGGCTGCTCTCCTCGGCTCGGGCCCGCACGGGGCCCCGGTGATTGCCGTCAGCGGCCGAGTTCTCGGCTGCGGGCGGCGGCGGCAGCGACGGCGCGGCGCATCAGCGCCGGGATTCCCTCGGACTCGTCCATCAGGACGGCCAGCGCCGCGGCGGTGGTGCCCCCGGGGCTGGTCACGTCGACTCGCAACTGGGACGGCTCGCTCGGTGAAGACTCGGCCAGGGCCCCCGCTCCCGCCACGGTAGCACGCGCGAGCGCCAGCGCCAAATCCCCCGGCAGGCCCTCGGCTTCGCCGGCCGCCGCCAGCGCCTCGATCAGCAGGAAGACGTAGGCCGGCCCCGAGCCCGAGACCGCGGTGACGGCGTCCATCTGCCCCTCGTCGGCGAGGTGCACGGTCTGGCCGACGGCGCGCATGAGCGTCTCGGCGAGGTCGAGCGCGCGGGCGTCGGCATGGGCGTTGCCCACCAGCGCGGTGATGCCGCGGCCGACGGCGGCCGGCGTGTTCGGCATCGCGCGCACGATCGGGGTGTTCGCGCCGAGCGCCGCCTCGAAGGCGCGGATCGGCGTGCCGGCGGCGATCGAGAGGAAGACGGTCGGGCCGTTGCCGAGCGCCTGGAGGCGCGGCAGCGCCGCGCCCATCGACTGCGGCTTGACCGCGAGGACGGCGACGGCGGGGTCTTCGGGAAGCTCGGCGTTGAGCCGGACGCCGTCGGCGGCATTGGCGCTCAGCGTCGGCGAGGGGTTGGGCTCGAGGACGGTGATCGCTTCGGCGGGCAGGCCGCCGGTCAGCCAGCCCTCGAGCAGCGCGCTGCCCATCTTGCCGCAGCCGAGCAGGACGAGGCCGCGCCCCGAGATGTCCGCGAGATCCATGGCCCCTCCCGGCGCCGGGCCGGGAGGGGCCCGAAATTCACGCGCGACCGTAGGCTTCGGTCATGGCGATGCCAAGCGCCTTCTCGGGGGTCTCGCCGCCCCAGCCGACCAGCTGGAACGCCGGATAGAAGCGCTCGCAGGCGCTGACGGCGGCGCGCACCATGTCGTTGATCTGGGCCGAGCTCGCCTGCGCCCCGCCGGTGAGGTTGAGGCCGTAGCGGTAGCCCATCAGCTTCTGCTCGCGCCACAGCACGAAGGCGCCCGACCAGCAGCGGTCGTTGGCAAGGCAGATGACGGCGTTCAGGGCCGAGAGGCGCCGCACCGGCGGCGCCATCTCGAAGGCGCAGATGAGCCGCAGCGTCTCGTCGTGGGCGGACCAGGCGAGGGTGACGGAATAGGTGCGCCAGCTGCCCTCGATGGCCATGGCGATCTGGTCGTCGGCAATCCGGTCGAAGTCCCAGGAGCGCTCGGAAGCCAGCGACTCGACGATGTCGATGGGGTGGAGATCCTCGCAGTCGAAGTCGCGCTCGACAATGCCCATGCCCGGTGCCCTCTCGTTCTGGCCGCCGGCGGGCTTCGCCCGCACGGGGCGTTTGAGGTTAACAACAGATCAACCGCAAGGGCGGCTGGTCTACAAGATATGGTGGTGGATGCCCGGGATTCTGTAAAGCCAAAAATCTCGAAAGTTCGCGGCCGATTTCGAACAGGCTTAACGGGATCGTAACCTGTGCGACGGGCGATGGCGAGTCGGCAATCCGGTGTCTCGGTTCGAAATCGGGCGGGTGACGAGCTGTCGCGCCTCCGAGTGGATGGCGGCCGAGCAGCGGGCTGAGACTGCACGCGGCGCGGCGGCCAGAATTTCCGGCCCGCGGGGCTGAACGAGATATTCCTTCAGTTCACGGAGGAAGCCCGCCACGCTATTGGCCGGGGATCAAAACCTTGGTATGTTCCTCGGCTCGAATCTTTACTGGAATTTCGCGAAGGTCGGTCTCCAAGCCATTCAACTCGATCAGATCCTGGATCGCCGGCACGATCTTTTCCTTCAGGAGCTCTACCGTGGCAGCCTCGACTGCGAGGCCTTGGATATCTTCGCTGGTTGCAACCCATACCTCGGCGTCTGCATCCCAGACGGCGGACACGACGATCTGGTGCTTCATCGTTCCCATCCCCGAGCTGCCTCCCCGGCCCAATCGAGTTTGCAATGGTATAGTCGATACTCTGCCGGATGGCGAGAATGCCCGCGCAAACGTTGACGAGTGGTTTCCGACCCGCGTGGCCTGGGTAACGACGAGGCTCACGCTCCTCGCTTTCGCCCTGACCATCGGCCTCGGACGGGCGGCGCTCAACGTGGCCGATCTGCGGTCGCCCGCTAGTTCGCCGCCTTTGCCTCGAGCACGGCGATCCGGGCGGCGAGCGCCTCGTTCTCTTCCCGCGCCTTCTGCGCCATCGCGCGGACGGCGTCGAACTCCTCGCGGGTCACGAAGTTGCGCTCGGCGAGCCAGCGATCGACGAAGCCCTTCATTGCCGTCTCGGCCTCGGTCTTGGCGCCCTGGGCGACGCCCATCGCGTTGTTCATCAGCTGCGCGAAGTCGTCGAACATCTTGTTGCGGGTCTGCATCGGGCGGTCTCCTGGCCGGCGGCTCCCCGAGATATGGGGATCCGCCGGCGGCTTGCCAAGGGAGCGGAAAAGGTTGAGAGATCCTTGCGGCCGCCGGGAAAAGCCAAGCGATATCAATGGCGCGAATTTGCCCGATAGCTGCCCGGCGGGACCTCAGCAGGGCTGCGTCGTCCGGTCCAGCACCCGGTCGGCCGGGCCGAAGCGCGACGCGACGGTGCGCTGCTGGTGCCAGTAGGGATAGAGGACCGGCAGCGCGCTGACCTCGTCGAGCCGGGTCCGCTCCTCGGCGTCGAGCTTCAGCTCGGCGGCAGCGAGGCTGTCGCGGAACTGGTCGGCGTTGCGGCCGCCGACGACGAGCGAGGCGACCCCGGGCCGCCCGAGCAGCCATGCGAGCGCCACCTGCGCCGCCGAGACGCCGTGCGCTTTCCCGACCTCCTTCAGCGCGGCGACGATCCGCCAGAGCCTATCGACGTCGCGGATCGGCGGCTCGGTCCAGCCGGCGACCTGCCGCGCCGATGGCGTGTCGGGCCCGTACTTGCCGCTGAGGAGGCCGCCCGCGAGCGGGCTCCAGACCAGGATCCCGACGCCTTCGGCAACGGCGATCTGCGCCAGCTCGTACTCGGCCTCGCGCGCCTCCACCGTATAGTGGATCTGCTGGGTGACCGGCCGGGCGAAGCCGCGGGCGTCGGCGATCGCCAGCGCCTTCATCACGTGCCAGGCCGAATAGTTGGAGACGCCGACGTAGCGGACCTTGCCCTGCTCGACCAGCGTGTCGACCGCCCCCAGCGTCTCCTCGAGCGGGGTCATGCCGTCCCATTCGTGCAGGTAGAGGATGTCGATCACGTCGGTCCTGAGCCGCCCGAGGCTGGCCTCGACCTGCCGGATGACGTGGTGCCGCGACAGCCCCTCGCCGTTCGGCCCCTCGCCGATCTTGAAGCGCACCTTCGACGCGATCAGCAGGTCGTTCGGCCGCCTGCCGCCCAGCACCTCGCCGACGATCTTCTCCGACTCGCCCATCGAGTAGATGTTGGCGGTGTCGATCAGGTTCACCCCGGCGTCGAGGCAGATCGCGATCTGCTCGCGCGCCTCCTTGACCCCGCTGTCGCCGGTCGCCTTGAAGGCGCCGGCCCCGCCGAAGGTCATCGTCCCCATCGTCATCACCGAGACCTGCAGCCCCGAGCGCCCGAGATAGCGGTATTCCATAGCCGTCCCTCCCTGCTTCGCCCGGTTATCGCGGGAAGCCGCGGCAAGCTCAACCGCCCGCGCCTTGACTTCCGCCCGCCCGGCTCCGATTGAGGGGCGCCCCAGCGCCGGAGGCCACGCTTGCCGCTCGTCCTGCCGTTCCCCGACATCGACCCGGTGCTCTTCTCCTTCCACCTCTTCGGGCTCGAGCTCGCGATCCGCTGGTACGCCCTCGCCTACATCGCCGGGCTCCTCCTCGGCTGGCGCTACGTCGCCCGGCTCTGCCGCCGCCCGGCGCTCTGGGCCGGCCACCCGCCGATGCCGCCCGAGCGGTCGGACGACCTGCTGACCTGGATGATCCTCGGCGTCGTGCTGGGCGGCCGGCTCGGGTACGTCCTCTTCTACCAGCCGGCCTACTTCGCCGCGAACCCGCTGGAAATCTTCTCGGTCTGGCACGGCGGCATGTCCTTCCACGGCGGCCTCCTCGGCGTCGTCGCCGGCGTCGTCGGCTTCTCGCTCCGCAACGGCTACCCGATCCTCGGCGTCGGCGACGCCGTCGCCGCGGCGGCGCCGATCGGCCTCTTCTTCGGCCGCATCGCCAACTTCATCAACGGCGAGCTCTGGGGCCGGCCCTCGACCGCCCCCTGGGCCGTCGTCTTTCCCGGCGAGGCGGCGCAGACCTGCCCGCTGACCTGGCCGCCCGGCCCCTGCGCCCGCCACCCCTCGCAGCTCTACGAGGCGGCGCTCGAAGGCCTCGTCCTCTTCATCCTCCTCGCCTTCGCGATCCGCTCCGGTGCCCTCGCCCGCCGGGGCCGCGTCTTCGGCCTGTTCCTGATCGGCTATTCGCTCGCCCGCATCGCGCTCGAAGGCTTCCGCCAGGCCGACGCCCAGTTCGTGACCGACGACAACCCGCACGGCTTCGTCCTGCACCTCGGCGCCGCCGGCCTGACCATGGGCCAGCTCCTTTCGCTGCCGATGCTCCTCGCGGGCCTGATCCTCGTCGTGCGCTCGGCGCGCGGCGCCCGCGTGCCCGCCGACTGACGCGCCGGGTGACCCCGCTCGAAGCCCTGATCCGCGACCGCATCGCCGCGCAGGGACCGCTGACCGTCGAGGCCTGGATGGCGCTGGCCCTCGGCCATCCCGAGCACGGCTACTATGCGACCCGCGACCCCTTCGGCCCCGCCGGCGACTTCGTCACCGCGCCCGAGATCTCGCAGATGTTCGGCGAGCTCGTCGGCGCCTGGGCGGCGCAGGCCTGGGCCGACCAGGGGCGCCCCGACCGGTTCGTGCTGGCCGAGCTCGGCCCCGGTCGCGGCACGCTGATGCGCGACGCCCTGCGCGCCGCCGCGGGGATGCCGGGGTTCCGCGACGCCGCGGAGCTCTGGCTCGTCGAGACCAGCCCGGCGCTGCGCCGCCTGCAGGCCGAAATGCTGGCCGGCGCCGCCCCGCGCTGGGCGGCCGGCGTCGACGCGCTGCCCGACGCGCCGCTCTTCGCCATCGCCAACGAGTTCTTCGACGCCCTGCCGATCCGCCAGTTCCAGCGCGCCGACGCCCTCTGGCGCGAGCGCCTCGTCGCCCTCGACGGCGACCGCCTCGGCTTCGGCTGGGCGCCGCCGCGGCCGGATGCCGACCTCGACGCCCGCTTCCCGCGCGCGCCCGACGGCGCCGTCGTCGAGCTGAACCCGAGCGGCGAGGCCGTCGCCGCCCGGCTCGGCGCCCGCATCGCCGCCCGCGGCGGCGCGGCGCTCGTCATCGACTACGGCGCCGCCGAAGGCACCGGCGACACCCTGCAGGCGGTCCGGCGCCACCTGCCGGTCGACCCGCTCGACGCGCCCGGAACCGCCGACCTCACCGCCCACGTCGGCTTCGGCGCCCTCGCGCGCGCGGCGCGGCCGGCGCGGGCCTGGGGCCCGGTGGGACAGGGGGCCTTCCTGGAAACCCTCGGCATCACCGGGCGCGCCCGTGCGCTGGCCCGCGGCCGCGCCGGCCCGGCGCTCGACGCGATCGTCGCCGCGCATCGCCGCTTGACCCACCCGGACGAAATGGGAAACCTGTTCCGGGTTCTGGCGCTGGCGCCGGATGAGGCACCGACGCCGCCGGGATTTGGCCGATGACCCTCGAGATCCTGACCTCGGAGCTGCTGTCGGGCACGCGCCACGGCTTCTTCACCCGGCGCGGCGGCGCCTCCTCGGGCATCTACGCCGGCCTGAACTGCGGCCCCGGCTCGGCCGACCAGCGCGAAGCCGTGGCGCTGAACCGCGCCCGGGTGGCCGCGGCGGTCGACGTCCCGCCCGAGCGGCTCGTCTCGCTCCACCAGACCCATTCGACCGAGGTCGTCGTCGCCGGCCCGGCGCCCTGGACCGAGCGGCCGCGCGCCGACGCCGCGGTCAGCGCGGCGGCCGGCATCGCCATCGGCATCCTGACCGCCGACTGCGCGCCGATCCTGCTCGCCGACCGCGAGGCGCGGGTGATCGGCGCCGCGCACGCCGGCTGGCGCGGCGCGCTCGACGGCGTCGTCGAGGCCGTCGTCGCGGCGATGGCACGGCTCGGCGCCCGGCCCGAGGCGATCCACGCGGCGGTCGGCCCGACGATCAGCCAGCGCGCCTACGAGGTCGGCCCCGAGTTCTTCGACCGCTTCCGCGACGAGGAGAAGGGCTACGACCGCTTCTTCACGGTCGGGTCCGGCGACCGGCTGCACTTCGACCTGCCGGGTTTCGTGCTGCACCGGCTGCGCGACGCCGGCGTCGGCGAGGCGGGCTGGATCGGCCGCTGCACCCACTCCGATCCCGACCGCTTCTTCTCCTACCGCCGCGCCACGCGCCTGGGCGAGCCCGACTACGGGCGGCTTATCTCGGTCATCCGGCTCTGACGCGCCGCGCATTAACCGAAGCTTAACCTTGATCTCCAAAAGGTTGACCGTTCACAAGGCGACGGGGGAAGTGCGTGGCGGGCTGGATCTGGGACTTTCTGTCGACCGAGGGGTTCCAGCCCCACGGCTGGTGCCTGCTCTGGCGGCCGGAGATCCTCTGGGCCCACGTCGTCTCCGACGCGGTGATCGCGCTCTCCTACTTCTCGATCCCGCTGGCGATCCTGTTCTTCGCGCTGCGTCGCAAGGATCTGGTGTCGGGCTGGGTGCCCTACCTCTTCGTCAGCTTCATCGTCGCCTGCGGCATCACCCACCTCTTCGGCATCTGGACGCTCTGGGTGCCCGACTACGGGCTGCAGGCCGCGGTCAAGGTCGGGACCGCGGCGGTGTCGCTGATGACCGCGGTCGCGCTCTGGCCGCTGATGCCGAAGCTCCTGGCGCTGCCGAGCCCGACGCTCCTCGCCGAGAGCAACGCGCTCCTGGCGCGCGAGGTGCATGACCGGCGCGAGGCGGAGCGGCGGCTGTCGGAGCTGAACGCGCAGCTCGAGCTCCGGGTCGCCGAACGCACCGCCTCGCTGGCGCGGGCCAACGAGGAGCTTCGGGCGGCGCGGGCGCGCGCCGAGCAGTCGAGCGAGGCGAAGTCCGAGTTCCTCGCGACCATGAGCCACGAGATCCGGACGCCGATGAACGGCGTGCTCGGCATGCTCGAGCTGCTGCGCGGCGAGGAGATCCAGGGCGAGAAGGCGCGCTACCTGGGCCTCGCCCACGATTCCGCGCAGGGCCTGCTCACCGTCATCAACGACATCCTCGACTACTCGCGGCTCGAGGCGCGCTCGGTCACGCTCGAAGCGACGCCGTTCGACGCCGGCGACGTCGCGCGCCGGGTGGTCGACCTGCTGCGCGGCGGGGCCGCCGCCAAGCGCGTCACGCTCGGGCTCGAGCTGCAGGGCGGCCTGCCGCCGGCGGTCGTCGGCGACCCGAACCGGCTGAGCCAGGTCCTGTTCAACCTGGTCGGCAACGCCGTCAAGTTCACCGAGCGCGGGTCGGTCACGCTCGCCGTCCGCCACCGGCGGGTGGAGGGCGGCGCGGTCGAGCTGCAGTTCGAGGTGCGCGACACCGGCATCGGCATCCCGCCCGAGGCGCTCGGCCGGCTGTTCGGCCGGTTCGAGCAGGCCGACGGCTCGACCGCGCGGCGCTACGGCGGCAGCGGGCTCGGGCTCGCCATCTCGCGTCAGCTGGTGCGGCTGATGGGCGGCGACATCGCGGTGGAAAGCGTCCCGGGCCAGGGCAGCCGCTTCGCCTTCGCCATCCGCTGCCGGGCCGAGGCGGCCGCGGGCAACCCGCTCGCCCGGCCGGCGCCGGCGATCGCCGCTCCGCGCGCGGCGCGGATCCTGGTCGTCGAGGACAACGAGGTGAACCAGCTGCTGATCACCCGCATGCTCGCCAAGGGCGGCCACGACGTCCGCCTCGCCCGCGACGGCGAGCAGGCGATCCGACGGCTCGAGCGCGAGCGGTTCGACCTCGTCTTCATGGACGTGCACCTGCCGGGGATGGACGGCGTGACCGCCGCCCGCCGCATCCGCGAGCTCCGGCCGCCGCTCGACCGCGTCCCGATCATCGCCCTGACCGCCGACGCGATGATGGGCGATCGCGACCGCTACCTCGCGGCCGGCATGGACGACTATCTCTCCAAGCCGATCGATGCCCGGATCCTGCACGCGACGATCGCCCGCGCGCTGAGCCCGTCCAGCCGGCAGGCCTGCAGCGCCTGAGGGGCGCGTCGCGGACGCCGCTGCCCGGTCAGCGGAGACGATCCGCCCGATGCGGCGTCAGATGGCGTCGCCGGATTCGGCCAGCCAGGCCTCGAGCGCTGGGCGGGCGCTGCGCTGCGCGGTGCGGCGGGCGCTCTCGAAGGCCTCGCGCGGGCCGGCGAGATCGACCTTGCGCAGCAGCGCCTTGACAGGGCCAATCGAGGCCGGCCGCATCGACAGGCTGCGGAAGCCGATCACGGCGAGCGCCAGCGCCTCCAGCGGCCGGCCGGCGTCCTCGCCGCAGAAGGAGAGCGGCGTGCCCTGCTCGGTGCAGCGCTGCACGATCCGCTCGAGGAAGCTCAGGTAGCTGACGCTCATCATGTCGTAGCGCCGGCGCACCAGCTCGTTCTCGCGATCGGCGGCGAAGAAGAACTGCTTGAGGTCGTTGCCGCCCACCGAGATGAAGTCGGTCAGCGCGAAGAAGCGGTCCGGCGCGAAGGCGAGGCTCGGCATCTCGAGCATGGTCCCGACCTTGAGCTCGCGCGGGACGGTGTTGCCGAGCGCCTGCTCGCGCGCCATCTCGCGCATGACGATCTCGCGTGCCGCCTCGAACTCGCTGGCCTCGGCGACGAAGGGGAACATGACCGACAGCGGCCGCCCGTTGGCGCCGCGGATCAGCGCCTGCACCTGCATCCGGAGCATCAGCGGCCGGTCGAGCCCGACCCGGATCGCCCGCCAGCCGAGCGCCGGGTTCGGCTCGTCGGCGCGGCGCATGTAGGGCAGGACCTTGTCCGATCCGATGTCCAGCGTCCGGAACACGACCGGCTTGTCGTGCGCCGCGTCGAGGATGCGCGAGTAGAGCGCCGCGAGCTCGGTGCGCTTGGGGACCGTCGTGCGGATCAGGAACTGCAGCTCGGTCCGGAACAGCCCGACCCCCAGCGCGCCGCACTTGGGCAGGCTCGGGAGGTCGGCCATGAGCCCCGCGTTCATGTAGAGGTGCAGCGTGACGCCGTCCCGCGTCGTCGCCGGCTTGTCGCGCAGCGTGGCATAGGCCGCCTGCGCCTCGTGCAGCATCTCCATCCGCTCGCGGAAGGCCTTGGCCACCGTCTCCTCCGGGCGGAGATGGACGGTGCCGATGTCGCCGTCGACGAGGATGCGGTCGCCCGGCATCGCCTCGCGCGTCACCCGTGCGGCCTGGATCACCAGCGGGATCGCCAGCGCCCGCGCCACGATCGCGGCATGGCTGCCGACCGAACCCTCCTCCAGCACGACCCCGCGCAGCTTCCTCCCGTAGTCGAGGAGCTCGCCCGGCCCGATGTTGCGCGCGACCAGGATCGCGTCCTCGGGCAGCTCGACGCCGTTGCGCTGCTCGCCCGACAGGAGCCGCAGCAGCCGGTTCGAGAGGTCGTCGAGGTCGTGCAGCCGCTCGCGCAGGTAGGGGTCGGCGGCGCGCGCCATCCGCGTCCGCGTCGCCGACTGCTCCTTCTCGACCGCGACCTCGGCGGCGAGCCCGAGGTCGATCGAGGCGTCCATCCGCCGCACCCAGCCCTTGTCGTAGGCGAACATCCGGTAGGCGTTCAGCACGTCGCGGTGCTCGCCGGTCGCGGTGAGGTAGTCGGCCGCCAGCATCTCGTCGACCTCGGCCCGGAGCGCCTCGATCCCGGCGTGCAGCCGCCGCCGCTCGCGCTCGGGGTCGTCGCTGATCGGGTCCGGGACCACGATCTGCGGGTCGTGCAGCACAACGGTGCCTTCGGCCGCGCCCTCCTGCCCGACGAGGCCGCGGGCGAAGAACGGCAGCTTGTGCGGCAGCTGGTCCATGGCGCCCGGGCCGACGAAGGCGCCGAGCTCGGCCATCTCGGCGATGACCATCGCGACGACCTCGAGGGCGTAGACCTCGTCGTCGGTGTATTCGCGGGCCTCGCGGTTCTGCACCACCAGCACGCCGAGCACCTCGCCGAGCCGCTGGATCGGCACCCCGAGGAAGCTCGAGAACACCTCCTCGCCGGTCTCGGGCAGGTAGCGGAAGCCGCGGGTGTGCGAGGCGTCCTGGGTGTTGATCGGCTCGGCGGTCTCGGCGATCAGCCCGACCAGCCCCTGCCCGAGCCGGAGCCGCGTCTGGTGCACCGAGCCCGGGTTCAGCCCCTCGGTCGACGACAGCTCGAGGATCTCCTCGCGCCGCAGGTAGACCGAGCAGACCTCGGCCACCAGCCCCTCGGCCACCAGCCGCACGATGCGGTCGAGCCGCTCCTGGCCGCCGCCGGGCTCCGCCAGCGTGGCGCGAAGGCGGGTCAGCAGGACCCGGCTGTCAACCGCTTGCGCGTAGGGCATGGTACCGTCGCGTCTTCGCTCGCCTTAGCTGACCTTCTCCAGCTCGAACGCATCATGTAGCGCCTGCACCGCCAGTTCCAGATATTTGCGATCGATGAGCACCGACACCTTGATCTCCGACGTGGTGATGACCTTGATGTTGACCCCGTCGCGCGCCAGCGCCTCGAACATCCGGAAGGCGACGCCGGCCTGGCTGCGCATGCCGATGCCGACGATCGAGACCTTGGCGACCTCCTCGTCGACGTCGAGCCCGCTGAAGTCGATGCCGCCCGCGGCCTTGGTCGCCTCGATGGCGGCGAGCGCGCGCGGCACCTCGTCGACCGGGCAGGAGAAGGTCATGTCGGTGTGGCCGTCGGCGCCGATGTTCTGCACGATCATGTCGACGTTGACCCCGGCGCCGGCCAGCGGCCCGAACAGCGACGCCGCGATCCCCGGCCGGTCGGGCACGCCCTTGACCGTGAGCTTGGCCTCGTCCCGGGAATGGGCGACGCCGCTGACCACACGCGATTCCATGATCTCCTCCTCGTCGCAGACGATGGTGCCCGGCGCGTCGCTGAAGCTCGACAGCACCTGCAGCCGCACCTTGTAGCGCATGGCGAGCTCGACCGAGCGGGTCTGCAAGACCTTGGCCCCGAGCGAGGCCAGCTCCAGCATCTCCTCGTAGGCGACCTTGTGGAGCTTCCTCGCCTTCCGCGTGATCCGCGGGTCGGTGGTATAGACCCCGTCGACGTCGGTGTAGATGTCGCAGCGCTCGGCCCCGAGCGCCGCCGCGAAGGCCACCGCCGACGTGTCCGACCCGCCGCGTCCGAGCGTGGTGATCCGCCCGTCCGGCCCGATCCCCTGGAAGCCGGCGATGACCGCATGCAGCCCCTCGCCGAACTTCCTGACCAGCGCCTCGGTCTCGATCGCCTCGATCCGCGCCGCCCCGTGGCTCATGTTGGTCCTCAGCGGCACCTGCCAGCCCTGCCAGCTCCGCGCCGGCACGCCGATCTGCTGCAGCGTCAGCGCCATCAGCCCGGCGGTCACGTTCTCGCCCGAGGCGACGACCGCGTCGTACTCGCGGGCGTCATAGAGGACGCTGGTGTCGCGCACCCAGCCGACCAGCTCGTTGGTCTTGCCGGCCATCGCCGAGACCACCACCGCGACGTCGTAGCCGCGCTCGACCTCGCGCTTCACCTTCTCCGCCGCGTTGCGGATACGGTCGAGGTCGGCGACGCTGGTGCCGCCGAATTTCATCACCAGACGGGGCATGGTCCTGCCTGCGGGGAAGCCGAAAACGCGGCCCTCTTAGGGCCTCTCCCCGACGCCTTCAAGCGCCGGCCCCGGCCAGCGCCGAACGGGGTCCCGCCTCGATCCGCTGGGAGCGATACCCGGTGAACCGCGCCAGCGTTCCGCACCGCACGTTCGCGGAGCTTGACTGCCACACGCAACGACGCCATATCCCGTCAGAATGAGTGGAGGCCTGCGATGCACCTGACAGTCTTTGCCGAAGGCGGCCTTTTCGCCCCCGCCCGCATTGCCGAGGTCCTGCGGACCACGAAGGACGAGGTCGCGCGTACCGTCGGTCTGGGGCGTGATGCGCTGATCCGGGCCGATCGGGTGCGAAGCCCCAGGACGCAGAAGCGGTTGCGCGAAATGGTCGAGATCCTGAACCGGGTCGAACCCCGCTTCGGCTCGCCCCTGATCGCCTATGCCTGGTACCGGTCGGAGCCCCTTGCAGGTTTCGGTGGCCTGACCGCGATGCAGCTCGTCCGCGATGGCCAGGCGGCCGAGGTCATGGACTACGTCGACGCCGTCGATGCCGGCGTGCATGCCTGACCTGGGATGCGCTACCGCGGGCTCCTCTACCGCGCCCTGAACCCGATCCATGCCCGAAATCCCCTGTCGGGCGAAGGGGCGCGCCGGTATGGCGGGCGCTTCAACCCCAGGGGGATGCCGGCGCTCTACACCTCGCTGTCGGTGATGACGGCGATCCGCGAGGCCAGCCAGATCGGCACCCTGCAGCCGACGACCCTGGTGGCCTACGAGGCGGACATCGGCCCGATTCTCGACGCAACGGACCCCGCAGCCTTGTCCGCCCAAGGACTGAATCCGGCGGACCTCGCCGCCGATGACTGGCGGACGAGGATGCTGACCGATGGCAGGGCGCCGGCCCAGCAACTGGCGGAACGGCTGAAGGCCTCGGGCTTCGCCGGGATGCGGGTGCGGTCCTTCGCCAGGGGCGCAACGGATGCCGACTTGAATCTTGTCCTGTGGATCTGGGGTCCGGATGCGCCGACGGCGCTGCGACTGGTCGATGACGAGGGACGGCTGAGGTGAGCGCGGCAGCACATCCCGTCGGCCGGCTCGCAGCTTACCCGTGGTATTGCACCACCGTCTTGGTGGCGCTGAGTTCCTCCAGCGCCAGCAGTCCCTTCTCGCGGCCGTGGCCGCTGCGCTTGGTGCCGCCGAAGGGCAGCTCGACGCCGCCGCCGGCGCCGTAGCAGTTGACGAAGACCTGGCCGGCGCGCACCGCCTTGGCGACGCGCTGCTGGCGGCCGCCGTTCTCGGTCCAGACCGCCGCGAGCAGCCCGTAGTCGGTGGCGTTGGCGAGCGCGATCGCGTCGGCCTCGTCCTCGAACGGCAGCACGGTCAGCACCGGGCCGAAGACCTCCTCGCGGGCCAGCGCGTCGTCGCGCGGCACCGGCCCGAAGAGGGTCGGCGCCACGTAGTAGCCGCCGGCCGGGACACCCTCGGCGATCCGGCCCTCGGCCAGCACCGGCACGCCCGCCGTCTTCGCCCGCGCGACGTAGCCCTCGACGCGGGCGAGCTGGGCGGGGTTCATCAGTGGCCCGCAGTCCAGATCCATCTCCGGCGTCCCGGCCCGCGTCTTCGCGAAGGCCTCGGCCACCCGCGCCACGAAGCTTTCGGCGATCGAGCGCTGGACCAGCAGGCGGCTGCCGGCGGTGCAGGTCTGGCCGGCGTTCTGCAGGATCGCCCGCACGACGGTCGGGACGGCGCGGTCGGCGTCGACGTCGTCGAAGACGATCTGCGGCGACTTGCCGCCGAGCTCGAGCACGCATTTGACCGCGTTGCGCGCCGCCGCCTGCTGCACCAGCGCGCCGACATCGGCCGAGCCGGTGAACGACACGAAGTCGATCCCCGGATGTGCGGAAAGCGCCGCGCCCGCCTCCTCGCCGGTGCCGGTCACGATGTTCAGGGCGCCGTCCGGCAGCCCGCAACCGGCGGCGATCTCGGCGAAGCGCAGCGCCGACAGGCAGGTGTCCTCGGCCGGCTTCAGGACCGCCGCGTTCCCCATCGCCAGCGCCGGCGCCACCGTCCGCCCGATCAGCTGCGCCGGGTAGTTCCAAGGCACGATGTGCGCCGTGACCCCGAGCGGCTCGCGGAGGAGCGTCACCTGGTAGCCGGGCAGGAAGGGGATCGCCTCGCCGTGGACCTTGTCGGCAGCGGCACCGTAGAACTCGAAGTAGCGCGCCAAGACCCCGATGTCGTTGCGCGCCGTCGTCATCGGCTTGCCGGCGTCGCGCGCCTCGACAAGCGCCAGCGCCTCGGCGTCGTCGGCCACCGCCTGGCCGATCCGCATCAGGATGCGCCCGCGCTCGGTCGCCGCCATCCGCCCCCAGGGCCCGTCGAGCGCCGCCCGCGCCGCGGCGACCGCGGCATCGACCTCGGCGGCGGCGCCGCGGGCGACCGTGTCGAAGGCCTGCCCGTCGGCCGGCGCCACCACCGGCAGCGTCCGGCCATCGCCTGCCGCCACCCAGCGCCCGCCGATGAACATGTGCCGCACGGCTTCCTCCTATCCGGTCGCCTCCGCGAGGCTCCGCACGCTGCCCGGCGCCACCGGCGCCCCGCGGTGCGCCGAGGCGATCGCCGCGAAGACCAGCGCGAGGCTCGCGAGGTTTCCGCGCGCCCCGTTCAGAGGCTCCTCGCCGTCCTCGACCGCCCGCAGGAGCCCGCCCATCGTGCCGATAAACCCCTCGGCGAACCACGTCCCGTCGAGCCGCGGCCGCGCGACGCCGGCGCCGGTCGCCAGCGTCACCGCCTGCTCGCCGAGGCTCGGCCCGTGGCTGACGAGGCTGCCGGCGCTGCCGCCGACGTAGGTATGGTCCTCGGGCCCGAAGCGGCTCGCGCCGTCGAAGGTCAGCGAAGCCGCGCCGCCGGCGAAGCCGACCAGCATCTGCCCGATCAGCGGCGGCCGCACCTCCTGCCCGGCGGCGCGGGTCCGGCTGGCGAAGACCCAGGCCGGCGCGACCCCGAGGCTGACCAGGAAGTCGCACCAATGCACCGCGAAGTCGTAGAGGATCAGGTCGTCGACCGCCTCGAACGGCGTCCCCTTCGTCCAGCCGTGGTCCCAGTGGATGCCGATGTCGACCGACTGGACATCCCCTACCAGCCCCGCCCGCACCGCCTCGCGCATCCAGGCAAGATGCGGCGCCCAGCGCCCGTTCTGGTTCACGGCGAGCCGCACCCCGCGCGCATCCGCCACGTCGCAGAGCCGCGCCCCGGCGTCGAGGTCGACCACGAAGGGCTTCTGCGACAGCACGTGCTTGCCCGCCTCGAGCGCCGCTCTGACCAGCGCGTAGCGCTCCGCCGGCGGCGGCGTCAGGTCGACGACCTCGATGTCGTCGCGCGCCAGCGTGCCGGCGACGTCGTCGGTCGCCTCGGCTCCGGGGAAGAACTCGTCCCGCCGCGCCATCGCCCGCGCCAGCGTCCGGTTGCAGACCACGGCGACGTCGAACCCCGCCGCGCGATAGGCGGCGAGGTGAGCACCGGCGATCCCGCCCGCGCCGACGAGCGCGATCCGCGGCCGCCACGCCCGCGGCATCGGCGGCCGGTACGGCAGCTCCGGCGCCGCCGCCTCGCCCGCCGCCCCGGCCTTCAGCGCATAGGTATCGACCCCGGTCTCCGTCACGGCACCAGCGCCACCGCGCGCTTCTCCGCCGCCGACATGACCGCGCTGTCGATCATCCGCTGCCCGACCAGCGCCAGTTCAGGGTCGAGCGGCCCCTCGACCGGCGCCCCCGCCGCGATCCGCCCGAGCACGTACTCCACCGCCCCGCGCCGCCCGACCGGCAGCGGCTCGGCCGCCACCTCCACCGGTGCCGGATGCGCCCGCGTCTGCAGCGTCACGAAGGGATCGTAGTCGTAGCTCGAGATCGACCCGTCCCGCCCCACCAGCACGAAGCCGCATCTCGGCTGCGGCTGCTGTGTCCAGGGGTCGGTCAGCGTCCCCCAGCGCGTCTCGAACTTCGACAGCCCGCGCGCATAGCGCGCCACGGTGATCGAATGCTGGTCGACCTCGATCCCCGGCGTCTCGTCGACGACGCAGGTGATCTCGACCGGCGCCTCGCCGTCATGGAACCAGGTCCCGAGCGTCGTCCCGTACCCGAGGTAGTCGAGCAGGCTCCCGCCCCCGGCCGCCCGCTTGTACCACCACGACCCCGGCTTCTGCCGCTCGACCTCCTCCGGCGACACCTCGACCTTGTCGGCCAGGTGGTAGAGCGGCCCCCGGTTCCCGTCGTAGAAGTGAACCTCGACGAGCTCCCCGATCGCCCCGTCCGCCACCAGCCGCTTGGCCATGTTGTGCGACGGATACCAGGCGAGCGGCCAGTTCACCGCCAGCGTCCTCCCGGCCGCCGCCATCGCCGCGATCATCCGCCGCGCATCCTCGGCGCTGGCCGCGAAAGGCTTCTCGACCATCACGTGCATCCCGTGCGGCGCGATCGCCTCGACGACCTCCGCATGCCGCGCCGTCGCCGCGCAGACGATGGCGAGGTCGCCCCCCGCCGCCAGGCAGGCCCAGAGGTCGGTGAAGACGCGCTCCTCCGGAATCCCGAACGCCTCGACCGCCCCCTGCATCCGCGCCCGGTCCGGATCCCAGATCCCGGCGATCTCGGCATCCGGATGCTCCGCCACCTGCCGCAGCAGGTCGCCCATGTGCATGTGGTCGAAGCTGATCCCGAGCACCCGATACCGCGCCAACCCGTTCCTCCCGGCCGTTTTGCCGCACGGTAGCGCGCCGCGGCGGGCACACAACCGGAATCGGCCGATCCCCGGCAGCAGGTCCGCTCAGAACCTACGGAACTGCGCGAGCGGAACGCCGCATGCTTCGATGAACCGGTTGTAGTCCGCTATCGCGTCGGCGTTCTCCTCGGCCCACCGTTGCGCGCGCGGTCCGAGGCCCCCGGTATCTGCACCGGGCGCGGCGGCGAGCGGCTCGGGGTCGGGCGTCGGTCGCGGCATCTCCGCGTCCGGGGCAGTTCGTTTCATACGGCGTGGATATCCGCTCCTGCCGCCCGAGCCAACTTCCGGCGCACTTCGGCGCTGGCTATTGTCCCCCGCGAACCCGCCGCCATGGCGGGATGGAGGAACGCGATGGTCTACGCGACCGGGGACGGGACGGCCGGGGCGAGGCTCCGGATGGGGATGGTCGGCGGCGGCCGCGGCGCCTTCATCGGCGCGGTGCACCGCTTCGCCATGCGGCTCGACGACCGCATCGCGCTGGTCGCCGGCGCCCTGTCGGCCGACCCCGACAACGCCGCCGCCTCCGCCGCCGAGATCGGCATCGCGCCGGACCGCAGCTATTCCGACTGGCGCGAGATGGCCCGCGCCGAGGCCGCCCGCCCCGACGGCATCGAGGCCGTCGCGATCGTGACGCCGAACCACCTGCACGCCCGATCGCCACCGCCTTCCTCGAGGCCGGCATCGACGTCGTCTGCGACAAGCCGCTCGCGATGAACGTCGCCGAGGCCGACGCGCTGGTCGCCCTGACCCGGGCGCGCGGCCGCAAGCTCCTCGTCACGCTCAACAACACCGGCTACGCCATGGTGCGGCAGGCGCGCGAGATGGTCGCCGCCGGCGAGCTGGGCGCCATCCGCTCGATCCAGGCCTCCTACATCCAGGACTGGCTGACGAAACCCATCGACGCCGACGGCCAGAAGCAGGCCGCATGGCGCACCGACCCCGCCCGCGCCGGCCAGTCGGCCGTCCTCGCCGACATCGGCGTCCACGCCTACAACCTCGCCTGCTTCGTCTCCGGCGAGACCGCCGAGGCCGTCGCCGCCGACCTCTTCACCGCCGTCCCCGGCCGCCGCCTCGACGACAACGCCAACCTCTTGGTCCGCTGGACCGGCGGCGCCCGCGGCACGCTCGTCGCCAGCCAGACCTCGCCCGGCCACTACAACGACCTGACCGTCGGCATCTACGGCGCCCGCGCCGGCCTCGTCTGGAGCAGCGGCCGCCCCGAGGAGCTGCGCTTCGCCCCCTACGGCGAGGAGGCCCGCGCCCTGGTCCGCGGCGGCCACGGGGCCCGCGGCGAGGCCAGACGGCCTCCCGCATGCCCGCCGCCCACCCCGAGGGCTACATCGAGGCCTTCGCCAACCTCTACCGCGACGCCGCCGCCATCATCCGCGCCCACCGCCGGGGCGAAGCGATCGACCCCGCCCGCACCGCCCTCGTCCCCGACGTCGAGGACGGCGCCCGCGGCGTCCGCTTCGTCGCCGCCGCCGTCGCCTCGGCGGCCGCCGACGGCGCCTGGACCCGGCCGGAGGGATAACGATGCCCGTAATGTCTCAGTATGGGATTTGATGGCACAAGAGGGCCACACCGCCGGGAGCTTCGCACGTGTTGAGCAAACATCAGGAAGAGGACGCCGCGCCCGCGGCGTCATCGAGCGCGAAGATGGCTGCGTCGCCGCCGCCGTGGCGTCGTCGGCGGCTCCGAGCGCGGCGTCCAGGGGCCTTGTAGACTCGCCCAAGCGCCGTCGGAAGCGGCGTTGCCAATCTGCCCTGGAGAATGCGCGCTCGGACTTGACGGCGGCTTGTACTTCCGATGCCCGCTCGGCCCACCCAACGTGATGGCTTCATCCGTGGTCACGATCCATCGAGCCCTCGGCCTTCGGGTGGTGATCTTCGTCGACGACCCGAGCCGGCGCATGTCCACGTCTTCGGAGACGCGAAGCGCACAACCTGGCGGGAGCCGGCGGCGAGCCGGATCTGGTCTGGGCGGTCGGGATGAAGCGCGGGAGCCGCGCGCGCACCGCCGCGAACATCGCTTCGACGCGGAGGAGGATCCATGGCTGGCTGACCGATGCCGAGATCGATCGTGGCTCAGGCGCAGGAGCCGCGGGCTCCGCCGCCCGCTTCGACACGGAAACCGGCGGATCGTGCTCGATCTTGCTCCTTCGCCTTCCCCGCCCGGCTGGTCCAGGGCCTGGAGGACGCCACCGACAGCGACCTTGCTGAAGTCGAGATCCTGCCCCAGGGCCGCGGCCTGCACTGGGAAGGGCGGGACGTCGACATCTCGGTGCCCGGACTGGTGAACGGGATCTTCGGGACCCGGGCGCACATGGCGCGCATCGCCGGAAGTGCGCGCTCTCCGGCGAAGGCCGCCGCGTCGCGGGCGAACGGAGCGAAGGGCGGGCGGCCGCGCAAGGCCGGCTGACACCGGAGAAACCCGGCTGGGACCGGTTTCGGCCACGGATGCACGTCCTTGCGAGGATGGCCGGGAACCATGTAGGCTCACGCCATCCGCCGGGATGCGGCAACGTCGCGCAGCCCCGCGTCCGACCGGGCACGCGACCAACGGGAGGTTGAACGAATGCGACTGAAATCCACGGCCGCGGTGGCCGCGCTGATCGTGGCCGCGGCCGGGCTGCCGGCAGCGGCCGCGGGTCTCGACGACCTGATCGCCGCCGCCAAGAAGGAGGGGACGCTGACGACCGTCGCGCTGCCGCACGACTGGTGCAACTACGGCGGCGTCATCGAGGGGTTCAAGGCCAAGTACGGCATCGCCGTCAACGAGCTGAACCCCGACGCCGGATCGGCCGACGAGCTCGAGGCGATCCGCGCCAACAAGGGCAACACCGGCCCGCAGGCCCCCGACGTCATCGACGTCGGCTTCTCCTTCGGCCCCGCGGCCAAGGAGGAAGGCCTCCTGATGCCCTACAAGGTCTCGACCTGGGACGAGATCCCCGACAACGTCAAGGATCCGGACGGCGCCTGGTACGGCGACTACTACGGCGTGCTCTCCTTCGCGGTGAACAAGGACATCGTGCAGGACGCCCCCGCCGACTGGGCCGACCTGCTGAAGCCCGAGTTCGCCAACTCGGTCGCCCTCGCCGGCGACCCGCGCGCCTCGAACCAGGCGATCCTCGGCGTCTACGCCGCGGGCCTCGCCGCCGGCGGCCAGCCCGGCGCCGACGCCGGCCAGAAGGGCCTCGACTACTTCGCCCAGATGAACAAGGCCGGCAACTTCGTCCCCACGATCGGCAAGTCCGGCACGCTGGCCCAGGGCGCGACGCCGATCATCGTCTGGTGGGACTACAACGCGCTCTCGGGCCGCGACGCCCTCAAGGGCAACCCGCCGATGGACGTCGTCATCCCGAAGACGGGCGTGCTCGCCGGCGTCTACGTGCAGGCGATCTCGGCCTTCGCCCCGCACCCGAACGCCGCCAAGCTCTGGATGGAATACCTCTATTCCGACGAGGGCCAGCTCAAGTGGCTCGAGGGCTACTGCCACCCGATCCGCTTCGGCGCCCTCGCCAAGGCCGGCTCGATCCCGCAGGACCTGCTCGACAAGCTGCCGCCGGCCGCCTCCTACGAGGCCGCCGTCTTCCCGACCCTCGACGACCAGGAGGCGATGAAAGGCGTGATCACCGGCGGCTGGGACAAGACCGTCGGCGCCAACGTCCAGTAGCCCACCAGCAAACCCAGGGCCCCGGCGCCGCGCCGGGGCCCCCGACGGGAGCCCGCATGGCGGCACGCGCCACCTGGTCGTGGAACTGGCTCGGCATCCTGCCGTTCCTCGCCTTTGCGCTCTTCTTCCTGATCCTGCCCACCTTCCAGATCGTCGTCGGCGCGTTCCAGGACCCGACCGGCCGCTTCACGCTGGCGAACATCGCCAACCTCTTCACCCCGTCGATCCTCTCGGCCTTCTGGATCTCGATCCGGGTCAGCTTCGCCTCGGCCTTCCTCGGCTGCGTCATCGGCTTCGCCGTCGCCTGGGCCGTGACCCTCGGCGGCCTCCCTGGTGGCTGCGCGGCCCGGTCATGACCTTCTCCGGCGTCGCCTCCAACTTCGCCGGCGTGCCGCTGGCCTTCGCCTTCCTCGCGACCCTCGGCCGCCTCGGCCTGGTGACCGTGCTCCTGCGCGAGTGGTTCGGCGTCAACCTCTACGCCCTCGGCTTCAACCTCCTGTCGTTCTGGGGCCTGACCCTCACCTACCTCTTCTTCCAGATCCCGCTGATGATCCTGATCGTCACGCCCGCCCTCGACGGCCTCAAGCGCGAGTGGCGCGAGGCCGCCGAGACCCTCGGCGCCACCGCCGCGCAATACTGGCGCATGGTCGCCCTGCCGATCCTCTGGCCGACGCTCCTCGGAACGCTCGCCCTCCTCTTCGCCAACGCCTTCGGCGCCGTGGCGACGGCCTACGCGCTGACCGGCTCGTCGCTCTCGATCGTGCCGATCCTGCTCTTCGCCCAGATCCGCGGCGACGTGCTGGGCGACCCGCACCTCGGCTACGCGCTCGCCTTCGGCATGATCGTCGTCACCGGCATCGGCAACGCCCTCTACATCTGGATGCGCGGCCGCGCCGAACGGTGGGTGAAATGATGCGCATGCTCCGCGGCCCTGCGCGCGGCACGGCTCCAGGCGGCCCGAGCCATGCCCCACGATCACGCCTCGCCGCCGCGACGGGGTTCGCCGCCTCGTCCGCACCGAACCTCCCGCCCGGCGGATCGTCCGCCCGCTTCCGCTCCGCCGAGCCTTCCTTTCTTCTCTTCCTGCCTCATCGGGCAGTGCCGGGGGGGATCAAAGGGGGGCCGGCGAGGGCCCCCCTTTGGGCCACGGGCGAGCCGCCGGGAGGGAAGCGCAATCGGGACCCCGTCGGGCCTGAAGGCCGAGCCGCGCATGCGGCGAGCGGCGTTCAAAACGCCGCCGCGCCGGCCGGGCTCCCGATGCCCGGGAAGGACGACCGCGGCGCCACCACGCCCCGCGGCACGATCATGTACCTGCGCCATACCTGCGACGTACCCGCGTTGTACCCCCCGAAAATCGAGCCTTCCCACGGGCTTGCACGGGTTCCTGCCTGATGGCCCGGATCTGGGCCTGGATCGCCTTCGCGATCGGCATGATCTACTTCTTCCTGCCGCTGATCGGCACCATCGAGTTCTCGCTCAGGATGCGCCGCGGCACCTACAGCCTCGACGCCTACCGCACCGTCCTCGCCGACCCCCGCTTCCAGGCGACCTTCGCCTATTCGGTCGTCATGGCGCTCCTCACCATCCTGTTGGGGGTCCTGATCGTCGTCCCCACCGCCTATTGGGTCCGCCTCCGCCTGCCCCGCTGGCGCCCGATCGTCGAGTTCATCACCCTGCTGCCGCTCGTCATCCCCGCGATCGTCATCGTCTTCGGCTACGTCCGCCTCTACAACACCTCCTCGATCCTGCCCCTGACCGGCAACGCCGCCGGCACCAACTTCCTCCTCCTCGCCGGCTACACGGTGCTGGCCCTCCCCTACATGTACCGCGCCGTCGACACCGGCCTGCGAACCATCGACGTCGCCACCCTCACCGAAGCCGCCCAATCCCTCGGCGCCGGCTGGCTGACCATCATGACCCGGATCATCCTCCCCAACGTCCTGGTCGCCGTCCTCTCCGGCGCCTTCCTGACCTTCGCCATCGTCATCGGCGAGTTCACCATGGCCGCGCTCCTCAACCGCCCCGCCTTCGGCCCCTACCTGCAGGTCCTCGGCGCCAACCGCGCCTACGAGCCGGCGGCGCTGGCGGTCATTACTTTCGCGATTACATGGGCTTGCATGGGCCTGATCCAGCTCGTCACCCGCTTCCAGAAACACACGAGGGTGAAGCGCTAGATGGCATTCCTCGAGCTCTCGCGGCTGCAGAAGTTCTACGGCGCCAACCACGTCGTGCGCGACTTCAACCTCGACGTCGCTAAAGGAGAGTTCGTGTCCTTCCTCGGCCCCTCCGGCTGCGGCAAGACCACGACGCTCCGCATGGTCGCCGGCTTCGAGATCCCCGACCAGGGCACCATCCGCATCGACGGCAAGGACGTCACCAACCTCCGCCCGAACCAGCGCAAGATCGGCATGGTCTTCCAGGCCTACGCGCTGTTCCCAAACCTGACCGTCGCCCAGAACGTCGCCTTCGGCCTCCGCATCGCAGGAACCTCCACCGCCGACAGCGACAAGCGCGTCGCCGAGATGCTCCGGATGATCGGCCTCCCCGACCTCGGCGCCCGCTACCCGTTCCAGCTCTCGGGCGGCCAGCAGCAGCGCGTCGCCCTCGCCCGCGCCCTGGCCGTCCGCCCCAAGGTCCTCCTCCTCGACGAGCCCCTCTCCGCCCTCGACGCCAAGATCCGCGTCTCGCTGCGGGACGAAATCCGCGCCATCCAGCGCGAGCTCGGCATCACCACCATCTACGTCACCCACGACCAGGAAGAAGCGCTGTCGATGTCCGACCGCATCGTCGTCATGAACGGCGGCATCGCCGAGCAGGTCGGCGGCCCGTTCGAGATCTACAACCGCCCGTCCACCGACTTCGTCGCCTCCTTCGTCGGCACCCTCAACGTGCTCGAAGGCCGCGTCGTCGACGCCGCCTCCGGCTCCCTCACCATCGAGGGCCAGCCCGTCGCCCTCGGCCGCCCCGTCCGCCCGGGCCCCGGTGGCGCCGTCGCTGTCAAGCTTCGCCCGCAGGCCGTCGCCCTCGGCCGCGCCGAAGGCAACGACGCCGTGCTCAGCGGCGTCGTCACCACCGTCGGCTTCCTCGGCTCGGTGGTCCGCGTCGGCGTCGGCATCGGCGCCCAGTCGGTGGCCCTCGACCTCTTCAACACCGCCGCCGTCCGCCCCCCCGAGCCCGGCCAGCCGGTCGAGGTCAGCTTCGCCACCGCCGACGCCCTCCTCGCCGCCGAGCGCCCCTGACAAATCCGCTTGCCGCGCCGCGGGCCGGCGCATAGACCCCTCGGCCGGAGGATCTATGGCCAAGACCCGCAGCATCTTCGAGGAGGTGGGCGAAAAGGGTTCCGCGCCCGCGCCGGCGCCCGTCGCGCGCGTCCAGCCCGAGCGCCGCGGCATCGCGGTCTGGCTGGCGATCCTCTTCGCGCTGATCGTCGCGATGATCTGCGTCGGCGGCCTCACCCGGCTCACCGACTCCGGCCTCTCGATCACCGAGTGGAAGCCCGTCACCGGTGCCATGCCGCCCTCGGGCGCCGCCGCATGGCAGGCCGAGTTCGACAAGTACAAGGCCTCGCCGCAATACGCCGCCCTCAACCAGGGCATGACGCTCGACGCCTTCAAGCGCATCTACTGGTGGGAGTGGGGCCACCGCCAGCTCGGCCGCACCATCGGCGCGGTCTGGGCGCTCGGCTTCCTCTTCTTCGCCGTCCGCCGCCGCATCCCGCCCGGCTGGACGCCGCGGCTCCTCGGCATCGGCGCCCTCGGCGGCCTGCAGGGCGTCATCGGCTGGTGGATGGTCGCCTCCGGCCTCGCGCCCGGCATGGAGAGCGTGGCGTCCTACCGGCTCGCCATCCACCTCGGCCTAGCCTTCCTGCTGCTGGGCCTGATCGCCTGGTACGTGCTCCGCCTGTCCCGCCCCGAGGCCGAGCTGCTGCAGGCCCGCCGCCAGCGCAGCGAGCCGCTGATGCGCTGGGCGACCGCGCTCCTCGCCGTCGCCTTCGTGCAGGTGCTCCTCGGCGCGCTCGTCGCCGGCATCGACGCCGGCCGCGCCTATACCGACTGGCCGCTGATGGGCGGCGAGATCGTCCCGTCGGGCGCCTTCGCGCTCGAGCCCGCCTGGACGAACTTCCTCGCCAACCCGGCACTGGTGCAGTTCAACCACCGCCTCGTCGCCTACCTGCTCCTCGTGCTGGGCCTCGTCGCCTTCCTGCGCAGCCGCCGCAGCGCCCTCGACAGCATCCGCGGCGCCTTCGCCGCGCTGATGGCGATGCTCCTCCTGCAACTCGTCCTCGGCATCCTCGCCGTCAAGCACGGCGCGCCGCTGCCGCTGGCGATCCTGCACCAGCTCGGCGCCGTCGCGCTCTTCACGCTCGCCGTCCGCGCCCGCTTCACCGCGCTCTATCCCAGGCCGCAGCGGATCGCCCGCGGCTGACGCCGCGGTCGCGCCCGAGGGGAGCCGCCGCCACCGGGCAACGGTTGAAATCCGGTTAACGCTCGGGGCCTGAATCCAGCGATTCCAATGGCTTGACCCCGATGCTCGACCCCGAGCACCCCCGGGCATGGCCGCGCCACGCCCGGGCCTCGCCGCTAGTCCCGCGGCGGCGGCACGCCGTCGTGCGCCAGCCAGAAGCGCACGAGGTCGTAGAACACCGCCAGGACGACCGGCCCGAGGAAGAGCCCGCTGAGCCCGTAGGCGATGGTGCCGCCGAAGACGCCGATCAGGATCACCGGCATCGGCGTCTCCAGCCCCTTGGCGAGGAAGAGCGGCTTCAGCACGTTGTCGCTCAGCGCCGCCGTCCCCAGCCACACCGTCAGGATCAGCGCGTCCCCGGTCGAGCGCACCACCCAGGCCCAGATCAGGATCGGGACCACGACGGGGATCGCGCCGATCTGCACCGTGCAGAGGAGGAAGGCCGCGACCGTCAGCGCCCCGGCGGCCGGGACGTGCATCACGATCAGCCCGAGCCCGATCAGCAGCGCCTGCACCACCGCCACGCCCACCATGCCGCGCGCCACCGCCCGGACCGTCGTCTCGGCGAGCTCGATGAAGGCATCGCCGCGCTCGCCGATCAGGTGCCGCGCCAGCGCGCGGATCGCGGCGATCAGCCTTGGCGCCGGCGCGTAGAGGAAGCCCGAGACGATCAGCGCCGCGAAGATCACCACGAGACTGCCGGCGAGCCCGGTCGCCATCCCGAGCGCCCACTCGCCGGGCCCGACCAGCAGGTGCCCGTAGCGCCCGAGGAACCCCTCGAGGTTCGACGCGGCCGAATCCCACAAGGCGGCGAGCTGCGGTCCCACCACCGGCAGGCCGGAGAACTCCGGCGGCAGCGGCGGCAGCTTGATCGGCGGCGCCCCGAGGTGGCGGCCGAGCTCCTCGAGCGAATGCACGAGGCTCGCCAGCAGCACCGTCGCCGGCCCCGCCGTCACCGCGACCGCCGCCGCGGTCACGCCGAAGGCCGCGAGCCACGAGCGCCCGCCGAGATGGTCCCGCAGCCACTCGAAGACCGGATAGAAGGCGACCGTCAGCACCGCCGACCAGAGCACGATCGGCAGGAACGGCTTCAGGAGCATCAGCGCCACCCAGGCGAACATCCCGAGCAGCACCAGCCGCACCGCGATCTCGACCGCGATCCGCTCCGGCGTCCGCGCTGGGTCTGGTTTCTCCGGCTTCACGCGCGCCCTCCCCGACGACGCCCCTTGGTAGCAAGAAGCCGCCGCCGCCGTCACGCGGCATGCTTGCGCCCGGGCGCTCGCGGCCGATACTTCCGGCCATGCGCTACCTCGTCGTCGCCGCCGCCCTCGCCATCCTCGTCGCGCTGATCGCCCGGCGCCCGGCCGGGAAGCGCGCGCTCACAGCACTCCTCGCCATCCTCGCGCTCTACGCCCTGCTCAAGATGACCGGCGTGATCGAGTGGCTCGCGCCGGGCCGAAGTGGGGTAAGATAATACCCAAATCGCAACAGATTGACGCGCAACGCGAATTTCTCTCCCGTCGCGATTGACTGCGCATGCGATCTCGGCCAGAAAGCGCGCCGATCGGAATCGGGCCGGGCGTAATCCGTCCCCCGCGTCCGCAAGCGACACGGGATACGAACATGAAGACCTTCTCCGCCCGCCCGTCGGACATCGACAAGAAGTGGGTGATCATCGACGCCGAGGGCGTCGTGCTCGGCCGGCTCGCCAGCCTCGTCGCCATGCGGCTGCGCGGCAAGCACAAGGCGACCTTCACCCCGCACATGGACATGGGCGACAACGTCATCGTCATCAACGCCGAAAAGGTGCAGCTGACCGGCAACAAGCGCGCCGACAAGCGCTACTACTGGCACACCGGCTTCCCGGGCGGCATCAAGCACCGGACCGCCGGACAGATCCTCGAGGGCAAGTTCCCCGAGCGGGTGATCGAGAAGGCCGTGCAGCGCATGCTCCCGGGCGGGCCGCTCAGCCGCAGGCAGATGTCGAACCTGCGCGTCTACGGCGGGTCCGAGCATCCGCACGGCGCCCAGAATCCCGAGGTGGTCGATCTCGCCGCCATGAACCCCAAGAACACCCGGAGCGCGTAAGCATGGCCGACTTCTCTTCCCTCGAGCAGCTCCGCGAGGCGGTCGCCGACGTCCCCGCCGTCGAGGAGGCCCCGGGCGCGAGCCGCAGCGCGACAGCCTCGGCCGCTCCTACGCCACCGGCAAGCGCAAGGACGCGGTCGCCCGCGTCTGGATCAAGCCGGGCAAGGGCAAGGTCACGGTGAACGGCAAGGAGATGAACGTCTACTTCGCCCGTCCCGTGCTGCAGATGGTGATCGGCCAGGCCTTCACCGTCGCCGGCGTCACCGGCGAGTTCGACGTGATGGCCACCGTCAAGGGCGGCGGTCTTTCCGGCCAGGCCGGGGCGGTCAAGCACGGCATCAGCCAGGCGCTGTCGCTCTACGAGCCGAGCCTGCGCCCGGCGCTGAAGGCCGCGGGCTTCCTGACCCGCGACAGCCGCGTCGTCGAGCGCAAGAAGTACGGCAAGCGCAAGGCGCGCCGCAGCTTCCAGTTCTCCAAGCGCTGATGCATCCGTAGGGTGGGTCTCGACCCACCCTACATCCTGCTCGCCGACCTCCGATTTCGGTGGACCCGCGGTTTGTGGCGGGTCCATAACGTCGCGCGAAATCGCGGGAGGATGCGGTGCTGCCGTTCGTCATCAACCACATGACCGTGCCGAACCTCGACCACCAGGCGCTCTTCGCGCTGGCGGCGGGGCTCGGCGGGATCGGTGTCGAGCTGCGCAACGACCTGGCGCGGCCGCTGTTCGACGGCGCGTCCCCCGACCTCGTCGCCGGGCGGGCGCGGGAGCGGGGGCTGCGGATCGTCGGGCTGTCGCAGGTCTATCCGTTCAACGCCTGGTCGGACGCGGTCCGGGACGAGGTGGCGGCGCTGATCGCGACCGGGCGGGCGGTCGGGGCCGAGACGATCAGCCTGATCCCGCGGAACGACGGGCAGGGGACGGCCGACGGCGAGCGGCAGGCGAACGCGCGCCGGGCGCTGGCGGCGATCAAGCCGATGCTCGAGGACGCGGGCATGGTGGCGCTGGTCGAACCGCTCGGCTTCGAGAGCTCGTCGCTGCGCTCGAAGGCCGAGACCGTCGAGATCATCGAGGAGCTCGACGCCGCCGGGACGTTCAAGCTGGTCCACGACACCTTCCACCACCACCTGGCCGGCGGCGGGCCGCTGTTTGCCGAGCACACCGGCATCGCGCATGTCTCGGGGGTCGTCGACCCGGGGCTGGCGGTGAACGCCATGCGGGACGAGCACCGGGTGCTGGTGGATGCCGGCGACCGGCTCGGCAACGTCGGGCAGATCGCGGCGCTGCGGGCGGCGGGCTACGCCGGCCCGATCTCGTTCGAGGCCTTCTCGCCCGAGATCCACGCGCTGGCCGACCCCGAAGCGGCGCTCGGGCGGTCGATGGCGTTCATCGCGGAGCGGGTCGGCGAGACCGTCTGACGCGCGTGCCCGGGGGGCTGCCCGGGGTCGGGCGGCCTATCTAAGCGACTGAAAATGCTGGGTATCGCCCCCCGGGCGTTAACCACATTTCAACCATTGTCCGGGGGTGGGGGATCGGGCTCCTGGCGGTGGCGTAGCCGAAGCGTCGGGGGAAGCCCGAGCGCCGCGAGGAGGCCCGCGGCGCTTTGGCGCCGTTCGCCGCCTGCGCGGCTCGGCCTTCAGGCCCGTAGGAGTCTCCCTTGCTCTTCGTTCCCCGGCGGCTCTCGGGGCGGCCCGAGGGGGGCGCTCGCCGCCCCCCCCTCGACCCCCCGGGCACTGCCCGATAGGTTGAAGAAGGGTATGCAACACGCGGGGGACGCACAAAGCGCGCGCGGTTTGTCCGTGCGCCGGCGCGCGGGCCGTGCCGGCGACCAGCACCACGCCGGGGGACACGACCCGGGCCGACGACGGACCACGGAGGGGCCAGGCCGGAACGAAAAAAGGCCGGACACGAGGTCCGGCCCTTCGAGGGTCGAAGGAAAGGCGGCTCAGGCGGCGACGCGGCCGCCGAGCACCTGGTCGACGTGCTGCTGCGCCTTGCCTTCCTCGATGCCGTTGACGGCGGCGACCTCGCGGGTCAGCCGCTCGAGGGCGGCCTCGTAGAGCTGGCGCTCGGAATAGCTCTGCTCGCGCTGGTCGTCGTTGCGGTGCAGGTCGCGCACGACCTCGGCGATCGAGATCAGGTCGCCGGAGTTGATCTTCTGCTCGTATTCCTGGGCGCGGCGCGACCACATGGCGCGCTTGATCCGGGCGCGGCCCTTGAGCGTGTCGAGGGCGCGCTCGACGATGTCGGCGGACGACAGCGCGCGCATGCCGACGGAGGTGGCCTTGGAGATCGGGACCCGCAGCGTCATCTTGTCCTTCTCGAAGGAGATGACGAACATCTCCAGGCGCAGCCCGGCGACTTCCTGCTCGTCGATGGAGACGATGCGGCCGACGCCGTGGGCGGGATAGACGACAAAATCGTTGGGACGGAACTCCGCCACCTTCCTGGTCTTGCTCATTTTGCGCGTCGATTCCTTCTGACTGACACCGGGTTTTCTACCCGCTTTGACGGCGCGAAACCCGGCGGATTGCCCGAGCAACCCGGCTGAGAGCCGCATTCTTGGCAAAACGGTCTAGGCGAGTTTCCCTCGGCCTTATCGATCCCGGACCACTTGTAGGACATACTGCATAGCAGAAAATCCGGCTGGTGTGAAGCCAAACCGCATCTGCCGGCCATCACGTAGGCGCGGGGCATAAACGTTTCAATCCCCCGGCGGAGCGCGATCCGCAGCCGCCGGGCGGCAGAAGACGGCCGTTTCCCGCTCGGATCGCGTCGGCTAGCCGCCCTCGCCGGCGGCCTCGGAGAAATACTTCTCCATCTTGCCCGGCTCGCCGTCGCGCGCCTCGGCCTCGGGCAGCGGGTCGCGGCGCGTCACGAGCACCGGCCACATTTCCGAGTACTTGCGGTTGAACTCGACCCAGCTTTCCATGTTCGGCTCGGTGTCGGGCCGGATGGCGTCCACCGGGCATTCCGGCTCGCAGACGCCGCAGTCGATGCACTCGTCGGGGTGGATGACGAGCATGTTCTCGCCCTCGTAGAAACAGTCCACGGGGCAGACTTCGACGCAGTCGGTGTATTTGCAGGCGATGCAGTTCTCGGTCACCACATAGGTCATCGGGGGCCAGCCTCGGAATGTCGCTCGGTCCGCGAAAGCCTGTCACACATCCGCAAGAGGGCTATGTATCAGCCTCCGGGGCGGGATCAAGGGCCGCGGGCGGGGCGAGGTCGTCGTAGAGCGCGCGCGCCTCGGGCGCCGGCCCGCGGCGCACGCCGAGCGCCCGGATCCGCAGGGCGCGGACGGCGCGTCCCTGGGCGAAGCTCAGGCCGTCGCCGACGCGGACGATGGTCGCGGGCTTGGTGACGCGCACCGCGTTCACCCGCACCGCGCCCTCGGCGATCATCCGGGCGGCAACCCCGCGCGTCTTGCAGAAGCGCGCCTGCCAGAGCCACTTGTCGAGGCGAATCGCCTCGGCCTCGGCCATCGCGGGCTCAGCCGCGGATCTTGAGCGCGAGGAGGGCGGCGAACGGGTTGTCCGGGTCGATCGGCTTCTCCGGCCGCGGCGGGCGTGCGACCGCCGCGGGCTTCTCCTCGCGGTTGCCGGGCTTCGGCTTGCGGCCGCCGTCCTCGGCGTGGCGGCGCGGCTTGTCCGTGCGCGTCTCCTCGCCGGCGTGCTGCCGCGGCTTCCCCTTGCCCTGCCCGGCGGGGTTCGGCCGGCGGTCGTTGCGCTCGGGCCGGCGGCGCGGGGCGCGGGTGAAGACGAAATAGGCCTCCATTTCCTCCGGGCCCGAGGGCGCCTCCGGCTCCGGGGCCGGGTCGGCGGCCATCCGCGGGCCGGGGTCGGGGATCTCGACGGGGACCGGGACATCCCCCGGGACCTCCACGGGCTCCTCGGCGGGGACGTCGGGGTCGCGCGGCAGCTGCGGATCCTCGACCGGCTCCTGGAAGGGGACGTCGGGGTCGGTCGGCTCGGGCACCTCGCGCTCGGGCGCGTCCGGCGGCGGCGAGTCGGGGGTCGGCTCCGGCTGCGGCGCGTCCGGGCCGGGCTCGGCCGGGTCGGGTGTCACGGGCTCGGGCTCCGGGGTGGCGGCGACCGGCATCGGCCGGCGCTTGGGCCGCGTGCCGGCGGTCGCGACATAGCCCATGCCCTGCATCAGCCGGGAGAACTGCTCGAGGTTCAGCCCGGTGATCGACAGCATCTCGGGGGCGGCCTCGAAGCCCGCGCGGGCGTCGAGGTTGCGGATCATGTCGGCGAGCCGCTCGAGCATGTCGATGCGGATCGCCCGCTCGCCGGCCAGCCGGTAGCCGGCGCGCGGGTAGTAGCCGGCCGGGGCGTCGGTGACGGCCGCAACAGTCACGAGCCCCGGGGGCGGGGCCTCGGGGAAGACCTCGAAGCCCTGGGCCAGCGACCAGAGGACGAGCCGCAGCCGCGTCGGCGCCGGCTTCAGCAGCAGCGGCAGGAAGACGGTATACTGGCCGAAGCGGACGCCGTGCTTGCGCAGGCTGGCGCGGCCGTCCTGGTCGAGCGCCTTGACGTCGTCGGCGATCTCGGGCGCGGCAGCACGCCCAGCGCCTCGACCAGCCGGAAGGCGATGCCGCGGGCCATGCCGGTCAGGGCGGCGTCGTCGCGGAGCGCGACGAGCGGCGCGAAATGCAGCGCGATCTTGCGGTCGATCCAGTGGCCGAGGCGGCGGCGCACCTTCTCGGCGATCTCGGGGGCGGTGTCGTCGTCGACGAAGGGCTGGACCTGCGGCGACAAGGGGTCGGGGCCGGCGACGAGCTTGCCGACGGCGTGCTCGCCCCACATCAGCCCGCCCTGCTCGGTCACGTCGACCTCGGTGTCGGGGGCGTTGTAGAACTTGTCGGCGCGCAGGTTCAGCGCCGGCGCCAGCGCCGCGAGGCCGGCCGCGCGCAGCGTCCGCGCCTGGTCGGCGTCGGCGGACGGGTCGAGCCGGAAGCGGAACCCCTCGAGCCGGCCGATGAACTGCTCGTCGATCGTGACCTCGCCGTTCTCCGTCACCGTCGCCACCAGGCTCTCCCTCTGCTTCAGCCGGCGCATCAGCACCGATGTCCGGCGGTCGACGAAGCGCTGCGTGAGCTGGGCGTGCAGCGCATCGGACAGCCGGTCTTCTACCGCACGCGTCTCCTCGCGCCAATGGTCCGCGTCGTCGACCCAGGCCCTGCGCTGGGCCACATAGGTCCAGGTGCGGATGTAGGCCAGCCGCTTCGACAACGCATCGATGTCGCCATCGGTTCGGTCGATGCGCGCGATCTGGCGCGCGAGCCAGTCGGTCGGGATGCCGCCGCCGCCGTGCAGGAAGCGGAAGAGCCGCACGCAGAGGCTCGCGTGCTCGGCCAGCGTCACCTTGCGGAAGTCGGGGATCTGGCAGACGTCCCAGAGCAGCCGGATGTCGGGGACGCCCTGCAGCCGCTCGCGCACTTCGGCGACGTGCGAGAGCTCCTTCAGCGTCGCGAGGTCGTCGGCCTCGCGGGCGCGCTGCAGGTCGGGGCGGTCGGCCGGCGCCTCGAGGCTCGCGATGAGCCGCTCCGGGCTGCCGAACTCGAGGGCGGCGTTGCGCCACTGCAGGCGGGTGAGCGGCGGGAAGCGGTGGGACTCGATCGCCTCGACGACGTCGGGGTCGAGCGGCGGTGCTTCGCCGGTGACGCCGAAGGTGCCGTCGGCGGTGTAGCGGCCGGCGCGGCCGGCGATCTGGGCGAGGCTCGCTGGGCCAGAGGTGGCGGTGGCGGCGGCCGTCGAATTTCACCAGGCCCGAGAAGGCGACGTGGCCGATGTCGAGGTTCAGCCCCATGCCGATGGCGTCGGTGGCGACCAGGTGGTCGACGTCGCCGTTCTGGTACAGCGCGACCTGGGCGTTGCGGGTGCGGGGCGAGAGCGCGCCCATGACGACGGCGGCGCCGCCCTTCTGCCGGCGGAGGAGCTCGGCGATGGCGTAGACGTCCTCCACCGAGAAGCCGACGATGGCGCTGCGTGGCGGCATGCGGCTGAGTTTTCGCGCGCCGGTGTAGCTCAGTTGCGAGAAGCGCTCGCGGCGGGTGGTGGTCGAGCCCTCGACGAGGGTCGCGATCCGCTGGCGCATGGTCTCGGCGCCGAGGAACAGCGTCTCCGAGAGGCCGCGGGCGTTGAGCAGGCGGTCGGTGAAGATGTGGCCGCGGTCGGGGTCGCCGCAGAGCTGGATCTCGTCGACGGCGAGGAAGTCGGCGCCGATGTCGACCGGCATCGCCTCGACGGTGCAGACCCAGTAGGCGGCGCGCGGCGGCACGATCCGCTCCTCGCCGGTGACGAGGGCGACGACCGCGGGGCCGCGCATGGCGACGATGCGGTCGTAGACCTCGCGGGCGAGGAGGCGCAGCGGCAGGCCGATGACGCCGGTGCGGTGGGCGAGCATGCGCTCGACCGCATAGTGGGTCTTGCCGGTGTTGGTCGGGCCGAGGAGCGCGGTGACGCGGGCGCCGCCGTCGAATGCCATGCGCAGGTCTCCGGTGCGGCGCGGGCTAGAGTTCCGCGTCTCCCGTCATCAGCTCGAGCCGCTTGACGGCCTCGTTGACGTTCGGTCGGTTGGGGTTGAGCTCCTGCGCCGCCTCGAGGGCGCGCAGGGCGAACTGCGGCTCGTCCATCTGCTCGAGCATGAAGCCGAGGCCGGCGAGGGCGCCGAAATGCCGCGGGTTCAGGACGAGCACGTGCTCGACGTCGGCAATCGACAGCGAATATTCCCCCATCAGGAAGTAGGCGGTGGCGCGGCCGTTCCAGCCCTCGGCGAAGTCGGGCGCGTGGTCGATGAGGGCGCTGAAATGCTCGACGGCGGTCGGATAGTCCTCGGCGGCGAGGGCGGCGTTGCCCCGCTGCAGCAGCAGGTCCATCGCGGGCGAGCCCGAGTGCGACCAGATCTGGGTGATCTGGCTCTCGACCTTCTCCCAGTCCTCGCGCCCGGGCTGCTTCAGCTCGGCGAAGAGCGCGTCGAGCCTGGCCGCGTCGGAATCGGGCTTGGCGGGAACCGCGGCGGGCGCGGGCGCGGCCTCGGCGGGAGGTGGCGCGGTCTGGGCGGGGGACGGCGCGGGTGCGGCCAGTGTCGCCAGGGCGACGAGCGGCGCCAGGCAGGGGTTTGTAAACACGCGCATGCACTCTAGATTAGCGATCCGTTGCGAGAAATCGAGGGCCCAGCCCCATCAAACCGGAGAGGCATGCATGAGCGAGATCGTTGACGCGGCGGTGAAGGCCCTCGGCGCGCGCCTCGGCGACGGCGGGCTCGACGGGTCGGTCAAGTTCGTGATCGACGGCGAGGGGGCCATCCGCATCGACGAGGGCGGGGTCTCGGCCGACGACGGCGAGGCCGACTGCACGCTGACCGCCAGCGCCGACACCTTCCGCGCGCTCCTCGACGGCGAGCTCAATCCGACCGCGGCCTTCATGGGCGGTCAGCTCCGCGTCGAGGGCGACATGGGACTCGCCATGAAGCTCGGCAGCCTGCTCGGATGACCCCGGGCGCGCCGTTCGACGCCGAGGTCGCCGACGCGCCGCCCGGCGGCGAGGGCTGGTGGCTGACCGCCGCCGACGGCACCCGGCTCAGGGCGGTGACCTGGCGCGGCGGCGCGCGGGCACGGCGCTGGTCTTCCCCGGCCGCACCGAGTTCGCCGAGAAGTACGGCCGGGTCGCGGGCGAGCCTCGTCCGGCGCGGGCTGGCGGTGGCGGTGATCGACTGGCGCGGGCAGGGCTGTCGGACCGGCATCCGCGGAACGCGATGCTCGGCCACGTGCGCGACTTCGCCGACTACCAGCTCGACGTCGCGGCGCTGCTCGAGCTCGCGGACGCGCTCGACCTGCCGTCGCCGCGGTTCCTCGTCGCCCACTCGATGGGCGGCTGCATCGCGCTGCGTGCGCTGGTCGAGCACGGCGAGCTCGCCGGCGGGGTCTTCTCCGCCCCGATGTGGGGGCTGCACCTGCGGGCGCTGACCCGCGGCATCGCCGGCACGCTGTCCGCGGTGGCCGGCCGGGTCGGCCTCGGCGACCGCCCGATGCCGGGGACCCGCCGCCCGCCGGCGCTGCCCTTCGCGGGCAACGTGCTGACCTCCGATCCCGAGGCCTTCCGCTGGTGCCAGGGCCAGCTCGTCCGCCACCCGGAGCTGGCGCTCGGAGGCCCGAGCCTCGCCTGGACGGGCTCGGCGCTGCGCGAGGCGCGGCAGGTGGCGGCGGGCGCCATGCCCGGCACGCCGGCGCTGGTGCTGCTCGGGAGTGCGGAGGTGGTGGTTGCGCCGGAGGACGTGCGGCGCGTCGCGCGCCGGCTGCCGCGCGGCGAACTGGTCGAGCTCGCGGGCGGGCGCCACGAAATCTTCATGGAACGCGCCGAACTGACGGCCGAGGTCTGGCGCCGGGTCGACGGCTTCCTGGGGCGGCTGTCCGAGCCGGCCGCGCGGTCGGCGGCGGTCGCCGGCTGAGAACGGGGCAGCCGCCGGTGCGGCCGCCCCGACCCTCCCTTGAATCAGGCCACGTCGCTGAGGACGCGGGCGAGATCGAACAGCCGGCGGCGCTGCGCCTCCGGGATCGCGTAGTAGGAGCGCACCAACTCCAGCGCCTCCTTGTCGGCGAGGAGATCCCCGCGCTCGGCGGCCGCGGCCGGCGCGGCGGCATCCGCCTCGCCCTCGAAGCCCTCGAAGAAGAAGCTGATCGACACGTCGAGCGCCTGGGCGATGTCCCAGAGCCGGGAAGCGCTGATCCGGTTCATCCCGGTCTCGTACTTCTGGATCTGCTGGAACTTGATGCCGACGATGTCGCCGAGCTGCTGCTGCGTCATCCCGACCATCCACCGGCGGTGACGAACCCGCTTGCCGACATGCACATCCACGGGGTGCTTCATTTTTCGGCCTCCGCCTTTCACTCGCTGCTGTTCACTGACCGGTAACATGCACATACCATGCCAAGCGCTCTCACCCTAGCTGTCGCGGCCCGCCAGCGCTCAATCGGCGGTAATAAGCCGGTAACGAAGGTAAATCCCGCCACAATCAGAAGGCGACTGATTTCCCATTTCCGAAAGGGCGACTCAACTTTGCCGTGAATTGCGAATGCGCCTCGCAAAATGCGAATCCTGCGGTTGCGGAACCGAAAACGGTCAGGACGCCGCCTGCCGCGCCTGCCGCTTGCGGTCGAGCGGATCGAGATGGCGCTTGCGCAGGCGGATGTGGCGCGGCGTCACCTCCACGAGCTCGTCGTCCGCGATATAGGCGATCGCCTGCTCCAGCGTCGGGCGCCAGGGGGTGGTCAGGACGACGGCCTCGTCCTTGCCGGCGGCGCGGATGTTGGTGAGCTTCTTGCCCTTCAGCGGGTTCACGTCCAGGTCGTTGTCGCGGCTGTGCTCGCCGAGGATCATGCCGGTGTAGACCTGCTCGCCGGCGCCGATGAAGAAGCGGCCGCGGTCCTCGAGGTTGAAGATGGCGTAAGGGACGCTGACGCCGGACTCGAGCGAGACCAGCACGCCGTTGCGGCGGCCGGGAACCGGGCCCTTGTAGGGCGACCAGGCGTGGAAGACGCGGTTGAGGACGCCGGTGCCGCGGGTGTCGGTGAGGAACTCGCCATGGTAGCCGATCAGGCCCCGCGACGGCACGTGCGCGACGATGCGGGTCTTGCCGCCCTGGCCGGTGCGCATCTCGACCAGCTCGCCCTTGCGCATCGAGAGCTTGTCGACGACGACGCCGGCGAACTCCTCGTCGACGTCGATGGTGACTTCCTCGACCGGCTCCAGCCGCTGGCCCCTTCCTCCCGGAAGAGGACGCGCGGGCGCGACACCGACAGCTCGAAGCCCTCGCGGCGCATGTTCTCGATCAGCACGCCCATCTGCAGCTCGCCGCGGCCCGACACCTCGAAGGCGTCGCCGCCGGGCGTGTCGGCGACACGGATCGCCACGTTCGACTCCGCCTCGCGCATCAGCCGCTCGCGGATGACCCGGGACTGCACCTTGTCGCCGTCGCGCCCCGCCAGGGGCGAGTCGTTGATGGCGAAGGTGACGCTGATCGTCGGCGGGTCGATCGGCTGGGCCGGGATCGCCTCCGAGACTGCCGGGTCGGCGATCGTGTCGGCGACTGTGGCGCGCGACATGCCGGCCAGGCTGACGATGTCGCCGGCCTCGGCGGTCTCGATCGGCTGCCGGGTCAGGCCGCGGAAGGCGAGGATGCGCGAGACGCGGAACCGCTCGATCTCGCGGCCCGTCCGGTCGAGGGCATGCACGGTCTGGCCGGTGCGGACCGCGCCGCTCTCGACCCGGCCGGTGAGCAGCCGGCCGAGGAAGGGGTCGGCGGCCAGCGTCGTCGCCAGCATCGAGAAGGGGTCGCCGAGCCGTTCGAGCTGCGCCGGCGCGGGGACGTGGCGGAGGATGGTCTCGAAGAGGGCGTCGAGGTTCCTGCGCGGCCCGTCGAGCTCGGCGTCGGCCCAGCCGGCGCGGCCGGAGGCGTAGAGGTGCGGGAAGTCGAGCTGGCGCTCGTCGGCGTCGAGGGTCACGAAGAGGTCGAAGACCTCGTTCAGCGCCCGGTCGGGCTCGGCGTCGGGGCGGTCGACCTTGTTGACGACGACGATCGGGCGCAGGCCGAGCGCGAGCGCCTTCGACGTCACGAACTTGGTCTGTGGCATCGGGCCTTCGGCGGCGTCGACCAGCAGCAGCACGCCGTCGACCATCCCGAGGATGCGCTCGACCTCGCCGCCGAAGTCGGCGTGGCCGGGGGTGTCGACGATGTTGATGCGGTGGCCGCGCCACTCGACCGAGGTCGACTTCGCCAGGATGGTGATGCCGCGCTCGCGCTCGAGGTCGTTGGAATCGAGGGCGCGCTCGACGGTGGCCTGGTTCTCGCGGAAGGTCCCCGACTGCTTCAGGAGCGCGTCGACGAGCGTCGTCTTGCCATGGTCGACGTGCGCGATGATCGCGATGTTGCGGATGTCCATCGGGGTTTTCCTTGGGGGGATCGCGCCGGCATTTAGTCGCGCGCCAGGCGAAAGGCAACGGCAAAGGGCGGGCTCGGAGGCGCGGCTTCGCCCGGCGCTTGCTCCGTCGCGCGTGGCGCGCCATGCTGGCGGCACGCGCCCGGGCCGGTGCGGATGGGCGGCTGGGAGGACAGACGATGAGCCGACGCGACGACCTGATCGCCCTCTATGCGGGCGAACTGCAGCAGAAGTGCGGGGTCACCCCGGACATGGAGCTCCTGAAGAAGGTGGCGATCGGGCTCGGGCCGGCGATCTACCGCGACGACGCCGCGACCGTCGCGGGCAGCGACGCCGCCGAGCTCGACCGGGTCCGCAAGAGCTTCCTGATGAAGAAGCTCGGGCTGGCCGACGGTCCCGAGCTGACCGCGGGCATCGACAAGGCGCTCGACACCTACGGGCGGTCGAACCGCAACAAGTACCGCGCGGTCTTCTACTACCTGCTGACCCGGCACTTCGGCCGCGAGTCGGTCTACGCCTGACCCGTCACGGCACCATCACCTCCAGCCGCGGGTCGTGCAGGATCCCGCGCGGCGTGCTGAAGGCGAGGCGCGGCAGGATGTCGGGCTTGACCCGCAGCGTGGCGACCTCGTCCGGGGTCGCCCAGCGCAGCCGGTTGACCACGGCCGCCGGGTCGCGCAGCACCGACGCCTCGGGCGGTGCGAGCAGGCGGGCGCGGTAGAGCAGGTCGACCTGGTGGAAGCCGGTCTCGGGGTTGTGGAACTCGGCGACGCCGAGGAGCCGCCCGGGGCGGATCGCGAGGCCGGTCTCCTCCTGGACCTCGCGGACGAGGTTCGCGGCGAGGCTCGTCCCGGGCTCGGCGCCGCCGCCGGGCGCGCACCAGAGGTCGCTGGCATCGCCGGGGTAGGCGTTGACCAGGAGGAGGCGGCCGCGGTCGAGGATGACCGCGCGGACGGCGAGGCGGGGGCTCATGGCCGCCGCTGGGAGATGCGGGTCAGGTGCCCCATCTTGCGGCCGGGCCGCGCCTCGGCCTTGCCGTAGAGCTGCAGCCGCGCGCCGCGGATCGACGGGGCGTCGGCCGCCGCATCGCCGATCAGGTTGAGCATCTCGGCGTCCGAGTGGCGCGCGCCGTCGCCGAGCGGCCAGCCGCAGATCGCGCGGACGTGCTGCTCGAACTGGTCGATCAGGCAGGCTGCCTCGGTCCAGTGGCCCGAGTTGTGGACGCGCGGCGCGATCTCGTTGACGACGAGCCCCGCGCCGGTGACGAAGAGCTCGACGCCGATCACGCCGACGTAGTCGAGGGCGTTGAGGATGCGGCCGGCGAGAAGCACCGCGTCCTGCGCCGTCCGCGCGGGCACCGCCGCCGGGACGCGGGTGCGCCAGAGGATGCCGTCGCGGTGCTCGTTCTCGCCCGGGTCGAAGGCGGCGACGGTGCCGTCGATGCCGCGGGCGGCGATCACCGAGATCTCGCGCTCGAAGTCGACGAAGCCCTCGAGGACGGAGGGCGCCGCGCCGACCGCGATCCAGGCCTCGGCGGCGGAGGCGCCGGCGTCGAGCCGCACCTGGCCCTTGCCGTCGTAGCCGAAGCGGCGGGTCTTCAGGATCGCGGGCGCCCCGAGCCGGGCCATCGCGTCGGACAAGGCCTCGGGGCCGTCGACGGCTGCGAAGGGTGCCGTCGCGAGGCCGAGGCCGCGCAGGAACTCCTTCTCGGCGAGCCGGTCCTGCGCGACCTCGAGCGCGCGGCGGCCGGGCCGGACCGGGACGAGCGGCGCGAGGGCGTCGACAGCGGCGAGTGCGACGTTCTCGAACTCGTAGGTGACGACGTCGACGGCCGTGCCGAACGCCCTGAGCGCCGCGAGGTCGTCGTAGCCGGCCCGGGACACGGCGTTCGCCACCTGCGCCGCCGGCGGGTCCTCGCCGGGCTCGAAGACGTGGGTGCGCATCCCGAGCCGGGCAGCGGCCATCGCCAGCATCCGCCCGAGCTGGCCGCCGCCGAGGATGCCGATGCGGCTCCCGGGCGGCAGCGGCTCAGGCGTCATCGGGGGCGTCCGCCACCGCCGCGGTCTGCGCCGCCCGCCAGGCCTCCAGCCGCTCGGCGAGGGCGGCGTCGGTCGTCGCCAGCATCGCCGCCGCCAGCAGCCCGGCGTTCGCGGCGCCGGCGCGGCCGATCGCCAGCGTCCCGACCGGGATGCCCTTGGGCATCTGGACGATCGACAGCAGCGAATCGAGCCCCGAGAGGCTGCCGGTCGGCACCGGCACGCCCAGCACCGGCAGCCGCGTCTTGGCCGCGAGCATTCCCGGCAGGTGCGCCGCCCCGCCAGCCCCGGCGACGATCGCCCGGAGCCCCCGCCCCGCCGCCGCCCCGGCATAGTCGAAGAGCCGGTCGGGCGTCCGGTGCGCCGAGACGATCCGCACCTCGTGCGGCACCTCCAGCGCCTTCAGGACGTCCGCGGCCGCCCTGAGCGTCTCCCAGTCGGACTGGCTGCCCATGACGATGCCGACCAACGGATCCGGCAAGCCGATCCCCCCGCGCTGCCCATTCACCGGAGATAATTGCCTGCCGCTGGGTTGTAAACCGCGGCACGCGGCCCGCAATCGGGCGCCAGCTCCGCCATCGTTCCGCCGCGAGCCGCGACCTGCTGGCCGCCGGCGCAGTTTTCCCGATTTCTCCCCGGCCGCTTTGCGGTCAGGATCGCACGCGGTCGCGGTCGTCGGAAGGGCTTCGGGATGCGCAACGGAGGGCAGCTGCTGGTCGAGTGCCTGGTCGCGCTCGGGGCGACCAAGGGCTTCGGCGTGCCCGGCGAGAGCTATCTCGCCGTCCTCGACGCGCTGCACGACACCCGCGGCCGGCTCGACTTCGTCGTCTGCCGCAACGAGGGCGGCGCCGCCTTCATGGCGGCCGCCTGGGGCAAGCTGACCGGCAGCCCGGGCATCTGCTTCGTGACCCGGGGCCCCGGCGCCACCAACGCTGCGATCGGCGTCCATGCCGCGATGCAGGACAGCGTGCCGATGCTGCTCCTCGTCGGCCAGGTCGGCACCGGCATGCGCGGCCGCGAGGCGTTCCAGGAGCTCGACCACCGCGCCGTCTTCGGCACGATGGCGAAATGGGCGGTCGAGATCGACGACCCCGCCCGCATCCCCGAGTTCCTCGCCCGCGCCTGGACGACCGCCACGACCGGCCGGCCCGGCCCGGTGGTGGTCGCGCTCCCCGAGGACATGCTGACCGCGACGACCGCCGCGCCCCCGCTGGCCGGCCCCGCGAAAATCCCCGAGCCCGCGCCCGCCGCCGCGGCGATGGCCGACGCGCTGGCGCTGATCGGCAAGGCGCAGCGGCCCCTGGTGCTGACCGCCGGCGCCAACTGGACCGAGGCCGGCCGCCACGCGCTGCAGGCCTGGGCCGAGGCCTCCGACATCCCGGTGGTCGTGGGCTTCCGCTGCAACGACCGGTTCGACAACTTCTCGCCGGCCTACGCCGGCGAGGCCGGCGTCGGCATGCCCGCGCACGTCAGGCGGCTGGTCCGCGACGCCGACGTGATCCTCGCGATCAACACCCGCTTCGGCGAGATGACGACCGACGGCTACACGCTGCTCGCGGTCCCGGTCCCGGCGCAGACCCTCGTCCACGTCCACGGCTCCGACCGCGAGATCGGCAAGGTCTACCAGCCGGCCCTCGGCATCCACGCCGGCCCGAACGCCTTCGCCGCCGCGCTCCGGCCGGTCGAGGGCGCCTGGGCCGCATGGCGCGCAGCGGCCCGGGCCGACTGGGAGGCCGGCTTCGCCGCCCCGCCGCAGCCGTCGCCGGTCGACATGGCGCAGGTGACCGCGCACCTGCGCGACGTCCTGCCCCCTGACGCCATCCTGACCAACGGCGCCGGCAACTTCACCGTCTGGCCGAACAAGTTCTTCAAGTTCGGGCCCAACGCCCGCCTCCTTGCACCGCAGTCGGGTGCCATGGGCTACGGCCTGCCGGCGGCGATCGCCGCCAAGGCCGCCTGCCCGGAGCGGGTGGTCGTCTGCTTCGCCGGCGACGGCGACTTCCAGATGACCTCCCAGGAGCTCGCCACCGCGGCGCAGGCCGGCGCCCAGCCGATCGTGCTGATCGTCAACAACGGCATCTATGGCACGATCCGCGCCCATCAGGAGCGGACCTACCCGGGCCGGGTCTCGGGCACGACGATGGTGAACCCCGACTTCGCCGCCCTCGCCAAGGCCTACGGCTTCCACGCCGAGCGCGTCGCGGCCACCGGCGACTTCCCCGCCGCCTTCGCCCGCGCGCTCGCCTCGAAATCCGGCGCCGTCCTCGACCTCGACGTCTCTCCCGAGGCGCTGACGCCGCGGCAGACCCTCTCCGAGATGCGCGCGGCCGCCCTCGCCGCGAAGCCAGCCGCCCAGTGACCCCGGAAGGCGATCGCCGATTCGCACGGGATCCGGCTGATCCGCCTTCTGGACATCCCGGTATCGCCGTTGTCCCCGGCCGTGCTCATCGAGAGCGTTGCCGCGCGAGGAAGGGGCCGAAGCTCAGCTCACGCCCCCCGGGCCCAGCCGGTGACGACGACGCGCCGCCGCGGATTCCAGCGCGCGAGGATCCACTCGAGGTCGCGACGGCGAAAGGCGATGCAGCCGGCGGTCGGCCGCCGCGGCCCGCGCCACAGGTGCAGGAAGATCGCGCTGCCCTTGCCCGGCACCGCCGGATGCCGGTTGAAGTCGAGCACCGCCACGATGTCGTAGAGCCGGTCGCGGCGGCGGAGCGCCTCGTGCCGGAACGGCCAGGGGCGCCGCACGCGGCCGTTGTAGGCGGGGTCGGCCGGGTCGTCGGACCAGCCGTCGCGCGGCCCGATCGCCGACGCGGCGAGCCCGCCCCCGAGCCGCGGCGCGCGCCCGTGGTCGGGGCGCCAGAGCACCGCCTCGATCCGGTGCCGGCCGACCGGCGTGACCCGGTCGCCCTCGCCGCGCTTGACCCCGACGCCGCCGCGGCCGGTCGAGCAGGGAAAGCGCCGGCCGGCGAAGCGCGCGCCCCACGGCCCGACGACCAGGTCGTGGGTCACAGGAGGTGCCCGCTCTTCGCCGCCTTGGTGCGCAGGTAGCCGGCATTGAAGCGCGTCCGGCCGACCTTGAGCGGCACCCGCTCGACCACCTCGATGCCGCAGTTCCGCATCATCTCGACCTTCTTCGGGTTGTTGGTCATCAGCCGGACCCGGGCGAAGCCGAGGCTGCGCAGGATGTCGGCGCCGATGCGGAAGTCGCGCTCGTCGTCCTCGAAGCCGAGCCGGTGGTTGGCCTCGACGGTGTCGAACCCCTGGTCCTGCAAGGCGTAGGCGCGCATCTTGTTGGCGAGCCCGATCCCGCGCCCCTCCTGGTTCAGGTAGAGCAGCACCCCCGATCCCTCGGCGCCGATCTGCTCGAGCGCCGCGTGCAGCTGCGGGCCGCAGTCGCACTTCAGGCTGCCGAGCAGGTCGCCGGTGAAGCAGGCCGAATGCAACCGGCAGAGCACCGGGGAATGCCGGTCGGGGCTGCCGATCGTGACGGCATAATGCTCCTCGCCCCCGTCGCGCGGCCGGAAGACCCGGACGCGGCCGGCCTCGGAGGCCTCGAGCGGCACGCGCGCGCCGGCCACCTCGACCATGCGCGGGGGTGCCGCGTCGGCCGGCACGTCGCAGATGTCGACGACGGTCAGCCGGTCGGCCTCGGCGATGGCCTCGGCATCGGCGACCGGCAGCGGCACGACGACCGCCGACGGCAGGAGGTGCGCCGCCTTGCAGAGGGCGATCGCCGCCCGGTGCAGCGCCGCGCCGCCGCCGCGGCGGCTCAGATACGGCCCCTTCATCGGCCACTCGAGATCGGTCGCCGGATCGGCGGTCGCCTTGACCCAGGCCAGATCGGCGTCGGCCGGCAGCGCCACGCGGGCGAGGTCGCCGTCGTAGGCGCGCGCCTTCAGCGTCTCGGCGCGCCAGCCGGTGAGCGCGAGATCCGCCGGCCCGAGGCGGCGCAGGTCCGCGAGCCGCTCGGGCGTCGCGGTTTCGGCCGCCAGCACCAGCGCCGCCCCGTCGGGGTCGCGCAGCGCCACCGCCGCGCCCATGCGCAGGTCGGCGCGCGCCCGCGCCAGCCGCTCCAGCGGCGACAGCCCGAGGCTCATCCGCTCCCTCCCCAACGCCACGGCCAGGACCGCCGCCCGCGGGACGCTGAAACAAACGCCGCGCCGCGGACACACTGCCGTGAGCCACCGACAGAAGTATTGCGGGAAGCCGAGGAAACCAACAGTCCGGCGAAAAAAGGAGGGCACGATGGCCGCGGTGAAGAAGATCCTGATGGTCGACGACGATCCCGACCTGCGCGAGGCGCTGGCGGACCAGCTGGTGCAGACCGAGGAGTTCGACGTCTTCGAGGCCTCGGACGGCGCCGAGGGCCTGGCGCGGGCGAAGGAGCAGGCCTACGACCTCGTCCTCCTCGACGTCGGCCTGCCCGACATGGACGGGCGCGAGCTCTGCCGGCTGCTGCGCAAGCAGAACGTGAAATGCCCGGTCATCATGCTGACCGGCCACGCCAGCGACAGCGACCAGATCCACGGGCTGGACGCCGGCGCCAACGACTACGTCGCGAAGCCCTTCCGGCTGCCGGTGCTGCTCGCGCGCATCCGCGCCCAGCTCCGCCAGCACGAGCAGTCCGAGGACGCGGTCTTCGGCGTCGGCCCCTACAGCTTCCGCCCGTCGTCGAAGCTGCTCCTCGACGAGCACGAGAAGAAGATCCGGCTGACCGAGAAGGAAACCAACATCCTGAAGTACCTCTATCGCGCCGGCGCGTCGGTGGTGCCGCGCGACGTGCTCCTGCACGAGGTCTGGGGCTACAACGCCGGCGTGACGACGCACACGCTCGAGACCCACATCTACCGGCTGCGGCAGAAGATCGAGGCCGACCCCGGCAACGCCCGCATCCTCGTCACCGAGCCCGGCGGCTACCGGCTGGTGCCCTGAGGGACCCGGCGTCGGGGGGCATCGAGCCCCCCTCCGCCGTCGGCGGCTGGCGCCGCCTCTGCGTCGCGCGAGCGGCAGTGGGCGGTCGGAGCGCCTTTGCGCTCCGGAGTCCGTTCTCCCCGCGCAAGGCGCGGGGCCCCTGCGCGCCGTTGCGCGCGTTTTCCCCACTCCCCCTTCCCCCTCGCCCCAGGGCGAGGGGAACCTGCCCGATGGGTAAGGGCAGAAAGCAGAAGGAAGGAATTGGGCCCAACCCGCTTCGCGGCGCCCGCGGTGCCGGGACAGCGGGGCTGGCAGCCCGCGAACGGGCGCGGTAAGGCGGGAGCCGTGACCGTCACCGTCGCGACCTGGAACATCAACTCGCTGCGCCATCGCGCCGAGACCGTCGCTCGTTTCCTGCGCGAGGAGGGGCCGGATGTGCTCTGCCTCCAGGAGACGAAGTCGCCGGTCGAGCTGTTGCCGCTCGGCAGCTACCGGTCGCTCGGCTACGTGCATTGGGTGGCGCGGGGCGAGAAGGCCTACAACGGCGTCGCGATCCTGTCGCGGCTGCCGCTGGCCGAGGTCGCCCACCGCGACTTCTGCACCCGCGGAGACGCCCGCCACGTGGCGGCGCGGCTGCCGTCGGGAACCGTCGTCCACAACCTCTACGTCCCGGCGGGCGGCGACCTGCCGGACCCGGCGCTGAACCCGAAGTTCCGCCACAAGCTCGACTTCATGGCCGAGCTCGGCGCCTGGTTCGCCGACGCGCCGCCCGAGCGGGCGATCCTGGTCGGCGACCTCAACGTCGCGCCGCGCGAGGACGACGTCTGGAACCACAAGCGGCTCCTGAAGGTCGTCTCGCACACGCCGGTCGAGGTCGCGGCGATGGCGGCGATGCAGGGCGCCGGCGGCTGGGTCGACGTGACCCGCGCACATATCCCCGACGGGCGGCTCTACTCCTGGTGGTCCTACCGCGCACCCGACTGGCAGGCGGCCGACAAGGGCCGCCGCCTCGACCACGTCTGGGCGACCCCCGACCTCGCGGCCCGCTCGGGCGGCAGCCGCATCGCCCGCCACGTCCGCGGCTGGGAAAGCCCGAGCGACCACGTCCCGGTGATCGCCGAGTTCGAGGCCTGAAGTTCGGGCGCCCGCCACCCGTTAACATTCCGGTGCCGGCGCGATTGCAGGTACCTAGGATGTACACGCGTTGTACATGAGATGTACGTCCAGCGATTCCCCGTTAAGCTTTGAAATCCCGCGCCAAACCGATCCCGCCGGAATACCCGCTTCCCCTCCCCGTTCCCCCGTGCTACCTCCCCGGCAGATGCCCGAGCCCCTGACCCTCTACCTCGCCGCCCCGCGCGGCTTCTGCGCCGGGGTCGACCGGGCGATCAAGATCGTCGAGATGGCGCTGGAGAAGTGGGGCGCGCCGGTCTACGTGCGCCACGAGATCGTCCACAACCGCTTCGTCGTCGACGGGCTCAAGGCCAAGGGGGCTGTCTTCGTCGAGGAGCTCGCCGACTGCCCGCCCGACCGTCCGGTGGTCTTCTCCGCCCACGGCGTTCCCAAATCCGTGCCCGCCGAGGCCGAGGCCCGCAACATCTTGTATATCGACGCTACCTGCCCGCTGGTCTCAAAGGTCCATATCGAGGCCGCGCGCCACCACCAGAACGGCCTGCAGATGGTGATGATCGGCCACGCCGGTCACCCCGAGGTCATCGGCACCATGGGCCAGCTGCCCCCCGAGGCGGTGCTGCTGGTCGAGACCCCGGCCGACGTCGCCGTTCTGGCGCCGCGCGACCCGGAGCGGCTCGCCTATATCACCCAGACCACGCTCTCGGTCGACGACACCGCCGAGGTCGTCGCCGCCCTTCGCGCCCGCTTCCCGCTGATCGTCGGGCCGCACAAGGAGGACATCTGCTACGCCACCACCAACCGCCAGGAAGCGGTCAAGGCGATGGCCCCGGCGATCGACGCGCTGCTGGTGATCGGCGCGCCGAATTCCTCGAATTCCCAAAGGCTTGTCGAGGTCGGCCGCCGCGCCGGCTGCACCTATTCCCAGCTCGTCCAGCGCGCCGCCGAGATCGACTGGCGCGCGCTTTCGGGCGCCCGCGCCGTCGGCATCACCGCCGGCGCCTCGGCGCCCGAGGTGCTGGTCGAGGAGGTCATCGCCGCCTTCCGCGCCCGCTACGACGTGCTCGAAAAGCTGGTCGAGACCGCGCAGGAGAACGTCGAGTTCAAGGTCCCGCGCATCCTGCGCTCCAAGGTCGCCTGACGGCCGGTGCCCGAGATTTTCGCCTACACCGACGGCGCCTGTTCGGGCAATCCCGGCCCCGGCGGCTGGGGCGTGGTGCTCGTCGCCCGCGACGGCGCCCGCGTCGTCCGCGAGCGCGAGCTCTCCGGCGGCGAGGCCCTCACCACCAACAACCGCATGGAGCTGATGGCGGCGATCGCCGCCCTCGAAGCCCTCGACCGGCCGTCGACGCTCGCCATCGTCACCGACAGCGCCTACCTGCGCGACGGGGTAACCCGATGGATTCACGGCTGGAAGCGCAACGGCTGGCTGACCGCCGAGAAGAAGCCGGTGAAGAACGCCGACCTCTGGCAGCGCCTCGACGCCGCCGCGTCCCGCCACCGGATCGCCTGGGAGTGGGTCAAGGGCCACGCCGGCCACCCGGAAAACGAGCGTGCCGACGCCCTCGCCCGAGCCGGCCTGGCCCCCTATCGGGCGCGTGCGCGCGAGGCCGATCAGGGCTCCGCCAGGTAATCCGACGGCACTCCGTGACCTGTCCCGGCCGGTACCGATATGCCGGCTTCCGGCCGCGCCGGACGTCTGACCGCCCGACCCTTGTCGCACCGGCGATTCGAGCGTATCTGGACGCGCAAATGCGACGGATCTTCGACATGGACGATCGCGCCCGCCTGCCCTGGCGCTTCCACGGGCAGGTCGTCGGGCTGTTCGCGGGCGCCTGACGGCGCCCCCGCTCGCCCGTCCTCGCGAAACCGTCCTTCCCGGAGGAAGACATGCCCGCTCCGAAGACCCTCTACGACAAGATCTGGGACGCCCATCTGGTGCACGAGGCGCCCGACGGCACCAGCCTGCTCTACATCGACCGCCACCTCGTGCACGAAGTGACGAGCCCGCAGGCCTTCGAGGGCCTGCGCATGGCCGGCCGCCCGGTGCGCGCGCCCGAGAAGACCGTCGCCGTCCCCGACCACAACGTCCCGACCGACGTGAACCGCGCCAAGGGGATCGAGAACGAGGAGAGCCGCATCCAGGTCGAGACCCTGCGGCAGAACGCCCGCGACTTCGGCATCGAGATCTACGACGTCGCCGACGTCCGGCAGGGCATCGTGCACATCATCGGCCCCGAGCAGGGCCTGACCCAGCCCGGCATGACCATCGTCTGCGGCGACAGCCATACCGCGACCCACGGCGCCTTCGGCGCGCTGGCGCACGGGATCGGGACCTCCGAGGTTGAGCACGTCCTCGCGACCCAGACGCTGATCCAGAAGAAGTCGAAGAACATGAAGGTCGAGGTGAAGGGCTCCCTCGGCCCCGGTGTGACGGCGAAGGACATCACGCTGTCGATCATCGGCGCGACCGGCACCGCCGGCGGCAACGGGCACGTCATCGAGTACATGGGCGAGGCGATCCGCGAACTCTCCATGGAAGGCCGGATGACCGTCTGCAACATGGCGATCGAGGGCGGTGCCCGCGCCGGGCTGATCGCGCCGGACGCGAAGACCTTCGCCTACGTCAAGGGCCGCCCCCATGCGCCGAAGGGCGGCGCCTGGGAGATGGCCGAGGCCCATTGGCACACGCTCTTCACTGACGAAGGCGCCCACTTCGACCGCGAGGTGGTCCTCGACGCCGCCGACATCGCCCCGGTCGTCACCTGGGGGACCTCCCCCGAGGACGTGCTGCCGATCACCGGTGTCGTGCCGCGCCCCGAGGACTTCAAGGGCGGCAAGGTCGACGCCGCCCGCCGCTCGCTCGAGTACATGGGCCTGACCCCGGGCACCCGGCTGCAGGACATCGCCATCGACACGGTCTTCATCGGGTCCTGCACCAATGGCCGCATCGAGGACCTGCGCGAGGTCGCCCGCATCATGGAGGGCCGCCGCGTCAAGGATGGCATCCGCGCGATGATCGTGCCGGGCTCCGGCCTCGTCCGCGCCCAGGCCGAGGCCGAGGGCATCGCCCAGAAGCTGATCGAGGCGGGCTTCGACTGGCGCATGGCCGGCTGCTCCATGTGCCTCGGCATGAACCCCGACCAGCTCGCCCCCGGCGAGCGCTGCGCCTCCACCTCCAACCGCAACTTCGAGGGCCGCCAGGGCCGCGGCGGCCGCACCCATCTGCTCTCGCCCGCGATGGCCGCCGCTGCCGCTATCACCGGGCGGCTGACGGACGTGCGCGAGATCGTGTGACGCCGGATCATCGGGCGAGCGAGGGGCCGCGCCGGCGTGACGCGGGCCCTCGCTCGGAGGTATCGGGCAATGCCAACCCATTGCCTTTAGAGGACTATTCCTTGCACGTTTAACTCTATTTTAACGCTGCACCTCGCCGCCACGTGACGTTTTCCGGAGACGGAATGTCGCACATGGGACAGTCATTGCGTCGCAGTTTCGCCAAAGAGATGGCGCGGACCGCTCTGGCCATCGCCCCAGAAACTGCGCTTTAGAAAAGCCGGTCGTTAACTTCATCAATAACGTTGCAATGAAGGGGAGGTGTCGGGATGAGACCGGACAGCCGACAGGTGGATTTTGGTGTCTTTTGGCCAGCTATTTTTGTGACCGGCGGATTTTTCCTGTGGGGTGCAGTCGCCCCTGAAAGTTTGTCGTCGGTGACGACGGCCGCCCTGAATAGCGTCATTCGGGCTTTCGGCTGGAGCTTCGTCACTTCTACTGCCTTCTTTCTGATTCTCGCCTTCGTCCTAGCTGTGAGCCGGTTCGGCAAGATCAAGCTCGGACGAGACGACGAGGAACCGGAATTCTCGACCGTCTCTTGGATCTGCATGATGTTCAGCGTTGGCATGGGCATCGGCCTGATGTTCTGGGGTGTCGCAGAGCCGGTTTCTCACTTCGGCGCGCCGCCGCATGGGCTGGCCCAGCCGCAGACCAAGGAAGCGGCGCTGCTCGCGATGCAGTATTCCTACTTCCATTGGGCGCTCCATCCGTGGGCAATCTATGCGGTTGTGGGGCTTGCGCTCGCTTATTTCAGCTATCGGCGCAATCTCCCGACCCTTGTATCGAGCGCCTTCTATCCGTTGATCGGCGACCGCATCCATGGGCCGATCGGCAAGACCATCGACGCGCTGGCCATCATCGCTACGCTGTTCGGCACCGCGACCTCGCTCGGGCTCGGCGCGCAGCAGATCAACAGCGGCATGAACTTCCTGTGGAACACAGGTGAATCCTCCGCCATCGCGCTGACCATCATCGCGGTCCTGACCGTGGTCTTCATCCTGTCGGCCGTGTCCGGCGTCGGCAAGGGTGTCCAGTTCCTCAGCAACCTGAACATGGTCGTCGCGACGCTGCTGCTCCTGTTCCTGGCCATCATCGGGCCGACCGTGTTCATCTTCGACACGCTCACAGAATCGCTCGGCGACTACCTCAGCGACCTGATTTCGATGTCGTTCCGCACCGCCGCCTTCAGTGACGGCAAGTGGCTCGCGGGCTGGACCATCTTCTACTGGGCCTGGTGGATCTCCTGGGCGCCCTTCGTTGGCGTGTTCATTGCCCGCATTTCCCGTGGCCGCACCATTCGGGAGTTCGTGATCGGGGTCCTGCTCATCCCGAGCGCCGTCACCTTCGTCTGGTTCAGCATCATGGGCGGTACGGCGCTCTATTCCGAACTTCTCGGGGCTGGCGGTCTTGTCGAGGCCGTCAACGACAAGGGCGCGGCCGTATCGCTGTTCGCCTTGCTTGCGCAGTACCCGGCGACCGCCCTCACGTCGACCGTCTCGATGTTCCTGGTCGCGGTCTTCTTCGTCTCGGGCGCGGATGCGGCTTCGGTTGTCATGGGCATGCTGTCCTCTCGCGGAACGCAGCATCCCCCGACGTCGATCGTGGTGATGTGGGGTCTCCTGGCGGGGGCCTCGGCATGCGTGCTGCTTGTCATGGGCGGTCTCGGCGGTCTGCAGACGGCCTCGATCCTCGCCGCGGCGCCCTTCCTGCTGGTCATGGTCGGACTGTGCGTATCGCTCTGGATGGGCCTGCTCGACGACATCGAGGGGCATGGGCGCTTCGAGCGTTCGAGCTTCGAGGAACTGGAAAGCGTCGGGGCGACAAATCCGATCGTGTCCCGTGACGTCCTGTAGCTGAAGGTTGGGTCAGCGCACCCTCCCGGCGCGGCCGGGGCTCGCGGTGAGGCGAGGCTGGCGTCGGGATGATCGCCGATGTCGGGCTCGCTTTCCCGTGGCGGGCAGCGGCGGTCGCGGTCGATCGTCAGCCCCTCCGCGAAGGCGTCGAGCGCGTGGGGGAGGTCGCCGTGGCGGCGCGGCGTCCTCTCCGCTCGCGTGCGACCCGGGCTCGCACGCCCAGGGACGAAATACGAGGGCAATTCTGACGGCCTGGGCCGACCATCCCGGCCGGGCGGAACGCCCTTGAACCCCGGCCCCGGCTGCCCGATGATCGGCAGTACGACCGGGGAGGATGGATTGGCTCGTACCACCGAGTGGAGCGAGGACGAGACGCTGGCGATCGTCGGGCGGCATGCCGGCCGCGAAGGGCCGCTCATGCCGATCCTGCACGACGTGCAGGCGACCTGGGGGTTCGTGCCGCGCGACGCCGTGCCGGTGATCGCGCGGGCGCTCAACCTGTCGCGCGCCGAGGTCTGGGGGGTCGTCACCTTCTACCACGACTTCCGCCATGCCCCCGCCGGCCGCCACGTCCTCAAGCTCTGCCGCGCCGAGGCCTGCCAGTCGGTCGGCTGCGAGGCGCTGGTCGCCCGCGCCGAGGAGCGGCTCGGCACCGCCTGCGGTGCGACGAGCCCCGAGGGCGTGACGCTCGAGGCGGTCTACTGCCTCGGCCTCTGCGCCACCGGCCCCTCGGCGATGGTCGACGGCCAGGTCGTCGGCCGGCTCGACCCGGCCCGGCTCGACGCCGTCGTCGACGGCCTGCTCGCATGATCCGCGTCTTCGTCCCCCGCGACGCCGCCGCCGTCGCCTGCGGCGCCGATGCCGTCGCCGCCGCCATCCGCGGCACCGCCCGCCGCGCCGGCATCGACGTCCAGCTCGTCCGCACCGGCTCGCGCGGCATGCTCTGGCTGGAGCCGCTGGTCGAGGTCGAGGACGCCGGCGTCCGCCACGGCTTCGGCCCCCTCGACCACGAAGGCGCCGTCGCCCTGGTCATGGCGCTGGCCGACGGCCGCGGCGCCGCCCGCATCGCGCACCCGCAGGCCGTGGGCCCCGTCGGGCGCATCCCCTTCTTCGCCGGCCAGACCCGCCTGACCTTCGCCCGCTGCGGCCTGACCGACCCGCTGTCGCGCGCCGACTACGCCGCGCACGGCGGCTGGAAGGGCCTGGAGCGGGCGGCCCGGCTCGGGCCTGCCGACATCCTCGCCGAAGTCACCGCCTCGGGCCTGCGCGGCCGCGGCGGCGCCGGCTTCCCGACCGGCATCAAGTGGAAGACCGTCGCCGACGCCCCCGGGCCGCAGAAATACGTGGTCTGCAACGCCGACGAGGGCGACAGTGGGACCTTCGCCGACCGGATGATCATGGAGGGCGACCCCTTCGCCCTGATCGAGGGCATGGCGATCGCGGGCATGGCGACGGGCGCCACCCGCGGCTTCATCTACGTCCGCTCGGAATACCCGCACGCCATCGCCGCGCTCGAAGCCGCCATCGAGCAGGCCATGGCCGGCGGCATGCTCGGCGCCCGCATCGCCGGCACGACCTCGTCCTTCCACGTCGAGGTCCGCCAGGGCGCCGGCGCCTACGTCTGCGGCGAGGAGACGTCGCTGCTCGACAGCCTCGAGGGCAAGCGGGGCCTCGTCCGCGCCAAGCCGCCGCTGCCCGCCCACCAGGGCCTCTTCGGCCGCCCGACCGTCATCAACAACGTGCTGTCTCTCGCAGCCATTCCCTTCATCCTCGCCGAGGGCGGGAAAGCCTACGCCGACTACGGCATGGGCCGCTCGCGCGGGACGATGCCGCTGCAGATCGCCGGCAACGTGAAGCACGGCGGCCTCTACGAGACCGCCTTCGGGCTGACGCTCGGCGAGATCGTCGAAACGATCGGCGGCGGGACGCGCTCCGGCCGCCCGATCCGCGCCGTCCAGGTCGGCGGCCCGCTCGGCGCCTACTTCCCGCCGGCGCTCTTCGACACGCCCTTCGACTACGAGGCCTTCGCCGCCCGCGACGGCCTGATCGGCCACGGCGGCATCGTCGTCTTCGACGACACCGTCGACATGGCGCGGCAGGCGCGCTTCGCCTTCGACTTCTGCGCCATCGAGAGCTGCGGCAAGTGCACCCCCTGCCGCATCGGCGCGGTCCGTGGCCGCGAGACCATGGACCGCCTGATCGCCGGCGACGACGCGGCGGCGATGCGCGAGCTCGTCGCCGACCTCTGCCACACGATGAAGTTCGGCTCCCTCTGTGCCTTGGGCGGTTTCACCCCATATCCGGTGATGAGCGCGCTCACCCACTTCCCCGAGGACTTCGGCGGCGCCAGCCCGCTCCCGACCGCTGCGGAGTAACGCGATGACTTTGATCCGCGAGATCGACTTCGGCACCCCCGCCGCCAAGGCCGGGGAGATGGTGACGCTCACCATCGACGGCGAGCCCGTGACGATTTCCGCCGGCACCTCGATCATGCGCGCGGCCATGGAGGCCGGGACCGAGATCCCGAAGCTCTGCGCCACCGACAGCCTCGCGAGCTTCGGCTCCTGCCGGCTCTGCCTCGTCGAGATCGAGGGCCGCGCCGGCACGCCCGCGTCCTGCACCACGCCGGTCGCCGCCGGCATGGTCGTCCATACCCAGACCGAGAAGCTCGCCCGCCTCCGCCGCGGGGTGATGGAGCTCTATGCCTCCGACCACCCCGACCATGCGCTGACCGACCCGGCAAGCGCCCTCTCGGCGATGCCGGCGGCGGCCGCGGCGGTCGGGCTGACCGAGGTGCGCTTCGCGCCGGGGGCGAACCATGTCGCGGCGGAGTGTTTCGACGCCGAAAATCCGCTCCACATGGCGATGGACGGCACCAATCCATACTTCGACTACGACCCGGCCAAGTGCATCGTCTGCTACCGCTGCGTCCGGGCCTGCGAGGAAGTGCAGGGGACCTTTGCGCTGACCGTCGAAGGGCGGGGGTTCGACAGCCGCATCGTCGCGGGGATGAACGAGGGCTTCCTCGCCTCGGAATGCGTGTCCTGCGGCGCCTGCGTGCAGGCCTGTCCGACCGGTTCGCTCGCCGAGAAGGCGCTGGTCGAGATCGGGGCACCCGAGCATTCCAAGATCACCACCTGCGCCTACTGCGGGGTCGGCTGCGCGTTCAAGGCCGAGATGCGCGGCGAGGAGGTCGTGCGGATGCTGCCGTGGAAGGACGGCAAGGCCAACCGCGGGCATTCCTGCGTCAAGGGCCGCTTCGCCTACGGCTACGCGACGCACCGCGAGCGCATCCTGAACCCGATGGTGCGCGACCGGATCACCGACCCGTGGCGCGAGACGACCTGGGAGGAGGCGATCGCGCGGGTCGCCGGCGACTTCCGCCGCATCCAGGCCGAGCACGGGGCAGGGGCCGTCGGCGGCATCACCTCGTCGCGCTGCACCAACGAGGAGACCTTCCTCGTGCAGAAGCTCATCCGGCAGGGCTTCGGCGTGAACAACGTCGACACCTGCGCCCGGGTCTGCCACTCGCCGACCGGCTACGGGCTGAAGGCCACCTTCGGCGAAAGCGCCGGCACGCAGGACTTCGACAGCATCGAGGCCTGCGACGTGATGCTCGTCATCGGCGCCAACCCCACCGACGGCCACCCGGTCTTCGCCAGCCGGATGAAGAAGCGGCTGCGCGAGGGCGCCAAGCTCATCGTCGCCGACCCGCGGCGGATCGACCTCGTCCGCTCGCCGCACGTCCGGGCCGCCTATCACCTGCAGCTCAAGCCCGGCACCAACGTCGCGCTGCTGACTTCGATGGCGCATGTCATCGTCACCGAGGGCCTGGTGGACGAGAGGTTCGTCCGCGACCGCTGCGATCCCGAGGCCTTCGCCGAGTGGGCCGCCTTCGTCGCCGACCCGAAGAACGCGCCCGAGGCGATGGCGCAATACACCGGCGTCGACGCGCCGCTGGTGCGCGCGGCGAGCCGGCTCTACGCCACCGGCGGCAACGCGGCGATCTTCTACGGCCTCGGCGTCACCGAGCACAGCCAGGGCTCGACCGCCGTCATGGCGATCGCCAACCTCGCGATGGCGACCGGCAACATCGGCCGCCCGGGCGTTGGGGTGAACCCGCTCCGGGGCCAGAACAACGTGCAGGGCGCCTGCGACATGGGCAGCTTCCCGCACGAGCTCGCCGGCTACCGCCACATCTCCGACGGCGCCACTCGCGCGCTCTTCGAGGAGGCCTGGGGCTGCACCCTCGACACCGAGCCCGGCCTGCGCATCCCGAACATGCTCGACGCCGCCGTCGAGGGGACCTTCCGCGCGCTCTACATCCAGGGCGAGGACATCCTGCAGTCCGACCCCGACCAGACCCACGTCGCGGCCGGGCTCGCCGCGATGGAATGCGTCGTCGTCCAGGACCTGTTCCTGAACGAGACCGCCAACTACGCCCACGTCTTCCTGCCCGGCTGCACCTTCCTCGAGAAGGACGGGACCTTCACCAACGCCGAGCGCCGCATCCAGCGTGTCCGCCGGGTCATGGCGCCCAAGAACGGCTATGCCGACTGGGAGGTCACCCAGCTCCTCGCCCGCGCCGTCGGCCTCTCCTGGGACTATTCGCACCCGTCCGAGATCATGGACGAGATCGCGCTGCTGACACCCACCTTCTCCGGCGTCACCTACCGGAAGCTCGACGCCGAGGGCTCGATCCAGTGGCCCTGCGATGCCGACCACCCGCTCGGCTTCCCGGTGATGCACGTCGACAGCTTCACCCGCGGCCTCGGCCGCTTCATGCTGACCGAATACGTCCCGACCGACGAGAAGGTCGGGCCGCGCTACCCGCTGATCCTGACGACCGGGCGCATCCTCAGCCAGTACAACGTCGGCGCCCAGACCCGCCGCACCGACAACGTCCTCTGGCACACCGAGGACCGCCTCGAGATCCACCCCCACGACGCCGAGCAGCGCGGCATCGTCGACGGCGGCTGGGTCACGGTGAGGAGCCGCGCCGGCGAGACCGGCCTGCGCGCGCTCATCACCGAGCGCGTCGCGCCGGGGGTCGTCTACACCACCTTCCACCACCCGATGACCCGCGCCAACGTCGTCACCACCGACTTCTCCGACTGGGCCACCAACTGCCCCGAGTACAAGGTGACGGCCGTGCAGGTGACCCCCTCGAACGGCCCGACCGACGCGCAGGAGAACTACGCCGGCTTCAGCGCCCGCAGCCGGCGCATCGCCGCGCCGCAGGCGGCGGAGTAGCCGGCTTGCCCGACGTCCTCCGCCGCGCCGCCACGGTCCGCGTCGCCGGCGGTCGCGGCAGCCCCGGCGCCCGCATCGTCCCGGAGGAGGCGCCGGTCGCACTCGTCTACGACGGCACCACCCACGCTGTCATGATGGCGAGCCCCGCCGATCTCGAGGACTTCGCCGTCGGCTTCAGCCTGACCGAGGGCAAGATCGCCGCCCTGGCCGACATCCGCGAGCTCGAGGTCGTCGAGCACGACGCCGGCATCGAAGTGCGCATGTGGCTCGCGCCGGGCGCCGGCCGCGGCGCCGCCGACCGCCGCCGCGCGATGCTCGGCCCCACGGGCTGCGGCCTCTGCGGCATCGACAGCCTCGCCGCGGCACTGCCCGTCCTGCCGCCTGTCGGCGCCGGCGGCGCGTTCTCCACCGCCGACGTCGTCGCGGCGGTCGCCTCGGTCCGCCCGGCGCAGGTGCTGAACCGCGAGGCCCGCGCGCTGCACGCCGCCGGCTTCTGGACCTCCGCCGACGGCCTCGTCGCGCTCCGCGAGGACGTCGGCCGCCACAACGCCCTCGACAAGCTCGCCGGCGCCCTCGCCCGCGCCGGCACCGACGCCCGCACCGGCGTCCTCGTCATGACGAGCCGCCTCTCGGTCGAGCTGGTGCAGAAGGCCGCCGTCCTCGGCGTCCCCGTGGTCGCCGCGGTCTCGGCGCCGACCGCGCTCGCGCTCCGCACCGCCGACGCCGCCGGCATCACCGTCGTCGGCGTCGCCCGCGACGACGGCTTCGAGATCTTCACCCGGCCCGAGCGCATCCTGCTCGCCGCCACGGAGGACCGCGATGTCCGCGCCGCAGGCTGACAGGCTCGCGCTGATGGCGAACCAGATCGCGCGCAACCTCGCCGTTCAGGGCGAGGCGCGGGCGATCGCCGCCACGGCCGACCACATCGCGCGCTTCTGGGAACCGCGCATGCGCACCGCCATCGTCGCCTATGTCGCCCGAGGCGGCGCGCTCCACCCGATCGCCGACGCCGCGGTGCGGCAGCTCGCAGACCCGCCGCCCCCGGTCTGACGGCCGCTACCGCGGCAGCGACCCGAGCAGCGGCTGCAACTCGGCGAGCCGCGCCTCGATCCGGTCGTAGGCGGCATGCGCCGCCTCCGCGTCCTCGTGGGTCACCGCATCGAAGTCCCGGTTGATCGTCGCGAGCACGTCGCCGACCTCGTCGTCCTCGAAGTCCTCGCGCGCCGCGAGCTTGGCCCGCGCCGCATCAATTCCCCGCTGCAGGCTCTCGAGCCGCTTGTCCAGCGCGGCCGGTTCGCTGCCCATGGTCGCCTCCTCCCGAGCTTGACGCTGCCCGAGCATGCGACGGATCGGCGCGCGCGTCGAGGGCGCGATTGCGCGTTGCCGAACCGGTTTCTTTGCGCACAGGCTTGCTCTCGGCCGGGGCAAAAGGTGGTCGGCTTGCCGGCGCTCCAGACGATCTCGCCCCTCGTCGTCATGGTGCCGCCCTACCGCGATCCTCGGCTGGTCGCAGGTCATCATTCCCTTCATCCTGCTCTCGAAGCCGACGCTGAAGGACCGCATGATGACGCTGACCAACGAACAACGCATCGACCGCCTCCGGAAGCGGCTGACCGAGCTCGAGCTCTGGACCGTCGCGGCCGAGCGCCCGCTCGAGGGCTGGACCTTCGACGGCAAGGCGCACGCCAACGGTGCCGCCTGGCCGACCCGCGAGGGCGTGGTGGAGCTCGCGCTCGCCGGCGTCGAGGTCCCCGCCGACTGGCCGCTTGATGAAACCCGCCTCGACGTCGACCTTGGCGGCGAGGGCCTCTTGCGCATCGCCTACCCCGACGGCACCGGCGAAGCCTTCGGCCTCGACCCCAACCACGAGCGCTTCCCGCTCGAGGCCCGGAAATTCGACGTCGCCGCCGCCTGCGTCGCCCGCCTCCCCTTCGGCGTCCCGCACCGCGCGGCGAGCCTCGCCCGCGCCCGCCTGATCCGCCTCGATTCCGACCTCGCCGAGTTCGTCCTCCTCGTGACCCAGGTCGCCGATGTCGCCCACGAGCTCGCCGGCCACGAGGCCGTCCCCCCGATGCTCACCGCCGTCGAGGACGCCCTCGCCATGCTCGACTGGCCGAGCGCCACCCTCACCTACGTCGCCCGCATCGCCCGGAGCGTCGAATCGCAGCGCATCTGGGAGCTCCCCAAGAACCTCGGCACCGCGCCGGCAGGCCTCGCCGACCCCCACCGCGCCAGCGTCGCCAAGGCCCACGCCTTCCTCGTCGACCGCCTGCGCGCGCTGAAATCCCGCTACCCGCAGAACGGCGCCCTCGCCCTCACCGGCCACGCCCACATCGACCTCGCCTGGCTCTGGCCGCTCGCCGAGACCCGCCGCAAGGCCAACCGCACCTTCTCGACGATGGTCGCCCTGATGGACCGCCATCCGGACTTCGTCTTCAACGCCTCGACGGCGCAGCTCTACGCGTTCCTCGAAGAGGACGACCCCGCCCTCCTCGCCCGCATCAAGGAAAAAGTCGCCGCCGGCCAGTGGGAGCCCACCGGCGCCATGTGGGTCGAGCCGGATACGAATATGCCGACCGGCGAGAGCTTCGTCCGCCAGCTCCTCTACGGCCAGCGCTACTTCGAGCGGATGTTCGGCGCGCGCCACGACGTCTGCTGGCTCCCCGACTGCTTCGGCTTCTCGCCGGCGCTGCCGCAGCTCCTGCGGCTCGCCGGCGTCGCGAACTTCTTCACCATCAAGGTGAACTGGTCCGAGACCAACGCGATGCCCCACGACCTCTTCTGGTGGGAGGGCCTCGACGGGTCGCGGGTGCTGGCCCACACCTTCAACAACCCGATCGGCGGCTACAACGCCGAGATCGGTGCCCGCGCCGCGCTGGAAACCTGGAAGAACTATCGCGGCAAGCACGCCTTCCCCGAGAGCCTGCTCGCCTTCGGCTACGGCGACGGCGGCGGCGGCCCGACCGAGGAGATGCTCGACCGCCAGCGCCAGTTTGCCGACTTCCCGGTCGTCCCGAGCCTGCGCCCGACGAAGATCGCCGACTGGTACGCCGAGGCGCGCGCGGCGGTCGATGGGGACAAGCGCCTCCCGGTCTGGGTCGGGGAGATGTACCTCGAGCTCCACCGCGGCACCCTGACCACCCAGGGCAAGACCAAGTTCAAGCACCGCCGCGCCGAGCGCGCCCTCATCACCGCGGAGACCCTCTCCTCGATGGCCACCCTTCTCGGCGAGCCCGTCGCGGCGTCGCTCGAGCCCCAGTGGCGCGTGCTCCTCCGCAACGAGTTCCACGACATCCTGCCGGGGTCGAGCATCCGCGAAGTGTACGAGCTCGCCGAGGAAGAGCTCGACGGCGTCGCCGCCGCCGGCAACGAGGTCAGCGCCGCGAAGCTCACGGTGATCGCCGGCAAGGTCGTGCCTGCGGGCGACACGCCCGGCGTCCTGGCGGTCAGCCCCGACCTCTCTCCCCGCCCGCTACGCCTCGCCTCCGCCGAAGCCCTGCCCGGCGGGCAGGCGGTCGAGGGCGGCAGCGTCGTCGCGACCGCCGACACGGTCGCGGGGCTGACGGCGGCGGTTCTGGTCGACCTGCAGCCCGCCCCGGGCCTCTCCGCCGGCGCCGGATGGATGGAAAACGCCCTCTACCGCGTCGAAATCCACGACGACGGCACCATCGCCAGCTTCTTCGACAAGCGCGCCGGCCGCGAGGCGCTGTCCGACCGCGGCAACCAGATCTGGGCCTACGTCGACAAACCGCGCGACTGGGACGCCTGGGACCTCGAGGACAATTATGCTGACCAGGGCGAGGAGCTGAAAGCCTCCTCCGTCGGGCTGGTCGAGAAGGGTCCCCACCGCGCCGCGATCCGCGTCACGCGAAACTTCCGCGACAGCGCGATCGTCCAGACCTACCGCCTCTGGGCCAACTCCGGCCGGCTCGACATCGCGACCGAGATCGACTGGCACGAGCGCCGCTTCCTCCTGAAGGCCCGCTTCTCCCTCGCCATCCGCGCCGACTACGCCTCCTTCGAGTGCGCCCACGGCGTGATCCGCCGCGCCACCCACCGCAACACCTCCTGGGACGTCGCCCGCTACGAGGTCGCCGCCCACCGCTTCGCCGACCTCTCCGAGCAGGGCTACGGGGTCGCCCTCCTCAACGACGGCAAGTACGGCCACCACGTCCTCGGCAACGAGCTCGGCCTGAGCCTGCTGCGCTCCCCGATCTACCCCGACCCCCTCGCCGACGAGGGCCGCCAGAGCTTCACCTACGCGGTCTACCCCCACGCCGGCGACTGGCTGACCGGCGGCGTCCTCGCCGAAGCCGAGGATCTCAACCGCCCCCTCCTCGGCCAGCCGGTGAAGGCCGCCGGCCCCGCCAGCTGGACGGCAGCCAGGATCGACGGCCTCCAGCTCGGGCTCTCCGGCTTCAAGCCGGCCGAGGACGGCGGGAAGCTCATCCTCCGCACCTACGAGCCCGCCGGTGCCCGCGGCGAGGTCGCCGTCACGCTCCCCGACGGCTGGCGCCTCGGCCGCGAGGTCGACCTGCTCGAGGACGACACCGGCCAGCCCGAGCGGCACTTCCTGCCGTTCAAGGTCCACGGCTGGACGGTCGAGGGGAGCTGACCCATGGCCCGGGTCGCGACCCGCAACCTCGTCAAGAGCTACGGGCGCGCTCAAGGTCGTTCACGGCGTCGACTTCGACATCAAGGACGGCGAGTTCATGCGCGCGCCGACCTGGCCTTTTCTGCCGGCAACGCCGACGCCCGCGAGGCCCGGCTGCTGCAGATCGAACCCGGCCGGGCGCTTCTGGTCCTGCAGCGCACGACCTGGAACGACCTCGGCCCGATCACCACCGTCCGGCTCGCGTTCCGGCCCGGCCATGCGATGACCGCCGACGCCTGAGGCCGCAGGTTGTCCGGGGGTTGTCCGGGCTCGGACAAGTGGCCTAACATGTTGGAATAAATCGATATCGCCCTCGGACGTCAATCAGGACTACACCATTGTCCGGGCCTCGGAGGCCGCTACGGCGCGGCGGGCCGCGGGTCGTCGACGAGCGCGGTCAGCGCGAGGAGGGTCGCGAGGACGAGGCAGGAGACGCCCATGAGCGGCAGCGCCCGGTAGGGGGCGCCGCTCGCGATCAGCCAGGCGCCGAGGCCGGCGCCGGCGGCGATGCCGGTGTTGAAGACCGTCGACATCAGCGTCGAGGCCAGCTCGGGCGCCTTGACCGAGCCGACCAGGATCCGGTGCTGCGCCGCCAGCGTGGCGATGTTGCCGACGAGATTCGCCGCCGCGAAGGCCGCGATCCCGGCCGTGGCCGAGGCCGGCGTCCCCAGCCAGACGGCGGCCATCGCCGCGACCGCGGCGATCGAGCTCACGACCAGCGCGGCGGTCGGGGCGCGGTCGACCAGCCAGCCGCCGGCGAAGACCCCGACGGTGCCGGCGAGCCCGCTCGCGAGCAGGACCGCGGGCAGGCCCTCGGGGCCGATGCCGGCGACCTCCTGCATGTAGGGCGCGACGAAGGTCAGCAGCGCGAAGGCCGCGGTCATCTGCAGCACGATCATGCCGTAGGCGCCGAGCACGGTCCGGTTCATCAGCGCCCGGATCTGCTGCCCGAGCGGCCGGCCGGTGCGGGCGGTGGAGGTGTCGTGCACCAGCGCCGCGATCGCCAGCGCCGCGACCAGCGCGCAGGCGGCGATCATGAAGAAGGTCGCGCGCCAGCCGAAGGCGTTGCCGACCGCGGTCCCGAGCGGCACGCCGACGACGTTGGCGATGTTCACGCCGCCGACCACGATCGAGAGCGCGCTGGCGCGGCGATGGGCCGGGACACCGGCGGTCGCGAGCACGATCGCGAAGCCGAAGAAGCAGCCGTGCGCCGCCGCCGCGATCACCCGGCCCGCCATCAGCACGGCGAAGCTCGGGGCGAAGCCGCAGACCAGATGCCCGAGCATGAAGATAAGCGTGACGCCGATGATGCCGCGCTTGCGCGACCAGCGCCCTGCGACCGCCATCATCAGCGGACCGCCGACCGCGACCGCGACCGCATAGCCGGTCACGAGCATCCCCGCGCGCGGGATGCTCACGCCGAGGTCGGCCGCGATCGCGGGCAGGATGCCGGCGACGACGAGCTCGGTGGTGCCGATGCAGAAGGCGCCGAGGAGAAGGGCGAAGAGGGGGAGATACATGGAGGCTGCGACCCGTTGCGGCGGCTTGTGGTTAACTGGTTAACGGCGCGGCACCCCTTATTCAGGATAGCGCCGGTGCCGGCGGTTCCGAAAGGGCTTCCGCCGCGGCCGGTTAACCGGCCGTCGGGCGATCCCGGTTCGGCTTCTGCCGCGGCCGTCCGGCGATTCCAACGCGGGGAGGCCCCCCGGGAGCCCTTCTCCGGCCCGCTCGCCGGGAGGGGGCGTAGCCCGGGTGGCGGGCGAGCGCCGTGGAGCAGCGCCGACCGCCCTATCCCCTGAGCGCGTCCATGATCGCGACCAGCTCGGCGCTGATGCCGGGCTCGCTGAGCGCGTGCCCGGCGCCCGTCACCATCCGGAGCGTCGAGCCCGGCCAGGCCTGGTGCAGCCGGTGGGCGGTGTAGGGCGGGCAGATCATGTCGTAGCGGCCCTGCACGATATGCCCGGGGATGCCGGCGATGCGGTGCATGTGGCGCAGCACGTGGCCGTCGCCGTCGAGGAAGCCGCCGTTGATGAAATAGTGGTTCTCGAGCCGGGCGAAGGCCAGCGAATAGCCCGACGACGGGTAGCCGCGCGCCTCGCCGGGGTCGAGGACGGCCAGGGCCGACTCCCAGCCGGCCCAGGCGCGGGCGAAGCGGCTCTGCTCGGCCGGGTCGGGGCCGAACAGCCGCTTGTGGTAGGCGCCGATCAGGTCGTGCCGCTCGGCCTCGGGGATCATCTGCGCGAAGGCCTTCCACGGCTCCGGCCAGAAGTGCCCCGCCCCACCGCCGTAGAACCAGTCGAGCTCGGCCCGGGTCATGGTGAAGACGCCGCGCAGCACCAGCGCCTCGACCCGGTCGGGATGGGTCTGGGCGTAGATCAGCGCGAGGCAGGCGCCCCAGGAGCCGCCGAAGACCGCCCAGCGCTCGATGCGGAGCTCCTCGCGGATGCGCTCGATGTCGGCGACCAGATCCCAGGTCGTGTTGCTCTCGACGCTGGCGTTGGGGCTCGACCGGCCGCAGCCGCGCTGGTCGAAGAGGATCGCCCGGTAGTGCGCCGGGTCGAAGAAGCGGCGCATGCCTGGCGAGCAGCCGCCGCCGGGGCCGCCGTGCAGCACCACGACCGGCGTGCCGTCGGGGCGGCCGCACTGCTCGACGTACACGCGATGGCCGCCCGGCATCTCCATCACCTGCTGGCGGAAGGGCTCGATCGGAGGATAAAGTCCGCTGCGGTGCGAGGCGCCGGGGTGGGTCGGGTGTTCCTTCATGGGGCGCGCGCTAGACCTTCCCGGGAGACCCTTCGACAATCGCAGTTTGGAGCCATGAGCGCAACGCAAACCACCGGAACGGTCGACGCCGCCGAGGTCGCCAAGTTCGAGGCGATGGCGGCGGAATGGTGGGACCCCAACGGCAAGTTCCGCCCGCTGCACATGCTGAACCCCTGCCGGCTCGACTACGTGGTCGCGCAGATCGCCGCCGAGTTCGGCCGCGACCCGAAGCTGCGCGCGCCCTTCGCGGGGCTGCGCCTCCTCGACATCGGCTGCGGCGGCGGCCTCCTCGCCGAGCCGATGGCGCGCCTCGGCGCCGACGTGGTCGGGGTCGACGCCGCCCCGCGCAACATCCCGGTGGCGCGGCTGCACGCCGAGCAGTCGGGCCTCGCCATCGACTACCGCCACGGCACCGCCGAGGAACTGGCCGCCGCCGGCGAGCGCTTCGACGTCGTCCTGAACATGGAGGTCGTCGAGCACGTCACGGACCCGGCCGCCTACCTCGCCGCCTGCCGCGAGCTCCTGAGGCCGGGCGGGTTGATGGTCTGCTCGACCATCAACCGCAACCCCAAGAGCTGGCTCTTCGCCATCGTCGGTGCCGAGCACGTGCTGCGCTGGCTGCCGAAGGGCACCCACGACTGGCGGCGCTTCCTGACGCCGGACGAGCTCTGCGCGCTCCAGCGCGGCGCGGGCCTCGACCCGGTCGACCGCAAGGGCTTCGTCTTCGACCCGCTCGGCTGGCGCTGGCAGCTCTCCGACCGCGACCTCTCGGTCAACTACGTGACGACGAGCCTGCGCCCGGCGGCGGCGACGGGCTGACGGATCGAGATCCGGCTCGTCTCCGCACGGGGCGCAGTAGCTCTGCGGAACGGTCCGCCCCGCCCGCAACCTCGTGCCCGGCACCGTGGCGCGCTCGAGGCACCCGGCCGCGCACTCCGGCCGTCCCCGCGTCCTCGCCCCGTTGGACGCGGCCATCGCCTCCTCCCTCGCCAGCGCCCGATCCTATCCGAATCCCGCTTGGCGCCACCGGCCCCGGCCCCTAGACAAGGCGGACAGGACCGAGGGGAGAGCCGATGATCCGAGCCGTCGTCTGGAACGAGTACGTCCACGAGCGCGAGAACCCGGTCGTGCGCGGGATCTACCCCGAGGGCATCCACGGCGCGATCGCCAATGGGTTGAACGTCGACAAGGGCATCGACGCCGGGACGGCGACCCTCGACCAGCCGGAGAACGGCCTGCCGCTCGACCGGCTGAAGGAGACCGACGTGCTGCTCTGGTGGGGCCACAAGGCGCACGGGGCCGTCGACGACGCCACCGTCGACCGGGTCGCGCAGCGGGTCCACGAGGGCATGGGGCTGATCGTGCTCCACTCCGGCCACTTCTCGAAGATCTTCAAGCGCCTGATGGGCACCCCCTGCAGCTTGCGCTGGCGCGAGGCCGGCGAGCGCGAGCGGCTCTGGGCGGTCAACCTCTCCCACCCGATCCTGCAGCGGATCGGCGACCGGATCGAGCTCCCCTCCGAGGAGATGTACGGCGAGCCCTTCCTCGTCCCCGAGCCGCTCGAGACGGTGCTGATCTCCTGGTTCGAGGGCGGCGAGGTGTTCCGCTCCGGCCTCACCTACCAGCGCGGCGCCGGGCGCATCTTCTACTTCCGCCCCGGCCACGAGACCTATCCCACCTACCACGACGCCACCATCCAGCAGATCCTCAGGAACGCCGTCCACTGGGCCTACAACCCCGCCGCCGCCTGGCACGACGTCGCCCAGGCCCCGAACGTCCCGCACGACAAGGCCCCCGAGAAGATCACCCCCAGGGGCCCGTCGCTGCACAAGGCCGGCGAGGAGGGCTTCCGGTGACCGTGGCCACCGGCGAGCAGCGGCTGCTGATGCTCGGCACCGGCGCCATGGCGCGCCACCACGCCGAGCGCTTCACCCAGATGCCCGGCTGCCAGCTCGTGGCCGCGGTCGACGCCAACGACGAGCGCGCCCGCGACTTCGCCGCCGCCTTCCAGATCCCGACCGCCTTCGGGTCGCTCAAGGAGGCGATCGCCTGGGGCGAGTTCGACGCCGCGGTCAACTCGACCCCGGACGGCGTCCACAAGGCGACGACGCTGGAGCTGATCGCCGGAGGCAAGCCGGTCTTCTGCGAGAAGCCGCTCGCCGTGAACTACCCCGACGCGCTCGAGATGACCGAGGCCGCCGAGAAGGCCAGGCTCGTCAACATGGTCAACCTCACCTACCGCAACGCCGCCGCCGTGCAGATGGCGCGGACCATGGTGCAGGCGGGCGAGCTCGGCGAGATCCGCCACGTGCAGGCGAGCTACCTGCAGTCGTGGCTGACCGGGCGGCACTGGGGCGACTGGCGCACCGAGGAGCGCTGGCTCTGGCGGCTGTCGTCGGCGCACGGCTCCAAGGGCGTGCTCGGCGACATCGGCGTCCACATCCTCGACTTCGTGATGTTCGGCACCGACCTCGACATCGTCGCCTTGTCGGCGAAGATGCGCACCTTCGACAAGGCCGAGGGCGGCGTCATCGACGTCTACAAGCTCGACGTCAACGACAGCGTCGCGATGACCGCCGAATTTTCCAACGGCGCGCTCGGGGTCATCCACATGAGCCGCTACGCCACCGGCAAGGCCAACGACCTCGACCTGATGATCCACGGCGAGAAGGGCGCGCTCAAGGTCTGGGCCAACTCGCAGGACTCGACCCTCGAGGCCTGCCTCGGCCCCGACATCGAGACCCAGACCTGGAAGCCGGTGGACTGCCCGCCGACGCCGAGGAACGAGACCCGCTTCCTGATCGCGCTGCTGTCGGGGGTCAACGGCGAGCCCGACTTCCGCCACGCCGCCAGGGTGCAGAAGCTCCTCGACCTCGCCTTCGTCTCCGATGCCGAGGGGCGGATGCTGGCGGTGGAGTGATGGCGCGCAAGGTGTCGCCCCTGCCGGAGGTCTCTGCTAGCGTCCCGCCGGCCGGGTCGTCCGGCGATCGAGCAAGGGGGAAGAACCCGATGAAGCGCATTCTCGCCACCGCGGCGCTGGCCGGCCTGATGGCCGCCCCGGCCTTCGCGCAGGCCGAAAAGGTCACCTGCGGCGACTATTCCGCGATGGACAACGCGACCCAGATGTCGACCATCGCCGACATCGAGTCGCTGACCTCGGAGATGTCGCACGAGCAGGCGCTGACCGCCGACGCCATCCACGACAAGCTGGCGGGCGACTGCAAGGACAAGGTCGACATGCTCGTCATCGACGTCGTCAAGGGCTACGCGAACTGACGACCGCGGCACGGAGGGCGTCGCGGCCCTCCGTGCGTACCCGCCACTGGTCCCTCGCGCGACGCGGCTCCGATGGCTGATCCCCGAACTGTCAGCGTGCCGCTCGTCGCAGGCGTGATCCTTGCCGGAGGCCGGGCGTTGCGCATGGGCGGCGGCGACAAGGGCCTCGCGCTCCTCGCCGGCCGCCCGATCCTCGCCCACGTGGTCGAACGGCTCGCGCCCCAGGTCGGCCGGCTCGCGCTCAACGCCAACGGCGATCCGCAGCGGTTCGCGGCCTTCGGGTTGCCGGTGATTCCGGACGGCCTGCCCGGCCACGCCGGCCCGCTCGCCGGCATCCTGGCCGGCCTCGAATGGGCCGCGGCGATCGGCGCGGACGCGATCGTGACCGCCGCCGCCGACACCCCGTTCTTCCCGCCCGACCTGGTCCGCCGCCTCAGGGCGGCCGCGGACGCCGCCGGAACCGACATCGCCGTCGCGGCGGGCGCGGATGGACCGCACCCGACCTTCGGCCTCTGGCCGACCGCGGGCCGCGCAGCGCTGCAGGCGGCGCTCGCGGAGGGCGTCCGCCGGGTCCGCGACTGGGCGGAGACGAACCGGGCGGCGACGGCGGTCTTCCCCGACGCCAACGCCTTCTTCAACGTGAACACGCCGGCCGACCTCGTGCGCGCCGAGGCGATCGCGGCGGGCGGCTGACCGGTGCCGCGCCTCTTCACCCGGCCGGGCCTGCATACCGGCTTCTTCTATGCCGCGCTCTTCATGGCGACCGGCGTCTTGGTGCCCTTCTGGCCGCTCTGGCTCAGCGCCTGGGGGCTGACGCCGGGCGAGGTCGGGCTCTACACCGCGCTCGGGATGGCGGTGCGGGTCGTCGCGGGCCTGCTGGTCCCGTCGCTCGCCGACCGCCTCGACCGGCGGCGCGCGGTCGTGGTGGTCTCGGCGGCGCTGACGGCGGCGACCTACCTGGCGCACCTGGGCATCACCCGGCAGCCGGCGCTCCTGGTCGCGACGCTCGCGGCGGGCACGACGATGGCCGGGCTCGGGCCGATCGCCGAGGCGCTCGGGCTGGCGGCGTCGCGCGCCTGGGACTTCCCTTATGCGCAGGCGCGCGGCATGGGCTCGGCCGGCTTTCTCGCCGCCAACCTGGCCGCGGGCGCGCTGATCGCCCGCGTCGGCGTCGGCGTGGCGCTCTGGTGGACGGTCGCCTGCATGGCGGCGGTGGCGGTGCTCGCCGTCCAACATCCGGGCGCGAACCGGGTGCCCGAGCGGGCACGTCCGACCATGCGGCAGATTGGCCGCCTGGTGGTCACGCCGACCTTCGCGGTCTTCATGGCCGCCGTCGCCTGCCTGCAGTCGAGTCACGCGATGATGTACGCGCTCGGATCGGTGCATTGGCGCGACCTCGGGATCGGCGAGACCGAGATCGGCGCGCTCTGGGCGGCCTCGGTCGCGGCGGAAATCGCCTTCCTGCTGACGATCGGGACGCGGGTGGTGCGGCGCCTGGGTCCGATCGGCGCGCTGGCACTGGCGGGCGCGGGCGGCGTGGTGCGCTGGGGGGCGATGATGGCCGACCCGACCGGCTTCTGGCTGTGGCCGATCCAGGGGCTGCACGCGCTGACCTTCGCCGCCGCCCACCTCGGCGCGATGGCCTTCATCGGCCGCGCGGTCCCCGACCGCTACGCCGCCGCGGCGCAGGGCGCGACGACCGCCATGGCCGTCGGTGGGGTCACGGCGCTGGCGATGATGCTGGCCGCCGCCCTCTACCCGCTGCTCGGCGGCCGCACCTACGCGATCGGGGTCGTCCTGTCGCTCGCCGGCATCGCCCTCGCCGCGCTGTTGGGGCGTCGCTGGACCGGCGACGAACCCGTGGTGTGATCCTGCTCCCTCGCAAGCCAATGCGCTCGGGCCCACAAGGGCCGTTTCTCACACGGCACGCTCGACAAGCCGACTTTGGCGATGCTACTCATAGCTAGCAATGTATAGCGCCGGACGATAGACATCGCTATAAAGCGCTATGCGGATTCGCGAACCGAGGTCATAGGATGGATCCATATCGCAACCCGTTCGCTCCAGGCGCCGGAAGCCGACCGCCCGAACTTGCTGGCCGAAATCAGATCCTCGAAGCGGCACGAATTGCGTGCGGAAGGGCCGTCAAGGGGCGGAGCGCCCGGTCAATGATGCTCCTTGGACTAAGGGGCACCGGCAAGACAGTGCTGCTCCACGAAATTGGCCGGATTGCAGAGGAGGAAGGCCTACTGGTCTCCAAAGTGGAAGCGCCGGAGGGTGAGAGTCTCCCTCGCCTTCTCTATCCCGAACTGAGGAAGGTTATGCGTTCACTGTCGACTGTGGACGCCGCAAAGCAACTTGCCGGCCGAGGACTGAAAGGCCTCCGCAATTTCGCCTCGATATTCAAGATTGAGGTTGCCGGGGTGGAGGTGAGCGTCGAATCCGAACCTGGACTTGCAGACAGCGGGAACCTTCAACACGATCTGCCTGCACTTTTCAATGTGATTGGTCGAGCGGCAAAAGCGGCCGGCAAGGGTTGGATTCTGCTTATCGACGAAGTGCAATATCTATCAGAACGGGACCTCTCCGCGCTTATTGTCGCCATTCACCAGATGTCACAAGAGGGGCTTCCGGTGCTCCTAGTCGGCGCGGGCCTACCACAGGTTGCGCGTTTGGCCGGCGAGGCAAAGTCCTATGCTGAGCGGCTCTTCCTGTATCCGGAAGTTGGGGCCCTCGACCAAGCATCGGCGGGCCAAGCGGTTGAAATACCTATTAAAGACGAAGACGCCTCCATTGAGGCATCAGCGCTGATGGCGGTCATAGATCGAACTCAGGGATATCCATTCTTTCTTCAAGAATGGGCATCCATTGCGTGGAATCACGCGGACGGTCCTGAAATTACCTTAGACGATGTAAATATTTCATATATCGAGACGCTTGCCTCCCTTGATGGAGGGTTCTTTAGGGTGCGCATCGATCGATTGACAAAAGCGGAAGTTCAGTTCGTGAAGACGATGTCGGAATTGGGCGACGGACCTTACGCCATGGCAGATATTGCAAAGGCGATGGGGCGCACCTCAAGCTCGCTCGGGCCTACCCGAGCCAACATCATCTCAAAAGGAATGATTTATAGCACGGACCACGGCTATCTGGATTTCACCGTGCCGCTGTTCGCCGAGTTCATGCGGCGCCAAGGCTGAATCCCGCGACGTGACGGCTCGGAATAGCCGCTCCTGACGCGAAGTAGACGCGAGCATGGTCGATTTGTGAGCCCACAGCGGAGCGCCGGTATCCGGCATCCCTCGCTCAGTCGAGCGAGCCGCTGAGCCGCACCAGCAGCATGAAGGCGCGTCCCGAGCGGGTGCCGGCGAGCTCGGTCAGGCCCGTGTCGTCGGCGTCGGCGGCGAACTCGCCGAGCACCGCGTCGAAGCGACGCTGGAAGAAGAGCGCGGTGTCGCGGAAGATCGTGTCCGACTGCATCAGCCCGCGGGTCAGCTCCAGCGCCCGCTGGTCGTGGATGCCGCCGACCGCCGCGACCTCGGCCCCGCGGGTTCCGGCGACGAAGCGGCGCCAGGCGGCCGGATCCACCGGGTCCATCGGCAGCTCGTCGACGTAGACGGCCTCCTGCGACAGCAGGTTCAGCACATCCTCGGCCGCCTGCAGCATCTGCGCGAGCCCCGGGTGGCGCAGCACGGCCCGGAGCGCCTCGAACCCCTGCGCGTCCTCGGCGTCGCGCGGGAAATCGAGCGCCCGGACCAGCGTCGCCCAGTCCGGGCTGGCCGCGTCGGGCGGCGGGGCCGGCTCCGCTTCGGGGGCGGGCGGCGCCGCCGGCTCGGAGGCGGCCTCGGGCGCCGCGGGTCTCGGCGCCGGCTCGACCTTCGCCGGCTCCGGCGCCGGCTCGACCTTCGCCGGCTCGGCCTGACGGGCCGCCAGCCGCTGCAGCATCACCTCGACGCGCGCCTGCCCGGCCAGCACCCGGTCGACCTGCGGCCCGAGATCGGGCCCGCGCGCGCCCACCACCGCGGCGTGCACCACCTGGCCGATGGCGCCCGGCGAGGCCGGCACGTTCGCCTCGAGCGCGGCGCGGGTCGCGACCAGCGCGTCGATCAGCGGCGAGGCCACCTCGGCCAGCGCCGCGACGACCTGCCGCTGCCGCTCCATCTCCTCGGCGAGCCAGACCGCGAGCCAGACCAGGAGCAGCGGCAGCACCAGCGCCATGAGGAAGAACATGGTGTCGAGGAACAGCATCGCCCGCGTCGTGCCGACGACGGCGGTCGAGAAGCCGATGGCGTATCCGACGACGACCACCGTCCAGACGACGCTGGCGCCGGCGCCCCAGCGCCGTGCCGCCGACATTCCCGCCAGCCGGTCGCCGAGGCCGCGCAGCAGGCCGGAGGGGCCGCCCATGCGCACGTCGGTCATTCCCGCGCCGGCGCGGTCATACGAAGTTGACCGCGCGGATCTCGTACGACCGCAAGCCCCCCGGCGTCCGCACCTCGACGCTGTCGCCCGGCTCCTTGCCGATCAGCGCCCGCGCCAGCGGCGACTTCAGGTTCAGGAGCCCGTCCTCGATGTTGGCCTCCTGCTCGCCGACGATCTGGTAGGTCCGCTCCTCCTCGGTGTCCTCGTCGAGCAGCACCACCGTCGCGCCGAACTTGATCGGCCCCGACAGCCGGCTCGCGTCGATCACCTCCGAGCGGCCGATGACCGCCTCGAGCTCGCGGATCCGCCCCTCGATGAAGCTCTGCTTCTCGCGGGCCGCATGGTATTCGGCGTTCTCGCTCAGGTCGCCGTGCTCGCGGGCCTCGGCGATCGCCGCGATCACCTGCGGCCGCTCGACCGACTTGAGCTTCCTGAGCTCGGCATCGAGCTTCGCGAACCCCTTGGCGGTCAGCGGAATCTTCTCCATCCTCACCCTCCGTCGCGCTTGGCGGAACGGCCTTCCGATACGAATCAGGCCGGCGGGGGCGCCCGCGGCCTGTTCTGCGGTACAATGGACCGCAAGGACGGCAACATAGGATCCGCCGATTCGGTCCGCAAGGCGGAGATTCCCCGCCGGAGGTCCCACGATTGACCGTCGGGCCGCCCCGGACTAGGCAGGCGGCGCCCCGACAGCCGAGAGGAACCCGGGATGAGCGACGTCGAGCGCGAGTCGATGGAGTATGATGTCGTCATCGTCGGCGCCGGCCCCGCCGGCCTCGCGGCGGCGATCCGGCTGAAGCAGCTCGACCCCGACCTCTCGGTCGTCGTGCTGGAAAAGGGCTCCGAGGTCGGCGCCCACATCCTCTCCGGCGCGGTCCTCGATCCCTCGGGCCTCGACGCCCTCCTCCCCGACTGGCGCGAGCGCGGCGCGCCCGTCACCACTGCCGTCACCGACGACCGCTTCTACCTGCTCGGCCCCTCGGGGCAGCTGCGCATCCCCAACTGGCCGATGCCGAAGCTGATGTCGAACCACGGCAACTACATCGTCTCGATGGCCAACGTCTGCCGCTGGCTGGCCCGCGAGGCCGAGGAGCTCGGCGTCGAGATCTTCCCCGGCATGTCCGCCAGCGCCCCGGTCTACGGCGCCGCGAACGAGCTCCGCGGCGTCGTCGCCGGCGAGTTCGGCCTCGACAAGGACCGCAAGCCCGGCCCGAACTACGAGCCGGGCATGGAGCTCCTCGGGAAGTACGTGCTGATCGCCGAGGGCGTCCGCGGCTCGCTCGCCAAAGAGCTCATCGCCCGCTACCGCCTCGCCGACGGCCGCGAGCCGCAGAAGTACGGCATCGGCATGAAGGAGATCTGGGAGGTCCGCCCCGAGGTCCACCGCCCGGGCAGCGTCACCCACACCATGGGCTGGCCGCTCGGCAGGAACGCCGGCGGCGGCTCCTTCATCTACCACCTCGAGGACAACCAGGTCTTCGTCGGCTTCGTCGTCCACCTGAACTACCGGAACCCCTGGCTCTATCCCTACATGGAGTTCCAGCGCTTCAAGCACCACCCGATGGTCGCGGAGCTGCTCGCGGGCGGCAAGCGCGTCGCCTACGGCGCGCGCGCCATCTCCGAGGGCGGCTGGCAGTCGGTCCCGAAGCTCGCCTTCCCGGGCGGCGCCCTCCTCGGCTGCTCGGCGGGCTTCGTCAACGTCCCGCGGATCAAGGGCAACCACAACGCCATGCTCTCGGGCATCGCCGCCGCCGAGGCCGCGCAGGCGGCGATCGCCGCCGGCCGCCAGGGCGACGAGCTCGCCGCGTACGCCGAGGCGGTGGCCGCGGGCCCGATCGCCCGCGACCTGAAGCCCGTGCGCAACGTCAAGCCGCTCTGGTCGCGCTACGGCCTGACCGCATCCCTGGCGCTGGGCGGGCTCGACATGTGGTCGAACAGCCTCCTCGGCAACCGCTCCCCCTTCGGCACGCTCAGGCACGGCAAGACCGACGCCGCCGCCACCGGCCTCGCCGCCGACTACGCGCCGATCGACTACCCGAAGCCCGACGGCGTCCTGTCCTTCGACCGGCTGACCAACGTCGCCTTCTCCTTCACCAACCACGCCGAGGACCAGCCCTGCCACCTGGTGCTGAAGGATCCGGGTGTCCCGATCGAGGTGAACCTGCCGCGCTTCGCCGAGCCCGCGCAGCGCTACTGTCCGGCCGGGGTCTACGAGGTGCTGCGCGACGCGGACGGGAACAACCCGACCTTTCGGATCAATTTCCAGAACTGCGTCCACTGCAAGACCTGCGACATCAAGGATCCGTCGCAGAACATCGACTGGACGACGCCCCAAGGTGGCGACGGGCCGAACTATCCGAACATGTGACCGGCACCGCTCCGCCCGGGGCGATTCGCGCAATTGAATCGGGGGCGGTGGCGGCATAGGGTCGCGCGATTCAACGGTCGGGAGTCCCGTTTCGTGCTGAGCAACCTCGCGCCCCTGGCACGCCGCATCGCGCTGGCCGCCCTTCTTGCGACCGCCGCGTCCCCGGCGACGCTGGCCGCGGCCTCGAGCCTGTCGGGCTCGTACCTCGCCGGGATGCAGGCGGACTTCCGCGACGACTATGCCGACGCGGCGCTCTACTTTGACCAGGCGCTGGCGCTCGACCCCGACAACCCCGGCCTCCTCGTCAACGCGGTGGTCAGCAAGGTGGCGGTCGGCGACGCCGCCGGCGCCCGGCCGCTGGCCGACCGGCTCGCGGCGGCCGACCCGGGGAACCAGGTGGCAACGCTGGTGCGGCTCGGCGACACCATCGCCGACGGCGACTTCGGGCAGGCGAACGAGATCCTCGCGAAATCCGGCAAGCAGCTGAACCCGCTGCTCGCGGGGCTCCTCGCCGGCTGGATCGACGTCGGCCGCGACGACTTCGCCGGCGCCAAGGCGAAATTCGACGCGATGAGCGGGAACGACGCGCTCGTCGCCTACGGGCAGTACAACAAGGCGCTGGCGCTCGCCCTCGCCGGCGACTTCGTCTCGGCCGAGAAGATTCTCGCCGGGGGCGAGAAGGGCCCGCTGCACGTGAACCGCTCGGCGATCGTGGCGCACGCCGAGGTCCTCGCGCAGCTCGGCCGCGACAAGGACGCGATCAAGGTCGTCGACGACGCGCTTGCGGGCGGCGTGCCGGACATCCCGCTGATCGACCTGCGCGCCCGGCTCGCCTCCGGCCAGGAAGTGCCCTTCGACCAGATCGGCAGCGCCAAGGACGGGGCGGCCGAGGTCTTCCTGACCCTCGCCGACGCCCTCAACACCGAGGATTCGCAGCGCGTGGCGCTGGTGCACGCGCGCCTCGCCTCGCACATCCGTCCCGACCTGATCGAGGCGCAGCTCGTCACCGCCGAGATCCTCGAGGACCAGAAGCAGTTCGTGCTGGCGGCCGAGGCCCTCGCCGACGTGCCGGCGACCTCGCCCTGGTACGTGACGACCCAGCTTCGCCGCGCCAGCACCCAACGCGACGCCGGCGACCCCGACGCCGGCATCGCGACCTTGACCGCGCTCGCGGCCTCGAACGGCGACCAGATCGAGGTCGAGAGCTCGCTCGGCGACGCCCTGCGGATGGCCGAGCGCTATCCGGACGCCGTCGCCGCCTACACCAAGGCGGTGGCGCTGATCGAGACGCCGATGCCCGGCCACTGGGGCCTCTACTATACCCGCGGCATTGCCAACGAGCGCGCCGGCGACTGGCCGGCCGCTGAATCCGACTTCCGCGAGGCGCTGAAGCTGCAGCCCGACCAGCCCTTGGTCCTGAACTACCTCGGCTACAGCATGGTCGAGAAGAAGGAGAACCTCGACGAGGCGCTCGGGATGATCCAGAAGGCCGCCAAGGCCGAGCCCGACGACGGCTACATCACCGACTCGCTCGGCTGGGTCTACTTCCGCCTCGGCCGCTACCAGGACGCCGTCAAGCCGATGCTGCGCGCCGTCGAGCTCACGCCCGACGACCCGATCATCAACGACCACCTCGGGGACGTGCTCTGGATGGTCGGGAGAAAGCGCGAGGCCGAATTCCAGTGGCGCCGGGCGCTGTCGTTCGGCCCGGCCGACGACCTCGACATGGACCGCATCCGCAAGAAGCTCGATGTCGGGCTCGACAAGGTGATGGCGACCGACCCGTCCAAGGACGGCTGAGCCTCGTTGCAGGCCCGCGCCACCGAATTCGCTCCCGCCAAGGTCAACCTCGCGCTGCACGTCACCGGGCGGCGCGCCGACGGGCTGCACCGGCTCGACAGCCTCGTCGCCTTCGCCGGCGTCGGCGACGGGCTCGCCGCCGAGGACGCCCCCGACCTGTCGCTCGCCATCGACGGCCCCTTCGGCCCCGCCCTCGACGCCGGCCCCGACAACCTCGTGCTGCGCGCCGCGGCCTTGCTGCGCCCGCCCGGCCGCGGCGCCGCGCTCCGCCTCACCAAGGGCCTGCCGCCGGCCAGCGGCATCGGCGGCGGCTCCGCCGACGCCGCCGCGACGCTGCGCCTGCTCGCCCGCCTCTGGGACGTGCCGCTGCCGGGCGCGGCCGCTGCCTTCCGCCTCGGCGCCGACGTCCCGGTCTGCCTCGCGGGCCGCGCCTGCCGGATGACCGGCGCCGGCGAAGGCATCCTGCCGCTGGACCTGCCGCCTTTCTGGCTGGCGCTGGCCAACCCCGGCACACTGGTCCCGACCGGCGCCGTCTTCGCCGCCCTCGCGGCCCGCGACAACCCTCCGATGCCGGCGCTCCCCGCCTTCCCCGACGCCGAAGCCCTGCTCGGCTACCTCGCGGGGCAGCGCAACGACCTCGAGCCCCCCGCCGTGCGCCTTGCGCCGTCGATCGGCGCCGTCCTCGCCGCACTGCGCGCCCAGCCGGCGTGCCGCCTCGCCCGCATGTCCGGCTCCGGCGCCACCTGCTTCGGCCTCTTCCTCTCTGAAGCGAGCGCACGGGCGGCCGCCTCGACGATCCGCCGCGCCGAACCGGACTGGTGGGTCGAGGCCTCGGCGGCCGGGAATGCGGCCTTTCCGGACCCGGTCGCGTCGCTGCGCGTCGTGTAGCTCCGGGCGAGCCGAGCCATTCGGCACGCGCATCCCGCTCACCCCTCCCGCACCGCCACGCTCTTTTTCTTCTCTATTCTTCCTTCAAACTCATCGGGCAGTGCCGGGGGGGATCAAAGGGGGGCCGGCGAGGGCCCCCCCTTTGGGCCACAGGCGAGTCGCCCGGTCTTGAAGCGCAAGGGAGACACGCTCGGGCCTGAAGGCGGAGCCGCGCATGCGGCGACCGGCGTTCAAAACGCCGCCGCGCCGGCTCGGGCTCTCGATGCTCGGGAAGAACGAGCATGCCCGCCGCGGTTCCGGATCTCGAGACCCCCGGACAATGGTTAAGTTCGGGTTACTGTCCGGGGCAGTTATCTTGCAATATCAATCATTTATACTACCTGCTCGACCCCGGGCACCCCCCGGGCAACGGTATGCCCCGGCTCAGGCGACGCGCGCCACGACGAAGTCGGCGAGCGCCAGCAGATGGTCGCGCAGCGGCAGCGCGGGCAAGGGCGCCAGCGCCGCGCAAGCGCGGTCGGCGAAGTCGCGGGCCGTCCGATGCGCGCTCTCGAGCGCCCCGTGCCGCGCCATCAGCGCCTGCGCCTCCTCGAGGTCCCCCTCGCGCTGCTCGCCCTTCACGATCACCCGCTGCCAGAACGCCCGCTCGTCGGCCGCAGCGGCGGCGACGGCGCGCACCACCGGCAGCGTCATCTTCCGCTCGCGGAAGTCGTCGCCGGTATTCTTCCCGAGATCGGCCGCCAGCCCGCCGTAATCGAGCACGTCGTCGGCGATCTGGAAGGCGATCCCCAGCGCGTCGCCATAGGCGGCGAGTGCCGCCACCTGCGCCTCCGGCGCCCCCGCCACCACCCCGCCCGCCTCGCTGGCGGCGGCGAAGAGCGCCGCGGTCTTGCCCCGCACGACCTGCAGGTAGGTCGCCTCGTCGGTCCCGAGGTTGGACGCCGCCGTCAGCTGCAGGACCTCGCCCTCGGCGATCACCGCCGAGGCGTTGGCGAGGATGTCGAGGACGCGGATCGACCCGGTCTCCACCATCAGCTGGAACGCCCGCGCGAAAAGATAATCCCCGACCAGCACGCTCGACTTGTTGTCCCAGAGCAGGTTCGCCGTCGGCCGCCCGCGCCGCCGCTGGCTCTCGTCGACCACGTCGTCGTGCAGCAGCGTCGCGGTATGGATGAACTCGACCGTCGCCGCGAGCTTGACGTGATGGTCGCCGCGATACCCGCAGAGCCGCGCCGCCGCCAGCGTCAAGAGCGGCCTGAGCCGCTTGCCGCCCGCCTCGACCAGGTGCGCCGTGACCTCCGGGATGCGCGGCGCATGCTCGCTCGCCATCCGCGCCCGGATCAGCGCGTTCACGGCCGCCATGTCGCCGGCGAGCTCCGCCTGCAGCTCCTCGATCGGCGAGCTCGGACCCTCGACCTCGGCGGGGACGGTCTTTAGGTTGCGTGCCATGCGGGAACTCCTGCGCACCAACGACCCGACCGTCGTCGCCTTCTCGTCTGCACTGCTGCGGGGCGAGGGTATAGACTGCTTCGTTCTGGACGTCCACATGAGCGTCCTCGAAGGTTCCATCGGTCTTTTGCCGCGCCGCGTCATGGTCGCCGACCGCGATTTCTTCCGCGCCCGCGCCATCCTGAAGGACAACGACGTCCCCGACGTCGCCGACCGATGACCTTCGCGGACGCGGATCTCAGCCAGGACGCCTTCCTCTGCGGCCGGCTGAAACTCCGGCAGCCGCGCACCGGCTACCGCGCCGCCACCGACCCGGTGCTGCTCGCCGCCTTCGTTCCGGCCCGCCCGGGCGAGCGCGTCCTCGACCTCGGCTGCGGCGCCGGCACGGCCGGGCTCTGCCTCGCAGCCCGGGTGTCGGGAATCGATCTGCACGGCCTCGAGCTGCAGCCGGACTATGCTGCCCTCGCCCGCCGCAACGCCGCCGGGAACGGGCTCGCGATGACCGTCCACGAAGGCGACCTGCGCCATCCGCCGGCCTCGCTGCGCCGGCTCGTCTTCGACCACGTGCTGGCCAACCCGCCCTTCCACCGCGCCGCCGACACCGCCGCCGCCGATCCCGGTCGCGACCTCGCCCACCGGGAGGGCGAGGCGAGCCTCGCCGACTGGATCGCCGCCGGCCTGCGTCGCCTCGCGCCCGGCGGGTCGGTGGCACTCGTCCATCGCACCGAGCGGCTGGGCGAGATGCTGGCCGCCCTGGCGGGCGCGGCCGGCGCCGTGGAGATCCTCCCGATCGCGTCGCGAGCGGGGCAACCGGCGCGGCGCCTGCTGATTCGGGCGCGCAAGGGAAGCAAGGCGCCGTTAAGCCTCTGCAGCCCCTTAACCTTCCACGCAGGAAACGCGCACGAGCGCGACGAAGAGAGCTACACTGCCGAGGTGCAGCGAATCCTGCGGGACATGGGTGAGCTGTTGCCGGATGCACGCTTAGGTGGTAGCAGACGCGAGTAATCAACCGTTGAGTGTTTCCGCGGACCCTCCCCGCGCGAGGCGCTGGAGGGCATCCGGATGAACCTGGGCGTGGCGTTCCTGACCTTGGCGATGCTGCTGACCCCCGCCGTCGACGGGGTGGCCAAGACCCTGTCCGTCGACCAGACCCCGATGACGATCGCCTTCGTCCGCTATTTCGCCGCCGGCCTCGTCGCGCTGGCCGTCGCCGGCGCCACCCGCCGTCGGATCGTGGTGCCGAAGGCCGACCGCGCCGGCCAGCTCCTTCGGACGGCGCTGATCATGGCGGCGATGACCTCGCTGATCGCGGCGCTCGGAATGGTTCCGATCGCCCAGGCGGTCGGCGGCTTCCTGATCGCGCCGATCGTTTCCGGCCTGCTCGGCATCCTCGTCTGGCGCGAGCCGCCGACCGTCACGCGGCTCGCCGGTTCGGCGATCAGCTGCCTCGGCGCGGCGGTCCTGATGCGCCCCGAGGCGGGGCTCGATCCCGGCTGCCTGTTCGCGCTCCTCGGCGGCGCGCTCCTCGGCGCCTACCTCGCCGCCACCCGCGGCGCGCGCAGCCAGACCGACGCCCTTTCGACCCTGGCGGTCCAGTCGCTGCTCGGCTCGGCGCTGCTCGCGCCCTTCGCCTTCGCCGGCGGCCTGCCGACGGTCGGTCCGGAGCTCCTCCTGGGGGCGCTGGCCCTCGGGAGCATCTCGGCGGTCTGCCACTTCCTGACGGTGGCGGCCTACCAGCGCGCCGACGCCTCGGTGCTCGCGCCCTTCCTCTACTTCAACCTCGTCACCGCGATGGCGGTCGGGTTCTTCTGGTTCGGCGAGACGCTCACCTGGACGAGCATCGCCGGCCTCCTGTCGATCGCGCTGGGCGGCCTGGTTGCGCTGACCTCCGCCGAGCGCTTCAAGCTTCCGGCACTCGCCTCAAGGCGGATCGGCATCGCGTGACTCACGGACGGTTCCATGCTTAACTTGACCGGTTGGTGACAACGGTCAGGAGGAAAGGAATGAGCATGGGTTCCCACCTGATGGAGCTTCGCAAGAAGCACCAGGCCCTGTCGGACATCATCGAAGAGGAGCAGCGCAAGCCCTCCAGCGACGACCTGAGCATCAAGCAACTCAAGCTCAAGAAGCTGTACCTGAAGGAAGAAATCGAACGGTTGTCCGCTACGGCCTGACGGCCGCAGCGTAACCTCCGTCCCGGCCGGCCGCGCGAATCGCGATGGCCGCCGGGACGAGCAGCCGGGTTCGCGGCCCGGCGCGAATCCGGTGTCCGGGGCCGAAGGCTGCCACTTTGCGGCGAGGCCGGATTCCAGCCAATCGCGATGCGCCTATAGGAGTTCCGCGATCGTCCGCGCGAGCAGCTCCAGGTTCTCCGGCCGGCTGAACCGGTGGTCGGCGCCCTTGACGAGCGTCAGCCGGATGTCCGGCCCCTCGGCGTGGGCGAGGAGCCGCAGCGCCACGCCGGCGTCGACGTCGCGGTCGGCGGTGCCTTGCAGCAGCCGCACCGGGAACGGCAGCGCCAGCCGGTCGCGCAGCACCAGATGCCGGCGCCCTTCCTCGATCAGCCGGCGGGTGATCGGATAGGGGTCGTCGCCGTACTCCGAGGGCAGCATCACCGGCCGGCCGGCGGCGATCTCGGCCCGCTGCCCTTCGTCGAACCGGGCCCACATCGCGTCTTCGGTGAAGTCGGGCGCCGCCGCGATGCCGACGAGCCCGGCGATCCGCTGCGGCATCCGCCGGGCGAGGATGAGCGCCAGCCAGCCGCCCATGCTCGACCCGACCAGCAGCTGCGGCCCGGCGGTCAGCCGCCCGACCGCCTCCTCGGCGTCGCGCGCCCACGTCCCGACGTCGCAATCGAGGAAGTCGCCCGACGATACCCCATGCCCGCCGTAGTCGAACCGCAGGAAGGCCTGCCCGCGCGCCCGCGCCCAGCCCTCGAGGTACTGCGCCTTGGTTCCGGTCATGTCGGAGCGGAAGCCGCCGAGGAACACGATGCCCGGCGCGCGCCCCTCGCTGCGGTGATAGGCGATCCGCCGGCCGTCCCCGAGATCGAGCGTCGCGTGCTGCATCCCGCTTCCCTAGCCCGATCGGGGGCGCCGGCGCCAGTGCGGGCAAGCACGGCGAGCCCGGCGTCGAGGGTGCCCGACAGGGGTGGCAAAAGCCGCGCACATTTGCAAGCCATTGTAATAGCTACGTTTGCTTTCTCGACGTCAGGATCTTGTTTACCTTTGGCCCGGGGGTGGCAGGGGGCAGACCATTGCAGCGCCGCGAAGGCCGGCTTGACACGCGGCGCACCCGGGCATAGCTCCGGGCTTCCCCGACGACCGGGCGTTCCGTAGGCGCCGAACCCAAAGGAGAACCACCATGGGCGACCTCGCATCCGAAATCCGGGAGGTCGCGGTGACGCTCCCCGACGGCGCGGTCCGCCGCTACCCGGCCGGCACCACAGCCGCGCATGTCGCCTCGGACATCTCGAAATCGCTCGGCAAGGCCGCGCTCGCCGCCCGCATCGACGGCCGGCTCGCCGACCTGTCGCAGCCGATCGAAAAGGACGTGGCGCTCGCCGTCGTCACCGAGCGGGACGAGGCGGACGCGCTCGGGCTGATCCGCCACGACGCGGCCCACATCATGGCGCGCGCCGTCCAGGAGCTCTGGCCGGACGTGAAGGTCACGATCGGGCCGGTGATCGAGAACGGCTGGTACTACGACTTCGACCGCGCCGAGCCCTTCACCCCCGACGACCTCGAGGCGATCACCCAGCGGATGCGGCAGATCATCGCGGCGCGCGACCCGGTCCGCACCGAGGTCTGGGACCGCGGCCGCGCGATCCGCCACTACGAGGCGACCAACGAGCCCTACAAGGTCGAGCTGGTCGAGGCGATCCCGGCCGCCGATCCGATCCGGATGTACTGGCACGGGCCGTGGCAGGACCTCTGCCGCGGGCCGCACCTCGCCAACACCGGGCAGGTGCCGGCGGACGCCTTCAGGCTGATGTCGATCGCCGGCGCCTACTGGCGCGGCGATTCGCGCCGGCCGATGCTGCAGCGGATCTACGGCGTCGCCTTCCGCACCAGGGCCGAGCTCGACGCCTACCTGCACCGGCTCGAGGAGGCGGCGAAGCGCGACCACCGCAAGCTCGGCCGCGAGATGGACCTGTTCCACCTGCAGCACGAGGCGCAGGGCTCGATCTTCTGGCATCCGAACGGCTTCCGGCTGTGGCGGATCCTCGAGGCCTACATCCGCCGCCGGCTCGACGCCGACGGCTACGTCGAGGTGAAGACCCCGCAGCTGCTCGATTCGGCCCTCTGGGTGCAGTCGGGCCACTGGGGCAAGTTCCGCGAGAATATGTTCGTGGTCCCCGACGAGGTGCCCGGCACCGACGACGACAAGCCGGTCTTGTCGGGCAAGTCGGATCTGATGGCGCTGAAGCCGATGAACTGCCCCGGCCACATCCAGATCTTCAAGCAGGGCACGAAGTCCTACCGCGACCTGCCGCTGCGGATGGCCGAGTTCGGCTGCTGCCACCGCAACGAGGCGCACGGAGCGCTGCACGGGCTGATGCGCGTGCGGCAGATGACCCAGGACGACGCGCACATCTTCTGCCGCGAGGACCAGATCTTCGACGAGACCCGGCGGTTCCTCGACCTGTTCAGCCGGGTCTACGGCGACATGGGCATGACCGACATCGCCTACAAGCTGGCGACCCGGCCCGACCAGCGCGCCGGCGACGACGCGACCTGGGACCGGGCCGAGTCGGCGCTGGCGGATGCGCTCGTCGCGAACGGGCTCGCGTTCAGCTACGCGCCGGGGGAGGGGGCCTTCTACGGGCCGAAGCTCGAGTTCCACCTGACCGACGCGATCGGGCGGACCTGGCAGGCGGGAACCTTCCAGCTCGACTACGTGCTGCCCGACCGGCTCGACGCCAACTACGTCGGCGAGGACGGGGCGCGGCACCGGCCGGTGATGCTGCACCGGGCGGTCTTCGGCTCGTTCGAGCGATTCATCGGGCTCCTGATCGAGCACTACGCCGGAAAGTTCCCCTTCTGGCTGGCGCCGCGGCAGGTCGTGGTGGCGCCGATCGTGTCCGAGGCGAATGGCTACGGCGAGGAGGTGGTCGCGGCGCTGGCGGCCGCCGGCATCCGGGCCGAGGGCGACTTCCGCAACGAGAAGATCAATTACAAGGTCCGCGAGCACAGCCTGACCAAGGTGCCGGTGATCCTCGCCGTCGGCCACCGCGAGGTGGAGGATCGCACGGTCTCGGTTCGGCGCCTCGGCGAGAAGGACAGCCGGGTCGCGCCGCTCGACGCGGTGGTCGCCGAGCTTGCCGCCGAGGCGGTTCCGCCCGACCTCCGATAGCCGGGCGGAATCTGTCGGTGCGACGCCATTTGCCGTTCCATCGCCAAGGCGTTCGGCTATAACCGGCTCGGGAGCCAGCAGGGATGGGACAACCGCATGACCCCGATCCGCCGTCAGCGCAACGTCAAGATCGTGGCCACGCTCGGCCCCGCGTCCGACAGCCACGACATGATCCGCGCGCTGTTCATGGCAGGCGCCGACGTCTTCCGGCTCAACATGAGCCACGGGGTGCATGACGACATCGCGCGCCGGCACCAGGCGATTCGCGCCGTCGAGGCCGAGGTCGGCCGGCCGATCGGCATCCTCGCCGACCTGCAGGGGCCGAAGCTGCGCGTCGGGACCTTCGGCAGCGGGCCGGAGACGCTGGTCGAGGGGGCGACGTTCCGTCTCGACCTCGACAAGGCGGAGGGCGACGCGAGCCGGGTCTGCCTGCCGCACCCGGAGATCTTCGCGGCGCTGAAGCCCGGCTCGACGCTCCTGGTCAACGACGGCAAGATCCGGCTGCGGGTCGTCGACTGCTCGAAGCAGCATGCGACGACCGAGGTGGTGGTCGGCGGCGAGATCTCGAACCGCAAGGGCGTCAACGTCCCCGACGTCGTCCTGCCGTTGGCGGCGCTGTCGGACAAGGACCGCAAGGACCTGGAGTTCGCCTGCACCCTCGGGGTCGACTGGCTGGCCCTGTCGTTCGTGCAGCGGGCGGCCGACGTCTTCGAGGCGCGCGAGCTCGCCGACGGGCGGGCGGCGATCCTGTCGAAGATCGAGAAGCCTGCGGCGGTCGACGCCTTCGCCGAGATCCTCGAGGCCTCGGACGGGATCATGGTCGCGCGCGGCGACCTCGGGGTCGAGCTGCCGGTCTATTCGGTGCCGCCGATCCAGAAGCGGCTGACCCGCGCCTGCCGCTCCGCCGGCAAGCCGGTGATCGTCGCGACCCAGATGCTCGAGAGCATGATCACCGCCCCGGTGCCGACCCGCGCCGAGGTGTCGGACGTCGCGACCGCCATCTACGAGGGGGCCGACGCGGTGATGCTGTCGGCCGAATCGGCGGCCGGCGACTTCCCGGTGCAGGCGGTCACGACGATGAACAACGTCGCCGAATCGGTCGAGCACGACGACATCTTCCGCCAGGTGATCGAGGCCCAGCGCACCTCCGGCCATCACGGCGTCTCGGACGCGATCACCGTCGCGGCGCGCGAGGTGGCGGAGACGACGCAGGTCAAGGCGATCTGCTGCTTCAGCCACTCGGGGACGACGGCGCTGCTGGCCGCCCGCGAGCGGCCGCGCGTCCCGATCATCGCGCTGACGCCGCTGGTCGGGACGGCGCGGCGGCTGGCGCTGTCCTGGGGGCTGCACTGCGTCGTGGTGCCCGAGGTCGACCGCTTCAAGATGGCCGTCGTCAGCGCCGCGCGGGTCGCGCGCGAGCACGGCTTCGCTGCCGAGGACGACCGGATCGTGGTGACGGCCGGCATCCCGTTCGGGGTGGCGGGGTCGACCAACATCCTGCGCGTCGCCATCGCCAACGAGCGCGCGATCTACGAGGGCGGCGGCGAGGACTGAGCCGCCGCCCGTCCGGGGGGTGCTCGGGGTCGAGCATGTGGCCTAAGCAATTGATATTGCAGGAAACGACCCCCGAGCGTTAACCGGATTTCAACCGTTGCCCGGGGGTTGGGGATCGCCTCCGGTGCGACGGTCGCGAGGGGGCCCGCGGCGCTTTGGCGCCGTTCGCCGCATGCGCGGCTCGGCCTTCAGGTCCGGAGGGGTCTCCCTTGCTCTTCGCTCCCCGGCGGATCTCGGGGCGGCCCGAGGGGGGCGCTCGCCGCCCCCCCCTCGACCCCCCAGGCACTGCCCGATAGGTTGAAGAAGGGGTTCTTGGTTCGCGGCAGGCGCGAGCACCCGGGAGGGGCGGCGGTCAGCGATCTCCGAGGGCGGCCCGTAGCTCGTAGACCAGTGCCAGGGCGTCGCGAGGGCTGAGCTCGTCGGGGTGGATTTCGCGCAGCCGTTCCTCGACGGCCGAGGGCGCCGCGGGGGGTGGCGGCGCCGGGCGGACGGCGGCGAAGAGCGGCAGGTCGTCGACGAGCGCCTTCGGCTTGCCGCCGCCCTCGCGCTCGCCCTTCTCCAGCGCCTCCAGCACGACGCGGGCGCGGTCCAGCACCGACGCCGGCAGGCCGGCGAGGCGGGCGACCTGGACGCCGTAGGAGCGGTCGGCGGCGCCCTCGACGACCTCGTGCAGGAAGACGACCTCGCCCTGCCACTCGCGGACGGCGACGGTGGCGTTGCGCAGGCCCGGGAGCTTCGCCGCGAGTGCCGTCAACTCGTGGTAGTGGGTGGCGAAGAGGCCGCGGCAGCGGTTCGCGTCGTGCAGGTGCTCGAGGACGGCCCAGGCGATCGACAATCCGTCCCAGGTGGCGGTGCCGCGGCCGATCTCGTCGAGGATGACCAGGGCGCGCGGGCCGGCCTGGTTCAGGATGGCGGCGGTCTCGACCATCTCGACCATGAAGGTCGAGCGCCCGCGCGCGAGGTCGTCGGCGGCGCCCACGCGGCTGAAGAGCTGGTCGACGATGCCGATCTCGGCCGAGTCGGCCGGGACGAAGGAGCCGATCTGCGCGAGGAGGGCGAGAAGCGCGTTCTGGCGCAGGAAGGTCGACTTGCCCGCCATGTTCGGGCCGGTGAGGAGCCAGAGCGGGCGGGCGCCGGGGTCGTCGGCGCCGAGGTCGCAGCCGTTGGCGACGAAGCTGCCGCCCTGGCGGCGCAGGGCCTGCTCGACGACCGGGTGGCGGCCGCCGTCGATGCGGAAGGCGCGGGATTCGGCGATTTCGGGGCGGGTCCAGTCCTCGGCGCGGGCGAGGTCGGCGAGGGAGGCTGCGACGTCGATCTCGGCGAGCGCCTTGGCGGTGGCGCCGATGGCGCCGCCCTGGTCGAGGACGGCGGCGCGCAGGTCCTCGAAGATGCGCTTCTCGATCGTGAGGGCGTGGCCGCCGGCGTTGAGGATGCGGGTCTCGATCTCGGCGAGCGGCAGCGTGGTGAAGCGGATGGCGCTGGCGTTGGTCTGGCGGTGGATGAAGAGCTCGGAGAGGGGCGGCTTCAGCATCCGCTCGGCGTGGGTCGCCGGAGTCTCGACGAAGTAGCCGAGGACGTTGTTGTGGCGGATCTTCAGGGCCGCGACGCCGCTCTGGCGGATGTATTCGGATTGCAGCTCGGCGATGACGCCGCGGCCCTGGTCGCGCAGGCGGCGAGTGTCGTCGAGCTCCTCGTCGAAGCCCTGCGCGACGAACTCGCCGTCGCGGGCGAGGAGCGGCGGCTCGTCGACCAGCGCCTCGCCGAGGCGGGCGACCAGCGCGTCGTGGCCGCCGAGCGCGGCCCGGGCGGCGGCGAGGACCTCGGGGATGTCGCCGGCGAGGGATTCGCGAAGGCGCCCGGCCTGCGCGAGGCCGTTACGCAGCGCCGCGAGGTCGCGCGGGCCGCCGCGGTCCAGCGCGAGGCGGGAGAGGGCGCGCTCGAGGTCGGGGACGCCGCGAAGGAGGTCGCGGAGGTCGCGCGCGAGCGCGCCGTCGGCATGCAGATGCGCGACGGCGTCCTGGCGGGCGCGGACCAGGCGGGCGTCGGTCGAGGGGGCGTTGAGGCGGGTCTCGATCAGGCGCGCGCCGCCGCCGGTCAGGGTGCGGTCGATGGCGGCCAGCAGCGAGCCGTCGCGGCCGCCGGACATGGCGCGGGTGAGCTCGAGGTTGCGGCGGGTGGCGGCGTCGATCTGCATCAGCCCGCCCGCGCCTTCGCGGACGGGCGGGCGGAGGAGCGGCAGGCGGCCGCGCTGCGTCAGCTCGAGGTAGTCGACGATGGCGCCGAGGGCGGCGACCTCGGCGCGGGCGAAGGCGGCGAAGCCGTCGAGGGCCTGGACCTTGTAGACCCGCGCGACGCGGGCGGCGGCGGAACCGGAGTCGAAGCTGGCGCGGGCGAGGGGCGTGGCGACGGCGCCGGCCTCGTCGACGAGGTCGCGGAGGTCGGGCTCGTGGGCTTCGGAGACGAGGACCTCGCGCGGGGCGAGGCGGGCGAGCATGGGTCCGAGCGCGACGCGGGGGCAGTCGGTGACCGTCAGGTCGCCGGTCGAGACGTCGACCCAGGCGAAGGCGCCCTCGTCGCGGATCTCGGCCCAGGCGGCGAGGTAGTTGTGGCGGCGCGCTTCGAGCAGCGACTCCTCGGTCAGCGTCCCGGGGGTGACGAGGCGGACGACCTCGCGGCGGACGACGGATTTCCCGCCGCGCTTGCGGGCTTCGGCCGGGTCCTCCATCTGCTCGCAGACGGCGACGCGGAAACCCTTGCGGATCAGCTGCAGGAGGTAGCCCTCGGCGGCGTGCACCGGGACGCCGCACATCGGGATGTCCTGGCCGAGGTGCTGGCCGCGCTTGGTCAGCGCGATGTCGAGGGCGGCGGAGGCGGCCTCGGCGTCCTGGAAGAACATCTCGTAGAAGTCGCCCATGCGGTAGAACAGCAGCGCATCGGGATGCTGCGCCTTGTTCTGCAGGTACTGCGCCATCATCGGCGAGATGTTGGGGCTGTCGGTCACCGGGGGCCTCGTTCGCGGCCCCCGGTGTAGCCGCGCCCGCCGGCCCCGCCAAGGGCGGGCGGCGCGCGGCGTCAGAGCCGGGTCAGGTGCTCGGCGAAGGCTAGGTCGGCGCGCCGGAGCGCCGGACCGCCGGCGGTGGGGACGATGACGGCGCCCTCGCAGGTGGCGCAGGCGAAGCCGTCGGCCGCGGCGGCGACGCCGCAGGCGCCCGCCGCCGGCAGGACGCCCGCGACGGCGCCCGTCGCGAGGTCGAAGCTGACGACGCCGCCGCGCGAGCCGGTGACGGCGACGAGTCTCCCGTCGGCACTGACGGCGAGGTCGCCCGCGGCGTCGCCGAGGGTCGGGAGGGCTGCGAAGAGCGCGAGCTCGGCACTGCCGGGGCGGTGGACGGCGAGGAGGCCCGGCGCCGGGCCGTCGGGCTCGCTCCAGCCGAGGGTCGCGACCAGGGTGCCGTCGGGCGCGGCGGCGAGGTGGCGGACCGCGAGGCCCGGGTCGGGGGGCTCGAGCCGGTCGAGGATCTCGCCCGAGGCGGCGTCGAGGTAGGCGAGGCTCGACCCGCCCTCGGCGGTGCCGGCGTTGGCGACCGCGAGCCGCTCGCCGTCGGGCATCAGGAGGACCGCGTGCGGCCAGAGGCCGCCGGTCGGGACCTCGCCGACCCGGCGGTAGCCGCCGAAGCCGTCGTGGATGCCGAGGAAACCGCTGCCGTCGTCGGCGGCTTCGGCGGCGAAGAGGAGCCAGGCCCCGGCGTCGAAGGCGCCGTGGCCGGCGAGGTGGCGGCCGGGGGCGGGGTCGAGGCGGGCGAGCGCCTGGCCCTCGGCGGTGTCGACGACGAGGGCGAAGCCGTCGGGCGCGCGGCCGAAGGCAACGGCCTCGGGGCGGTCGGGGTGTGCCGCGGCCGCATGGCCGGCGCCGGGGAGCGGCAGGCGGAAGACCTCGGCGCCGCCGGCGGTGAGGCCGACCAGCACATGGCCCTCGGCCGCCGCCGCCGCCGCCAGGTAGCGGGCCGGGCCGTCGCCGGCCTGCGCCACGCCGGGGATCAGGCCCGCCGCCCCCATTCCGGCCGTCCGGCGGAGGAAGCCCCGCCGGGTGGTGTTGCCTTCCATGTTCAGTCCTCGCCTGCTGCGATGCCCAATGCCGGCGCGATCTCCGCCGCGACGGTCGTCCGTGTCTGTTCGATCACCTGCCGCAGCGGCGCCGCCGCCGTCCGCCCGGCGGCCGAATCGAGCGGCGCGCCGGCCGCATCGGCGCGGTCGAGCGCCGCGGCGAAGGCGGCGTCGACCCGGGCCGCCGCATCGGGCGGCAGCGCCGGGGCGAAGACCGCGGCGGCGTAGCCGCGCAGCGCCGCCAGCGACAGGGCGACGTTGCGGAGCGAGCGTTCGGAGCGCCAGGCCTCGGGCTTGCCGTCGGCGGCGAGGCGCCGGTCGTCGAAGGCGAGCGCGTCCGGGATCGCGCGGTAGAGCGCGGCGGTGGCGGCGGCGGCCGTCGGCCAGTCGGTGTTGCCGGCGGCGCCGGCGGTGGTCAGCGCGTGGCCCCGGCGGTCGCGCCAGGCGGCGGAGGTGGCGGCGGCGGCGTCGGAGAGGTTGCGCGCCACGGCCATCAGGAGCCGGCAGGAGTAGTCGTCGCCGGCGAGGGGCTGCGCGGCCGGGTCGAAGAGCAGGTATTCGACGGCGAAGAGGCCGTGGTCGGCGGCCGGGGCCGCCGCGAAGGCCGCGCGGTCGTCGACCACCGGATCCTCGGCCTGGCGCAGGGCGGCGAGGGCGGGCGGGGTCGCGGCCTCGCTGGCGGGCCAGCCGGCGATGCCGGGGGCGGCGTCGGCGGCCGGGCCGAAGTGGAACTCCTCGACCGCGATCCAGGCATCGAAGACGCCGTTGAAGGCGTCGCGGACCGGGCCCGCCTCGATCGGGCCCTCGCCGGAGCAGGCGCCGTCGGCCTCGGCCGCGAGGATCGCGGCGGCGTCGGCGAAGCGCTGGTAGCCGGGCAGGATGGCGCCGGCCAGGGCGCGCCGGGCGAGGGCGGCCTGGTCGGGGGCGGCCGCCGCCGGCACTGCGGCGGCGAGGGCGAGGGCGGCGAGGGCCAGGTGCATCGCGATCTCCTGCGGCGGATCAGAGCCTCCCGCGGGCTTTTGGGCAATTGTGCCATGGTGTCGCGGGTTGCAATTGCCACGCGCCGCTGCATTTTCGGGCATGGCAGGGGCGGGACGCGCCCCGGGCAAGGCGGGAGGACGGCATGTGCCGCAACATCAGGCCGCTGTTCAACTTCGAGCCGCCGGCGACCGACGACGAGATCCGCGCGGCCTCGGTGCAGTTCGTGCGCAAGATCAGCGGGTTCAGCCGGCCGTCGCAGGCCAACGAGGCGGCCTTCGAGCGTGCGGTCGACGAGGTGGCGAAGTCGGCGCGGTTCTTGCTCGCGTCGCTCGTGACCCACGCCGCGCCGCGCGACCGCGAGGTCGAGGCGGCCAAGGCCCGCGAAAGGAGCCGCGCCCGCTTCGCGGTCGCGCGCTAGGCCGCGCCGTGGGCGAACTCCCCGTCATCTGGCTGGCCCGGCACGGCGAGACGGCGTGGAGCCTGTCGGGCCAGCACACCGGCCGGACCGACATCGCGCTGACCGCCCGGGGCGAGGCGAGCGCCCGGAAGCTCGGGGAGCGGTTGCGCGGGATGGCCTTTGCGCGGATCTTCACCAGCCCGCTGCAGCGCGCGGCGCGGACCTGTGCCCTGGCGGGCTTCGGTGCGGAAGCCGAGGCCGATGCCGACCTGGTCGAATGGGACTACGGCGACTACGAGGGCCGGACCAGCGTCGAGATCCGCGCGGATCGGCCCGACTGGTCGCTGTGGCGCGACGGCTGCCCCGGGGGCGAGTCGCCGGAGCAGGTCGGCCGGCGCGCCGACCGGGTGGTCGACCGGCTGCGGGCGACCGGCGGCGACGCGCTGGTGTTTTCCAGCGGGCATTTCCTGCGGGTGCTCGCCGCGCGGTGGCTGGGGATGGAGCCGTCGGCAGGCGCCTTCTTCCTGCTCGACACCGCCAGCCTGAGCGCGCTGGGCCACGACCGCAGCCTCGCGCAACCCGTCATCCGGCTCTGGAACGACGTCGGGCACCAGGCCCGCTGAACGGGGGCGCGCGCCCCAACGCCGCGATCGGCGCGTGGCGGGCCCGAGCCGGCGCTTGCGGGCGGGGGCGGCGGTTCCTAATCTCCGACGCGAAGGCCCGCCGGAGCGGGCCGAGGAGGCCCGGTGGACGAGCACCGCAGGACGCCGCTCTACGCGCTGCACCTGAGCCTCGGCGGGCGGATGGTGCCGTTCGCCGGCTACGAGCTGCCGGTGAACTACCCGGCCGGGATCCTGCGCGAGCACCTGCACGTGCGCTCGGCGGCGGGGCTCTTCGACGTCAGCCACATGGGCCAGATCGCGGTCCGGCCGCGGACGGGAAGCCTGGCGGACGCGGCGGTGGCGCTGGAGCGGCTGATCCCGATCGACGTCGTCGGGCTGAAGCCGGGGCGGCAGCGGTACGGCTTCCTGACCAACGACGCCGGCGGCATCCTCGACGACCTGATGGTGGCCAACCGCTCGGACCATCTGCTGCTGGTGGTGAACGCCGCCTGCAAGGAGGCCGACCTCGCGCACCTCGAGGCCGCGATCGGGGCGGACTGCCTGATCGAGCCGCTCGACCGGGCGCTCCTGGCGCTGCAGGGGCCGAAGGCCGAGGCGGTGCTGGTGGCGATCGCCCCGGACGTCGCCGGGATGCGCTTCATGGACGTGCGGGCGACGCGGGCGATCGGCCAGGAGGTCGTCGTCGCCCGCTCGGGCTACACCGGCGAGGACGGCTTCGAGATCGCGGTCGAGGCGCGGCACGCCGCCGACCTGGCCGAGCGGATCCTGCACGATCCGGCGGTGCTGCCGATCGGGCTCGGGGCGCGCGATTCGCTGCGGCTCGAGGCCGGGCTCTGCCTCTACGGCCACGATATCGACGAGGGCACGACCCCGGTCGAGGCCGGGCTCGAATGGGCGATCCAGCCGGCGCGGCGCACCGGCGGCGCGCGCGCGGGCGGCTTCCCGGGCGCCGGGCCGATCCTCGGGCAGATCGCCGAGGGCGTGGCGCGCCGCCGCGTCGGGCTGCGCCCCGACGGGCGCGCGCCGATGCGCGAGGGGACCGAGCTCCATGCCGACGCGGACCCCGACCGGTCGCCGGTCGGGCGCGTGACCTCGGGCGGCTTCGGGCCGAGCCTCGACGCGCCGGTCGCCATGGGCTACGTGCCCGCCGCGAGCGCCGCGCCGGGGACGCGGCTGTTCGGCCGGGTGCGCGGGAAGATGCTGCCGGTGACGGTGGCGCGGATGCCGCTGATCGAGCCGGGCTACCGGCGCTGAGGACGGGGACGGAGAGAACGAGGATGCTGAGATACACCGAGGAGCACGAGTGGCTGCGGCTCGACGGGGACGAGGTTACGGTCGGGATCACCGAGCACGCCGCCGAGCAGCTCGGCGATATCGTCTTCATCGAGCTGCCCGAGGAAGGCACCACCGTCGCCAAGGGCGACGAGGTTGTCACGATCGAGTCGGTGAAGGCCGCCAGCGACATCTCGGCGCCGCTCGACGGGCAGATCACCGAGGTGAATGCGGCCGTCGTCGAGAATCCGGGCAAGGTCAACGAGGATCCGCTCGAGGACGGATGGTTCTTCAGGATGACGCTGAACGACCCGTCCGAGTTCGACGGGCTGATGGACGAAGAGGCTTACCGGGCGTACATCGCCTGACCGTCCGGCCGGGGGCGGCCGCCGGCCGCCCCGCGGTCGCGCAAACGACGAAGCCCGGGGCATGTCCCGGGCTTCGCTCTTCAACCGGGCCGAACCCTCGGCGAAGCCCCCGTTGGGGGGCGCCGACGGCTCAGCGCGCGTGCGACCGGCCGAACCGCGACAGCTCGACGGTGTTGCTCGCGGGGCCGTAGGGCAGGTTCGGGGCGGCGTCGATGAACTCGGCGACGAACTTGGTCGCCGGGTGGGTGCGGATCTCGGCCGGCGTCCCGATCTGCTCGATGCGGCCCATGCTCATCACGACGACCTGGTCGGCGAGCTCCATCGCCTCGTCCTGGTCGTGGGTGACGAAGACGGTGGTGAGGCCGGTCTGGTCGTGGATCTCGCGCAGGCCGGCGCGCAGCTCCTTCCTCACGCGGGCGTCGAGGGCGCCGAAGGGCTCGTCGAGGAGGAGCATCCGCGGCTCGATCGCCAGCGCCCGGGCGAGGGCGACGCGCTGGCGCTGGCCGCCGGAGAGCTGGCCGGGGTAGCGGCGGGCTATGTCGGGCAGCTGGATCAGCTCGAGGAGCTTGTTGACCCGGCGGTCGATCTCGGGGCCGGTCGGGCGGCTGGCGCGGGGCCGCGCGCGCAGGCCGTAGGCGATGTTCTCGAACACCGTCATGTGCTTGAAAAGCGCGTAGTGCTGGAAGACGAAGCCGGCGCGGCGCTCCTGCACGCTGAGGCCGGTCGCGTCCTGCCCGTCGAAGCAGACGCGGCCGGAGGTCGCGACCTCGAGCCCGCCGAGGATGCGCAGCAGCGTCGTCTTGCCGGAGCCGGACGGCCCGAGCAGCGCGACGAGCGAGCCCGACGGGATCGCCAGGCTGACGGGGTGGAGGGCGGTCGTCGGGCCGAACTCCTTGGCCAGGCCCTCGATCTCGATCTTCATGGCAGTACCCCCAGGGTTGGATTCAGTGGCGGCGGGTGGCGGCGAGCTGGTCGCCGTACCGCCATTCGAGCAAGGATTTGACCACCAGCGTGACGAGGCCGAGGCTGGCGAGGAGGGCGGCGAGCGTGAAGGCCGCGACCGGCGCATACTCGTTGTAGAACATCTCGATCATCAGCGGCATCGTGGTGGTCTCGCCGCGGATGCGGCCCGAGACGACCGCGACGGCACCGAACTCGCCCATCGCGCGGGCGTTGCAGAGGAGCACCCCGTAGAGCAGCGCCCAGCGCACGTTCGGCAGCGTCACGGTCAGGAAGGTGCGCCAGCCGGAGGCTCCGAGCGTCAGCGCCGCCTCCTCCTCGGTGCGGCCCTGCTCCTGCATCACCGGGATCAGCTCGCGGGCGACGAAGGGGAAGGTCACGAACATCGTCGCGAGGACGATGCCGGGGATGGCGAAGACGATCGGCACGTCGTGGGCGACGAACCAGGCGCCGAGGGGCGCGTTGGCGCCGAGCAGCAGCACGAAGCAGAGGCCGGCGACGACCGGCGAGACCGAGAACGGCAGGTCGATGACGGTGATCAGGAACGCCTTGCCCCTGAAGTCGAACTTGGCGATCGCCCAGGCGGCGGCCAGGCCGAAGACGGCGTTGAGCGGGATCGCGATCGCGGCGGTGATGAGCGTCAGCCGGATCGCCGCCTGCGAGTCCGGGTCCTTCAGCGACTCGAGCGCGGCGGGCAGGCCCTCGGCGAGCGCCTCGGCGAAGACCGAGCCGAGCGGGAAGAGGACGAGGAGCGTCAGCACGGCGAGCACGACGGCGACGAGCAGCACACGGACCCAGCGCGGCTCGGTGGTGACCGCGCGGGTTTGCGGCATCGGGGCCGCCTCGGCAAGGAGCGCGGGCATGGGGCGGTACTCCGGCGGTTCGGCGGCGGTGCGGGGGCTTTGCTCAGGCATTACCGGTGCGCCTCCGGCTCAGCACCTGCACGAGGTTGATCGCGAGGAGCATCACGAAGGAGACCGCGAGCATCGCGATCGCGATGGCGACGGCACCGTGGTAGTCGAATTCCTCGAGCCGGATCACGATGAGGAGGGGGGCGATCTCGGTCTTCATCGGCAGGTTGCCGGCGATGAAGATGACCGAGCCGTACTCGCCGACGCCGCGGGCGAAGGCGAGGGCGAAGCCGGTGAGGAGCGCCGGCGACAGCGTGGGCAGGATCACCTTGAGGAACGTGCGGACGCGGCCGGCGCCGAGGGTAGCCGAGGCCTCCTCGGTCTCGCGGTCGATCTCGTCGATCACCGGCTGCACGGTGCGCACGACGAAGGGCAGGCCGACGAAGACCAGCGCGACCCAGATGCCGAGCGGCGTGTAGGCGATCTTGAGGCCGAACTGCGCCGCGACGGCGCCGAGCGGGCCGTTCGGGGCGTAGAGGGCGGTCAGCGCGATGCCGGCGACGGCGGTCGGCAGCGCGAAGGGCAGGTCCACCATCGCGTCGACGAGCTTGCGGCCGGGGAAATGGTAGCGGGCCAGCACCCAGGCGAGCGCTAGCCCGAAGACGAGGTTGAAGGCGGCGGCGAGGAAGGCGATCCGGAACGAGAGGATCAGCGCCGCGCGCACCCGCTCCGAGGCGATGACGGAGACGAGCTCGGGCAACCCGATCCGCGCGCCCTGCAGCAGCAGGGCGCCGATCGGCAGCAGGACGACGATGCTGAGCATCGTCATCGTGATGCCGAAGGCGAGGCGGAAGCCGGGCAGCGCCGAGGTATGGCGGAAGGCGGATGCGCGCATGGGCAACTTACTTCGCGGTGTAGATCTGGTCGAAGACGCCGCCGTCGCCGAAGTGTTCCGGCTGCGCCTTGGCCCAGCCGCCGAAGGCGTCGATCGACACGAGGTCGAGCTTCGGGAAGCGGTCGACGTCGGCCTTGTCGGCCTTCGAGGTGTCCCAGGCGCGGTAGAAGTTCTTCAGCGCGATCGCCTGGCCCTCGGGGCTGTAGAGCCACTCGAGGTATTCCTTGGCGGCGGCGCCTTGGTCCGGCGAGTGGATGTTGCCGTCGACCAGCGCCACCGTCGGCTCGGCCAGCATCGAGATCGACGGGTAGACGATGTCGAACTTGTCGGCGCCGAGCTCCTGCTTGGCGAGGTAGGCCTCGTTCTCCCAGGAGAGCAGCACGTCGCCGATGCCGCGCTGGGCGAAGGTCGTGGTCGAGCCGCGGGCACCGGTGTCGAGCACCGGGACGTGCGCGAAGAGCGTGTGCATGTAGTCGCGGATCTGGTCCTGGTTGCCGCCGAACTGCTTGTCGGCCCAGGCCCAGGCGGCCAGGTAGTTCCAGCGCGCCCCGCCCGAGGTCTTCGGGTTCGGGGTGATGACCTGGACATCGTCCTTGACCAGGTCGCCCCAGTCCTTGATCCCCTTCGGGTTGCCGGCACGGACCAGGAAGACGATGGTCGAGGTGTAGGGCGCCGAGTTGTGCGGCAGCTTGGTCTGCCAGTCGGCGGGGATCTTGCCGGTCTTGGACGCGATGGCGTCGACGTCGCTGGCGAGCGCCAGCGTCACGACCTGCGCGTCGAGCCCGTCGATCACCGAGCGGGCCTGGGCGCCGGAGCCGGCGTGCGAGGTCTTGATCTCGAGCGGCGAATGCCCCTCGGCCTTCCAGTGTTGGGCGAAGGCCTGGTCGTAGGCCTTGTAGAGTTCGCGCGTCGGGTCGTAGCTGACGTTCAGCAGCGTCTGCGCCGAGACCGGATGCGGGGCGAAGCCTGCCGCCGCCAATCCTAGCCCGAGCACCGCCACGCCGGCGCGCCAGCCGCGGAACCGGCGCGCCCAGAGCGCGACGGGGGCGTCGACGCCGGCCTCGCCGGTCGCCTCGGCGCGCTCGGCCGACCGGGCACCGGGAATCTGGTGGATCGTGCCGAACATGTCGAAGACGGCAACCGGGGCCGGGGTGTCCCCCCGCGGGCTCTCGGACGCGTCGGTCGGAAGCTGAGAAGGCATGCCATCCCTCCATGGCAGTTTCCTGACAATCACGACAGACTTTATCGGGATAATCAAGAGGCAGCCGCCGAAGCGGTTCACGAAGGGGTTACAGCAGGTTACAGGACGTCAGGAGGAGACCGCCTCGCGGAAGGCGGGCGCGGGCAGGTCCCCGCCGATGCGAATCAAGTCGTCGAGGGTCATTGATTCGACCAGAAGCAGGTAGGCGGCATAGACGTCGCCGAAGGCGCGGCGGATCGCGCAGGTCGCCTCGTCCTCGCAGTCGTCGCAGCGGCGGTAGGCGTTGCGCGACAGGCAGGGCAGCGGCGCGATCGGGCCGTCGACGAGGCGCAGCACCGCGCCGAGGGTGACCGTCGTCGGATCCTTGATCAGCTGGTAGCCGCCGACCCGGCCGCGGCGGCTACCGATGATCCCTGCGTTCTTGATCGACAGCAGGATATGCTCGAGGAACCGCTTGGGCACGCCCGCACGGCCGGCGATCTCCTCGATGGTCAGCGCGCTGCCGCCGCTCGCCTGCTCCTCGCCGAGCACGCCGAGTGCCTTCAGCGCGTACTTTGCCTTCTGAGAGATCATCGCATAATGGCTAGACCAGTGCGGAACGCACTTCAAGTGCCTCGTGAATCTAGAGAAGTTTTTCCCACCGCAATGTGATCACGGGAGAACACTCGGAAACAACGCGTGTAGCCGGGTCGCGCTCGACTATGGTTAACGCCGAAGCGCCCCCTATTTCGACCGTATCACGAAGCACCGGGCGATCACAGCGGCGCGATCCCGGACGGTAAACGGGTCATGCCGAATCCGGTTGATCGCTTCGCTCGCCACGGCCTCCTCTTGCCACCTCGGCCGGGAGCACGGCCGGAGACAGGCGCGCCATCGGTTCCGGTTCCGAAGAGGCCGGGCGTCAGTGCAGCGCCGCGCCGATCCGGTCGAGCGCCCAGTCGATCTCCGCCTTCTCGATCACCAGCGGCGGCGAGAAGCGGATCGTCTGCCCGTGGGTGTCCTTGGCGAGGATCCCCTTCCCGCGCAGCGCCTCGACCACCGGCCGCGCCGGCCCGGCGTCCGCGTGCAGCTCGACCGCGAGCATCAGCCCGCGCCCGCGCACCTCGCGCACCCGGTTGGAGCGCACCGCCTCGAGCCCGGCGCGGAAATAGTCGCCGAGCTCGGCCGACCGCTCGATCAGCCCCTCCTCGACCAGCACCTTCAGCGAGGCCCGCGCCACCGCGCAGGCGAGCGGGTTGCCGCCGAAGGTGGAGCCGTGCTGCCCGGGCTTCAGGACGCCGAGGACGTCGGTGTTCGAGAGCACCGCCGACACCGGGTAGAAGCCGCCGCCCAGCGCCTTGCCGATCAGCGTCACGTCGGCCTCGATCCCCTCGTGCTCCTCGGCGAGCAGCTTGCCGGTGCGGCCGAGCCCGGTCTGGATCTCGTCGAGGATCAGCGTGACGCCCCGCCGCGTGCAGAGCTCGCGGACCCGGCGGAAGTAGCCGGCCGGCGGGATGATGACGCCGCCCTCGCCCTGGATCGGCTCGACCAGGAAGCCGACGGTGTTGGGCGTGATCGCCGCCTCGAGCGCCACGGCGTCGCCGAAGGGCACGACGACGAAGCCCGGGACGAACGGCCCGAAGCCGCCGCGGGCGTCGGGGTCGGTGGAAAAGGATACCACTCCGAGCGTCCGGCCGTGGAAGTTGCCCTCGCAGACGATGATCTCGGCCCGGTCATCGGGCACGCCCTTGACCTCGTAGCCCCATTTCCGGACCGCCTTGATCGCCGTCTCGACCGCCTCGGCGCCCGAGTTCATCGGCAGCACCTTGTGCGAGTTCGTCAGCGCCGCCAGCTCCTCGTAGAACCGCCCGAGCTGGTCGTTGCGGAAGGCGCGGCTGGTCAGCGTCAGCCGCTGCGCCTGCTCGACCATCGCGGCGAGGATCTTCGGGTGGCAATGCCCGTGGTTGACCGCCGAATAGGCGGCGAGGCAGTCGAGGTAGCGGTTGCCCTCGATGTCGGTCACCCAGACGCCCTTGCCCTCGGTCAGCACGACGTCGAGCGGGTGGTAATTGTGCGCGCCGAGGCGGGTCTCGAGGTCGATCAGTCCGGCGGAATCGAGCATGTTCACTCCTGTCATGCGGCGACGACGGCGCCGGGCTGGCGGTCGAGCACGGTGCGGCCGAAGAGGCTCGCGACCAGCTCGGTGGCGGCCACGGCCGTCCGCCCGCGCTCGTCGAGGAAAGGGTTCAGCTCGACCACGTCGACCGAGCCGACGAGGCCCGAATCGCAGAGCATCTCCATGACCAGGTGCGCCTCGCGGTAGGTGGCGCCGCCCGGGACCACGGTCCCGGTGCCGGGCGCGACCGCGGGGTCGAGGAAGTCGACGTCGAAGCTCACGTGCAGGTGGACGCCGCGCGCCCGCCAGCGGGCGATGCGCTCGGCCAGGAGCGCCGACACGCCGCGCTCGTCGATGGCGCGCATGTCGACGCAGTCGATGCCGTGGGCGGCGAGCCGCGCCCGCTCGCCGGGGTCGACCGAGCGGGCGCCGAAGACGTGGATGTCGGCGGGCGGCACCGCGTCGAGCCGGCGGCCGAGGATCGGCGCCAGCGACGGGTCGCCCGCAAGGAAGCTCAGCGCCATGCCGTGCAGGTTGCCGGACGGCGTCGTCGCCGGCGTGTTGTAGTCGGAATGCGCGTCGAGCCAGATCAGCGCCAGCTCGCGCCCGGCCTCGGCGCAGGCGCGGGCGACGCCGCTGACCGTCCCCATCGAGATCGAATGGTCGCCGCCCAGGAACACCGGGATGCCGCCTTCGCGTGCCAGCGCACGGGCTTCGTCGTGCAGCCGGCGGGTCCAGCCGGCGATCTCCGCCAGGTTGCGGCATCGGTCCGCGACCTCCGCCGGCATCGCGACCGGCACCGGATCGACCGCGTGCAGCGTGCCGCGGTCGCCGACCCGGTGCCCGAGGTCGCCGAGGACGCGCGCGAGCCCGGCCGTGCGCAGCGCGTCCGGCGCCATCAGCGTGCCGCGCGTCCCCGCCCCGAGCTCGAGCGCGGCGCCGAAGAGCGCGATGTCGTGCCGGGTGCGGGCTGCGGGCGCCGGGCTGGCCTGCGAGGTGTCGAACATGCGCTCTCCGTCGGCGATTTGGGGCTCGGTTCAAGACTAGGGGCGATCGGAGTCAACGAAAAGCTGGCAATCTGCCGATCTGCGTTGCAGGATCGCGCAATCCGTCAGCCCGCTCTTGCGAAACGCCAGATGGCCACCCTCGACGACCTCGACCACCGGCTGATCGGGCTCTTGCGCGGCGACAGTCGGCTGCCGAGCGCGACCCTCGCCCGCCAGCTCGGCGTGTCGCGCGGCACCATCCAGAACCGCATCGCGCGACTCTTGTCGGCCGGGGTCGTCCTCGGCTTCACCGTCCGGCTGCGCGACGAGGCGGCCGACCCGGCGGTGCGGGCGATCATGTCGATCGAGGTGCGCTCGGCGGAGGTGGCGAGCGTCGTCGGCGCGCTGCGGCGGATGCCCGAGGTCGGGCGCGTCTGGTCGACCAACGGCCGCTGGGATCTGGTCGCCGAGATCGCCACCGCCGACCTCGCGGCCCTCGACCGGGCGCTCACCCGCATTCGGGCGCTGAAGCCGGTCGCGACGTCGGAGACCAGCATCCTGCTGGCCGAGGTCGCCTGAACCCGCACGATCCGGGTTGATCGGCCGGGCATCCGGCACGATCTTCGGCGCATGCGAACCCACGTCTTCGAAACCGCGGCCGGCTTCTGCGGCATCGCCTGGGGCGAGGCCGGCATCACCCGCTTCCTGCTGCCGTCGGGCAGCGCCGAGGCCGCCGCCCGGCTGCTGCGCCGGCGCGTCCCCGACGCGACCCCCGGCGTCCCGCCCGCCGACGTCGCGGCCGTCGTCGACGCCGTCCGCCGCTACTTCGCCGGCGAGCCGGTCGACTTCGCCGGGGTCCGGCTGGCGCTCGACGCCGACCCCTTCGCGACCCGGGTCTACGCCGCCGTCCGCAGGGTCGGCTGGGGCGAAACCACGACCTACGGTGCGGTCGCCCGCGCGCTCGGCGCACCACGGCCCAGACGATCACCGCGCCCAGCGCCAGGATGAAGGCGAGCGGCCGCCCGGTGAAGGCCGCGATGCCGCCGGCGATCCTGGTGAAGATGCGTTCCAAGCTCAGATTTTCCCCGTTCCGCACGGCGGGCTTCGCTGGAACGCGGGAGCTGCGCCGCAGTTCCGGCGCGGCGGATCGTCTCCCCTCGCATGACGCGACGCTGTCGTCGGAGCGCCTTTGCGCTCCGGAGTCGTTCTCCCCATGGGCGCAAGCGCCCACGGGGCCCCTGCGCGCCGTTGCGCGCGCCAACCCACCCCCCCTTCCCCCCCGCCCAAGCTTGGGCGGGGGGGAACCTGCCCGATAGGGTAGGCGAAAGAAGAAAGGAAGAAAGGCCGCCGGCGGGCGCTCAGCGGCAGTCGGCCAGCGCGCCGCGCAGCGCCTTGGTCGAGCCTTCGAGCGACAGCGTTCCCTGGCCGGCGCCGTCGACGCTGAGCGCGACCTCGGCGTCGCGGCCGCCGAGGCGGTCGGCGAGCGGGGTCTCGGCCAGCGCCACCACGTAGGCGCCGCCGGCGGTCTGCTCGAAGCCCGCCCGGGCGTCGAGCGGGCCCTGGCTGAAGGCGAAGCCGAGCTTCACCTCGTCGGCCTTCGGCCGGTCGCGGAAGGTGACCGCCAGGAACGGCTGGCCGGCGAGGCAGAAGGCGGCGAGCGACGAGACGTTGCCGATCCCGGCCCCGAGCGCGACCGGGCTGGCGCCCGGGACCTTGCGCAGCGTCCAGCCCGGCGCCAGCGCCGGCGCGTCCGTCGCGGCGGCCGCGACCGGCGCGTCCACCGGCGGCTCCTGGGGGGCGTTGCTGGTGAAGCGCCAGGTGCGGGTGCAGCCCTGATCGTGCCCCTCGCCGCAGGCGGTCACGTCGTAGCGGGCGACGACCGCCGGGACGCCCTCGGGCTCGTCCTTGATGCTGAAGCCGCGGATGTGGCCGAAGTCGAAGCGGACATAGCCGCCGTCGGGCTCGGACAGCCAGGCGCTGACCGGGCAGCCGCTCGGGCCGCAGAAGGCGCCCCAGGCCCCTCCGCACTGCAGGTTGGCGAGGTCGGTGACGAAGTCGGGCCGCCCGTCCCCGTTCAGGTCCTTGACCGTCCGGTAGCCGTCGAGGATCACCGGATTGCCGCCGAGGTTGCGGCAGAGCGCGGTCGCGACCTCGGTCGCCTCGATCAGCGCCGGCGGCGGCTCGGCGCCGGCGAAGGCCTCGGCCGGCGCCAGGGCTGCGAGGGCCATCGCGAGCGGGAGGAGCGGGGACGCCATCAGCGGTAGCCCTGCTCGATCTGCAGGTAGGCGATGATACCGACGACGATCAGCGCGAGGGCGACGGCGATGGCGATCTTGGCCGTCGAATAGGGCCGCTCGCCCTCGACGCTGCCGGTGCGGCCGTTGACGACGAAGCGGAAGCTCTTGCCGCGGTAGCGGTAGGCGGCGAGCCAGACCGGCAGGAGCACGTGCTTGAAGGTCAGCGCGCCGACGCTCGTCTTCATCTGGTCGATCTGCTGCTGGTCGCCGCCGATGTCGCGCCGGATATCGCCCTCGATGACGGCGTTCATGATCTGCCGCGCCTCGCGATAGCCGTCGTCGACGGGCACGGTATAGCCCTCGGCGCGGAAGCCGGCGAGGAACTTCGGCTCGTAGGGCGAGAGCACCGACAGATCCCACGGCGCGATCGCGTCGGTGAACCGCTTCGGCAGGCTCGTCGAGCCGAGCACCAGCACGTCGTCGAAGTCGCGCTTGACCCGCCCGTGCGCTGGCGACCAGCGGATCCGCGCCACCTGCTGCATCACGACCTCGCGCCGGCCGTTGTTGACCACCGTGACCGGCTGGGTCTCGTAGTAGACCGTGCCGCGCTTGCCGGCATAGTCGGTTTGCGTCTCCGCGTCGTAGGTCCAGTAGGGGACGTAGATCCCCTGCATCGCCCGCTCGGCGCGCGCGTACTGCCTGAGGTCGTTCGGCGCGAACCACAGCCGCCCGAGCCAGCCGTTCATCGCCGCCCTCGCCTCCGGCTCCGACAGCAGGAACGGCAGCTGCGCCTGCGGCTTGATCTGCCGGCTGACCCCGGTGTCGGTCACGATCGGCGAGGCACAGAACGGGCACTCGCGCGCATGCTCGTCGGCGCCGAGCTCGATCTGCGCCCCGCAGCTCGGGCATTGGGCGAAGCGGCGCTCCTCGACCAGGTCGGCCGGCAGGCTGTCGCGCTCGATCGCGCGCAGGTCGAGCTCCGGGATCGGCCCGCGCGGCGCCGGCACCGCCTCCTCGTGGCCGCAGTGCTGGCACTTCAGCATGCCCGACGCCGGCTCGAACCGCAGGTCCGCCCCGCAGGTGGGGCAGGGAAAGCGATGCTGTTCCGCCGGCGAGGCGCCGGCGACCGGGCCGAGCTCCATGTCAGCCGACGGGCGGCGGAGGCGGCACCGCGCCGAACAGGTCCGCGAGCTCGCCGACGTCCCGCCCGCGCTGCCAGTCGGGCCCGCCCGGGGTCCAGAGCCAGCTGTCGCCCGTCACGCGCCCGTCCGCGATCATCCGTCCGAGCTCGTCGCGCCCGTAGGGCCCGGTCGGCTTGCCGTCGACCGCGACATGCCAGCGCTTCTCGCCCGTCCCGGGCACCGGCGGCGGCGCAGCACTCGCCGGCGCAGCGGATGCCGGTGCCGGGGCGGCCCCCCAGGGCCCGGTCCGCGCCATCCGCTCGGCCATCGCCATCCCCATGCCGGCGCCGAGCCCCGCGCCGATCCCCCCGCCCCCGCCCGGGTTGTCGGCCGCCTTCGTCATCGCCTCCGCGGCCGAGAACTCGGTGTAGCGCGACAGGTCCCCGGCGACGCCGCTCGCCGTCCGCTTGTCCATCGCCGCCTCGACCTCGGCCGGCAGCGAGATGTTCTCGATGTAGAACCCCGGCAGCGTCAGCCCGTATTCCGCCACCGCCGGCGCGATCCGGTCGTGCACGATCCTCGCCATCTCGATCGTGTTTCCGGCCATGTCGAGCACCGGTATCCCGCTCGTCGCGATGATCTGGCTGAAGTTGGTCACGATCAGGTTCCTGATCTGGAACTCGATCTCCTCGGTGGTGAAGTCGCCGTCCGTCCCGACGATCTCGGTCATGAACTTGCCCGGGTCGGTGACGCGCATCGTATAGGTCCCGAACGCCCTGAGCCGCACCATGCCGAACTCGCTGTCCCGGCACATGATCGGGTTCCGCGTTCCCCACTTCAGGTCTGTGAAGAGCCGGGTGTTGACGAAGTAGATCTCGCTCAGGAACGGACTCTTGAACCCATGGTCCCAGTGCTGCAGCGTGGTCAGGATCGGCAGGTTGTTGGTCTCGAGCTCGTAGAGCCCGGGTGAGAACACGTCCGCGAGCTGCCCTTCGTGCACGAAGACCGCCGCCTGCCCCTCGCGCACGGTGAGCTTCGCCCCGTACTTGATCGCATGCCCCTCGCGCTCGAACCGCCACACGATCGTGTTCCGCGAGTCGTCGGTCCAGTGGATGACGTCGATGAACTCGCCGCGAAGGAAATCGAAGATCGACATGGATTGCCCTTTCAGTTTGCGCTCGCAGAGCCACGGGGCGCCGGCACCGTCGGAATATTCTTCTCCAATCGCTCAAGGCTCCTCTGGGTGGCTTTAAGAGACTTGGCGATTTCTTCAATCGAGACCTTGATCACGGTGACTGGCGGCCGGTTGGCGGGCCTGCGCGACAACTCCCTAACGTCAATTGACTGGATCGAAGAATACTCTACTCCCTCGATGTCTTCATACGAGATTTCAACGTCAAACGGCGGAATCGGGTCATCACCAGCTATTTCAAATCCCACCCCCATGTTAAACGCAACACTGGTGTTCTGACGTATCACCTTTATGGGATGGTCGATCTGCGTTAGATCGGTCATAGCGCGTCGCTTTTCCAGATGCTCAGGAGCGATGTCGACCCGCACTACCACGTTCATCGCGGCTCCCGCTCCCACGTTCGAAATGCAAAAGTTGACGACCATCGGATCGTCCTCTCGCTGTCCAAGTGCACAAGAATCACGGGATCAGTCCCCGCCTGCCGCAACCGACGTTGATCCAGCATCGTCTGATAGGAAATTATTAAAGATATCATGGCGACAAGGAGAGCGAGGATGGTTGGAAAGAGCTGAATATATTCATCTCTATTGGGAATAACCTCCATCAGCTGCAGTACGAGCGCCCCGACGATCGCTAGGAGTATTCCTACAACAATGCCAAGGGCAAATTTTCCTTCTGCAAGAAGCGGAACGGGTCCGCGCCTGCCTCCCGCTCGGGTTTCGTACCGCTTGACCTGAACCTCAGTTCGCATTGGCCACCGTCATCCGCTCGTCATACTGCTGCGCCTGCCGCGCGTCGGCGGCGATCTGCGGCAGGAGCGGCCGCACCTCGTCGGCGGTCATCCCCGGGTGCAGCCGCGAGTCGTAGAGCATCCGGAGCAGCGTCGCGTCGTGGTCGGTCAGAACCGCGAACTCGAGGTCGTCGTTGAAAAGCGACGGCCGCGCCAGCGAGCTGTCGTTCGGCAGCCCCATCGCCTGCGCCATCTCCTCGTTCACGCACGAGAGCCGGGTCAGCGGCGGGTGCTCGGCGCGGATCAGCACGACGACCGTCGCATAGGTCGAGGGCATCGCGGGATCGAAGGTGGCGTAGTTGGCGCAGAAGATGTCGACCGGCGTGTCGCGCAGCGCCGCGGTGGCGCTCGCCGCCACCCCCGGATACATCGCCCTGACCGCGTCGGCGACGGCGGGCCGCTCGGCGCTGTCCATGAAGACGACGAGGAAGTTCACGTCGCTGCCCTGCCCCATCGCCACGTCACGGCCCGTCAGGTGCGCCAGCCGCCGGGTGAAGCCCGCGACGTTCGCCCGGTCGCGCGCCGCATCCTCGGGCGACATCGACGCGCCGCTGATCACCCCGACCCGCACCGGCTTCTCCCAGCGGCGCAACGCCGCCGGCCGCTCCACGTGCGCGTAGCTGCCGTTCAGGTCGGTGTACTCGTCCTTCAGCGCGATATTGTCGAAGTCGCGCACCAGGTCGGCGTTGGAATAGGGCGCGTCGGCCGGCGCCGCCTCGCGGCGCAGCCGCCCGTTCGCGGTCAGATGGTCCTCGACCGAGGCGTAGAACTGCCGGAGCGTCTCGCCGTCCTTCAGCCGCTCGCTGTCGAGGCCGGGCGGCACCGGCGGCGCCGCGCTCGCCAGGTTGGTCGATGCGTCGGGCATCGGCGGCGCCGGCTTGCCCGCGGCGCAGCCGGCGAGGCTCGCCGCCAGCGCCGCCGCGGCCACCCAGCCCGCCCGCGATGCCCGGGCAGGCCTCAAGCGCTGCCACCCACCGCATCGCCCATGCCGGTCGCCTTCGCCCGCGCGGCGGCGAGCGCGTCCTTGAGCTCGCCCTCCATCTTGACGAGGCTCTGCTCGGCCGCCGCCCGCCTGGCCTTGCCCTCGTCGGCGATCCGCAAGCTGTCCTCGATCGTCGCGATCAGGTCGTCGTTGGCCTTCTGCACCGCCTCGATGTCGAAGACCCCGCGCTCCATCTCGGTCCGGATCTCGGCGTTCGCCTGCCGCAGGTTCTCCGCGTTCTTCGTCAGGAGGTCGTTCGTCAGGTCGTTCGCCTCCTTGACGACGCCCGCCGCCTCGCGGCCGCGATGGATGGTCACGGCCTGCGCCAGCTGCGTCTCCCAGAGCGGCACGGTGTTGACGAGGGTCGAGTTGATCTTGGTGACGAGGCTCTTGTCGTTCTCCTGCACCAGCCGGATCGACGGCAGCGACTGCATCGTCACCTGCCGCGTCAGCTTCAGGTCGTGCACGCGCCGTTCGAGGTCGTCGCGCGCGGCCCGGATATCGCGCAGCTCCTGCGCCTGCATCACCCCCTGGTCCTCCGGCGCCGCATTCACCTCGGCCTCCTTGGCCGGGATCGTCGTCGCGTCGAGCTCGCCGAGCTTCGCCTCGCCGGCCGCGATGTAGAGCGCCAGCTCGTCGTAGAAGCCGAGCGTCTTCTCGTAGAGCTTGTCGAGCGACTTCACGTCCTTCAGGAGCGTGTGCTCGTGGACGAGCAGCTCCCCGGTGATCTTGTCGATCTGCCCCTGCACGCTCTCGAACCGCGCCATGAACTCGGCCATCGGCGCCCCGCCGCCGGTCAGCCGCTCCCACCAGCTGCGCTTGCGGTTGGGGTCGAGCTCCTCCGCGGTGAACCCGCGCAAGGACGTCACCATCTCGCGCAGGCTCGACCCCGCGGGCCCCGTGTCCTTGTTGCGGACGCCCGCCAGCATTTCCTGGCTGATCGCCTGCAGCTCCGCCTGCGCCCCCGAGCCGAAGCGGATGATCGACTGCGTGTTCGAGAGGTCGATCTCGCCCTTCCGCTTCTCGATCTCCGCCTGCACCGCCGGATCCGCGGTGTCGGCGGGGACCAGGTCCGCCTTCGGCGCCGGCAGCAGGTTGGCGGTGATCGCCTCCACCTCCTTCAGCGCCGCCTCGGCCTTCTCGCGGGTCTCGTCGGTCATGGGAGCTCTCCCTCGCTAGCGGGCCACCAGCCCGTCCTGTTGCAGCCGCTCGCGCAGCACCTCGATCTCCACGTCGAGGTCGCTGCGGTCGTCCTCCAGCAGGTGCGTGCGCTGCGCCGTGAAGCTCTTCTCCAGGTCGCCGAGCAAATCCTCGTAGGCCTTGCGCGCGCCCGCGTCGCGGCTGCGGTTCCAGACGTCGGCGAACTTGTCGGTCGCGTCGCGCAACCCGAGCAAGTAGACGCTCAGGAACGTCCGCGCCCGCGGCAGGTCGCGCGGGTCGCGCTCGACCGCGCGGAAGAGGTCGCGCGCCTGGTCGCACAGCCGGTCGATCCGCCCCTCGAGCTGTCGGTCGCCGATCCGCTTCGCCGCATCGACGGTCTGCCGCACCAGCCCCTCGGCCTGGTCGATCGCCCGCGCCACCCGGTCGGAGGCGAAGTCGTCGCTAGCCATCCCCTTCTTCCGCATCGGGTCGACCCCGAAGGCCAGGAGGTGCGCCCCCGCCGCCACCATGCCGAAGGCGACGGCCGACATGACGTTCCCCGACCCGAGGATGCCGGCCCAGGCGATGCTCGCCCCGGTCAGCGCCGCCGCGAACAATTTCCGCGGGATCGCCGGCGGCCGCGCGATCGCCCGCGCCTCGTATTCCTCCTCGGCCCGCAGCCCCTCGTTCAGCAGCCAGGCCGAGAAGGTCAGCCCCGCGAACGCCCCGAGCTTGCCGAGCATGGCGCCCGCATCCCCGTGGCCGATCGCCCCGAGGCCGCCGAACAGGAACGGCAGCGGCGCGAGGTAGAGGAGCCGCGCCCGCAGGCTGATCCGGCTGGCGCGCCGGTTGCGGAACGGCGGCGGCGCCGCCCCGGGCGCCCCCGGCCCGCCGTCGGGCGAATACTTCCCGCCGTAGCGCCGGGCGGCCATCAGAGGGTCGCGCCGAGCGCGCCGAAGCCGGTCGCGAGCAGGATCGCCACGAGCACGACGAAGCCGATCGTCTGCACTGCCGGTTGCTTCATTCCAGGCCGCGGCCCCCTGCGCCTTTTCGGTCACAGGCAACATATGCGCGCGCCCTGCCCGTTGCCAGACCCGACGTCGCCGCGCGCCGCCCCCCGCCGGCCGGTCCGCCCGACAAGCGACTTTTTTTGCGGCGTGAACTACGGTAAACATGGGGGCTAGTTCTCGCGGCCGGTGGACTTGCCCGGCCGCGGGCGAGACGAACCGACCGAAGGGCATGACGAAGATGGCTAAGGGCACCGTCAAGTGGTTCAACACCGAGAAGGGCTACGGCTTCATCCAGCCCTCTGATGGTGGCAAGGACATTTTCGTCCACATCACCGCCGTCCAGGCCGCCGGCCTGCAGACGCTGAAGGACAACCAGCCGATCGAATATGAGCTCATCGACGGCCGCGACGGTCGCAAGAGCGCCGGCCAGCTCAAGGTCTGATACCATATATGACCTGTGTGTCCGGACCGTACACGCGCGCCGGCCGCGCCGATCGCTTCAGGACAGCGCCATCGCGGGGACGTCGCCCTCGACGATGAGCTGGGCCGCCGTTGCCGCGACGCTGTCCTCGACCGGGACCAGCGCCGCCGCCTCGGGCTCGATCGCGCTCTTCATGCCCGCTTGCGCGGGAGAATGGGTCCGCACGCGGCCGGCGCGCGCGCTTTTGTGCGTGCGGAAGCCGCCCCCGGACGGTTATGCTCGCCGCGGAAGCAGGAGCGCACATTTCGGAGGCTCGCGATGGCCGATGGCAAGCCGGCTTGCCGGAAGTTCCGCCCAAGCGGCGCCGCCTATGCCGGCAAGCAGGGCTTCAGCTACGTCGAGGGCGTCTCCGCCGAGAGCGCCGGGTCGCAGGGCATCTGCATGATGCTGCTGACGATCGCGCCCGGCCAACGCGCGCGGGCGCACATGCACGCGAGCCACGAGACCGCGATCTACGTGATCAGCGGCGAGTCGGTGATGTGGTACGGCGACCGGCTGGAGCACCGCATGACCGTCGGCGCGGGCGAGATGCTCTATATCCCGGCCGGGGTGCCGCACCTGCCGGCGAACGTCTCCGGGGAGCCCTGCGTGGCGGTGATCGCGCGCACCGACCCGAACGAGCAGGAGAGCGTGGTGCTCCTGCCCGAGCTCGAGGCGCTGGCGCCGGCCTGAGTCACGCCGTCGCCGGCGCGCGGCGGCGGTGGCCGGACACGGCGGCGCCGGCGTCGGGCGGCAGCCGCAGGAAGGTGAGGGTCGAGACCGCGGCGACGGCCGCCACCACCAGGAAGGCGAGGTGGAAGTCGCGGAGTTCGATGCCGCCGCCGTGCAGCCGGCCGGCCAGATCGAGGACGCCGCCGGCGAGCGCGACGCCGGTCGCGAGCGAGATCTGCTGCGCCACCGAATTGATCGCGGTCGCCTGGCTCGAATCGCGGTCCTCGATGTCGGAGAAGACCATCGCATTGATGCCGGTGAAGCAGATCGAGCGGAGGACGCCGCCGAGGAGCAGGCAGGTCATGATCAGCATGACCGGCGTCGTCGGGGTGAAGAGCGCATTGACCGCGATGAAGAGCGAGGAGACCAGCGCACCGAAGGTGAGCACGGTGCGGAAGCCGAGGCTGCGGAAGACTCGCTGGGCGAGGAACTTGGACGAGAAGGCGCCGACGGCGGCGATGAAGGTCACGAGACCCGACTGGAACGGGTTCAGGCCGAAGCCGAGCTGCAGCATCAGCGGCAGCAGGAACGGGATGGCGCCGATGCCGATGCGGAAGTTCGACCCGCCGATTATCCCTGCGCGGAAAAGGGGATAGCGCAGCATCGCCGGGTCGAGCAGCGGGTGGGCGGCGCGGCGGGCGTGGGCGAGGTAGAGGAGGCCGGCGGCGAGGCCGATGGCGAGGGTCGCCCAGGCGTAGCCGATGGGCAGGGCCGGGAGGCTGATCACCGACATGCCGAAGACGAAGCCGGAGAAGGCGACGGCGGAGAGGAGGAACCCGGGGAAGTCGATCGGGCGGGGATCGTAGCTCTCGCCGGCCGGCAGGTAGCGGGTGACCAGCACGAGGCCGAGGAGGCCGATCGGGACGTTGATCCAGAACACCCAGTGCCACGACAGGTAGGTCGTCAGGAAGCCGCCGAGCGGCGGGCCCATGATCGGGCCGAGGAGGGCCGGGATCGTCAGCCAGGCCATGGCGCCGACGAGCTCCTCGCGCGGGGTGCTGCGGACCAGGAGGAGGCGGCCGACCGGGGTCATCATCGAGCCGCCGACGCCCTGCAGGAAGCGTGACAAAACAAAGGCATGGATCGAATTCGACATCGCGCAGGCGATCGAGCCGGCCATGAACACGACGATCGCGATGCGGAAGACGTTCTTCGCCCCGAAGCGGTCGGACATCCAGCCGGAGATCGGGATGAAGATCGCGAGCGAGACCAGGTAGGAGGTGACGGCGAGCTTGAGCGCGATGGGCGACGTCCCGATGTCGGCGGCGATCGCCGGCAGCGAGGTGGCGATCACGGTCGAGTCCATCTGCTCCATGAACAGGGCGACCGCGAGGATCAGGGGGGTGATGCGGGGCAAGCTGGGGTCCGGGGCGGGAGGTCTTCGTGACGGATTTAGGGCGGGCGGCGGCCGCGGCAACCGATCGTCGCCGACGCCGGTTTTCCGGGGCGGGGCAAGGGTTAATGGCGAAAAGCTCGACGTACAATGCATGTACATCGCATGTACATCGCATGCACCGGATCCGGCCGGTCGGGCGAAGGGTTAACGGCGGCTACGCGGGCGGCAGCAGCGCCGCGAGCGTCTCGAGGGTGTCGGCCTCGGACGGGGGCTTGTCCCAGCGCAGGCGGGCGATGCGGGGGAAGCGCATGGCGAGGCCGGAGCGGTGGCGGGTGGAGCGCTGCAGGCCCTCGAAGGCGACTTCCAGGACGAGGCCGTGGGTGGGTTCGGCGCGGACGGCGCGGACCGGGCCGAAGCGGTCGGTGGTGTTGTTGCGGACCCAGCGGTCGATCTCGACGAGTTCCTCGTCGGTGAAGCCGAAGTAGGCCTTGCCGACGGGGGTCAGGGCGCCGTCGTCGGCCCAGACGCCGAAGGTGTAGTCGGAGTAGAAGCCCGAGCGCTTGCCGTGGCCGCGCTGGGCGTAGAGGAGGACCGCGTCGATGGTGTGGGGGTCGCGCTTCCATTTCCACCAGGGGCCCTTCGGGCGGCCGGGGACGTAGGCGCTGTCGCGGCGCTTCAGCATCACGCCCTCGATGATCGGGTCGGGCGGGGCGGCGCGCAGGCGCGCGAGCTCGTCCCAGGTGGCGAAGGGGAGGAGGGGCGAGAGGTCGAGGCGTTGCGGGTCGAGGGCCGGGACGAAGGCCTCGAGG
>JAXMDF010000001.1:0-409793 GCA_046348975.1 Amaricoccus sp. | reverse complement strand
CACGGGCGTGGTGCGGGTGGAGCCCGGGGAGGGGGGCGAGCGGTATTTCAACTCGCTGGCGGTGCTCGACGCGGACGGGAATGCGGTCGCTGTCTACGACAAGCACCATCTGGTGCCGTTCGGGGAGTATGTGCCGTTCGGCGGGCTCGTGGCGCGGCTGGGGCTGCCGGCGCTGGAGACGCTGACGCGGGGCGGCTTCACCCCCGGGCCGGGGCCGCATCTGGTGGCGGCGCCCGGCATTCCGCCGTTCCTGCCGCTGATCTGCTACGAGGCGATCTTTCCGGACGCGCTGCGGGCGCCCGAGGGGCGGGCGGAATGGCTGGTGCAGGTGACCAACGACGCCTGGTTCGGCACGGCGTCGGGGCCGTACCAGCACTTCGCCCAGGCGCGGGTGCGCGCGATCGAGCAGGGGCTGCCGCTGGCGCGCGCGGCCAATACCGGCATCTCGGCGATGGTCGATCCCATGGGCCGGGTTGTCCGCAGCATCGGGCTTGGCGAAACGGGCTTCGTCGACGTGGTCCTGCCGGCGCCGTTGCCGCCTACGCTTTATGCGCGTACTGGCGATTTGCCGGCCTTGACTGCTCTCTTCGTGCTTTTAGGATTAACTGCTTCATTCTTTCGCGATGGTATTTTGCGAAAATTGATCTGATAACGTTTCTGTAGCGATCGCGTGCCGCGAGGCGCGGGGGCCGGCGGCCAGGAGGGAGTGGCCGGGAGTTGCGTTCTTTGGTGGGGTGAGTGAGTTGTCAGTGAATTTGACCGCGAACGAGATCGACGTGCATGTGGGCCAGCGGATGCGCCGTCGCCGCGAGTCGCTGGGGATCAGCCAGGGGCGGCTCGGGCGGCACCTGGGGCTGACGTTCAGCCAGGTGCAGAAGTACGAGAAGGGGACGAACCGGATCGGCGCCGGGCGGCTGTTCCAGATCGCCGCCTTTCTGGGCGTCCCGCCGAGCCACTTCTACGAGGGGCTGGAGAGCTCGGGCGCGGGCGCGGCGGCGGCGGTGCTGCCGAACGGCACCGGGCGGCGCGACGAGTTCCTGGTGCTGAACGAGGCCTTCGCGGGGATCCACGATCCCGAGACGCGCGCCTCGGTGCTGGCGCTGGTACGCTCGCTGGCGGGCGAGGCGGCGGGGCGCCGCTAGCCCCGGCCCGCTTCGTCGGTTGACCCTGCGCGGGCGCCTGCGTAGGGATGGCCCCGGCAGGACAACGCGGGGCAGAACGGGCATGAGCGGGCGCCAGGACTATTTCTTCACCTCGGAATCGGTGTCCGAGGGGCATCCGGACAAGGTCTGCGACCGGATCTCGGACGCGGTCCTCGACGCCTTCCTGAGCGCCGAGCCGGAGGCGCGGGTCGCCTGCGAGACCTTCGCGACCACCGACCGGGTGGTCGTCGGCGGCGAGGTCAGGGGGCCGGGCGACGTGCTGGCGCGGGTCGAGGAGATCGTGCGGGCCTGCGTCAAGGACATCGGCTACGAGCAGAAGGGCTTCAACTGGGCGACGCTGCGTGTCCACAACTACATCCATGGGCAGTCGGAGCACATCGCCCAGGGGGTCGACGCCGCCGACGGCAAGGAGGAGGGCGCGGGCGACCAGGGGATCATGTTCGGCTATGCGACCGACGAGACCCCCGAGCTGATGCCGGCGCCCATCCACTATTCGCACGCGATCCTGCGCCGCCTCTCCGAGGCGCGGAAGTCGGGCGCCGAGCCGCGGCTCGGGCCGGACGCCAAGGCGCAGCTCTCGCTGCGCTACGCCGGCGGGCGGCCGGTCGAGGTCTCCTGCCTCGTGCTCTCGACCCAGCACCTCGACGAGACGATGGAGTCGGCCGACGTGCGCGCGATGGTCGAGCCCTATATCCGCGAGGTGGTGCCGGAGGGATGGCTGACCGCGAACACGGTCTGGCACGTGAACCCGACGGGCAAGTTCGTGATCGGGGGGCCGGACGGCGACGCGGGGCTGACCGGGCGGAAGATCATCGTCGACACCTATGGCGGCGCGGCGCCGCACGGGGGCGGGGCCTTCTCGGGGAAGGACCCGACCAAGGTCGACCGCTCGGCGGCCTATGCGGCGCGGTACCTGGCGAAGAACGTGGTGGCGGCGGGGCTGGCGCGGCGCTGCGTGCTGCAGCTCTCCTATGCGATCGGCGTCGCGCGGCCGCTCTCGATCTACGTCGACACCTTCGGCACCGGCGAGGTCGAGGAGGCGGCGATCGAGAAGGCGGTGGCGGAGGTGATGGACCTGACGCCGCGCGGGATCCGCACGCACCTGGGGCTGAACCGGCCGATCTACCAGCGGACCTCGGCCTACGGCCACTTCGGGCGGGCGCCCGACAACGAGGGCGGCTTCTCGTGGGAACGGACCGACCTGACGGACGCGCTGGCGAAGGCGGTCTGAGGCCGGCGATGGACGGCGGCCGGCCGGTCTGGCGCAATTTCTACGGGCGGCGGCACGGCAAGAAGCTGAAGCCGTCGCAGCGGCGCTGGCTCGAGGAGCGGTTGCCGCTGATGCGGCTCGCCGGCGTCGCGCCGGAGGAGAACCCCGAGCGGGCGCCGCTGGCCCCCGCCGCGATCTTCGGCGACGCGCGGCCGCTCTGGCTCGAGATCGGCTTCGGGGCGGGCGAGCACCTGGCGGCGGAGGCGGCGGCGCATCCCGAGGTCGGGATCGTCGGCTGCGAGCCCTTCGTCAACGGGGTGGCGGCGGCGCTCGGCAAGCTCGGCGGGGTTGCCAACGTGCGGATCCATCCCGGGGACGCGCGGGATCTGGTCGAGATCCTGCCCGATGGGGCGCTCGCGCGCGTGTTCCTGCTCTATCCCGACCCCTGGCCGAAGGCGCGGCATGCGCGGCGGCGGTTCGCCGGGACGGAGAACCTGACGATGCTGGCGCGGGTCATGGCGCCGGGCGCGGAGCTCCGGATCGCGACCGACATTGCCGACTATGCCGGATACGCGCGGGATGCCGTGGCGGCGACGGCGGGGCTCTCGCTCGCCGGCGACCGCGCTGATGCCTGGGAGGGGTGGCCGGGGACGCGCTACGAGGCGAAGGCGCTCGCGGCCGGGCGACGGCCGCAGTATCTCACGGTGGTGCGGGGGTAGTCCCAGGGGCGGGCAGCGGCCGGCGCGCCCCGCCCACCCACCCGCGCACAGGCCGCTGCCCGCGGGCTGGGATGCGGAAGGAAGAAGGGGCTCGGGACCCACCAGCGAACGGCCCCCTGGCCCGTCCGCCGGAGCCGCCGGCGCGCTTCGATGCCTGAGCCCGCGGCATCGCGCGACGGCGGGTCCGGCGAACAGGCCCTCCGGCGGCATGGACCGGGGGAGGGGGATCGCTTAAGAGGCGACACGGGCGCAGGGAGGAGGCCAGGGACATGGCGGGGCATGGCGAGGCGCAGCGGCTGGGCGCGCGGGCGGCGGGGCCGCTCAGGGGCGAGGCGCAGGTGCCGGGGGACAAGTCGGTCTCGCACCGGGCGCTGATCCTCGGCGCGCTGGCCGTCGGCGAGACGCGGATCAGCGGGCTGCTCGAGGGCGAGGACGTGCTCGACACCGCCAAGGCGATGCAGGCCTTCGGGGCGGAGGTCGAGCGGACCGGGCCGGGCGCCTGGGTGGTGAACGGCGTCGGCGTCGGCGGCTTCCAGGAGCCCTCGGACGTGGTCGACCACGGGAACTCCGGGACGGGGGTACGGCTGGTCATGGGGGCGATGGCGACGACCGACATCACCGCGACCTTCACCGGCGACGCGAGCCTGCGCGGGCGGCCCATGGGGCGGATCACCGACCCGCTGGCGCTCTTCGGCGCCGAGGCACGCGGGCGGCGCGGCGGGCGGCTGCCGATCACGCTGACCGGGGCGGCGAACCCGCTGCCGGTGCACTACACGACCCCGGTCGCCTCGGCGCAGGTGAAGTCGGCGGTGCTGCTCGCCGGGCTGAACGCGCCCGGCGAGACGGTCGTCACCGAGCGCGAGGCGACGCGCGACCATACCGAGCGGATGCTCGCGGGCTTCGGCGCCGACATCGGCACCGAGGCGACGGCCGACGGGCGGGTGATCGTGCTGAAGGGCCAGCCGGAGCTGCGGCCGCAGGCGATCGCGGTGCCGCGCGACCCATCGAGCGCCGCCTTCCCGGTGGTGGCGGCGCTGCTCGTCCCGGGCTCGGAGGTGACGCTGCCGGGGATCGGGCTCAACCCGACGCGGGCGGGGATCTACACGACGCTGCTCGAGATGGGGGCGTCGATCGCGATGGAGAACCGGCGCGAGGAGGGGGGCGAGCCGGTCGCCGACCTGCGGGTGCGCTTCGCGCCGCTCCGTGGCATCGAGGTGCCGCCGGAGCGGGCGCCCTCGATGATCGACGAATATCCCATCCTCGCGGCGCTGGCGGCGACCGCCGAAGGGCGGACGGTGATGCGCGGGATCCGCGAGCTCCGGGTCAAGGAGAGCGACCGGATCGACGCGATGGCGCGCGGGCTCGAGGCCTGCGGGGTGTCGATCGAGGAGGGCGACGATTTCCTCGTCGTGCATGGGCGCGGCGCCGACGGCGTCCCGGGCGGGGCGACGGTCGCGACCCGGCTCGACCACCGGATCGCGATGGCGTTCCTGTGCCTCGGGCTGGCGGCGCGGAAGCCGGTCCAGGTCGACGACGGCGGGCCGATCGTGACGAGCTTCCCCGACTTCGTGCCGCTGATGCGCGCGCTCGGGGCGGAGATCGCGGGGTGAGGACGGGCGGCTGTCTCTGCGGTGCGGTGCGCTATCGCGCGTCGGGAGATCTGCGCGGGCTCATGGCCTGCCATTGCGGCCAGTGCCGGCGGTGGACCGGGCACGGGTTCGCCTCGGCCTCGGTGGCGCGCGAGGAGCTGGCGGTCGAGGGGGAGGTGGCCTGGTTCGAGTCGACGCCGGGCAGGGTCCGACGCGGCTTCTGCCCGCGCTGCGGGTCGGGCCTCTTCTGGGAACGGATCGGGGGGCCGGTCGTCGACGTGCTGGCCGGTACGCTCGACGCGCCGACCGGGCTGGCGCTCGAGGGGCATATCTTCGTCACCGACAAGGGCGACTATTATGCGATCGGCGACGGGCTGCCGCAATATCCGGCGGGGCGGCCGTGATCTTCACGGTGGCGATCGACGGGCCGGCGGCGGCCGGGAAGGGGACGATCGCGCGGGCGGTGGCCGCGGCGCTCGGGTTCGGGCATCTCGACACCGGGCTGCTGTATCGCGCGGTCGGCGTGCAGGCGTTGCACGACGGGCGCGGGGTCATCGATCCGCACTGGTCGGCGGAGCTGGCGCGGCGGCTGGTGCCGGGCGATCTGGAGCGCGGCGACCTCCGGACGGCGCGGGCGGGGCAGGCGGCGTCGAAGGTCGCCGCGATGCCCGACGTGCGGGCGGCGTTGCTGGCGTTCCAGAAGCGGTTCGCGCGGCGGGAGGGGGGCGCGGTGCTCGACGGGCGCGACATCGGCACGGTGATCTGTCCGGAGGCGGAGGCGAAGCTCTTCGTGACCGCCTCGGACGAGGTGCGGGCGGCGCGGCGGTTCGCCGAACTCGGGAGCGGGACGCTGGAGGGGGTGCTGGCGGACCTGCGCGCGCGCGACGCGCGGGATGCGGCGCGCGGCGTGGCGCCGATGGTGCCGGCAGCGGATGCGCTCTTGCTCGACACCAGCGATTTGACTATAGACGCGGCCGTCGCCGAGGCTCTCGCCTATGTGCGGAGCAGGATGCCGGGCGGGGCCTGAGCCCCGCGGCCGGCATGGCCGTTTCGGCGGCAAGCGAAGATCGGTCAAGACCGGCGGATTCAACCGCTCGGCCGGAAACAGCGAAACTGGAGAGACTTCATGCCAGCTGCGGCAACTTTGGATGATTTCGAGGCTCTGCTCAACGAGAGCTTCGAGCTGGAGACCCCCGAGGAGGGGACGGTCGTTCGGGGCACGGTCCTCGCGATCGAGGCCGGACAGGCCATCATCGACATCGGCTACAAGATGGAAGGCCGGGTCGACCTGAAGGAATTCACCCCGCCGGGCAAGGCGCCCGAGATCGCCGTCGGCGACACCGTCGAGGTCTACCTCGACCGGGTCGAGAACGCCCGCGGCGAGGCGGTGCTGAGCCGGGAGAAGGCGCGGCGCGAGGAGGCCTGGGATCGCCTCGAGAAGGCCTACGCCAAGGAGGAGCGCGTCGAGGGCGCGATCTTCGGGCGCGTGAAGGGCGGGTTCACCGTCGACCTGGGCGGGGCGGTGGCGTTCCTGCCGGGCAGCCAGGTGGACGTGCGGCCGGTGCGCGACGCGGGGCCCTTGATGCATATGCCGCAGCCGTTCCAGATCCTGAAGATGGACCGGCGGCGCGGGAACATCGTGGTGTCGCGCCGGGCGGTTCTGGAAGAGTCGCGGGCGGAGCAGCGGGCGGAGATCGTTGCGCGGCTGACCGAGGGCGATGTCGTCGACGGCGTGGTGAAGAACATCACCGAGTATGGCGCGTTCGTGGACCTGGGCGGCGTCGACGGCCTGCTGCACGTCACGGACATGGCCTGGCGGCGGGTCAACCATCCGTCGGAGATCCTCGGCATCGGCGAGACCGTCAAGGTCCAGGTGATCAAGATCAACAAGGAGACGCAGCGCATCAGCCTCGGCATGAAGCAGCTGCAGGCGGACCCCTGGGACACGGTCGAGGACAAGTTCCCGATCGGGTCGAAGCACACCGGGCGCGTCACCAACATCACCGACTACGGCGCCTTCGTGGAGCTCGAGCCGGGGATCGAGGGGCTGGTCCACGTCTCGGAGATGTCCTGGACCAAGAAGAACGTCCATCCGGGCAAGATCGTCTCGACGAGCCAAGAGGTCGAGGTCATCGTGCTCGAGATCGACGGGCAGAAGCGCCGCGTGTCGCTGGGGCTGAAGCAGACCCAGGGCAATCCGTGGGAGAACTTCGCCGCCAGCCACCCGAACGGGACCATCGTCGAGGGCGAGGTCAAGAACATCACCGAGTTCGGGCTGTTCGTCGGGCTCGACGGCGACATCGACGGGATGGTGCACCTCTCGGACCTCGACTGGAACCGGTCGGGCGAGGACGCGATCCAGGACTACCGCAAGGGCGACCTGGTCAAGGCGGTCGTCACCGACGTCGACACGGAGAAGGAGCGGATCTCGCTCTCGATCAAGGCCGTGGGCGGCGATCCCTTCGCCGAGGCGGTCGCGGGCGTGAAGCGCGGCGACATCGTGACGGTCACCGTGACCTCGATCGAGGACGGCGGCATCGAGGTCGAATACGACGGGATGAAGACCTTCATCCGCCGGTCGGACCTCAGCCGCGACCGGTCGGAGCAGCGGCCGGAGCGGTTCACCAAGGGCGACCACGTCGACGCGCGGGTGGTGCAGATCGAGCCGAAGACCCGCCGGCTGGGGCTGTCGATCAAGGCGCGGGAGATCGCCGAGGAGAAGGAGGCGGTGGAGCAGTACGGCTCGTCCGACTCCGGCGCCTCGCTCGGCGACATCCTCGGCGCGGCGTTGAAGCGCAAGGACAACCCGAAGGACAACGCCTGAGTTGGACGCGCTCGAGCGCGACTTCTACGAGGAGCGGCGCCGCAAGTGGCGCCGCTCCGCCTTCTGGCGGGGATTCCTCGTCGCGGCGGTGCTCGCGGCGATCATCGGCATCTGGGCCGGCTCCGGCGCGCTGGAGCGCAGCGGCCGGCAGATCGCGCGCTTCGAGGTGGGCGGGGTCATCTCCGACGACCCCGAGCGCGACCGATTGCTCGACGAGATCGCCGAGGACGCCAACGTCCGGGCGGTGATCGTGCGGATCAACTCGCCCGGCGGCACCACGGCCGGATCCGAGGCGCTCTACGACGCGCTGCGGCGGGTCGCGGCGAAGAAGCCGGTGGTAGCCGAGTTGGCGGAGGTGGCGGCGTCGGGCGGCTATGTGGCGGCGATCGCCGCCGACCATATCGTCGGGCGCGGCAACACGCTGACCGGCTCGATCGGCGTGATCATGGAGTATCCCGACCTGACCCAGGTCATGGCCAAGCTCGGCGTCGGGCTCGAGACCGTGCGCTCGTCGGAGCTCAAGGGCGAGCCCTCGCCGTTCCGGCCGACCAGCCCGGCGGCGCAGGCGCGCGACGCGGCGCTGGTCGCCGACAGCTACCAGTGGTTTCGCGGCCTGGTCGGCGAGCGGCGCGTCCTCGCCGGCGAGAAGCTCGACGCGGTGGCCAACGGCGCGGTCTTCACCGGACGGCTCGCGCTGGCGGGCGGGCTGATCGACGAGATCGGCGGCGAGCCCGAAGCGCTGGCCTGGCTCGAATCGCGCGACGCGACCCTCGCCGGCCTGCCGGTCCGCGACTGGAAGGTCGAGCGCGACGGCCCGCTCGCCGAGCGCCTGCTCGGCGAAATTGGGCCAACCGGCGGGATTCTCGGGGAAATATCGGTCCGGCTGGCCCCCAAGCTCTATTCCATCGGGCCCTGAATCCTGCCAGTATGCGCGGCACCGGAACACGTCGCTTGGTGACGGGTCGCCGCGAGGGTGGCGCGCCGGCGGTTTTTGGGGAGTCGCGATGATCAAGTCGGAGCTCATTCAGAAGATCGCCGAGGACAATCCCCACCTGTTCCAGCGGGACGTGGAGCGGATCGTCGGTACGGTCTTCGACGAGATCATCGAGGCGATGGCGGCCGGCCACCGGGTCGAGCTGCGCGGCTTCGGCGCCTTCTCGGTCAAGAAGCGCGAGGCGCGGCAGGGCCGCAACCCGCGCACCGGGGACGCCGTCGTCGTCGAGGAGAAATACGTGCCGTTCTTCAAGACCGGCAAGCTGCTGAGGGATCGGCTCAACGGCGGCTGAGCCCGTCCGGACGGCCGCGCGGAGGCGACCATGCGTACACTGAAGCTGCTGTTGCTGGCGGTCATCCTGATCGTTCTGGTGGTACTGGCGCTCGCCAACCGCCAGGTCGTGACGCTGCACCTGCTGCCCGAGGGCATGGCGCGGGTCCTGCCGGCGTCGATCGACCTGCCGCTTTACGTGGTCTGCCTGCTGTCGATGGTGGTGGGCGTGCTGATCGGCTACCTGTTCGAGTGGCTGCGCGAGCACAAGCACCGCCGCCGCGCCTCGCGGCAGGCCCGCGAGGCGGCTCGGCTGAACGCCGAGGTCGAGCGGATGCGCAAGCAGACGGGCCGCGGGCAGGACGAAGTGCTGGCGCTCATCGGCAGCTGACTCGGATGCGGGTCAAGATCTGCGGCCTGCGCTCGCGCGCCGAGGCAGCCGCGGCGACGGCGGCGGGGGCCGGCTACATCGGCCTCGTCCGATTTCCGCCGTCCCCGCGCCACCTGACGCTTTCCGATGCCCGCTGGGTCGCCGAGTCGGTGCCGGCGGGCGTCGTCCGAGTGGCGCTGACCGTCGACGCCAGCGACGCCGCCCTCGAGGAGCTGGTCGAGGCGGTGCCGGTCGACATGCTGCAGCTGCACGGGCGCGAGACGCCGGAGCGTGTCGCGGAGGTGCGGGAGCGGTTCGGGCGGCCGGTGATGAAGGCGATCGGCGTGTCGGTCGAGGCCGACATCGCGCAGATCGACGGCTACATGCGCGTCGCCGACCAGCTCCTGATCGACGCGCGCCCGCCCCGCGGCACCGAGCGCCCGGGTGGCAACGGCCTGACGTTCGACTGGCGGCTGATCCGCGGCCGGCGCTGGCGGCGGCCGTGGATGCTCGCGGGCGGGCTGACGCCCGAGAACGTCGCCGAGGCGGTGCGGCTGACCGGCGCCGACCAGGTCGACGTATCCTCGGGCGTCGAATGCCGACCCGGGTTCAAGGATCCGCAGAAGGTGCGAGCCTTCGTGCGCGCCGCCATCTCCGCGGCGCCGGAGGCGGCCGTCGGCTGATCGGCCTCGACGGGCCGGGTCCCGGTCGCTAGAGACGGGGCGAGATCCCCAGGGAGACCGCGGCGATGAACCTGCAGCAGCCCAATTCCTTCCGGACCGGGCCGGACGAGCGCGGCCGCTTCGGCGACTTCGGCGGGCGCTTCGTCTCCGAGACGCTGATGCCGCTGATCCTCGACCTCGAGGCCGAGTACGAGAAGGCGAAGACCGATCCATCCTTCTGGGCGGAGATGGACGACCTCTGGAAGCATTATGTCGGGCGGCCCTCGCCGCTCTATTTCGCCGAGCGGCTGACCGAGCGGCTCGGCGGCGCGAGGGTCTATTTCAAGCGCGACGAGCTGAACCATACCGGCGCCCACAAGATCAACAACGTGCTCGGGCAGATCCTGCTGGCACGGCGCATGGGCAAGCCGCGGATCATCGCCGAGACCGGCGCCGGGCAGCACGGCGTCGCGACGGCGACGGTCTGCGCCCGCTTCGGACTGAAGTGCGTCGTCTTCATGGGCGCGACCGACGTCGAGCGGCAGAAGCCGAACGTGTTCCGGATGAAGCTCCTCGGCGCCGAGGTGGTGCCGGTGACCTCCGGCCGGGGGACGCTGAAGGACGCGATGAACGAGGCGTTGCGCGACTGGGTCACCAACGTGCGCGACACCTTCTACTGCATCGGGACGGTGGCCGGCCCGCACCCCTATCCGGCGATGGTGCGCGACTTCCAGTCGATCATCGGCAAGGAGGCGCGGGCGCAGATGCTCGAGCGCGAGGGGCGGCTGCCCGACACGCTGGTCGCCTGCATCGGCGGGGGGTCGAACGCGATGGGACTGTTCCATCCGTTCCTCGACGATGCCGAGGTGCGGATCATCGGGGTCGAGGCCGGCGGCCACGGCGTCGACGCGCGGATGGAGCATGCCGCCTCGCTGACCGGCGGGCGGCCGGGGGTGCTGCACGGCAACCGGACCTACCTGCTGCAGGACGCCGACGGGCAGATCATCGAGGGGCACTCGATCTCGGCCGGGCTCGACTATCCGGGGATCGGGCCGGAGCACGCCTGGCTGCACGACGTCGGCCGGGTCGAGTACGTGAGCGTCACCGACGCCGAGGCGCTGGAGGCGTTTCGGCTCTGTTCGCTGACGGAGGGAATCATTCCGGCGCTGGAGCCGGCGCATGCGCTGGCGCACGTGGCGAAGATCGCGCCCGGGCTGCCGGCCGACCACCTGCTGGTGATGAATCTGTGCGGGCGGGGCGACAAGGACATCTTCACCGTCGCCGAGGCGCTCGGAGTCGGGATCTGATGCCGCGGTTTATCGTCTATATCTTTGGTTTAGGCGCCTAGGAGCAGGGTTCAGATCGACGGAATGGTACCCCAGCCCAATCGTCAGCGCTCGCGAAGGCGTGTCATGACGTCCCTGCGAGCGAACGCCGAACCGGCCTCCGGGGGGCGGGCGGGCGCCGGAGCGGATGTATCGCCCCGAAGCGTAGCGAGTGAACATGAGGGGTACGCGTCCGCCTGCCGGCGGGCGTGGTGTGTGGGTGTTGGCGGCCCCGCCCGGCGAGTACCGGGCGGGGCTGTTCGCTTACGAGACGGCGGGAACCGCGAGCATGTTACGCAAGACCATTTCCGCCGGGCTGATCGCCGCGGCCTCGCTGGCGGCGCCGCCGGTCGCGGCCGAGCCGCTGCAGGACATCACCGCCGACCTGCAGCAGCAGGGCTATCACATCACCGAGGTGCGCCGGACGCTGCTCGGGCGCATCCAGATCACCGCCGAGACCAATGGATACCGGCGTGAGATCGTCTTCGACCGCACGACCGGGGAGATCCGGCGCGACCTCATCGAGCCCGAGGTCGGGGCGCCGGTGGTGCCGCCAAAGCAGCAGGGCCTCGCCGACATCATCAGCCGCGGGATCGGCCGGCTCACCGGCGCCAGTCGCCCGGCGGCGCCGGCTGCTGCCGCGAAGACGGCCAAGCCGGCGGCCCCGGCTCCGGTGGGGCAGGCCGCGCCCGCTCCCGCCACGCGCGCCGCGCCGGCGACCGCGCCCAAGTCCCTGGGCGCGCCGGCCGCCGGCTTCACCGCCCGCAGCACGAGCGGAACCGGCACGGTCGGCCGGTCGACCGTCGGCACGACCGCGGGATCGGGCGGCAACGCCTCCTCGGGCGGCGCGGTCGGATCGTCGGCGGCCGGCGCCGCCTCCGGGAACGCGGGAAGCGCGGCGAGCGGCGTCGCCGGCGGGGCGAGCGCGGACAACGGGTCGTCCGGGGCGAGCAGCGCGGGAAGCGCGAGCAGCGGCTCGGCGGGCGGCGGCAGCACCGCCGCGAGCTCGGCGGGCAGCGGCGGCGGCGCGAGCGCCGCGAGCGGCGGCAGCGACAGCTCGAGCGGGTCGAGCGCGGGCGACGGCGGAGCAGCTTCGGGTGGCGGCGAATCGAGCGCCAGCGACGCGGGCGGGTCGAGTGCCGGCAGCGACAGCGCGTCGAGCGGCGGCAGCGACAGCGCGTCGAGCGGCGGTGGCGAGAGCGGGTCGAGCGGCGACTCGGGCGCGTCGGGCGGCGGCGACAGCGGCTCGAGTAGCGACTCGAGCGCGTCGAGTGGTGGCGGCGACGGCGGGTCGAGCGGCAGCGACAGCGGGTCGAGCGGCGACTCGGGGGCTTCGGGCGGCGACGGCTCCGGCAGCGCTTCCAGCGAGGCGGGCGCCGGCGGGTAGCGGGCTCGGGTTGCGCGGGGGTTGACGGGCGTGCGGAACCCCCTCTGGGCCAACCTGCTGCTGGCGCTGGTGGTCGGCGTGCAGGCGCTCTGCACGCTCTTCTTCGTCTGGGACATCCTCGCGGACGTGCTGGGGCTGCGGCGCGCGCCGATGGCCTGGGAAACGCGCGAGCTGCTGGAGATCGGCGCCGCGCTGGGGCTGATGCTGGGGGTGCTGCTGGGCGCGCTGCTGCTGGTGCGGACGCTGCGGAAGAACCGGGCGATGGAGAGCCGGCTGCGCGAGGTCTCCGGCGCCTTCGTGGCGCTGCTCGAGGAGCGGTTCGCCGGCTGGGGGCTGACGCCGTCGGAGCGCGACGTCGCCTGGTTCACCATCAAGGGGATGAGCATCGCCGAGATCGCGCGGCTGCGCGGCACCAGCGAGGGGACGGTCAAGGCGCATTCGAACGCCATCTATCGCAAGGCGGGGGTCGGCGGGCGGACGCAGCTCTTGAGCCTGTTCATCGACGAACTGATGGGCGACGAGCCGCAGCCGCGCGCGACCGCGTCGACGCCGCGAAAGTCCGCGTGAGCGAGGGGCGGGGCGGCTTGCCGGCCGGGGCAGGAGGGCGTATGCCGCGGCCCCGGGGGCGGCGGATTCCGTCCGGGTGGCGCGTTGGGCGCCGGCAAGCCGAGAGCACGTTACGGTATGGAAAAGCTGGATATCGGGGACCTCGTCGTCCTGGCGTCGGGGTCGATGCGCATGGCGGTCGAAGGGATCGACGGCGACAATGTGGCCTGCGTCTGGTGCCACGAGGGCGAGATCGGGCGCGATGCCTTCGATGCGCGCCTCTTGAAGAAGTGGGAGTTCCGCGAGGAGGAGCGGCCGCGGTCCGAGGGCCACGGCAAGCCGTTCCGCGGCGACCGCGAGGGCGGCGGCAAGCCGTACCGCTCCGAGGGCCGCGACGAGCGGCCGCCGCGCGGCAAGCCCGGCTGGGACGGCAAGCCGCGCGAGAAGAAGTTCTTCCGCAAGGACGGCTGACCGGGCCTGATGCCCGGGGGTGCTCGGGGTCGAGCAGGTGGCTTAAGTCGTTGAAATCAAACGATACGACCCCCGAGCGTTAACCGGATTTTCACGATTGCCCGGGGGTCCGGGGAGGTGGCGTGGCCCCGTGCCGTGCGGCCGTTTGCGGCGGTGCGCGGCGCGGGTTCGTGATAGGATGGCCGCGCCGCCGGCGGACCTCCGGCGGCGAGTGCTTCATGAAAAGGGGGAGGTGCAGATGCATGTGGTGTCGCGATTCTATGCCGGTCCGGGGGCGAAGGAGCTGTTCGACCTGCTGAACGAGCGGAAGGCCGACGTCGAGGCCCTGCTGCGCGGGGTCGACGGGCTCGAGTCCTACACGCTGTTCTGGACCGAGAACGGCGGCGTCAGCGTGACCGTCTGCCGCGACAAGGCGGGGACCGACGAGAGCGTCAGGGTCGCGCGGGAGTGGATCGCGGCGAACGCGGGCCACATCAAGGCGGCGCCGCCGCACCTCGCCGAGGGCGAGACGATCGTGCATATCTGATCGAGGCGGGACCGGCCCGGGCGCCTCAGCGCCAGCCGGTCCAGTCGACCCAGGTGCCGTGGTGACTGGCCCGGCCGAGGACGCGCGTCTCGCCGCCGGGCCAGAGCGTCAGGGAAATCTCGGCGCCGTTCCCGGCGTCGCCGCCTTCGAGCCGGAGCCAGGCGAGGGGGGCGCCCGGGCGCGCGCGGGCGCCGGCGTCGGTGAGCGAGGCCTCGATCCGGGCCTGGGTCTCGGGCGGCAGGTAGGTCCAGATGATCGAGTGGTAGACGACGTGGACGTGGCCGGGGTGCGGCTCGGCGAGGCGGCGTTCGAGCCAGCCGGCGGCGTCGGCGGCCTCGACCGTGATGCCGGCGGCGCGGGCGATGCCGATCGCGGCGGCGATCCGCTCCATGCGGGCGGCCTGGTCGGGCCAGACGTAGGAGAGGAGGCGCAGCCGGCCCGCATCGGTCGTTGCGTCGAGCGGGGTGAGGTCGCAGCTGGCGCGGGCGGCGACGCCGAGGGGTCCGAGCGGCGGCGGCGGGCCTCGCCAGTCGGGTTCCAGCTGCAAGGGCGAGCCGGGGTCGCCCCAGGTGGCGTCGCCGAAGCGGTAGCCGAAGCGGTCCCAGGAGAGGTTCAGCCCAGCGCTGGCGCCGAGTTCGGAGGTGACGAGCGGCAGGCCGCCGGTCAATTCGGCAACGGTCAGGAAGCCGGGGCAGAGGGCGGCGCTGCGCTGGGGCTCGTTGGTCTGCGGCGGGCGGTCGAGGCGGGCGAGCAGGTAGCCGGCATGGTCGGCGAGCGCGGCGGAGATCGCCGCCCAGAGCGCGGCGTCGTCGGCCTCGTGCGGTGGGTAGACCGCGACAAGGGCGGGTTCAGCGCCTTCGAGCACGAGGCCGTGCAGGCCGCCGGCCAGCCGCAGCGCCACGGTCGCGCCCTGGTAGCTGGCGTCGCCGGGCCAGCCGAGGATGCGGTCGGCGACGACGCCGCCGGCTCGCATCCGGTCGGCGACGAGCGCGCAGACGCGGCCGGTGAAGGGCGAGCCCATCCGGGCGCAGGAGCGGGCCTGCTCGCGGAAGACCTCGCGGACCGACGCTTCGGTCATCGGAAGCGGTCGGCGAGCTTCTGCAGAGGGCTGCGGTCGTCGGCGGGTGGCGCGGCGGCGGGTTGCGGCTTCGGCGCCGGCTCGACGGGCTTTGGCGGGGCCGTGCGCTTCGCGACCGCGTCGAGGAAGCGGGCGGTCTCGCCGGCGGCGAGCGCCGGGGCGCCTTCGGCGATGCCCTGGAGCAGCGGGTCGAGCCATTCGGCGTCGGACTTGTGGAAGTCGCCGAGGACGTGGTTCGTCACCAGCCGCTTGTCGCCGGGATGGCCGATGCCGAGGCGGACGCGGGTGAAGTCGGGGCCGATGTGGGCGTCGATCGAGCGGATGCCGTTGTGGCCGGCGGTGCCGCCGCCGCGCTTCACCCGCACCTTGCCGGCGGCGAGGTCGAGCTCGTCGTGCAGCACGGTGACGTCGGCGGGCGCGAGCTTGTAGAAGGCGAGCGCCGCCTGCACCGCGTCGCCCGAGAGGTTCATGTAGGTCCCGGGCTTCAGCAGCAGCACCTTCTCGACCCCGAGGCGGCCGTCGGCGACCTGGCCGTGGAACTTGGCGCGCCAGGGCGCGAAGCCGTGGGCGGCGGCGATGGCGTCGAGCGCCATGAAGCCGATGTTGTGGCGGTTGCGGGCGTATTCGCCGCCCGGGTTGCCGAGGCCTACGAAGATCTGCATCGCGGGGTCCGAAACGAAGCGGCGCGCCGCGGGGTGGCGGCGCGCCGGGTTCTAGCACGAAGCGGCGCCGGGATCAGCCCTCGGCGGCCTCGGTCTCGCTCTCCTCGGAGCGCAGGCCCGACGGCGCCTGGATGCTGACGATCGCGAAGTCGCGGTCGGCGATCACCGGCGACGCGCCGGCCGGCAGCGTGACCTGGCTGATGTGGATCGAGTCGTTGATGTCGGTGCCGGCCAGGTCGATCGTGACCTTGTCGGGGATGTTGCCGGCGGTGACGTAGAGCTCGAGGTCGTGGCGGATTTCCGTCAGCGTCCCGCCGCGCTTGAGCCCCGGCGACTTGTCGCGGTTCACGAACTCGAGCGGGATGTGCAGCGCGATGCGGGTGCGGTCGGTCAGGCGCAGGAAGTCGACGTGGGTCGGCAGGTCCTTGACCACGTCGCGCTGGACGGCGCGGCAGATCACGGTGTTGTCGGTCCCGTCGACCTTGACGTTGATGAGCGTCGAGAGGAAGCGGCCCTGCTTGAGCTGCTTGAACAGCGTGTTGAACTTGACGCTGATCGGCTGCGGGTCGACGCCGCCGCCGTAGATCACGCCGGGGACCAACCCCTCGCGACGAGCTTGCCGGGCGGCCCCCTTGCCGGTCCCGGTGCGCGCCACGGCCTCGAGAACGGGTGTCTCAGCCATTGGCTTCTCCATTGATTTCCGGCCTTCCTCCAAGGGTGCAAGGCCGCGAGGCCGGGTCCATAGAGGATCCGGGCCGGGAAGGGAAGGGGATTCGGGCCTAGCGGTGGGCCGCCTCGGCGAGGCTGCGCACGAAGGCGAGGACGGCGTCGGGCGGGTCTCCGGCGCCGATGCGGTCGACGATCGCGGAGCCGACGACGGCGCCGTCGGCGATCTTCGCGAGGGCGGCGGCGGAGTCGGGGGTCTTGATGCCGAAGCCGACGCAGACCGGCAGCGGCGTATGCGCCTTGATGCGGGCGACCTCGGGGGCGACGGCGGCGGCGTTGGCCTCGGCGGCGCCGGTGATGCCGGTGATGGAGACGTAGTAGACGAAGCCCGAGGTGTTGGTCAGGACGCGCGGCAGGCGGCGGTCGTCGGTGGTGGGCGTCGCGAGGCGGATGAAGTCGAGGCCCGCCGCCTGGGCGGGGAGGCAGAGCTCCTCGTCCTCCTCGGGCGGCAGGTCGACGACGATGAGGCCGTCGACGCCGGCGGCCTTGGCCTCGTCGAGGAAGCGGGCGACGCCGCGGGAATAGATCGGGTTGTAGTAGCCCATGAGGACGAGCGGGGTCTTGTCGTCGGCCTCGCGGAAGGCGCGGACCATGGCGAGGGTCTTGTCCATGGTCTGGCCGGCGTCCAGCGCCCGCTGGCCGGCGCGCTGGATCGCCGGGCCGTCGGCCATCGGGTCGGTGAAGGGCATGCCGAGCTCGACGAGGTCGACGCCGGCGGCGGGAAGGCCCTGGAGGATCGCGAGCGCGCGGTCGTAGTCGGGGTCGCCGGCCATGACGAAGGCGACGAAGGCCTTGCGGTTCGCGGTGGCGAGCGCGGCGAACGTGTCGTCGATGCGTGTCATGGCTGTCCCCCGCGGTCCGGCGGCCTGTCTGGGGCAGGCGGGCGGCGGAATCAAGTGGCGCGCTGATCCGATGCTGGCTAGCCTCGCGGCCGCCCGCAACGGGGAGGGAAGCATGGGCTACCGGCTGGAAGGGGACCTGCTCGAGGTCTGCAACTGCGACGTGCTCTGTCCGTGCTGGATCGGCGAGGATCCGGACCGCGGGCATTGCGACTCGGCGCTCGCCTACCGGATCAACTCGGGGGCGGTCGGGGGGCTCGACGTCGGCGGGGTCGTCATGGCGTCGGTCGTGAAGATCCCGGGGAACGTGTTCGCCGGCGGCTGGCGGCGGCAGCTCTACATCGACGTGGCGGCGAGCGAGGGGCAGGCGGAGGTGCTGGTCGAGGCGATGACCGGGCGGCTCGGCGGGCCGCTCGCGGACCTCGCGGCGCTGGTCGGCGACGATCTGCCGCCGCAGCGGGCGGAGGTGGTCTTCGACCTGCACGAGGGGCGCGGGCGGTTCGCGATCGCCGGGATCAGCGAGGCCGTCATGGCGCCCTACCGGGGCGGCGACGGGAACGTGACGACGCTGAACAACAGCGCCTTCTCGACCATCCCGGGGTCGCCCGCCTATGTGGCGAAGGCCGAGCGGTTCCGGCTGCGGCATGCGGCGCTGGGGCTCGACCTGGAGCTCGAGGGGAAGAACGCGATCCAGGGCAGCTTCCGGTTCCAGGCGTGAGCGCCGCCGCCGTGCAGCGGCGGGCGTTCTATGCGGGCGGGCTGGCGCTGGCGGCGCTCGCCTGGGCGGCGCTGGCGCTCTGGGCGGCGAGCCCGTGGGCGCGGTATCTCGAGCATGGCGGGCTCAAACCGGCGGACTTGCTCGGGGCGCTGTGCGGGGCGCCGGGGGAGGCCTGCGTCTATGTCGCCGGCTGGGCGCTGATGCTGGCGGCGATGATGCTGCCGACGGCGCTGCCCGTCCTGTGGCTGCTGGCGCGGGTGGGCGGGCGGCGGCATGCGGCCGGGCCGCTGGTCGCGGCGGCGGGGGCCGGGTACCTGGCGGCCTGGGCTGGGTTCGGGGTCGCGGCGCACCTGGCCGATGAGGGACTGCTGGCGGTGGCGCGGGCGTCGGGGTGGCTGGCGTTCAACGGGTGGCTGGTGGCGGCGGCGATCCTGGCGGTGGCGGGGGCGTTCCAGTTCTCGGGGCTGAAGCGGCGGTGCCTCGACCGATGCCGCAGCCCGCTGGCGCTGGTGATGGAGCACTGGCGGGGGCGGCGGCCGCTGGCGGAGGCGGCGGGGCTGGGGCTGGCGCACGGGGTCTTCTGCGTCGGCTGCTGCTGGGCGCTGATGCTCGTCATGTTCGCGGTCGGGACCGGCAACGTCGGCTGGATGCTGGCGCTGGGGCTGGTGATGGCGGCGGAGAAGAACCTGCCCGGCGGGCTGGCGCTCGGCGCGCCGGTCGGGGTCGCGCTGCTGGCGGCGGCGGGGCTCGTCGTCGCCGGGCACCTGGCGCCGGCGTGAGCGAGGTCGTCACCGTTCTCGCGATGCTGCTCGCCGTCGTGGTGAGCGGCGCCCTCACGCGCATGGCGCCGCTGCCGGTGCCGAGGCCGCTCGTCCAGATCGCGATGGGCGTGCTGATCGCCGCCTTCGGCGGCGGGCTGGCGGTGCGGCTCGAGCCCGACATCTTCTTCCTGCTGTTCCTGCCGCCGCTCCTGTTCCTCGACGGCTGGCGGATCCCGAAGGGGGCGCTCTACCGCGATGGACGGACGGTGCTGCAGCTGGCGCTGGGGCTCGTGGTCTTCACCGTGCTCGGGGTCGGCTTCTTCGCCCACTGGCTGATCCCGGCGATGCCGCTGGCGGTCGCCTTCGCGCTGGCGGCGGTGGTCTCGCCGACCGACCCGGTGGCGGTTTCCGGGATCGCCGAGCGGGTGCCGGTGCCGAACCGGCTGATGCACATCCTCGAGGGCGAGTCGCTGCTGAACGACGCCTCGGGCCTGACCTGCCTGCGCTTCGCGGTGGCGGCGGCCCTTACCGGCAGCTTCTCGCCGGCGGCGGCCTTCGCGAGCTTCCTGTGGCTCGCGGTCGGCGGGGTCGCGATCGGCGCCGGCGTCACCTGGGCGATCACCATCGCCAAGACCTGGGTGTCGCGGAAGTTCGGCGAGGAAACCGGCACCGAGATCCTGATCAGCGTGCTGATCCCCTTCGCGGCCTACATGCTGGCCGAGGAGCTCGGCGCCTCGGGCATCCTTGCCGCGGTGGCCGCCGGGGTCGCGATGAGCTTCATCGAGCAGTTCGGCCGCGCGCTCGCCGTTACGCGGGTGCGGCGGAGCGCGGTCTGGGACGCGATCCAGTTCGCGCTGACCGGGCTCGTCTTCGTGCTGCTCGGCGAACAGCTGCCCGGATTGTGGCAGCGCTCGGCCGAGGTCGTCGGGCTGACCGGCCATGCCTCGCCGGCCTGGCTCGTCGTCTATGTGCTGGCGATCAACGGCGCGCTGGCGGCGCTGCGCTTCGTCTGGGTCTGGGTGTCGCTCAAGCTGTCGCTGGCGCGGGCGCGGCGGCGCGGCGCCGCCGTGGGCCGGCCGAGCTGGCAGCTGATCGCCGCCACCACGCTCGCCGGGGTGCGCGGGGCGGTGACGCTCGCGGGCGTGCTGACGCTGCCCTTCACCCTTGCCGACGGGACGCCGTTCCCGGCGCGGGACCTTGCGATCCTGCTGGCGGCGGGCGCGATCATCCTGTCGCTGGTCGCGGCGAGCGTCGGTCTGCCGTTCCTGCTGCGCGGGCTGGAGCTGCCGCCGGAGCCATCGCACGATGCGGAGGAGGAGCACGCGCGGCTCGCCGCCGCCGAGGCCGCGATCAAGGCGGTCGAACGGGCGCAGCACCGGCTGGCCGCGGGGCGCGAGGACGCCGACCTCTACGCCGACGCCGGGGCGCGGATCATGGCGCTCTACCGCCGGCAGCTCGAGGCGAGCGGCCGGACCGGCGCCGACGCCGACCGCGACAAGGCGCGGGGGCGGGTCGAGCGCGAGCTGCGGCTGGTCGGGCTGCAGGCCGAGCGCAAGACCTTCCTGCAGCTCGACCGGACCGGCGCGCTGCCGCACGACGTCGCCCGGCGGCTGTCCCGCGAGATCGACCTGGTCGAGACGCGGCTGACCGACCCGGCGGGTTGACCCGGGACCGCGCGACGCCGTAAGGGGCGGCGCGAGGGAGGCCGGGCATGGCGCTGAAGATCGGGATCGTGGGGCTGCCGAACGTCGGGAAATCGACGCTGTTCAATGCGCTGACGCGCACGGCGGCGGCGCAGGCGGCGAATTTTCCCTTCTGCACCATCGAGCCCAACGTCGGCGAGGTGAACGTGCCGGACGGCCGGCTCGACCGGCTGGCCGGGATCGCGAAGTCGGCCAAGGTCATCCCGGCGCGGATCACCTTCGTCGACATCGCCGGGCTCGTCCGCGGGGCGTCGAAGGGGGAGGGGCTCGGCAACCAGTTCCTCGCCAACATCCGCGAGTGCGACGCGGTCGCGCACGTGCTGCGCTGCTTCGAGGACGCGGACGTGACGCACGTCGAGGGCCGGGTCGACCCGGTCGCCGACGCCGAGACCGTCGAGACCGAGCTGATGCTCGCCGACCTCGAGAGCGTCGAGAAGCGGCTCGCGGGCCTCGCGCGGAAGCTCAAGGGCGGCGACAAGGAGGCGGCCGTGCAGGCGCGGCTGCTCGAGGCCGCCAAGGCGGCGCTCGAGGCCGGGCGGCCGGCGCGGACCGTCGCGGTGGCCGAGGAGGACGCGCGGGCCTGGCGGCTGCTGCAGCTCCTGACCGCGAAGCCGGTCCTCTACGTCTGCAACGTCGAGGAGGCCGCGGCCGCCACCGGCAACTCGGCGTCCGAGGCGGTGGCTGCGCTGGCGGCGGCCGAGGGGGCCGGCTGCGTCGTCATCTCGGCGGCGATCGAGGAGGAGATCGCCCAGCTCGACGACGCCGAGCGGGCGGAGTTCCTGGAGGCGATGGGGCTGCGCGAGGCGGGGCTCGACCGGCTGATCCACGAGGGCTACCGGCTGCTCGGGCTCGCGACCTACTTCACCGCCGGGCCGAAGGAGGCGCGCGCCTGGACGATCCCCGACGGCGCCAGCGCCCCCGAGGCGGCCGGCGTCATCCACGGCGACTTCGAGCGCGGCTTCATCCGGGCCGAGACGATCGGCTACGACGACTACGTCCGGCTCGGCGGCGAGGCCGGCGCCCGCGAGGCCGGGCGGATGCGGTCCGAAGGCAAGACCTACCGGGTGCAGGACGGAGACGTGATGCACTTCCTGTTCAACGCCTGACAGTCCCGCCGATGCCCCTGTTCCGGCAGGGTGGACCTGAAGAAGCGCATCACCGTGTCGGTGCGTTCAGGTGCGGGCATTCTCGAAGGCGGTCCAGGCGGCCTCGAAGGCGGCGAAGTCGAAGCCCGGCCGGCGGGCGGGCTCGAGGACCAGCCGCTCGGTGGCGAGGAGCTTCGCGATGCCGTCGGCGAGGCCGGGCAGGACCTCCGGCGGGATGACGGCGGCGCCGTGGCGGTCGGCGTGGACGAGGTCGCCGGGCGCGACGGCGAGGCCGAAGACCGTCACCGGGGTCCCGATCGCGCGCAGGTGGGCGAAGCCGTGGCTCGGGCCGATCGAGCCGGCGACGACCGGGAAGCCGTCGGGCAGGTCGCCGAGGTCGCGGACGACGCCGTTGGTCAGCGCGCCGGCGATGCCGAGGCCCTTGTGGACGGTGGCGTTGATCTCGCCCCAGTAGGCGGCGACGGCGTTCGGGAAATCGACGTCCTCGATCACGGCGACGGCGGGGCGAGGGGCTTCGGCCATCATCCGGTAGTAGGCCATGCGGCGGGCGCGGATGACGTCGGGCGCTTCGGTCGGCGGGGTGGCGCCGGCGAGCTTCGCGGTGACGGCGAAGCCGACCATGGCCGGCGCCTGCGGGTGCGAGGCGACCATGGTCCCGCGGGTGAACCCGGCGAAGCCGCGGCGGCCCTGGACCACCTCGATGGCGTTGCAGACCGTCGGAGTGTCGACGCGGCGGAGGGTGGCGAGGAGGTCGTCGGGGATTGCTGGCAGCGCCATCGGGTGATCTCGTCGTTGGTGGGGGAGGGCTGTTCGAGGGTCGGCAGGTGGCCAGCGCCGGCGATGACGGCGAGGCGAGGCTGCGGCATCAGGTAATGCATCCGCTGGTGGCGGTCCATGGGACAGACGGTGTCGGCCGCGCCGGTCAGCGCTGGTCGCGACCCCAGGCTTGCTGGATGGGGGTGCGGTGAACTGAGTTCCATGGACTAAGTCCGATCAGGGCGCAGGCGACGGTCGAGGGCATGACGCTGGTCACCTCCGATCGGACGCTCGCCCTCATACCCCGGTCCGCTGCGCCTGGTCTGACATCTCGACCGGCAGCACGCCGTTTCGCCCCTAGAAGTCCGCGACCTTGCCCCAGACTCCCTTGTCCAGCCGCGAGGGATGATAGGAACCGGCCTCGAGCCGTGGGAGCTTGCCGAGGCAGAGATCGGCGATCATCTCGCCCGCTCCCGGACCGATGCCGAAGCCGTGGCCGCTGAAGCCTGCGGCGAGGATGAACCCCGGGACCTTGGTCTCGCCGATCGCCGGGACTCCGTCCGGGGTCGAGTCGATGTACCCCGCCCATCGGGCGGTGATGCCCGCTTGCAGGACGCCCGGCAGCAGCTCGCCGGCGCGCGCCAAGGTTTCGCGCACCGTTCCGGCGTCGGGCGTGGGATCGAGGATGCGGACGCGCTCCATCGGGGTGGGACGGTCGAGCCGCCATCGGCGAAGGGTCTCGTGGCCGGAACGCCAGCCCTCGAGGCTGCCCAGGGCGAGCGCCTTGTGGCGCTTGAGGAACATCGGCACGAACTGCCGCGAGAAACGCAGCATCTGCGGGGTCGGGTCGACGCGGGCGTTGCCGGAGATGGCAAGGGTATACCCCCCGTCACCGCGCCGGGTGAACGAGACGCGCGCGGTGTGGAGCGCGTCGGGCCCCTCGACGCCCGGCCCGACGGCGAGGATCGTCGAGCGCACCGCGGACTGCGGAAAGCGGATGCCGAGCTGGCGGAGGAAGGACGAGGACCAGGCCCCGCCCGCCAGCACCGCGCAGCGGGTGCGGATCGTGCCGCGCTCGGTGACGACGCCCGAGAGACGCCCCGCCTCGAGCTCCAGGCCGCGGGCGGCGCAGGACTGGTGCACCGAACCGCCGAACTTCATCACGCCCCGGGCGATCACCGGGGCGGCGCGCTCGGGGTCGGCGATGCCGTCGGTCGGGGAGAAGACGCCGCCTTTCCAGGCTTTTCCGGTTGCACTGCCCCGCTCGGAGGCTTCCGAGGGGGTCAGCATCTGCGTCACGACGCCCTGGGTGCGGGCGAAGTCGCGCCAGCGTTCCCAGCCGGCGATCTCGGCCTCGTCGTTCGAGAGATAGAGGAGTCCGGTCCGGCGGAAGCCGACGTCCTCGCCGATCTCGCCGGCCATCGCCTCCCAGAGGTCGAGGCTGCGGGTCGCCATCGGCAGCTCGCGGGCGTCGCGGTTCTGCTGGCGGCACCAGCCCCAGTTGCGGCTGGACTGCTCGGCGCCGATGCGGCCCTTCTCGACGAGGGCGACGGCGACGCCCTGGCGGGCGAGGTAGTAGGCGGTGCAGGCGCCGACGATGCCGCCGCCGATGACGACGACGTCGGCGCGGGAGGGCAGGGGCTGCTCGGTGGCGATGTGCAGAAGCGGTGCTGGCATGGGCTCTCCGTTCCGCGTGAGGCTAGCCCGCGCGGGGGGCCGCGGGGTGCCGCACATGGGGAGGACGGCGGCATTTTCTGCTGCCGCGCGGCTCCCCGGGGCGCGCCTCGTTCGCGGCGAGCGGCACCAAGGCGTTATGGGGATTGGCTCAGGACGGGATGCGGACCGCGGGAGGCGAGGCGCAGATCCGGATTGAGTCGGCGGGGGAATCTCGGCAGGGTGTGCCGCGGGCCGGGGTCGTTTGCGGCGGCGGGAGGAGATCGGGGTGGTCGCGGACGCGGAAAGAGCCACGGGCGGGGAGTCGGGCTCGATGAAGCTCGACCGGATCGACGTCCGCATCCTGAACGAGCTGCAGAAGAACGGGCGCATCACCAACGTCGAGCTCTCGGAGCTCGTGCATCTCTCGCCGAGCCCGTGCCTGATGCGGGTGAAGAAGCTCCAGAAGGCCGGCTACATCACCGGCTATTCGGCGCAGATCGACACGTCCAGGCTCGGACAGACCTTGACCGTCTTCACCGAGGTCACGCTGAAGAATCATCGGCAGACCGATTTCGCGCGGTTCCTCCAGGTGGTGGAGAAAGTCGAGGAGGTCATCGAATGCCACCTGATCTCCGGGGGATATGACTATCTCCTGAAGTTCGTCACCGCGGGGATCAGCGACTATCAGGAGATCATGGAGCGGCTGATCGAGGTCGACATCGGCATCGACAAGTACTTCAGCTACGTCGTCATCAAGTCTCCGATCGTCCGTTCGGCCCTGCCGCTCAGGAAGCTCTTTCCGCTCTGAAAGCCGGCCCGATCGCGGGCGACGGAGGCCGACTCGCGGCGGGAAGGGCGAGCCCGAGGCCGGGTCGCCCGGATTTCGCCTCACGCGCCCTCAAGGACCTCGGGCCGGTAGTCGACGCTTTCGAGCCAGCCGGTCTCGAGCTTGGGGACGGAGGCGAAGAGGAGCTTCGAGTAGGGGTGGTGGGCGTGGTCGAGGCGGTCGGCGGCGAGGGTCTCGACCGCGTCGCCGTTGCGCATGACCATGACCTTGTCGCAGATCGCCCGCACCGTCGACAGGTCGTGGCTGATGAAGACGTAGGAGAGCGACAGCTCGCGCTGCAGCTCCTTCAGGAGCTCGATCACGGCCGCGGCCACCACCGTATCGAGGGCCGAGGTGATCTCGTCGCAGAGCACGACCTCGGGGTCGGCGGCCAGCGCGCGGGCGAAGTTGACGCGCTGCTTCTGGCCGCCGGAGAGCTCCGAGGGCAGGCGGTGGCGCATGGCGACCGGCAGGCGGACCATGTCGAGCAGCTGGGCGACGCGCGCCTCCAGCGCCGCGCCGCGCAGCCCGTGGTAGAAGCGCAGCGGGCGGCCGAGGATGTCGCCGACCGGCCGCGCCGGGTTGAGCGCGGTGTCGGCGAGCTGGAAGACGATCTGCACGCGGCGGAGCTGGTCCTTGCTGCGCGCGGCGACGCTGCCGGGCAGCACCGCGCCGTCGAGCCGGATCGCGCCGGTGGCGGGGGGCAGGAGCCCGGCGATCGCCCGGGCGAGGGTCGACTTGCCCGAGCCGGACTCGCCGATCACGCCGAGGTTCTCGCCCCGCTCCAGCCGGCAGCTGATGTCGCTCAGGACCGTGTGCGCGGGCCGCCCGTCCTTGCCGATCGGTCCGTAGCCGGCCGAGACGTGCTCGACCTCGAGGAGCGGCGGCCGCTTGCCCCCGGCCTCGGCGGCCCGGGCGCCGGCATGGGGGGCGAGCTCCAGGGCGGCCATCAGCTGGCGGGTGTAGGGGTGCGACGGGCGGTGCAGGATCTTCTCGGTGTCGCCCACCTCCTGGATCGCGCCGCCCTTCAGCACGACGATGCGGTCGGCGATCTGCGCCACCACCGCGAGGTCGTGCGAGACGTAGACCCCGGCCATGCGCCGCGCCCGCATCACCGACTTGAAGGCACGCAGCACCTCGATCTGGGTCGTCACGTCGAGGGCGGTGGTCGGCTCGTCGAAGATGACGATCTTCGGGTCGCCGATCAGCGCCATGGCGGCGGCGAGGCGCTGGAGCTGCCCGCCCGACACCTGGTGCGGATAGCGCTCGCCGATCCGGTCCGGCTCGGGCAGCGCCAGCGCGCGGAAGAGCTCGACCGCCTTCGCCCGCGCTTCCGTCGCCGGCATCAGGCGATGGATCTCCGACACCTCGATCACCTGGTCGATCAGCCGCTTGGCCGGGTTGAAGGCGGCCGCCGCGCTCTGCGGGATGTAGGCGACGTCGGTGCCGCGCAGCCGGGCGCGCTCGGCCTCGGACATCCTGGCGACGTCGCGGCCGGCGACGGCGATCGAGCCCGACTCGATGCGGCAGCCCGGCCGGGCGTGGCCCATCAGCGTGAGCGAGATCGTGGTCTTGCCCGAGCCGCTCTCGCCGATCAGCGCCACGATCTCGCCCTGGGCGATGTCGAAGCTGACGCCCTTGATGATCTCGACCCTGCGGCCGGAATCGGTGACGGCGCCGACCTTGAGGTTCCGGACTTCGACGAGACTGGCCATCATTCGCTCCTGTCGCGGATCTTCTCGGGCAGGTTGTCGATCAGCAGGTTCACGCTGATCGTCAGGGTCGCGATGGCGATCGAGGGCATCAGCACCGCGGGCGCCCCGAACGACAGCCCGCCGATGTTCTCGCGCACCAGCGACCCCCAGTCGGCGTTGGGCGGCTGCACGCCGAGGCCGAGGAAGGAGAGCCCCGAGAGCAGCAGCACGATGAAGACGAAGCGCAGGCCGAAGTCGGCGAGCACCGGCCCGAGGATGTTCGGCAGGATCTCCTGCGCCATCAGGTAGCCGTTCCGCTCGCCCCGGGCGCGGGCGACGGTGACGTAGTCCATGGTGTTGACGTTGACCGCCAGCGCCCGGGAGAAGCGGTAGGCGCCGGGCGCGTAGATGAGCGCGAGCGTCAGGATCAGCACCGGGATCGACGAGCCGATTCCGGCGACGATGACGAGGCCGAAGAGCTTCGACGGGATCGAGATCAGCGCGTCCATCAGCCGGCTGAGGATGGTGTCGAACCAGCCGCCGGTCACCGCCGCCAGCATGCCGAGCGCGACGCCGACGAAGCAGGCGATGCAGACCGCGACCAGCGAGATGCCGACGGTGTAGCGGGCGCCGACGATGATCCGCGACAGGATGTCCCGGCCGAGGTAGTCGGTGCCGAGCCAGAACTGCGAGGTCATCGGCATGAAGTAGTTGTAGTCGACGATCTCGCCGGGCGGGTAGGGCGTCATCAGCGGGCCGAAGATCGCCACGATCGCCCAGAAGAGGATGATGAGCATGGTGGCGGCGCCGACGGCGTTGATGCGGTAGCCGAAGCGCGAGCGGGGCGTGGGAGCGACGTGGGCCATCAGTGACGCAGCCTCGGGTTGGACATGATGGCGACGACGTCCGCGAAGGTGATGAGGACGAGGTAGCCGACGCAGAAGATCATCGCGCAGGACTGGATGAGCGGCAGGTCGCGGGTCGCGACCGCGTCGACCATGAGCTTGGCGATGCCCGGATAGTTGAAGATCGTCTCGACGATGATGACGCCGCCGAGGAGGTACGACAGCGACAGCGCCACCGCGTTGACGATCGGGCCGATGGCGTTCGGCAGCGCGTGGCGCAGCACCATGCGCGGGCGGGAGGCGCCCTTGAGGAGCGCCATCTCGACGTAGGGCGCGCGCAGCGTCTCGATGACGGCGGCCCGGGTCATGCGGATCATCTGCGCCGAGATCACGAAGGCCAGCGTGATGACCGGCATCGCGTAGGCGCGCAGGATGCCCGTGAGGCTGTCGATGTCGCTGACCAGCGACAAGGCCGGGAGCCAGCGCAGCCAGACCGCGAAGACGAGCACCGCCAGCGTCGCGATCAGGAACTCCGGCACCGAGATGATGCCGACGACGAGCACGTTGACGGTGCGGTCGTAGAAGCTGCCCCGGTACATGGCGGTGGTGATGCCGAGGAAGAGGGCGAGCGGGACGGCGATGACCGTGGTCGCCGCGGCGAGCCACAGCGTGTTGACGAGCCGCCCGCCGATCAGATCGGCCACCCGCATGTTGTTGGCGTAGGAGGTGCCGAGGTCGCCGGTCAGGAGCCCCGCCAGCCAGCGCAGGAAGCGCAGGATCGCGGGGTCGTTCAGGTGCATCGCCTCGCGCAGGCCCGCGACCGCCTCCGGCGTCGCCGCCTGCCCGAGCAGGATCTGGGCGACGTCGCCGGGCAGCATCTCGGTGGCGGCGAAGACCACGAAGCTGACGATGACGAGCGTGACCAGCGCCACGCCGATCCGCGCGAGCACGAGTCGGAAGATCTGTGCGTTCATCGGCTCTCCCCCCGAGGGCGCGAAGCGGCCGGGGGATCGCCCCCCGGCCGGAGCGTCAGGCCGCGAGCCAGACGTATTCGGCCAGCGCGTAGCCCATCTGCCCGCCGAGCGGGTTGGGCAGGAGGCCGCCGACCTTGTCGGAGAGCGCGTCGATGTTCGAGATCCAGACCGGGATCGCGGTGCCGGCCTCGTTCGACACCATGACCTGCATCTCGTCGTAGATCGTCTTGCGCTTGGCGAAGTCGAGCTCGCCGCGGGCCTCGACGAGCATCTTGTCGAACTTCTCGGACTTGAACTGGCTCTCGTTCCAGGGCGCGTCCGAGGCGTAGAGCAGCGAGAACAGGATGTCCGGCGTCGGGCGCGGGTTGATGTTGCCGAAGTGGACCGGCGCCTTCAGCCAGTAGTTCGACCAGTAGCCGTCGGCCGGCACGCGCTGGACGTCGAACTTCATGCCGATGTCGGCGCCGGCCTGCTGCACGATCATCGCCATCTCGATCGACGAGGTCGCGGCGTCGGACGCGACGATCGGGATGCTCTGGCCGAGGAGGCCTGCCTTCTCGAACAGCGACTTCGCCTTGTCGGGGTCGAACGCGCGCGGCTTCAGCTCGGCGTTGTAGTAGCGGTCGATCGGCGAGACCGGCTGGTCGTTGGCGATCACGGCGAGGTCGCGGAGGGCCGCCTTCTGGATCAGCTCGCGGTTCAGCAGGTACTTCAGGCCCTCGACGAAGCCCGCCTTGTCGCCCGGCGACAGGTCGAGCCGTGCGTTCAAGTTGGTGTAGTTGCCCGAGGTGGTCTTGGAGATGGCGACGCCCGGCTGGCTCTCGGCCAGGCGCAGCGACTGCGGCTTGATCGAGGCCGCGACCTGGACGTCGCCGGAGAGGAGCGCGTTCACCCGGGCCGAGTCCTCGGTGATCGCGAAATACTCGAAGCTGTCGAGCCAGGCCTTCTGCGGCTTGAAGTAGTTCTCGTTGCGCTTGCCGACCGAGCGCACGCCCGGCTCGAAGACCTCGGAGACGAAGGAGCCGGTGCCGTTGCCCTTGGAGAAGTCGGTGGTGCCGTCGGCGACGATCATGAAGTGGTGCAGCGCCAGGATCGTCGGGATGTCGGCGTTCGGAGCCGCGAGCGTGATCTGCACGGTCGACGGATCGATCGCCTTGATCTCGGTCATCTGCGCCGCGATCGCGTTCACCTTCGAGCCCACGGCCGGGTCGAGGTGGCGCTGCAGCGAGAAGACCACGTCGTCCGCCGTGAGGGTCTTGCCGTCGTGGAAGGTGACGTCCTTCTTCAGCTTGATCGTCCAGACCTTGGCGTCGTCGCTCTCGACGCTGTCGGCGAGCTCCATCTGGATGGTGCCGTCCTCGACCATGAAGGTCAGGCGGTTGTAGTAGGCGCAGCAGCGGACGTAGTCGGTGGAGAGCGACGCCTTCGCCGGGTCGAGGGTGTCGGCGGTCGAGGCCGACCAGCCGGCGGCCTTCATGTGGCCGCCGCTCGTCGGCGTGGCGGCGAGCGCCGCGGTGGCGCGGCCGAGGATCGTCTCGCCGAGGGCGAGGCCGATGCCGCCGGCCATGAACATGCGCAGGAGCTCGCGACGGGAAGCGCCGCGGCGGATTGCGTGCTCGACCATCGCGTCGTCGGCACGGGTCCAGTTGGTGATCGTCATCGGTGTAACCCCCTTGCTCCCTGTTGTCTCAGCCCGCGTCCGCCGCATCGGCGAGCGCGGCCATCGAGGTGAAGTGATAGTCCGGCGTGGTGAAGCTCGCGGGCTCGATGGTGCCGCCGTAGCCCGGCTGGGCGTGGCGCCGCTCGATCCAGCAATTGGTCAGCCCGAGCGCCCGCGACACGCCGATGTCGTGGTACTGGCTCTGCGCGACGTGGAGGATGTCGTCCTTCGAGGCGCCCTCGGCCTCGACGAAGGCGAAGACCCGGTGGAAGAAGGCCGGGTCGGGCTTCTCGGTGCCGGTGTCGTCGACGGTGAAGGCGGCGTGGAACGGGCGCCCGAGCGTCGCGCTGAAGTGCTCGAAGGCCCAGCGCTGCGCGTTGGTCATCGCGATCAGGCGGTAGCGCTTCTTCAGCCGGGCGAGGGCGTCGGCCGAGTCCGGGAACGCGGGCCATTGCGGCACCGTGTCGCGCAGCTCCCGGGCGGAGGCCGGGTCGGCCGGCAGGCCCAGCTGGGGCGCGATCACCCCGTAGACCCGGACGAGGTCGTCGGGGAAGCGGCCGACGCCCGGCATGTAGCGCGCGCCCCGGTAGAGGGTCAGCGCCTCCTCGGCATCGAGCGGCACGCCGGCCCGGTCCGCGATGGCGCGCAAGCCTTCGGTCAGGCCGCGCTCGAAATCGATCAGCGTTCCGACGACATCGAACGTCAGGTAACGAAAAGCACTCAACGGCTTCGTTGGCATGCGTCGATCTTTCCGTGGAAGCCCTGCCGCCGGCAAGGCAAACTCAGCGGGGCAGCCCAATTTCGTGCCGCCCGTGTCTACTTCCTGGGCAGAAGCCGCCTCGTCCGGCGGCCGTTTCCTCAGGTTCGGTCGTGCGGCAGTGTTCCGCGAAATGGCGGCGACGAGCCGCCGAAATCCCCCCGTCCGCAGCATGATGTGCTGATTTCGGGGGAGGCGGCGGCACGCGGCCCGGGCGCGCATCAATAGCCCCTGGCCCGGTCGATCAGCCCCGGCACCGGCGCGCCGGCCCGATCGGCGACGATCCCGGCGACCACGTGCCGCGCCCCCTCGGCAGCGTCGGTCCGGCTGGCCACGTGCGGGGTCAGGATCACCTTCGGATGCGACCAGAGCGGATGGCCCGCGGGCAACGGCTCGGGCTCGGTCACGTCGAGCATGGCGGCGTCCAGGTGTCCGTCGTCAAGCAGCTCGAGCAGCGCCTCGTGGTCGAGCTGGCGGCCGCGCCCGAGATGGACGAGGCGCGCGCCCCGCGGCAGCCGGCCGAGCGTCGCGCGGTCGAGCAGCCCCTCGGTCTCGGCCGTCAGCGGCAGCAGGCAGACGAGGATGTCGGTGCGCCGCAGGAAGGCGGCGAGGTCGGTGAAGCAGTCGCAGCCCTCGATCTCGTGGGCCGAGCGGCTCCACCCGGCGAGCGGGAAGCCGAAGGCGCGCAGGGCGTCCAGGACCTCCCGCCCCATGTTCCCGAGCCCGAGGACGCCCACCCGGCGCTCGCGCGCGGCAGCGTTCCCGTCCGCCTGCCAGCATCCGCGCCGCTGCCGCTCCAGGTAGCGCGGCAGGTCCCGGTGCATCGCCAGCACCGCCAGCGTCGCGTATTCCCGCATCTGCCGCGCGATGCCCGGCTCGAGCATCCGCACGATCCCGACGTGCGGCGGGATCGTGCCGAGGTCGAACTGGTCGACGCCGGCCCCGACCGAGAAGATCAGCCGCAGGTTCGGCCAGAGCCGGGTCGGATCGGGGGGCGCCGTCCAGGCGACGAGGTAGCGCACCGCCTCCGGGTCCGGGGCCTCGCCCTCGTGGAACGGCAGGTCGGGCAAGGCCGCGGCGAGCGTCTCGCGAAAGACCGCGCCGCGGACCGGGTCCGACAGGTAGAGGACCACCATCAGCGCATCGCGCTGCGGACCGCCGGATCCTCGAGGGTCTGGTCGAGGGTCATGCGCGTGCGCTCGACGATCTGGTCGATCTCCTCGGCGGTGCAGCAGAGCGGCGGCGCATAGCCGATGACGCCGTTGCCGAAGGCCCGGACGATCAGCCCGTTCTCCCAGGCGCGATCGAAGACCCGCTGCGCCGGCGCCGCGGCCGCCGGCAGTGGCGTCTTCGCCGCCTTGTCGGTCACGAGCTCGATCGCGGCGAGCATGCCGCGCCCGCGCACGTCCCCGACCAGCGGGTGATCGGCGAGCGACCGCAGCCCCGCCATCAGCCGCTCGCCCATGGCGCGGCCGTTGGCGAGCAGCCCGTTCTCGTAGAGGTCGAGGACCGCGAGCCCGACCGCCGCGCTCACCGGATGCGCCGAATAGGTGTAGCCATGGCCGACCGCCGCCGCCCCGGCATGGTCCGCGATCACGTCGTAGACTTTAGCCGACATCAGCACCGCCCCCATGGGCACGTAGCCGGAGGTCAGCCCCTTGGCCGTCGTCATCAGGTCGGGCTCGACCCCGTCCTCGGTGCAGGCGAAGAGCGGGCCCGTCCGGCCGAAGCCGGTGATGACCTCGTCCGCCACGAAGAGGATGTCCATCTCGCGGCAGAGCTCGCGCATGGCGCGCAGCCACCCGTCCGGGGGCACGAGCACGCCACCCGAGCCCTGGATCGGCTCGGCGTAGAAGGCGCCGACCCGCTCGGGCCCCCCGAGCTCCGCCACCTTGGCGAGCAGCTGCGCCTTCGACGCCTCGATGATCGCCGCAGGATCCTGGCCGACCGGGTTGCGGTAGGCGTAGTGCGACGGGATCTTGTGCTGCCAGTCGTAGGGCACGCCGAACCCCGCGTGGAACACCGGCAGCGCGGTCAGCCCCGCGCCGACGGTCGAGGAGCCGTGGTAGCCCTGCTCGAGCGAAATGAACTGGTCCTTCCCGGGCTTGCCGCGGGCGTTCCAGTAGTAGCGGACGAAGCGCACCGTGCTGTCCACCGCGTCCGACCCGCCGAGGGTGAAGTAGACGTGGCGGAGGTCGCCCGGCGCGAGATCCGCGAGCCGCGCGGCGAGCCGGATCGCGGGCTCGGAGCCGAGGCTGAAGTAGCCGGTCGCATAGGGCAGCGTCTCGAGCTGCCGGGTCGCGGCCTCGATCACGCTGCGCTGGCCGTAGCCCGCGTTCACGCACCAGAGGCCGGCGAAGCCGTCGAGCAGCTTGCGCCCCGTGGCATCGGTGACGGTCGCCCCCTCGGCCGAGGCCAGCACGCGGACGCCGGCCTTCTCGTGGCCGCGCCAGCTGGCGACGGGATGGACGAGATGGGCGCGATCCAGCTCATGCAGCGAGTTCGAAAGCATTGGAGACTCCTTGAGAACCGTCAACCGAGCGCCTGCGAGGCGAGGGCGAAGCTGCGGGGGCCGCCGGCGGCCGGGGACGCGGGCGGGCCGAGGCGCATCGCGATGCCCGACCCGACCTCGGGCAGGCCGAGGCCGGCGATCCACGGGGCGAGGCCGCTGTCCGCCGGCGTGTCGATGCGGGTGAAGCTGCCGCGCCGCCCGATGAGAAGGGCCGAGATCAGCCGCCGGGCCGCGTCGGCGTCCGCGGCGACGACCGGGCCGACGACGGCGCCGCGCCCGAAGGGGCGGGTGGCGGCGTAGGCGGTGATCCGCGCTCCGTCGCGCAGCACCGCGACCTCGCCGGCGCCGAGGAGCGCCGCGACGAGCGCATCGCGCGCCATTCCGGTTGCGACCCGGTCGAGGCGGGCGATCTCGGGAGCGTCGGCCGCGACGGCCCGGTCGGCGTCGACGCCGACCGGCTCCTCGGGCAGCGGCGCCTGGTGCTGGAGGATCGTCCCAGTCTCCACGAAGCCGAGCTTGCGGTAGAGCGGCAGGCCGTCCTCGGTCGCGACCAGCCGCCACGCGCGCGGGGCGGCGAGCGCCATCGCCCGGCTCATGACCGCGCGCCCGAGGCCCTTGCCGCGCTGGTCCGAGGCCACGATGATCATGTTGACCGTCGCCACATCGCCGAAGGGGGTGACGAGCGCCGTCCCGACCAGCCGGTCGCCCGCCATCGCGGCGACGCCGCGGCCGAGCGAGAGGCCGAGGCCCCAGTCCTCCACCCGGTGCGGCCAGCCTTCGGCCTGCGAGAGGACGGCGGCGGCCGGCAGGTGGGCGGCGGTGAAGTCGGTGAAGGTGATGGTGTCGGTCATGCCGTCCCCCCTGTCCTCCGGCGATCATCGCCGAGTTTTCGGGGCAGGTGATGTGCCGCGACGGGGCCTCCGCGCAATCTTCGGCCGTTCCGCGCGAAGCTCTCCGCAGGATATTCCGTCGCCGGTGAACCGCCGCTGGCCACGACCTCGGCGGCACGCAATTTGGTGCCGCCGCCGGCGTCGGATACGATGTTTTCTGCTTTGCGCCGCCCTCAATGCGGCGGGGGCGGGCCGTCGCGGAGGATTAGCATCGCTCTGCAAGCGCGGACTCTGAGCAGGAACGACCGAATGGCCTTTCGCCCGAAATACGTGACCTTCGACTGCCACGGCACGCTCATCAACTACGACATGGCGGGCGCGGCGCGGCGAATCTATGGCGCGCGGCTGGCGGAGCCGGCGATGGCCGCGTTCATCCGTCATTTCTCCGCCTACCGCCTCGACGAGGTGCTCGGCGCCTGGAAGCCCTATGCGGAGGTCGTCCACAACGCGCTGGAGCGCACCTGCAAGCGCGACGGCGTCGCCTTCCGCCCCGAGGATGCGCTGCGCATCTACGAGGAGGTGCCGACCTGGGGGCCGCACCCGGACGTGCCCGCCGGCCTCGCGAAGGTCGCCGCGGAGATCCCGCTCGTCATCCTCTCGAACGCGATGAACTCGCAGATCATGTCGAACGTCGAGAAGCTCGGCGCCCCCTTCCACATGGTCATCACCGCCGAGGAGACCGGGAGCTACAAGCCGCAGATGAACGGCTTCGAGGTCATGCTCGACAAGCTCGGCTGCGGCCCCGAGGACATCACCCACGTCTCCTCGTCGTTCCGCTACGACCTGATGACCGCCTACGACCTCGGCATCCGCTCGAAAGTCTGGGTGAACCGCGGGCACGAGCCGGCGAACCCCTACTACGAGTATGCCGAGATCGCCGACATCTCCGGCCTGCCCGGGGTCTTCGGCCTCTGATGGAATACAAGTCCTACTGGCACGAGACGGCCGCGCCCTTCGCCTCGGGTGCGGCCGGGCCGGTCGCGGGGCACTACGACGTCGCGGTGATCGGCGCCGGCTTCACCGGGCTCGGCGCCGCCCGCCGGCTGGCGATGGCGGGGCGGAGCACCGTCGTGCTCGAGGCCGGCACCGTCGGCTGCGGCGCCTCGGGGCGCAACGGCGGCCACCTCAACAACGGCATCGCCCACAGCTTCCTCCACGCCAGCGCGACCTTCGGCGTCGAGAAGGCCCGCGCCATGTACCACGCCTACGACGCCGGCATCGACACGATCGAGCGCATCATCGCCGAGGAAGGCATCGACTGCGCCTTCCGCCGCTCCGGCAAGCTCAAGCTCGCCTCGAAGCCCGCGCACTACGAGGCCCTCGCCCGCAACTTCGAGGCCGTCCACCGCGACGCCGACCCCGACACCGCGCTCCTCAGCAAGGCCGACCTCGCCGGCGAGATCGTCTCGGACGCCTTCCACGGCGGCATGCTGCAAGCGAAGAGCGCGATGATGCACATGGGCCGCTTCGTCGCCGGCCTCGGCGAGGCGGCGGCCCGCCGCGGCGCCGTCATCCACGAGGGCGCCCCCGTCACCGCCCGCGCCCCGCACGGCAAGGGCTGGCAGCTCACGACGCCCAAGGGCACGGTGACGGCCGACAACGTCCTGCTCGCCACCGGCGCCTACACCACGGCGGCCTTCCCGTACTTCCGCCGCCGCATCGTGCCGGTCGGCAGCTTCATCATCGCGACTCGCCCCCTGACCGAGGCCGAGATCGCCGCGACCCTGCCCGGCGACCGCACCTGCGTGAACTCGCTCAACATCGGCAACTACTTCCGCCTGACCCCCGACCGCCGGCTCCTCCTCGGCGGCCGCGCCCGCTTCTCGGCGGTCTCCGACCAGCAGTCCGACGCGAAGAGCGGCGAGATCCTGCGCCGGAGCCTCGCGTCGATCTTCCCGCACCTCGCCGACATCGAGATCGCCTACTGCTGGGGCGGCCTCGTCGACATGACCGCCGGCCGCTTCCCCCGCGCCGGCCAGGCCGACGGCGTCTGGTTCTCGATGGGCTACTCCGGCCACGGGGCGCAGATCTCGACCCACATGGGCGAGATCATGGCCGACCTCATCATGGGCAAGGCCGACCGCAACCCCTGGGCGGACCTGCCGTGGACCGCCGTGCCCGGCCACTTCGGCCAGCCGTGGTTCCTGCCGCTGGTGGGGATGTACTACCGGTTCCAGGATTTGATCGGGTGACGAGGGGGGCAGGGCGGCGCGCAGGGGCCTCAAAGGGAGTGGTGGCCGGCCTTGGTCTGCTCCGGCCCATTGCCGTCATTTGACTGGAGTAGGGCAGATTTGCCGCCCCCCGGACTCTTTCGAGGCAGACTTGCGTGACCTTCGATTTTCGGGAGATTAGTATGTTCAGTAGGCGGAACTGGCCGCGTTGGTTGGAAGGGGACAACCATGGCTGATGTGCTTCATCCAAAGGGGTCTGAGGCGCTCAGTGAGGTGGCTTTCTACTACCCAGGACATCTTTGGCGGGAGAGTGATTGGGTCAAGACCCTTCTGCTGTTCTTTGACGGCGTGGGTCTATTGGTACCGGAGTACAAGAAACATGAGCCGGAACTCTTAGATCCAGTTCTTGCTGAACCTCTGAGACAGAGAGGATTCCTGCACTACTTAGTTGCCGACGAGATCGTCGATCGTGAAGCTACTGAGCGTATGATCACGCCGATCCTCGGGTTGGTCTCCGCCGGCGTGTTCGACAGACTGTCGAAGGAAGGCACCGCGTTCCACACGATTTCGATGTCTCGGATGGGCTTCTACGGCCACAACGAGTTAGCAAAGCACCTCTATGAGACGCTGAGAGCGCGGGGATTGGCTCGTCCCTCCGAAGATGGAGTCTCGATCCCGTTGCACCCGCAGGTGCGATATTTGATCCTTGTTCTCCTATCACAGATCCTGCGGGCAAACGGCGCTGCGCTTGGATATGATCTCTGCCCAGCAACCGACATGCCTCGCGTAGTTGATGCACTCACCGAACTGCTCGACGTGCCGACAAATGCATCCACGGGCCACGTGGTTGCTTTCGACCTTCAGACGGTCTCGGTCGATCTAGCGGCCATCCCTTTGGACGAAGTGCTAGCGTTCAAAGCGCTGCATGGCGGAGAATACCGCGCCTATGCCCGATCAATCCGACAGTTTTCGAGAGAGCTTGGACTGCTTCCCCCAGAGGATCGCTCCAAGGCCTTTGCCGACAGGCAATCCGAACTCAATGATATGTCGAGCGATCTTAAGCGGTCAGCTCGAGCCGCTTGGAAGCGGCCTGCTACCTTCGCGCTCGGACTGGCAGGCGCCGCATGGACGTATGTCAGCGGGGATTGGATTGGAGCACTTCTGGGCGGGGGAGCTATTCTCCTCGAGGAAGCAAGTTCCCCGTCCAACGAACGGGGCGCTTTCAGCTACCTGTTTCGAGCCCATGAGCAGTTCGGCTGAGCCTAGCATCAAAGGAGTTTCATCGGCGAAGTCCGCCCCTGGCGAGAAGCGGAAGCGTCCGCCCTACAGCCCGCCCATGTGGAACGCCTTCACCTCCAGGTACTCGTCGATCCCCGCCCGCGCGCCCTCCCGCCCGAGGCCCGACTGCTTGACCCCCCCGAACGGCGAGACCGTGGTCGAGACGGCGCCGGTGTTCAGCCCGACCATGCCGAACTCCAGCGCCTCGCCGACGCGCCAGGCGCGGCGGATGCTCTCGGTGTAGAAGTAGGCGGCGAGCCCGAACGGGGTGCCGTTGGCGATGGCGATCGCCTCCTCCTCGGTCTCGAAGCGGAAGAGCGGCGCGACCGGCCCGAAGGTCTCCTCGGCGGCGAGCTCCATCGCGGTCGTGGCGCCGGTCAGGACCATCGGCGCCGCGTACTGCCCCGGCGGGACCTCGGCCTCGGCGAGGATCGTCGCGCCCTTCGCCACCGCGTCGGCGACGTGGCGGGCGATCTTCTCGGTCGCGGCGACGTTGATCATCGGCCCGATGTCGACCCCCGCGCCGGTCCCCGGCCCGACCTTCATCGCCCGCACCCGGGCGGCGAGCTTCGCGGCGAAGGCATCGTGGACGCCCGCCTGCACCAGGATGCGGTTCGAGCAGACGCAGGTCTGGCCGCCGTTGCGGAACTTCGAGGCGATCGCGCCTTCGACCGCCGCGTCGAGGTCGGCGTCGTCGAAGACGATGAAGGGCGCGTTGCCGCCGAGCTCGAGCGAGAGCCGCTTCACCGTCGGCGCGCACTGCGCCATCAGCATCGCGCCGACCCGCGTCGAGCCGGTGAACGACAGCTTGCGCACCGTCGGGTTGGCCGTGAGCTCCGCCCCGATCGCCGTGCGGCAGGCCGGTGACGATGTTGACGACCCCCGCCGGAATCCCGGCCCGCTCGGCGAGGACGCCGAGCGCCAGCGCCGAGAAGGGCGTGAGCTCGAGGGCTTCACCACCACCGTGCAGCCGGCGGCGAGCGCCGGGGCGACCTTGCGGGTGATCATCGCGTTCGGGAAGTTCCACGGCGTGACGATCGCCGAGACCCCGACCGGCTCCTTCAGCGTGAGGATCCGCCGGTCCGGGGTAGGGGAGGGGATCACCGAGCCGTCGAGCCGCCGCGCCTCCTCGGCGAACCATTTGACGAAGGACGCGCCGTAGTCGATCTCGCCCTTCGCCTCCCCGAGCGGCTTGCCCTGCTCCAGCGTCAGGATCAGCCCGAGGTCGTCGCGGTTCTCCACCATCAGGTCGAACCACCGCTCGATGAGCGCCGCCCGCTCCCCGTGGGTGCGCCGCCGCCACGGCCCGAACGCCGCCTCCGCCGCCTCGATCGCCGCGCGGGTGTCGTCGCCGGACATGTCGGGCACGGTGCCGAGCGTCCGGCCGGTCGCCGGGTCGGTGACGGCGAGCGTCCGGCCGTCGGCCGCATCGACCCAGGCGCCGCCGATCAGCCCCTGCTGGCGGAGGAGGTCCGGATCCCTCAGGCCCGGCGTGGCGATTTCCTGCTGCTGCGTCACGTCCCTCACCCCAGCGCCTTCAGGACCGCAGCCGTGATCGCATCGGTCCGGTCCTTGCCCGGAACCGTGCCGATGCCGCGCGCGGTGGTGTCCTCCATCGCCGCCCTTGATCGGCCGGCCGGCCCTCCGCCTCGCCCAGGTGGTCGAGCATCATCGCCGCCGACCAGATCGCCGCCATCGGGTTGGCGATGCCGAGGTGCGCGATGTCGGGCGCCGAGCCGTGCACCGGCTCGAACATCGAGGGCGCGCTCCGCTCCGGGTTGACGTTCGCCGAGGCGGCGAAGCCGAGCCCGCCCTGGATCGCCGCCCCGAGGTCGGTCAGGATGTCGCCGAAGAGGTTCGAGGCCACCACCGCGTCGAGGCTCTCGGCGCCATCACCATCCGCGCCGAGATCGCGTCGATATGATAGTGGCTCACCTCCACGTCCGAGTACTCCGCCGCCAGCCGGTCGGTGACCTCGTCCCAGAACACCATCGAGTATTTCTGCGCGTTCGACTTCGTCACCGAAGCGAGCCTGCCCCGCCGCTTCCGCGCCTGCTCGAACCCGAACCCGCGGGATCCATCGACCCCTGCCCAGGGTGAAGATCGAGGTCTCGACCGCCACCTCGTCCGGCGTCCCCACATGCACCCGTCCGCCGGCGCCGGAATATTCGCCTTCGGTGTTCTCGCGGATGCAGAGGATGTCGAACCCCTCCTTCCGCAGCGGCCCCTCGACGCCCCGGAGCAGGCGATGCGGCCGGATGTTCGCATACTGCACGAAGCTCTTGCGGATCGGCAGCAGCAGCCCGTGCAGCGACACATGGTCCGGCACCTTCGCCGGCCAGCCGACCGCGCCGAGGAAGATCGCATCGAAGCCGCGCAGCGTCTCGATCCCGTCCGCCGGCATCATCGCCCCGGTCTCGAGATAGTGCTCGCGACCAGGGAAAGCTCGCGGCGTCGAGGTCGGCGCCGGCCGCGCGGGCGACGGCGACCAGCGCTTCGTCACCGGCACGCCGATGCCGTCGCCGGGATCGAGATATCCTTGTGGCGGGTCATGGCTTCCTCGGATGTCGATCAGCGACCTTCGAGCGGCGGTTGGCGTGATAGGCGTCGCGGCCGAGATCCTTGCCGATCCCGGACGACTTGTAGCCGCGGTCGGCAGGATGTGGTCGCGCGACCGCTGACCAGCGGTTGATCCGTCCGTCGGCCTCGACCTGCGCTGCGCATCACCTTCCAGCGCCCGCGACAGGTCGCGGGTGAAGATGCCGGCGCAGAGCCGTAGGTCGAGATGCGCCGCCACTTCCGCCTCCTCCGAGCCGAAGGTCTGCAGCGTCAGGACGGGCCCGAAGATCTCCTGCTCGATCACCGCGGAGCGAGTCCGCCCCGACCCGGCGGGCGTCGCTCGGTAGAAATACCCGGGTCATCCAGGCCGCCCGCCCCCGGTCAGCACCTCGGCGCCCCGGCCGCGCCGGCGATCGCGCCGATCCGCGCCGTCTGCACCTCGGAAATGATCGGCGCATACTCGGTCCGCTCGTCCCAGGTGACGCCGGGCACGACCTGCATCCGCCGGACCAGCGCTGGCGCGCCTCGCCGTGCCCTCGACCACGCCCGCCTCGACGATCTCCGCGTGCCCGCAACGCACGCCTGGCCGGCGTTGAAGGTGATGCTCCGCGCGATGCAGTCGGCCGCGAGGTCGAGGTCCGCGTCGGCGAAGACCACCTGCGGGCTCTTGCCGCCGAGCTCCAGCGTCATCGGCTTCATGCCGGTCCGGGCGACGTTGGCCATGATCGCCTGCCCGGCGCGGGTCGAGCCGGTGAAGCTCACCTTGCCGACGTCGGCGTGCCCGGTCAGCGCCGTGCCGGTGGTGGCCGATGCGCCCAGCACCACGTTGACGAGCCCGGCCGGGATGCCGGCGCGCACCGCCAGCTCGGCCATGCGCAGCGTCGAGAAGGGCGTCATCTCCGACGGCTTGATGACGACGGCATTCCCCGCCGCCAGCGCCGGCCCGATCTTCCATCCGGCCATCGAGATCGGAAAGTTCCACGGCGTGATCGCGCCGACGACGCCATAGGGCTCGATGCGGTCATCCCGAGCAGGCCCTCGCGGAGGTCAGGACCAGGTCGCCGCCCTCCTTGTCGGCCATCTCCGGCGAAGAAGCGGATCTGCTCGGCGGTCACCGCGATGTCGCCGTCGACGGCTTGCCCGACCGCCCGGGTCGAGGCGACGGCCTCGAGCCGGGCGAGATCCGCTCGCCTCGGCCTCCATGAGGTCGGCCCAGCGGATCATGGCGCGGGTGCGGTCGCGGGGATGCCCGCGGCCCCAGCGGGTGCGCAGCACCTCCTTGCCCACCGCGACCGCGCGGTCGACCATGGCCGCGTCGGCGACGAGCAGCCGGCGAACGGCGCGCCGTCGAGGGCGCCGCATCGGCAGCGCCGCGGCGTCGGGCACGTACTCGCCCGCGATGAAATGCCCGGCGGGCAGGTCGACGGAGGCGGATCGAAACTGAGGACAAGGAAGTTCTCCGCTGCCTGTGGCCGACAGCCTACGCGCAGGGGACCCGAAGATGGGCGTCGCTCGTGGCGGGTTTCGCAGCGGATCCTCCGTTTCCCGGCGGCGCCGTGCAATTCCCTGCGGAGCGGTTCGCCGGGGAGTTGCGCGGCGACGCGGACTTCGGCACGAAATGCGCGCGGGATCGGCTAGGAACGGGCCGGAGGATCACCAGGGGATTGATGTCGTCGAAAGCATTCTGGCCGACCTCGTCGCCTTCCCGTCGCTGCCCGCGACCCCGAACGAGATCGCGGGCTACGTCCGCGACTTCCTCGCCGGCCACGGCGTCGAGGCGCGGCTCCTGCCCGGCCCCGAGGGCAACCGGGTGAACACTCTTCGCGACGATCGGCCCGCGACGTGCCGACCATGTCCTCTGCACATGGACGTCGTCCCCGTCGAGGGCCAGAGCTGGTCGGGCGACCCACGTTCCTCCGCACCGAAGGCGAAAGGCTCGGCCCGCGGCACCGCGGACATGAAGGGATTCCTCGCCTGCATGCTGGCGATGGTGCCGGATTTCGACAATCGCGGCGCGGCGTCCGGCGTGTACTCACCGACGAGGAGATCGTGCCGCGGCGTCCCTCACCTGCTGGCGCGGCTCCCCGAGCTCTACTGCGCCGCCGCTCGGCATGATCGTCGGCGAGCCGACCGTGGTTCGGTCCTGTCGCACAAGGGCAAGCAGGCGATCGAGTTGGCGATCGAAGGCGTCGCCGGCCATTCTCCACCCCCGACCTCGAGGTGAACGCGCCTATCCGGCGGCCGAGCTCTGCTCTTCATCCGCGACCTCGCCGAGCGGCTGAAGCGCGAGGGCCGTTCGACGCCCGCTTCGCCCCGCCGCACTCGACGATCCGAGCCGGGGTGGTCCGCGGCGAGGTCGGCGGTCAACGCCATCCCCGACCGGGCCGAGATCGGGCTCGAGGTGCGCAGCATCCCGGCGCAGGCGCCGCCGGACGTCACCGCCGAGGTGATCGCGCGGCTCAAGGCGCTGGCCGGCGAGCAGGGCGTGAAGGTCGCACGGCGGAGAGCTGAGCAGCCTCCGCGCTGCCGCCGTCGAGGGGGCCGATCTCGTCCGGCTGGTCGAGCGGCTCTCCGGCCGCCCGGCGGTCCAGTCGGTGAGCTACGGCACCGAGGCCGGCCTCTTCCACGCGGCGGGCGTGCCCGCGATCATCTGCGGCCCCGGCTCGATCACCCAGCGCCCACGAGGCCGTGAGTTCCTCCTCCGCTCCGGGCTCGACGACTGCTGCCGAATGCTGCGCGCCCTCTCCGCCGAGCCGGCCTGAGCGTCGGCCCTCCGCACGCCCATCGGCCAGGGCCGGACCGGCGCCTGGCCGCGCAGCCGCCCCACCTCCCGCACCGCGATCCCGGCATGGGCGGCTATGACCTCCGCCGCCGCCAGCGCGCAGTAGCGGCCCTGGCAACGCCCCATGCCGACGCGGCTGAGCGACTTCGCGCGGTTCGCCTCGGCGCCGCCGTAGCCTGCGGCCTCGCGCAGCGCGCCGGCGGTGATCGCCTCGCACCGGCAGAGGCAGGTCGCATCCGGCAGCGCCGGACCGCGGCGGCAGGCCAGGGAAGGCGCGCGCCACCCCCGCGCGAACCGCAGCATCCGGCCGAGCCGCGCCAGCTCCGGCGCCGGGTCGGCGGCCGTAGGCGCCGAGGGTCGGCGAGACAGGCGAGCGCCATGCCGGCCGGATCTCGGCGCGGCTCGACCCGGCACTTCGACCCGTCGCGGCCAGGTACAGCCCATCGCCCACCCGCCCAGCGGATCAGCACGCAGCAGCCACTGCGCCCAGGTCTCGCGCTGTCGATCGAAGCCGCAGCCCGCGAGGCTCCGCCAGGTGCGTCTCGGCCCAGGTGCCAGCCCAGCGCCACCGCGTCGCACTCGGTCCGTCGCGCCCGCCCCCGCGCCTCGCGCCAGAGCACCACCGGTCCCTCCGGCCCAGCGACGATCTCGTCCAGCGTCACCCCGGCATGATACCGCGCCCCGAGCGCAGCCGCATCGCCCACCCGCCGCCGCCGTCTGCACCGGCCGGACGGCCATCTCGCGCAACCCGCCGACCTGCACCGCGAGCAGCGCCGTATCGAGCACCGCCGCCACCCCTCCGCCCGCCGCCAGCAGGCTGGCGCGCGACCAGCGTCAGCAACGGCCCGGATCCGGCGAGCACGATCCGCCGCCCCATGTGGCCACGCCGCGCCAGGCGCGATCTGCGCCGCCCCGAGCAATGCAGGCCCCAGCGCCTGCCACCCCGGCACCGGCAGCACCCGGTCGCCCGCCCCCGACGTCGCCACGACCAGCCGGTCGGCCCACCTCGCCCAGGCCCTCCGGCCCGAGCAGCTGCAACACGCCTCCCCGGACAGCGGCGCTGGTCCGCGCCCCGATACGTCAGCCGCCCCTCCGCCGCCATCCCGTCGAGCCGGTGCAGCGCCCTGCGCCTTCCCCCCGCCTCGCTGCCGTAGAGCACCGCCGGCGGCCGGGTGAGCCCCTCGGGCGGGCGGCGATGAATCTGCCCGCCCGCCCGCTCCCCCTCGTCGACGACCACCGGATGCAGCCCCGCCCCGACCAGCGCCTCCGCCGCCCGGATCCCCGCCGGCCCGGCCCCGACGATCACGACCCGCGCGTTCACGGCCAGCCGTCAGCGCCCCGCGTCAACAGCGCCATCCCCTCCGTGAGCGGCGTCGAGCAGGCCCGCAGCCGCCCGCCCCCCTCCGTCCACACCCAGCAGTCCTGGCACGCCCCCATCAGGCAGAACCCCGCGCGCGTCCCGCCCCGAACTCCGCCTCGCGCGAATCGCGCCCCACCGTCAGCATGGCCGTGAGGACCGTGTCCCCCTCAGGCCCCGCGACCGCCCGCCCATCCGGCCAGAAACGCGACCGCCCTCCGCTCCGCCCGCCAGCCGCACGAAGCGGGCGGACCTCACTCCGCCGCCTCCGCCAGCGGCCGCGACAGCTCGGGAAACCGCGCGCACGCCTCGGCAAACGCGGCCTCGACCCCTCCGCCCCCACGCGCCCGCCCATGCGCCGGAGAAGATCTCCGCGAAGAACCGCCAGTGGATCGGCGCCCCGGCAGAGGATCACTCAGCCGGTCATACGCCCCCGCCGTCCACTGCGCCTCAAACCCCTCCCGCTCCGGCCCGAAATGAAAATCCCCGCCGGCCGCCCGCCCGCAGGGCCCGCCGTCCCCGGCCTCGTCCACCCTCGCGCGCGCAGCACCACGCCATACTCGCCGCGCCGCCTCGCCCGAGACGTACCCCCGCGCCACCGTCCCGCGCGACCCGCCACGGCTCCCGCGCGAACGGATCGCCCCGCCCGCCGCCGCCCGCCGAGCGCGCCATCAGCGTATCCCCGGCTGCAACACCCTCCGCCGTGTCGGTGGCCGCGCTCCTCCGCCGTCCCCGGGTTCACCACCATGTCCGGCAACCCCGCCGCGCGCCCGCCCGGCGTCCCCCACGGCCGGAAGAACGACCGGTCCCGGTTCCGCGCCGTGATCCGGCTGTCGGCGCGAACACCCGGAACGCCATCTCCGTCGCCAGCCCGCCGCGCCAGCTCCCGGCCCCGGTATCCTGCATGGCCGTAGCACCCGCAACTCCACCGGAACCTCGGTCTCGGTGATCTCGATCGGCGTGTTCTTGAGATACGCCGCATCCGCCCCCGAGCCGTTCGTCCCGTCCCGGTGCGGCATACCCCCGCCGCCGCCCACCACCGGGTTCACCGCCGCGATCACCGTGCGCGCGCTCCGCTCGTCCCGCGTCATCACGTTGACGATGCAGTTGTTCCCCGCCGGCGCCGCCGGCATCCGCTCCGGCACGGCCTGCGAGAACGCCCCGAAGATCACCGACCGCAGCCGCGCGCAGGTGAGCGAGCGCATCCCCACCGCCGCCGGAAACACCGGGTTCAGCACCGTCCCCTCCGGCGCGATGCAGGTGAAGGGCCGCGTCAGCCCGGTGTTGAGCAAAATCCCGGACTGGGCGTGTAGAGCACGTAATACACCCCGAGCAGCATCGTATGCCGCGGATCGCCCCCGACGGCACGTTGAGCGACGACGGCGAGCTGCAGGTCCATGGTGAAGTCGGCCACGCCTCGTACCCCCGGACCGTCAGCGTCAGCTTGAACAGCACGGGTTCGCTTCCACCAGATCCTCGTCCGCATAATCGGCGAACGTCCACGTCCGTCGGGATCGCCGCCAGCACCGCCCGCGCCTGCGCCTCGGCATGATCGAGCAGCGCCGCGACTGCCGTCGAGGAACGCCTGCCCGCCGACTTCTCCACCATGGCGAGCACCTTGCGCTCGCCGGTGTTGGCGCCCCACCAGCGCCTTGATGTCCCCGACGTTCAGATCCGGCTTCCGCACGTTCGTCGCCATGATCCGCGGGATCTGCTCGTCGACTCCCCTCGCGCACCAGCTTCATCGGCGAAACCGGATCCACTCGCTGATGGATCTCGGTCAGCGCCCGCGACAGCGACGCCGGCACCGCGCCGCCCATGTCGGTGTTGTGGATATGCCCGCCGGTAAACGCGACGATCTCGCCGTCGACGAACACCGGCTTCCACAGATGCGTGTCCGGTGCATGCGTCGCCACATGCCCGCTGTAGGGATCGTTGGTGAACGCCACGTCCCCCGGCCGGTACCCGTCGATCATCGCGATCGCCCGCCCGTAGGTCAGCCCCGGATACCAGGTCGCCCCAAGCTCCATCGGCACCGCGAACGTCCGCCCCTCCCGGTCCATCAGCATGACCGTGAAGTCCTCGGTCTCCTTCACGAACGCCGAATGCGCCGTCCGGTGCAGCGTATGCGCCATGTTCTCCGCCGCCGCCCGCGCATGGTTGGCGAGAACCTGCAGGTTCGCCCGATCGAACATCACACGTCTCCCTGGCTCAGATGCAGGTTCCGATGCCCGTCCGCCCACTGTTGAAGAGATCAAAGGTCGTATCCTGCTGCGCCACGTCAACCAGCCATAAACCTCGCCCCCGCATGCAGATCCTCGCGCCGGTAGGCCCACCTGCGCCCGCGCCCCGTCGGCAAACACCTGCACCTCGCGCTCCGGCCGCGCCTCTGTCGCCACCCTCCGCCTCCACCGACGCCGAAAGCCGCGGCCCGGCGCCCACCGCCGTGAGCCGCAGGTTCTGGCTTCACCGCCGCGCCCCTCGATCAGCCGATCGTAGGCCGCCGTTACATCGCATGAAACACGCGCCAGATCGGCCATCTCCCCCCGGCGATCACCCGGCCTCGAGCGGCACCTCGACCTCGTAGCTCTGCCCAGCATAGCGCATGTCCGCCGAAAACCGCAGGTCCGCCTCACCGTCATGCCCACCGCCAACATCTACTCCACTCCCGCTCGCCGACAGCGCCTCCCGCGCCTCGTCGAGAGCCGGCAAAGCCGCCGCATCGCAATGCGCATAGACCGTGCGCACGAAATCCCGCGCAGGTCCGCGACGAGCCCGCCGAGCGCCAGCCTGCCGAAGGCGGTGAAGACGATCACCGCCCATCCCCAGCTCGCGCGGGAACGCGCCAACATCGGCCCCGCCGCCGCCGAACAGCATCAGCGCCGTCCGCGCAGATCGACGCCGGTCCGCGAGGCCGGCTTCTCGGCCTCACGAACATCTCGAGATCGCCTACGTCCAGCGGATCGCCTGCGCCGTCTCCTCCCGCCGCGCTGGCGCCAGCCAGCGGCGCCAGCGCGGCCCGCTGGCGCTCGCATCCAGGGTCAACCCGCCACCAGGCCATGCCATTGCCCCGGCCGCCACCGACCACCATGGCGCATCAGTGACGATCGGCAGCGTCCCGCCCGCCCGTGACCGCCGGCCCCGGCAACGACCCCGCGCTCTCCGGCCGACCTTCAGCACCCCGTGCCCGTCCACCGTCGCGATCGACCCCTTGATCCCGATCGACGACACCGCGACCGACGGCACAGCGAACAGCGGAAAGTCCCGATCGGCTTCGCCCACCCCGAACTGCGGCTCCCCGTCGATGATGAGCGCGAAGTCGGCGGACGTCCCCCGATGTCGAGCGATCGGGATCAACTCCTCCCCGCCTGCCGCTGCCAGCCGGCCTTCCGATCTACGCCCGACGCGGTCCCGACAGCAGCATGCTCCGCAGGCCCGCCGCCCCTCCGCCGCGTTCATCAGCCCGCCGTTCGATTTCGTCCGGCATCACCCGCGCCGGCACCTGCGCTGCCAGCCGCGCCTCGAGCGCGGCAAGGAATACCCGAGACCCGCGGATGCACGTAGCCGTTCCAGGATCATCGTCGTCGTGCGCTCTTCTCCGCCGAGATCCTGGCCAGACCTCGGAGAAGATGCGGGCGAAAAGCCGGCGCAGCCTCGCGATCGTCACCACCTGCGCCCTCATGCCGCCCGTCGCGCCAGGCGTGCAGACGACGATGATCACCTCCGCCCCCGCGCCTTCGCGACCTGCGGCCTCGGCGACCTCGCCCATGTCCGGCGCCGCCGCCTCGAGCCGTCCGCGCGCATCCGCGTCGCGGTCGAACACCATGGCCACGCGATCAGCTGCTCCGGCCGGGCGCAGAACGGCGAGGCCATGTCGGCATCCCAGCCGCGCCAACTCGATCACGTCCTCGAAGCCCGCGTTGGTGAAGCGCGGCGCCGCCCCTTGCGCTGGAGGATCGTGTTGATCCCGACCATGGTCCTGCGACTGGCCAGTTGACGGCGTCCGCGCAGCCCTGCGCTCGGCGAGCAGGCGGCCCTCGATCAGCTCCGCCCAGATCGTCCGGCGTGGTCAGCGCGCTTCAACGCGAGAGCCACGCGCCCCGAACCCGCCTCGGCGCGCGAAGTCCATGGGCATCCGCCGATGTCGACGCCGATCTTTGATCCTCGGCCAAGCTGCCGTCATCCCCTGGCTCCATCTGAACCCGGGAAAGGTCGCACGGCAGGCGGGGCCGCGTCAAGGAACCAGCAGCCCAGCGCGATAAGCGAGGCTTATAAAGGCGCGGTGGCATTGGCAATTCCGATCCCGACCGTTGCCAGGTACCTGCATTGTACATGCGATGTACATGCGTTGTACGTCCAGCGATCGTAAACCTTTGCCGCCTCCTCTCTCGGGGCCGGCGCCTATGCGTCGAGAACCCGCCCGCAGGCCACCTCGCGCAGGCCAGCGCCGCATCAGCTCCTCCCGCCCGGCAGCTCAGCCCGCGCGCCGGCTCGTCCGGATCAGACCAGCAGGCGCGGTCCTCGGCGAGATCGGGCGGGCGACCAGGCCCTGGAACTGCCCCGGGGCAGCAGCGCATCGACCAGCGCCACGCCCAGGCCCGCCTGCACGAAGCCGACCGCCGAGATCGACACGTCGATCTCGGCTCGCTCCAGCACTTGGCCAGGCCGCCCAGGCGGCCGGCCGGGCGAGGCGCTGATCGACGGCCGCGTCGCTGACCGGTAGGAGATCAGCGCGCCTCGCCCGCGAGGTCGCGCAGCGCACCTGCGGCTGCGTCGCCGGCGCATGCCGTCGGCATCGACGGGCGAAGCCCGTCTCGCCGCGCCTCACCTCGATGTCCGGCGACACGTGGTCTCGACACCCGGCGCCAGCCCGGCCATCGCCCTCGCGCAGCATCCGGACCAACGTGGCGACGAAGCGCGATGTGCGGCACCAGTGGAATCTCGGGATAGCGCCTTGCGCCAGTCCGCCGGCGCCGTGCCGAGTTGTCCTGGCCGGCGGCGCGGACGCGGCGATCCGCACCAGCCCGACGCGCCCGGGCTGAATCCTCCGTCTGCGCCTGCGCCCTCGGCGAAGCGAGCCGCTCGGCGTCGGGAAAGATCTCCAGCGCTTCGACGGTCGGATGCAGCCGCCCCTTCACCCCGCTCGAACAACGCGAACCCGGCTTCGTCCTCGGCATGCGCGAGATCTGGCTCAGCGCCGGCTGCGAGATGTTCAAGAGCCGCGCCGCCGCCGTCCCCGGTCCCCGCCGCATCACCGCCGTGAAGACCTCGAGCTGCCGCGCCCGCATGCCGCTCCAGGATCGGCTTGCGGAACCCTCGTTCTGGTCTTTTGGCCGCGCCCGCGCAAGAGCGACGATAGCATCGGAACAAAGCGAAGGCCGGGATGCGGTCATCATCATCGGCGGCGGCCTCATGGGCACCGCCGCCGCCTTCTTCCTGACCCGCCGCGGCGCCAAGGCGGCGCTGATCGAACGCGCGCCGCGTCGGCCAGCCAGGCCGCCACCGTCGCGAGCTTCGGCAACATCCGCCGCCAGGGCCGCCACCTGCCGCAACTGCCCTCGCCACCGCTCGCGCGCGCGCAGGGCGACCTCCACCGCCTCCTCGGCCGCGACGTCGAGTTCCGCCCCACCGGCCACCTCCGTGATCTTCGACGCCGCCGCCCTCGCCGACATGCGCGCCTTCGCCGCTGCCGCGCCCTGGGGACTCGCGATCGACGAGCTCGCCCCCGCCGAGATCCGCGCCCGCTTCCCCGGCCTCGGCCCGGACGCCATCGCCGCGTCCTTCTCGCCCGAGGACGGCTCCGCCAACCCCCGTCTGATCGCCCCGGCCTTCGCCGCGCGCGCCGCCGCAGAAGGCGCTGAAATCGTTGAGAATTGCGCCGTCACCGGCATCACTGCCCGCGACGGCTTCGCCGTCGAGGGCACGGCCGGCCGCTTCTCCGCCGACGTCCTCCTCAACGCCGCGGGCGCCTGGGGCGCCCGGATCGCCGCCGACTTCGGCGAGCCCGTCCCCCTCGCCGCCCACGGCCCGCAGATGGGCGTCACCGAGCCGCTGCCGCACCGCATCCTGCCGGTCGTCGGCGTCTGGGCGCGCGAGAAGGAGCGAAGCGTCTACCTGCGCCAGGTGGAGCGCGGCAACGTCGTCTTCGGCGGCGGCGCCCGCGTGCCGGTGGCGCTCGACCCCGGCCACGCCGCGGTCGACCCCGCCCTCACCCGGAGCCAGTCGCGCTGGCTCCTCCGCCTCTGCCCGGCGCTCGCCTCGGCGACCGTGATCCGGACCTGGTCGGGCTGCGAGGGCTATCTCTCGGACATGCTGCCCGTCATGGGCCCGTCCGGCACCACCCCCGGCCTCTTCCACGCCTTCGGCTTCTGCGGCCACGGCTTCCAGCTCGGCCCCGCCGTCGGCGACGCCATGGCCGAGCTGATCGCGACCGGCGCCTGCCAAACGCCGCTCGCCGACTTCGACATCAAGCGATTCGGCCTGGGAATGGACGCGAACTGAACCTCATTCCGGCTTGACGGATTCCGCTGCATTCTCTAGCCAATGCTCACTTCGCGGGTATGGTGTAATGGTAGCGCCCCAGCCTTCCAAGCTGGTCGTGCGGGTTCGATTCCCGCTACCCGCTCCAGGTCGCCTGTCCGGCGATCTTGCCGAGCCGGCCCCGGACCTTCCTGGACATCGTCGACTCGAATGCCGGCGCGCCCGACGAGCACCCCTCGTTGCTCCCCGACCGCCCCTTGTTCGCGCGCTTGGCCTCGTGCTCTAACCCGGAGGCGCAGCCGAGGGGCCCCGATGACGCAGAGCTATCCAAACCACGGCCGCATCGACGGTCCGGTCGTCATCATCGGCTTCGGCTCGATCGGGCAGGGAACCTTGCCGCTGATCGAGCGGCACTTCACCTACGACCCGCACAAGGTCACCGTCATCGAGCCGTCCGACGAGCACCGCACCTTCCTCGAGCAACGCGGCGTCCACTTCGTGCATTCCGAGGTCACGCGAGAGAACCACGGCGCGTTGCTGACGGAATTATTCCCGGAACACAAGGGGTTCTGCGTCAACCTTTCGGTCGATACCAGCTCGCTCGAGCTGATGCGCTTCGCCCGCGCGCTCGGCGTGCCCTATATCGACACCGTCGTCGAGCCCTGGGCCGGCCACTATTTCGACCTCGCGCTGCCGCCGGCCGACCGCACCAACTACGCGCTGCGCGAGGCGCTCCTGGCCGAAAAACGCGCGAACCCCGGCGGCCCGACCGCCGTGAGCTGCTGCGGCGCCAACCCCGGCATGGTCTCCTGGCTCATCAAGGAGGCGCTGCTGCGGCTCGCCGCCGACATCGGCCAGCCGGCAGCCACGCCGCAGGACCGCCCGGGCTGGGCGCGGCTCATGCAGTCGCTGGGCGTCAAGGGCGTGCATGTCGCCGAGCGCGACACCCAGGCAGGACGCGGCGCCAAGCCGTTGCATACGTTCGTGAATACCTGGTCGGTCGACGGCTTCGTCTCCGAGAGCTTCCAGCCCGCCGAGCTCGGCTGGGGCAGCCACGAGCGCTGGTTCCCCCCGAACGGCCACCGGCACGCCCGCGGCTGCAAGGCCGCGATCTACCTCGACACCCCCGGACTCCTGACCAAGGTCCACACCTGGACTCCGGAGGCCGGCCCCCAGTACGGCTTCCTCGTCACCCACAACGAGGCGATCTCGATCGCCGACTATTTCACCATCGGCGACGGCGACACCCCGACCTATCGCCCGACCTGCCACTACGCCTACCACCCCTGCGGCCAGGCGGTCCTGTCGCTGCACGAGATGCTCGGCATGGGCAAGGTGCAGGACAAGCAGAAGATCCTCGACGAGAACGAGATCCTCTGGGGCGAGGACGCGCTCGGCGTGCTGCTCTACGGCCACGCCCGGAACGCCCTCTGGTACGGCTCGCGCCTGTCGATCGAGGAGACCCGGGCGCTGGCGCCGTTCCAGAACGCCACCGGCCTGCAGGTGACGAGCGCGGTCATCGCCGGCATGGCCTGGGCGCTGAAGAATCCCGGCGCCGGCATCGTCGAGACCGAGGAGATGGACCACGCCTTCTGCCTCGACGTCCAGCGCCCCTACCTCGGCCGTATCGAGGCGCACTACACCGACTGGACCCCGATCGCGACCCGCTGGCCGCAGTTCGCCGAGGAAATCGACGAGTCCGACCCGTGGCAATTCCAGAACGTGCTGGCGACGTGAGGCGATTTCGACTTGCGCTCGCCCGTCCGCCGAGGCTTTGATCGCGGCGCGAGGCCGCGGGCAGGAGCAGGCGATGCGCTGGATCGGAATTGTTCTCGTGCTGGCACTCGCCGGCTGCTACGGCGGCGAGCAGGTGTCGGGTGGTGGCAACGGGCTGCCGCAGGTGGCGATGCGCAACTCGAACGAGACGGTCGTGCCGCCCGGCCGCGGCACGCTGGCGCTGGCGGTCCGGACCTTCGTGCCCGCCGGCGAGAAGTGGAACGAGGTCAAGGGCGCGCGCTGCCGGGTCACCGGCGGCGACTTCTTCGCCGCCGACGTGGTCACCCCGGTGCGGCTGACCGTCCAGGATCTCGGCCCCGACGCGCCGCCGCTCAAGGCCGATTGCGTCAGCGGCAACCTCGCCGGCAGCGACGTGGTGGCCCCCGCCTTCGGCTGGCCGGCGGACACCCATCCGGCCGGCGTGCACCGCTTCTGGTGGGGCAAGGGCTGGTGGTGGGGCTACCAGCGCACCGGACCGATGCAGTACCCCGACCTCGCGATCGCGATGCACCCGACGTCGCGTTAGCGCCAGGGGAGGGGGAAGATCCGATGCCGTTCCGTGCCGCCGCCCTCGTCGCGCTCGCCCTCCTCGCGGGTTGCGCCGCCCCGCCGCAGCCCGAGGTTTCGCGTTCCGCCCTCTATCCCAACGAGACGCCGCAGCTGCGGCAGCTGATCGACGGCTACGCGAGCGCCTACGGCGTGCCGCCGGACCTCGTCCAGCGGGTGGTGATCCGCGAAAGCCGCCACATCCCGAGCGCCCGTAACGGCCCCTACTACGGACTGATGCAGATCCTGCCGCAGACCGCCCGGACCATGGGCTATCGGGGCAGCCCGGACGGTCTGCTCGATGCCGAGACCAACCTGAAGTACGGGGTCAAATACCTGCGCGGCGCCTGGCTGGTAGCCGGCGGCGACAACGATGCCGCCGTCGGCTGGTACGCCCGCGGCTACTACTACGAGGCCAAGCGCAAGGGCCTGCTCACGGCGACCGGGCTGCGCTAGCGGGGCCGGCCGAGGGGAGGACGCGGGCGATGGCGGAGCGCAGGAGGGGCAGGGGCGGCCACGCCGGCCATGCCGCCGACCAGGCGGGGCAGGCGATCCGCCAGCTGCCGTGGCGCATCCCGCTGAACCCCGACCGCCCGACCGAGCCGCTGCCGCCCGAGGGCGTCGCCGCGATCCACGACGCCGCGATGCGCGTCCTCGAAGAGACCGGCGTCGAGTTCCTCCACCCCGACGCGCGGGAAATCCTCGCCGCCGCCGGCTGCCGCGTCGATTCCCCGAACGTCCGCATGGACCGCGGCTTCGTCATGGAGCAGGTCGGCAAGGCGCCGGCGCAGTTCGACATGACGCCGAGGAACCCCGAGCGGCGCGTCACGATGGGCGGCGGGCACATGTGCTTCGTCAACGTCTCGTCGCCGCCCAACGCCATGGACCTCGACCGCGGCCGCCGGGTCGGCAACATCGAGGACTTCCGGAACTTCATGCGGCTCACGCAGTATTTCAACTGCATCCATGTCGCCGGCGGCTACCCGGTCGAGCCCGTCGACATCCACGCCAGCGTCCGCCACCTCGACTGCCTCTACGAGAAGCTGACGCTGACCGACAAGGTCGTGCACGCCTACAGCCTCGGCCCCGAGCGGGTCGAGGACGTGATCGAGATGGCCCGCATCGCCAGCGGCCTCGGCCACGAGGAATTCGAGAGCCGGCCGCGCCTCTTCACCAACATCAACTCCTCCTCGCCGCTGAAGCACGACTGGCCGATGCTCGACGGCGCCATGCGCTTCGCCCGCCGCGGGCAGCCCGTGGTCGTCACGCCCTTCACGCTCGCCGGCGCCATGGCGCCGGTGACGATGGCCGGCGCCGTCGTCCTCTCGGTCGCCGAGGCGCTGGCCGCCGTCGCGCTGCTGCAGCTCGTCCGCCCCGGCGTGCCTTGCATGATCGGCACCTTCACCTCCAACGTCGACATGAAGTCGGGCGCCCCGGCCTTCGGCACCCCTGAATACGTCCGCGCCACCCAGATGACCGGCCAGATGGCCCGCTTCTACGGCTTGCCGCTCCGCGCCTCCAACGCCTGCGCCTCGAACGCGCCCGACGGGCAGGCGATGTGGGAGAGCATGAACTCGCTCTGGTCGGCGGTGCAGGCCGGCGCCAACCTCGTCTACCACGCCGCCGGCTGGCTCGAGGGCGGCCTCATCGCCTCCTACGAGAAGTTCGTGATGGACTGCGAGGTGCTGCAGCAGTTCGAGCGCTACTTCGAGCCGGCGACCACCGACACGTCCCCCGAGGCCCTCGCCGTCGACGCCATCGCCGAGGTCGGCGCCCACGGCCACTTCTTCGGCGCGACCCACACGCAGAGCCGCTACAGCTCGGCCTTCTACGCCCCCTTCCTCAGCGACTGGCGCAACTACGAGGCCTGGTCCGAGGCGGGCGCCGAGACGACCGAGCGCCGCGCCAACCGCGTCTGGAAGGCGATCCTCGCCGAGTACGAGCCGCCGCCCATGGACGACGGCATCCGCGAGGAACTCGCGGCCTTCGTCGAGCGCCGCAAGCGCGAGGGCGGCGCGCCGACCGACTTCTGACGTGGCGCAAAGGACGCACCGTCGCCCGACGCGCCGTGGCGCGTCGGGAATCATTGACCCCACCGGGCAGCGGTAACAAACCGGCGCAAACCAATCGCGAGGGACCCATGCGCAAGCTCGCCCGCCCGACCGCCATCGCCGCCGCCTGCCTCGCCCTCGCCGCCCCGGCGTCGGCGCAGCAGCTCGAGGACTGGAGCCAGGGCTGGACCGGCCAGGCGACGCTCTACGCCTGGCTGCCGGTCATCAACGGCTCGCAGGAGGGGCCGGACGGCCAGCCGCTGGTCGACCTCTCGACCTCGGACGTGCTCTCGGCGCTGAACATGGCGTTCATGGGCTCGGCGATCTTCCAGAAGGACAAGTTCGGCATCCTGCTCGACGCCGTCTATGCCGACCTCGGCACCGACGGGAAGTGGATCCAGAACCGCGTCGACACCCGCACGACCACCAAGCTCGGCATGTACACCGCCGCCGCCATGTACCGCGTCTACGACGACCCGAAGGGCTTCGTCGACGTCTACGGCGGCGTGCGCTACTTCGACACCTCGATCGACTTCCGCCTCAGCACCGCCAACCTCGGCGATGCCGACCTGAAGAAGAGCCTGACCTGGACCGACGGCATCGTCGGCGTCCGCGGCGGGGTCGCGCTCAACGACAAGTGGGCGCTCGCCGGCTTCGCCGACGTCGGCGGCTTCGACGGCAGCTCGGACTTGAGCTGGGAGATGTACGGCGGGGCCAACTACCTGTTCAACGAGCGCTGGCAGGGCACCATCGGCTACCGCTACGTCTCGATCGAGAAGCAGGTCACCGACCGCGCCGCCCTCGACATCGACCTGCAAGGCCCGCTCTTCGGGATCACCTACAAGTTCTGAGCCGCGCCATCCGGGAGGGACATGTCCCGACGCCGGAGGAACCCACGGACGATTTCGGGATGGCAGGCGACGCCGCTCCCCACCCGGAAATAGAGGTCGGCGCGGCAAGACCGCGCCGACCGATGCCTCACGACTTGCCGAGATCCAGCGCCTCTGTCAGGTCGCCCAGCGGCGGCTCGCCGGCGGCCGCGACCGCGCGGTCGCGCACCACGATGCCGCGCAGCTCCGGCAGCTGGAACCGCTCGGTGATGAAGCGCAGGATCGAGGTCGTGTCGTTGGGCGCGTGATCGACGAAGCCCTTCTTCGCGAACGGCGAGATGATCAGCGCCGGGATCCGCGTGCCCGGGCCCCAGCGGTCGCCCTTCGGCGGCGCCACGTGATCCCAGATGCCGCCGTTCTCGTCGTAGGTGACGACGACCAGCATGTGCTCCCACTGCGGGCTCTTCTCGAGGTGGTCGATGACGCTGGCGATGTGCGCGTCGCCCGACTGGATGTCGGCGTAGCCCGAGTGCTGGTTGAGGTTGCCCTGCGGCTTGTAGAAGGCCACCTGCGGCAACTTGCCATCGTCGATCACCTGGATGAAGTTGGCCCCGGCCAGCCCGCCGTCGCGCAGGTGCGCCGCCCGCGCCGCGGTGCCGGGCGCGAAGTTCTTGTAGTAGTTGAACGGCTGGTGATGGTACTGGAAGTTCGGCACCGGGGTGTTGTTGCCGTTGTCGAGCGTGTACTGCCAGGCGCCGCCGTACCAGGCCCAGGAAATGTCCTTCAGGCTCAGGAGGTCGCCGATCGTCGGCTCGGTCTGCGGCGGCAGCGTGTTCGGCGCGAGCGGGTCGGCATAGGCCGGGTCGCCGCCCTCCGCCGGCGGGTTGGCGCTCGGCTGGTACGGCGGCTGCATCGTGTTGACCGCGTAGAAGTCGGGCGTGAGGTTGCCGTCGCTCACGTACTTCGGGATCCCCTCCATCGCCGACTTGGGCGAGTTCTCGGCGATCGTCAGCGTCACCCCGTCGGGGTCGACCTTGGCGATCGTCGGCTTCGCCGCGCTGGTGTCGGCGTTGTCGTAGTGCGGCGCGCAGGCGCAGATCAGCCACTGATGGTTGAAGAACGAGCCGCCGAACCCGCCCATGAACCAGTGATCGGCCAGCGTGTACTTCTGCGCGATCTTCCACAGCTCGGACTGGGAGTAGTCCCACATGCCCATCGGCATCGCGCCGGAGTCGGCCCAGGCGACGAACATGTCGTTCTTGCCGCCGTCGATCTGCGCGATGTTCTGGTAGTAGCGGTGCCAGAGGTCGTGGGTGATCGTGGTGAGCGGCAGGTTGAAGCCCTTGGGATCGTCGACGTAGAAGACGCCGTTCGGCAGGTGCTCGGTCTCGGCCTGGGTCACCGGCGGGGTCACGCCCTTGGCGGTCAGCCCGTCCCAGATCGGCGGCAGCTCCTTCAGCGCCGTGCCGTCGCGGTCCTTCTGCGTGAGATTCTCCGCCGTCGCCTGGTCGATGCCGTCGGCACCGGGAAAATGACCGTAGAGATTGTCAAACGCGCGGTTCTCGGCAAAGATCACCACCACGTTCTCGATCTGGTTGATATCCGGCGCCTGGGCGCGAGCGGTTCCCGCGAGGCTCCCCAGGGCGGCAACAGCGGTGGTTCCAAGCATGGCTAGACGGGCGCTTCGCATCTTGTTCTTTCCCCCTCATGGCTCTGGTTTTGCGTCCACGACCCCCCGGGACACCTGGTCGCCGGGAGCGCGCGGACTCATCGTTACGCCCGTGCCGGCGGCGCGGCAAGCCGCCCTGATGATCGGCATCGTCGTATCCGCGGCGCTCGCCACGCCGGCGGCCGCCGCGCCGCAGGACCGCCAGGCGGTGCGCGAGCACGCAGCGCTGGCCTCGGCCCTCGGCGCCCGGCTCTTCGTCGACCCGCGGCTCTCGCCCTCCGGCCAGGTCGCCTGCGCCACCTGCCACGACGCCGGCCGCGCCTTCGGGCCGCCGAACGGGCTTGCCGTCCAACTCGCCGGCGGCGACCTGCGCCAGCCGGGCCTGCGCGCGGTGCCCTCGATCCGCTACCTGCAGGCGGTGCAGCCGTTCACCGAGCACTTCTTCGAGTCCGAGGACGAGGCCGACGAGAGCGTCGACAACGGCGCGGCCGGCGGGCTGACCTGGGACGGCCGCGCCGACCGCGGCGCCGACCAGGCGCGCATCCCGCTGCTCTCCGACTTCGAGATGGCGAACGCCAGCCCCGGCCAGGTGGCGGACGAGGCGGTGGCCGCGGGCTACGGCCCCGACCTCGACGCCCTGGGCGGCCCGGGGACCGCGGCCGACCCCGAGCGGGCCTACGCCACGGTGCTCGAGGCGCTCGAGGCCTACGAGCAGGACTGGAAGACCTTCTATCCCTACAGCAGCAAGTACGACGCCTACCTCGCCGGCGAGACCCAGCTCAGCCCGGCCGAGGCGCGGGGGCTGGAGCTCTTCGAGGCCGAGGACAAGGGCAACTGCGCCTCCTGCCACTTCAGCCAGCCGGGCTTCGACGGCACCCCGCCGCAGCTCAGCGACTTCGGCATGATCGCGCTCGGCCTGCCGCGCAACCCGGCGATCCCGGCCAACGCCGATCCGGACTGGCACGACCTCGGGCTCTGCGGGCCGCTCCGCACCGACTTCCAGGGGGTCGCCGGCTACTGCGGCCTGTTCCGGACCGTGTCGCTGCGGAACGTCGCGACCCGCAAGGCCTTCTTCCACAACGGCGTCATCCACGACCTGCGCGAGGCGGTCGCCTTCTACGCCACCCGCGACACCGATCCGGCGCGCTGGTACCCGACGCTGCCGGACGGATCGGTCGACAAGTTCAACGACCTGCCGCCGCGCTACGTCGTCAACGTCAACCAGGACCCGCCCTTCGGCCGCGAGCCCGGCGGTCAGCCGGCGTTGACCGACGCCGAGATCGACGACGTCGTCGCCTTCCTCGGCACCCTCACCGACGGCTGGCGCGCGCTCCCCGAGCCGTCTGGCCCCGGCGGATAGCGACCGGCGCCGACGCTCGGGCTCGGGCCCAGGCCGGCGGCCGATTCGACGGCCGGCGGAACGGGCACGTCCCGAGTCGCGTTCCTGAGCCACGCCGGATGCGGCGCAGGCAAGGAGGCCCAGATGGACCATGCGACACACGAACGGCTCGGCGTCACCGAGCTGACCCAAGACGTCCTCGACGACGCCGTCATCTACGGCCCGGGCGACGAGAAGATCGGCACGGTCTCGCACGTGCACGGTTCGGGCCTCACGGCCCAGGTCATCGTCGACGTCGGCGGATTCCTCGGTATCGGCGCCAAGCCGGTGGCGCTCGCGGTCAGCCAGCTCGACTTCATGCGCGACGAGGACGGCAACGTGCATGCGACGACCGCCCTGACCAAGGACCAGGTCAAGGCGCTGCCCGAGCACCGCGACTAGGCCGGATCATCCGAGCCGGAAGGTCGCGCTCCGGAGCGCGGACGGGTCGGCAGAGAACCCGAGATGCACCTCGAAGTCGCCCGGCTCGACCATCGGGCGAAGGCTCGCATCCAGAAACGCGAGGTCGTCGCGTCCGAGCTCCAGCCGCAGCGAGCGCCGCTCGCCCGGCTGCAACTCCACCCGCTCGAACCGCCGGAGCTCCAGCGTCGGGCGGGCGATGCTCGCGACCGGGTCGCGGATGAAGAGAAAGACCGTGGCAATGCCGGCCCGCACGCCGGTGTTGCCGACGGTGCTTTCGACGAGGATCCGGTCGCCCGCGACCGTGACCGAAGGCGTGTCGAGGCTGAATTCGGTGTACCGCAGCCCGTGGCCGAATGGAAACTGCGGGGCGTTCGGCAGGTCGAGGTACTTGCTGGTGTAGTGGTCGTCCGGATTCTCCGGCCGGCCCCCCGGCCGCGCGGAATAGCCGACCGGCACTTGGCCCACGTCCCGCGGCCAGGTCGCCGCCAGCCCCGCCGACGGGCCGGTTCGGCCGGTCAGCAGGGACGCCACGGCACTGCCGGCCTCGCTGCCCGGAAACCAGCAGGCCACGACGGCGTCTGCTTCGGCGAAGACGTCGGGCATGGCGATCGGGCGGCCCGAGAACAGCAGCACCACGACCGGCCGGCCCACGGCGAAGACCGCGCGGGCGAGCTCCGCCTGCCGCCCCGGCAGGTCGATGCGGGCGCGGCTCGCGGCCTCGCCGCTCATCCACGCCGCTTCCCCGAGGCACAGCAGCACGCGGTCGGCGCGCGCCGCGGCCCTCGCCGCCGTCGCGATGCCCTGGTCCGTGCCGCCCTCGACCGGCACCCCCTCGGCGAGCTCGATCGCCGCTGCGGGCAGGGCGGCGCGGAGGCCGGCGAGGACGCTGACGGCCTCGCCGCCGCGGCCGGTCGCCGCCCAGGGCCCGAGCATGTCGCCGGCAGCATCGGCCAGCGGCCCCAGGACCGCGATCCGGCCCGGCGGGTCGGGCAGCGGCAGGACGTCGCGGCGGTTCTGCAGCAGCACCAGCGCGCGGGTCGCCGCGTCGCGCGCCGCCGCGCGGCGGGCCGCGAGACGCGCCGGCGTCTCGGGGCCCGGGCCGGCGCATCGGCGGAAGGGATCGTCGAAGAGCCCCAGCCGCCGCTTCAGCGCCAGCACGCGCGCGACCGCGGCATCGATCGCCGCCATCGTCGCCAGGCCGCGGTCGAGCGCCCGCGGCAGCCCGTTCCGGTAGGCGAGCGACATCATGTCGACGTCGACGCCCGCGTTCAGCGCCAGCGCCGCGGCCTCGGCGGGACCCTGCGCGACGCCGTGGCGGACGAGCTCGCCGATGGCGCCGTAGTCGCTGATGACGAGGCCGTCGAAGCCCCAGGCGTCGCGCAGCGTCCCGGTCAGCAGCGCCCGGCTCGCGGTCATCGGCACCCCGGACAGGTCGGTGAAGGCCGGCATGACCGCGGCCGCACCGGCGGCGACCGCGGCGCGGAACGGCGGCAGGTAGACTTCGGCGAGCGTCCGTTCCGAGACGTCGACCGCGGCATAATCGCGCCCGGCGGCGCTGGCGCCGTAGGCGGCGAAGTGCTTGGCGGTCGCGGCGAGCCCCGCGAGGTCGCTCCCCTGGAAACCGCGCACCTTGGCCTCGGCGAAGCGGGCGCCGACGTAGGGGTCCTCGCCCGGGCCCTCGGCGATGCGGCCCCAGCGCGGGTCGCGGGCGATGTCGAGCATCGGGGCGAAGGTCAGGTCGATCCCGGCCGCCGCCGCCTCGTCGGCCGCATGCCGCGCCGTCGCCTCCCAGAGCGCGGAATCGAAGGCGCCGGCCTCGGCCAGCGGGATCGGGAAGATCGTCCGGAAGCCGTGCACCACATCGAGGCCGAAGAAGAGCGGGATGCCGAGCCGGGTCTCCTCGACGGCCGCCCGCTGGGCGTCGCGAACCGCATCGCGGCCCCAGAGGTTGAACAGGCTCCCGACCCGGCCGGCGCGCACCTCGGCGCCGAGGTCGCGCGGCACCACCGGCCCGGTGGCGGCGAAGTCGGCGCTGAGCATGGTGAGCTGGCCGAGCTTCTCGGCCAGCGTCATGCGGGCCACCAGGTCGGCATTCTCGGCCGCCGCGGCCCGCAGGTCGAGCGCCGCAACGCCCGCGGAAGCGGCGACGAGCGCCAGGAACCGGCGGCGGTCCGTCGTCATCCGACCCTCCTGACACGGCCCGGCAGGCCCCGGACAATCCTTTCGATCTGGTAAATGCTCGGGGTCATGATCGTTATATATCAATAGCTTATCGACATGCTCGACCCCGAGCAACCCCCGGGCACTACCCCGGCCGATAGGCGAAGGAGGAGAAGTCGGCGGTTGCTGCCCGCCCGGAGGTATCGAAGGCGAGCATCCCGACGAAGGCTCCGGTGAACGACCCGTGCTCCCCGCGCCCCGCCTCGTCGGAGATCAGCGACGCATCGAGCGCCGGCCCCGCCGGCACCCACTCGCCGCCCGCCCGCCAGAAGAACCGCTGCGTCGCATGGTCGACCTCCACCGCCAGCTCCACCGGCCCGTCCGGCAGCGGGACCGGCGGCGAGAGCGGAAAGCTCAGCCTCCCGTCCGGCCAGTCGCCCGGGCACGACATGATCGACAGCGTCCGCCCGACCGCCGCATCGAAGCTCGCCGCGAGGAAGTGGAACTTCGACCGGCTGTAATAGGTCGTGAGCCCCGCCGCCTGCTGGTAGGTGTCCGGCGCGAAGGCCACGAGCCGCGTCTCCGCCCGATACCGGAAGTGCTGCTGCCGCCGCGCCACCAGCGCCTGCTCGAACCAGCTCCCGACCGACTCCCGCCCGAAGAGCCGCAACGTCTCGCCGGTCAGCTCGAACAGCCGCTCCGGATAGGGCGTCCGCAGCCACTGGAAATCCGCCGGCAGGCTCGGCCCGTCGAACCGGTACTCGACCGGCGCGTCCCCCTCCGGCTCCGCCGCGCCCTCCGGCGCCTCCACCTCCACCGCCGGCACCAGGCCGCCCTGCGCGAGATAGAGCCAGCCGTCGTCCTTCCAGACCACCTTCTGGATCGCCGTCTCCCGTCCCAGCGGGCACCGCCGCACCCCCGCCAGCGGCCGCCCGCAGAGGAGGGTGTGATAGAACTCCCCGTCCGGCGTCTCCACCAGTTGCCCATGCCCCGCCCGCTGCAAAGGGGCGTCCGGGGCGTCCTTCGAGGTCAGGAGGTGGGTCGCCGGATGCAGCTCGTAGGGGCCCCGGATGGTCCGGGCGCGGGCCATGGTCACGGCGTGGTGGTAGCCGGTGCCGCCTTCGGCGGTCGTGAGGTAGTAGAAATCGTCGCGGCGGAACAGGTGGGGGCCCTCGACGAGGCCGAGGGGCGAGCCGGGGAAGATGTTGCTGATCGGGCCGGTCAGGCGGCGGGCAACGGGGTCGTATTCCTGCAGCAGGATGCCGTCGAAGGCGGAAAGCTTCGGCTTGCCGCCGACGCTGTCGGTCAGGTGTCGCCACTGCTGGTTGACGAACCACTTGCGGCCGTCGTCGTCGTGGAAGAGCGAGGGGTCGAAGCCCGAGGAGTTCATGTAGATCGGGTCGGACCAGGGGCCCGTGATTTCCTCTGCGGTTACAAGGTAGTTGTGGGCGTCCTTGAAGTTGCCGTCGTAGCGCTTGACGTCGGTGTAGATCAACCAGAACCGCCCGTCGGCATGGCTGAGGCAGGGGGCCCAGACGCCGCAGCTATCCGGCTCGCCGCGGAGGTCGAGCTGGCTGGCGCGGTCGAGGGGACGGGCGACGAGGCGCCAGTTCACCAGGTCGCGGGAGTGGTGGATCTGGACGCCGGGGTACCATTCGAAGGTCGAGGTGGCGATCCAGTAATCGTTTCCGGTGCGGCAGATGGAAGGGTCCGGATTGAAGCCCTTGAGGATCGGGTTGCGGATCACCGGCATGCCTCCGGAGGCGATTCGACGACCGAGGTTTTCGGTGCCGTTTCAATGGTTAATGGCGTTTCGTTAGACGTACAACTCATGTACATCGCATGCACAAAGCATGCACGAGATTCCGGCCGGGCGCGAGAGGTTAATGAGGCTAGGCGTGTGATCGTCCCTGCGGAGGCACGCCCGTACGCGAATCGCGTGGGCCTGCGCTTGGCGGCTGAAAGCGCAGTACGGCTGGCCGATCTTGACCGAATACACAGGCTGGCTTTCCCACCGAGCGCGCGGCGGCTAGCCAGCTGCGATAGCGAATGACGCGCGTCTCAACCGCGGTCAGCCTCGGGCCGCGCGCTTCAAGGCCTCGCTCATGCGCGTGCGCCAGTCGGGGCCCTGGGCCTGGAAGCGGGCGAGGGTGTCGGGGTCGAGGCGGAGGGTGACGGCGAGCTTGGCCGCGGGCTTCGGCGGGCGGCCGCGGGTGCGGCGGATGCTTTCGGCGAGGCCGGGGAAGGCGTCGGCGAAGGGGCGGGCCTGGGCCAGCTCTTCGTCGGTCGCTTCGTAGTCGTCGGGACCCTCGGCGATCCGACGCTGGATCTCGGCCTCTTCTTCATCGGTCAGGGGTGGGACTTTTGGCTTCATGGGCCTGCCTTTCCTTGCGGCTCGCGAGGCGCATCGAGACTACGGAGATGGCTTCAGTCCCGAGCGGCGCGAAGATCACGACCAGGACGGAGCCGCCGAAGTTGCCGGTCGCGCGGAAGCGGCCGTGGCGCGCAGTGCTCACCGTCGCGGCCTCGAAGAAGGCCAAGTCAAGCGTGGCGAAGTCGAGGCCGCGGCGGGTGAGGGTAGATCGGCGTTTCGGCTCGTCCCGGAGGATGCGCAGCTATTTTCCGTACACGAAAATGGCCCGGCGGGCAAGGGGGCGCCCGCGCGGGTCATTTCTGGTCGGAGGATCTTGCCCAGAGGTTGATGTTCTCCTCGTCGGCGTACGTGTCGATCTCGGCGAGCTCGGCGGGGGTGAAGTCGAGGTTCCGGACGGCGCCGGCGCAGTCTTCGACCTGGGAGGGGCGGGAGGCTCCGATCAGGGCGGACGTGATGCCGTTGTCGCGGAGGACCCAGGCGATGGCCATCTGGGCGAGGGTCTGGTTGCGGGATGCCGCGATGTCGTTGAGGGCGCGGATGTTGGCGATCGAGTGCTCGTTGAGGAAGGCGGGGTTCAGGGACTTGCCCTGGGTGGCGCGGCTGCCTTCGGGGATGCCCTTCAGGTATTTCGCCGTCAGCATGCCCTGGGCGAGCGGGGTGAAGGCGATCGAGCCGATGCCGAGCTCCTCGAGCGTGTCCTTCAGGCCGTCGCGTTCGACCCAGCGGTTGAACATGTTGTAGCTGGGCTGGTGGATCAGGCAGGGAGTGCCGAGATCCTGCAGGATCGCGGCAGCGGCGGCGGTGCGGTCGGAGTTGTAGGAGGAGAGGCCGACGTAGAGGGCCTTGCCGGCGCGGACGGCGGCGTCGAGGGCGCCCATGGTTTCCTCGAGCGGCGTGTCGGGGTCGAAGCGGTGCGAGTAGAAGATGTCGACGTAGTCGAGGCGCATCCGGCGCAGGCTCTGGTCGAGGGACGACAGCAGATACTTGCGGCTGCCCCATTCGCCGTAGGGGCCGGGCCACATGCGGTAGCCGGCCTTGGACGAGATGACGAGCTCGTCGCGGAGGCCGCGGAAGTCGGTGGCGAGGATCTCGCCGAAGGCTTCCTCGGCGGAGCCCGGCGGGGGGCCGTAGTTGTTGGCGAGGTCGAAGTGGGTGATGCCGAGGTCGAAGGCGGTGCGGCAGATGGCGCGCTTGGTCTCGTGCGGGGTGTCGCCGCCGAAGTTGTGCCAGAGGCCGAGCGAGACGGCGGGGAGCATGAGCCCGGAGGTGCCGCAGCGGCGGTATGCCATGGCCTCGTAGCGGGACTCGGTGGGGACCCAGGTCATGGCGTCAGGCCAGCAGCGCGCGCGCCGCTTCCGGGTCGAGCGGCGCGGGGCGGGTGCAGGTGGTGGTGAGCTCGACGAAGGCCTGGATCTCGCCCGACTTCAGGATCGAGGTCATGACGTCGACGCCGTGCAGGGCGCGGTCGAGGGAGCAGCGGGAGTCGCGGTTCTCGATGATCGCCATCGCCATGTCGGCGAGCCCGGCGGTGCGGTAGTTGGCGAAGCTGGCGCCGTTCGGGCGATGGTCGTTGGGGACGCCGAAGGGGTGGTCCCACTGCTTCACTTCCTCGATCTTGCCATCGCGGCCCGAGAGTTCGACGGTGCCGCCGAACCAGTTGGGGTCGGGGACGAAGAGGGCGCCGTCGGTGCCGTAGAGCTCGATGTTGCGGTGCCGGTTGGCCCAGACGTCCCAGCTGGCGCCGAGCATGATGCTGGCGCCGCTGTCGAACTCGAGGAGGGCGTGGACGTTGGTGGGCGTCTTCACCGGGATGTCCTGGTCCTTGAACGGGCCGTCGGCGGTGACGTGGCGGGTGGGCGTGGCGCTGTTGGTGAGGGCGGCGACGCGCCTGACCGGGCCGATCAGGTTGATCAGGTCGGCGACGTAGTAGGGTCCGATGTCGAGGACCGGGCCGGCGCCGGGGAGGAAGAAGAAGCCGGGGTTCGGGTGCCAGGCCTCCATGCCGTGCGACATGACGAAGGCGGTGCCGGCGGTCGGCGTGCCGATGGCGCCGTCGTCGACGAGCTTGCGGGCGTACTGGTGGGCGCCGCCGAGGAAGGTGTCGGGGGCGGAGCCCACGCGGAGGTTCTTCGCGTCGGCGAGGGACTTCAGCTGCTCGCCTTCCTCGACCGTCAGCACGAACGGCTTTTCGGAGTAGACGTGCTTGCCGGCCTCGAGCGCGCGGGTGCTGACGCCGTAGTGGGCGTCGGGGATGGTCAGGTTGATGACGACGTCGATGTCGTCGTTCTGCAGGAGGGCGTCGGTTTCCTGGGCCTTGACGCCGAACTCCTTGGCGCGGGCCTCGGCGGCGGCCATGTTGAGGTCGGTGCAGGCGCGCACCTCCAGCCCCTTGAACAGCGGCGCGAGCTTGAAGTAGGCGGCGGAGATGTTGCCGCAGCCGATGATGCCGACGCCGAGCGTCTCGGTCATTTCAGTCTCCTGACAGCGTCCGCGGAACCTGTCGCCTGGGGTGCGGGCATTTGGTAACCGACGGATTTAATTGAGAAAAATCTTCCGGCTTTAACCGGTTCTTCAGGGTTTCAGAGCTTCTCGGCCGCAGCGAGCGAGCGCTCGGCGAAGCGCTTGTCGTCCTTGGGGTTGTCGTGCTCCATCACGAGGTACCTGGCCTTGGTGCGTTCCTTGATCGCGGCCATCAGGCCCTTCCAGTCGACGGTGCCGTGGCCGACGTCGGCCCAGCCGTCCTCGTCCTTGTTCTCGCCGGCGGGGGCGATGTCCTTGACGTGGACGGCGGTGATGCGGTTCGCCATCATCCGGATCCATTCCAGCGGGTCGGCGCCGCCGCGGATCACCCAGGCGACGTCGGCTTCCCATTCGAGGTCGGGGCCGCCTTCGAAGATCGCGGTCTGGGGCAGGGTGCCGTCGGCGGTCCGCTTGAACTCGAAGTCGTGGTTGTGCCAGCCGAAGCCGAGGCCGGCGGCGCGGTAGGGGGCGGAGGCCTGCTGCAGCCGCTGGCCGAAGGCGTGCCAGCCCTTGCCGTCGGTGGGCCGCTGGTCGGGCATCAGGTAGGGGCAGTAGACCTTCTCGATGCCGACGGCCTTGGCGATCTCGAGCACGCGGTCGGGGTCCTGCTCGAGCTGGTCGATGCCGAAGTGGCCGGTGGGCATCCTGAGGCCGTTGGCGGCGAGGTTGTCGATGAGCTCGGCGACCTTCTCCTTGTCGGCGTAGAGGGCGCCGTAGCCCTCGACGTTCTTGTAGCCGGCGGCGGCCACCATCGCGAGGGTCTTCGAGAGCGGCGGGAAGTTGCGCGAGCAGAAGAGCTGGTAGGAGAATTCGGGCATCGGAGGCTCCTTCAGGCGTAGCTGGAATAGAGGTCGCGGACGGCGAGGGCGTCCGGGGGGAGGCGATCTCGGCGCGGTGGCCGGGGAAGAGCGCGTTGGTGGAGAAGCGGCCGGGGCGGTCGGCCTCGACGGTCACGCATCGGCGAGCGTCCACGATCCTGAAAAATCGAGCATTTCCCCCCCGGAAGGCAGTTCTATCAGGGCGTCAGAGACGCTTCTCGGTCTCCTGGTCGAAGAGCGACGCCTTGGAGATGTCGAAGCCGAGGCTGACCGACTGGCCGTGGTGGAAGCCGTGGTCGGCCGTCGTCCGGGCGGAGATGGTGCGGCCGGCGGCGGTCAGCCAGAGCAGGCTGTCCGATCCCATCGGCTCGTCGATGTCCATCACCGCCGGGATGCCGTTGCCCTCGCCGTGGACCGCGACGTGCTCGGGGCGGACGCCGAGGGTCACCGGGCGGCCGGTGGCGGCCGGCACCTCGCCGATGTAGCCGTCGAGGGGCACGGTGACGTCGGCCATCCTGAAGGCCTTGCCGCCGGGGGCGTCGACGAGCTCGCCCTTGAGGAAGGTCATCGCGGGCGAGCCGAGGAAGCCGGCGACGAAGAGGTTCGACGGCTTGTTGTAGATGGTCTTGGGGTCGGCGAGCTGCTGGATGATGCCGCCGCGCATCACGGCGATGCGGTCGGCGAGCGTCAGCGCCTCGATCTGGTCGTGCGTCACGTAGACCATGGTGTTCTCGAGGTTCTGGTGCAGGCGCTTGATCTCGACCCGGAGCTCGGAGCGGAGCTTGGCGTCGAGGTTCGACAAGGGCTCGTCGAAGAGGAAGACGTCGACGTCGCGGACGAGGGCGCGGCCGATCGCCACGCGCTGGCGCTGGCCGCCGGAGAGGGCGGCGGGCTTGCGCTCGAGGAGCGGCTGGATCTGCAGGATCTCGGCGGCGCGGGCGATGCGCTTGTCGATGTCGTCCTTGGGGAGGCCCGCGTTCTTGAGGCCGAAGGAGAGGTTCCCGCGCACCGACATCTGGGGGTAGAGCGCGTAGGACTGGAACACCATGCCGATGCCGCGGTCCTTGGGCTCCTCCCAGGTGACGTTCTTGCCCTTGATCCAGATCTGGCCGTCGGTGATGTCGAGGAGGCCGGCGATGCAGTTCAGGAGCGTGGACTTGCCGCAGCCGGAGGGGCCGAGCAGCACGATGAACTCGCCTTCGGCGATGTCGATGTTGAGCCGGTCGAGGATGGTCAGCGCGCCGTAGGACAGGGTCAGGTCCTTGACGAGGATGCTGGTTCCCGCCCCCGGCGCGCGCGCGGTGGTCGCGGACGACGGGCCGGAGGTGCCGCCGCGGGGTGCCGCCTGCTTGCCGCCGAGGGCCTGCTGCACATTCTGGGTGAGACGTGCGGTCATGACTTATCCCTTCACGGCGCCGGCGGCGATGCCGCGGACGAAAAGCTTGCCGGAGATGAAGTAGATGATGAGCGGCACCAGGCCGGTGATGATCGTCGCGGCCATGTTGACGTTGTATTCCTTCACGCCCTGCACCGAGTTGACGATGTTGTTGAGCTGGACGGTCATCGGGTAGGTGTCGGGCTTGGTGTAGACGACGCCGAAGAGGAAGTCGTTCCAGATGCCGGTCACCTGCAGGATGATCGCGACGACGAAGATCGGCAAGCTCATCGGCAGCATGATCTTGAAGTAGATCGCCCAGAAGCCGGCGCCGTCGACGCGGGCGGCCTTGAACAGCTCCTCCGGGACGGAGGCGAAATAGTTGCGGAAGAGCAGCGTCAGGATCGGCATGCCGAAGATCGAGTGGACGATCACGAGGCCAGTCAGCGAGCCGTAGAGCCCGATCGAGCGCAGCATGATGACGATCGGGTAGAGCATCACCTGGTAGGGGATGAAGGCGCCGAAGATCAGGATGGCGAAGAAGATGTTGGCGCCCTTGAACCGCCAGAGGGAAAGCGCGTAGCCGTTCACGCTGGCGATGACGATCGAGATGATCACCGACGGCACGGTGATGCGGACGGAATTCCAGAAGCCGCGGCTGAGGCCGTCGCAGTTGAGGCCGGTGCAGGCCTCGGCCCAGGCCTTCACCCAGGGCTGGAAGGTGATCTCCATCGGCGGCGAGAAGATGTTGCCGAGGCGGATTTCCGGCATCCCCTTCAGCGAGGTCACCACCATCACGTAGAGCGGGATCAGGTAGTAGACGGCGACCACGATGAGGGTGCCGTAGAGGATGACGTTGCGGCGGGAGAAGGTCTTCTGCGGGCGGGCGCCGCGCGGCCCGGCGAAGTCGTGGGCGCGCATGTCGCGCTCGATGGCGGTGTCGGCGACGACTGCGCCGGCGAGGGCGTCCGGGTTAGACACGCTTCTTGCCTCCGAATTCGAGGAAGGCCCAGGGGACGACGATGATCGCGACGGTCACGAGCATCATCGTCGAGGCGGCGAAGCCCTGCCCGAGGTTCTGCGCCCCGAACATGAACTGGTAGACGTATTTCGCCGGCACCTCGGAGGCCGTGCCGGGGCCCCCGCCGGTCATGGCGACGACGAGGTCGTAGAGCTTGACGATGCCGCTCATCACGATGACGAGGGTGGTGATGAAGACCGGCCGCATCATCGGGATGACCACGAGGAGGTAGGTCTTCCACATCGGGATGCCGTCGACGCGGGCCGCCTTCCAGATGTCCTCGTCGATCCCGCGGAGGCCGGCGAGCATCAGGCACATCACGAGGCCGGTGCCCTGCCAGAGCCCGGCGAGGACCAGGCCATAGAGCACGAGGTCGGCGTTGTAGAGCGGGTCGAAGGTGAAGCTCTCCCAGCCGAGGCTGCGGACCACGTGCTGGATGCCCAGGTCGGGGTTCAGCACCCACTGCCAGACGAGGCCGGTGACGATGAAGGAGAGCGCGAACGGATAGAGGAAGATGGTGCGGAAGGCGTCCTCGAAGCGGATCTTCTGGTCGAGGAGCGCGGCGAGCACGAAGCCGATCACGAAGGAGAAGATCAGCGCGATGATCCCGTAGATCAGCAGGTTCTCGACCGAAACCAGCCAGCGCGGGGTCGACCAGAGCCGCCGATACTGCTCGAGGCCGACGAAATCGAGCTTCGGCAGGAGCTTCGAGCTGGTGAAGGAATAGATCACGGTCCAGATCGTGCCGCCGAGGAAGACCACGACGGCGGTCAGGACCATCGGGATCGAGGCGATCTTGGCGCTGAGATTGTGGAAGAGCTTTGTCGGACGCTGCGCGGCCATGCGGTTTCCCCCCGATGGTGCGCCGGCCCGGACGCGGGCCGGCGATAGCGTGGGCGCGAGCTCGCGTCAGTCCGCGTTGGCGATGATGTCAGCGAAGCTCTTCTGCGCGTCCTCGACCGACATTTCGGTGCTGAAGAACTGCGTCATCAGGTCTTCGATCTGGGTGTTGGTGTCCGGGGTGATCAACTCGTCGGTGCTCTTGATGACGTTGCCGGACTTCAGGACGGCGAGACCCTTCTTCATGCAGTCGTTGGCGCCGCTGAGGTCGACGTCGCCCCTGACCGGCATCGAGCCCTTCTTGAGATTGAAGGCGAGCTGGGTCTCCGGCGACATCATCACCGAAGCGAGCACCTCCTGCGCCTTCGTCTTGTCGGCATCCTTCAGCGTCGGGAAGTAGAAGCTGTCGCCGGCGGTGGTGATGTAGGGATCGGCGACGCCGAGGTCGAGGACGCAGCTATAGTCCTTGCCGGCGACCTGATTGGCGACCTGGAACTCGCCCTGCGCCCAGTCGCCCATGATCTGCCCACCGGCCTTGCCGGCGATCACCATGGCTGTCGCCTCGTTCCATGTCTGAATGTTGGAGCCCTTGGCCAGCGTGCGGGCGTCGGCGGCCGCCTTCCACACCTTCGCCACGTCGGGGCCGGCCGCCGCGTCGGCGTCCTTCTTGTCGTAGACGGCGAGGTAGAGCTCGTCGCCGCCCAGCCCGAGCAGCAGCAGGTTGAAGAGGCCTGCTTGCTGCCAGCCCTGCTGGCCGAGGGCGAGCGGCTGGAGGCCCGCCTTCTGCAGCGCCGGCCCGGCAGCGACGAACTCGTCCCAGTTGGTCGGCACCGGCACGCCGGCGGCCTCGAACGCCTTGTTCGAGAGCCAGAGCCACTGCCAGGCGTGGATGTTGACCGGGACGCAGTAGACGTGGCCGTCGAGCATGCAGCCCTCGAGCAGCGACGGCGGATTGACGACCGCGGCCCAGTTCTCGGCCTTGGCGACGTCGTCGAGGTTGCGCATGAGCCCGGCCTCGACCAACTCCTCGGCCTGGCGGCCGTGGTTGAACATGGTCGCGCCCATCGGGTCGCCGCCGGTGATGCGGCTGATCATGATCGGTCGGGCGGTGTTGCCGCCGCCGGCGATGGCGCCGTCGACCCAGTTGTTGCCGGTGGCGTCGAAGGCCTTGGCGAACTCGGCAACCGCCGCCGCCTCGCCGCCCGACGTCCACCAGTGGGTCACCTCGAGGTCGGCGGCCTGCGCCATGCTGACGGGAAGCACCACGGACGCAGCGAGCGCCGCGGCCAGCGAGCCAAATCTCATTTGCGAACCTCCCAGTTCTACATCGTTGCAGTAATAAAGTTACGGGACTAGCCAAAGGATGGCAATGGCCGAAATCGGCGGCCGCGCAACTCGCAGCGTCTCCCGCGTGCGATGCGGCGCGAGTCTCGTGACCGAAGCAAATGACAAAGCCATTTCAAGTCGGTACGCAGCGATCCTCCTGGAGGGACCATCTTCCGGAAACCGAAACCCCGCCCGGTCAGGTGTCGCCCACATGTCGCCGCGCCGCGATCTGCAACGTTTCAGCTTTGAGGCTCCAACCGAAGCGGGTAACCTGCGATTCGCGCTCCCGACAATAGCCGAACCGGATCCCGTGTCCCGAAAAAACGCCGAGCCCGAGGAGAATGCCGCGCCGGCATCCCGGCCTACGCTGAAGACGATCGCCTACATGACCGGCCTCGGCGTCACCACGGTCTCGCGCGCGCTGCACGACGCGCCGGACATCGGGCAGGCGACGAAGGAGCGGGTGCGGCTGGTGGCGAAGCAGATCGGCTACCGCCCGAACCGCGCCGGCGTCCGGCTCCGGACGGGCAAGACCAACGTCATCAGCCTGATCCTGTCGGTGGAGTCCGAGGGGCTGGGCCTGAGCTCGCACCTGGTCTACGGCGTCTCGGAGTACCTGGCCGGGTCGCCCTACCACCTGATCGTGACGCCCTACAGCCTGCGCAGCGACCCGCTCGACCCGGTGCGCTACATCGTCGAGACCGCCTCGGCCGACGGCGTCATCTTCTCGCGGACCGAGCCGCAGGATGCCCGCGTCCGCTACCTGCACGAGCACGGGTTCCCGTTCGCGACGCACGGGCGGACCGACATGGGGATCGAGCACGCCTTCTTCGACTTCGACAACGGCCGCTATGGCGAGGTCGCGGCCGAGCGGCTGGTGGCGCGCGGGCGGCGGCGGCTGGCGCTGGTGCCGCCGCCGACGCAGCTCACCTACTCGCGGCACATGACGGCGGGCTTCCAGCGGGCGGTCGAGCGGCACGACCTCGACGAGGTGCCGATCCGGGCGGTGACGACGGATTCGAGCTACGAGGCGATCGGCGCCGAGATCGGCCGGCTGATGGACTCGCCGCGCCGGCCCGACGGCTTCGTCTGCGGCAGCGCCTCGGCGGCGGTCGCGGCCGTCACCGCGGCCGAGGCGCGAGGGTTCGTCATCGGCCGCGACTTCGACGTGGCGGTGAAGGAGTCGTTCGACCTGATGCGCAAGTTCCGCGCCGAGATCGAGGTCGTTCACGAGGACTTCCGCCGCGCCGGCATGGGGCTCGCCGAGGCGGTGGTGCGCACGATCGGCGGGGCGGCCCCGGCCGAGCTCCAGACCATCGACACGCCCGAGGCTTGATCAGCATCAGCGCCGGTGGCGGGGACGGGTCGAGACCTGGTGGCCGGCGTCGGGCGCGAGCCGCGCGCTGTCCCAGACGCCGAGGAGCGCCACCGCGGCGACGAGGAGGAAGGCGACGTGGAAGGGGGCCGCCGGGTCGGCGTCGGGCGCGACCGCGTCGCCGATCCGCCAGGCGATGGCGCCGAGCGCGACGCCCAGTCCCATGGCGAGCTGGAAGACCGCGGAGAAGAGCGTGTTGGCGCCGGCCATCGCCGCGGTCGGCACGTCGGCGAAGGCGATGGTGTTGAAGGCGGTGAACTGCATCGAGCGCGCCATGCCGCCGAGGAAGAGGATGGCGAGCATGACCGCCAGCGGAACCGCGGGCGAGAAGAGGGCGCAGGCGGCGATGGCGGCGGCGTTCAGGAGACCGACGCCGACCAGCACCGGGCGGAAGCCGAAGCTTCGCAGGACGCGGGTCGTCATCGTCTTCATGGCGAGGTTGCCGGCGAAGACCGCCATCAGCATCGCGCCGGCCTCGAAGGCGCCGAAGCCGAAGCCGATCTGGAACATCAAGGGCAGCAGGAACGGGACGGCGCTGACCCCCATGCGGAAGAGCGAGCCGCCCCAGACCGTGACGGCGAAGGTCGGGTGGGCGAGGGCGCCGAGCTCGACCATCGGGTGGTTGGCGCGGCGCAGGTGGCGGAGGCTCCAGGCGAGGAGGGCGACGCCCGCTGCGGCGAAGATGGCGACCTCGGGCCAGGGAGCGTCGCGGCGGCCGAGGAGCTCGCCGAGGAAGAGCAGGCAGGAGAGGGCGCCGCCGACGAGGAGGAAGCCGGGCCAGTCGAAGGGGCGGCGGCCGGGGCCGTGCTCGTCGGGGATGATCCGCCAGGCCAGCGCGAAGGCGGCGAGGCCGAGGGGGAGGTTGAGGTAGAAGATCCAGCGCCAGCTGGCGTGGTCGGCGATCAGCCCGCCGAGGGGCGGGCCGAGGACCGGGGCGATCAGCGCGGGCCAGGTGAGGGTGGCGATGGCGGCGATCAGCCGGTCCTTGGGCGTGACGCGCAGCACGACGAGGCGGCCGACCGGGACCATCATCGCGCCGCCGATCCCCTGCAGGACGCGGGTCGCGACGAAGACCGGCAGGGAATTCGCGAGGCCGCAGAGGAGGGACGCGAGGGTGAAGAGGGCTATCGCCGAGCCGAAGACGGTGCGCGAGCCGAAGCGGTCGGCGACCCAGCCGCTCGCGGGGATGAAGACGCCGAGGGTCAGCAGGTAGGCGCTGATCCCGACGTTGAGCTCGACGGGGCCGACGCCGAAGCTCGCCGCCATGTGCGGCAGCGCGGTGGTGATGACGGTGCCGTCGAGGTTCTCCATGAAGAAGGTCCCGGCGACGAGGAAGGACACCGCCCATCCCGCCTGGCGGTGGGTGTCGGGGGCGGCGGCTGTGGTCAAGGCGGCCTCGTTCGGGTGGTCGGGCGAGGGTCCAGGCCGCTGCGCCGGGGCAGGGAGATAGCCCGCCCGGCCGTCCGCGACAACCCCGAGGGAAAGGGGTATCGCGCAAAATTCAACATATTGATATGCAATGATAAAATCTTCCACCCTAAACCATTCGGCAACGATTGACCGCGGCGGATTCGCGCCCTCGGGGAGGGAGTTTCGCCGCTGGCGAGGAGCGCAGTGACCGCCTCCTCACGGCTTCGAGCGAGCCGTGGTGCGGCTCGAACCCCGGAAGCCGGGCTCAAGGCGGGTCGGCGGGCGCTCAAGGCGCTGTCAGAGGTTCTCCGGCGTGTAGAGGTCGATCGGCAGCGCGACCTGGTTCGGCATGCGGGCCGGCTGGTCGTCGAGGGCGATGACGACGAGCTCGACCAGCCGCTCGGCCAGCCGGTCGATCGGCTCGCAGACCGCGGCGGCGACGATGCCGTCGGCGAGGCCGGCGCGGACCTCGGGGGTGAGGGCCGGGCAGACCAGCGCCGGGCGGCGGGCGGGCTCGGTGCGGCGCAGCGCGGCGATGCCGCCGGCCGTCCCGCCGCCGGCGACGTAGATGCCGACGAGGTCGGGGTGCGCCTCGATCAGCGTCAGCACGGCCTCCTCGGTCGCGGCGTCGGACTCGGAGTTCACCACCGCGTCGAGCACCAGGAACTGGGCGGCGCGCTCGCGGAAGTACGACCGGAAGCCGATCTCGCGCAGCTCGTGGCCATGAAAGCGGCGGCTGCCGACGATGACGGCCACCTTGCCGGGGCGGCCGGCGCACTGGCGGACCAGCCAGCCGGCGGTCCGCCCGGCCTTGCGGCCGTCGATGCCGAGGTAGCTGGTGCGCGCGGCCGACGCGCAGTCGGTGAGGAGGGTGAAGACCGGGACGCCGCGCGCGGTCAGGTCGGCAATGGCGGCGGCGACCGGCGCGTGGTCGGGGCTGACCAGCGCCACCGCGTCGGCCCGGCGCCCGAGCCGGCGCAGCCGCTCGGCGATGGCGTCGGGGTCGTCCTCGATCCAGTAGTCGAAGCGGGCGGTGCCGCGGAAGAGCCGGCTGCCGGTGATCGCGCGTTCCAGCCGCTCGGCGAGCTCGCGGTAGAAGGGGTCGTCGGGCTTCTGCAGCAGGAAGCCGACGGTGCGGGCGGGGAGCTGCTCGCGCAGCCGCGAGCGGATCAGGCCGGTGGCATGGAAGCCGAGCTTCTGCGCCGCCTCGAGGACGCGCCGCGTGGTGTCCTCGCGCACCGGCAGCCGGGCGTTGATGACGCGGTCGACGGTGGCGGCGCTGACGCCGGCCTCGCGGGCCACGTCGGTGACGGTCGGGCGGCTGACCATGCGGGCACCTCGCTTTGCACCGCACTGCTAGATCATGATGGAATGACCGGCAAGATCGCTCGCGGAGGCGGCCGTGGGGATTCGGGCCGTGGCTTCGCCTGGCCCCGATGAAGGTATGGTTAACGCCGGTGCGCCCCCTATTTCGATCGTACCACGTGAGGCATGAAAGTGAAACGGATAGCTGTATGCGTGGTTAAGTCATAGTATCCGATAATTATTGATGCGATGGCGGACATCGCAGTATTCCCGTGCGGCATGTTGCTCACGTCCGGCACGAGGCCGCACACGTTCTGAGCCGCCCTGTCCTTCGCATCCGGAGCCAGCGTCGCCGTTGCCCCCGGCCGTGCCCACGCACGGCCCGTCTGCTCCCCCCGGGCAGGCGCGGGCCGTGCTCATCGATAGCGTCGCGGTGCAAGGAAGCCCCGAGGCGATCCCGTCACAGGTCGAAGTTCGTCGGCATCATCACGACGTCGCGGATCGTCATGCCGCGCGGCCGCGTCAGCATGAAGAGGACGACGCCCGCGACCTCCGCCGGCTCGAGCAGGCTCCCGGATTCCCGCGCCTCCTGCAGCTTGTCGGCCGGCCAGTCGGCGAGGAGTGCCGTCATCACCGGGCCCGGCGAGATCGCGCCGACGCGGACGCCGTGGCGGAACACCTGCCGCCGGACGGTCTGCACGAAGCAGTTTATCGCCCATTTCGACGAGGCGTAGACCGGCTCCCAGGGCGTCGGATAGTGGGCGGCGAGCGAGCTCGTGACGATGACGTCGCCGCTGCCGCGCGCGATCATGTGCGGCAGGACGTCGTGGACGTTCTTCATCACCACGTTGACGTTGAGGTTCAGCATCCGGTCCATTGCCGCGGTGTCGGCCTCGACGAGGTCGCCGCCGACGTAGAGGCCGGCGTTGGCGTGCAGGATGTCGATCCGCCCCGCGAGCTCCAGCGCCCGCGGCACCAGCGTCGCGCAGGCCTGCGGGTCGAGCAGGTCGAGGACCAGCGGCACCAGCGCCTCGCCGTGGCGGGCGCGCAGCCGCTCGAGCGCCGCCGCGTCGCGGTCGACCATGACGACCCGCGCCCCGGCGGCGAGCATCGCCTCGGCGCTGGCCAGCCCGATCCCCGACGCGGCCCCGGTGACCGCGGCCACCTTGCCGTCCAGTTCGTTCGCCATGGCATTCCTCCCTTTCGATGGCGGGCTGCGGGCACCGGGATCGCATCGCCGGCCCGCTCCGAGGGGGCCATGAATTCACCTCCCGGCGGGGTGGGCAAGGCAATGATGACTTATGATGGATTATCTTGCATGACGCTTGCCGGATCGCCCGCCCAGCGGTATCTCCCGGGCGTCGGTTCAGGGAGGACGCGATGGTCGACGTGGCGGCGGGATCGGGCGCGAAGCGTCCCAGGCGCGACTACAGCCTGCTCGGGGCCGACGCGCAGCGCGCGATCGAGACCGGGCTGAAGGCGGCGGAATGGTACCACACCGACGTGCCGCGCAAGGAGATGAAGGCGCTGATGCAGCGCGCCGACCAGCCGGCGATCCGAGACAGCCTGCTCTGGATCGGCGCCATGGTCGTCTTCTGCGGCATCGCGATCGCGCTCTGGGTCAACGGCCACCCCTGGCTGTCGGTCCCGTTCTGGCTCGCCTACGGCGTGCTCTACGGGTCGGCGTCGGACTCGCGCTGGCACGAGTGCGGGCACGGGACGGCGTTCAAGACGCAGTGGATGAACGACGTCGTCTACCAGATCGCCTGCTTCATGATCATCCGCAACCCCTACGGCTGGAAGTGGAGCCACACCCGGCACCACACCGACACGATCATCGTCGGCCTCGACCCCGAGATTGCGATCATGCGCCCGCCGCACCTGTTCAAGCTCTTCCTGAATGTCTTCGGCCTGGTCGACATCTGGAACGGGCTCGGGCGGATGTTCTACAACGCCGCCGGCAGGATCCACCCGGAGGAGGCGACCTACATCCCCGAGTCCGAATGGCCGAAGGTGATCCGCGCCGCCCGGGTCTGGGTGCTGATCTACGCGGCGACGCTGGCGCTGGCGCTCTGGATGCACTCGATCCTGCCGTTCCTGGTGGTGCTCGGCCCCCGGGTCTACGGCTCCTGGCACGGGATCATGACCGGCGTCCTGCAGCACGGCGGGCTCGCCGATGACGTCCTCGACCATCGGCTGAACTCGCGCACCGTCTACATGAACCCGATCTCGCGCTTCCTCTACCTGAACATGAACTACCACATCGAGCACCACATGTTCCCGATGGTGCCCTATCATCAGCTGCCGGCGCTGCACGCGCGGATCAAGGACGACCTGCCGCCGCCGAGCCCCTCGATCGCCGCCGCCTTCCGCGAGATGTGGCCGGCGCTCGTCCGCCAGCTCCGCTACGAGGACTACTTCCTGAAGCGCGAGCTGCCGCCGACCGCCAAGCCCTACCGCGAGGACTTCCACGTCCAGGCCCTCGGCGCCGTCGGCTGACCCGAAACGAAAGAACGGAGGAAGCACCATGCCCGCCTGGGTCCGCGCCTGCTCGACCGAGGACATCGACGAAGAGGACGTCGCCCGCTTCGACCACGGCGGCCGAACCTTCGCGATCTACCACGCGCCCGACGGCAAGTTCTTCGCCACCGACGGGCTGTGCACCCACGAGAAGGTGCATCTCTGCGACGGCCTCGTCATGGACTTCATCATCGAGTGCCCGAAGCACAACGGCCGCTTCGACTACAGGAGCGGCGAGGCCAAGGGCGCGCCGGTCTGCGTCGACCTCAGGACCTACAAGGTCAAGGTCGAGGGCGACGACGTGCTGGTCGAGATCTGACATGTCGGGCATGGTGATCATCGGCGCTGGCGAGTGCGGCACCCGCGCCGCCCTCGCGCTGCGCGAGGGCGGCTACGACGGCCCGATCACGCTTATCGGCACCGAGCCGCACGGCCCCTACGAGCGTCCGCCGCTCTCCAAGGACGCGATGGTCGCCGAGGAGCCGTCGCCGAAGGCCATCTCCGGGGCCGACGGCATCGCCGCCGCCGGCATCGACTTCCGCCCCGGCGCCACCGCCGCCGCCATCGACCGCGCCGAGCGGGCGGTGGTGCTGGCCGACGGCACCCGGCTGCCCTACGAGCGCCTGCTGATCGCCACCGGCGCCCGCGCCCGCCGCCTGCCGCTGCCGGGCGCGGACGGCGGCAACGTCGCCGTGCTGCGCGACCTCGACGACGCCGCCCGCATCCGCGCTGCCCTCGGGCCCGGCCGGCGGCTCGCGATCGTCGGCGGCGGCTTCATCGGGCTGGAGCTCGCGGCCTCCGCCCGCAAGCGCGGGACGTCGGTCACCGTCATCGAGGCGCTGCCGCGGCTCCTCACCCGCGGCGTCCCGCCCGAGATCGCCGCCGTGCTCGAGGACCGCCACCGCGCCGAGGGCGTCGATTTCGTCTTCGACGCCCGCGTCGACGCCATCACCGCGGACGGCGCCGCCCTCGCCGGCGGCACGATCGTCCCGGCCGACCTCGTCGTCATCGGCATCGGGGCCGCCCCGGACACCGCGCTGGCCGAGGCTGCCGGCCTCGCGCTCGACAACGGCGTCGCCGTCGACGCCGGCCTCGCCACCGACGACCCCTCGGTCTTCGCCGCCGGCGACTGCTGCTCCTTCCTGCACCCGCACTACGAGAACCGCCGCGTCCGCCTGGAGAGCTGGCGCAGCGCCCAGGAGCACGGGACCCTGGCCGCCCGCAACATGCTCGGCCACGGGGAATCCATCACCGCCGTCCCGTGGTTCTGGTCCGACCAGTACGACCTGACGCTGCAGATCGCGGGCCTCGCCGCCGGCGCGGACACCCACGTCCGCCGCGACATCGCGAACGGCTTCGTCCTCTTCCACCTCGCGACGGACGGCCGCCTGCTCGCCGCCTCCGGCGTCGGGACCGGCAACGCCGTCGCCAGGGACATCCGCCTCGCCGAGATGCTGATCGCCCGCGCCGCCCACCCGGACCCGACGGCGCTGGCCGACGCGGGGGTGAGCCTGAAGAAGCTGCTTTGAACCGCCTCGACCTCCCCGGCGGATCCCGATAGCAAGTCGGGCAAAGCCGCGGGGCAGGGGAGGGAACGATGGCCGAGGCAGGGAAGGTCCGCTGGGGAATCCTGGGGCCGGGGGGGATTGCGCGCGCCTTCGCCGCGGGGCTGGCGCATTCGCGCACCGGCAGGCTCGTCGCGATCGGGGCGCGCGATCCGAAGAAGCCCGGGTATGCCGAGGATTTCGCCGGGGCGCGCGTGCTGGACGGCTATGCGGCGCTGCTGGCCGATCCGGAGGTCGAGGCGGTCTATGTCGCGACGCCGCATCCGCAGCATGCCGAATGGGCGATCAAGGCGGCGCAGGCCGGCAAGCACGTGCTGGTCGAGAAGCCGATGGGGCTGACGGCCTACGAGGCGGACGCCATGCTGCACGCGGCGCGGCGGGCCGGGACGTTCATGGGCGAGGCCTTCATGTACCGGCTGCATCCGCAGACGGCGAGGCTCCTGGAGCTCATCCGCGAGGGCGCGATAGGCGAGGTCCGGATGATCCAGTCGAGCTTCGGCTTCGCGATGCCGAAGTTCGACCCGAGCCATCGGCTCTACGCCAACGACCTCGCCGGCGGCGGCATCCTCGATGTCGGCTGCTATCCGGTGTCGATGGCGCGGCTGATCGCCGGCGCGGTCGCCGGCAGGCCGTTCCTCGATCCCGTCAAGGTCGCGGGCACGGCGAAGCTCGGCGAGAGCGGCGTCGACGAGTGGGCGGTGGCGATCCTGACCTTCCCGAACGGGATCATCGCCGAATGCGCCTGCGCGGTCTCGCTGGCGCAGGAGAACGTGCTGCGGGTCCTCGGGACGAAGGGCCGGATCGAGGTGCCGAACTTCTGGTTCGCCTCGGGCCATGAAGGGGGTGTCGGCAAGATCACGGTCGTCGCGTCGAGCGGCGAGGCGCGTACGGTCGAGGTCGAGGAGCCGGGCTGGCTCTATTCCTTCGAGGCCGACGCCGCCGGCGAGGCGATCCGCGCCGGGCGGCAGGAGTTCGCGGCGCCGGGCATGAGCTGGGACGACACGCTCGGGAACCTGAGGGTGCTCGACAAGTGGCGGGCCGACGCGGGGTTGAAGTACGGGATCGAGCAGGCCGAGGCGCGGCCGCGGACGCTCGGGGGGACGCCGCTGGCGAAGCCGGGGGCGACGATCCCGCACCGGCCGGTGCGGGATCTGCCGAAGTCGGCGTCGCGGCTGGCGCTAGGGTTCGAGGATTTTCCGGACTTCGCCAGCGCCTCGATCCTGCTCGACGCCTTCTGGGAGAAGGGCGGGAACGTCTTCGACACCGGCTGGATCTATGCCGCGGGCCGCTGCGAGCGCGTGCTCGGCGAGTGGCTGAAGGCGCGGGGGACGCGCGACGGCGCCGTGGTCATCGGCAAGGGCGCGCATTCGCCGCTGACCTATCCGGACGTCATCGGCAAGCAGCTCGACGAGACGCTGGACCGGCTCGGCACCGACTACGTCGACGTCTACTTCATGCACCGCGACAACCCCGACGTGCCCGTCGGGGAGTTCGTCGACGCCATGGACGCGGAGGTGAAGGCCGGGCGGATCCGCGGGCCGGTCGGCGGGTCCAACTGGACCCGCGAGCGGCTCGACGCGGCCATCGACTATGCGAAGGCCAACGGGAAGACCGCGCTCGGGGCGCTGTCGAACAATTTCTCGCTGGCCGAGATGGTCGATCCGATCTGGGCCGGCTGCGTGCAGGCCTCGGATGCGCCGTGGCGCGCATGGCAGACCGAGCGGCAGCTGACCAATTTCGCCTGGTCGAGCCAGGCGCGCGGCTTCTTCACCGATGCCGCCGGCCGCGGCAAGATCGCCAATGCCGAGATCGTGCGCTGCTGGTACTCGGACGCCAACTTCGCACGCCGCGACCGCGCCGTCGAGCTGGCCGAGGCGCGCGGCCTCAGCCCGATCCACGTGGCGCTCGCCTACTGCCTGGCGCAGCCGTTCCCGGTCTTGCCGCTGATCGGCCCGCGCCGGTTGGTCGAGCTCGACGACAGCCTGCGCGCCCTCGACCTCGCGCTCACGCCCGAGGACGCCCGCTGGCTGGAGAGCGGCGAGCGGTAGCTCCCGAGCTACTCGGCCGGCTTCCTGGCGGTGCGCTTCGGCTTCGCCGCCGGATCCGCCGGCTTGGCCGCGGCCGTGGCGCGGGGCTTCGCCGCCGCGGGCTTGGGGGTTGCCGGCTTCTCGGCGGCCGCGGGCTTGGGCTTGGCGGCGCGCGGCTTCGCCGGGGCCTTCGCGGGCTTGGCGGCAGCGGCTGCCGCCGCATCCTCCTCGGCGATCTCCTGCTGGGCCCGGTAGAAGTGCTCCTGGTCCTTGCCGTGCGGGTGGCCCTCGCGCTCCCAGATGGCGTGCGCCCGGGCGCGGATGCGCTCGGTCAGGTCGCCCGCCTTCTCCGCGATCGCGTGCGCGCCTTCGCGCAGTTTATCGGTGAAATCCGACATCGGTGCTGCTCCTCGTCTGGCGTGCGCCAATCATGGCCACAGACGCGCCGGAGGACAAGGCTCGACCCGCGTTTCCGATGCCATTCGGGACGCCGGGCCAGGGCTTTGCCCGGGGTTTGCCCGGGCTCGGACAACCTGCGTAAGAGATTGATATAAAACGATAACGGCTCCGGACGTTAACCCGGACTTCACGATTGTCCGGGGCTTGCCGGTCGCGTCCCGGGACGTGGTGCAGCTGCCGCGACGGGCATGCTCGTCCTTCCTGGCCATTGAGAGCCCCGCCGGCGCGGCGGCGTTTTGAACGCCGGTCGCCGCATGCGCGGCTCCGCCTTCAGGCCCGACGGGATCTCCCTTGCTCTTCGATCCCCGGCGGCTCGCCTGTGGCCCAAAGGGGGGCCCTCGCCGGCCCCCCTTTGATCCCCCCAGGCACTGCCCGATGCGGCAGGAAGAGAAGAAAGAAGAAAGGAGAGTGAGCGGCGGGGGCGCGGGCGCATCCCCAGGTCCGCGGGGCGGGAGGTCTCGTCGGGATTCGGCGGCGGAAGACGTCGCGGCGGCGAGGCGAGATCGTGGCGCAGCTCGGCGCGTGCGGCGCGGCGCCACGCGCGGGGAGGCGACCGGCCCCGGGGATGTCCGCGCGTGCGTCAGCGCGGGGCGCGGTCGAGGATGTCGGGGCCGACGTCGCGGATGTCGCGCTTGCCGCAGAGGGCCATCGAGACGTCGAGCTCGCGGCGGATGATCTCGAGCGCCCGCGTCACGCCCTCGCGGCCGCCGGCGCCGAGGCCGTAGAGGAAGGCGCGGCCGATCCAGGCGGCCCGGGCGCCGAGTGCCACGGCCTTCAGCACGTCCTGGCCGGAACGGATGCCGCCGTCGACGTGGATCTCGATGCGGTCGCCGACCGCCTCGACGATCCCGGGCAGCGCCGAGATCGACGCGCGCGCGCCGTCGAGCTGCCGGCCGCCGTGGTTCGAGACGATCAGCGCGTCGGCGCCGGTGTCGGCGGCCATGCGGGCGTCCTCGGGGTCGAGGATGCCCTTGAGGATCAGCTTGCCGCCCCAGCGCTCGCGGATCCAGCCGACGTCGGCCCACGACAGCCGCGGGTCGAACTGCTCGTTGGTCCAGGCCGAGAGCGAGCCGAGGTCGCCGACCCCCTTGGCATGCCCGATGATGTTCCCGAAGCCCCTTCGCTGGGTCTGCAGCATCTCGAGGCACCAGAAGGGCCGGGTCGCCATCATCCAGAGGTGGCGCGGGGTCATCTTCGGCGGCGCCGAGAGGCCGTTGCGCAGGTCCTTGTGCCGCTGCCCGAGGATCTGCAGGTCGAGGGTCAGGACCAGCGCCGAGCAGCCGGCGGCCTTGGCCCGGTCGATCAGCGCCAGCACGAAGTCGCGGTCCTTCATCACGTAGAGCTGGAACCAGAAGGGCTTCTTCGTGTTCGCCGCCACGTCCTCGATCGAGCAGATCGACATCGTCGAGAGGCAGAAGGGGACGCCGAAGGCCTCCGCCGCCTGCGCCGCCAGGATCTCGCCGTCGGCGTGCTGCATGCCGGTGAGGCCGGTCGGGGACAGCGCCACGGGCATCGACGCGGGCTCGCCGATGATCTCGGTCGCCAGCGAGCGGTCGGTCATGTCGACCAGCACCCGCTGCCGCAGCAGCAGGTTCGCGAAGTCGGCCTCGTTGGCGCGATAGGTCCCCTCGGTCCAGGCGCCCGAGTCGGCATAGTCGAAGAAGAGCTTCGGCACGCGCCGCCGCGCGCGCTCCTTGAGGTCCGCGATGGTGAGTGCGTCGCTGATCGCCATTTCTTCCCCGCTCAGTAGGTCGCGCGTCCGCCGGAGAGGTCGAAGACCGCGCCGGTGGTGAAGGAATTGTCCGCGGAAGCCAGCCAGGCGATCATTGCCGCCGCCTCGTTCACCTCGAGAAACCGTCCTCGCGGGATGCGCGCGAGCATGTAGTCGATGTGCGCCTGGGTAATCTGCTCGAAGATCTTCGTGCGCGCCGCGGCCGGCGTCACGCAATTCACGGCAATGTCTTTCCCGGCCGTCTCCTTGCCGAGCGACTTGGTCAGTGCGATCACCCCGGCCTTCGCGGCCGAATAGGCAGAGGCGTTGGGGTTGCCCTCCTTCCCGGCGATGGAGGCGACGTTGACGATCCGCCCGTAGCCGGCCGCGAGCATGTGCGGGACGATCGCGCGGCAGCAGTAGAAGACACCGTTCAGGTCGACGTCGATGACGCGGCGCCATTCGTCGAGGTCGTAGTCCCAGAGCGTCGCGTTCGCCCCGGCGATGCCGGCGTTGGCGACGAGGATGTCGATCGCGCCACCCGCGGCCGCCACCTGCGCCGCCGCCTCGGCCACCGCGGCGGCGTCGGTCTGGTCGACCGCGATCGTCCGGACCCCGTCGCCGAGCGCCGCGGCCGCCTCGGCGAGCAGCGGCGCGTCGCGGTCCCAGAGCCAGATCCGCGCGCCGCTGTCGCGGAACCGCTCGGCCACCGCGTAGCCGATGCCCTGCGCCCCGCCGGTGATGACCGCGACGCGGCCTTCGAGATCGATCCGGTTCATTCGGCCGCGCACTCCCCCCGTTCGTTGGATCACGCTTAGCGGGACGCGCGGCGGGGCACAACGGACGCGATCGCGCCGATTTCATGTCGCACCGCAAGATGGCCCCTTGCAGTTAGTAAGCAGGGCTATTATAACCACGGCATGCAAAACGAGACCACCCCCTATCCGCTCGGCTTCCTGCTCAAGGACGCGTCGCGCCTGCTGCGCCGGCGGTTCGAGCGCGAGATCCAGGATATCCCGATGACCACGGCGCAGCTGCAGATCGTGGCGCAGCTGAGCCGCAACGAGGGGATCGGGCAGGCCGGGCTCGCCGGGCTGCTCGACATCGAGCCGATGACGCTTTCGCGGCACGTCGACCGCATGGAGGCCGCCGGGCTGGTCGAGCGCCGGCAGGATCCGAACGACCGCCGCGCCCGGCAGCTGTTCACGACCGAAAAGAGCCGCGAGCTGCTCGCGCCGATGCGGGCGCGCGCCGCCGAGGTCTACGACCAGGCGCAGGAGGGGCTGTCGGCCGAGGAGCGCGCGGCGCTGGTCGCGGCGCTCGAGCACATCATTCGCAATCTGTCCGCGGCCGAAGCCGGCGCGAACGAAGGGACCGACCGGGACGGGTCGGAGAAGGAAGTCGCATGAACGCCCAGCCCAGCAAGAGATCGCTCGAAGAGGCGACGCCGCTCCGCATTGCGGAGGCGCCGCAGCCGCAGGCCGCCGCCCCCCAGCCGGCGGCGAAGCCCGCGAGGCCGCGCCGCGGCCGCCGCAACCTCTTGATCGCGGCGCTGCCCCTCGCGCTCGTGGTCGGCGGTGGGTACATGTGGGCGACCGGCGGCCGCTTCGTCGGCACCGAGGACGCCTACGTCAAGCAGGACCGGGTCTCGCTGATGCCGCAGGTCAGCGGCCAGATCGCGCAGGTCGCGGTCGGCGAGAACGACACGGTCAAGGCGGGGCAGCTGCTCTTCACCATCGACGATTCGGCCTACCGGAGCGCGGTCGAGGAGGACAAGGCTCGGCTCGAGCAGGCGCGGCTGGACGTGGAGCGGCTGAAGGCCGCGTACCAGCAGGCGCTGTCGGAGCAGTCGACGGCGCAGGATGCGCTGGCGACGGCGCAGACCCGCGACGACCGGCAGCAGGCGCTCCTGAAGTCGGGCGTCGTGCCGCAGGCGACCGCCGATGACAGCGCGCTGGCGCTGCAGCAGGCGAAGGGCGCCCTGGCCAAGGCCGAGAGCGGCGTGCTGAGCGCCAGGGCGGCGCTGGCCGGGAACCCGGACATCGCGACCGACAGCCATCCCGAGGTGCTGCAGGCGCTCGCGGCGCTGCACGCGGCGGAGCTCGACCTGTCGCATACGGTCATCACCGCGCCGACCGACGGTGTCGTCAGCCAGACGACGCGGCTGCTGCAGGGGCAGTATGTGACACCCTCGACGGCGGTGCTGGCGCTGGTCGAGACCGGCGACAGCTGGATCGAGGCCAACTACAAGGAGACGGACCTCACGCACATGCGCGCGGGGCAGCCGGTCGAGGTGACGATCGACGCTTATCCCGGCGAGACGCTCAAGGGCTCGATCGGGTCGATCGGCGCCGGGACCGGCTCGGAGTTCGCGCTGCTGCCGGCGCAGAACGCCTCGGGCAACTGGGTCAAGGTCGTGCAGCGGGTGCCGCTGCGGGTCACGCTCGACGCCGGGCAGGAGCTGCCGCCGCTGCGCGCCGGGATGAGCGCCAGCGTCGAGGCGGACACCGGGCATGCGCGGGGGCTGCCGAAGTTCATCGCGGGGCCGCTCGCGGCCATCGGGATCGGCGGCCCTGCCGCCGTCGCCCAGACCTCGGACGCCGTGAAATGAGCGCCGCGGCCGGTGCGGCCGCGGGCAGCCCTCCCGTGGTCGCCAACAAGGGGTTGATCACCGTCTCGATCATGCTCGCGACGGTGATGCAGGTGCTCGACACCACCATCGCCAACGTCGCGCTGCCGTCGATGCAGGGATCGCTCGGGGCGGCGTCGGACCAGATCACCTGGGTGCTGACGTCGTACATCGTCGCCTCGGCGATCATGACGCCCGTTACCGGCTGGTTGTCGGACCGGATGGGGCTGCGGGAGCTCTTCATCGCCTCGGTCGCGGGGTTCGTCGCGACCTCGATGCTCTGCGGCATGGCGACGAGCCTCGTCGAGATGGTCCTGTTCCGGACGCTGCAGGGGATATTCGGCGCGGCGCTGGTGCCGCTGTCGCAGACGGTGCTCCTCAACATCAACAGCAAGGAAGAGCACGGCCGGGCGATGGCGATCTGGGGCGCCGGGATCATGGTCGGCCCGATCATCGGCCCGACGCTGGGCGGCTGGCTGACCGAGACCTTTGACTGGCGCTGGGTGTTCTTCGTGAACCTGCCGGTGGGGTTGCTGGCACTCGCGGGGCTGATCGTGTTCCTGCCGCGGTCGCCGAAGCGGCAGCGGAGCTTCGACTTCTTCGGCTTCGCGATGCTGTCGATCGCGATCGGCGCCTTGCAGCTGATGCTCGACCGTGGCGAGCAGATCGACTGGTTCTCCTCGCTCGAGACGTGGATTTATCTCGGGCTGACGATCTCGGGGGTCTGGGCGTTCGTGCTGCACATCACCGGGCGCGAGCATGCGTTCATCGACCCGCATATCTTCCGCGACTCGAACCTCGTCATGGCGCTCGTCATGATCTTCATGGTCGGGATGATCCTGCTCGCGGGGCTCGCGCTGCTGCCGCCGATGCTGCAGAACGTGATGGGCTATCCGGTGATCACCACCGGCGTCGTGATGGCGCCGCGCGGCGTCGGCACGATGATCTCGATGATCATGGTCGGGCGGCTGGTCGGCAAGGTCGACGCGCGGCTGCTGATCCTGACCGGGCTCGGGCTGACGGCGATCTCGCTCTGGCAGATGACGCAGTTCTCGATCGGGATGGACTCGCGGCCGATCATCGTCTCGGGCGTGATCCAGGGGCTGGGATTGGGGCTCGTGTTCGTGCCGCTGACGACGCTCGCCTTCGCGACGCTCGACCCGAAGTACCGGGCGGACGCGGCGGCGCTGTTCAGCCTGGTGCGGAACATCGGCTCGTCGGTCGGCATCTCGATCGTGTCGGTCGAGCTCGCGCATAACCTCGCGCAGAGCCGCACCGACCTCGTCACCCACCTGACGCCCTACAACCCCAACCTCGATGCCATCGGCTCGCTGGGGCTCGACCCGACGACGGCGCTCGCGGTCCTCAACAGCCAGGTCGCGTCGCAGGCGGCCTTCGTCGCCTACATCGACGATTTCAAGCTGATGATGTGGGTGACGCTCGCGGTGGTGCCGCTCCTCGCCTTCATGCGCAAGCCGCGCCGCGCCGCCCCGGCTGGGGCTCCCGCGGCGGCGATGGAGTAGGGGCGCCGAGGATCCCCCCGCGCACGGTCGAGTCCATGCGCGGGGGGTATCGGGCACTACTCGGGTGTCTGATAATACTGGATTATTCCCGCGAGCGTTAACCCTCGCTCAAGGATTCGCCACCCGGATTCCGGACCGCTGCCTCAGGGCGGGAGTTGCATCGCGCGCGGCAAAGTGAGAAGCCGGGCGGCGGGACGATCCAGCGGGGCCGGAGATGGCACGAGGCGGGCGGATGGCGCTGGCGGCGGTGATGCTCGCGGCGCTCGCGGGGCCGGTGCTGGCGCAGCCGGCGCCGCCGGCCGTCTCGGTGGCGGCGGCGGAGATGACCGAGGTGCGGCAGTCGGCGGGGTTCACCGGCCGGGTGACCGCCGAGCAGAAGGTCGACATCCGGGCGCGGGTCGCGGGCTTCATCCAGGAGATCCCCTTCAAGGAGGGGAGCAGGGTCGACGAAGGCGCGCTGCTCTATCGCATCCAGGACGACGAGTACCGGGCGTCGGTCGCCGAGATCGAGGGGTCGATCCAGGCGGCCGAGGCGCAGCGCGACCTGGCGGCGCTGGAGCGCGACCGCAAGGCGACGCTGGTCGCCAAGAATGCCGTCGCCCAGAACGACCTCGACGTCGCCAAGGCGCAGCTCGCCCAGGCCGAGGGCGAGGTCGCGCGGCTGAAGGCCTCGCTGGAGCGGGCCGAGCTGCAGCTTTCGTACACGACGATCACCGCGCCCTTCGCCGGGATCGCCGGGCTGTCGAGCGTGCATGTCGGCGCGCTGGTCGGGCCGGACTCGCCGCCGCTGACCACGCTGACCCGGCTCGACCCGATCTACGTGACCTTTCCGGTCGCGACGGCAATGGTGCTCGACTACCAGGCGCAGCAGAAGGCGGGCAGGCCAGCAAAGAGGCGATCGTGCACCTGACGCTGCCGAACGGCCAGCCCTATCCGGTCGCCGGGGACATCGACTACGTCAGCGCCGACGTGGCGCAGGGCACCGACACGATCATGCTGCGGGCGGTGTTCGACAATCCGGACGGGACGCTGCGCGACGGGGCGCTGGTCAAGGTCCGGCTCGAGGCCAAGGAGGCCGACAAGGCGCTGACCGTGCCGCAGCAGGCGGTGCAGCGCGACCAGCAGGGGGCGTTCGTGCTGGTGGTCGGGGCCGATTCCAAGGTCGAGGTGCGGCGGGTGCAGGTGGGGGCGACGACGCTCGGGCGCACCGCGGTCACCGACGGGCTGACCGAGGGCGAGAACGTCATCGTCGACGGCATCAACAAGGTCCGGCCCGGCATCGTCGTCAACGCCGCCGTCGCGACGGACGGCTGACGATGCTCTCCGACGTCTTCATCAGCCGGCCGCGACTGTCGGCGGTCATCTCGATCGTGCTGACGCTCGCCGGGCTGATCGCGCTGCGCGCTCTGCCGGTGGCGCAGTATCCGGACATCGTGCCGCCGCAGGTGACGGTGACCGCGACCTACCCGGGGGCGGGCGCCGACGTCGTCGAGACGACGGTTGGCCAGCCGATCGAGAGCCGCGTCGTCGGCGTCGAGAACATGCTCTACATGAAGTCGACGAGCGGCGCCGACGGGTCGTACAAGCTGACCGTGACGTTCGCCGTCGGCACCGACCCGGACATCGCGACGGTCAACGTGCAGAACCGGGTGTCGCTGGCGATCCCGGGGCTGCCGCAGGAAGTGAGCCAGATCGGGGTCAGCGTCCGGAAGCAGTCGTCGGCGCTGTTGCAGGTCGTCACTGTCAGCTCGACCGATCCGGCGCAGGACGGGCTGTTCCTGTCGAACTACGCGACGATCAACCTCCTCGACAACCTGAAGCGGGTGCCGGGCGTCGGGGATGCCTCGCTGTTCGGCGCGCTCGACTATTCGATGCGCGTGATCCTCGACGTCGACCGGATGACGAGCCTCGGGGTGACGCCCGGCGACGTCGTCGCGGCGCTGAAGGCGCAGAACGTGCAGGCGGCGATCGGGCGGATCGGGGCGCAGCCGATGACGACCGACCCGCTGTTCCAGCTCAACCTGACGACGCAGGGGCGGCTGACCGACCCGAGCCAGTTCATGGACGTGGTGCTGCGGGCGAACCCCGACGGGTCGTTCCTGCGCATCCGCGACGTGGCGCGGGTCGAGCTCGGGGCGAAGACCTCGGACGTGACCGCGCGCTTCGACGGCAAGCCGACGGCGATGATCGGCATCTACCAGCTGCCGGGGGCGAATGCGCTGGCCGCGGGCGACGGGGTCAAGAAGACGCTGGAGCGGCTGAAGGCGAACTTCCCGGCCGGGGTAAGCTACGACGTCGTCTACGACACCACGGCCTTCGTGAAGGCGAGCGTGAAGGAGGTCGAGCACACGCTGGTCGAGGCCTTCGTGCTCGTGATCCTCGTCGTCTTCCTGTTCCTCGGCAACTGGCGGGCGACGCTGATCCCGCTCCTCGCGGTGCCTGTGGCGCTGATCGGGACCTTCGCGGTGATGCTGGCGCTCGGCTTCTCGCTCAACACCGTCTCGCTCCTCGCGATGGTGCTCGCGATCGGCATCGTCGTCGACGACGCCATCGTCGTCGTCGAGAACGTCGAGCGCGTGATGGAGGAGAACCCCGGCATGGGGGCCGCCGAGGCGGCGCGGCGGGCGATGGGCGAGATCACCGGCGCGATCCTCGCGATCACGCTGGTCCTGCTGTCGGTGTTCGTGCCGGTTGCCTTCATCCCCGGCATCTCGGGGCAGCTCTTCAAGCAGTTCGCGGTGGCGGTTTCGGTCTCGATGGTGATCTCGGCGATCAACGCGCTGACGCTGAGCCCGGCGCTCTGCGCGGTGCTGCTGAAGCCGCACCATGGGGAGAAGCGCGGCATCCTGGGGTGGATCTCGCGGCGGATCGACGGCGCGCGCGACGGCTACGTCAAGGTCGCGGGGATCATCGCGCGGCGGATGGTGGTCGGGCTGCTGCTGCTGGCGCTGAGCTTCGGGGCGGTCTTCTGGCTGTTCCGGGTGGTGCCGTCGGGGTTCCTGCCGAGCGAGGACCAGGGGGCGTTCTTCGTCGAGGTGCGGCTGCCCGAGGGGTCGTCGGTCAACCGGACCGACGCGGCGATGAAGCAGGTCGAGGCGATGCTCGGCGGGATCGACGGCGTCCAGGGGGTCGTCAGCACCACCGGCTACAGCTTCCTCGACGGGCTGGCGAAGTCGAACTCGGGCTTCGCCATCGTCAGCATGAAGCCGTTCGACGACCGGCCCGATCCGCGGCAGAGCGTCTTCGCGGCGATCGCGACGGCGATGCAGAAGGGGGCGGCGATCCGCGAGGCGCAGGTGTTCGCCTTCAACCTGCCGCCGATCATCGGGCTCGGGACCGGGTCGGGGTTCGAGTACCAGCTGCTCGACCTCGAGGGGCGCCCGCCGGCGGAGCTGGCGCAGGTGGCGGGGGGCATGATGCTGGCGGCGAACCAGGACCCGCGGCTGGGGCCGACGTTCACCACCTTCTCGGCGGGGGCGCCGCAGCTCTATCTGGACCTCGACCGCGAGCGGCTGCAGACGCTCGGCGTCTCGGTCAGCGACCTCTTCACCACGCTGCAGGGGACGCTCGGGCAGATCTACGTCAACGACTTCAACCTCTACGGCCGCACCTGGCAGGTGAACGTGCAGGCGGCCGCGGCGGACCGCGCGTCGGTCGCCGACATCGACCGGCTCTTCGTCCGCAATTCGAGCGGCGAGATGGTGCCGGTCAGCGCCGTCGCCAAGGTCGAGTACGTGGTCGGGCCGCAGTCGATCGTGCGCTACAACAACTACCGCTCGGCGACGATCAACGGCTCGCCGGCGCCCGGGGTGGCGTCGGGGGTGGCGCTGCAGGCGATGGAGGAGCTCAGCGCCAAGGTGCTGCCGGCCGGCTACGGCTACGAATGGACCGGGACGGCGCTGCAGGAGAAGGCGGCGGCCGGGCAGACGACGTCGATCCTGGCGCTGGCGCTGTTCTTCGCCTACCTGTTCCTGGTCGCGCTCTACGAGAGCTGGACGATCCCCGTCCCGGTGCTGCTGTCGGTGTCGGTCGGAGTCGCGGGGGCGCTGTTCGCGCTGAAGCTGACCGGGCTGCCGTTCGACATCTACGCGCAGATCGGGCTCGTGGTGCTGATCGCGCTGGCGGCGAAGAACGGCATCCTGATCGTCGAGTTCGCCAAGGCACGGCGCGAGGGCGGCATGGGGGTCGTGGAGGCGGCGCTCGACGGGGCGAAGACCCGGTTCCGGGCGATCCTGATGACGAGCTTCGCCTTCATCGCCGGGCTGGTCCCGCTCGCCACCGCCGAGGGCGCGGCGATGCTGTCGCGGCGGGCGGTCGGGACGGGGGTCGCCGGCGGGATGCTGGCGGCGGCGCTGCTGGGGATTTTCCTGATCCCGTCGCTCTACGTGATCTTCCAGAACGCCCGCGAGTGGGCCGGCCGGCTGGTGCGGCGGGGCTGAAACGGGGTTGGCCCGCTGCGGTGGCAGCGGGCCGATCGTCGGTGGTTCGGGCGGCCGCGGGTCAGGCGCCGTAGATCGACTCGCGGGCCAGGTCGCGGATGTTCAGCCGCGAGATGCCGATGTCGGCGAGCTCGCGGTCCGAGTGCGCCTCGAGCTCCCTGACGAGCGCCACATAGGCGCGGCGGTCGGCGCGCTTCTGCGCGAGGAGCGCGAAGAGGCCGAGGCGCGGGGTGCGGCGGGCGTAGTCGGAGAAGTCGATCAGGTTCGTGTAGTTGTCGATGGCGTGGGCCATGGTCATGTCCTTTCGTGCTGGCAGCCGGGGCGGGGTTTTCCCGCCGCTCAGCGGCCGTAAACCTCGCGGCGAGCGATGGCGCTCAGGTTGGCGCGGTCGAAATCCAGGTCGCGCAGCATCCGGGGCGACAGGTCGCGCAGCTCGGCGAGCGTGCGGCGGTAGGCCCGGAACTGCTTCCAGGCGGTGCGGATACGGTCCTTGACCGCGTCGACGCCCGCCTCGAGAGCGGATGCGCGCGACTGGCCGTGGATCGAAGCGTAAGCGTTCGTCATGGGTCGGCATCCTTGGGTTCATCAGCGAGGCTTCCTTGCCCCGCACCGGAAAGATGCGCGTTCATGCTGCAACGCACAACGGACGAATGCGGCAAGCCGCTATGCGCTGTCCGCAGGCCTGGCACGGGGTTGCGGGACAGCGCTGAGGGCGGCGCCCCATGCCTCGGCGCCGGCTACTGCCGCACCAGCGAAACGGCGTCCAGCGTCAGGGTTCCGACGGCGACGCCATCCCAGGCGAGGCTCGCGGTCAGCGACGTGTAAGGCGCTGTCGTGGTCAGCGCGCACACCGGGGAGGAGGCGGTGAAGGCGGGCGAGGGGAAGTTGAGCGTGCAGGTCGCGGTGTCGACGTCGGCGCCGGCGGCGGCGGTCCGGAGCGTCACGGTGAAAGCGTCGCCCGTCGGCAGGCCTGCGCCCTGGGCGAGGAAGGTCAGGGCATAGCGCTCGCCGGCGCCGCCCGCGAGCGGGACGGTCTGGGTCAGGCTCTCGGCCGCGGCGTTGGCGGTCAGCGTCAGCGCGAAGCGGCCCGAGGGCGCGGCGGTCCGGACGCGGCCGTCGCTGCCGCCCGAGGCGACCAGGATCCAGTCGGTGGCCTGGTTCAGCGGATCCTCGAAGCCCGGGTTGTGCAACAGCCCCTGGAATTCGACGGCGCCGCTGTCGCAGGCGAAGTCGCGGTCGCCGTTGCCGTCGTAGAAGCGTGCGAGCCCGCGCTCGTCCTTGCCGTTGGCCTCGCGGTTGCAGGTGCCCCGGCGCCCGGCGTCGATCGCCGGCGATCCGGGCAGCAGGTCGTGGGTCAGTGTCCGCCCGCCGTAGCCGCCGAGCGGCGCGAGGCCGGGGTCGGCCACCGACTGCCGGTCGGAGGGGTCGGTGAAGCCGCAGGTGGTCCCGCTCTCGAGGTTGCCGCCGCCGGTCGTCACCGCCGCCGTCCCGGTGATCGCGCAGTCGGCACCGCTCGCCTGCGCGCCGACGATCGAGTTGCCGACGTCGAGCACCGGGTCGTTCCGGTCGCGCACGAGCTGGATCCCGCCGTTGCTGTTGCCGGTCACGGTGACGTTCGCGAGCGCCATCGTCGCCAGCCCGGGCGCGAGCTGGGTGCCCTCGAGGTAGAGCCCGCCGCCCTCCGTCCCGGCGCCGTTGCCGCTGACGGTGGCGTTGGCGAGCTCGACCGCGTTCGGCGCGTCGAGCCCGCCCTCGACCGCGATGCCGCCGCCGCGGATCCACGCGGTGTTGCCGGAAACGGTGCTCAGCGTCGCGACCAGCGAGCCGCTGGCCTGGAACAGCCCGCCGCCGATGTCGGCGGCATTGTCGCTCACCTCGCTGTTGCGGAGCGTGACGACGTCGCCGTCCTGGTGCAGCCCGCCGCCCCGGGCCGAGCCTTGCGTCGCGACGGCGCTGTTGCCGCCGATCGTCGAGCGGATCATCAGGAAAGGCGTGCTCGCGGTGCTGCCGTGCTCGACCGCGATCCCGCCACCCGTGGGGCTGTTCCCGGTTGCGCTGTTCGATTCCACGGTGACGCCATCGGCCGTCACGATGGTGTCGGAGAGCCGCAGGCCGCCGCCGCTTGCTAGCCCGTTCGACGCCGGCACCGGGCCGTCGCCCGCGGTCGCGCGGTTGCCGGTCACCGCGGTCTCGGTGAGCGTCAGCGTGCTCGCGGCGGCGTCGAGGCCGCCGCCGTCGGCCTGGCCCCCGAGCTCGGCCGTGCTGTCCGGACCGCTGGCGACGTTGTCGGCGAACTCGCCATCGGAAACCGACAGCGTGGCCTGCACGATCGCGGCACCACCGCCGATTCCGCTGCCGCTGGTTCCGGCGCTCGCCGCGCCCCCGGCCGCGGCGTTGGCCGAAAGGCTCGTGCCGGTCAGCGTGGCGCCGGTGGAGAAGACGGCGAGTCCACCGCCGCGGCCGTTGCCGCCGCGCGTCACCCCGGCGCCGCCGCCTGCGCTGTTGCCGATGATCGACGTGTCGCGGATGAGGAGCCCGGTCAGCGGGCCGGAAGCGTAGATCGCGCCGCCCTGGCCGCTGCCGCCCGTGAAGCCGGCGGCAAGCGCCGCCCCGCCGGTGGCATGGTTGAAGCCGAACGAGCTGCCCCGCACCGTCAGGCTGCCGCTCGAGGCCGCGATCGCCCCGCCGTCGCCGTCCGACCCGGGGCCGTTGGGGTTGTCGATGCCGACGGCGGCGCAATCCTCGAAGTCGCTGTCGACGACGGTCAGGGCGCCGTTGCGCAGCAGGACGCAGCCGCCGGCGCCGGGGAAGGGCACGCCGCCGCCGGGGTCGAGCGCGCCGACGACGCGGCCGTTGGCGATCGCGAGCCGGCGCAGCGTCACGGCCGGAGCGATGGCGGCGGTCCCGATCTCGAGCAGGCGGAAGTCGGGCGTGCCGACGGTCGCGTCGCGGCGGATCGAGCCCAGGCCGTCGGGGTCGGCGCTGGTGATCGTCAGGTCCTCGACGACGACCGGCAGCGCGTTCGAGCCGTTGTCGGCGGCGCTGAGCGTCGCGGCGGCGACGACGACCGTATCGCGGCCGGGGTCGCCGGCGATGCAGCCGCCGACGGCGGCGTTGGTGTTGGCGCTGGTGATCGCGTCGACCAGCGAGCAGGCGGCACCGGTCTCGATCCGCGCCGCCTGCGCGACGCCGGGTCCGAGAAACGCCAGAACGAGCACCAATGACATGCGAGCCATGGGCGAACCCCCTCGCATCGGCGGCCTGCGCGAGTATGGCGCCGGCGGGGGCCGATTGGCAATGCTAGTCGCCCGAGCGGGGGCCCCGCTGCGCGGCTTCGAGGACGTTGAGGTCCATGTGGTTGCGCATGTAGCGCTCGGAGGCGCGCTGCAGCGGCTGGTAGTCCCAGGGGAAGTAGGCGCCGTTGCGGAGCGCCGCATAGACGAGCCGGCGGCGCGCCTGGCTCTCGCGGACGGCGGCGTCGAAGGCGTCGAAGTTCCAGCGCGCGGCGACCGCGGCCTGGAGATCCGCGAGCATCACGGCATGGGTCGGGTCGGCGGCGAGGTCGTTCTGCTCGTGCGGGTCGGTCGCGAGGTCGAAGAGCATCGGCGGGTCGGCGGGGCCGGCGGTCAGCTTCCAGCGGCCGTCGCGCAGCGCCACCATCGGCGCGACCGAGCCTTCGGCGGCGTATTCCATCGGGACGGGCCTGCGCGTGGCGGTGCCGGCGGCTAGGGGCAGGAGGCTCTCGCCATCGATCCAGGGGGCGAGCTCGCCGAGGTCGATGCCGGCAAGATCGGCGAGCGTCGGGAACACGTCGAGGGTCGAGACCGGTGCATCGACGCGCGCCGGCGCCAGGCCGGGGGCGGCGAGCATGAGGGGTACGCGCGCGGAGCCCTCGCGGAAGCTCATCTTGAACCAGAGCCCGCGCTCGCCGAGCATGTCGCCGTGGTCGGAGAGGAAGACGACGGCGGTGTCCTCGGCCATCCCGGCGCGCTCCACGACCCCGAGGATCTCGCCGATGCGGTGGTCGACATAGCTTAGGCTGGCGAAGTAGCCGCGCCGCGCCCGGCGGACGTCCTCGGGGGTGATGGCGAAGGCCGTGTGGTCGGAGGCCTGCATCAGCCGGCGGGAATGCGGATCCTGGGCGTCGAACGGGATCGAAGCGACCTCGGGGTCGAGCGCCGGGCAGTCGGTGTAGAGGTCCCAGAAGCGCCGGCGCGCGACATAGGGGTCGTGCGGGTGGGTGAAGCTGACGGTCAGGCACCAGGGCCGGGCGTCGCGGCGGCGCGACAGGTCGTGCAGCCTGGCGGTGGCGTGATAGGCGACCTCGTCGTCGTACTCGAGCTGGTTGGTGATCTCGGCGGTGCCGGCGCCCGTCACGGACCCGAGGTTGTGGTACCACCAGTCGATGCGCTCGCCGGGCCGGGTCCAGTCGGGGGTCCAGCCGAAGTCGGCCGGGTAGATGTCGGTGGTCAGCCGCTCCTCGAAGCCGTGCAGCTGGTCGGGCCCGACGAAGTGCATCTTGCCGCAGAGGGTCGTGGCGTAGCCGGCTCGGCGCAGGAGATGCGCGAAGGTCGGGATGTCGGAGGCGAACTCGGCGGCGTTGTCATAGACGCGGGTCCGGCTCGGGAGCTGTCCGGCCATGAAGGAGGCGCGGCCCGGAGCGCAGAGCGGGCTCGCGGTGTAGCAGGTCGAGAAGCGCAGCGAGCGGGCCGCCAGGCGGCGCAGGTTCGGGACGTGGAGGAAGCCGGCCGGCCCGTCGGGGAAGAAGGTCCCGGCGAGCTGGTCGACCATCAGGATCAGGATGTTGGGCCGCAACGCATAGCTCCGATATACGCGGGAGCGGGCGATGCCGCCGGCGCGATCCCGAGCCCTGAGGATTTCATACTGGCATGAAACCCTATCGGGCAGTCGCAGGGGTCCCGCCAACAGGCGGGGAGAAACTCTTCTCACGGGCGAAGCCCGTTCCGCCGGAGGGAGGCCGCAAAGGCGGCCGACCGCCAAGCGCCGGCCGAGCGGGGGCCTCGTGCCCCCCGAGGCCGGCGCTCCCCCCGGCCGGGCTAGATCCCGAGCGCCGTCTTCACCGCGGGAAGGCCCGGCTGGCCATCGAAGGTGGTGACGCCGGCGAGCCAGCCGTCGAGCATCCCGGGGTTGGCCTTGATCCACTCGGTGGCGGCGCTCTCGCCCTTCATGCCGTCGTCGAGGATCTTGCCCATCATCTGGTTCTCCATGTCGACGGTGAAGACCAGGTTCTTGAACAGCGTCGCCGCGTTGGGGCAGGCGGCGGCCCAGCCGGTACGGGCGAGCGTATAGACCTGCGCGCCGCCGTAGTCGGGCCCGAAGTAGGCGTCGCCGCCCGAGAGGTAGGTCAGGTCGTGGGCGGTGTTCATCGGATGCGGCGCCCAGGCGAGGAAGACGATGGCCTTGCCCGACTTCTCGGCGCGGGTGACCTGGGCGAGCATCGCCTGCTCGCCCGATTCGACGAGCTTCCACTTGCCGAGGCCGAAGTCGTCGGCGTCGATCATCTTCTGCAGGCTCTGGTTGGCGGGCGCCCCGGTCTCGATGCCGTAGATCTTCTCGCCGAAGGCGTCGCCGTGGCCGGCGAGATCCTTGAAGTCGGTGACGCCGAGCGCCTCGGCTGCCTTGGTGGGGACGGCGAGGGTGAACTTCGCGCCCTCGAGGTTCTGCACGATGACGTCGGCGGCCTTGGCGGAATCGAGGTCGTCGCGGAACTTCTGCTGCGCCGGCATCCAGTTGCCGAGGAAGACGTCGATCTCGCCGTCCTTCATCGCCTGGTAGCCGATCGGCACCGACAGGGTCTTGACCTGCGGCGCGTAGCCGAGCCCGGCGAGGAGCACGCTCGCGATCGAGTCGGTCGAGGTGATGTCGGTCCAGCCGGGGTCGGACAGCCGCACCGTCTTGCAGCTCTCCGGGTCGGCGGCGAGGGCGGGCGAGAGGCCGAGGATCGAGGCGGCGAGGAACGCGTGGACGATGCGCATGGGGTCGTCTCCCTGGTTGGACCCGGAGCGGGCGACTGTAGGTTCGCGCCGGCGGGCCGGCAAGGCGGTCCGGCGCCTCGGCTGCGGCCAGCGACCGGCATCGGCCGTCAGCCGTTGCGCAGCATCGCCGGGACCGTCAGCAGCTCCACCTTGCCGGTGCCGACGTCGTAGACGGCGGGGACGACCTTGAGGGTGCCGGCCTTCACCGCCGCCTCGACGACGGTCGAGGCGTTCATCAGCGTCGCGGCCTGGACGGTGGCGTTGGTGCGGACGACGTCGTCGAGCTCGCGGGCCTTGCTCAGGTAGACCGCGGGCAGGATCGCCGGGAAGAGCGCGCTGATCTGGCCCGGAACCTCGGGGTTGTTGATCGCCGACTTCACCGCGCCGCAGTCGGAATGGCCCATCACGATCAGCGCCTTGATCCCGAGGACGGCGACGCCGTACTCGAGGCTGGCGATGATCTCGGGCGTCGCGATGTTGCCGGCGATGCGGGCGACGAAGAGCCGGCCGATCGGCTCGTCGAAGACCATCTCGACCGGGACGCGCGAGTCGGCGCAGGCGAGGACGCCGACGACCGGCCACTGGCCCTCGGCGGCGCGGGCCTTGAGGATCGCGAGGTCCTGCTCGTGCGCGGTCGCGGTGCCGGCGACGAAGCGGGCGTTGCCGGCCATGACTTCCTCGAGCGCCGCGTCGGGCGTCAGGTCCGGCGTTCCCGCGGGCGCGGGCGGGCTGTCGGCCGCCGCCGGCAGCACCAGCGCCGGGGCGGCGAAGGCCGCCCCCGTCAGCGCCAGCAGCGCCGCCCCGCGCAGGAGCTCGCGCCGCGAGGCGCCGGGTTTTCCGTCGTGTTCCATGATGCGTCCCCCATCGCCGGCCTGCAGCCGGCCGTCATGCCATAGCACCTGCGAGCGGCGCCGTCAGGCGCGCATGCGCGCGCCGTCGGGATCGAAGGGCGGCTCGGCGAGGATGCGGGCAGGGCGGCGGACGCCGAGGATCTCGACCTCGAAGAGGCCGCGGGTCTCCATCTCGGCGAGGGGGGCGGGCAGGTAGCCCTGGGCCAGCGACAGGCCGACCGAATGGCCGTAGCCGCCCGAGGTCACCCAGCCGACCACGCGCCAGTCGCCGTCGACGCGGGCGTCCGAGGGCGGCAGCGGGGCGCCGGCGGCGTCGAAGCGCGGCGCGCCGAAGCCATGGGACGGGGCGACGGCGCCCCAGTCGTCGGCGGTGCGGGCCCAGATCGGCTCGTCGCCCATGACGTCGGCGTTCTCGGCGTCGATCGCGAGGCTGACGCGGCGCAGGCGCGAGCCTTCGTCGCGTTCGCGCAGCGCCGCGGCGCGGCCGACGAAGCTGCCCTTGTCGAGGCGGACGAAGCGGTCCATGCCGCCCTCGAACGGGCCGTAGATCGGGCGGAGCTCGGCGAACCAGGTGGGGAAGTTCTTCTCGAGCCGCATGGAGAGGAGGGCGCGCATGCCGAAGTCGACGAGGCCGAGCGGTTGGCCGGCGGCCTGGACGGCGCGGTAGAGCGTGCGCAGGTAGGCGGGTTCGACCCAGATCTCGTAGCCGAGGTCGCCGGTGTAGCTCAGCCGGTTCACCATCGCCGGGCAGCCGGCGACGTCCATCGTCCGGTGGTCCATGAAGCGGAAGGCGGCGTTCGAGACGTCGTGGTCGGTGAGGGCGGCGAGGAGGTCGCGGGACTTCGGGCCGGCGAGCATCAGGCCCATCAGCTTCATCCCGAGGCGCTCGACCCTGACCGAGTCGTCGCCCGGCAGGTGCGCCTCGAACCAGCGCATGTGGTGGATCTGGGCGGCGGACGAGCCCCAGACGTGGAAGCGGTCGGGGGCGGCGCGGGCGACGGTGAAGTCGCCGATGAGCTTGCCGGCGTCGTTCAGCATCGGGGCGAGGGCGATGCGGCCGGTGCGCGGCATGACGTTGGCCAGGAGGCCGTCGAGCCAGGCCTCGGCGCCCTCGCCGGTCACGGCGTACTTGGCGAAGTTGGCGATCTCGGTGACGCCGACGCCCTCGCGCACGGCGCGGACCTCGTCGCCGACGACGTTGAAATCGTTGGAGCGGTGGAAGGAGAGGATGTCGTGTGGTTCGCTGCCTTGGGGCGCGAACCAGAGCGGGACCTCCATGCCCCAGGTCACGCCCATGACGGCGTTCCGCTCGCCGGTCATCACGTCGTAGAGCGGCGTCGCCTGCTGCGGGCGGGCGGCGGTCAGCTCCTCGTTGGGGAAGCGGACCGAGAAGCGGCGGGAATAATTCTCGCGCACCTTGGCGTTGGTGTAGCGCAGGGTCGCCCACTCGCCGAAGCGCGCGACGTCCATGCCGAAGACGTCGTAGCCGGGGTCGCCGGTCGTCATCCAGTTGGCGAGGACGAGGCCGACGCCGCCGCCCTGGCTGAAGCCGGCCATGACGGCGCAGGCGGTCCAGAAGTTGGTCAGGCCCTGGACCGGGCCGACCAGCGGGTTGCCGTCGGGGGCGAAGGTGAAGGGGCCGTTGATCACCTGCTTGATGCCGGCGTTCTCCAGCGCGGGGAAATGGCGGAAGCCGACTTCGAGCGAGGGGGCGATGCGGTCGAGGTCGGGCTGCAGCAGCTCGTGGCCGAAGTCCCAGGGGGTGACCTTGGGCGACCAGGGGCGGCAGTCCTTCTCGTAGGTGCCGAGGAGGACCCCGCCCCGCTCCTGGCGGGTGTAGATCTCGCCCGGCAGGTCAATGATCCCGACCATCTCGCGGCCCGTGGCAGCGTTGAAGGCGGCGATCTCGGGCATCGGCTCGGTCAGCAGGTACATGTGCTCCATCGCGAGCACCGGCAGCTCGAGCCCGACCATGCGGCCGACCTCGCGCGCCCATAGCCCGCCGGCATTGACCACGTGGTCGGCCTGGACGGTCCCGTGCTCGGTGACGACGTTCCAGGTGCCGTCGGGCTCCTGGGTCAGCTCGACGACGCGGTTGCGAAGCACGATCGTCGCGCCGAGCTTCTGCGCCGCCTTGGCGTAGGCGTGGGTGGTGCCGGCCGGGTCGAGGTGGCCCTCGACCGGGTCCCAGAGCGCGCCGACGAAGTGCGACGGGTCGAGGAGCGGATACATCGCCGCCGCTTCTGCCGGTGTGATGATCTCGAGGTCCATGCCGAGGCAGCGGCCCTTGGCCTGCGCGAGGCGCAGGTAGTCCATGCGGACCGGGTCGCCTGCGAGCATGACGCCGCCGGTCAGATGCAGGCCGCAGGACTGGCCCGACAGCTCCTCGAGCTCTCGGTACAAGCCGACGGTGTAGGCCTGGAGCTTGGCGACGTTGGGGTCGCCGTTCAGGGTGTGGAAGCCGCCGGCCGCGTGCCAGGACGAGCCGCTCGTCAGCTCCGAGCGCTCGATCAGCATCACGTCGGTCCAGCCGGCGCGGGCGAGATGATAGAGAACCGAGCAGCCGACGACGCCGCCGCCGATCACCACCACGCGGGCCTGCGAGTTCATGCTGCCCTACCGTTCTGTTGCTGCGTGGCGCGAACGGATCCTGGCATGCCAGGATCACGGTGCGGCGGCGGTGCCGGGATGGTTTTCATGCTGGCTGCCCGGGATGGCTCAGGAGGTAGATCCCCCGGCACCGCCACACCGCCTCGACCGCTGATTAGGCTCTGCGATTCATCGCTGTGTGCGGGGCGGCGGATGCCGAGCCGTTGCCAGGGGCCATGCGGATCAACGACATCGCCAGGCCTGTCCTCGAGCCGACGGCGCCGTGCAGATCACCATAGCGTCAACACGCCGCCGAGATCGCAAGCCCGCCGACGGCTCACCGCCCGCGGCGGTCTTGGCATCGACGCATCGGCATCCGGCGCGAGGCCATGCTGGCAAGCCGGGTTCACCCTGGCACGTGCCGGCCGCGGTCAACGTGCCAGGGCGTCCGAACGCGATCCGCGCGACGCCCGTGCCATCGCCGACCTCGCACCCGATCCGACCGCCTCGCGGACCAGATCGATCCGGATCCGATTGCGGCGGGACGACTGGTCGGCCAGACCAGCGCCTGGCGCGCATGCACGATCTGCTCGTCGGCATCTTCCCGCCGCCTGACCTCAAGACCGACGCACCTGCGACCCGCCGCGCCCGGCTGCGGCCGCCGGGACGCGGGCGGTGGCCTGCCCAACGACCGCTGGCAGCCGCGCGGCCGCCCCGGCAGGCCTTCGTCCCGGCCGAGCGCATGACCGCGGTGATCCCGGCCGAGGCGCTGGCCAGCCGACCCGGCCCGGACGACCGCGCCGAGGCGCCGGCCACCGACGCGCCCTCATCCGCAGCCTGCCCGATGGCGCACCGCGTTCATCGCAGGCAGGTGACCCGCCGTTCGTCCGCCGACGCGCGCCGCGGATCGCCCCGGTGCTGCGCAACGGCGACCCTTCCTTCGAAGAGCGGCAAGGGTCCAAGCGCATCTTCTATCGTCGCCTTCTGCTCGCTCGGCCCCCGCGCGCCTTCTACGACCGCAAGCGCCGCGAGGGGAAACGCCACCACCAAGCGGTCATCGCCCTCGCACGACGCCGGGTGAACGTCCTCTGGGCCGTCCTCCATTCCAGGACGCCCTTCCGTCGACCGCTTGATAACCATTGGCCTCCTCCGCGACCAGCGCGCGGACCAGCGGCGACGCCGGATCCGCGAGGCCGTCGATGACGTCGAAATGGTGCCGCGCCGCCTCCACGGTCAGCGCGGTGTCGGCGCCGAGGCCGGTCCAGACGTTGGCGATCAGCCGGCTCTGGCGGACGAACTCGGGGCGCTCGGCGGCGCGGAAGGCGGCGGCGGTCCATCGCGACGGGAAGCCGCCGCCGTCGGGGATGTGGGGCGCGATGGCGTAGGCGTCGTCCCAGTCGGCGATCATCAGAACGCCTTGAAGGTCAAGGTCGTCAGGCTGCGGTCGATGTTCGGGATGTCGAGGATCTTCTCGTTGACGTAGTGGCCGACGTCGACGCCGTCGGGGATGTAGACCTTGAGCAGCAGGTCGAACTCGCCCGAGGTCGAGTAGAGCTCGGAGGCGAACTCGCGGTCGTAGATCGCGTCGGCGACCTGGTAGGTCCGCCCGGGCGTGCAGCGCAGCTGGATGAAGACGAGCGTCATGGCCTCCCCCGTTTTGCCGCCAGACTGCCGGCGCCCCCGCGCCGATGCAATGGCCGATGCGACTGGCATCCTCCGGTTCGCGGACTAGAGTCCCCGCCATCCATCGGCGGATCCGGGATGGATGCCGCGGGGGCGGTCCGCGCGGTCTCCGGTCGGGACAAGGGAGGGAGCGAATGGCGAAGGTACACGGGAACCCCTGCTGGTACGAGCTCTGCACCAGCGACGGCAGCCTCGGCGCCGCCGAGACATTCTACGGCGACGTGCTGGGCTGGAACTTCAAGGATGCCGGCATGGAAGGCTTCGAGTATCACCTGGCGAGCGCCGGCGGCGACATGGTGGCGGGGCTGATGAACATGCCGCCCGACGCCAAGGCGATGGGGATGCCGCCGTTCTGGATGATCTACTTCGCCGTCGACGATGCCGACAAGGCGGCTGCCGACGTGGTGGCGGCGGGCGGGCGCGTCCACAAGGAGCCCGCCGATATCCCGGGGACCGGCCGCTTCGCGGTGCTGGGCGACCCGCAGGGCGCGGGCTTCGGCATCCTCGCGCCGCTGCCGATGGAGGGGCAGGGGGGCGGCGCCTTCGACCAGCAGAAGGCGGGGCACGGCAACTGGAACGAGCTGATGACCAGCGACCCGGAGGCGGCCTTCGGCTTCTACTCCAGGCTGTTCGGCTGGGAGAAGTCGCGGTCGATGGACATGGGCGAGATGGGGACATACCAGCTCTTCTCCCACGACGGCGCCGACATCGGCGGGATGATGGGCCTCGGCAACGCGCCCGTCCCGGCCTGGCTGCCGTACTTCGGCGCCAACGGCATCGACGCCGCGATCGGGCGCATCGAGGCCGCGGGCGGCGAGCTCGCCCACGGCCCGATGGAGGTTCCCGGCGGCGCCTTCATCGCCGTCGCCCAGGACCCGCAGGGCGCCTGGTTCGCCATCGTCGGTCCGAAGGAGAAGGCGGCCTAGTCGCCGCAGTCCGCCGGCAGCGCAGCCTCGAGCGGGGCCGAGGCCGCGTGCAGCCTGGCCGTCTCGATGTGGAGCGGCGCGAACGGCGGCTCCTGGTTCGCCGGCTGCAGCAGGCGCGTGACGTAGCAGCCGGCGAATACGGCGACCTTGCCGCCGGCGCCGGTGGCGGCAAGGGCGACGGGCACGGCCTCGTAGAGGCTGCCGGCGGCGCCCTCTGGCTCGACCGGGCCGGTGCGCAGCTCGATCGCAGTGGTCCCAGCGTAGCCGGCGGCGAAGGTCGCGAAGTCCTTTACCGGCTTGGTGTCGCCGAAGTAGCTCCAGGCGCGGGCATACTCCTGCCGCGCGATCGCGTTGTAGTAGGAGCGGACAAGGGCCGCGCCGTCGGAGCGATCGTCGAGATAGGGCGGCTGCTCCTGCGCGAGGGCAGGGACGCCGGCGAGGGCGAGGAGGAGTGCGCGCCGCAGCATGCCGCGACCCTCGGACCGCCGGACGCCCGCGTCAAGCGCCGGCTATTGCGCCACCAGCCCGCCGGCGGTCTCGATGAAGGCGATGACTTCCGGCACGCCTACGCCGTCGCGGATCGAGGCGAACTGGAACGGCCGCTCGCCGCGCATCCGGCGCGAGTCGCGGTCCATCACGTCGAGCGAGGCGCCGACGTGCGGCGCGAGGTCGATCTTGTTGATGATGAGCAGATCCGAGCGCGTGACGCCCGGCCCCCCCTTGCGCGGGATCTTGTCGCCGGCCGAGACGTCGATGACGTAGAGCGTGAGATCGGCGAGCTCCGGCGAGAAGGTCGCCGAGAGGTTGTCGCCGCCCGACTCGATCAGGATCAGGTCGAGGTCGGGGAACCGCCGGTTGAGTTCGTCGACCGCCGCGAGGTTGATCGAGGCGTCCTCGCGGATCGCCGTGTGCGGGCAGCCGCCGGTCTCGACGCCGATGATCCGCTCCAGCGGCAAGGCCTGGCTGCGCATGAGGAACTCGGCGTCCTCGCGCGTATAGATGTCGTTGGTGATCGCCGCGACCTGCCAGCGGCCGCGCATCCGTTTGCAGAGCTGGTCCATCAGCGCCGTCTTGCCGGCCCCGACCGGCCCGCCGATCCCGACCCGGAGCGGCCCGTTCGGGGATTTCGTCGGTTCGGTCATCGGGGGGCCTCCGTTCGTCACAGCTGGCAGAGTCGCCGAAACCGGCCCGAGCGCAAGGGGCTGGCAGGAGGATTGAAACGACCTGAGCCATCCACAATGTCACGAGGGCGTGGCGCCATTGGAGGGCTGGATGTCCAGCGAGATAGACAGCGATGCGATCCGCCTCATTCGGGAGATGCGCACGAGCTCGCCGGAGCCTGCGCGGAGATGCGTCGCGAACTCGCAGAGCTTCGCACGGAGGTGCGCGAAGGGTTTGCGGGCATGAACCGCCGCATCGATGGGCTCGCGAACGTCCCGGCGCTCCTCGCCGGTGCGATGCACCGTCGCGAGCGGCGGATCGCCCGGCTCGAGGCCGAGCGCTACGACCGATAGAGCCGCGTGTACTGGGTCTCGTGCTGCATCGCCGCGAGGTCGGCGGCGAGCGCTATCCCTCCGACGGCGTCCTCGGGCGCGGCGAGCGCCGCCTCGGAGACGGCCGCCGCGATGGGGATCAGCCTGGCGAGGATCCGCTGCCCCTCGGTCTGGCCGAGCGGGACCAGCCGGACGCCGGCCGACACGAGGTTGGCGGCGAAGCCCTGCAGGTAGAGCGTCGCCGTCGCGGCCAGCGGCAGCCCGAGGCGCCGGGCCGCGACGCCGACCGCCACCGGATAGGCCGCATCGGGAACGTCGATTCCCCAGGCCGCCGCGGTGACGCGGGCGAAGGCCGTGCCCTGCGCCATCGTCTCGAGGTGCCGCTCGGTCGAGGGCGCCAGCGCCTCGGCGAGCGCGGCCACGGGCGCGGGATCGTCCGCGCGCCAGGCGGTGGCGAGCAGCACGGCGTCGGAGCGGCCGGCTCCATGCTCGACGACGTCCGCGATCCAGGCCACGAGGTCGGCGCCGCCGCGCACCGTCCCGGCCTCGACTGCCCATTCGAGCCCGTGACTGTAGCTGTAGGCGCCGATTGGGTAGCCGGGCGAGAACCAGGCGGCGAGGATCTGCGCCGCGCGCAGCCCGGGAGCCTCGCTCAATGCTCGTGGCCGTGCGGATCGTCGCCGGCGCCGCCGTGGTGGTGCCCGTGCGTCCGGCCGTGGCCGTAGGCGCCGCCCTCGGGGCGGAACGGCGCCCGCACGTGCCGGACCTGGGCGCCGAGCCGCGCCAGCATGTCCTCGATCACGTGGTCGCGCTGCACCAGGATCCGCCCGGCGCCGATCTCGGCCGGCGTGTGCCGGTTGCCGACGTGCCAGGCGATGCGGGCGAGCGCCGCGCCGTCGGCGACGACCTCGGCCAGCGGCTCCTCCGCCGCCTCGACCGCGACCAGCTCGCCGCCCTCTAGCACCAGCCCGTCGCCGTCCTCCAGCGAGACTGTCTCGGGCAGATCGATCAGCAGCACCCGGCCGCCCTTCGTCTCCAGCCGCTTTCGCCGCAGGAACCGCTGGCGGTAGTCGAGGATGACCCGGTCGACGGCGCCCTCGACCGGCCCGCGGCGGATCGCGTGCGCCCGGAGCGCGCTCATCGCGGCCGGAGCGGCAGGGTCTGGACCTGCCCGCCCACGCCGCGCACCTGCAACCCGCGCAACTTCCCGACCGAGATGTTCGGCACGAAGATCGCGGCCGAGATCTCGCGTGTCTGGGGCGCGCCGACCGGCATCGACCCGGCCGGTGGCACCGCCAGGAACTGGAAGGCCAGGTAGCCGTTCGCGTCCGGCCCGGTGGCGAGCGGCCGGAGCGCCGCCGAATGGTAGCCCCAGGTCGGCGCCAGCCCGTCGACCCGCAGGATCGTGCCGTAGAGCGCCTGCTCGGTCGTCGCGCTCCGGATCGCCATCGCGACGGGCTCGGGCGGCGGCTTCGGCCGGAGCTGGTAGTAGCCGTCCCCGCCGGTGCCCTCGCGGCCGAGGAAGTTCGGGATCTGCATCGAGCAGCCGCAGAGGACACCGGCGGCCGCCAGCAACGTCAAGCCTTTACGCACGGAGGGGCGGCCGGTCATGCCCCTTCCGATAGTGCCTCGCGGCCCGGTTGGGAAGGGCAAAACGCGGCCACTGGACCCCGCGCCCGCGAGCGCCTACATCGTCTCGGCAGCAAGGATCCGGCCATGGCCACCGCCCGCTTCGAAGAGATCGCCGACGACTTCGCCCTCCTCGAGGAGTGGGAGGACCGCTACCGCTACGTGATCGAGCTCGGCCGCGCGATGCCGCCGCTCGACCCGGGGCTGCAGGTGCCGGCGACCAAGGTCGAGGGCTGCGCCAGCCAGGTCTGGATCGTGCCGCGCTGGGACGGCGCCGGCCCGGCCGCGACCTTCGACTTCCTGGGCGACTCCGACGCGCTGATCGTGCGCGGGCTGATCGCGGTCCTGCACGCGCTGTACGTGGGTCTCCGTCCCGAGCAGGTTCTCGCCGTCGATGCCCCGGCCGAGCTCGGCCGGCTCGGCCTCGACCAGCACCTTTCGTCGCAGCGCTCCAACGGGCTGCGCTCCATGGTCGCGCGCATTCGGGCGATCGCCCAGGCCGCGCTGGAACAGGCGTGACCGCGATGCCGACCTCGCTCGAGACCCTCCTCGCCGACCGCCCGTGGATCCTCGCCGATGGGGCGACGGGCACGAACCTCTTCAACATGGGCCTCGCGTCGGGCGAGGCGCCGGAGCTCTGGAACGAGACCGAGCCGGGGAAGGTCCGCGCGCTCTATGACGGCGCGATCGGGGCCGGCAGCGACGTCTTCCTGACCAACAGCTTCGGCGGCAATGCGAGCCGGCTCAAGCTGCACGAGGCCGAGGGCCGGGTCTTCGACCTCAACCGTATCGCCGCCGCCATCGCCCGCGAGGCCGCCGACGCGGCCGGGCGCCCGGTCGTGGTCGCGGGGTCCATGGGTCCGACCGGCGAGATCATGGCGCCGCTCGGGCCGCTGACGATCGAGGACGCGGCCGACATCTTCGAGGAGCAGGCGCGGGGGCTGCTCGCCGGCGGCGCCGACCTCCTCTGGGTCGAGACCATCTCGGCGCCGGACGAGTATGCCGCGGCGGCCATGGGCATTGCCCGGACCGGCGCGCCCTGGTGCGGCACGATGAGCTTCGACACCGCTGGCCGCACCATGATGGGGCTGACCTCGGCCGGCATGGTCGAGCTGGTCGCGGGCCTTCCGGAGCAGCCGCTCGCCTTCGGCGCCAACTGCGGGGTAGGGGCCTCGGACCTCCTCCGCACCGTGCTGGGCTTCCGCGCCGCACACCCGGCGCTGCCGGTGATCGCCAAGGGCAACGCCGGCATCCCGAAGTTCCACGACGGCCATATCCACTACGACGGCACCCCCGAGCTGATGGCCGACTACGCGGTGCTGGCCCGCGACTGCGGCGCGACGATCATCGGGGGCTGCTGCGGCACGACGCCGGCGCACCTGGCCGCGATGCGCGCCGCCCTGGAATCGACCCCGCCCGGCCCTGTCCCCGACCTCGACACCATCGCCGCCCGCCTCGGCGGCTTTTCGTCGCCGTCCGACGGCCTCGGCGGCGACGCGCCCGCCCGCGACCGCCGTCGCCGGCGCAGCTGAATGACCGGCATCCGCCGCCTGCTGCGCGTCGAGGCGCTCGTCGTCGCGCTGCTGGCGGCGGCGCTCGCCTGGCGCGTCGGGCCGCCCTGGGGGCTGTTCGCCGTCGCGTTGGTCGCCCCCGACCTGTCGCTCCTCGGCCGGCTGCTCGACGACCGGCGGGCGGCGATAGTCTACGACGCCGCCCACACCTACGTCGGCCCGGCCCTCGTCGGTTGCCTGTGGTTCGCCACCCGCAGCGACGGCGCCGCGACGGTCGCGCTCGCCTGGACCCTGCACATCGGCATCGACCGTGCCCTCGGCTTCGGCCTCAAGGACCCCGGCGATATCGGGATGACCCACCTCGGCCGTACCGGCCGCATCCATCCCCGGTGAGTGCGGCCGGTGCGGGAGCGGGTGTCGGGCAAAAGTCATGCCATTGTTTTTACTTGATATTCCCTGCGCGCGTTAACCGCGGGGAAATCATTGGTCGCGGTTGTCCGCGCGCGGTCGGCCTGCTCTCATTGTCGCGCGAACAAGGGGAATCTGCGCGGCGCGCGAGCCGTCAGTTGCCGGCCAGCACGCCCTGCACGAAGCCGCCGACCTGCCCGCCGGCCGCGAGGAGCTGCCGCGCCGCGCCGAGGCTTGGCTTGTCGAGGGGCGGCAGCGGCTGCTGGAACGCCTGGTCGGGCGGGAGCTTCGCGGGATCGGCAGCCGGGGCGGGGGCGGGGGCGCCGCGCGCCTCCATCCAGCCGGCCATCGCCTGGCGATCGGGATCGTCCGGGGCCGCGGCCTTCGCCGCCGCCCAGTCGCCGGCCGGCCAGGCGTAGCCGGTGGACGCCAGCCCGCCGCGGGCGAGCGCCGCATGCGCGGCGCCGTAGGCTTCGTCGAGCGCGAAGGCGCGCGCCCGGACGCTGGCCGATTCGGGGCCGGCGAGGGTGCCGAGTGCCGCCTGTGCCGCCGCCGGGTCCGCCTGCTGGACGTGGGCCTCGGCCGCGACCAGCCGCGCGGGCTCGGTGCCCGCGGCGAGCGTCGGGGCGATGACCTTCAGCGCCGGGTCGGGCAGGCCCAGCGCCACCAGCTGCCGGGCGATCGTGGTGCGCGCCGGGTCGTCGGCGGCCGTCGCGGCGATCAGGTCGGTTGAGTCGAGGACGGTCCCGGCGTAGGCGGCCGGGCCGACGGATGCCGGATCGGCCTCGGTCATGAGGCGCACCGCCAGCGCGTCGAAGGACGCAGCGTCGGCGGGCAGGTCGCGCGCGGCCGCCCGCGCCTCGGCCACCGCCGTTGTCAGCTCCGCCCGCCGCGCCAGCGCTTCGACGAGGAGTCCGCGTAGGTCGGCCTCGCGCGTGTCGCCGCGGTACTGCAGCGCCGCGGCGCGCAGGTCGGTGACGGTCTTGTCGGGGATCGCCATGCGCTCGTCGAGGGCCAGCCGGACGAGGTCGGTGAGGGCCTCGACCGAGACGCTGCCGTCGCTCTCGACGAGCCCGGCCATCGCCTGCGCCGCTTCGGTCGGATGCCCGTCGAGCGCCGCGAGCCGGGCGCCGACCAGCATCAGGCTCGCGCCCTGCTCCTCGCCGGGCCGAACGGTGGTGTCGTAGATGACGCGCGCCTCGGCCGGGTGGCCGGCGTCGATCAGCCGCGCCGCGAAGCCCGGGCCGACCAGCGCGCGCAGGTCGGGCGGCAGTGCCTGGAAGGCCGCCTGGACCGACACGAAGCTCGCCGCGTCGCGCCATGCCGGGGCTACGCCGCCGAGCGCCTGCCAGAGGCCGTGCTGGCCGGGGCAGGAGGGCGCGACCGCCAGCGGGCCGTCGGGCGTCGCGGTCCGGCCCTCGACGGCGCGGGCCATGTCGACGAGGAGCGCCCGGTCCTCGGGCTCGGGGCCGCCGTCGAAGCCCGCGAGCAGCGACTCGGCCTCGGCGCCGAAGCCGAAGCGGATGTAAAGGCGGGCGAGGCGCCCGAGGCCTTCGGGGTCGGGGGCGTCGAACTCGCCGACGAGCTGGCTGCGCAGGGCCGGGAGCTGCGCCGACAATGGCTGGCCGTTCGACCAGGAGGCGACGTCGAACTTCTCGTCGGGCAGGCAGATCGGCGGCGGGGCGCCCGCGGCCGCCGCCTGCGCGGCGAGCGCGGCGCGGCTGTCGCGGTCGTAGACCGTCGTCGCCGCCACCTGGTCGCCGGCGAGGAGCGAGGCGAGTTCCTGCTCGAAGCGGGTGTCGTCGTCCTGCGACGGCGATGCCATGGGCTTCGCCGATACCGGGGCGGTCTTGGGCACAGGCGCGGGCGCCGGAGCCGGGGCGGCGGCGGCCTCCGTCTTCGCCGGGGGGCTGGACATGCGGATGATGCCTTGGTCGGCGGCGCGCTCGATCTGGCGGATCAGCACGTCCTCGGCCGAGGCGACGGCGTCGTGCTCGGGGCGGGCGCGCTGCTCGGGCGTCTCCTGCGGCGCGGCCGCCACCGGCGCCGGGGCGGTCGCGGCGTCGCGGTCGGCGACGTCGAGCGCCAGCCAGCGGGCACCGACGAAGGACGCGCTGACGCGGCAGTCGCAACCGAGCGCAACCGCGATCTCGGTGCCGCTGTTCGCCGCGCTCGCCTCGACGCTGCGGATGCGGGTCTGCGGGATTCGCGCGAAGACGTCGCCCGTGTCGAAGGCGAGGTCACGGCCGGGGAAGCGGATCGTCGCGCGGTCGGCCGAGGTCTCGAGCGACCACTCGGTGGTTGGCTCGATCTCGAGCACGATGCGGGTGAAGCCGGCGTGCTCGCCGCCGCGGATCGCGCCGCCCTCGGCCGCCAGCGCGGGTGCCGCTGCGACGAGGGCCGCGGCGCCGATCGCCGCGCGGATCATGCGGCGAGGCTCTGCTTCGAGGCGCGGAGCGCGTCCTCGAGCTCGTTGTAGGAGGGGCGGAGGTTCGCGGGCGTGTTCTGCCGGCCGACCTCGACGCAGATGTTGGGGGCGTGGTTGTGCAGCGCCGCCACCATGACCTCGCGGATCAGGTTGTAGAAGTGCTGGTCCTCGTCGATCACGCCCTTCACGCGGGCGGCGAAGGGGCCGACGAAGCCGTAGGCGAGGAAGACGCCGAGGAACGTTCCGACCAGCGCGCCGCCGATCATCTTGCCGAGGATTTCCGGCGGCTGGTCGATCGAGGCCATCGTCTTGATGACGCCGAGGACCGCGGCGACGATGCCGAGGGCGGGGAGGCCGTCGGCCATCAGCTGCAGCGTGTGGGCCGAGTGTTGCGCCTCGGTGTAGTTCTTCTCGATCCGCTTGGTCAGGACTTCCTCGACCTGATGCGGGTCGTCGTAGTTCATGCTGGCCGACCGCAGCGTGTCGCAGATCAGCGCTACCGCTTCCGAGTCGGCGAGGATCTTCGGATAGGTGCCGAAGATCGACGAGGCGCCCGGGTCCTCGATGTGCTGGTCGAGCTCGACCGGATTCGAGCGGGCGATGCGGATCAGCTGGAACATCAGGCAGAGCAGATCCTGGAAGTCCTTGGGTTTCCAGTGCGGGCCCTTGAACACCTTGGAGATGTCCTTGAGCGTGTGCTTGATCCCGTGCTTGTCGTTGCCGATCACGAAGGCGCCGATGGCGGCGCCGAAGATCGTCATCAGCTCGTGCGGCATCGCCTCGATGACGATGCCGAGCTTGCCGCCGGCGAGCGTGTAGCCGCCGAAGACCATCACGACGACGAGGGCGATCCCGGCGATCCCGATCATGGCTCCATCCGTGCTTGCGACGCTTCCGCGAGGGGTTGGCCCGACTTAGCGGGCGGGGCGTTAAGAAAGGCTCAAGCCTACCGGGTCGGGACCGCGTGGTTGCGGCTGGCGATCGTCAGCGTGACGGCGTAGGCGTTCTCGGCGTTCATGCCGGTCAGCACCTTGGCCGCGACGTCGGGCCGCATCCGGGCGAGGAGGCCGGCGGCGAAGTTCACGTCCATCTTCTCGAAGATGCGGGCGGCGTCGGCCGGCTTCATGTTCTCGTAGACGGTCGTCATCCGCTCGATGTCCTTCTCGGCGGCGCCGTCGGCGAGCGCGAGGGTTTTCTCTAGGTTCTTCTGCGCCTTGTCGAAGGCGGCCAGCTGCTCGTCGAGCTTCGCTTCAGCGACACTGAGGCTCTGCTTGCGGTCGGCGAGCCGGGCTTCCTCGGCGTCGAGCTGCTTCTGGCGCTCCTGCAGCGCCGTCATCAGCGCCGCGCTGTCGGCGCCACTTGGCGCGTCGGGCGCGGGCGCCGCGCTGCCGGCGAGCCCCTGCGCCAGGGCGAAGCCATCGTCGCTGAGCCGGAGCACCGCCGAGGCGACGAAGCAGAAGACGATGAGGCCCGCGCCCCCGAGCGCCGGCCTTATCCCGTCCATCAGCGCCCTCCGGCCAGGGCGGTCAGCGCCTCGAGGATCTCGTCCTCGCTGCGCGGCGTCGCCGGGATACTGCGCTCGCGCCGCCGCAGCGGGTTCTCGACCGGCGCCAGCGCCCGCGGCTTCGGCACGTCGCCCATGTGCGGCATCGGCTCGGGCTCGTGCGCGGGCTCGGGCAGCGCGATCGGCTGCCGCACCGCGGCTGGCTCCCTGACGGGGTCCGGCGCGGGGGCGCGGGTTGCGGCGATGGGCGCGACCGGAGCGGCGGGAGCAGCCGCCGGCCCGAAGGCAGGGGCGGCGGGGGCCGGCGGGACCGGGGCCGCGGCGAGCAGGATGCGAAGCTGCCCGGCGGCGCCGTCGGCGCGGGCGACGAGCTGGCTCAGCTCCTTCGAGGTGTCGCGCGACGAGCTCTTCGCCTCGTCGAGCGTGGTCCGGGCGAGCTCGATCTGGCGGGTGAGCGTGACGATCGCGCCGCCGAGGCCCTTGTCGAGCGACTTCAGGTCGCGGACCCGGCGGGCCAGGATCCAGCAGTAGCCCCCCGCGAACAGCGTCCCCGCCATCAACAGGCCGTTCATCAAGAGCTCCATCGGGATCTCCTAGTTAAGCACGAATTCGGTCACGAGCAGGTCCCTCACCATGCCCTCGCCGGTGACGACCTGGATCCGCCGCAGCATCTGCGCCCGGAGCCGCGCCAGCGCCGCCGGCGCCTCCAGGTCCCTGACGTCGACGGCGCGCAGGTAGGTGTTGAGGACGTCGAGAACGCGCGGCATCAGCGCCGCGACCTCGGCGGCATGGGCAGGCGCGACCTCGAGCTGACCCGAGAAGCGCAGGTGCTTGGCGGACGCATTCGGCGCCAGCGAGATCATGATCGGGTCAAGGGCGACGAAGGCCACATCGCCGACGACCGACGCCGCACCGGACTCTCCCTCCGCCCCGTGGCCGCCGCCGTGGCCGCCACCGCCGAGGAGCTTCCCGGGATCCAAAAGCCCCGCATAGACCGCGTAGAATCCGCCGCCCCCGAGCGCGAGCGCGGCGACCAGGCCGACGATCAGCCCGAGCTTGCCCTTGGGCCTCGGCGCGGGCGCCGCCTCGGCGATCTCAACGACGTCGGTCATCGCAACCCCGGGTTAAGGTTCGTGTTTCGGCCACAGGTAAACCCGGCATCCCTAACCGAACCTTAAGGGGCGGCGGGCAAGACCCCGGATGCGTCAACCAATGCCCGAAGGTTAGCGGGCAGGGGGTCCGGTTACGAAATCTTAAGCATGAGCCGCGGAGTATCCGGCCGGCGCGTTGGGAGTGAGTTGGCGGTGAAGCAGCTGAAGGGCCTCTGGGACGGACTCGACCCGCGCCGCCGGCTGATCGGCGTGCTCGCCGCGCTTGCCGTCGTCGCCTCGATCTTCGGGATCAGCCGGGTCGCGACGGCGCCCTCCTATGCCATGCTCTATTCGGGGCTCGACGCGGCGGCGGCCGGCGAGGTGATCGCCGAGCTCGAGGCCGAGGGGGTGCCGTATCAGGTGGACGGCAGCTCGATCCTGGTCGATCGGTCGGTGCGCGACCGCATCCGGATGTCGCTGGCGGCCAAGGGGCTGCCGGCGGGCGGGCCGGCGGGGTACGAGATCCTCGACAACCTGTCGGGCTTCGGGACCACGAGCCAGATGTTCGACGCGGCCTATTGGCGCGCCAAGGAGGGCGAGCTGGCGCGGACGATCACTGGTTCGCCCAACGTGCGGGCGGCGCGGGTGCATCTGGCGAACCCGGTGTCGCAGCCATTCTCGCGGACGCCGGCGGGGTCGGCGTCCGTCACGGTGACGATGGCGCGGGGCGAGCTCGAGCGGCCGCAGGCGGAGGCGATCCGGTATCTGGTGTCGTCGGCGGTTGCGGGCGTGGCGCCCGAGGCGGTGGCGGTGATCGATGCCGCGAAGGGCGTGGTGCTCGCCGGCAAGGAGGACGCGCTGAACGGGCCTGGGAGCCCGAACGCTCGGGCGGAGACGATGCGGGCGAACATCCAGCGGCTCTTGGAGGCGCGGGTCGGGCCGGGGAGGGCTATCGTCGAGGTCAATGTCGACGCCGACATGGACAGCCAGACGATCAGCGAACGGACGGTCGATCCGCAGAGCCAGGTCGCGGTCAGCTCGGACACCGAGGAGAGCTCGCAGAACGCCCAGGGTGACTCGCCGTCGGTGACGGTGGCGAGCAACCTCCCCGACGGGGACGTCAGCGGCAACAAGAGCGGGTCGAAGAGCAACGCGACGACGAGCCACGAGCGGCAGAACTACGAGATTTCCGAGACCAAGCGCGAGCGGGTGGTCCAGCCGGGGCAGATCAGGAAGGTCAGCGTCGCGGTGATGGTCGACGGGATCACCACCAAGGGCGCCGACGGCAAGGACGCCTGGGCGCCGCGGCCGCAGGAGGAGATGGATACGCTGCGGCAGCTGGTGCAGTCGGCTATCGGCTTCGATGCCTCGCGCGGGGACACGGTCACGATCGAGTCGCTCGAGTTCATCCCGACGCCGGATCAGGGCACGGCCGTGGAGCGGCCAGGGTCGCAGTTCCTCGACGTCTGGGGCGGGCGGCTGGCGCAGCTCGGCGTGCTGGGCGCGATCGTGCTGGCGCTGATCGTCTTCGTGCTGCGGCCGATGATGGGGCGGCCGCCGGTCATCAACATCCCCGAGCTGACCGGCCCGCGCGAGCCGGCGGCGGAGCCGCAGCGGCGGGCCGCGCCGCCGCACGACGTCCTCGATCTGCCCGCACAGACCGTCAACAAGATCGAGCGGCTGCGCGAGGTCATCACCAGCCGCGGCGAGGATTCGGCCGCGGTGCTCAGGAGCTGGATCGAATCCCCCGAGAGCCAGAAGGAGCCCGCAGGATCATGAGCGCCTATCGCCTGGAGAAGTTCGCCCCGGCCTCGGGGCCCGGGTCGCGCTTCGAGGAGCGCCGGCTCGAGTCGATGCGCGAGGAGGCCTATAACGAGGGCTTCCTCGCCGGCCAGTCGATGGCGGCCGAGAGCTTCCTCGACGAGGAGAACCGGCTGACCAGCGACCTGGTCGAGGCGATCGCCGACGCGCGCGTCACCAACGAGGCGGCGCGGCGGCACGTGGCGGCGAGCCTCGCGCCGACCGTGCTGGCGCTCGCCGAGGCGATCGTGCCGGCGCTTGCCGAGGCCGGGCTCGGCGCCGAGATCGCCCGCATCGTCGAGCGCGCCGTCGCGCATGCGCCGGACGCGCGGCCGCGGCTGCGCTGTGCGCCGGAGGTGGCGGTGCGGCTGCGCGGGCTGCTGGCGCGGCGCGGGCTGCAGGCGACCGTCGAGGAGGCGCCGGAGCTCTTGCCGCGGGAGGCGCAGATCTTCTGGGACCAGGGCTACGACCACCTCGACCTTGCGGGATGCATCGCGCAGATCCGGGCCTGCATCGCCGCGCATCTCGAACCGGGCAGGAGCGGCGAGAGCGATGAGCCAAGACAGTATGGATGACGAGCCGGCCGAGGCGCCGGCACCGGCCGCGGCTCCGGCGCCCGAGGCTGCCGAGCGGGTGACGCGGCAGGCGCGCAGCGGGGCGTTCCTCGGCGTGCCGATCGAGGTGACGATCTCGGTCGGCAAGGCGCGGCCGCTGGTCAGCGAGCTCGTCGAGCTGCGCCGGGACTCGGTGCTGACGCTCGACTCGACGATCGACGATCCGGTCGAGCTCTACATCGGCGACCGGCTGATCGCGCGCGGCGAGCTGCAGGAGATCGGGGACGACTCCGGGCGGCTCGGCGTGCGGCTGACCGAGGTCGCCGACTTTTCGAACGAGCTTTGAGGGCCCGGACAAGGGGGCATGCTCGGGGTCGAGCATGTGGCATAACATGTTGAAAACGCATGATTTCGCCCCCGAGCATTAACCGGATGGCAACCGTTGTCCGGGCCTTGGCACTGCCTTCGGCGGTGGTCGCGCTCATGCTCGTCGCGCATGCGGCGGCGGCGCAGGAAATCTCGATAAACCTCGGGGACGGCCAGTCCTTCAGCCTCCGGACTGTCCAGCTTTTCCTGCTGATCACGCTGCTGTCGCTGGCACCCGGGCTCGCGATCATGGTGACCTGCTTCCCGTTCATGGTGACGGTGCTGTCGATCCTGCGGCAGGCGATCGGGGTGCAGCAGGCGCCGCCCAACATGATGATCATCAGCCTGGCGCTGTTCCTGACCTACTTCGTCATGGAGCCGGTCTTCACCCAGGCCTGGCACGATGGCGTCGAGCCGATGGTCGCGGGCCAGCTGGCGCCGGAGGACGCCTTCGCCCCGACGATCGAGCCCTTCCGCGTCTTCATGCAGGGCCGCGTCGACCCCTCGACCCTCGACATGCTGCGCGACGCGGCGCCCGCGGGCGCCGCCCCGGCGCCGGACGGGGCGGAGACGCCGCTCTCGCTCCTCGTGCCGGCGTTCCTCCTCTCCGAGATCCGCCGCGGGTTCGAGGTCGGCTTCCTGATCTTCCTGCCGTTCCTGGTCATCGACCTCGTCGTCGCGGCGGTCCTCATGTCCATGGGCATGATGATGGTGCCGCCGGCCGTCGTGTCCTTGCCCTTCAAGCTCGCCTTCTTCGTCATCGCCGACGGCTGGAGCCTGCTCGCCGGCGCCCTGGTCCGGAGCTACACGCAATGAACCCCGACACCGCGATGCTCCCGGCCAGGCCCGCCCGGCCGCGGCTGCCGGCGCTGGCGCCCGCGCCGATCGAGAAGGCGGCGATGATCCTGACCGCGATCGGCCCCGAGCTCGCCGCGGGCTTCCTGCGCGACCTCGCCGAGCCCGACATGGCGCGCTTCGCCCGCGCCATCGGCGGCCTCGGCAAGATCAACCAGGACGTGCTGGACGCGGTGATCATGGAGTTCCTGGAGCTGCTGACCACCGGCCCCGAGATCTCCGGCGGGTCCAAGGCGGCGCACAAGCTGCTCTCGGCCGTCCTCGACGACGAGGACGAGGTGAAGCGGCTGATCGAGGGGCGCCAGCGCAGCGAGGTCCGCTCGGTCTGGGAGCGTCTCAACGACACGCCGGTCCCGACGCTCGCCAACTTCCTGCAGGCCGAGCACCCGCAGACCGCCGCCGTCGTCCTGTCGGAGATGCGCGCCGAGGTGGCCGCGAGCGTGCTGGAGCGGCTCGACCGCGGCTTCGCCCAGTCGGTGGTGCTGCGGCTGTCGCGCGTCCCGCAGCTCGACCCGCCGATCGCCACGTCGATCGAGGGCGCGATCGAGCGCGACTTCCTGTCGGTGCTGCAGCGGAACCTGTCGAAGCGCCGGCCGGCCGACCTGATCGCCGGGCTGATGAACAACATCTCGACCGACGTGCGCGAGGGGTTCCTGAGCTACCTGGAGGCGCAGGAGCCGTCGCTGGCGCAGGACGTGCAGCGGACGATGTTCACCTTCGAGGACATCGCCGTCCGGCTGCACGGCCGCGACGTCGCCGGGGTGCTGCGCGACGTGCCCGAGGAGGTGCTCTTGAAGGCGCTGAAGCTCGGCGAGGCGCAGGCGAGTGCGACGGTGCCCTTCATCCTCGAGAACCTGCCCCGCCGGCTCTCCGAGCGCTACGTCGAGGAGATGGCCGGCATCGGCGACCTCAGCCGCAAGGAGGGCGAGTCGGCGCAGATCGAGATCACCAAGGCGATCCAGGCCCAGGTGAAGGCCGGCACGGTGCGCTTCGTCGAGAAGGACAGCGCCTTCGGGTAGGGGCCCGGCGATCGCAAACGCGCTCCTGTGCGGTCGTGTCCCTGGCAGCGATGCAGCTTCCGCCCGGAGAGGGGCGGGAGGGGGCCCGCGGCGCTTTGGCGCCGTCGCCCGCATGCGCGGGCCTCTGGGCCGAAGGCCCGGGCGCTGCCTCCCTTGCTCCCGGAGGACCGAATGGGTCTCGGGGCGGCCCGAGGGGGGCGCTCGCCGCCCCCCTCGACCCCCCAGGCACTACCCGATAGGAGAAGGGGGAGGCGGGGCGGCCGCCGGGGGTCGGGGCCCGGCGGGGAGGGACCGCGGAGGGCGGACGGGCCGCGGGGCGATTGCGGCGGACGCGCTTCCGCATGACGGCCGGCATCCGACCGACCGGTCCCGTGGCCCGCGTTGGCGCCCTGCCCGGTATCTGCACCACGCAGGGGGACACGACCCGGTTCCTAGCGCCGGCCGAGCGGGGGCTTCAGCCCCCGAGGCCGGCACTCCCCGGTCAGGCGCTCTGCGCCTCGGGTGCCGTCTTCAGCCGCCGGACCAGGAGCTTGTTGACCGCGTTCACGTAGGCGCGGGTCGAGGCGACGATGGTGTCGGTGTCCGCCGACTGTCCCGTCGCGATCTTGCCGTCCTCCTCGAGCCGGACGCTGACCGTCGCCTGCGCGTCGGTCCCCTCGGTGACGGCATGCACCTGGTAGAGCTGGAGCCGGGCGTCATGCGGGACGAGCGCCCGGACCGCGTTGAAGGCCGCGTCGACCGGCCCGTCGCCCGTCGCATGCGTGGATTGCTCGGCCCCGTCGATCGTGAGCACCAGGTCGGCCGTCTGCGGCCGGTCGGTGCCGCAGACCACCTTCAGCGACTTCACCTGGATCCGGTCGTTGGCGGCGTTGGTGCCGGTGTCCTGCATCAGCGCGACGAGGTCGTCGTCGTAGACCTCCTTCTTGCGGTCGGCGAGTTCCTTGAACCGCACGAAGACGTCGTTGAGCTGGTTGTCGCCCACGTCGTAGCCGAGCTCGTGCAGCTTGGCGCGCAGCGCCGCCCGCCCGGAGTGCTTGCCCATGACCAGCGAGGTCGCATTCAGGCCGACGTCCTCCGGCCGCATGATCTCGAAGGTCTGCGCGTTCTTCAGCATCCCGTCCTGGTGGATGCCGCTCTCGTGGGCGAAGGCGTTCTTGCCGACGATCGCCTTGTTGAACTGCACCGGGAAGCCGGACACCGTCGCGACCAGCCGCGACGCCTGCATGATCCGCGTCGCGTCGACGCCGGTGTGGAACGGCATGATGTCGTGCCGGACCTTCATCGCCATCACCACCTCCTCGAGCGCGGTGTTGCCCGCCCGCTCGCCGAGGCCGTTGATGGTGCATTCGATCTGCCGCGCGCCGGCCGCCACCGCGGCGAGGCTGTTCGCCGTCGCCATCCCGAGGTCGTTGTGGCAGTGGGTCGAGAACACCACATCGTCGGCGCCGGGCACGCGCTCGAGCAGCATGCGGATGATCTCGGCGCTCTCGAGCGGCGCGGTGTAGCCGACGGTGTCGGGGATGTTGATCGTGGTGGCGCCGGCCTTGATCGCGATCTCGACCGTCCGGCAGAGGTAGTCGTGCTCGGTCCGCGTCGCGTCCATCGGCGACCATTGCACGTTGTCGCAGAGGTTCCGCGCATGCGTGACCGTCTCGTGGATCCGCTCCGCCATCTGGTCCATGTCGAGGTTCGGGATCGCCCGGTGCAGGGGCGAGGTCCCGATGAAGGTGTGGATCCGCGGACGCCGCGCATGCCGGACCGCCTCCCAGCAGCGGTCGATGTCCTTGTAGTTCGCCCGGGCGAGCCCGCAGATCACCGCGTCCTGCGCCACCTGGGCCACGCGCGTCACGGCCTCGAAGTCGCCGTCGGAGGCGATCGGGAACCCCGCCTCGATGATGTCGACGCCCATCTCGTCGAGGAGCGTCGCGATCTGCAGCTTCTCCTCGAGCGTCATGGTGGCGCCGGGAGACTGCTCGCCGTCGCGGAGGGTGGTGTCGAAGATGAGGACGCGCGAGCGCGGGTTCGGGTCGGTCATTCTGCTGATCCTTGGACTGGGAGGCTTCTCTGGCGCGTCGGGCTCGACCTCTGAGCGCGCGCGCCGGACCCGGGCACGCTCAGAGGCGGCTAAGCAGCAGCAGGGCGCCCAGCCGGCCGCCCGTCCCGATCGCGAAGCTCTGTGCCTCTCCATTCATGGCGGCGGAGTATAGCCGCGCCCGCGGGGAGTTAAAGCGCGAAATCACGCTCCCGACGGGCCGACGAACCCGCAGGCCCGTCGTCGCCATGAAAAAGGCGCCCGAACCATGTCCGGGCGCCCAGTTGGAACGAGGGACAGTGAGATGAAGCAGGGCGGTTCCACGCCGGCTGCTTCGCCACATATATGGGCCGGCACCCCCTGATCGGGAAGGGCCGGTGATGCAATTGTGATCGACATGTCACACCTTGCGTGACATCGCCGCCGCATAGAGCGCGACCGCCGCCGCGTTCGAGACGTTGAGCGAGCCGAAGCTGCCGGCCGCCGGAATCCGCGCCATCCGGTCGCAGAGCTTGCCGGTCAGCTCCCGCAGCCCGGGCCCCTCGGCGCCGAGCGCGAGCGCGAGCGGCGCGCCCGCGAAGCCGACGAGCGCCGGCGCGAGCTCGAGATCCGCTTCCCCGTCGAGGCCGACGACGGCATAGCCCATCTCGCGCAGCGCGCCGATGGCGCTCGCGAGGTTCGGGACGCGCAGGTAGGGCTGGCGCTCGAGCGCCCCCGAGGCGGACTTGGCCAGCGCGCCCGTCTCGGGGGCGGCGTGCCGGCGCGGGGCGACGACGGCGCGGGCGCCGAAGACCTCGGCCGAGCGGAGCACGGCGCCGACGTTGTGCGGGTCGGTGACGCGGTCGAGCAAGAGGACGAGGGGCGCGCCGCCGCGCGGGGCGCAGACCTCCGACAGCGAGCCCCAGTCGAGCGGCTCGGCCTCGAGGGCGGCGCCCTGGTGGACCGACTGCGGATCGAGCGGCGCCGCGAAGCGGCGGGGGTCGGACACCTCGGGGGTCATGCCGGAGACGGCGACGGCGTCGGCGAGCCGCTCGGCGGCGTTCGGGGTGAGGACGAGGCGGCGCCGGACCCGGGCCGGGTTCACGAGCGCGTCGCGCACGGCGTGGAGGCCGAAGAGCCAGACCGTCGCCGGCGCCTCCCTCCGCTCGCGCTCGCGCTCGATCGCCCAGGCCGGCTTGCGCGCCATGTCCGTCGCCCCCGCTGTCGCGCGAGCCATGCCCGCGGTGCCGGGGGATTGCAAGCCGGGCGCTGGCGCGGGGCGCGCGGCGTGCTATGACGTCCGTCCGATGCCGGCGAAGCCCCGCACCCCGCTCGCGCTGCCGCTGGACGCGGCCCGCCGCATCTGGCTGGCCGCGCAGCGGCTGGACACGCCGGCGCCCTTCGGCGCGGGGCCGGAGGCGATCGCCGCGGCCGTCGCGCACCTGGGCTACGTGCAGATCGACACGATCAACGTGATCGAGCGGTCGCACCACCATATCCTCTGGAGCCGGATCCCGGAGTACCGGCGGGCGGATCTGGCGGTGGCGCAGTCGGCGGAGAAGACGGTCTTTGAATACTGGGCGCATGCGCTCGCCTATATCCCGACCGCCGACTACCGGTTCTTCGTGCCCGACATGAAGGCCTATCGCGAGCATCCGGGGAACTGGTTCGCGCCGGTGAAACCGGGCGACCTGCGGCGGATCGTCGAGCGGGTGCGGCGGGACGGGGCGCTGTCGATCCGCGACATCGACGACGACGAGCTGGTGGAGAAGGACCATCCGTGGGCGAGCCGAAAGCCGTCCAAGCGGGCGCTGCAGCTCGCTTTCTTCGCCGGGCTGCTGACGGTCAGCGCCCGGTCGGGGATGGTGAAGACCTACGAGCTGACCGGGCGGCACTTCGGCTGGGAGAGCCGGCCGAAGGCGGCGACGGGGCGGCAGGTGACGGAGTATCTGCTCGACCGGGCGCTGCGGGCGCAGGGCGTCGCGAGCCTGGATTCGGCATGCTACATGGACGCGCCGCGCAAGCCCTTGATGGCTGCGCTGATCGAGGCGCGGGTTGCGCGGCGGCGGCTGGTGCCGCTGGCGGTCGAGGGGGCGGGCAAGGCGCTGCACTGGGCGGTGCCGGAGGCGCTGGAGGCGGCGCCGGCGGAAGGGGAGGGGGTGCACGTCCTGTCGCCGTTCGATCCCTTGGTGATCCAGCGCAAGCGGTTGAAATTGTTCTTCGACTACGAGCACCGCTTCGAGGCCTACGTGCCGAAGGCGAAGCGGCAGTATGGCTATTTCGCGCTGCCGGTGCTGGTCGGGGACCGGGTGGCGGCGGCGATCGACATCAAGGCGGACCGGGGGGCCGGCGAGCTGATGGTGCAGCAGTGGACCTGGATCGACGGGCCGCGGGCAGGGGACAAGGAGCGGATCGAGGAGGCGCTGGGGCGGTTCCACAGGTTCCAGTTCGGGGACTGACGAAAGGGGGATTCCGCTCGGGTTGTCAGGGGTTTGCACGTGCTGGAATGCGTATGGAAAAGCGTACAGAAAGCGGCCGTACGATTTCGAGCGTTGCGCAACGGCCGGCGCGGCCTCAGTGCGGCGGGATTGCCGCGAGGGGGTCGGCGGCGGGATCGAGGCCGGGCCAGTCGGGGAAGCGGTTGCGCAGCCAGGTGCGCTGGCGCTTGGCGAACTGGCGAGTGGCGGTGACGGCGGCCTCGGTGGCGGCGGCGAGCTCGGCCTCGCCGCGCAGGAAGGCGAACAGCGGGGCGGCGCCGAGGACGCGGGCGGACGGCAGGTCCGGGGCGAGGCCGGCGGCGAGGAAGCGGCGGCACTCGTCGAGGGCGCCGGCTTCGAGCATTTGATGAAATCTGAACATTATGTTATTATTCAGCGTGGATATTTCCGGGCACAGGGCGACGCGGACGCAATCCCTGGACGGCAGCAACGGCGTCACGGGCTCGGCGTGCCAGGCCGCCAGGCCGCGGCCGGTGGCGACGAGGACCTCCCAGGCGCGCTGGACGCGGCGCGGGTTCGCCGGGTCGAGGCGCGCGGCGGTCTCGGGGTCGCGGGCGGCGAGCTCGGCGCGGAGCTCGCCGAGGCCGCCGGCGCGGATCAGCGCCTCGGAGCGAGCGCGAAGCTCCGGCGGCGTCGCGGGGATCGCGGCGAGGCCTTCGGTCAGCGCCGCGAGATAGAGGCCGGTGCCGCCGACGACGATGGGCCGCAGGCCGCGCGCGCGCGCATCGGCGAGCCCGGCGGCGGCGTCGCGGAGCCAGGCGCCGGTCGAGTAGCGCGTGGCGCAGCCGACGTGGCCGTAGAGGAGATGCGGCGCGCGCGCGAGGTCGCCGTCGCCGGGGCGTGCGGTAAGGACCCGCCAGCAGGCGTAGACCTGCGCGGCGTCGGCGTTGATGACGACGCCGCCGTCGCGCGCGGCGAGGGCGAGCGCCAGGGCCGACTTGCCGCTGGCGGTGGGGCCGTAGACCACGACCGCGCGGGGGCTCATCCCGGCCAATCCAGCATTAACATAATCTTCATTATACGCATCCGATCCGGCCATCTGCGGGCCCCGGCCCCGAAAAGGTTGACGCGAGGGGAAAATCGCTCTGCAATGCCCGCGGGGTCCTGCGAAGGATACAGGGAGAGAACGATGGGCATCGCGACGATCAATGGCAAGCCGGTGCACCCGGCGGTACCCGGGCTCGCGCGCGAGGCCCGCGAAGGCAAGATCGACCGGCGCGAGTTCCTTGCGATGGCGACGGCCCTCGGCGTCACGGCGCCGGCGGCATGGGGCATGCTCGGGCTGGCGCAGCCGGCCGCGGCGCAGGAAGAGGCCGGCACGCCCGGCGGGACGCTGAAGATCGCGCAGGCGGTGATGCGGATGGACGACCCGCGCGTCTTCGACTGGTCGCAGAAAGGCAACCAGGCGCGGCTCTTCTGCGAGCCCTTGGTGCGCTATGCCGTCGACTTCACCTTCCGGCCCTGGCTGCTCGAGAGCTGGGAAGTCAACGAGGACGCAACGGAGTACACGCTGAAGCTCCGCCCGGGCGTGAAGTGGAACAACGGCGACGACTTCACCGCCGACGACGTCGTCTTCAACCTGACGCGCTGGTGCGAGCAGCACGTGCCCAACAACTCGATGGCGACGCGGATGGCGGCGATCGTCGAGAAGAAGGGCACCGAGACGTTCATGGGCGAGGTGAAGAAGGACGACGGGACGACCGCGCAGGAGGAGCAGACCCGCGACACCTTCGGCGCCATCGACGGCGCGATCACCAAGGTCGACGACCTGACGGTGAAGCTGAAGCTCCCCCACCCCGACATCACCATCATCCCGGCCTTCGTCGACTATCCGGCGCTGATCGTGCATCGCGGCTTCGAGGGCGACCTCACCAAGAGCCCGATCGGCACCGGCCCCTGGGAGCTGGTCTCCTGCGACGTCGGCGCCAAGGCGGTCTACAAGCGGCGCACCAACGGCACCTGGTGGGGCGACACCGTCGACGGCATGGGGCCGGTCTACCTCGACGGCGTCGAGTACGTCGACTACGGCACCGACCCCTCGGCGCAGATCGCGGCCTTCGAGGCCCAGGAGATCCACACCAACTACGAGACCCAGGCGAGCTACGTCGAGATCCTCGACGGCCTCGGGCTGACGCGCAAGGAAGCCGTCACCGCCAACACCCTCTGCGTGCGGATGAACGTGAAGCAGCCGCCGTTCGACAACCAGCAGGTACGGAACGCGGTCCAGCTCGGCGTCGACAATGCGACCGTCCTCGACCTCGGCTACCAGGGCCTCGGCACCGTCGCCGAGAACCACCACGTCGGCCCGATGCACCCCGAATACGCGCCCCTGCCCCCGATCGCCCGCGACGCCGCCAAGGCGAAGCAGATGATGGCGGATGCGGGTCACGCCGACACCGAGCTCGAGCTCATTTCGATCGACGACGACATCAACCGCAACACCTGCGACGCGGTCGCGGCGCAGCTCCGCGACGCGGGGATCAACGTGAAGCGGACGGTGCTGCCGGGGAACACCTTCTGGAACAACTGGACCGGCTACCCCTTCTCGTCGACCGAGTGGAACATGCGGCCGCTCGGGGTGCAGGTCTATGCGCTGGCCTACAGGTCGGGCGAGGCCTGGAACGAGACCGGGTTCGCCGACCCGGAGTTCGACAAGCTGCTCGACGAGGCCTACGCCATCGCCGACGCCGACAAGCGGCGGGTGGTGATGGAGAAGATGGAGAAGATCATCCAGGGCTCGGGCATCCTGGTGCAGCCCTACTGGCGCAAGACCTTCCGGCACACGACCGAGGACGTGAACGGGCTCGAGATGCATCCGACCTTCGAGATCCACCTCGAGACGACCTGGATCAAGGAGGGCTGAGCCCCCTGCCCCAGTGACCTGCCCGGGCCGCCGACGGCCCGGGCGACGGCAGCGAGGTACGGCACATGGGCGTCTTCCTTCTCAAGCGGATCGGGCTGATGGCGCTGACGGCGCTCTGCCTGACGCTGATCGTGTTCAGCCTGGTCAACCTGAAGCCGAACCTCGTCAAGCTCGCCAAGGAGCAGTCGGGCAGCCGGATCAGCGAGCAGGAGGTCGAGGTCTGGCTCGACCAGCACGGGTTCAACCGGCCGTTCTTCGTGCGCTACGGGGAGTGGCTCGGGGGCGCCGTGCGCGGCGACTTCGGGCATTCGTCGCGGTTCAACGCCCCGGTGAGCGAGGTGCTCTGGCCGCGGCTGTGGCTGACGGCGATCCTGATGTTCTGGGTGATGGTCGTCATGATCCCCTGCGCGCTGCTGCTGGGCGTGCTCGCGGGCATGCGCGAGGGAACGGTGCAGGACCGGGTGCTCTCGACGGTGGCGATCGCGACCACGTCGACCCCGGAGTACGTGTCGGGGGTGGTGCTGACGGTGATCTTCGCCAGCCAGATGTTCGGCCTGCAATGGTTTTCCGGCTCGGCCACCAAGGCCGCCGAGGACGGGCCGACGCTCTACACCTTCGCCCTGCCGGTCCTGACGATCGCGATCTACGGCATGGGGTACATCGCGCGGATGACGCGGGCCTCGATGGCCGAGGTGATGACGCAGCAGTACATCCGCACGGCGCGGCTGAAGGGGGTGAGCTTTCGCGGGATCGTGGTGAAGCATGCGCTGCGGAATGCGCTGATCGCGCCGTTCACGGTGATCATGCTGCAGTTTCCCTGGCTGCTGACCGGGGTGGTGATCGTCGAGACCCTGTTCAACTACCGCGGCTTCGGGTGGCTCCTGATCGAGGCGGCGGGGAACAACGACATCAACCTCCTGCTGGCCTGCTCGATCGTGGCCGTGGTGATCGTGCTGACGACGCAGCTCATCTCCGACGTGGGGTATGTGTATCTGAACCCGCGCATCCGGGTGAGCGGCTGATGGAGCCGCTCGGGACCTGGGCGATCGTCGCGCGGACGTTGGCCGCGTTCGGGCCGGTGTGGATCGGGATGCTCGTCGTCATGGGGGCGAGCTTCCTGTTCCGGCACCGGCTGGGGATCTACGGGCGGATCTTCGAGTCCGGGATCGGGTCGGTCGGCTTCGCGCTGGTGCTGTTCTGGCTGCTGACGGCGATCCTCGCGAGCCACGTGGCGCTGTTCGATCCCTACGTGCAGTTCCGGGTGCTGCAGAACAAGCCGCCCGGCGTCATCGAGCCGACGAGCGGGCTGCCGTTCCTCTTCGGCGGCGACGCCCTCGGGCGGGACGTGTTCAGCCGCATGGTCTACGGCAGCCGCACGGTGATGGCGATCGCGCCCTTCGCGACGCTCTTCGCCTACATGGTCGGGATCACGCTGGGGCTGCCGGCGGGGTATTTCGGCGGGTGGTTCGACACCATCCTGAGCTTCGTCGCCAACCTCGTCCTCGCCTTCCCGGTGATCCTGCTCTTCTACCTGCTCGTGACGCCCGAGATCCGCCAGACCGCGATCCCCGGCACGATGGCGGCGGTGCTGTTCGCGTTTCCGCTCGCCTTCCTCACGCTCTTCCTCTGGAGCCGCTTCCGCGACCGCCCGGAGATCCTCTGGTACTACCTGGCGCCGGTGCTGCTCGTCGGCGGCTTCGGCTATCTCGGGCTGACCGGGCTCTGGGACCCGACCGGCGTGCTGACGATGGAGCCGAACACGCTCAACATCTTCCTCGCCGTCGTCTTCATCACCTCGCCGACGGTCTTCCGCATCGTCCGCGGCCTCACCCTCGACATCAAGACCCGCGACTATGTCGCCGCGGCGCAGACCCGCGGCGAGAACCCCTGGTACGTGATGATGTGGGAGATCCTGCCGAACGCGCGCGGGCCGCTGATCGTCGATGCCTGCCTCCGGATCGGGTATACGACGATCCTGCTCGGGACGCTGGGGTTCTTCGGGCTCGGGGTCAGCCCGGAGAGCCCGGACTGGGGGTCGACGATCAACGAGGGGCGCAAGCTCCTCCGGGTCTTCGTCCACCCTGCCCTGCCGCCGGCCCTGGCGATCATGAGCCTGGTCCTGGGCCTGAACCTGCTCGCGGATGCGCTCCGCGAGGAAAGCCTGAAGGACTGACCGGGGTGCGCCTGCCGGCCGCCCTCCTCCTCCTCGCCCTCGCGGCGCCCTCGGCGGCGAAGGACAAGGTCGAGACGGTCTACATCGCGGGCGGGCTGCCGCTGGTCTCGTACAGCGACGCGCTCGACGGGCCGCAGCAGCGCGACTACGTCCTGTCGGTCAAGAAGGGAAAGAAGCTCACCGTCGTCATCTCGTCGAAGAGCGACGCCGTCTACTTCCGGGTCTTCGACCCCGGCGGGAGCTCGATCTACAACAGCCGCAACAGCGGCAGCACGATGACCCGGAAGATCGAGGAGAGCGGCCGCTACACCGTCCACGTGCACCTGCGGGAGGTCGATCCCGGGCACATCCGCCACTATTCGCTGATGATCGAGCAGAAATGACCGGTCCTGCCACCGCGCGCCGCTCCTGTGAGCCTCGTCCCGGGCTCGATCGGCGCGCCGGCGCGTTACGCGGGGGAAAGCTCGAAGGAATGATCCCATGACACGCTTCCTCCCTCCCCTGCTCCTCGCCCTCGCTGCCTCCACCGGCCTCGCGGCGCCGTCCTCCGCCGCCGGCAGCACGGTCTATGTCGCCGCCGGCACCGCCGGCGCCTCCTACGACGACAGCCTGACCGGCGGGAACGCCCGCGACTACGTCGTTCAGGCGCAGCGGGGCGAGCGGCTCGAAGTGCTGCTCTCGGCGAAGAACGACGACGTCTACTTCCGCGTGCTCTCGCCCGGCGGCGACGGGCTCTACAACAGCAACAAGCAGGGCAACCACCTCGACGGGCTGAAGATCGGCCGGGGCGGCAGCTACGTCGTCCGGGTCGGGCTGACCAGGGACGTCGAGAAAGGCCACGAACGCCACTACTCGCTGATGGTGAACCTCCAGTGACCCACGAGCCCATCCTCGCGATCGAGAACCTCTCGATCTCCTTCTTCACCCGCGCCGCCGAGATCCCCGCGGTGATGAATTTCTCGGCCACCGTCGAGCCCGGGCAGGCGCTCGGCCTCGTCGGCGAGTCGGGCTGCGGCAAGTCGACGGTCGCCCTCGCCGTCATGCGCGACCTCGGCAAGACCGGCCGCATCGTCGGCGGCTCGATCCGGTTCAAGGGCCGCGACCTCGTCACCATGTCCGACGCCGAGCTCCGGAAGATCCGCGGCTCCGAGATCGCGATGATCTACCAGGAGCCGATGGCGAGCCTGAACCCGGCGATGAAGATCGCCCGGCAACTGATGGAAGTCCCCAAGATCCACGAGGGCGCCAGCGACGCCGACGCCTACGCCCAGGCCCTCCGCGTCGTCGAGGCCGTGCGCCTCCCGGACCCCAAGCGCATCCTCGGCAGCTACCCGCACCAGCTCTCCGGCGGCCAGCAGCAGCGCATCGTCATCGCGATGGCGCTGATGTCGAAGCCCTCGCTCCTGATCCTCGACGAGCCGACAACCGCCCTCGACGTCACCGTCGAGGCCGGCATCGTCGACCTCGTCAAGGATCTCGGCCGCGAGTTCGGCACGTCGATGCTCTTCATCAGCCACAACCTCGGGCTGGTGCTCGAGACCTGCCACAAGCTCTGCGTGATGTACTCCGGCGAGGCGGTCGAGACCGGCCCCGTGACGGAAGTCTTCGACCAGATGCGCCACCCCTACACCCAGGGCCTCTTCCGCTCGATCCCGCTGCCCGGCGCCGACAAGACCCGCCACCCGCTGATCCCGATCCCCGGCAACTTCCCCCTGCCCCACGAGCGCCCGCCCGGCTGCAACTTCGGCCCCCGCTGCAGCTACTTCGCCAAGGGCCGCTGCGACGCGCAGGAGATCCCGATGGAGCCGGTATCGGGCACCCACGCCACCCGCTGCATCCGCTGGCGCGAGGTCGACTGGACGGCGCCGCCGCCCGCCCAGAAGGGCATCGAGCCGGCCCCGATCGGCGACGTCGTCCTCGCCGTCGACAACCTCCGCAAGTACTACGAGGTCGGCACCAACGCCCTCTTCGGTGGCGAGACCCGCGTGGTCAAGGCCAACGAGGCGGTCAGCTTCGAGGCCCGCGAGGCCGAGACCCTCGCCATCGTCGGCGAGTCGGGCTGCGGGAAGTCGACCCTCGCCAAGGTCCTCCTCGGCCTCGAGACCGCCTCGGAAGGCTCGGTCAGCCTCGGCAGCGAGGAGATCGGCGCCCGCGACATCGCCCGCCGCGACACCCGCACGGTCTCGTCGATCCAGATGGTGTTCCAGAACCCGTTCGACACCCTCAACCCCAGCCACAGCGTCGGCGGCCAGATCGTCCGCGTGCTGGAGAAGTTCCGCGTCGGCCGCAGCCAGGGCGAGCGCGAGGCGCGCATGCTCGAGCTCCTCGACCTCGTCCGCCTGCCCCGCGCCTTCGCCCGCCGGATGCCGCGCCAGCTCTCGGGCGGCCAGAAGCAGCGGATCGGCATCGCCCGCGCCTTCGCCGGCGAGCCGCAGGTCGTCGTCGCCGACGAACCGGTCTCCGCCCTCGACGTCTCGGTGCAGGCCGCCGTCACCGAGCTCCTGATGGACATCCAGCGCCGCGGCCGCACCACGATGCTCTTCATCAGCCACGACCTCGGCATCGTGCGCTACCTCGCCGACCGCGTCATGGTGATGTACCTCGGCCACGTGGTCGAGATCGGCTCGACCGACCAGGTCTTCGAGCCCCCCTACCATCCCTACACCGAGGCGCTGCTCTCGGCTGTCCCCATTGCCGACACCAGCGTCCGGAAGGAGCATATCGTGCTCGAGGGCGACATCCCGTCGGCGGTGAACCCACCCCCGGGCTGCCCGTTCCAGACCCGCTGCCCGAGGAAGCGCCAGGTGCCCGGCGACCTCTGCGAGACGGTGCTGCCCCCCTTCCGCGAGCTCGCCCGCGGCCACCGGGTCCTGTGCCACCTGCCGGAAGCCGTGCTTGATTCGATGCGGCCGGTAATCAGCAGCACCGATCGCGCGCAATGATCGGCAGGTCCGCCGACGAGACCGGCCTCGCCCCGCGAAATACAACGCCGCCGGGCCGATTTCACGCCGGATTCACCATGAGCAGGTTTTTGCCAGAGGGATTTTTCTGCTATCGTATAAGCGCTTACTGGGAATCTTGCGGTGGCCCTGTTCGAAAGGTGGGGTTTCGTAACCGATTGTTGCCCCGTATCAGCCAACGCTGAAAGAGCGCGGCTGCGCCAGGAGGGATAACGTGAAGGTTGCTTCGTCGGGCCCCGAGTCCGGATTTGCGGGTCTCTCCAGCCTGTTCTGGGCCGTGGGCATCTTCAGCACGGTGGTGAACCTGCTGATGCTGACCTCCTCGCTCTACATGCTGCAGGTCTACGACCGGGTCATCCCGTCCCGTTCGGTCGAGACGCTGATCGCGCTCACGGTCCTCGTCGCCTCGCTCTTCGCGATCATGGGCGTGCTCGACTACGTCCGCGGCCGGGTCGCGGCGCGGATCGGCGCCACCTTCCAGAGCCGGCTCGACAGCCGCGTGTTCAATGCCGCGATGCGCCGGTCGATCCTGTCCAGCGAACGGTCGAAGCCCTCGTCGGCGCTCAAGGACCTCGAGGCGGTGCAGAAGCTCGCGTCCTCGCCGGTGCTTTTCGCCGTCTTCGACATGCCCTGGGCGCCGTTCTTCATCTTCCTGATCTACAGCTTCCATCCCTACCTGGGCAATCTGGCCGTGGCCGGCGGGTTGCTGCTGATCCTCGCCACCGTGCTGAACCAGCGGCTGACGCGCCGGCCCGAGCTCGAAGCGAACGCGGCCACGCTGCAGGGCGATGCCTTCGCCGAGACGATCCGCCAGCAGGGCGAGATGATCCAGGCGCTCGGCATGCGCGGCGCCGTGCTCGACCGCTGGCAGAAGCTGCGCAACCGCGCGCTCGACGCGCAGGTCTCGTCGAGCGACCGGGTCAGCCAGTTCTCCACCACCACGAAGACCTTCCGCTACTTCCTCCAGTCGGCGATGCTGGGCCTCGGCGCCTACGTGGTGCTCAAGGGCGAGATGAGCGCCGGTGCGATGATCGCGGGCTCGATCCTGCTCGGCCGCGCGCTCTCGCCGGTCGAGCAGGCGATCGCCGGCTGGCCGATGGTCATCCGCGCCCGCCAGGGCTGGACCAACCTCAAGACGCTGCTCGAGCAGACGCCCGAGCAGGCCGACCCGACCGCCCTGCCCCGTCCGCGCGCCTACGTCGACGTGAACCAGCTGACCGTGGTGCCGCCCGAGCAGCAGAAGGCGAGCCTCAGGCTCCTCGACTTCCGGCTGAAGCCGGGCCAGGCGCTCGGCGTGATCGGCGCCTCGGCCTCGGGCAAGTCGACGCTCGCCCGGGTCCTGACCGGCATCTGGCGGCCGGCCGCCGGCTCGGTGCGCCTCGACGGCGCGGCGCTCGGCCAGTACGATCCCGACGTCCTCGGCAGCTACATCGGCTACCTGCCGCAGGACGTGGTGCTGTTCGACGGCACCGTCGCCGAGAACATCGCGCGCCTGCAGGCCGAGCCCAACCCGGCGAAGGTGGTGGCGGCGGCGAAGAAGGCCGGCGCCCACGAGATGATCCTCGACCTGCCGCAGGGCTACGACACCCCGGTCTTCGCCGGCGGCTCGCGGCTCTCGGGCGGACAGAAGCAGCGGATCGGGCTCGCGCGCGCCTTCTACGGCGATCCGGTCATGCTGGTGCTCGACGAGCCGAACTCGAACCTCGACGCCGCCGGCCAGGATGCGCTGAACGAGGCCATCCGCCAGGCCAAGGCCGAGGAGAAGGTCGTCGTCATCATGGCGCACCGCCCGGCCGGCATCGCCGAGTGCGACACCATCCTGATCATCGACGGCGGTGCTGCCAAGGCCTTCGGGCCGCGCGACGAGGTGCTGAAGGCGCACGTGCGCAACTATGCGCAGGTCGCCGGCCGCATCGGCCAGGAGGCGCAGGGATGAGCACGCGACGGATCGACCGCTGGCGGCTGCGGCCGCTGATGATCTTCGGCTATGCCGCGCTCTTCGTGCTGGTCTTCGGCATGGGCGCCTGGGGCTCCGTGGCGAAGATCGCCGGCGCCGTGGTCGGCTCCGGCGCGCTCGAGGTGCAGGGCAACCGCCAGGTGGTCCAGCACCCCGACGGCGGCGTGATCAAGGCGATCCACGCCCGCGACGGCGACGAGGTCAAGGCCGGCGACGTCCTGGTCGAGCTCGAGGGCGACCAGCTGCAGCCCGAGCTGCAGACGGTCGAGGGCCAGTGGTTCGAGATGCTGGCGCAGAAGAGCCGGCTGATCGCCGAGCGCGACGACCTGCCGGCGGTGATGTTCGACCCCGAGCTGACCTCGCGCGCCGACCGGCCGGACATCCAGAAGCTCGTCGCGGCGCAGCAGCAGCAGTTCACCGCCCGGCGCAAGCTGCAGTCGGAGGAGCTGTCGCAGCTCGACGAGCAGAAGCGCCAGATCAGCAACCAGAACGAGGGGCTGCAGGCGATCAGGGACGCCAACGAGAAGCAGGCCGACCTGATCTCCAAGGAGATCAGCGGGCAGCAGACCCTGCTCGACAAGGGGCTGACCGAGCTCACCCGGGTGCTGACGCCGCAGCGCGAGCTGGCGCGGCTGCAGGGCGACGCCGGCCAGGCCGAGGCGCAGCTCGCCGAGAACAAGGGCAAGATCGCCGAGATCGAGATCGAGCGCGTGCGGCTGACCTCCAAGGCGCGCGAGGAGGCGATCTCCGACCTGCGCGACCTCGAGTTCAAGGAGATCGAGACCCGCGAGAAGCGCCGCTCGCTGATCGAGCGCATCTCGCGGCTGGAGCTGCGCGCGCCGGTGTCGGGCACGGTCTACGGCTCGACGGCCGACACCGTCCGCGCCGTGATCAAGCCGGCCGAGCCCGTCATGTACATCGTGCCCGACAACACGCCGCTGATCGTGCGGACGCAGGTCGACCCGATCCACATCGACCAGGTCCGCATCGGCCAGGAAGCCGTGCTGCGCTTCTCGTCCTTCGACCAGCGCACGACGCCCGAGCTCTACGGCCACGTCACCGCGGTCTCGGCCGACGCCTACGAGGACCAGCGGCTCGGCCGGCGCTACTACCGTGCCGACATCGCCATCGACGACGGCATGATCGCCAAGCTCGGGTCGGTGACGCTGCTGCCCGGGATGCCGGTCGAGTCGTTCATCAAGACCGGCGACCGCAGCGCGCTCAGCTACTTCGTCAAGCCGATGACCGACTACTTCACCCGCGCCTTCCGCGACGGCTGACGAGGTCGGGGCGGCCGGCCGCACGCCGCGAGGGTTGCGGGCGAGCTTCGGCCGCAAGGGTTCGGTGCCGCGACGGATCGATCCGGGGTTGGACCAGCCGGTCGCCAGTTAACCGATTGCGCGGACAGCGACTTTCGGGCGCTGCCGCGCGATGCTATCCTAAGTTCGGGGGCGCTGCGGCGTTAACCAATTAACCCTGATCGCCAGCGGTCAGGGGTTGGATGTGGCTGCCGATGCAGCACCGGCCGGTGCCGCCGCCTCGCGCGCCGCGAGGCCGGCGAGGATCTTCGCGGCCAGCGCCTTGTAGTCGCCGTCGAAATGGTGGCCGCCCTTGGTGACGATGCGCTCGACCCCGGAGGGCGCGAGCGCCGGGCAGGCGCTGTCGTCCTCCTCCTGGCCCTGGATGCACTGGATGACGGCCGGCGGCATCCTGGCGAGCGCCGGGCCGGTCGGGCGGGCCTTGGACGAGGCCGATCCGAGCCAGCCCGAGACGGTGATCTGCCAGTCGGCCTGCTGCGACGGCGCCAGCAGCGAGACCTGCACGACGCGCGAGGCGATCTCGGGCGGCAGCGCCAGGTAGGTCTCGGGCAGCACGTCGGCGCCGAAGGAATAGCCGGTCAGGATCACCTTCGAGACGCCCCATTTCGCGGTGTAGGTGTCGACGAGCCGCGCGATCTCGTCGGCGGTCTCCTGCGGCGTGCGCATGGTCCAGAACCAGCGCAGCGCGTCGAGGCCCACGGTCGGCACGCCCGAGGACTGCAGCACGCCGGCGATCTGCTTGTCGATGTCGCGCCAGCCGCCGTCGCCGGAGATCATGATCGCCAAGGTGTCGTGCGCCGGCGTCGCCGGCAGCTCGACGATCGCCGGCGCGTCGCCGGTGTCGGTCGCCGGCGGCACCGCCGCGCGCAGCGTCGAGCCGAGCACGTCGGCGGTGCCGCCCGAGACCTGCTTGCGCTCGAAGCTCACGCCGGCCGCCGCCAGCGCGTCGGCGCGGGCGGTGCTCGCCGCCGGCGCCTGCCCGCTCAGGACAACGGTCAGTGGCGCCGGCTGGGCGCCGGCGGGCAGGCTGTAGAACGAGCCGCCGCCGTCGGCCGCGTTGCGGCTCGCCTTGGTGCAGAGGTCGGTCTTCAGCGTCTGCCCGGCGGCCGGATCGACGGCGATGGCGCCGCCGAGGGTGTCGGCCGGGGTCTGCGCCAGGATGTCGATCGCCAGCGCCCCGCCCTCCCCGGCCCCGGCGACGATGGGCGCGTGGAAGCTCGCGGCGCCGGTCGCGCGCTCCAGCGCATGGCTCAGCCGCTCGAAGTCCGCGACCAGGTAGACGCAGTCCTGGTGCGAATCGTCGAGCGCGGCGAGGTAGGTCGGCAGGTCGATGCCGACGACCGCCGCGCCGGCCGCGCGCAGGTGCTCGGCCGTGGCGGCGTCGGCGTCGCTCCAGCCGGCCTCCGACGACAGGAGCATGATCGCCTGCGTCGCCGGCCCGTGCGGCAGCAGGATGACGGGGTGCGGGATCTGCCCGGCGTCGAAGTCGTCGGCCCGCGCCGTGCCGGCCGCGGCCAGCCCCACTGCGAGCGCGGTCAAGGTCGAGGCGAAGCGCATCACCGGGTCTCCCTGGGTGGACGGCCGATCAGCCGGGTGGCGTCGAGGAGCAGGAGCGCCGGGCTGCCGCCGCCGGCGACCGCGAGGTAGCGCGGCCGCCAGACCGGCTGCAGCTTGCTCTTGAAGCCGCGCAGGCCCTTGAAGTTGTAGGACGGCACCCCCTCCTCGTAGATCGCCCGCCCGAGCCGGTGCCAGAAGGGCGCCGCCTCGCTGGCCGAGAGGCCGGAAAGCGGCGCCATGCCGAGGTCGAACCAGCGGCAGCCCTCGGCCTTCAGGATCTCGCAGAGCCGGAGGAAGAGGAACTCCATCGCCACGTTGGGGATCTCCTCCACGTGCCGCATCAGGTCGATCGCCGTCTCCTCGTTCTCGGCCGTCCCCATCAGCGTCGCGAAGGCGACCGGCTCGCCGCCGAGCCTGAGCACCGCGCAGCGCTGCGACGCCACGTAGTCCCGGTCGAAGGCCCCGAGCGAGAAGGACTTCTCGCCGCCGCCGCGGGCCGCGAGCCAGGCCGCCGAGATTTCGGCGAGCCGGTCGATCACCGCCGGCACCGCGGCGGGCTCGAGGACGTCGACGACCAGCCCCTCGCGCGCACCCCGGCTCAGGACGTTGCGCTGCCCGGCGCGCTTGCCGCCGACGAGGTCGAAGGCGGCGAGGTCGACGCGCGCCTGCTCGCCGAGCTTGTAGAAGCGCAGGCCGGCGTCGGCGTAGAGCGCCAGCAGTTCGGGCGTCGTCTGGTAGAAGGCGGAGCGCCCGCCCGCCTCGCGCGCGGTCTCGACGAAGCGCCAGATCAGCTCCGGCCAGACGTCTAGCGGCCCGACCGGGTCGAAGAGCGCGATCCACGACGTCCCCTGCCGGCCGTACATCACGAAGCCGCGGCCGTCCTCGGAGAAGATCAGCTGTTTGTCGCCCATCCGCACCAGGTTCGCCGCCGCCGCCGGCTGCCGCTCGATGATCGCGACCGCGCGCGCGATCTCCCCGGGGCCGGCGACCGCGCCGGTGTCGTAGCGATGCCCCATCGGGCGCAGCAGCGACCAGACGGCGGCGAGGCCGACGAGGAGGCTCGCGCCGAAGAGCGCGCGCAGGCCGCGCGGCGCCTCCTCGGAGATCTCGAAGGTCAGCCAGCTCTCGCGGCCGAACTGCTCGTGGCCGAAGACGAAGAACAGGATCGCCAGCGCGCTGATCAGCACCGCCGCGACGGCGGCGAGCCAGGGCGCCGTCAGCCGGGGCTCGAGCAGCGTCGCCTTGCGGTCGAAGTCGGGGCGCGACACGAGGAGGGCCACCGCGAAGATCGCCAGCGCCGCCGCCTCGTAGATCGCCACCGCCTTGACCAGCGACAGGACCAGTGCGGCGCAGGCGGCGAGGATCGCCGTCCACCAGGCGCCGTCGAGCCGGAAGGCGAGGCCGCGCGCCGAGATCATCAGCAAGGCCCCGAGCACGCTCGACAGGAAGTGCGCGCCCTCGATCAGCGGCAGCGGCAGGTAGCTGTTCAGCCACTCGAGGTCGATGCCGCGCGCCGGGGTCACGCCGGAGAAGACCAGCATCGCCCCCAGGACCAGCGCCAGCGTCGCCAGCACCTGCGGCAGCAGCCCGGTCATCGCCCGCAGCGCCGCCGCCGCCGGCCCGCTCGACGTCAGCCGCCGGACCTCGGCGACGGTCAGCCCGATCGCGGCGAGCCCGAGCGGCAGCACCTGGTAGATCAGCCGGTAGAGCGCGAAGCCCGCGAGGAGCTCGGCCGGCGGCGCGATGTGGCCGATCGCCGCCAGGAGCACCGCCTCGAAGACGCCGAGCCCGGCCGGGACATGGCTCAGGATGCCGAGGACGAGCGCCACCGAGAAGAGCGGCAGGAAGGCGAAATAGCCGATCGACCCCGACGGCAGCAGCACCCAGAGGACGCCGGCCGCGGCCGCCGTGTCGAGGGCCGTCACCGCGATCTGCCGCAGCATCATGCCGGCGCCCGGCAGCTCGATCCCCCGCCCGCCGAGCCCCGGCAGCTCGAGCCGCCGCCCGGCGCGGGTCAGGACCAGCCCGGCCGCGACCAGCGTCGCGAGCGCCGCGGCGGCGATCCAGGCCTCGGAGACGCGGACGATCGGCGCGAGCGTCCGCACCTCGACGAGCGCGCCGAGGGCGGCCGTCACGGCGAGCCCGCCGCCGAACGCAAGGGTGACGAAGGCGACCACGCGGGCGATCTCGGCCGGTCCGACCCCGAGGGGCGTATAGTAGCGGAGCCGGATCGCGCCGCCGCTCAGCGGCCCGAAGCCCGCGGTCTGGGCGACCGCATAGGCCGCGACGGCGCCGGGGGCGATCCGCCGCCAGGGCTGCGGCACGCCGATTGCCTGGAAGGCATTGAAGTCGTAGAGCGTCAGCGCCCCGAAGCTTGTCGCCGTGAAGCCGAGCGCCGCGCCGAGCCGCCAGAGGTCGATGCTGAACAGCGCCTCGACGACGGCGTCGTAGTTGGTCTCCTCGACGAGGCGCGCCAGCGCCAGCGCCGCGAGCGCCAGCGCGATCAGCGTCAGCCATGCCATCAGCAGCGAGCGCCGCGCGGCGGCCCAGCGGACGACCCGGTCGAAGCGCGGTCCTCCGGTCTCCTCGCAGGATGCTGGCCCGCGGTGCATCAAGGAGCCTTCTTGCTTCGCCTTCGATCCTACGCGCCTACGCCGCCGAGGTTGTACGGGAATTGCCGTCGGATGAAAGTCGCTTCATCATGCGAGCGGCCACTTTCGCCCGGCGAGGCTTCGTCGCAGATATCGGCATGTTCCGGCCAGCGGGCGGAGGATGCCGCTCACGGGCCGCTTGCGGGTCGCCGGGACTCGTATTGTTATCGTTGGGGCGCGCAGCAGGGGTGTTCGGGTGACGGACTTCGGTTTTCCACGCGTCCACCGCCGGACGTTCCTCGCCGGGGCGGCGGCGCTGTCGGTCGCGATGCCCGCCGCGCGCCGGGCGGCGGCCGACGACCAGCCGTTCAGCCGCTCGGTGGTCTTCGAGCGGGCGCGCGCGTTGGCCGCGGCGCCCTTCGCCCAGCCGGAGCCGGCGGTCCCCGACGCGCTGGCGAACCTCTCGGCCCAGGACTACGCGACGATTCGCTTCCGCGACGACCACCGGCTGTTCGCCAACCCGCCGACCGGGCTCGCGGTCGAGCTGATCCATTCCGGGTTCATCTACACTATCCCGGTCGAGATCTTCGTCGTCGACGGCGGCGTCGCGCGCAAGGTCGCCTACGACCCGGGCCTTTTCACCTTCGGCGACCTGGCGCCGCCGGCGGCGGACGCCAAGCTCGAGTTCGCCGGCTTCCGCATCCTCAGCCCGCTCAACACGCCCGAGGTGCTGACCCCGGCGGTGGTCTTCGCCGGGGCGAGCTACTTCCGGGCGATCTCCAAGGACCAGGTCTTCGGTCTGAGCGCGCGCGGGCTCGCGATCGGGATCGGCGAGGCGCAGGGCGAGGAGTTCCCCTTCTTCCGCGCCCATTGGCTCGAGACGCCAAACGAGGGGCGGATGGTGGTGCATTCGCTGCTCGATTCTCCGAGCGCGGCCGGGGCGTTCCGCTTCACCATCCGGCCCGGCGACCCGACCGAGATCGACGTCGAGGCGACGGTCTTCGCCCGCGCCGAGATCGCCCAGCTCGGGCTCGCGCCGATGAACTCGATGTTCCTGTTCGACGCCAAGGATCGCTCGGCGCACGACGACTTCCGCCTCGGCGTCCACAATTCCGACGGGCTCGCCATGTGGAACGGGTCGGACGAGCGGCTGTGGCGGCCGCTGCACTCGCCGCGGCTCTTGCAGATCTCGGCCTTCGCCGATTCGGGGCCGCACGGCTTCGGGCTGATCCAGCGCGAGCGCGACTTCGTCGAGTACGGCGACCTCGCGGCCAGCTATCACCGGCGGCCGAGCCTCTGGGCGGAGCCGATCGGCGACTGGGGCAAGGGGCACGTGGTGCTGGTCGAGATTCCGTCCAACGACGAGATCCACGACAACATCATCGCCTACTGGCGGCCGGAGGTGCCGCTGGCGGCGGCGAGCGAGATCTCGCTGACCTACCGGCTGACCTGGGGCTGGGACGTCCCCGACCTGAGCGGCCTGCTCAAGGTGCAGCGGACGCTGACCGGCGCCGGCAACGACGGTCGCCGGCGGTTCGTGGTCGACTACAGCGGCGAGGGGCAGGTGCGCGCCTCGGCGGTGCAGCTCGCGGCGCAGTCGAGCCCCGGCTCGATCCACGACGCCGAAATCTCGGAGAATCCCGAGACCAAGGGGCTGCGGCTCAAGTTCGATCTCGACCCCGAGGGCTCCGACGTGGTTGAATTGCGCATGGAGCTCCGCTCCGGCGACCGCCGGATCGCGGAAACGTGGGTCTATCGATGGAGCAATTGACGCTCGCCCCGTCAACCGCCGCCCCGGCGGACGTGCCGCTGCCACCCCCTGCCCCGCTCGCGATGCCGGAGCAGCCGCTGCGGCGCTTCCCGAAGCTGCCGCGGCTGCGCGGCGAGCCCGTCGTGCGGCTGGCGCGCACCGGCCTCGCCGCGTCGGCGCTGCTCCTGACGATCGCGCTCTCGCACCAGATGTGGCTCGTGCTGTCGGTCGGCGAGCTGACCGGGGTCGAGAAGGTGATGCTCGGCCTCTTCGTGATCAACATCGCCTGGATCGGCTTCGGGGCGCTGTCGCCGCTGATGGGCTTCTTCCTCGGGCACGGGACACGGACGACGCCCGGGATTCCGAAGCAGCGCACGGCGCTCCTGATGCCGACCTACAACGAGGATCCGGCGCGCATCCTCGGCGCCGCCTGCGCGATGATGCGCGAGCTGGAGGCGCGCGGCGCCGGCGACGCCTTCGACATGTTCATCCTGAGCGACACCACCAGCGCCGCCGTCTGGATCGCCGAGGAGGCCATCGTCGACGCCGCCCGCGCCGACCCGGTCATCGGCCACCGCATCTTCTACCGCCACCGCAGCAAGAACCTGCGCCGCAAGGCCGGCAACATCCACGACTGGGTCGAGCGCTGGGGCGCCGCCTACCCGTTCATGCTCGTCCTCGACGCCGACAGCCTGATGCAGGCCGAGTGCATCGTCGAGCTGGCGCTCAGGATGGAGCGCGACGACAAGCTCGGCATCCTGCAGACCGCCCCGCAGCTCATCGGCGGCGTCACCCCGCTCGGCCGGGTGCAGCAGTTCGCGAGCCGCATCTACGGGCCCGTCCTGACCCGGGGCCTGCGCGCCTGGTTCGGCAACGCCGGCAACTACTGGGGCCACAACGCCATCATGCGCACCAAGGCCTTCGCCGAATGCGGCGGCCTGCCCGAGCTCCCCGGCAAGCCCCCCTTCGGCGGCCTGATCCTCAGCCACGACTTCGTCGAGGCCGCCTTCGTCCGCCGCGGCGGCTGGGCCGTGCGGATGGCCGACGACATCCCCGGCAGCTACGAGCACGCCCCCCCGAACCTGATCGAGCTCGCCTCCCGCGACCGCCGCTGGTGCCAGGGCAACCTCCAGCACGTCCGCCTGCTCGGCACGTCGCGGCTGCACCCGCTCAGCCGGCTGCACCTCGCCATGGGCGTCATGTCCTACCTCGCCTCGCCCCTCTGGCTCCTCTTCCTGCTCTCGGGCATGGCGCTGGCGCTGCACGCCTACCTGGTGCCGCCCGACTATTTCCACGGCCGCTGGTCGCTCTTCCCCGACTGGCCGCGCATCGACCCCGAGCGCGCCATGGCGCTCTTCGGCGTCTGCATGCTCGTCCTCTACGCCCCGAAGCTCTTCGGCACCGCCGCCTTCCTGCGCGGCAGCGATTCGCGCGGCCTGCGCGGCCGGACGATCCTCGGCGTCCTCGCCGAGCTCATCCTGTCCGCCCTCGTCGCCCCGATCATGATGCTCGTGCAGACGAGCTCGGTCATCCAGATCCTGACCGGCCGCGACAGCGGCTGGAGCGCGCAGGCGCGCGACGCCGATCGCGTCCCCTGGCCGCTCCTCTGGCGCTTCCACCGCCGCCACATGCTGGTCGGCCTCCTCCTCGGCGTCATCGCCGGCGCCATCTCCTGGCGCCTCCTCGCCTGGATGAGCCCCGCCCTTCTCGGCCTCATTCTCGCCGTGCCGCTCTCCGGCTTCATGGGCAGCGCCGCCGCCGGCCGCTGGCTGGCCCGGATGGGCATGCTCATCACCCCCGAGGAGCGCGACCCGCCGCCCCTCGCCGCCGACGCCGACCGCGAGGCGGCCGACCTCCGCGAGCGCTGCCGCATCCCCGACGGCCTCACCGGCCTCATCGCCGATCCCGCCGCCTTCCAGCGCCATCTCGACTGGCTCGACGGCCCCACGGCCCGCCGCCCCGGCGAGCCCGATGCCGCGCTCGGGGCCGCGCTCCTCAAGCTCGCCGACGGCATTGGCGTCGACCGGCTCGACGCGAAGGAGAGCTTCGCCGTCCTCGCCTCCGGCCCCACGTTGGCCGGCCTCGCCCCGCGGCCGCCGGGGCAAAGACGCAGGTGAAGCATTTGTAATGTCGCCGCGACCGGGCGGTCAGGGTGCCGCCCGATCTTCGGCGTGACGCTCCGAGAGAGTGTGGCTTGAACCGAGAGGCTTCGACTCGAATGACGCGCATCGCGACTTTCCTCAAACCCGTGCCGGTGGCCTCCACCGCGCTCGCGGCGGTGGCAGGCGCCTACCTCGCCTGGACGCCGATCGCCGGCGCCGAGACCGCAGCTCCCGACACCGCCGTGGCCGAGGCGCCCGGCAACGCAATCGTCGACCTGGTCGCGCGTACCAGCCCGGCCGTCGTCACCGTCCTCGCCACCCAGAAGGCCGACGCCAGCGACGACGACCAGGGCGGCGACGACAGCTCGCCCTTCGGCGACAATTCGCCCTTCGGCCCGAATTCCCCGTTCGACCAGTTCTTCCGCCACTTCGGCATGCCCAACCAGCAGCACGGCGGCCCGCGCGGCGAGGAGCAGGGCCCGTCGGGCGTTGCCCTCGGCTCGGGCTTCGTCATCGACCACGACGGCTACATCGTCACCAACAACCACGTCGTCGACCACGCCGACTCGGTGAAGGTGCGCCTGTCCGACGACAAGGAGTTCGACGCCAAGGTGCTCGGCACCGACGAGCAGAGCGACCTCGCGCTGCTGAAGATCGACGCCAAGGACCTGCCCGAGCTGCCGCTCGGCGACAGCGACAAGGTCAAGGTCGGCGAGGACGTCATCGCCGTCGGCAACCCCTTCGGCCTCGGCGGCACCGTGACCCGCGGCATCGTCTCGGCGATGGCCCGCGACATCGACGCCGGCCCCTACGTCGACTTCATCCAGACCGACGCGGCGATCAACCGCGGCAACTCCGGCGGCCCGCTGCTCGACCTGTCGGGCAACGTGATCGGCGTCAACTCGGCGATCTATTCGCCGAACGGCGGCTCGGTCGGCGTCGGCTTCGCCATCCCGTCCAACACCGTCAAGACCGTCGTCGCGCAGCTGCGTGACTCGGGGTCGGTGCAGCGCGGCTGGCTCGGCGTGACGATCCAGAACGTGACCCCGGAGATCGCCGCCGCCATCGGCATGCAGGACGACCCGCACGGGGCGCTGGTCTCCGACGTCGTCGCCGACGGCCCGTCCGACGGCAAGCTCAAGACCGGCGACGTGATCCTCTCCTTCGACGGCAAGCGGGTCGACTCGAGCCGCGAGCTGCCGAAGCTGGTCGCCGCCGCCGCGCCGGACGCCAAGGTCCAGATCGAGGTGCTGCGCCAGGGCGAGAAGAAGACGATCGACTTCAACGTCGGCCGCTTCGACGCCCAGAAGGTCGCCTCGAACGAGCCTTCCGATACCCACAAGGGTGCCGATTCCGAGCGGCTCGGCGCCACCCTCGCGCCGATGTCCCCGACCGCCCGCGAGCAGCTCGGCCTCGACGACGACACCGACGGCGTCGTGATCACCTCGCTCGACAACACGGGCAAGGCCGCCGACGCCGGGCTCGAGGTCGGCGACGTGATCCTGCGCGTCGGCGACACCAGCGTGCGGACCCCGTCGGACGTCGATCACGCGTTGCACTCGATCAAGGGCGACGCGGTGCTGCTGCAGATCGAGCGTCACGGCGCGCGGATCTTCGTCGGCCTCAAGCTGGCCTGATCCGCCGCCTCGGGGGATCCGGGCCGCCGGCCCGGGTCCCTCCTTTCGGGAGCAAGGGAAGAATGTCGCGCAGGATCCTGGTCGTCGAGGACGACGACGACACGAGGGACTATCTCGCCAAGGCGCTCCGGGAGAGCGGCTACATCGTCGAGGCGACCGGCTCGGGCAAGGAAGGCCTGATGCACGCGATCGGCGGCGAGTTCGACGCCATGGTGCTCGACCGCATGCTGCCCGACCTCGACGGCCTCTCGCTCCTGCGCTCGGTGCGCGCGGCCGGCGTGCAGTCCTCGGCCATCGTCCTCACCGCCCTCAGCGCCATCGACGAGCGGGTCAGCGGCCTCCGCGCCGGCGCCGACGACTACGTCGTGAAGCCCTTCTCCTTCGCCGAGCTTTCCGCCCGGCTCGAGGCGGTGCTGCGCCGTCCGGCCGAGACCAAGGCGGAGCAGACCCGCCTCGCCTGCGGCGACCTCGAGCTCGACCTGATCGCCCGCACCGCCAGGCGCGGCGAGCGGCGGATCGAGCTGCTGCCGCGCGAGTTCCAGATGCTCGAGTACCTGATGCGCCGCCAGGGCCGCGTCGTCACCCGCACGATGCTGCTCGAAGGCGTCTGGGACTATCGCTTCGACCCGCGCACCAACGTCATCGACGTCCACATCAGCCGGCTGCGCCGCAAGATCGACATCGACGACGAGCCGGCGCTGATCCACACCGTGCGCGGCAGCGGCTACAAGCTCTCCGCGGCCGGCTGACGCCCGTGCTGCGCAACGCCACCATGCGCCTGGTGGCGGCGCACCTGGTCCTGGTGGCGGTCTCGACGGCGCTCGTCCTCGGCTTCCTCTACTGGCGCGTCGGCGGCGTCATCGACGACGAGCAGCGCGCCGTGGTCGAGGCCGAGCTCAGCGGGCTCGCCGACGACTACGCCCGCAGCGGCACGATGGGGGTCGCCGCGGCGATCAACCAGCGCATGGATATGCCGAACGACCGCGACGCGATCTACCTGCTCGCCGACGCCGGCGGCCAGCGGATCACCGGCAACGTCCGCAAGTGGCCGCCGATCGTGGCGCCGGACACCGGCTGGACCACGCTCAACCTCTACCGAACCGACACCCCGAAGCCGACCGAGATCTCCGCGATCGCCCTCCGCCTCCCCCGCGGCGAGCTCCTGCTCGTCGGCCGCGACGTCGCGGCGCGGGCGAGCTTCGACGCGGCGCTCGGCCGCGCGCTGCTCTGGGCGCTGGCGGCCATCGTCGGCCTCGCGATCGGCACCGGCTGGCTCCTGTCGCGGCTCGTCAACGGCCGCATCGCCGAGATCGACGGCGCCGCGCGCGGCATCATGGCCGGCGCCCTCGACCGCCGCGTCGCCCTGCGCGGCACCGGCGACGAGTTCGACCACCTGGCCGGCACCCTCAACGCCATGCTCGACCGGATCGAGGCGCTGGTGCGCGACCTCCGCACCGTCACCGACAGCCTCGCCCACGACCTGCGCAGCCCGCTCGGCCGGCTGGTCCGCCACCTCGAGGCCGCGGCCGACGAGGAGAACGCGCCGGCCGTCCGCCAGGGCAAGATCGAGCAGGCGCTGCGCGAGGCCGAGGGCGTCCTCGGCACCGCGACCGCCCTCCTCGACATCTCGCGCATCGAGGCCGGCATCGGCTCGGAGCAGTTCACCGAGGTCGCGCTCGACCGGCTCGCCGCCGACGTCGCCGAGCTCTACGAGGCCGCCGCCGAGGAGCGCGGCCTGACGATCGCCTGTGCGGCGCAGCCCGGGCTCGTCGTCCGCGGCCACGACCAGCTCCTCGCGCTCGCCGCCTCGAACCTGGTCGAGAACGCCCTCAAGCACGCCCCCTCCGGCAGCACGATCGAGGTCGCAGCCCGCCTCGACGACGGCCGCCCTGCGCTCGTCGTCGGCGACCGCGGCCCCGGCATCCCCGAGGCCGACCGCGCCCGCGCCCTCGGCCGCTTCGTGCGCCTCGACCCCAGCCGCGGCACCCCCGGCGCCGGCCTCGGCCTCGCGCTCGTCGCCGCCGTCGCCCGCATGCACAACGCCGAGATCCGCCTCGCCGACAACGACCCCGGCCTGCGCGCCACGCTCCGCTTCGGCGAAGCCGCGCGCCCGCCCGAGACCGCCGACCCGCTGCCGAACGTGTCCCCCCGCGTGGCGTAAGGTGATGTTCGCGGCACGGCCGACATCCGCCCCCGGGACGTGACTCCCACCCCGGTCGCGTCCCCCGGGCGTGCCGGGCATGGCGCCAACGCGGGCTACGGGACCGGTCGATCGGATGCCGGCCGTCATGCGGAACGCGTCCGCCGCAATCGCCACGCGGCCCGTCCGCCTCCGCCGTCCGCTGCCCCTCCCCGCCGGGCCCCGAGCCCCGGCGGCCGACCCCGCCTCCCCCTTCTCCTATCGGGTAGTGCCCGGGGGGTCGAGGGGGGGGGCGGCGCCCCCCTCGGGCCGCCCCGCGAGCCGCCCGGTCCTCCGGGAGCAAGGGAGACCATTTCCGGCCTTCGGCCCAGAGGCCCGCGCATGCGGGCGACGGCGCCAAAGCGCCGCGGGCCCCCTCCCACTCCTCTCCGAGCGGGAGCTACATCACGCCCGGGGACACAACCCCGCCCCCCGGACAATCGTGAAGTCCGGATTGACGCCCGGAGGCGATATCTTTTTAAATCAGTCACTTAAGCCATGCGTCCGAGCCCGGACAAGGCCCGGGCGGCCTCGCGCGCCGGCGAGGCCGCCCGATCCCTTCAGGCCGCCGCCGCCCGCGCCCGCGCCCGGTCGACGGCCAGCAGGTGCTCCGCGACCATCGGATCGACGATGTGCGGATCGGTCAGCGCCACCAGGTGCCCGGCGCCCGCCACGCTCCGGAGCGTCGCCCGCGGGATGGCGTCGGTGATGAGCTCGGCCAGCCGGTGGCTGACGTAGGGCGAGTCGCCCCCCAGCACCGCCAGGGTCGGGCAGTCGAGCTCCGCGAGGTCGGCGAGCGTCTGGTGCTCGAACATCACCGCGCGCAGGTCGGCGCACACCCGCCTGAGATGGCCGAGCAGCGTCGCCTGCAGCTCGGCGCTGGTGCGCGCCCAGGCCCCCTCTCCGTTCCAGTAGTCGACGAAGATTCGCATCGCCTCCACCCGGTCGCCGTCGATCGAGCACGAAAAGATCCGCGCCGCCAGCCCCGCGACGTCGTTGTAGAGCTCCTGGTCGGCGCGCGCGCCGCGCCGCAGCAGGTAGAAGGAGACGGGCTCGATCAGCGTCAGGCTCCGCAGCGCCGCCGGCCGCAGCGACGCGAGCTTCAGCGCCACCGCCGCCCCATAGGACACCCCGACCAGATGCACCGGCTCCCCGATGCGCTCGATCAGCGCCGCGATCGCCCGGCTGTCGTCGATCAGCCCGTTCGCGCCCAGCACCGGCTCGGAGCGGCCGCAGCCCGGAAGGTCGGGGGTGAACACCCGGAAGCGCCCGCCGATGTAGCCCGTGAGGCTGCGCCACTGCGCGCCGGTGCTCGCCGAGCCGTGCAGCGCGATCACCGGCGCCCCTTCGCCCGCGTGCCGAAAATGAAGGCTGACGCCCGCGTGATGCAGTATGGCCATCGTCCGATCCCCCAAGGCTGGGCCATTCGATCGTGTGCAAACAAACGTCCGCATAGCGACACCGCGTTTCAGCCCGGTGCCCGACCGCAGGGGCGATGTTTCAAATGTCCCACAACGTGCCCGCCTGCGACGCTTGAAACGCCGGGAATCGCGAAAGGGGGATGGCCGGAAACCGACCCCAGCCAGCTTGCAGCGATCACGCAGGAGTGATTCGGAGCGCGAACATGCGGACCAACACGGATTTCCACCGGATACAGGCGCGGCATCGTCGCCGGGTGCAGGACTCGTTTGGACCCGCCGGGGCGCGCTGGCGCGCGTTCCGCTTCACCCGCGCCGACCTCTTCCTGTCGCTCTTCCAGAGCCTGCGCTGACCGGTCTCATATCACGCCGACTCGGCCTGTCCCTCCGGCGTCGCCGGCGGTGTCCAGGCCCGGTCGGGCCGGTCGGCCTCGTAGCCGCGGTCGCCCATCATCGCCCGCTCGAGCTCGGCGCTGCGCTCGGCCGCGATGCGGATGTAGGCCGGGTTCTCGAACACGCTGACTTCCGGGTCCCAGACCTCGGCCAGCATCCGCATGCTCTCGCGGTCGAAGCGCACGTGCGCCTCCACGAGTTTCTGCGCGCGGAACGGGTGGATCCCGAGCCCCTCGAGCGCGCAGCGCCCGGCCCGCACCGAGCTGTCGAAGACCTCGCGGACGATGTCGTTGGCCCCGGCCTGGAACAGCGCATAGACCGCGACCCGGTCGAAGGCGCGGGCGACGATGTGGATGTCCGGCCGCGCCCGCCGCGCGAACTTGACGAGCTCGAGCGTCCGCTCGGGATCGTCGATGGCGACGACGAGCACCTTCGCCTCGGCAAGCCCGGCGGCGTGCAGCAGGTCGGGCCGCGTCGCGTCGCCGTAGAAGCCGCGCACCCCGAAGCGGCGCATCTCGTCGACATGCTCGGCCTGGTGGTCGAGGACGACTGTCCGGTAGCCGTTCGACAGCAGGATCCGGTTGACCACCTGCCCGAACCGCCCGAGCCCGGCGATGATCACGGTCCCGCGCTCGGTGATCTCGTCGGGGTCGCGCTCGACCGCCCCGACCTGGCCACGGACCGAGATCCGCTCGTAGGCGAGAAAGAGCAGCGGCGTCGCCAGCATCGACAGCGTCACGGCCAGCGACAGCGTGCCGGCGAGCCCGGCGTCGATGGCCCCGGCCTGCCGGCTGAAGCTGATCAGCACGAAGCCGAACTCGCCCGCCTGCGCCAGCCCCAGCGCGAAGAGCAGCCGGTCCGACCCGCGCAGCCGGAAGACCGTCCCGAGCCCCCACAGGACGGCCGCCTTGACCAGGATCAACCCCAGCGTGACCGCGAGGATCAGGCCCGGCGCGGCGGAGAGCGCGCGAAAGTCGATCCCGGCGCCGACCGTGATGAAGAAGAGCCCGAGCAGCAGCCCCTTGAACGGCTCGATGTCGCTCTCGAGCTCGTGGCGGAACTCGCTGGTGGCGAGGACGACGCCTGCCAGGAAGGCGCCCAATGCCGGCGACAGCCCGACCGCCGTCATCAGCAGCGCGCAGCCGATCACCACCGCCAGCGCCGCGGCGGTGAAGACCTCGCGCAGCCCGGCGCGCGCGATGAAGCGGAAGAGCGGCCGCGCAAGATACTGTCCGCCGAGCACCAGCACCGCGACCGCGCCGAGGGTCGCCAGCGCCGCCGCCCAGCCCGGCAGCCCCGCGACGAGGCTCGGCGCCGCCGCATGCCCCTCGGCCCCGCCGACGGCCCCGCCGTGCCCGAGCAGCGGGATCAGCGCCAGGATCGGAATGACCGCGATATCCTGGAAGAGCAGGACGGCGAACCCCGCCTGCCCGCCCTCGGTGCGCAGGTAGCCCTTCTCCTTCAGCGTCTGCAGCACGATCGCCGTCGACGACATGGCGAGGATCATGCCCACGGTCAGCGCCGCGCTCCACGCGAGCCCGACCGCCGCCCCGGCGCCGGCGAGCAGCAGGCAGGTGATCGCGACCTGCAGCCCCCCGAGCCCCGCGAGCTGGCCGCGCATCCGCCAGAGCAGCCGCGGCTCGAGCGCGAGCCCGACCAGGAACAGCATCATCACGACGCCGAGCTCGGCGAACCCCTGCAGCGACTGGGCATCGCCGGCGAGCCCGAGGATCGGCCCGATCAGCACCCCCGCCGCCAGATAGCCGAGCACGGACCCGAGACCCGCCCGGCCCGCCAGCGGCACCGCGACCAGCGCAGCGCAGAGGTAGACGAACGCGGGGAGGAGCACGCCTTGCACGGGGTCAGCTCATGAACTCGAGCAGCGGCTCGGACAGGTGCTGCGCCGGGTCGAGCCGGCCGTCGCGCAGCGCCTCGAGCAGCCGCCGGTAGCGTGCGGCGTGCAGCGCCAGCTGCGCCCCGCGTGCCGCCTTCCGCGCGCCGAAGAGCACGAACGGCGGCAGGAAGGTCATCCGGCACAAGGTCGCCGTCTGCTCGAGCGGCGTCAGCAGCGTGCGCAGCGGAAAGCGGTGGTAGCCGTCGGGTCCGTAGGCCTCGGCCGGGCTGCCGGCGGTGACGGCGCAGAGGAAGAGCTTGCCCGCCAGCGCCGCCCCGCCCGGCCCGTAGGCCCAGCCGTATTCGAGCACGAGATCCTGCCACTCCTTCAGCAGCGCCGGCGTCGAATACCAGTAGACCGGATGCTGGAACACGATCACGTCGTGCGCCGCGAGCCGTGCCTGCTCGCGGTCGACGTCGATCTCGAACCGCGGATATTCCGCATAGAGGTCGACGAAGGTCACCCCTTCGACCCCGCCCGCCACCCGCGCAAGCAGCGCGTGCGCCTCCGAACGGTGCTGGGCGGGATGGGCATAGAGGACCAGGATCGAGCGGGGCATGGCGGGCCGGGAAGGGGGTCGCGGCCAGAAAGCCCGCATTGTCCCCGAGCCGCAACCGGTTTTTCCGCCGCCCGTCCGGAGGGCGAATTGACGAGGCGGTTATGGGGCGATGAGTCTGGATCTTCATCCTATGGTTGTGTTAGAGCTTCAATGACTCCCTCTCGAGGCGCAGCGCGGGGACTTTACCGGAGGCAGGATGGCGGAATATAACAGGCCCGCGACCGCGCGTGACCCACTGAAAAACCACAAGACCGGCCGGGGCTGAAGGGCAGACATATGTTTGGCGCATTGAGCGGACTCTTCTCGTCCGACATGGCGATCGATCTCGGGACCGCCAATACCCTGATATATATCAAGGGGAAAGGCATCGTCCTCAACGAGCCGTCGGTGGTCGCCTACCACTTCAAGGAGGGCAAGAAGCGAGTGCTCGCGGTCGGCGAGGACGCCAAGCTGATGCTCGGGCGCACGCCGGAATCGATCCAGGCGATCCGGCCGCTGCGTGACGGGGTCATCGCCGACTTCGACGTCGCCGAGGAGATGATCAAGCACTTCATCCGCAAGGTGCACCGGCGCGGCGGCTGGGCGAAGCCGAAGATCCTCGTCTGCGTGCCGCATGGCGCGACGCCGGTCGAGCGGCGGGCGATCCGCGAGAGCGTGCTCGCGGCGGGCGCGCGGAAGGCGGGGCTGATCTCGGAGCCGATCGCCGCCGCCATCGGGGCAGGCATGCCGATCGCCGACCCGACCGGCAACATGGTCGTCGACATCGGCGGCGGGACGACCGAGGTCGCGGTGCTGTCGCTCGGGGACGTCGTCTATGCGCGGAGCGCGCGGGTCGGCGGCGACAAGATGGACGAGGCGATCATCTCGTACCTGCGCCGGCAGCACAACCTCCTGGTCGGCGAGGCGACCGCCGAGAAGATCAAGACCGAGATCGGCACGGCGCGGATGCCCGACGACGGGCGCGGGCAGCGGATCGAGGTGCGCGGGCGCGACCTCCTGAACGGTGTGCCGAAGGAGATGGAGATCAATCAGGCCCAGATCGCCGAGGCGCTGTCGGAGACCGTCCAGACCATCGTCGAGGCGGTGATGACGGCGCTGGAGCAGACACCGCCCGATCTCGCGGCCGACATCGTCGACCGCGGCGTGATGCTGACCGGCGGCGGGGCGTTGCTCGGGGATCTGGATCTCGCGCTGCGCGAGCAGACCGGGCTCGCGATCACCGTCGCCGAGGACTCGCTCAACTGCGTGGCGCTCGGCACCGGCAAGTCCCTGGAGTTTGAAACCCAGCTCGCGCATGTGATAGACTTCGGCAACTGAGGCGGGCGCGAGAACCCGCCCGGGCCAGGGGCGCACAGGCGCTCGGCCAGAGGCAGTGTATAGGTGGCAGTCCGGAGCGATTCACCCCCCGACTATCTCCGCGGCGCCCGCCGCGTTGTCGTCGGCGTGGTGGCAGCCATGCTCTGCGCGCTCTTCCTGCTCTGGCGCATCGACAACGCCCGGGTCGAGCAGCTCAGGGCCTCGATCGTCGATACCTTCGTGCCGAGCTTCGGCTGGACGGTGAAACCCGTCGCGACCACGGCGCGGATGATCGCCGACCTGCGTGCCTACGGGCGGGTGTACCAGCAGAACGCGGAGCTCAGGCGCGAGCTGCAACGGATGCAGGGCTGGCGCGAGGCGGCGCTGCAGCTCGAGCAGAAGAACGCGCGGCTCCTGGCGCTGAACCACGTGCGGCTGAACCCGCGCATCACCTACGTGACCGGCGAGGTGATGGCCGACGCCGGCAGCCCGTTCCGGCGCTCGGCGACCGTCAACGTCGGAGCGGTCGACGGGGTCGAGGACGGGGCGGCGGTGATCGACGGGCTCGGGCTCGTCGGACGCATCGCCGGGGTCGCCGAGAAATCCTCGCGGATCATCTTCCTCAACGACGGGTCGAGCCGGGTTCCAGCCGTCATCCGCCCCTCGGGCCAGCGGACGATCGTGACCGGCGACAATTCTCCGGCGCCGACGCTGGAGTTCCTCGAGCAGAGCGACGAACTGCACGCCGGCGACCGCGTGGTCAGCTCGGGCGACGGCGGATTGTACCCGCCGGACCTGCTGATCGGGCAGGTCTATGTCGGCGGCGACGGGCGGCAGCGGGTGCGACTCGCGGCCGATTTCCGCGAGCTCGATTTCGTGCGCGTGCTGCGGCGCGTCGCCCCGGCGGCGATCGAGGGGCCGGGCGGGCTGATCGGGCCGATGCCGGCGCCCCCTGCCCCGCCGGCGCAGGTGTCCGAGCGATGACGGCGCGACGTCCCCTGCCCGCCTCGGTCGCGCTGGCCCTGTTCCTGTCGCTCGGCCTCTTCGCGGTGCTGGCGCCGCTGGCGCCCTTTGCGCCCGCGGGCGGGCTCGTCGTGCCCGACCTGCTCTATTGCCTCGTCATCGCCTGGGTGGTCCGCCGGCCGGCGACGGCGCCGCTCTGGGCCGTCGTGCTGCTCGGGCTCTTCGGCGACCTGATGCTGGCGCGGCCGGTCGGCCTCGGGGCCCTGGGGCTCGTCATGATCAGCGAATGGTTCCGCCGGCGCGGCTACCTGTTCCACAGCGCGCCCTTTCCGTTCGAGTGGCTCGTGGCGGGGCTGGGCTTCGCCGCGATGCTCGCGGGCATCCGGCTGGTGCTGGCAGTGACCTTCGCCGGCGGCCCGGGGGCCGGCGTACTCCTGTCGTACCTGGTGGCGACCGTGCTCGCCTATCCGCTCGTCGTCCTCGGCATTGTCTGGTGCCTGGGGTTGCGCGCCCCGCGGGCACAGGCGTTCGGCAACCCGCCGGCGAGGCTCCGGTGAGCCGCGACCGCGACGCCCCGCCGCCGAGGATCACCCGCCGAGGGCTGCTGCTGCTCGGGCTGCAGGGGGCGGTGGTCGGCGCGCTCGGCTGGCGGATGCGCGACCTCGAGATCCTGCAGAACGAGCGGTACGCGCTGCTCGCCGAGGAGAACCGCGTCAACGTCCGGCTGATCCCGCCGGCGCGCGGCATGATCGTCGATCGGCAGGGGCGGCTCCTGGCGGGCAACCGGCAGAACTACCGCATCAGCATGGTGCGCGAGCAGGTGGACGATCCCGAGGCGGTGCTGGCGCGCCTCGGCGAGATCGTCGATCTGCCGCCCGAGATCCGCGAGCGGGCGCTGAAGGAGATGGCGAGCCGGAGCGCCTTCGTGCCGGTCGTCGTCACGGAGCATCTGACCTGGGACGACGTCGTGCGGGTGTCGGCCAACATGCCGGTGCTGCCCGGGGTGATCCCGGAGGTGGGCCTGAGCCGCTACTATCCGGACGGGCCGGCGATCAGCCACGTGGTCGGCTACGTCGGGCCGGTGTCGGAGGCCGATCTCGCCAAGATGACCGATCCGGATCCGCTGCTGCAGATCCCGCGGTTCCAGATCGGCAAGACCGGGATCGAGGCGAAGCTCGAGACGGACCTGCGCGGGCATGCGGGGACGCAGAAGATCGAGGTCAGCGCCGCCGGTCGGGTGATGCGCGAGCTCGGGCGGGTCGACGGGACGCCGGGCAAGGATCTGACGCTGACGCTGGATCTCGCGCTGCAGGCCTATGCGCTGAAGCGGATGGAGGGGTTGAGCTCGGCCTGCTGCGTGATCGACGTGACCAACGGCGACATCGTGGCGCTCGCGTCGGCGCCGGGGTTCGAGGCGAACAGCTTCGTCTTCGGCATCTCGTCGGGCGAGTGGAAGACGCTCCTGAACGACGACTTCCGGCCGCTCGCCAACAAGACCGTCACCGGGACCTATCCGCCGGGCTCGACCTTCAAGGTGTGCATGTCGCTGGCGGCGCTGGAGGCCGGCGTCGTGCATCCGGGCGACGGGGTCTCCTGCGCGGGCGTGACCTACCTCGGCAAGCGCGGCTTTCACTGCTGGAAGCATGGCGGGCACGGGCGGGTGGACCTGCGCCGGAGCCTCGCGCAGTCGTGCGACTGCTACTACTACGAGATGGGGCGGCGGTTGGGGCCCGACCGGATCAGCGCGATGGCGCACCGGCTGGGGCTCGGGGTCGCGCACGATCTGCCGATCCCGGCGGTGTCGGCCGGGAACATGCCCGACGCGGCCTGGAAGCAGGCGAAGAAGAAGGAGGCCTGGACCACCGGCGACAGCTTCAACTACGGGATCGGCCAGGGCTTCACGCTGGCCTCGCCGCTGCAGCTCGCGGTGATGGCCGCTCGGGTGGCGAGCGGGACCGCGGTGAAGCCGCGGATCCTGAAGGCGGTCGACGGGGTCGAGGTGGCGGTCGAGGCGCCGGAGCCGCTCGGGGTGTCCGAGCAGAGCCTGCATGCGGTGCGGGACGGGATGTACGCGGTGTCGAACGAAGGCACGGCGTTCCGGTCGCGGATCGTCGACCCGGCGATGCTGATGGCCGGCAAGACCGGGACGAGCCAGGTCCGGATCATCACCGCGGCCGAGCGGGCGGCCGGGGTCACGTCCAACGACCAGCTTCCGTGGAAGCGGCGGGACCATGCGCTGTTCGTCTGCTTCGCGCCCTACGACCGGCCGAAGTATGCGGTGGCGCAGATCGTCGAGCATGGCGGCGGTGGGTCGGCGGTGGCGGCGCCGATCGCGCGAGACATCCTGCTCTACGCGCTCTGCGGCGGGCTGGCGCCGCTGGAGGCCTATCCGGCGGACCAGCGCAAGGCGATCGAGGAGCAGCGAGCGGTGATGGCCGGGACGGCGCCGGTGGGAGATCCGGCATGAGCGCCGACCTCACGGGACGCGGCGTGCCGCAGGGGGCGGCGAAGCTGCTCGCGGTCAACTGGGCGCTGGTGCTGCTGCTCGGGGCGGTCGCCTGCGTCGGGTTCCTGATGCTCTACTCGGTGGCCGACGGGTCGACGCAGCCGTGGGCGCAGCCGCAGATGGTGCGGTTCGGGGTCGGGATGGCCGGGATGCTGGCGATCGCGATGATCGACATCCGCTTCTGGCGGCTCTTGTCGCCGCTCGCCTATGCCGGCTCGCTGGGGCTGCTGGTGCTGGTCGAGGTGATGGGCGAGATCGGCATGGGGGCGCAGCGGTGGCTCGACCTGGGGGTCGTCCAGCTGCAGCCGTCGGAGCCGATGAAGGTGTCGCTCGTGATGGTGCTCGCGGCCTACTACCACCGGCTCGATCCGGCGAAGGTGTCGCGGCCGCAGTGGCTCGTCCTGCCGCTGGTCCTGACGCTCTTGCCGGTGGCGCTGGTGATGAAGCAGCCGGATCTCGGGACGGCGATCCTGCTGCTGGCGGGCGCCGGGGCGGTGATGTTCCTGGCCGGCGTCAGCGTCTGGTACTTCGTCGCCGCCATCGCAGGCGGCGTCGGGCTGGTCGTGACGGTCTTTGAATCGCACGGCAAGAGCTGGCAGCTGATCGAGGACTACCAGTTCCGCCGCATCTTCACCTTCCTGGACCCCGACGCCGATCCGCTCGGGGCGGGCTACCACATCACCCAGGCGAAGATCGCGCTCGGGTCGGGCGGGCTGTCGGGGCGCGGCTTCCTGCAGGGCACGCAGGCGCGGCTGAACTTCCTGCCGGAGAAGCACACCGACTTCATCTACACCACGCTCGCCGAGGAGTTCGGCTTCATGGGGTCGTCGGCACTGCTGCTGCTCTACGCGCTGATCGTGGTCCTCTGCGTCGCGTCGGCGATTTCCAACCGGGACCGCTACGGGGCGTTGCTGACCGGCGGAATTGCCACCACCTTCTTCCTGCTGTTCGCGGTCAACATGGGGATGGTGATGGGGATGATGCCGGTCGTGGGCGTGCCGCTGCCCCTGGTCTCCTACGGCGGCTCGGCGATGCTGATGCTGCTGGCGGCCTTCGGGCTCGTGCAGAGCGCGCACGTCCATCGCCCGCGGTTCCGGGACTGAGGCGGTGGCCGCCCGCATCCTGTTCTCGGCGCCCGAGGAGCATTGGCCGCTCTGGCGCCCGCACCTGCTTGCGGCCCTGGCCGCCGAGGGGCTCGACGAGGTCACGCTGACCGACGACCCGGCCGGTCCCTGGACCTTCGACTACATCGTGTATCGCCCGGGCGGCCCGGTCGCCGACTTCACCCCCTTCACCCGGCTCAAGGCCGTCCTGAGCCTCTGGGCCGGGGTCGAGGGGATCGTCGGCGACCCGACGCTGACCGTGCCGCTCTGCCGCATGGTCGACGAGGGCCTGACCCGCGGGATGGCCGAGTGGGTGGCCGCGCACGTGCTGCGCTACCACCTCGGGACCGACGCCCACGTCCTCGGGCAGGACGGCGTCTGGCGTAACGGCGTGGTGCCGCCGCTCGCGGCCGACCGCACCGTCGGCATCCTCGGCCTCGGCGAGATCGGCGCCGCGGTCGCGGCGACACTGGCCGGGATCGGCTTCGACGTGCGCGGCTGGAGCCGCCGGCCGCGCGCGGTCCCCGGCATTGCCGCCGAGAGCGGACCGGACGGGCTGGAGGCGGTGCTTGGGGTGTCGGAGATCCTCGTCACGCTGCTGCCGGCGACGCCCGGCACGGCGAACCTCCTCGACGCCCGCACGCTCGCGCTGCTGCCGCCGGGCGCCTTCCTCATCAACCCCGGCCGCGGGTCGCTGATCGACGACGCCGCGCTCTTGGAGGCGCTCGATTCCGGCCACCTCCGGCACGCGACCCTCGACGTATTCCGCGACGAGCCGCTGCCGCCCGATCACCCCTACTGGGCCCACCCGCGCGTCACCGTGACGCCGCACATCGCCTCCGAGACGCGCCCCGAGACCGCCTCCGAGGCCATCGCCCGCAACGTCCGCCGCGGCGAGGCCGGCGAGCCGTTCCTGAACGTGGTCGACCGCGCCGCCGGCTACTGAGGCTCGGGAACCGCACCGAAGAGTCAGCGTTGCAGCGTCACGCAGTTTCCCGTGCCACGGAGATCATCATGCTCGGATGGGCCCTCGCTTTCCTGATCATCGCGCTGGTCGCAGCCGTCCTCGGCTTCGGCGGCGTCGCCGGCACCGCGATCGGCATCGCCAAGATCATCTTCTTCGTCGCCATCGTCCTCTTCGCCATCTCGGCGATCGCCCACCTGGTCCGCGGTAGGCCCTGATCGGGCATTGCCTCGCTGATCGCCCGGGCGGCGGCCACCGCGGCCCGGCGAATTTCTTCCGAGCGGTCCAGGTCGGTTCCCGCGAGGAACGGCACGCTGAGCGCCGCGAGCAGGCGTCCGTCGCGCCCGGATCGGTGCCGCACAGGCCAGGACGCTCGGCGCCGTCTCCCCCTGTCCTGCGCCCATCCCTGGCGGGCGATGCGCGAGCTCGACCCGGAGCTTGCCGGGCTCGGTCAGCGTCTGCGCCGTTTAGGGCGCGAGCGGCCAGGCGAGCCAGGCCGCCTGCTCCTCCGGCCGGAGGAACGCGAGCAGGAGCTTGCTGGCCGCACCGGCACGGAGACCGGGTTGCGCTGGCCCGGCGCGACCGTCAGCGCGTACTGGCGGCGCCCCTGCGCCGCCGCCGGTACCGGCACGCCTCCGGCATCGATCACCGACAGCTTTACCCCCCTTCGCCCAGGTCCGCGGCCAGCCGGTCGAGGAACGGCTGGCTGACCGCCGCGACGTCGATGCGGTCGACCTGCGAGGCGACATGCGCGGCGAGTCCGGCCGAGGTGATAGCCGCCGCGGTCGTCGCGCCGGACCACCTCGTGCTGTTGCAGCGTGTTGAGGATGCAATAGGGCCCGACGTGCGCGGCACGGTGATCTCGCGGATGGTCAGGCTGGCGGCGCTGGCCTCGAGGACGCCGAGCACCTCCATCATCCGGTCGATGACCGGGACGGTGTGTCGGGCGCTGGCGTCCTCGGCGCTGTCCATCCCTCCCGGTCCTTGCGGCTCCGAGAGCCAGCATGCGACGGTGACCGCGCAAGGTTCGCATTTGGATCGGGACTCGCGCCATGGCCCGCATCGCCTATCTCACGACAATCGACTTCGGCCCCGGGGAGATCGCGACGCTGCCCGCGGCCGTCGCCGAGTTCGGCATCGGCCGGCCGCTCCTGATCTCCGACGCCGGCATCGCGGCGGCCGGGCTGCTGGAGCGGGTCGCGGGGCTGCTGCCCGGGGCGGCGACCTTCCTCGGGACGCCGCCGAACCCGACCGAGGAGGCCGTCGCGGCGGCGCTGGCGGTCTGGCGGGCCGAGGGCTGCGACGGGATCGTCGCGCTCGGCGGCGGCTCGCCGATCGACCTCGCCAAGGGCGTGGCGCTGCTCGCCACGCACCCGGGACCGCTCGATCCCTATGCGATGATCTACGGCGGGTTGGGCCGGATCGGCCCCGGGGTCGCGCCGGTGATCGCGATCCCGACCACCTCCGGGACCGGCGCCGAGGTCGGGCGGGCGGCGCTGCTGACGCTGGCCGACGGGCGCAAGCTCGGCTTCATCAGCCCGCACCTGATCCCGAAGCGCGCGATCTGCGACCCGGAGCTGACGCTCGGGCTGCCGGCGGGGCTGACGGCGGCGACCGGCATGGACGCGCTCTCGCACTGCATCGAAACGTACCTCTCGCCGCGCGACAACCCGCCGGCCGAGGCGATCGCCCTCGACGGCGCCGGGCGGATCTGGCGCAGCCTGCCGCGAGCCTGCGACGACGGCACCGACCTGGCGGCCCGGCGCGAGATGATGATGGGCGCGCTCGAGGGCGGGCTCGGCTTCCAGAAGGGCCTCGGCGCCGTGCACTCGCTGAGCCACGCGCTCGGCGGGATCAAGGAGCTGAAGCTGCACCACGGGACGCTCAACGCTATCCTGCTGCCGCCGGTGCTCCGCTTCAACACGGGCGTCGCGGGCGCAAAGCTCGCGCGGCTGAAGGCGGCGATGGGGCTGCCCGAGGCGGCGGATCTCGCGGAGGCGATCGCGACGCTCAACCGGCGGCTCGGGGTGCCGGCGGCGCTTGGGGCGCTCGGGTTGACCGACGACCGCTTCGACTGGGTGGTCGAGCGCGCCCTCGCCGACCACAGCCATGCGACCAACCCGCGCGAGGCTTCGGCGGCGGACTACCGCGCGCTGCTCGCCGAGGCGATGGGATAGGCGAGCGTTGACAGCCCCGGGCCGCATGGGCACCGTCAGATTGGGAACGGTTGTTGTTCGCAAATGAATTGGCCCGGGCGCAAGACCCGGCGGAGGGGAGGACGGATGCAACCCGAGGTCGCGATGCGCGGGAACGGCGGCGCCGTTTCCGCCCCGATCCCGCCGCTCGGGCTCGGCACCTACCGGCGGACCGGCGACGAGGGCGTCGCGGCGATCCTGACGGCGCTCGAGCTCGGCTACCGGCACATCGATACGGCGCAGAACTACGACAACGAGGACGCGGTCGGCGAGGCGGTGCGGCGGTCGGGGCTCGCGCGCGACGCCGTCTTCATCACCACCAAGGTCGCCGACTCGAACCTCGACCGCGGGCGGTTCGCCGACAGCGTGGCGCGGAGCCTGGAACGGCTGGGGACCGGGCGGGTCGACCTGCTGTTGATCCACTGGCCATCGGCGCACGGGGCGGTGCCGCTGGAGGAATACCTGAACGCCCTCGCCGAAGCCCAGGCCCGCGGGCAGGCGCGGCTGATCGGCGTCTCGAACTTCACGATCGAGCTGCTGGAGCGGGCCGAGGTGATCCTCGGGCCCGGGGCGCTGGCGACGAATCAGGTAGAGCTGCACCCCTGGCTGCAGCAGCCGCGCTTGCGCGACTGGGCGCGGCGGCGGGGGCTGATGCTGACGGCCTACGAGCCGCTGGTGCGTGGGCGGGTGCTGTCGGAGCCGGCGGTGCTGGAGATCGCTGAGCGGCACGGGGTGACGCCCGCGGAGGTGGTGCTCGCCTTCCTGCTGACCGAGGGACACGCGGCGATCCCGGCCTCGTCGCAGGCGGAGCACCTGCGGACAAACCTCGCGGCGGCGGCACTGGCGCTGGCGCCCGACGAGGTGGCGCGGATGCGGGCGCTCGACCGCGGGATGCGGACGATCGACCCGCCGAAGGCGCCGCGCTGGGACGACTGAGGGAGGAGAGGATGGGGGCGAGCTATCCGGACCTGCGCGAGAAGAGCGTCGTCGTCACCGGCGGGGCGTCGGGGATCGGGGCGGCGATGGTCGAGGCCTTCGCGGGCCAAGGCGCGAAGGTCGGATTCATCGACCTCGACGCCGCGGCCGGGGCGGCGCTGGCCGAGCGGCTGGGGGTGCGGTTCGAGGCGGCGGACCTGCGCGACACCGAGGCGCTGCGGGGCGCGATCGGGCGGCTTCGCGATGCACTGGGGCCGATCACGGGGCTCGTCAACAATGCGGCGCGCGACGACCGGCACGCGACGCTCGAGGTGACGCCCGAGTATTTCGACGAGCGGATCGCGACGAATTTCCGCCACCAGTTCTTCGCGTCGCAGGCGGTGCTGCCCGACATGCGGGCGGCGGGCGGCGGGGCGATCGTCTGCATGAGCTCGATCGTGCCGATCCTCGGCATGGGCGGGATGCCGGTCTATGCCGCCGCGAAGTCGGCGACGGTCGGGATGGCGCGGTCGCTGGCGCGCGACTTCGGGCCCGACAACGTGCGGGTCAACGTGATCTCGCCCGGCTGGATCATGACAGAGCGGCAGCTGACCATGTGGCTGACGCCCGAGGCGGACGCGATGCGGGCCGAGCGGCAGGCGCTGAAGAAGCGGCTGATGCCGGCGGACGTGGCGCGGGTCGCGCTCTTCCTGATCTCGGAGGAATCGGGCGGGATCACCGGGCAGAATCACATCGTCGACGGCGGGTGGGTGTGATGGGCGTGGTGCAGACGCCGGACGCGATCCGCGACATCGCCCGGCGCGTCCCGTGCCTGTCGGCGGCGCCGTTCGGCGGGGACGAGTACAACAACCCGGGGCAGCTTCACCGGCAGGTCATGTTCGCGGCGAGTAGCGGCCTGGCGCACGGGCGGCTGATCGGGTTTGTCCGGGGTTGTCCGGGCTCGGACAAGTGGCTTAAGATGTTGAAATTGCATGATACTTCCTCCGGTCATTAACCGGACTTCAACCGTTGTCCGGGGGCTGCTGAGTTGTGTCCCGAGACGTGGCGCGGCTGCCGCCACGGTCGTGCTTCTCCTTCCCGGGCATCGAGAACGCGGCCGGCGCGACGGCGTTTTGAACGCCGGTCGCCGCATGCGCGGCTCCGCCTTCAGGCCCGACGGAATCTCCCTTGCGCTTCATTCCCGAGCGGCTCGCGTGTGGCCCAAGGGGGGGCCCTCGCCGGCCCCCCTTTGATCCCCCGGCACCGTCCGATGAGGCAGGAAGAGAAGAAAGGGAAGAAAGCGGTAGCATCGGCAAGCGCCGCCGCGCCAATCCCCGGCCGTGCGGCCGCACGGTCTGCGCATGCCCGCAGGCCGTCGTGGGCCGTGCTTCCGGCTGGCGTCGCAAGGAGGCGGGAACCGCTGCCGGGGCGTCACCCCTTCACGTACTGCCGCCAGTCGTGCTCCTCCTTGAACCCGAGTACCTCGCGGATCTTGCGGTTGGAGAAGAGCGCCTCGAACTCGCCGAGCTCGCGCGTGACCGGGACGCCCGGGTAGAAGCGCTCGACCAGATCCTTCGTCGGGCGGTTCATGCCCACGCTGTCGTTGCCGGCATTGAAGACCTGGAAGCCGAGGCCGTCCTTCTCGAGGCAGAGGTGGACGATCTGGCCGAGATCGCGGGCGTCGATGTAGCTGAAGGTGTTGCGGCGGCGGACCTCGGGGTTCGCGAAGTAGCCCGGGAAGAGCGTCGCGTACTCGTGCGGCTCGATCACGTTGCCGATCCGCAGCGCGTAGATGTCGGCGCCCGAGCGGCGGGCGAAGCTGCGGGCGGTCACCTCGTTCAGCACCTTGGAGAGCCCGTAGCTGTCCATCGGATCGACGTCGTAGTCCTCTTCCAGCGGCAGCGAATGCGGGTCGGTGGTGCCGTCGGAGAAGCAGACGCCGTAGGTCGTCTCCGACGATGCGATGACGATCTTGCGGATGCCGAGCTTAACGGCCGCCTCGATGACGTTGTAGGTCCCCATGGTGTTGACCCGGAAGGTCTCGTTGTCGGGCTTGATCAGGATCCGCGGGATCGCCGCGAAGTGGACGACGGCGTCGAACCTCGGCACGCCTGTCCCGGGCTCGAGCTCGTCGAAGTCGGCGTAACTCGTCAGCACGTTGAAGACCTGGCCCGAATCGGTGATGTCGGCGCTCAGGTTGTCGACGCCGGGGTGGGCCAGCGGCACGAGGTCGACGTTGACGACGCGGTAGCCCCTGTCGGCGAGCCACGGCACGACGTGCCGCCCCGCCTTGCCCGAGCCGCCGGTGAAGAGGATCCGCTTGCGCTCCGCCATTTCGCCCTCCCTTGCTTGTGCGCTAGATGGACCAGCCGGGCCTGCCGGTCCAGCCGACAACCTGCCGGAGCCCGCCGATGCCGTTCCGCCTGCCCCGGCCCTTCGCGAGCTTCGCCGGCTATCGCGCGTCCTGGCTGCCGTCCGACGCGGCGGCGGCGGTCACGCTGGCGGCGATCGCGGTGCCCGAGCAGATCGCGACCGCGCGGCTGATCGGCATGCCGCCGGCGGCGGGGCTGCTCGCCTTCGCGGCCGGGTCGCTCGCCTTCGCGGTGGTCGGGTCGCACCGCCAGCTCTCGGTCGGCGCCGATTCGACCATCGCCCCGGTGGCGGCCGGCGCGCTCGCCGCCGTCGCGGCGGCGGGAACCGTCCAGTACGGCGCCGCCGCCGCGACGCTGGCGCTGATGGTCGGCGGCATCCTGGTCCTGACCGGCGTCTTCCGGCTCGGCTGGATCGCGCAGCTCCTGTCGATCCCGGTGACGACCGGCTTCCTGCTCGGCATCGCGGTCCACATCGTGGTCGGCGAGCTGCCGGGGCTGCTCGGGATCGCCGCGCCCGCCGGCACGCTGCCGGCGCGGCTCGCCGCCATCGCGGCGCGCCTCGGCGACGCCGGCCTCGCGCCGATGGCGATCGGCTTCGGGACGCTCGCGCTGTGCCTCGTCGCCGAGCGCATCGACCAGCGCGTCCCGGGGCCGATGCTGGCGCTCATCCTCGCCGGGCTCGTCGCCTGGAAGCTCTCGCTCGCGGCGCGCGGCCTCGCCATGCTCGAGCCGCTGCCGCCGGTGATGCCGGCGCCCGACCTCCACGTCTCGGCCTGGCGCGACGCGGCCGGGCTGCTGACGGTGGCGCTGATGGTGGCGCTCCTCTGCATGATGCAGACCTCGTCGGTGCTGCAGGCCTTTCCGCCGCCCGAGGGCGAGCGCGAGGACGCCGGCCGCGAGTTCGCCGCCGTCGGCGCCGGCAGCATCCTCGCCGGCCTCGTCGGCGGCTTCCCGGTCGACGCGAGCCCGCCGCGCACCGCGATCGCTGCGGCCGCCGGCGGCCGCAGCCAGGCGGCGGGCGTGCTGGCGGTCGCCATCGTGCTCGCCGTCGCCTGGGTCGCCGGCGACGCGCTGGCCGCGGTGCCGCACGCGGCGCTGTCGGGGATCCTGATCTACGTCGCCGTGCGGCTGGTGCGGGTGCGGACGATGCGCACGATCCGGGCGCAGAGTCCGGGCGAGGCGATCCTGCTCGCGGCCGCCGCCGCGCTCGTCATCGTCTTCCCGATCGACATCGGCGCCGGGCTCGCGATCGGGCTCTCGGTGCTGCATGTCCTCTACTCGATCGCCCGGCCGCAGCCGGTCGAGCTCGCCCGCGTCCCCGGCACCACGGTCTGGTGGACGGTCGAGCCCAAGGCGCCGCAGGAGCATGTGCCGGGCGTGCTGGTCTTCGCCCTCGGGGCGCCGCTCAGCTTCATGAACATCCAGTATCTGCTCGACCGGCTGAACGAGGCGGTGGCCGCCAAGGTCCCGCCGTGCCGGCTGGTGGTGATGGAGGCGAGCGGCGTCGTCGGCATCGACTTCACCGCCGCCGAGCGGCTGGCGGCGGCGGTCCGGGCGCTGCGCGAGGCCGGGGTCGACGTCGCCATCGCCCGCCTCGAATCGGAGCGCGCCCGCACCGCCGCCCTGCACACGGGCATCGTCGGCGCGCTCGGCGCCGACCACGTCTTCCGCTCGGTGGAGGAGGCGGTGCGCGCGCTGCCGCCGGGCGGCCCGCCCGGCTGATCCGGCCGCCGCGAAGCGCTGGCAATCGCCCGCGCCTCGGTCCTATGATCGGCCGAACACCAACGACAGGCAGGGGGAGACACCATGGCGCGGGCGATTGCGGTCCTCGGAGCGTCGAACACCGGCAAGTCGACGCTCGTCGACCGGATGTGCGGGCTCGAGGGCCAGGTGCAGCCGGCGGCGAGCCCCGGCGAGCTGCGCGTCGCGAAGTTCACGCTCCTCGGCGACGATTGGCAGGCGATCGACACCCCGGGCTCGATCGAGCTGCTGCAGGTGGCGAAGGACGCGCTCCTCGCCGCCGACGCCGCGGTGATCTGCGTCGGGCCCGACCCGGCGGCGGCGCTCCTCGCCTCGCCCTACCTGCATGCGGTCGAGGCGGCGGGGACGCCGGCGGTGATCTTCATCAACCGCATCGACGAGGCGGCCGAGCGGGTCAGCGACATCGTGGCGGCGCTGCAGGACTATGCCGGGCGGCCGATCGTGCTGCGCCAGGTGCCGATCCGCGAGGGCGAGCGCGTCGTCGGCGCCGTCGACCTCGTGAGCGAGCGGGCCTGGTCGTACCGCGAGGGCGAGGCTTCGACGCTGATCGAGATCCCGGCGGGCATGCTCGAACGCGAGCACGAGGCGCGGGCGGCGATGCTCGAGCACCTGTCCGAGTTCGACGACACGCTGCTCGAGGAGCTGATCGAGGACAAGGAGCCGCCGAGCGCCGAGGTCTATTCGATCTGCAAGCGCGTCCTGAGCGAGAACAGCGTCATCGAGGCCCTGATCGGCTCCGGCCTGCACGGCAATGGCATCGTGCGGGTGATGAAGGCGCTGCGCCACGAGGCGCCGGGGCCCGAGGTGCTGCGCGCGCGGCTGCAGCAGCAGGCGGGGCTCGGCGCCGAGCCCGTGGCGGTGATCTTCGGCAGCGCGTACCGCAAGCACGTGGGCAAGACGCTGCTCTTGCGGGCGCTGCAGCCGCTGCCGGCGGGCAGCCCGCTGGGCGGGCGGCCGGCCGGGCAGCTGACGCCCGCCGACCCGCGCGACAGCCACCACCTCGACGAGGTGCCGGAGGGCGCCATCGTCAGCGCGGTCAAGTCCGACCACCTGGCCGCGGGCAAGCTGGTGACGCCGGCGGAGCTCGTCGACGCGCCTGCCTGGCATGCGCCGCAGCCGGCGATCATGCAGCGGATCCTGGCGCCGACCTCCGAGCGCGACGGCGTCAAGCTCTCGGGCTCGCTCGCCTCGATCGCCGAGGGCGACGCGGCCCTGTCGGTGTCGCAGGACCCGGCGACCGGCGGCGCGCTCGTGGGCGCGCAGGGGCCGCTGCACCTGCGGCTGGTGCGGCAGCGGCTGAAGGACGTCTTCGGCATGGAGGTCGAGGAGGTGTCGCCGAGCCCCGCCTACCGCGAGACGATCACGAAATCGCACGAGACCGCCTACCGCCACAAGAAGCAGACCGGCGGTGCCGGCCAGTTCGCCGACGTGAAGCTGACGGTGGCGCCCGGCGACCGCGGCGCCGGCTTCGGCTTCGCCGAGGTGGTCAAGGGCGGCGCCGTGCCGCGCAACTACATCCCGGCGGTGGAGAACGGCGCCCGCGACGCCATGGAGCGCGGGCCGCTCGGGTTTCCGGTGGTCGATGTGGCGGTCACGCTGGTCGACGGGCTGCACCACCCGGTCGACAGCTCGGACATGGCCTTCCGCATCGCCGGCCGCCAGGGGACGCGCGAGGCCTTGAAGGCAGCGGGGCCGGTGCTGCTGCAGCCGATCTACCGCATCGCCATCCACGCGCCGGCGCAGTTCACCGGCAGCCTCGGGCCGATCGTCTCGTCCCACCTCGGGCAGGTCCTCGGCTTCGACGCCGACCCCGCCGCCAAGGGCTGGGAGACCTTCGAGGCCGTCGTCCCCGGCAGCGCCCTCGGCGCCCTCGCCAACGACGTGCGCGCCGCCACCCAAGGCGTCGGCTGGTTCGACGCGCGCTTCGACCACTACGACGAGCTGCACGGCAAGGCCGCCGAGCGCATCGTGCAGGAGCGCGCCAAGGAGCCGGCATAGCCGCGACGCCCCTGCCCCTTGCCGGCCGGTGCCCGGTCGTGCTGATGATGCGGCGGGGACAGGGTTGCGGATGGCGACGGCACCGACGGTCACGATCGAGCGCACCAGTGGCGGCACGGCGGTCACGCTGGCCGGCAGCCTGATCGTCGGCGGCGTCGACGCGGCGCTGCGCCAGCTCGCCCAGATCGCCGGGCCGGGGCCGGTCGTCCTCGACCTCTCGGCGCTGGACGGCTTCGACACGTCCGGCGCCTGGGCGATCGCCGACCTCCGCCGCCGGCTCGAGGGCGAGGGCGTCAAGGTCGAGGTCCGGGGCGTGCGCGAGGGTTGGCAGCCGCTGCTCGACAGCGTGCAGAAGGCGCTCCCGGCCGAGGTCGCGCCGCCGCCGAAGCACCACAGCCTCCTGACCTGGGTCGAGGACGTCGGCCGGAACACCGCCGACGCCTGGGTGGTCGCCGGCGAGATCGTCGGGCTGCTCGGCGCGATCGTCGCGGCGACCGGCAAGGCCATCGTCCGGCCGTGGCGGCTGCGCTTCACCTCGCTCGTCTTCCACATGCAGGAGGTCGGGCTGAACGCGGTCCCGATCGCCTCGCTGATGGTCTTCCTGATCGGCGTCGTCCTCGCCTTCCAGGGCGCGACCATGCTGCGGCAGTTCGGCGCCGAGATCTTCGTCGTCGACCTGATCGCGATCTCGATCCTGCGCGAGCTCGGCGTGCTCCTCACCGCGATCATCGTCGCCGGCCGCTCGGCCTCGGCCTTCACCGCCTCGATCGGCTCGATGAAGATGCGCGAGGAGATCGACGCGATGCAGACGCTCGGGCTCGACCCGATCGAGGTGCTGGTGCTGCCGCGCGTGCTGGCGCTGATCCTGACGCTGCCGCTCCTCGCCTTCGTCGCCGACATCGCCGGGCTGATCGGCGGCGCGGCGATGTCCTGGATCTCGCTCGGGGTCTCGCCGGGCATGTTCACGACGCGGCTGCAGGACGCCGGCTACGGCTGGCACTTCGCGATCGGCATCATCAAGGCGCCGTTCTTCGCGCTGATCATCGGGCTGATCGGCTGCTACGAAGGGATGAAGGTCGGCGGCAACGCGGAATCGCTCGGCCGCAACACCTCGGCCTCGGTGGTGCTGGCGATCTTCCTCGTCATCCTCGCCGACGCCGCCTTCTCGATCTTCTTCTCGCTGGTGGGCCTCTGATGGCCGAGGCGGTGATCGAGGTGCGCGGGCTGGTCAACCGCTTCGGCGCGAACGTCATCCACGAGAACCTCGACCTCGACGTCTATCGCGGCGAGGTCCTCGGCATCGTCGGCGGCTCCGGGACCGGCAAGTCGGTGCTGCTGCGCACCATCGTCGGGCTCAACCGCCCGGCCGCGGGCTCGATCAAGGTCTTCGGCGTCGACGTCGTCCACGCGCCCGCCGTCGAGCGCAAGACCGTCGAGCGGCGCTGGGGCGTCATGTTCCAGGGCGGCGCCCTCTTCTCGGCGCTCAGCGTCAAGCAGAACGTCGAGGTGCCCATGCGCGAGCAGCTGCGCCTCGCGCCCGCGACCCGCGAGGCGCTGGCCGAGCTGAAGATCGCGATGGTCGGCCTGCCGCCCAACGCCTGCCCCAAGTTCCCCTCCGAACTCTCCGGCGGCATGCAGAAGCGCGCGGGCCTCGCGCGGGCGCTGGCGCTCGACCCCGAGATCGTCTTCCTCGACGAGCCGACCGCCGGCCTCGACCCGATCGGCGCCTCGGCCTTCGACGACCTGATCAACCAGCTCAAGGCCTTGCATCTGACGGTGTTCCTTGTCACGCACGACCTCGACACGCTGCACGCGACCTGCGACCGCATCGCCGTGCTCGCCGAGAAGAAGGTGCTGGTGACCGGGACCATCGCCGACATGCTGAAGGTCGACGAGCCTTGGGTGCATGAATACTTCCACGGTCCGAGGGCCCGCGCGGCCTTCGCCGAGAGCTGAAGGGACGGCATGGAGACGCGCGCCAACTTCCTCGTCATCGGCGTCTGCACGCTCCTCGCCATCGCGGGCGCGTTCGGCTTCCTCGTCTGGCTCGCCCAGTTCGAGGTCAACCGGCAGTTCGAATACTACGACGTCATCTTCGACAACGTCTCGGGGCTTAGCCGGGCGTCGGACGTGCGCTTCAACGGCCTCTCGGTCGGCCAGGTGACCTCGATCGGGCTGTCACAGAATCATCCCGGCAAGGTTTCGGCGAAGATCGAGGTGGCGGCCGGGACGCCGATCAACGAGGGCACGACCGCCCAGCTCGCGGCGCAGGGCGTCACGGGCGTCTCCTTCGTCTCGCTGACCGGCGGCCGCGCGGACGCCGCTCCGCTCGAGGGCGAGGACGGGCGGCTGCCCGAGATCATCGGCCGCCCCTCCGTCGTCCAGGCGCTGTCGCAGGACGCGCCCGACCTCGTCGCCCAGGCCAAGGGGCTGGTCGAGGACGTGCGCAAGGTCTTCACGCCCCAGCTCGCCGAGCAGGTCGACCGCATCGTCGACAACCTCGACCAGGCCTCGCAGGATCTCGGCGGCGCCTTCGCCGACTTCTCCAAGATCGCCGCGTCGGTTTCGCTCGCCTCGGGCCAGGTCGGCAAGTTCACCGACCGGCTCGACCCGATCGGCGACGCGGTGCAGACCTCGCTCGCCAACCTCGACACCGCGCTCGTCAGCGCCAAGGACACCTTCACCGCGGCGCAGAAGACCCTCGGCGGCGCCGACGGCACCCTCGACACAGCCAAGACCGCGATCGGCAACGCCGACGCGGTCTTGCAGGCGAAGCTCCCGAAGATCATGGACGACCTCTCGGAGACCACCGCCACGCTCAGGACCGCGGTCGCCGAGATCAGCTCCGGCGCGAACCATGTCGTCAGCCAGGCCGGCGACGCCACCGACGCGGCGACGGCGCGGATGAACGAGATCAAGGCGACGATCGCCAACCTTGACGCCACGCTCGCCGAGGCGCGGACCGCCCTCGCCTCGGTCTCCTCGACCTCCGACAGCGTCCGGACGTTGGTCGACGGCGAGGGCACCGGGCTCGTCACCGACGCGCGCGCCACCCTCGCCGAGGCCAAGCCCGCGATCCAGTCGCTGAACCGGATCATGACCGACGACGTCCCTGGGGTCGTGGCCCAGGTGAAGGACGCCGTCGCTGCGGCCAACCGGGTGATCGACGACACCGGCAAGCACATCGACGCGCTCGCCGACAGCGTCCAGCCGCTGACCGCGCAGGCGACCACGTCGCTGGCGACGCTGACCGAGCAATCGAGCACGACGCTCGAGGCCGCGACCCGGACGATGCAGGACGCGAGTGCGACGCTGGCGCGGCTGGACGGCGCGATCGGCAGCGCCGAGGGCGCGCTGACCGCGGCGCAGGGCACCTTCACCAGCGCGCAGCGGGTGATGGACGAGGACGTGGCGCCGACCGCCGCCGACATCCGCGAGGCGGCGAGCGGCATCAACGCCAGCGTCGCCAAGGTCGCCGGCGACCTGCCGGCCGTCACCGACGAGCTCCGCTCGGCGATCGAGAGGGCGAGTGCCGTCATCGACCGCGTCGACACCATCGTCAAGAACAGCGCGCCGCCCATCGACGACTTCACGCGCAACGGGCTGCCGCAGTTCGTCCGCTTCACCGCCGAGGCGCGGGCGCTGGTGGCACAGCTCAACGCGCTGACCGCCCGGATCGAGCGCGACCCCGCGGGGTTCCTGCTCGGCAGCCGCGCCCCCGACTTCAGGAGATGACCGGACCCATGACCCTCGCCCGCGGCCTCATCGTCGCCCTGCTGCTCGCCGCCCCGCCCGGATGCGGCGCGATCCACTCGCTGAACTCGGCGGCGAGCCCGACCGCCACCTACGAGCTGCAGCCGGCGGGCGGGGTCCCGGGGCGCGGGCGCACGTCGCGGACGCTGGCGGTCGAGGTGCCGCGCACCTCGGCGGCCATCGGCACCGACCGCATCCTGATCAAGCCGAACCCGCTCGCGGTCAACTACCTCGGGGACGGCCGTTGGGTCGAGCCGGCGCCGGCGCACGTGCAGTGGCTGCTGATCCGCTCGATCTCGGCGACCGGGCGCACCGGCGGGGTCGGCGGCGGCGGCAGCGGCGCGCTCCCCGACTACGACCTCTTGTCGAGCCTCGACTCCTTCGAGGCCGTCCTGACCCCGGGCGGGCCGTCGCCGGTCCGGGTCGACGTCGCGCTGACCCTGACGCTGGTGCGCGGCATCGACGGCCGGGCGGTCGGCACGCGCACCTTCCAGGGCGGCGTCGGCGCCGCAAGCACCGACGCCGCGGCGGTGGTCTCGGCCTTCAACGTCGCCATCTCGGGGGTGCTGCGCGACGCCAGCGCCTGGACGCTGGCGGCGATGACCGGCGGCAGCGTCTGATGCGCCCAGAAGCGGGTGGAAACCCGCCCCGAATCTGCCGCATTGTCGTGCCAGCGCTCGTCCCGTCCACCCGTCAGGGCTGATGCCCGAAGGAGTCCCCGATGAAGGCCCTCGTCCTCGAAGAGAAGCACAAGCTCTCGCTCCGCGACTTCCCGATCGAGAAGGAGGAGGCGCTCGGCCCCCGCGACGTGCGGATCAAGCTCCACACCGTCGGCATCTGCGGCTCGGATGTCCACTACTACACCCACGGCGCCATCGGCCCCTTCGTGGTCCGGGAGCCGATGATCCTCGGCCACGAGGCCTCCGGCGTCGTCGTCGAGGCCGGCTCCGAGGTGAAGACGCTGAAGGTCGGCGACCGCGTCTGCATGGAGCCCGGCATCCCCGACCCCGACAGCCGCGCCACCCGTCTCGGCATCTACAACGTCGACCCGGCGGTCCGCTTCTGGGCGACCCCGCCGATCCACGGCGTGCTGCGGCCGACCGTCGTCCACCCCGAGCTCTTCACCTTCAAGCTCCCCGACAACGTCTCCTTCGCCGAGGCGGCGATGGTCGAGCCCCTCGCCGTCGGCGTCCACGGCGCCACCAAGGCGGCCGTCAAGCCCGGCGACATCGGCGTCGTGATCGGCGCCGGTCCCATCGGCCTCGTCACCGCGCTGTCGCTCCTCGCCGCCGGCTGCGCCCGCGTCTTCGTCTCCGACGTCGACGACGCGAAGCTCGCCCTCGCCGCCTCCCTCGGGCCGATCACGCCCGTGAACGTCCGCTCGGCGAACCTCGCCGACACCCTGCGCGCCGCGACGGACGGCTGGGGGGCGGACGTCGTCGTCGAATGCTCGGGCAACCCGCGCGGCGCCGCCGGCATCTTCGAGCCGCTCTGCCCCGGCGGCCGCGTCGTCTTCATCGGCGGCCAGTCCGAGCCCATCGCCTACGACGTCGGCGCCGCCATGGTGCGCGAGGCCCGCGTCGAGCACGTCTTCCGCTACGCCCACGTCTTCCCGCGCTGCATCGCCATGCTGTCCTCGGGCTCGATCGACGTGAAGCCGCTGATCACCCGCACCTTCGCGTTCGACGAGTCGGTCGAGGCCTTCGAGCTCGCAGCCTCCGCGCCGGCTGGCGAAGTGAAGATGCAGATCGAGATGCCAGCCTGAGGAGATAGCCATGCCCGCTGCAACCACCGGCGGCGAGTTCGCCGGCAAGCGCGTCATCGTCACCGGCGCCGGCAAGGGCATCGGCCGCGCCGCCGCGGCGATGCTCGCCCGGCGCGGCGCCGAGGTCGTGGCGCTGACCCGCTCCGCCGCCGACCTCGCTACGCTCGAGGCCGAGACCGGCTGCCGCTCGATCCAGGTCGACCTCGCCGACCCCGAGGCCACTCGCGCCGCCGCCCGCGCGGCGCTGCCGGCCGACCTCCTGGTGAACAACGCCGGGACAACCGAGCTCGAGCCGTTCCTCGATGTCACGACCGACAACTTCGACCTGCTCTACGCGGTCAACACCCGTGCGCCGATGATCGTCGCCCAGGAGTACGCCCGCGCGCTCGTCGCCGAGGGCCGGCCGGGGGCCATCGTCAATGTCTCGAGCAACGCCTCCTTCGTCGGCATCCCCGATCATGCCGCTTACTGCGCCTCCAAGGCCGGGCTCGACGGCCTGACCCGCGTGATGGCGATGGAGCTCGGGCCGAAGGGAATTCGCGTCAACGGCGTGCATCCGACCGTCACGCTGACCCCGATGGCGGTCAAGGCCTGGAGCGACCCCGACAAGGCCGCGAAGATGCTCGCCCGCATCCCGCTCGGCCGCTTCGCCCAGCCCGACGACATCGCCGAGGTGATCCTGTTCCTGCTCTCCGACCGCGCCGCCATGGTCCACGGCCTCTCGATGCCCGTCGACGGCGGCTTCATGATCAGCTGAGATGGCGACGCTCGAAGACCTCCCGACCCCCTGCCTCGTCCTCGACGAGGCGAAGATGCTCGCCAACATCGCCCGCATCCACGGCCGCCTCGCCGGCACCGGGGTCAGCTACCGGGCGCACCTGAAGACCGCGAAATCGGTCGAGGTCGCCCGCCGCCAGATGCTGACGCCCGCGGGCCCGGCGATGGTCTCGACCCTGCGCGAGGCCGAGGTCTTCGCCGATGCCGGCGTCACCGACATGACCTACGGCGTCGGCATCGCCCCGCAGAAGCTCGCCCAGGTCCTGGCGCTGCGCGCTCGCGGCGTCGACCTCGCGGTCATCCTCGACAGCGTCGAGCAGGCCGAGGCCGTCGCCGCCGCCTCGACCCCCGAGCTGCCGCTCGCCGCGCTGATCGAGATCGACTGCGACGGCCACCGCTCGGGCGTCAAGCCGCACGATGCTCCGCTCCTCGCCGCCATCGCCGCAGCCCTCACCCCGCGCGCCGAGCTCCGCGGCGTCCTGACCCACGGCGGCGAGAGCTACGCCGCCCGCGGAACGGCCGCGCTCGAAGCCGCCGCCGAGGGCGAGCGCCTGGCCGTCGTCACCGCGGCGGACATCCTGCGCGCCGCCGGCCACCCCTGCCCCGTGGTCAGCGCCGGCTCGACGCCCACGCTGATGAGCGCGACCCGCTTCGACGGCCTGACCGAGTTCCGCGCCGGCGTCTGCGTCTTCTTCGACCTTTTCCAGGCCGGCGTCGGCGTCTGCGGCGTCGACGCGATCGCGCTCTCGGTCCTCGCGACCGTCATCGGCCACCAGCCCGAGAAGGGCTGGACGATCACCGACGCCGGCTGGATGGCGATGTCCCGCGACCGCGGCACCGCGACCCAGGTGGTCGACCAGGGCTACGGCGTCGCCTGCACCCTCGACGGCGAGCCCATCCCCGACACCATCGTCGTCGGCGCCAACCAGGAGCACGGCATCGTCGCCCCCCGCCCCGGCACCGCAGCCCGCCCGCTCGACCTGCCCCTCGGGGCCCGCCTGCGCGTGCTCCCGAACCACGCCTGCGCCACCGCCGCGCAATACGACCGCTACCACGTCCTCCGCGCCGGCGCCGTCGCCGCCGAATGGCCCCGCTTCGGCGGCTGGTAGCGCCGTTTCCGGCCTTTCGGGTCGGCCGCAGCCGGAATTCCGCTCGTGTCCCCGGCGGAGTGCAGCTTTCCGGGCGCGCGCGATGCAAGGGCGAGTACAAGGCCAGCCCGCGCCCATGCATCCACGCGTGTTCCGATCTCTTTCCCTTCAACCTATCGGGCAGTGCCTGGGGGGTCGAGGGGGGGGCGGCGAGCGCCCGAGCGCCGCCAGGGAATGGAGAGCAAGGGAGACTCCCAAGGGCCTGAAGGCCGAGCCGCGCATGCGGCGAACGGCGCCAAAGCGCCGCGGGCCTCCTCGCCTCCCTCGGGAGTTTCGGGGCTCAGCCCCACCACGTCCCGGGACGCGCCCCTCCCCGGCAATGGTAAAGTCCGGGTTAACGTCCGGGGCATGTTTCTTTCAATATCAATGCGTTACGGTACTCGTCCGAGCCCGGACAACCCCGACACGCGGGCTCAGCTCCACATCCCGCGCATCCGTGCCGCGAGATCCAGCGGCATCTGCCGCCGCGGCTGCGGCGCGTTCCCGGGCGCGGCGACCGGCACCGGCCAGCTGGCGCAGTCGAACCGGTCGAGGATCGCATCCGGCACGAACCGCGTCCGCGCCGCCCGCACGTACTTGTCGCCGTGCCGGTGCTGCCCATGCACGTGGAACCGCTGGGGCTGCACCAGCGTCAGCTGGTCGCGCGCCCGCGTCATCGCCACGTAGAACAGCCGCCGCTCCTCGTCGATCTCGGCGCTGGTCCCGGTGGCAAGATCCGAGGGGATGCACCCGTCGACGCAGTTCAGCACATACACCCGCCGCCACTCCTGCCCCTTGGCCGAGTGGATCGTCGACAGGATCAGATAGTCCTCGTCCTTCAGCGGCACCCCCGCCCGGTCGCCCGCCGCCCCCGGCGGGTCGAGCGTGACCTCGGTCAGGAACCGCTCCCGGCTGGCGAACCCCGCCCCGATCGCCTCGAGCTCGGCGAGGTCCGCCCGCCGCATCGGCGCCCCATCGTAGAGCCGCTCCAGCTGCGGGTCGTACCAGCTCCGCACCACCGCCAGCTCCCCCGGCCAGCCGGCATGCCCCGACCGCAGCAGCCCGTAGAGCCCGGCGAACGCCGCCCAGCCCTCCGCCGCCTTTCGCGGCACCGGAACGTCGAGCGCCCGTGCCGGCTCGGCCGCCGCCATCGCGTCGAGCGCCGCCTCCGCGGTCGCGGGCCCGATTCCCGGAACGAGTTGCAGGACCCGGAACCCCGCCACCCGATCCGCCGGGTTCTGCGCCAGCCGCAAACAGGCCATCACATCCTTGACGTGCGCCGAGTCGAGGAACTTCAGCCCGCCGTACTTCACGAACGGGATGTTCCGCCGGACGAGCTCCACCTCCAGCGCCCCCGAATGGTGCGCCGTCCGGAACAGCACCGCTTGATCCTTCAGCGCCGTACCCGCCTCGCGCGCCGCGAGGATCTCCCGGCAGAGGAAGTCCGCCTGTCCCGCCTCGTCGCGCACCTGCACCAGCGCTGGCCGCGAACCCGCCGCCCGGTCGCTCCGGAGCCGTTTCGCGAACCCCGCCTCGGCCTCGGCGATCACCGCGTTCGCCGCCTCGAGGATCTGCGGCGTCGAGCGATAGTTCTCCTCCAGCGCCACGATCCTCGCCGGCGGCGCGAACAGCCCCGGGAAGTCGAGGATGTTGCGCACCTCCGCCGCCCGGAACGAATAGATCGACTGCGCGTCGTCGCCAACCACAGTGACCCCGCGCCCGTCGGGCTTCAGCCCGAGCAGGATCGCCGCCTGCAGCCGGTTGGTGTCCTGGTACTCGTCGACCAGCACGTGGTCGAACCGCCCGCCGACCTCGCCGGCCAGGGCCGTGTCCTGCATCATGCCGGCCCAGTAGAGCAGCAGGTCGTCGTAGTCGAGAACGGCATGCGCCTGCTTCTCCGCCACGTAGCCGGCGAAGAGCGTCCTGAGCTGCGCCTCCCAGTCGGCGCACCAGGGGAAATGCCGCCGCAGCACCTCGCCGAGCTCGGCCTGCGCGTTCACGACCCGGGAATAGATCGCGAGGCAGGTCCCCTTGCCCGGGAACCGCTTCTCGGTCGTCGAGAAGCCGGCCCGGTGCCGGACGAGGTTCATCAGGTCGGCCGAATCCTCGCGGTCGTGGATGGTGAAGCCGGGCTCGATCCCGACCGCCTCGGCATACTCGCGCAGGATCCGCGCGCCGACGGCATGGAAGGTCCCGGCCCAGCCCAGCCCCTGCGCCAGCACCGCCGCGCGCGGCCCCATGACCTCGCCGGCGATCGACTCCGCCCGCCGCGTCATCTCCGCCGCCGCCCGCCGCGAAAAGGTCATCAGCAGGATCCGCCGCGGGTCGGCGCCGCCGAGCACGAGCTGCGCCAGCCGATGCACGAGCGTGTTCGTCTTGCCGGTCCCGGCGCCGGCGATGACCAGCAGCGGCCCGCCGCCGTGCAGCACCGCCTCGCGCTGCGCGGGGTTCAACCGGGCCAGGTGCTCGGGGATCTCGGCGATCGGCGCGACAAAGGTCATGGCGCGCATCAAGCCAAGTTTCCGCTTCGTTCGCAAGAGTCCGGCGACCGGCACGTGCGATCAGAAGACGATCAGCCCTTCCCGCAGCGCGATCGCGACTGCCTCCGCCCGGTTGTGCGCGGCGAGCTTCGCGAGGATCGCGGCGACGTGGAACTTGGCCGTCCGGACCGAGATCCCGAGGTTGCGGGCGATCGCCTTGTTCGGCGCGCCCTCGACCATCAGGGCGAGGACCTCGCGCTCGCGCGGGCTCAGCCGGTGCCCGTCGCGCGGCGCGGCGGGCTCGGCCGGCTCGACGCGGAAGCCGGCCGCCGCCAGCCGTGCCGCCGCAAGGATCAGCTCGGGCCCCGCGTCTGCGGGCAGCCCGCCCGGCCCCAGCCGGAGCAGCGGCGCGCCCTCCGCTTCGGCGCGGTCGGTCACCACCACATCGGCCCCGCCGCCGTCCGCCACGGCCAGCGAGGCGTCGGCGGCCAGCGCCTCGGCCAGCGCGTCGCGCAGCTCGAGGTCGGCGAGGTCGAGCCCGACCCGGTAGCGCGCGTCCGCCCGTTGCTGCCACATGCCATCCCCTAACGCCCGCGCTTGCCGCGCTCGGGCCGCCGCTCCCCGACCGTGACGGCGACCTCGAGCGGGCTGCCGCCGCGCGTCACCCCGAGCCGGACGTCGCGCCCGACCGCGTCGGGCCCAAGCCGGCGCGCCAGCCCGCGCATCGAGCGCAGCGGCTCGCCGTCCCAGGTCGTCACGATGTCGCCGACGACCAGGCCCGCCGCCGCTGCCGGCCCGCCGTCCGACACCTCGACCGCGATCAGCCCGCCGCCGGCCCGCCGCAGCGGCTGCAGCGCCAGCCCGAGGTAGCCCCGCCCGACATAGCCCTTGGAGGCCAGCGTCGCCACCGCCCGGTCGACCGTCGCGGTCGGAATGACCAACCCGCGCCGGCGCGGGTCGGCGACTGCCATCCCGAGCAGCCCGCCGGCGACGTCCACCGCCGCCCCGCCCTCGAGCCTGTGCGGAAGCACGAACGACAGCCCGATGCGGGCATCGATCCGCCCGCCGGCTGCACTGGTCCATTCGGGCCCGACGCCGGCGACGATCCCGAACGCCGCGAGCGGTCCGTCGCCGCGGCCAACCGCCAGCGCGAGCGACCCGACGCCCGGCAGCGCCGCCGCCCCCGGCGCGGTCGCGGCGCCGGTCTCGGCCGCGAGCAGCGCAACATCGGTCGAGGGGTCGCGCCCGGTCAGCTCCGCCGGCACGGTCCGCCCGTCGGGTAGCGTCACGCTCAGGCCATCGTCGGCGGCGAGGCACTCCTCGGCGGTGACGATGCGACCTTCGCCCCAGAGGAGCCCGCTCATCGAGCGCTGGCCGTCGCTGACGCGGACGACGCGGGCGGCGGCCGCGGCGACGGCTTCGGCGGTGGCCCGGGAAAGGGCGGCGAGGAGGTCGGGGAAGTCGGTCATGGCAAGGGCTCCGAAACGGGCGTTTTCCTGCCGGCGAGCGTCGCCCCGCGGCGGCCGCGGCGGAAGCTGGCCTCATGGGCAGGTGCAGACAACGGCCGCAATCCCCATCTCCGGAAGGCAAAAAAGGGGAGCAACCCATGGGAGAGAACCGCGACGCCGTCCTTCTCGACGCCTATTCGGAAACCGTCAGCGGCGTGGCCGAGGCGGTCGGCCCGGCCGTCTGCGCGCTGGCAGTGGGCGGCCGCGGCGGCGGGTCGGGCGTCGTCCTGTCGCCCGACGGCCTCATCGTCACCAACCACCACGTCACCGCCGGCGCCCGCGAGGCCACCGCCCGCTTCGCCGACGGGCGCGAAGCGCCCGCGCGCCTCCTCGGCAGCGACGCGGACACTGACCTGGCCGTCCTGCGGACGGACGCGAGCGGCCTCGCGGCCGCCCGCCTCGGCGACAGCAGCAGGCTGCGGCAGGGCCAGATCGCCGTCGCCATCGGCGCGCCGTTCGGCTTCCAGGCGACGGTGACGGCCGGCGTCGTGTCGGCCCTCGGGCGCACGCTCGCGAGCCATTCGGGCCGGCCGATCGAGGACGTGATCCAGACCGACGCCGCGCTCAACCCGGGCAACTCCGGCGGGGCGCTCGCGACCTCGGGCGGCGAGGTCGCCGGCGTCAACACGGCCGTCATCCGCGGCGCTCAGGGCATTTGCTTCGCGATCGCGTCCAACACGGTCAGCTTCGTCGTTGGCCAGATCCTGAGGTTCGGGTCGGTTCGCCGCGCCTTCCTCGGCGTCTCGGTCGGGACGATCCCGCTGCCCCAGCGCGTGGCTGACGCCGCCGGCTCGAACCAGCGCACCGCCGTGATCGTGCAGACCGTGACGCCGGACGGCCCCGCCGCCCGGGCCGGGCTCAGGAGCGGCGATATCCTGCTGACGCTGGACGGCGGCGAGGTCACCGGCGCCGACGCGCTGCTGCGCAGGCTTGCGTCGAACGCGATCGGCCGGACCATGCCCGTCCGGCTGATCAGGGGCGGCCGGTTCGTCGACCTCGACGTCACGCCTGCTGAGCGTCTGGGGTCCGCCAAGGCGGCTTGAGGACGATTTCGCGGGTCGGGTCGGATCGAGGGGATTTCCGTCCGATTTATCAACGAATTGGGCGGGCGGAATGCGTATGGAAAGCGTACAGAAAGTGGCCATACGAATGGGCCGGAATCGAGGGCCGAGGCGGGCGGGCGGAGTGAGGGAGGCGGCGTCGAACGACCCCGCGGAGCGCGCTGACCGCTATGCCCTCGGGTCAGTCCGCGGCGAGCTCGATCCAGGCCGGGGCGTGGTCGCTGGCGTCCGCCGCCCGGCGGACCTCGCGGTCGACCCCGGCGCTCGCCAGACGCGGGGCGAGGGTGCGGCTCAGGAGCAGGTGGTCGAGGCGCATGCCGCCGTTCCGCTCCCAGCGGTTCCGCCGGTAGTCCCAGAAAGTATAGACCGTCTCGTCCGGGAAGGCGGTCCGGAGGGCGTCGGTCCACCCCTGCGCGAGAAGGCGCGCGTAGGCGGCCCGGCTCTCGGGGGCGATCAGTGCGTTGCCGTCGTAGGACGTGGTCGGGTAGATGTCGCGCGGCTCGGGGACGATGTTGTAGTCGCCGGCCAGCACCACCGGCAGGCCGGTCGCGAGGAGCTCCGCCGCGTGCGCCTCGAAGCGGGCGTGCCAGGCGAGCTTGTAGGCGAACTTCGGCCCCGGCGCCGGGTTGCCGTTCGGTGCGTAGAGGCAGCCGACCAGGACGCCCCCGACCGCCGCCTCGATGTAGCGCGGCTGCCGGTCGTCGGGATCGCCCGGGAGCGCGTCGCGGGTCAGCACCGGCTCGGCGCCCTTCGCGAGGATCGCGACCCCGTTCCACGCCCGTTGCCCGCGCCAGACCGCGCCGTAGCCGGCCCCGGCCAGCGCCGCGGCCGGGAAGTCGGGCTCGGCGACCTTCAGCTCCTGCAGGCAGGCGACGTCGGGTGCCGTCGCCTCCAGCCAGGCGAGCAGGTTCGGCAGCCGCTTGACCACGTTGTTGACGTTGTAGGTCGCGATCCTCAGGGCAGTCCCCCGCCCCAGGCCGCGACGCGCGCGGCAACGGTCTTCAGGTGGTCGCCGGCGGTCAGGCCACTGATAGCCTTGCGCGGGCGCAGGTCGTGGTCGCCATCCTCGAGCCACAGGATCTCGATCGCCGGCGACAGCGCGTAGCGCGCGACCTCCTCGCGCGTCCCGAAGGGGTCGCGCGTGCCCTGGCAGATCAGCGCAGGGGTCGCGAGCCCCTTCAGGTGCGCCGTCCGGAGCTGCTCGGGCTTTCCCGGCGGATGGAACGGATAGCCGAGGCAGAGGAGCCCCGCGACCGTTCCCTCCGCGTGCAGCGCGTCGGCGACCATGCTCGCGACCCGCCCGCCCATCGACTTGCCGCCGATGATGAGCCGGCCCGGCGCGGCGAGCGCCGCGAGGGCCGCGACGTATTCGGGCATCACGCTTTCGGCGCGCGGCACCGGGCGGCGCCCGCCGGTGCGGCGGGCGGCCATGTAGCCGAACTCGAAGCGGGCGACCCGGAGTCCCTGCCCCGCCAGCGCCCTGGCGACCGCGGTCATCGCGGCCGAGTCCATCGGCGCACCGGCACCGTGCGCGAGGAGGACGGTGGTCGCCGCGTCGTCCGGGCCGTCGAGGAGGAAGTCGGGCATCAGCCGGCCGGGTCGAGCCGGGCCTGCAGCGCCAGGTAGCGCAGGCCCCGCTCCGCCTGCCGCGCCCAGTCCGAGCTGCGGTCGAGCTCGAGGTAGCGCTCCCACCAGCGCCGCGCCGCAGCGGCGTCGCCGGCCTCGAAGGCCAGCGCCGCGAGGTTGAAGACGGCGTCGGCGTAGGCCGGATCGAGGGTGACCGCCCGCTCGAGGTGTGCCCGCGCCGCGGCGCCCCCGCGCGCGGCGACCAGGCAGCCCAGGTTGAACCACGCCTCGACGAAGTCCGGGTCGCGCTTCAGCGCCCGGGCGAGCTCGGCCTCGGCCTCGGCGGGGCGGCCATCGGCGCGGAGGCAGTTGGCGCGGTTGAAGGCCGCGACCGAATCGCCGGGGTCGATCGCGAGGCAGCGGCCGTAGAGGGCGGCCGCCTCAGCGTGGCCGCCCTCGGCCTCGGCGGCCTCGGCGGCGGCGAAGACCTCGTCGGCGTCGGGGGCGTCGCCGAGGCCGAGCAGCATCTGGCCGTCTAGCTCGGCGAGGCCCTCGCCGTCGCGGGCATAGACCCGTTCGCCGTCGAGCTGCAGCGACTTCGCGGTCAGCGAGACGGCGGGTCCGGAGCGGTGGATCGAGCGGACGATGGCGCCCCACGAGGCGCCGCCCGCGACGAGGCCCGCGTACTTGCGGGCGAGGATCAGATCGCGGAAGGAATGCCCGCCGGCGTCGTGCTCGAAGCCGTCGAAGAGCGCCAGCATCGCGAAGTCGCGCGCGCCGAGCCCCGACTGCGCCCGGACCGCCTCCGGATCGAGGTCGCCCGCCGGGGCCTCGCCGGCGAGGACCCGGCGGAAGCCGCCTTCGCTCCGAAGCTGGCGCCCGGGGGCCGCGAGGTCGCCGACCAGCGCCTCGATCTCGCGGTCGGAGGCGCGAGCGAGGAGGCGGCGGCCGAGCACGACGACCGAGGCGCTGCGACTCGCCCCTCGCCGGAGAGTGCCGCCCTCGGCCGCGACCGCGCGCGCCGCCGCCCGGCGCGAAAGCAGCGCCAGCCCGCCGACGACGCCGATCGTGCGGCCGGCGAGCGGCTTCACGCCTTGGCCTTGGCCGTCCGCCGTGCGGCCGGGGCCTTCGCCGCCGGCTTCTCCTCGGCCGGCGCCTTCGACTTGCTCGGCGCGGCCGGCTTCGACTGGCCGAGGCTCTGCTTCAAGGCGTCCATCAGGTTGACGACGTTGCCGCGCTGCGGGTCGGCGGCGATGACCGGCTTGTGGCCCTTGAGCTTCTCCTTGATCATCGCCATCAGCGCCGCCTCGTAGCGATCCTCGTAGGCCTTCGGGTCGAACTTGGTCGACTTCTGCGCGATGAGCGCCGTCGCGAGCTCCAGCATCTCCTGGTCGGGCTTCGCGTCCGGGATCTCGTCGAAATAGGCCGATGTCGCCCGCACCTCGTTCGGCGCCCGAAGCGTGCAGACGTACATCCCCTTGTCGCGCGGGGCGATCGTCACCATCCGCTCGCGGCTCGACAGCACCAGCCGCGCCACCGCCACCTTGCCGGCCTGCCGCATCGCCTCGCGCAGCACGATGAAGGTCTCCTCCGCCATCGCTCCGTCCGGCGCCAGGTAGTAGGGCGTGTCCTGCCAGATCGAGTCGACCTCGTCCCCCTCGACGAAGGCCTCGATCGCCAGCGTGTGGTTGGTCTCGATCCTCACCGCCTCGAGGTCGCTGTCCTCGATGATGACGTACTTCTTGTCCTCGTACTCGTAGCCCTTCACCAGATCGCCGCGCTCGACCAGCCCGAGCTCCGGATCGACCGGCTTCATGTTGATCCGATTGTGCGTGTCCTTGTGCAGCTGGTTGAACCGCACCCGGTCCTGCGTCGAGGTCGCCGGATAGAGCCGCACCGGGCAGCTCACCAGGCTGAGCTTGAGGTAGCCTTTCCAGGAAGCCCTCGGGGCCATGTTCCTCTCCCTGCCGCGGTCCTCAGCCCCGAACGCGCGTCGGGGGCGGAAGGTCGCGCGCGAAATCGCCGATCTCGGCCCAGGGGTCGCCGGAGGCGGCCACGAGGCCCGGGAGGGAAGAATAGTTCAAGTCCTCCGGTGCGTCGATGTTTTCGAGATTCTCCCAGCTGAGGGGCGCCGATGCCGGCAGATTGTTGCGTGCCCGCAACGAATAGGGCGCGACCGCGGTGGCGCCGCGGGCGTTGCGGTGGAAGTCGATGAAGATCCGCCGCTGCCGGTTCGACGCCCCCATCGTGGTGGTGAAGGTCTCCGGCGCCCCCTTGGCGATCGCCTCGGCGATCTCGCCGGTCGCGGCATGCACCGCCTTCCAGTCGAGCTTCGGGGTCACGGGGACGAAGACGTGGATGCCCTTGCCGCCGGTGGTCTTGGCGAAGCCGACCAGCCCGCGGGCCGCCAGCTCCTCGCGGACGTGCACCGCCGCCTCGACCACCTCGCGCCAGGCCACGCCCTCGCCCGGGTCGAGGTCGAAGACCACCCGGTCGGCCCGCTCGAGCTCGGCGACCTTGCAGCCCCAGGCGTGGAACTCGACCACGCCGAACTGGGCCAGCGCGAGGTAGCCGCGCGCGGTCGCGACGGTCAGGTAGGTGCGGTCCTCCTCGTCGCTGGTCTGCGTCTCGAAGCTCGCTAGCCCCTCGGGCATGCCTTGGAAGCGGTGGCGCTGGAAGAAGCAGTCGCCGGGCCGCCCGGTCGGGCAGCGGACGAGGCTCACCGGCCGGCCGAAGAGATGCGGCAGCATGAAGTCGCCGACGGCGGCGTAGTAGACCGCGACGTCGAGCTTCACCGGGCCGGAGCGGCCGAAGAGGCGGCGGGTCGGGTTCGTCACCGACACCGACGCGAGGTCGGCGTCGACGACGAGGCGCTTGCGCGGCGGGGCGGCCAGCGGCGCGAGCGCGACCTCGCGGAGGCCGCGGAAGACGCCGTGCCGCACCGCGCCGTCGGCGGTGAGGTTCGAATACTCGATCCGCGCGGAGTAGAGCGGGCGCACCCAGCGGACGTCCTTGGGCGCACCAGGGAGGGCCAGCTCCGCGTCCTCGATCGGCCCGAGCCGCGCCAGCAGATCCGCGAGGGTCGCGGCGTCGAAGCCGGTGCCGACCTTGCCGCGGTAGGCGAGCTCGCCGTCGACCCACTCCCCGAGCGCCAGCGCCCCGAGGCCGCCCGCCACGTCCGAGGCGGTGTAGCCGGCGATGACGAAATCCCCGAACAGCTTCGCCTTGCACTTGACCCAGGTCTTCGACCGCCCCGGCTGGTAGGGCGCGTCGGCGCGCTTCGAGACGACCCCCTCGAGCCCCATGCGCGACACCTGCTCGTAGAAGGCCGCGCCGCCGCCCCGCACGTGGTCGCCGAGCTGGATCGCCGACCGCCGGTCCGCCTGGCCGAGGAGCTGCGCCAGCAGCGCCTTGCGCCGGAGGAGCGGCGCGCCGGCGAGGTTCCAGCCGTCGAGGCGGACGAGGTCGAAGGCGAAGTAGACGAGCTCGCTGCGCGCCCCCCGCGACAGCGCGTCCTGCAGGAGCGCGAAGCGACTGACCCCGTTGGCGTCCTGCACCACGATCTCGCCGTCGACCACCGCCTCGCGGCAGGGCAGCGCGCGGAAGGCGTCGCCGAGGTCCCCGTAGCGATGCGTCCAGTCGAGCCCGCCGCGCGTGATCAGCCGCACGCCGTCGCCCTCGACGAAGGCGAGCGTGCGGTAGCCGTCGAGCTTGATCTCGTGCAGCCAGGCGTCGCCGGCCGGCGGCGCCGCGGCCGGGCTCGCCAGCTGCGGCGTCAGCCGCGCCGGCCCCGGCCCCTTCGCCGCGCCCGGCAGCGATCCCGGCCGCAGCCGCGCGGGCTTCGCCGCCGGTTCGGGCGCCAGCAGCTCCTCGATCCGCCGCCCGCTCTTCACGCTCTCCGGCCGCTCGGCGAGGATGTCGCGGGAGGGATCGGCGGCGGGATCGCGCTCCTTGAACAGCAGCCAGCTCGTCCGTTTCTCGCCGGCCCGGGGCTTCAGCCGGGTCAGCATCCAGCCGCCGGCGAGCTTCTCGCCCGCCAGCCGGAACTTGAACGCGCCCCTGGCGAGATCGGCCTCGGGGTCGCCCATGGGTGCCCAGGTGCCGGTGTCCCAGACGATCATCGGCCCGCCGCCGTATTCGCCCTCCGGGATCAGCCCCTCGAAATCGACATACTCCAGCGGATGGTCCTCGGTCTCGACCGCGAGCCGTTTCTCGGCCGGGTCGAGCGAGGGGCCCTTGGGCACCGCCCAGCTCTTCAGCACGCCGCCGAGCTGCAGCCGCAGGTCGTAGTGGTCGGCGGTCGCATTGTGCTTGTGGACGACGAAGCGGTTGCCGCCGTCGTCGGCGACACCGCCGGCCGGCTCGCCGGTCAGCGAAAAGTCCCGCTTGCCGCGGTAGTCGTCGAGCGGCCGCCGTGCCATCGTGCCAAGCTAGGCGATCGACCGGCGCGCCGGAAGCCCCGTGCCTCGGAGAGCCCTCCGCGAAGGGCCGGGCCACGAGCCAAGCGTGGCTTTGCCCGGGGGGTGCTCGGGGTCGAGCACATGGGTCAAGCCATTGGAATCGCTGGATTCAGGCCCCGAGCATTAACCGGATTTCAACCGTTGCCCGGGGGTGTCGAGGGCCCCTGCGCCACGACCGGAAGACGCCGGCCGAGGGCTGTCAGGCGCCGGCGCCGTCGGCGAGGCCCGGACCGCGGAAGTCGAGGCGGCGGAGGCCGCGGACGATCTCGGGGCAGCTCATCAGGAGCTTCCAGATCAGCCCGCTGCGGCCGTTCTCGATCATGACGACGATCGGGCCCTGGTCGATCGCCAGGTGCGACCCGGCGTACCAGTCGTCGGTCTCGCTGAAGGCGTCGATGAAGCCGTACTCGCCCCAGATGCGGTCGCGCAGCGGACCGAGGAAGTGCCGGAGCGCCCGCAGCGAGGCCTCGGGCGCGTAGGGATAGGCCGAGAGCGCCGCGGTCGGCGAGATGACGCCGCGGTCGTTGGTCGGCGAATGGGCGTCGTAGCCATTGGTGCTGTCGCTCGCCGTCAGCCCCCAGCAGTCGGGGCCGTAGCCCTCGAACCCGTGCGGGTTCCTAACGCAATAGTCGTGGTTGATCCGCGTGTGGGCCACGTTCTGCTGCCAGTAGTCGGCGTAGCGGTCCGACAGACCGCGCGGGTCGAGGCCGAGGAAGGAGTATTGCGACAGGAACAGCGGCCCGCCCCAGTCGGGGCCGAGGGGCAGCGTCGTGCCGTCGTAGGTGCGGCCGTTCAGGAAGTCGCGGCCGTCGGCCCAGCCGCGGTGATAAGTGTCGGGCGCGATCGGGTAGCGCGGGGCCGAGGCGGCGAGGACGTAGGTGATCAGGCACTCGTTCCAGCCGCGGATCTCGTGGTTCATGCTCCAGCCGTTGTTCGGGCTCCAGTGCCAGTAGAGGACGTTGCGGCCGTCCTGGGTGTGCCAGCTCCACTCGGCCTCCTGCCAGAGCCAGTCGATCGCCGAGCGAACCCGCGCCTCGGCCTCGTCGGCGCCATCGAAGAACTGGCGCGCGCACAGGAGCCCGGCGAGCAGGAAGGAGGTCTCGACCAGGTCGGCGCCGTCGTCCTTGCGGCTGAACGGGATCGTCCGGCCGGTGTCGCCGTTCAGGAAGTGCGGCCAGATGCCGTGGTAGCTGTCGGCCTTGAGCAGGAAGCGCAGCATCGTCCAGAGGCGCTCGACCGCCTCGCCGCGCGCGATCCAGCCGCGCGCCACGCCGACGATGATCGCCATGACGCCGAAGCCGGTGCCGCCCGTCGTCACCGCCTCGAGGCCGTAGCGCGGGGTCACGTTGCTCCGCTCGCGGGCCATGCCGCAGGCCGGATGCGCGAAGTCCCAGAAGTAGCGCAGCGTCTGCCGCTGCACGAGGTCGAGCAGCGCCTCGTCGTCGGGCTCGGCGGTCTTCCTGCGCGGCATCACCCGGGTCTCCTGCGGTTTCCCGCCACCGATACCCGTCCGGCGCGGGCCGCGCTACTGCACGCGCGCCGCGAGCGGCGCGGCGAGGGCGTCGAGCGGCATCGGCGCCTCGCCGAAGCCGCTGACGAGCGGCAGCCGCCGGCCGATCTCGAGCGTGCGGTTGTAGAACGGTCGGCCGAAGGAATCGGCCGGCACGCTGTCGCTGTGCAGCACCGACAGGACGACCGCGGCCGGCAGCCGCTCGATCAGCGCCAGGTGGAACTCCTCGGCGCCGCGCGGGTCGAGCGCCGAGGTCGCCTCGTCGAGCAGCACGATGTCGGGCTCCTGCAACAGCATCCGCGCCAGCACCAGCCGCTGCTTCTGCCCACCCGACAGCACATCGCGCCACGGCTTGCCCTGGTGCAGCTCCTGGTCGAGCTCGCGGATGAAGCCGCCGAGCCCGGCCCGCGACAGCACCTCGGCGACCTCGAGCGCGTCGAACTCCGCCCCGCGGCGCGGGTAGGCGACGAGCTCCTTCAGCGTCAGCCGGTCGGGCAGGTCGGCCTCCTGCGGCGCGAGGAACATCCGCGCGCCGGCGGCGACCGCGACACCCCCCTCGCCATAGGGCCAGAGTCCGGCGACGGCCTTGAGGAGCGAGCTCTTGCCGGAACCGCTCGGCCCGCTGATCTGCAGCCGGTCGCCCTGGCGCAGCACCAGCCGCGGCACCGTGACGAAGGGCCGCGCGTCGTGGCCGCGGTGGCAGAGCTCGAGGTTCTCGATCGCGACCATCGGGCCGGCGATGATCTCGCGCCGGCGGAAGCGGCTGATCCCGGTCTCGCCGTAGAAACGGTCGCGGTCGCGCACCCGCTCGACGGCGGCGGCGAGCTCGGTCAGCCGGGCCGCGTTCGCCTGCAGCACGGCGATCTCGGACATCACGTTGGTGAACCAGGAGGCGCCCCCGATCAGCTCGGCGGTCAGCTCCGAGCTCGCGACGTAGCTGCGGAAGGTCATGGCGCCCGAGAAGAGCGCCGGCAGCGCCGGGACGTAGGCGAGCAGCCGCTGCGACAGGAAGGTCGAGACCTCGGTCACCATCAGCATCGTCGCGACCCAGACGTTCTGCCGGCGCCAGGCGTGATCGATGCCGGCATAGAGGCGCGCGTTGGTGCTGCGCTGGGCGAACTGGCCCGAGGAGGCGGCGACGAGGCCGACCCGGTTCAGCATCGACGCGAGCTCGCCGCGCCAGGCGCCGTCCTGCTTCTGCCGCTCCAGCGCCCGGCTCTGCACGACCTGGCCGACCCGCCAGGCGAAGAGCGTCACCGCCGGGATGTAGATCCCGACCAGCAGGCCCGCGAGGATCGCCGTGCCGTAGTCGCCGGGCACGAGGTCGATGCGCCCGGCGACCGCGGGGCCGAGCAGCCGCTCGAGCAGACCGTTCGCGGCGGCGCCGGCCTGGTCGAGGAAGGCGACCGGCTGGCTGCGCTCGACCAGCGCCACCGAGACGAACCAGATCGAGGCGACCGACCCCCAGAAGCCCATGACGAGGCCGATCAGCCCGCCGTAGAGCTGGTCGGTGCAGGTGTCGAGCCGCTGGTCGATGGCGTCCGGCAGCCGGCCGTTGCGGCCGTCGGCGCCGCGGTCGCTCATCAGGTCGAAGGCGATGCGCCGGTCCGACAGGATCTCGGCGTCGAAGCGGGCGATCAGCCACTGGCGCGACCGGCGGTGCAGCGTGGTCGAGACCAGGTGGCGGACGGCGAGGCCGGCCGAGCGCGACAGCGAGATGCCGAAGTAGGCAAGGGCCGACAGGAGGATGGCGCGGCCGGCGCCGGGTGCGTTGGTGCGGGAGAGGTCGGCCAGCGAGGCGATGAAGTCGGCGCTCGCGGTGGCGGTCCAGACGGCGGCCTTGCTGATCACGAGGGTGATGGCGAGCAGGACCGTGGTCAGCAGCCAGGCCTCGCGCCAGCGTTCGGAGAGCCAATAGGCCGAGACCAGCCCCCAGAACGTCGTGCAGCGTTTCACGGGTCGCGCTTTCGCTCGGACGCCGGAGCGCCGCGCTGCGCGAGGATCATCTGTCCTGTCATCTTCTTGGCTCTGCTCGGCCCGTCGTTGCGGGCGGGTTGATCATAGAACGGATCGGGAAAATTGGCGCCGGTGAAATTAAGCGCGGGTAAACGGATAGCGGATTTTCTTAATAGCGTTGCATTTTTGTGACGCACGCGGGCGGTGCACGTCGCCGTTCCTTCCCGCCCGCGCGTCCGGCCTGCGGCCGCAGCTTCGCTCGCCATCGTCGGCCCCGCTCCCCTCGTCCGGGCTCCGGACCCGATGGTAATACGACGGGGGGGATTCAGCCGTGCGCCATCTTAACGATTGGTAAACGGCTGCATGTTTCGTTAATCGCGTCCTAACCATCGCCGATCGCACCCCGGGGCAGCCCCATGACACCAGCGTCGACCCTCGAGAAGCCCGCGCATATCGGCGACCGCGCCTGGACGCTCGCCTCGAGGATGAGCCTGCGCCAGCTCGCGGGGCAGCTGACCTCGATCGACCCGGGCCGCTACCGGCAGCTCGCCGGCGAGGACATCGCGCTGGCGGTCGCGCGCGGCGAGATCGGCGGGACGGGGCTCGTCGGCGACCGGCTGGGCGAGCTGCAGGAGATCGCGGTTTCCAACGGCCACCCGCCGCTGATGGTCAAGGACGACGGGCGCCGCGGCTTCTACCTGGTCGCGCCCTTCCCGCTCTACTGCTTCGACATGGGGCTCGTGCGCCGCGCCCACGAGCAGGCGGCCGCCGACGCGAACCTCGCGGGCGTCACGCTGATCCGGCTGACCTGCGACTATGCCTTCGCGCAGAACCAGGGCCGCACCCAGGAGGGCGGCATCGTGTCGTGCCCGCGCTTGATGAGCGACGTCACCCGCGCCAGTACGGAGGGGCTGATCGCCGGCGGGCGGATCGCCGTGATCCTCAAGCACATGGGGCCTTACCAGTATACCGCCGGGCCCGACTACACCGCCTTGCCGATCGAGCGGGTCGAGTTCCTCGAGACGGTGCTGCCCCGCTATGCCGGCGGCTTCGAGGCGGGCGCCCATGGTGCGATGATGAGCTTCGTCGCGCTGAACGGCGTCCCCGCGCACGCCGACCCGACGTTGCGCGACATCGTCAAGGCGGGCGCCGGGCCGGGGGCGATCATCGAGTCCGACTACGACGGGATCTTCGAGCTCTACGGCGGCTTCGGCTACGCCGCGAGCCCGAAGGAGGCCGCCTTGCGCGGCTTCGCCGAGGGCGGCATCCACATCGACCTCTGCTCGCTCCTGTTCCTGCAGCACCTCCCCGACCTCGTCGCCGAGGGACGCATATCGGAGCACGACCTCCGCGTCCGGGCCGCCGAGATGCTCGAGCTGAAGGACCGCGTCGGCGTCCTCGACGACCCGATGCTCGGCACCGACCCGGGCCGGGAGCGGGAGCTCCTCGCCGTGCCGACCGGGGCCTACCGCGAGCTCGCGCGTGCATCCGTCGTGATGCTGCGGCCGAAGGAGCCCGACGCGAGCCTGTTGCCGATCCCCGCCGGCGCGCGGGTCTGCGTCATCGGGCCGCTCGCCGACCAGGACCCGGAGGACTGGCTCGGCGCCTATTCGAGCCACGGCAACCGGCACCTGGAATGCGTCACGACCCCGCTCGCCGGCATCCGCAAGCGCTGGCCCGACGCCGCCTACGCCCGCGGCTGCGACCACGACGCCGCGGATGCGGCCGAGCTCCGCGCCGCCGCCGAGGCGGCCGGCGGCGCGACCCACGTCGCGCTCTTCCTCGGCGAGCCGCACGACTGGAGCGGCGAGTCGGCCGCCCTCGCCGAGCCGCGGCTCCCCTTCCCCCAGCGCCGGCTGGTCGCGGAGATCCGCCGCGCGGCGCCGCGGGCGAAGCTCGTCGTCTTCGTCACCGCCGGGCGGGCGCTGCATATCCCGCGCGAGGTCGAGGAGGCGGCCGACGCGCTCTTCTGGACCGCCCACACGGGGAGCTTCGCCGGCGAGGCCATCGCCGACATCCTTGCCGGCGCCTGCAACCCGACCGCCCGGCTGTCGCACGGGCTGCCGATCGCCGACGGCATCACCTCGGGCTTCGACTCGCGGCAGGCGCGCCTCGACCGCCCGGCGGTGCCGGTCGTGCGCGGCTCCGGCTCGCGGCGCCAGCGCGACCACTGGTGCGCCTATTATCTCGGCCTCGGGGCGCGCTGGTTCGCGTCCTATTACTTCGGCGAGGGCTATTCCTACACGACCTTCGCCCTCTCCGACTGGTCGCTCGACCGCCGTTCGCTCTCGGCCGCGGCGACGACGCCCCTGACCGCCAGCGTCCGCGTGACGAACACCGGGACGCGCGCCGGCACCGAGACCGTCCACCTCTACTACCAGGACATGGTCTGCGAGGAGCGCGTGCCGCGCCTCATCGAGCGCCTCGGCCACCTGCAGGTCACGCTGGAGCCGGGCGAGTCCGCCACGCTGAGCTTCGCGGTCACGCCGCAGATGCTGGCGAAATACGGCCGCGACCTCGAGGCCGGGCGCAGGGTCTGGCCCGACCGCGACCCGGCGGCGAACCCCGACCGGCTGTTCCTCGTCCAGCACGAGGGCCAGGCCCTCGACGCCATCGAGCGCTTCGGCGACGCCCCTTGCGTGCTGCCCTTCACCCTGGAGCCCTGACGATGACGACCTGGGTCATCCCCCTCGCCGGCCAGAGCAACATGGTCGGCCGCGCCGACGCCGACGGCTCCGAGCCCTGGCCCGACGGCGTCCGCTTCGTGACGCAGGCGGGGGGGCTCGAGCCGCCCGCAGCCGAGATCCCGGCGCCCGAGGGCAACGGCGGGCCGTGGCTGATCGCCAAGCGCTTTGCGCGCGACTTCCTCGCCGACCATCCCGGCGACGAGCTGGTCTTCGTCCCCGGCGCGGTCGGCGGCACGAGTTTCTGGAATCACCGCTGGAACCCGGGCGACGACCTCTACGACCACCTGGTCGCGCTCACCGCCGGCACCCTCGCCCGCCACCCCGACTGGCGGCTGCGCGCCCTCCTCTTCCAGGGCTTCGAGACCGACGCCAAGAACGGCATGCTGCCGACGACCTTCCGCCGCTGCCTCGACCGCTTCGTCAAGGCCGTCCGCGCCGACCTCGCCGCCCCCGACCTCCCCATCGTCTTCGGCGAGCTGCCGCCCGGCTTCGTCGACGAGGCCCCGGGCCACGCGGCGATCCGCGACGAAGTCGGCCGCGCGACCCTGCGCCTGCCCTGGACGGCCGTCGCCCCGAGCCGCCTCCCGACCCGGGCCGACGACGACGGCCTGCACTATTCGACGGCCGGCCTCCTCGCGATCGGCGATCGCTACGCCCAGGCGCTCGCCGCCGCCGAGGCCAACGATCGCGCCGCCTCCCCTGCTCGTCCGGACGAGCGCCGGGTGTCCTAGGAGCGGGCGGCGGGAGTTACCGCGAGAAGCTATCGGGCGAACGTCAAGGGACTGTTTTTGAATAGAAAAGCCTTCGCCCATTAACCGGGCGTCAAGGAAACTGCAGGTCGTGTGCCCGGAGCCGGTGCGGCTCACGGGTCGAGTGGCGTCCGAAGGGTCGCGAGAGGGCCTCGGCGCTTTGGCGCCGTCGCCCGCATGCGCGGGCCTCTGGGCCGAAGGCCGGACCGAGTCTCCCTTGCTCCCGGAAGACCGGTCGGATCTTGAGACGGCTCGAGGGGGCCCTCGCCGGCCCCCCTCGACCCCCCGGCACTACCCGATAGGCAAAGGGGGAGACGGGGCAGCCGCCGGGGCCCGGCGGGGAGAGGCGGTGGACGGGCGGGCGCGGCCGATCGCGGCGACCGTTCGGCTGGTCCCGACGGTAGGGTCGAAGGCGGCATGCCCCGAGCCTCTTCAACCCTGCGACATGCCGTCCCGTTAGCGGTTCCCCTGCGCCGCGGCGCCGGTTAGCGTCGGCGCCCCGGTGTCCTCGCAGGTGGAGCTCATGTCCGCGGCCCCGATCGCCCCCTACGACGACAGCGTGAAGAACCAGGTCGGCGTGCTGGTCCGTGCGGTCAACCGCACCCCCGGGCACCGCCAGCTCTACCTCCTCGCCGTGCTGATCGTCGCGATCATCGTGGTGACCGCCATCGTCCAGGTGCAGCTGAACGCCTGGAACCAGCCGTTCTACGACGCGATCCAGCGCAAGGACATGAGCGCCTTCATGCGCCAGCTCGGCGTCTTCTTCGTGATCGCCGGCATCCTCTTGGTCCTCAACGTGGCGCAGACCCTGTTCAACCAGCTGATCCGGGTGAAGCTGCGCGAGCTCGCGACCAAGGATCTGCTCGGCAACTGGATGACCCGCAAGCGCGCCGCCCGCATCAGCCGCGCCGGCGAGATCGGCGTGAATCCCGACCAGCGCATCCAGGCCGACGCCCAGACGCTGACCGAGCTGACCACCGACCTCGGCATCGGCCTCGTCCAGTCCTCGGTGCTGCTGGTCAGCTTCATCGGCGTCCTCTGGATCCTGTCGAGCGGCGTCGTGATCCCGATGGGCGGCCGGTACATGGAGATCCCCGGCTACATGGTCTGGGCGGCGCTGCTCTACGCCGGCACCGGCTCGGCGATCTCCTGGCGCATCGGCCGGCCGATGGTGCGGCTGGGCGCCGAGCGCTACGCGCGCGAGGCCGAGTTCCGCGCCGCCGTCGTCCAGGGCTCCGAGCGCGCCGAGGGGATCGCGCTCAGCAACGGCGAGGTGGACACGCTGCGGGCGCTGCAGGGGAACCTCGACACCCTCGTCCGCATCCTGCGCCAGCTCGCCTTCGCGCGCACCCGGCTGACCTGGGTGACCGCCGGCTACGGCTGGGTGGCGCTGGTCTTTCCGATCATCGTCGCCGCCCCCGGCTACTTCTCGGGACGGCTGAGCTTCGGCGAGCTGATGATGGTGGTGGGCGCCTTCAACCAGGTGCAGCAGTCGCTGCGCTGGTTCGTCGACAACACCGGCTCGATCACCGACTGGCGGGCGGCGCTGTTGCGGGTGATGAACTTCCGCCACGCGCTCATCGAGCTCGATGCCGTCGAGGCCTCGGCCGGGCTGATCGAGCGCAGCGAGGACCAGGAGGGGCGCTTCGTCCTCGATTCCGTGCGCGTCGAGACCGGCCACGGCTGCATCGCCACCGACCCTGCGCGGATGGAGCTCCGGCCGCGCGACCGCGTGCTGGTCCACGGCAAGCCCTACTCGGGGCGCACCTCCTTCTTCCTGGCGCTCGCCGGCCTCTGGAGCGCCGGGACCGGGCGGATCAGCGCTCCGCCCGACAAGGACGTCGCCTATCTCACCCAGCGGCCCTTCCTGCCCTCGGGGTCGCTGCGGGCGACGCTGACCTCCAACGGCGACAGCCACGGCGACGACAAGCTGCGGGCGGCGCTGAAGCGGGTCGGGCTCGACGCGCTGGCCGGGAACCTCGATGCGAAATCGCGCTGGGACCGCGACCTCGGCATCGGCGAGCAGGAGCGGCTGGGCTACGCCCGGCTGCTCCTCGCCCGGCCGAAATGGCTGATCTGCGACGAGGGCCTCGACCCGATCGACGAAGGGAACCTGAGGATCCTGCTCGCGATCCTCGGGGACGAGCTCGAGGACAGCGGGATGATCAACATCTCGCAGCGCCGCGAGCCGGCCGGCTTCTACGGCAAGGTGGTCGAGCTCGTCGCATCCCCGTCGGAGGCGGCGCCCGCGAAGCCCGCGCGGTAGCGCGGTAGCGGCGCCGCGAGCGCGGCCGACGGGGCCGCGACGCCCTGCCCCTTGCGGCGGACGGCCGTCCGCCCTAGTCGTCGGGCAAGCCATCGGAGCGAGCGCATGATCGGACGCCTCAACCACGTCGCCATCGCGGTGCCCGACCTCGCCGCCGCGGCGGCGCAGTACCGCGACACGCTGGGCGCCCGCGTCGGGGCGCCGCAGGACGAGCCCGACCACGGCGTCACGGTCGTCTTCGTCGAGCTGCCGAACACCAAGGTCGAGCTCTTGTACCCGCTCGGGGAGAACTCGCCGATCGCCGGATTCCTCGCGAAGAACCCCTCGGGCGGCATCCATCATATCTGCTACGAGGTCGACGACATCCTCGCCGCCCGCGACCGGCTCAAGGCGCAAGGGGCGCGGGTGCTGGGCGACGGCAGCCCGAAGACGGGCGCGCACGGCAAGCCGGTGCTGTTCCTGCACCCGAAGGACTTCGCCGGCACGCTGGTGGAGCTCGAAGAGGCATGACCGTCATCTCGTCGCTCGTCCTCTTCGCGATCATCTGGTTCGTGGCGCTGCTCGTCGCGCTGCCGATCGGGCTGACGACGCAGGGCGAGGCTGGCGAAGTCGTGCCCGGGACGCCGTCGTCGGCGCCGGTCGACGCGATGCTCGGGCGGAAGCTCGTCTGGGTGACGGTCTCCACCTTCGCGATCTGGCTCCCGCTCTGCGCCTTCATCCTCTGGGGCGGCGTCACGGTGCGCGACATCGACTTCTTCCACCGGATGTGACGGCCTCTTGTCCGGGGGGTGTCCGGGGTCGGGCATGACCACTAAAGCATTGATTTTGAAAGATTAATGCTCCGGGCGGTAATGGAATCGAAAGGATTGCCCGGGGCCGCGGGGAGCGACCCGGGGTCGGGTCCCGGGACGTGGCGGGGCCGTCGCAACGGGCATGATCGTCCTTTCCGGGCATCGAGAGCCCGGGCCGGCGCGGCGGCGTTCTGAACGCCGGTCGCCGCATGCGCGGCTCCGCCTTCAGGCCCGAGGGAGTCTCCCTAGCTCTTCATTCCCAGGCGGCTCGCGTGCGGCCCAAAGGGGGGCCCTCGCCGGCCCCCCTTTGATCCCCCCCGGCACTGCCCGATGAGGCAGGAAGGGAAGAAAGAGAAGAGAACTCGCCGGTGTGGAGCCGGCGCGGGGTGCGCGCCCCGAGGTCCGTGGGGCGCGCGGGTAGGAGCGACGTTTCGTCGGGACGAGGAGACGGACGCGAGGCGTGATCGTGGGGGCGGCTCCGCACGCCCGGAGTTGCGCCACGCGCAGGGACGCGACCGTGATCCGGACGGCTCCGTGCGTCAGCGGTAGCGGGCGTCGCCGGCGAGCCGGTGGAACTGGTGGGTGAAGACCGCGACGCCGATGACCGGCACGACGAGGTTGAGGAGCGGCACGCTCATCGGGACGACCATCGCGGTGCCGGCGAGCCAGAGCCGGCCGGCGTTCTGCCGGTAGAGCGCGGCCGCCTGCTCGGGCGGCAGTCGCCGGCTGGCGACGAGGGCGAAATATTCGCGGCCGAGCAGGTAGCCGTTGACGACCCAGAAGATCACCGGCGCGAGCGGGGGCACGGCGAAGTAGATCACGAGGGCGACCAGGTTCGCGGCGACGACGAGGCCGAGGAAGCGCAGCGAGTCGGCGACCTGCCGGCCGAGGCCCGGCGGGGTTGCGGGCGGCAGGCCCGGGTAGTGGCGCGCCTCGACGGCCTCGACGACGCCGTCGAGGAAGAATCCGACGACGGCGGCGGCAGTCGGCACCATCAGGAAGACCGAGAGGAGCAGCATCAGCCCGATCGCGGCCCAGGAGGCCAGGCTGTCGAGGAAGTCGACCCGGCCGACCCAGGGCAGCGTGACGTGCTCCGGCAGCAGCCAGTCGAGGCCGACGAGGAAGCCCGCGAAGACCACGGCCAGCGCGACGACGGTCAGGGCGAGCGCGAGGAAGACGACGCGGAGGAAGCGCGGGTCGCCGAGCTGGGCGAGCGCGCGGGCGAGGTCGACGACGAGGCTCAATCGCCGATCCAGGTGACGAGGGCCGGCACGTCCGGCCGCGGGCGGTCGGGGGGCGGCGTCGTGCAGCTGCCGAGGTAGACGAAGCCCGTGACCGACTCGTGCGGCGCGAGGCCGAGGACGCCCTCGACGAGCGGCCGGTCGTAGGCGGCCCAGCCGGTCATCCAGGACGCGCCCCAGCCGGCGGCCAGCGCGGCGTTGAGCAGGCTGAGCGCGACGTTGCCGGACGAGAGCGTCTGCTCGATCGCCGGGATCTTGTCGCTGGGCTTCGGCGAGGAGACGACGGCTACGGCGAGCGGCGCCTGCTCGAAGGCGAGGGCGCCCTTGTCGGGGTCCTGCCCGGCAGCGGCGGCGCGGTCGCGGATCGCGGCGGCGAAGCGGGCCTTGCCGGCGCCTTCGAGGACCACGAAGCGCCAGGGCTCGAGCTTGCCGTGGTCGGGGACGCGCGCCGCCGCGGTCAGGAGGCGCAGGAGCTCCGCGTGGTCGGGGCCTGGCGGAGAGAAGAGCTTCGGGGGCCGCGAGCGGCGCGTGAGCAGGAAGTCGAGGGCCTCGGGGCTCGGCATGGGTCACGTCCTCGCGGGGGAATGCCTGCCGGACATGTCCGCTGCCGCCCGTGCCGTCAAGGGCGGGGCTACTCGCGGCCGAGCACCCGGTCGACCAGGAAGTCGGCGGCGCCGCCGGAGCGGTACTCGGCCATCAGCGCGGCGGGGTCGTAGCGGGTCTCGACCCATTCGCGGAAGCCGATCGGCGCGGCGGCGGCGTCGGCGGCAAAGCGCTCGAGCAGGAAGTGGAGGACGCCGGTCGAGGCGCCGCGGACGTGCAGGAAGCGCCAGGACAGCTGCTGCTGCGCCTCCTCGGGCGACAGCCCCTTCTGCAGCAAGAGGTAGAGGGCGGCGGCGAAGCCGGCGCGGTCGGCGCCCGACTTGCAGTGCATCAGGAACGGCCGCGGCAGGCGCGCGAAGATGGCGTCGAGGGCAAGGATCTCGTCGCGGGTCGGCAGCTCGCGCGAGGAGAGCTTGAAGTCGACGAGCTCGATCCCGGCCTTGCGGCAGGCCTCGCGCTCGAGGAGATACGAGCCCTTCTCCATGGCGCCGCGCAGGTTGAGGATCGCGCGGAACCCCTGCCGGGCGAGGCGGCGGATCGCCGCCGGGTCGGGCTGGTTCGAGCGCCAGACGCCGGCGTCGATCTCGGCCGAATTGCTCCAGGCCTTGCGCAAGAGGCCGTGGTCGAAGACGAGCATGTCGATCGTCGCGTTGCGGCGTGCGCCCGGCGCGTCGAGGTCGCCGATCCAGGCGTCCTGCCAGCGCCGTTGCCAGCGGCGGACGACGCCCTTGCGGCCCGTCATCCCGCCGGGTCCGAGGCGACGCGGCAGGGCGCGGTGAGGGCGCCGAGCGGCTGGCGCTGCCGGCCGTCGGCGTCGAAGTTCCGCGGGTCGAGCCAGGCTTGCCAGGCGGGCTTCAGGCAGCGCCAGTCGCCGTCGGTCATCGCGAACCAGGCGGTGTCGCGGTTGCGGCCCTTGACGACGGTCGCCTGGCGGAAGGTGCCCTCGTAGGAGAAGCCGAAGCGCTGCGCGGCGCGGCGGCTCGGGAGGTTCAGGGCGTCGCACTTCCACTCGAAGCGGCGGTATCCCTCGCGGAACACCCAGTCGGCGAGGAGGAAGATCATCTCGCTCGCCGCGCGCGTTCGCTGCAGCGCCGGCGAGAGGCAGATGTGGCCGACCTCGATCGAGCCCGACTCGGGGGTGATGCGGAGGAAGCTCGCGACGCCGCCCGGGGTGCCGCGGGCGCGGTCGGTCAGGGCGAAGAACAGCGGGTCGGGCTTGCCGGCCATCCGGGTAACCCAGTCGCGGTAGGCGTCGATCGTCGCGAAGGGGCCGTAGGGAAGATAGTCCCAGATCGCGTCGTCGGTGCCGTTCGCCGCGAACAGCGGGGCGGCGTGGGCGGGCGCGAGGGGCTCGAGCCTGACGTAGCGGCCGTCGAGCGCCATCGGGCCGGGCCAGGGCGGCGGCGTCCAGTCGGGCAGCGGTTCGCCGAAGCGCTTCATGCGCGAACGCATGGCACGGGAGCCGGGCGGCAGGCAAGCATCCCGCCGGCCAGCGCCTTCGTCTTGCCTGAAATACTCCCCCCGGAGGGCGCTGCCGCCCCCGCTCGCGGTGCCGGCGGGTCGGCGCCCGCCGCCGCCGCGGCTACACCGTCATCCAGCGGCGGACCTCGGCCTCGTCGAGCTCGGCGGGCGTGCCGGCGAGGACGACGCGGCCGCGGTCCATCACCGTCATGCGGCTGGCGAGCTCGACGGCGAAGTCGAAATACTGCTCGACGAGGACGATCGCCATCCGGCCCTGGTCGCGCAGCCAGGCGATGGCGCGGCCGATGTCCTTGATGATCGAGGGCTGGATGCCCTCGGTGGGCTCGTCCATCAGGAGGAGCCGGGGGTTCGTCACCATGGCGCGGCCGATCGCGAGCTGCTGCTGCTGGCCGCCGGAGAGGTCGCCGCCGCGGCGGTGCATCATCTCGGCCAGCACCGGGAAGAGCTCGAAGACGGCGTCGGGGATCTTTCGCGCGCCGCGGGGAAGGAGGGCGAAGCCGGTCTCGAGGTTTTCGCGGACGGTGAGGAGCGGGAAGATCTCGCGGCCCTGCGGGACGGTGGCGACGCCGAGGCGGGCGCGGGCGTCGGGGCGGAGCCGCGTGATGTCGGCGCCCTCCCAGGTGATGGCGCCGGAGCGGATGGGCTGGCGGCCGGAGATGGCGCGCATCAGCGAGGTCTTGCCGGTGCCGTTGCGGCCGAGGATGCAGGTGACCTGGCCGGGCTCGGCGGTGAGCGAGACGTCCTTCAGGGCGCTCGCGGCGCCGTAGTAGAGGTCGATGTGGTCGACTTTGAGCATCTTTAACGTCCCAGGTAGACTTCGATCACCTCGGGGTTGGCCGAGACGTGGTCGAGGGAGCCTTCGGCGAGGACGGCCCCCCGGTGGAGCACGGTCACCTTGCAGTCGAGGGCGCGCACGAACTCCATGTCGTGCTCGATGACCAGCACCGAGTGCTTGCCGGCGATCGAGCGGAGGAGCGCGGCGGTGCGCATGGTCTCGGCGTCGGTCATGCCGGCGGCGGGCTCGTCGACGAGGAGGAGCTGGGGGTCCTGGGCGAGGAGCATGCCGATCTCGAGCCACTGCTTCTGGCCGTGGCTGAGGCCGCCGGCGAGGCGGTCGCGGGATTTCGCGAGGCCGACGAGGTCGAGGAGCTCGGTGATGCGTTTGCTCTCGCCGCCCGAGAGCTTGTGGAAGAGGGTGGCGGCGACGCCGCGCTGGCCGGCGAGCGCGAGCATGACGTTGGCCTCGACGGTGAGGGTCTCGAAGACGGTGGGCTTCTGGAACTTGCGGCCGATGCCGAGGCGGGCGCAGGAGGCCTCGTCGAGGCGGGTGAGGTCGGTGTCGACGTCCCAGACCACGCGGCCCTGGTCGGGGCGGGTCTTGCCGGTGATGATGTCGAGCATGGTGGTCTTGCCCGCGCCGTTCGGGCCGACGACGGCGCGGAGCTCGCCCTTGGCGATGGCGATCGAGAGGCCGTTGATCGCCTTGTAGCCGTCGAAGGCGCGGTGGACGTCCTGGAGATAGAGCTGGGTCTCGGTGGCCATGGCGCTACTCCGCGGGCTCGGCGGTGGCTTCCGGGATGGGCGTGCGGCGGCCGGGGGCGATGCCTTCGAGGAGGCCGAGGACGCCCCTGGGGAGGAAGATCGTAACGAGGATGAACATGAGGCCGAGCGCGTAGAGCCAAGCGTCGGGGAAGGCGCCGGTGAGCCAGGTCTTGGCGGCGGCGACGATGAGGGCGCCGAGGGCGGCGCCGACCAGGGTGCCGCGGCCGCCGAGGGCGACCCAGATGACGATTTCAATGGAGTTGGCGGGGGAGAATTCGGACGGGTTGATGATGCCGACCTGGGGGACGTAGAGGGCGCCGGCAAGGCCGGCGAGCATGGCGGAGACGACGAAGACGAAGAGCTTGTAGTGCTCGACGCGGTAGCCGAGGAAGCGGGTGCGGCTCTCGGCGTCGCGGACGCCGACGAGGACTTTTCCCGTCTTCGAGGCGGTGATGGCGCGGCAGATCAGGATGCCGGCGGCGAGGGCGAGGCCGGAGAGGACGAAGAGGGCGGCGCGGGTCTGGTCGGCGGCGAGGTCGAAGCCGAGGACGTCCTTGAAGTCGGTGAGGCCGTTGTTGCCGCCGAAGCCCATCTCGTTGCGGAAGAAGGCGAGCATCAGCGCGTAGGTGAGCGCCTGGGTGATGATCGAGAGGTAGACGCCGGTGACGCGGCTGCGGAAGGCGAACCAGCCGAAGACGAAGGCGAGGAGGCCGGGGACGACGACGACCATCAGGCAGGCGAACCAGAAGATGTCGAAGCCGTGCCAGAACCACGGGAGCTTCTGGTAGCTCAGGAACACCATGAAGTCGGGGAGCTCGGGGTTGGCGTAGACGCCGCGGTCGCCGATCTCGCGCATCAGGTGCATGCCCATCGCGTAGCCGCCGAGGGCGAAGAAGGCGCCGTGGCCGAGCGAGAGGATGCCGGCGTAGCCCCAGACGAGGTCGAGGGCGACGGCGAGGAGCGCGTAGGTCAGGTATTTGCCGAGGAGGGCGACGATGTAGCTCGGGACGTGGCCGGTCTCGCCGGGGGCGATGGCGAGGTTGCCGAGCGGCACGAGCACCAGCGCGACGAAGAGGATGGCGAGGAAGATGCCGGTGCGCCGGTCGAGGAGGCCTTCCTGCATCTCAGGCCTCCACGGCGCGGCCGCGCTGCGGGAAGAGGCCGCGCGGGCGCTTCTGGATGAAGAGGATGATGAAGACTAGGATCAGGATTTTCCCGAGCACCGCGCCGGCCCAGGGCTCGAGCAGCTTGTTGGCGATCCCGAGCGAGAAGGCGGCGGCGAAGGTGCCCCAGAGGTTGCCGGCGCCGCCGAAGACGACCACGAGGAACGAGTCGATGATGTAGGTCTGGCCGAGGTTCGGGGAGACGTTGTCGATCTGGGAGAGGGCGACTCCGGCGAGGCCGGCGATGCCGGCGCCGAGGCCGAAGGTCAGGGCGTCGATCCACGCGGTGCGGATGCCCATCTCGGAGGCCATCGGGCGGTTCTGGGTGACGGCGCGCATCTGCAGGCCGAAGAGGGTGCGCTTCAGGAGCAGGAGAAGGGCGGCGAAGACGGCGAGGCCGAAGAGGATGATGACGAAGCGGTTCAGCGTCACCTGCATCTGGCCGAACTGGAAGGCTCCGGCCATCCAGGACGGGGTGCCGACCTCGCGGTTGTTGGGGCCGAAGAGCGAGCGGACCGCCTGCTGCAGGATCAGGCTGACGCCCCAGGTGGCGAGGAGCGTCTCGAGCGGGCGGCCGTAGAGGTAGCGGACGATGAAGCGCTCGATGGCGACGCCCACGGCGCCGGAGACGAGGAAGGCGGCGGGGAGCGCGATCAGGAGCGACCAGTCGAAGAGGCCGGGGGCGTGGGCGCGGATCAGATCCTGGATGACGTAGGTGGTGTAGGCGCCGAGCATGATGAGCTCGCCGTGCGCCATGTTGATCACACCCATCACGCCGAAGGTGATCGCGAGGCCGACGGCGGCGAGGAGGAGGACCGAGCCCAGCGACAGGCCGTACCAGACGTTCTGGAAGGCGCCCCACATCGCCTGCTCGCGCTCGATCTTCGCGACGGCGCGCGTCGCGGCGGCGGCGAGCTCGGGCTGGTCGGAGGCGGCGAGGCCGGCGAGGGCCTTGAGCGCGTCGGTGCCGCCGTGGGCGGCGACGAGGTCGACGGCGGCGACCTTGTCGGCGGGGGCGGCGTCGGCGGAGGCGAGGACGGCGGCGGCGCGGGCCTCGGCGAGGGCCGACTTGACGCGGGCGTCGGCTTCCTTGGCCAGCGCGGTGTCGAGCGCTCCCATGGCGTCGGGGCCGGGGGCGGCGAAGGCCTGCTCGGCGGCGGCGAGGCGCTTCGCGGGATCGGGGTCGACGAGGGCGAGGGTGGCGAGCGCCGAGCGGATGCTGCGGCGGAGCGCGTTGTTGACCTTGATCGCGGTGGTCGAGCGCGGCGCGACGGCACCGAGGTCGGCGCCGGTGCGGGCGTCGGTGGCTTTCGCGGCGTCGCCCTTGCCGGTGACGATGACGATGGCGTCGTCGGCCTTGCGCTGCTGCAGGTTGCCCTCGCCGAGGGCGCCGAGGACGGTGGCGGCGCGCGCATCGCCGGTGGCGCCGATGGCGGCGACGACGGCGGCGCGGGCGTTGAAGTCGCCCTCCGGGAGTTTCGCGACGAGCTCCTCGAAGCTCTGCGCGGCCAGCGGGCCGGCGAAGAGGAAGAGGAGGCCGGCGAGGGCGGCGAGGAGGCGCATGGCGATCTTCCCGGGTGCAGGAAGGCGCGCGAGGAGTGGCTCGCGCGCCGGTCAGGTCAGTTGGAGATCGCGCCGCCGCACTTGCCGGTTGCGACGTTGAAGTTGCCGCAGGACATCGGCGCGCGCCAGTTGGAGATCAGATCCTTCGACTCGGGCAGGTAGTCGGACCATTCGTCGCCGAGGACGAGGCCGTTGGTCTGCCAGACGACGTCGAACTGGCCGTCGTCGCGGATCTCGCCGATGTAGACTGGCTTGGTGATGTGGTGGTTGACCGACATCGACGAGATGCCGCCGGTCAGGTTCGGGACGGCGATGCCGTTCATCGCCTCGATGACGGCGTCGGTGTCGGTGGTGCCGGCGGCCTCGACGGCCTTCACCCACATGTTGAAGCCGATGTAGTGGGCCTCCATCGGGTCGTTGGTGGTGCGGTCGTCGTTCTTGGTGAACTTGTGCCACTCGTCGATGAAGGCGGCGTTTTCCGGCGTGTCGATCGACTCGAAGTAGTTCCAGGCGGCGAGGTGGCCGACCAAGGGCTTGGTGTCGAGGCCGGCGAGCTCCTCCTCGCCGACCGAGAAGGCGACGACGGGGATGTCCTCGGCGGAGATGCCCTGGGCGCCGAGCTCCTTGTAGAAGGGCACGTTGGCGTCGCCGTTGATCGTGGAGACGACGGCCGTCTTCTTGCCGGCGGAGCCGAACTTCTTGATGTCCGACACGATCGTCTGCCAGTCGGACTGGCCGAACGGCGTGTAGTTGATCATGATGTCCTCGTCCGCCACCCCGTGCTGCTTGAGGTAGGCCTCGAGGATCTGGTTCGTCGTGCGCGGGTAGACGTAGTCGGTGCCCGCAAGGACCCAGCGCTGCACGCCTTCCTCGTTCATCAGGTAGTCGACGGCCGGGATCGCCTGCTGATTGGGCGCGGCCCCGGTGTAGAAGACGTTGCGCTCGCTCTCCTGGCCCTCGTACTGCACCGGGTAGAAGAGGATCGAGTTCAGCTCCTTGAAGACCGGGAGCACCGACTTGCGGCTGACCGAGGTCCAGCAGCCGAAGACGACGGCGACGTGGTCGGCGGAGATGAGCTCGCGCGCCTTCTCGGCGAAGAGCGGCCAGTTCGAGGCCGGGTCGACGACCACTGGCTCGAGCTTCTTGCCGAGCAGGCCGCCCTTGGCGTTCTGCTCGTCGATCAGCATCAGCATGACGTCCTTCAGCGTCGTCTCCGAGATCGCCATCGTGCCGGAGAGCGAATGGAGGATGCCGACCTTGATCGTGTCGTCGTCGGCGCGTGCGGATCCCGCGAGCAGCGCGCCCGCCACTGCAGCCGAAAGCCACAAGCTGCTGATCTTCTGAAGCATTGTCGACCCCTGTCCTGTCAATCCTGGTTCTCGTCCGCGCGCGGCGCCCTGATCCGAGCGGGCGTCGCCTGCGCGCGCCATCGCTGGGGCCGGCAGCCCTCCGTCGCAGCGGCCAACGCTTCCGTGAGGGGGGTGGCTGGTCAAGCGCAATCGCCTAGATTGTGATCTCAAGAGATCAACAGACTATGCTTTAGGCAAATATCCATCCGAAAAAACGGCACCGCTCACATCTTGGGCAGGGCGGAAAGTGTGGCCTCCCGCGGGCCGGCGCCCTGGCCGCTCACCTCGAGGATCAGCTTGCGCCGCACCGCGCCGGCGAAGGCGGCATCGCCGTCGGCGGTGACGACGAAGGCTTCGTCGCCGACGATGAGGTGGTCGCGGAACTCGGCCTCGAGGTCGTCGGAGCCGGGGCGGCCCGAGCAGTCGCGGCAGAGGACGGCGAGGCCGTTGATCGTGACCCCCTGCCCCAGCGCAGCGTCGCGGGCGGCGGCGATGGTGGGCGGGCGCGGGTTCCAGATGCTGTCGCCGGAGAGGTCGATGACCTGGCGCCAACCGTCGAAGCCGTTGTCGGCGATGAGATCCAGGCCCTTGAGCAGGGCGGCGCCGATGGCGTTGGTGCCGGTGACGCGGCGCGGGGCCGCCAGCAGCCGGTCGGCGAAGGCGCGGGCGCTGGCCTCGCCGTCGATCAGGGTCCAGTCGACGACCGTTTCCTGGGACCGGAGGCCGGCCCATTCGACGTAGGTCACGGCGATGCGGCCGAGCTCGCCGCCGTTCCGGATCGCCCAGAGCACCTGAGGGTCGGTGAGGGCGTCGGCGTAGCCCTGGCGCTGCAGGCGATTCTCGGTGGCGTCGATGGAGCCGCTGGCGTCGGCGAGGAGAACGAGCTCGAGGTCGACCGGCACCGGGTCCTGCGCCATCGCCGGGATCGGCGCGAGGGCGAGGAGGAGAAGGATGCGCAGCATCGTCGGACTCCCGCGGATTCGCCGAGGATAGGCGCCGCGGGGCGCCGCCGCCATGGCGCGGTCGTTGCCGAACGGGCGGCCCCGGGCTACCTTCGAGGCCGGGAGGACGGGACCGTGAGCCGGGCATTCGTGAAGGAGGACGACGGGTCGCGGCCCGAGGTGCTGCCGGAGCTGCCGGTGAGCAGCCTGCCGAACCTGGTGACGGCGCGCGGGCTGCGGCTGATCGGCGAGCGGATTGCCGCGATCGAGGCGGCGCTGGCGGCGGGGCCGGACGAGGCGCACGTGGCGCGGCTGCGGCGCGACCTGCGCTACTGGACGGTCCGGCATGCGACGGCACGGCTGACCCAGCCCGACCCCGCCGACCCGGGCGTCCAGTTCGGCAGCCGGGTCAGCTACCGCGGCGAGGACGGCGACGCGCGGACCGTGATCCTGACCGGCGAGGACGAGGCCGATCCGGCGAGCGGCCGGATCGCCTACGCCGCCCCGATCGCGCGGGCGCTGACCGGGGCGACGGCGGGGGCCTGGGTGACGCTTCAGCTGCGGGGCAAACCGGTCGAGCTCGAGGTCCTGGCGGTCGACATACCGCCGGACGAGGCGTGAGCGGGCATGGCCGCGGGCAAATGGCATGTCATTGATTATAAATGATATTTTCTTCGGATTTTAACCGGTTGTCAACCGTTTCCGAGCGCGCGGCGGCGTGCTAGCGTGCGCGAAAAGAGGGGGGGCCCATGGGCTCGATCGCACCGCCGCAAACACGCGTGGGGCATGTCCACCTGCGGGTGGCCGACCTCGAGCGCGCTGTCGCCTTCTACACCGAGGTGCTGGGCTTCGAGCTGAAGGCGCGGATGGCATCGGGCGCGGCCTTCCTGGCGGCGGGCGGCTATCACCACCATATCGGGCTCAACACCTGGGAGAGCGCCGGCGGGACGCCGCCGCCGCCGGGCCACACCGGGCTCTACCATTCGGCCTTCCTGTACCCGGACCGGAAGTCGCTGGCGCAGGCGCTGAAGCGGGCGCTGGCCGCAGGGGTCAGGATCACCGGCAAGGCCGACCACGGCGTCAGCGAGGCGGTGTATTTCAACGACCCGGACGGCAATGGGGTCGAGATCTACCGCGACCGCCCGGAGTCGGAGTGGCCGCGGGCGGCCGACGGCACGCTGATCGTCGGCAACGAGCCGCTCGACCTCGACGCGCTGCTGGCGGAGGCCTGATGTGACAGGGCGTCCCGTTCCTCCCGTCAACGGCAAGGGACCGCCGCGTCCGGCCGCAACGTCACCTGGACCGTCGTCATCATTGGTGGCTTCGCGGGCAGCAAGCTGAAGGAGGACCGGGGCGAACCGGACCGGCTCGGCCCGACCCGTTTGCGATACCGACTTCAACCGGGGCTCCGCCATGCCGGCCGACCAGATCATCGTCATCCGTCACGCCCAGAAGCCAACCCGCAAGCCGAAGCGCATCGGCATCCTGGAAGACGGGACCGCGGACCCCGAGTCGTTGACGGTTCGCGGCTGGCAGCATGCCGGCGCACTGGCGGCCGTCTTCGCCGGACCCGGATCGGGCGCCGCCGATGCCCTCGTCGCGCGGCCTGACGTGATCTTCGCGGCCGGCGCGGGAAAGAGGAAGGCACGGATCGGTGACAAGGAAGTGGCCGTCGGCAGCCACAGCAAGCGCCCGCTTCAGACGGTGAGCCGCCTGGCCGAGGCGCTCAGGCTGACACCCGTGACGACCTACACGAAGGGCGAGGAGCGGGCGCTGGTCGACGATGCGCTCAATCGCTCGGGCGTCGTGCTGATCTGCTGGCAGCACCAGAACATCGCTGGCATCGGAAACCTGATCGTCGGAAACGATACGACGGTGCCGCAGAGCTGGCCCGAAGATCGCTACGACCTCATCTACGTCTTCGATCGCTCCGGCGATGCCTGGAGCTTTCGGCAGTTCTTTCATGGGCGGCTGGTGACGTGAGGGCCTGTCCGGGTGAACCGGTCGGTTGCGGCCCGGCCCCACGGAGGGGGGGCCGCCGCAAAGGCCGCGTGGACGCAGCTACGCGCGGCGGGCGCCGAGATCGGCCAGCTCGAGGACCGCGAGGACCTTCGCTTCGATCTGCTCGGCGTTCAGCGCGGCGGCGGCGTACATGCGCTCGGGAGTGTCGTGCTGCAGGAAGCTGTCGGGGAGCACCATCGAGCGGAAGCGGAGGCCGCGGTCGAAGATGCCTTCCTCGGCGAGGAGCTGGGCGACCTGGCTGCCGAAGCCGCCGACCGAGCCCTCCTCGATGGTGATCAGGGCCTGGTGGTTGCGGGCGAGGTCGAGGATCAGGCGGCGGTCCAGCGGCTTGGCGAAGCGGGCGTCGGCGACGGTCGGGCGGATTCCGCGGGCGGCGAGGGACTCCGCGGCCTTCAGGCAGTGGGCGAGGCGGGCGCCGAAGGAGAGGATGGCGACCCCCTGCCCTTCCTGGACGATGCGGCCGCGGCCGATTTCGAGCGGCGTTCCGTGGTCGGGGAGATCGACGCCGACGCCTTCGCCGCGCGGGAAGCGGAAGGCGGACGGGCGGTCGTCGATGGCGACGGCGGTCGCCACCATGTGGACGAGCTCGGCTTCGTCGGCGGCGGCCATGACGACGAAGTCGGGGAGGCAGGCGAGGTAGGCGATGTCGTAGGCGCCGGCGTGGGTCGGGCCGTCGGCGCCGACGAGGCCGGCGCGGTCGATGGCGAAGCGGACCGGCAGGCGCTGGAGTGCCACGTCGTGGACGACCTGGTCGTAGCCGCGCTGCAGGAAGGTCGAGTAGATGGCGCAGAAGGGCTTCATGCCGCCGGCGGCCATGCCGGCGCAGAAGGTGACGGCGTGCTGCTCGGCGATGCCGACGTCGAAGCTGCGGCGGGGGAAGCGGGCGGCGAACTTGTCGAGGCCGGTGCCGTCGGGCATGGCGGCGGTGACGGCGACGATGCGGTCGTCGCGCTCGGCTTCGCGGATCAGCGACTGCGCGAAGACGCTGGTGTAGCTGGGGGCGTTGGAGGGCTTCTTGTGCTGGGCGCCGGTGACGACGTCGAACTTGACGACGCCGTGGTACTTGTCGGCGGAGGCCTCGGCGGGGGGATACCCCTTGCCCTTGCGGGTGACGGCGTGGATCAGCGTCGGGCCGTCGGCGCGGGCCTTGACGGCGCGCAGGACGCCGACGAGCTGCTCCATGTCGTGCCCGTCGATCGGGCCGACGTAGGAGAAGCCGAGCTCCTCGAAGAGGGTGCCGCCGACGGTGATGCCCTTGACGATGTCGCGGGCGCGGCGCGCACCTTCCTGGAACGGGAAGGGCAAGAGCTTCACCGCGCCCTTGGCGGCGGAGACGAGATCCTGGAGGGGCTGGTCGGCGTAGAGGCGCGAGAGATAGCGCGACATGGCGCCGACCGGGGGGGCGATCGACATCTCGTTGTCGTTGAGGATGACGATCAGCCGCTCGTGCATGTGGCCGGCGTTGTTCATCGCCTCGTAGGCCATGCCGGCGGACATCGCACCATCGCCGATGACGCAGACGACGTCGCCGATGCCGGGGGCGCCGAGGTCGCGGGCGACGGCGAAGCCGAGGCCCGCGGAGATCGAGGTCGAGGAATGGGCGGCGCCGAAGGGGTCGTAGTCGCTCTCGGCGCGGCGGGTGAAGCCGGAGAGGCCGCCGGCCGAACGCAGGGTGCGGATGCGGTCGCGGCGGCCGGTCAGGATCTTGTGCGGGTAGGCCTGGTGGCCGACGTCCCAGATCACCTTGTCCTTGGGCGCGTCGAAGACGGCGTGGATGGCGACGGTGAGCTCGACGACGCCGAGGCCGGCGCCGAGGTGGCCGCCGGTGACGGAGACGGCCGAGATGGTCTCGGCGCGGAGCTCGTCGGCGAGCTGCCGGAGCTCCGGGGTCGAGAGGCGCTTCAGGTCGGCTGGGACCTGCACGCGATCGAGGAGCGGGGTCGCGGGGCGGTCGGTCATCGGCCGCGGTCCAGAACGAAGTGGGCGGCGGCGCGCAGGGTGGCGGCGGCGGAGCCGTAGGGGGCGAGGGCGTCGACGGCGTCGGCGACGAGGTCGCGGGCGCGGCGGCGGGCGCCGTCGACGCCGAGGAGGGAGACGAAGGTGGCCTTGCCGGCGGCGGCGTCCTTGCCGAGCGCCTTGCCGGCGGCCTCGGGGTCGCCCTCGACGTCGAGCAGGTCGTCGGCGAGCTGGTAGGCGGCGCCGAGGGCGGCGGCGTAGCGGCGCAGCGGCTCGGGGTCGGAGCGGCCGAGGATGGCGCCCGACTCGGCGGCCCAGACGAAGAGCTGGCCGGTCTTCAGCGCCTGCAGATCGGCGACATGCCCGAGGTCGAGGGGGGCGGCGGCGGATTCGGCGGCCATGTCGAGGGCCTGGCCGCCCACCATGCCGTGGGCGCCGGCGGCCTGGGCGAGCCGGAGGATGAGGCGGGTCTGCAGGCGGGGGTCGATGCCGCCCTGGGGCTGGCTCAGGATCTCGAAGGCGAGGGTTTGCAATGCGTCGCCGGCGAGGACGGCGGTGGCCTCGTCCCATTTGACGTGGACGGTGGGCTGGCCGCGGCGCAGCGCGTCGTCGTCCATGCAGGGCAGGTCGTCGTGGACGAGGCTGTAGGCGTGGACGCATTCGACGGCGGCGGCGGTGCGGATCGCCTGGACCGGGGGGACGCGGAACATGGCGGCGCCCTCGATCGCCAGGAAGGCGCGGAAGCGCTTGCCGCCCGAGAGGACGGCGTGGCGCATGGCGGCGCCGAGGGTGGTGTCGGCGGCGGGCAGGAAGCCGTCGAGGGCTTCCTCGACCCGGGTCGCCGCCTGGCTGAGGACGGCGTGGAACTGCAGGGTCTGGGCGTCCATGGGCGTCAGGAGATGTCGACGGTTCGCGCGCGCAGGCTGCCGTCGGGGCCCTGGGCGATCTCGGCGACGCGGTCCTCGGCGGCCTTGAGCCTCTCCTCGCAGTGGGCGCGGAGCTCGGCGCCGCGGGCGTAGAGCGCGATCGATTCGTCGAGCGGCACGGTGCCGGCCTCGAGCTGGGCCACGACCTTCTCGAGCTCGGCGAGCGCCGCCTCGAAGGTCATCTCCTGGACCGGGGTCGCGCCCTCAGCCATCAGCCGCGCTCCATCAGCGTGCGAACGTGCGCCGCCACCGACGACGCGAGGGCGCTCAGATCATATCCGCCCTCGAGAGTCGAGACGAGGCGGCCGGCGCAGAGGCGGTCGGCGAGGTCGCAGAGGCGGTCGGTGACCCAGACGTAGTCGGATTCCAGGAGCCCGAGGTTGGCGAGCGGGTCGCGGGCGTGCGCGTCGAAGCCGGCCGAGACGATGACGAGCTCGGGGCGGTGGGCCTCGAGGGCGGGGAGGACGCGGCCGAGGATGCCGGCGCGGAAGACCGCGCCGCTGGCGCCGGGGGGCAGCGGGACGTTGACGATCTGGCCGTGGGCGCCCGATTCTTCGGCGGCGCCGGTGCCGGGATAGAGCGGCATCTGGTGGGTGGAGGCGAAGAGGATGCGCGGGTCGTTCCAGACCAGGTCCTGGGTGCCGTTGCCGTGGTGGACGTCGAAGTCGACGATCGCCACCCGCTCGAGGCCGTGGTGGTCGAGGGCGTGGCGGGCGCCGATGACGGCGTTGCCGAAGTAGCAGAAGCCCATGGCGGTCTGCGTCTCGGCGTGGTGGCCGGGGGGGCGGACGGCGCAGAAGGCGTTCTTCACCTCGCCCGACAGCACCATGTCGACCGCCTCGACGACGGCGCCGGCGCCGCGGCGGGCGGCGGCGAGCGTGCCGGGCGAGAGGAAGGTGTCGCCGTCGATGGCCGCGAAGCCCTGGTTCGGCACGCGGGCGGCGAGGGCCGCGATGTGGGCGGCCGGATGGGCGCGCTCGATGGCGGCGTCGGTGGCGAGGGGCGCGTCGACGCGCAGGAGGTAGGCGAACTCCTCGGATTGCAGCGCGGCGTCGATCGCCTGCAGCCGCTCGACCCGCTCGGGGTGGCCGGGCGGGTTGACGTGCTTGAGGCAGTCGTCGTGGGTGAGGAGCGCGGTCGCCATCGGGCGACATTATGACCTCGCCGCGAGGGTTCAAGGGCGAAAGCGTCGCCCCTGCGGGCGCTCTCGCTCCGAGGGGCCGCGGGCGCCGAGATCATACCCCACGAAAAGATCTATCGTGGGGTATGGCTGGGCGGCTATCCGCCCGACTGCCAGGCGCGGACGGCCTCGATCGGCCAGACCAGCATCAGGACGTTGAGGGTGAGGCCGTCGCGGATCAGCAGCGTCGTGGTGAGCTCGAAGGCGATGGCGATGGTGACGGTGAGCCAGACGGGCAAGCGGGAGGCGAGCCAGAAGCCGAGCATCATCATCAGGATGTCGGAGACGGAGTTGATGACGCTGTCGCCGTAGTAGTCGAGCGAGATGGTGACGGCGCGGTAGCGGTCGATGATCCAGGGGCTGTTCTCGGCGATCTCCCAGGCGGCCTCGACGAGGGTCGCGATCAGCAGGCGCCAGGCGAAGGGGAGCCGCGGGAGGAGCAGCCACAGGATCCAGTAGAAGAGGAAGCCGTGGATCACGTGCGAGGGCGAGTACCAGTCGAGGAGGTGCTGCGAGTTGCCGGAATCGTTGGTCGTGCCGTGCCAGAGCTCGACGTAGCCGCAGGTGCAGATCGGCACCCGGCCCATCGCCAGCAGCACCAGCGCGGCGGCGGCGAGGGTCGCCGCAATCAGCAGCCAGGGCGCCAGGCGGCGCTCGGCGAGGGACATGGGCGGACTCCTCCGGTGGTTGCGGGCTGGTCACTCATAGCGCGAAGTCGCGGCGATGGCACCGGGGTGGGCCGCACGGACGCGCCGGTCGGTCGCCGAAATGCCGTTGGCCGCGGCGGGGGCGGGCGTATAAGGCTCGGACGGAACCCGGAGGTGCGCGATGCTGACCGTCGACGACCTGGCCGGCCTCGAGATCTTCGCGGGGGTGCCGCCCGGGGAGCTGGAGCGGCTGGCGAAGGCCGCGGCGGACGTTCACCTGGCCGAGGGGGAGTTCCTGACCCACGAGGGGGCGGCGCGGGCGCTCTTCGTGGTGATCGAGGGGCGGATCGAGCTCACCAAGACCTTCAGCGGCGAGGAGCGGGTGCTCGGCGCGCGGCTGCCGGGGAAGATCTACGGCGAGGTGCCGATGATCTTCGGGACCGAGATGCAGGCGAACGCGCGCGCCACCGAGCCGTCGCGCGTGCTCCGGATCGAGCCCGCGCAATATCACACGCTGGCGGCGGCCTCGCCCAGGTTCGCGCAGAAGGTGGGCGCGCTGGCGCTCGAGCGGCTGGGCGGGCTGCAGGGGATCGCCTCGGAGCCGCCGAAGCCGCAGGCGCTGATGCTGGGAGACCGCTGGGACCCGGTGGCGCACGAGCTGAAGCGGTTCCTGTCGCGCAACCGGATCCGCTTCGAGTGGATCACCCTCGACGACCCGCAGCGGGCGGAGAGGTGGGGGGACGCGCCCGAGGACGGCGAGCTGCCGGCGCTCCGGCTCGCCGACGGGACGCAGCTCTTCCGGCCGGAGCTGCGGCGGCTGGCGGGCGTGCTGGGGCTCCGGACGGCGGCGAGCCTCGCGGAGTACGACACGGTGATCATCGGCGGCGGGCCGGCGGGGCTGGCGGCGGCGGTCTACGGCGCGTCCGAGGGGCTCCGGACGCTCGTCGTCGAGAGCGAGGCGCCGGGCGGGCAGGCGGAGACCTCGTCGCGGATCGAGAACTACCTGGGGTTCCCGAGCGGCATTTCGGGCGACGAGCTCGCCGGCCGGGCACTGCGGCAGGCGAACCGGCTCGGGGCCGAGATCCTGATCACCCGGCGGACACAGGCGCTCGACCCGGCGACGCGGACGATCCGGCTCGACGGCGACGAGGTGATCGCGGCGCGGACGATCATCCTCGCGACCGGGGTCAACTGGCGGCGGATCGGCATCGACGGCTTCGACCGGCTGATCGGCAAGGGGATCTACTACGGCGCGGCGCGCAGCGAGGCCGGGGTCACCCAGGGGCAGGACGTGTACCTGATCGGGGCGGGCAACTCGGCCGGGCAGGCGGCGCTCTATTTCGCCAACCACGCGCGGACGGTGACGCTGGTGGTGCGGGGCGACAGCCTCGAGAAGAGCATGTCGCAGTACCTGATCGACCAGATCCGGACCAAGTCGAACATCCGGGTGGCGCTCCGCTCGGAGGTGACGGCGGTGCACGGCGGCGAGCACCTGACGGGGATCGACCTCGCCGACCGGGCGGCCGGGACGGTGGTGCTGGAGGAGTGCGCCGGGCTCTTCGTCTTCATCGGGGCCGACGCGGAAACCGGGTGGCTGCCGGCGGAGATCGCCCGCGACCGGCGCGGCTACGTCCTGACCGGGCCGGACGTGGAGAAGTCGGGGCGGTGGACGCTGGCGCGCGACCCGTATCTGCTGGAGACGAGCGTACCGGGGATCTTCGCCTGCGGCGACGTGCGGTCGAGCACGGTCAAGCGGGTCGCCTCGGCGGTCGGCGAGGGCAGCATGGCGATCGCCTTCGTGCACCAGTTCCTGGCGCTCGAAGGTCCGGAAGCGGCGGCGCAGGCGGGGTGAGCCGGCTCGCTGTCCGGGGTTGTCCGGGCTCGGGCAGACCATGCAACCAATTGATATTGAAAGATACTGCCTCCGGACGTTAACTCGATTTCAACCATTGTCCGGGGGTCGTCCCGGGACGTGGTGGGCTGATGCATCGCAGGCAGTCCCGAGCGGTGCGAGGCGGCCCGCGGCGCTTTGGCGCCGTTCGCCGCATGCGCGGCTCGGCCTTCAGGCCCCCGGGGGTCCCGCTTGCTCTTCGCTCCCCGGCGGGTCTCGGGCCGGCCCGAGGGGGGCGCTCGCCGCCCCCGCTCGCCCCCCCAGGCACTGCCCGATAGGTTGAAGAAGAAGTGGCTGATACCCCGCGGCGGATGCATCAAGGGCGAGGTTGGGCTCGTCCGTGAGCGCGCGGCTTTGGCGGCGGCCGCGGCCGGCGGGGGTGTTCGAGGCAGGGGAAGGCGCCGGACGCGGGGTGATGGTCAGGGGGCTTCGACGAGGGCGCGGGCGGTCGTTTCGTCGGTGATGAGGCCGGTCAGGCAGCGGCTCTTCAGGATGGCGGCGAGGGCGGCGACCTTTTCGGGGCCGCCGGCAATGGCGACCAGGTGGTGGTCGGCGGGCTCGGCGTAGGGAGCGGCGAGGGTGCGGGCGGTGAGGGTCGTGGCCATGACGCGGCCGTCGGCGTCGAAGAAATGGCCGAGGATCTCGGCGACGCCGCCGGCGGCGGCGATCTCCTCGATCTCGGCGGGCTCGATCATCCCGGAGGCGACGAGCTGCGGCCAGGGGTCGACGGTGCCGACGCCGACGAGCTTCAGGGTGGCGCGCGAGGCCATCGCGAAGACGTCGCGGACGCCGCGCTGCTCGAGCAGGACCTCGCGGTCCTCGGCGGAGTTGGCGAAGAAGGGCACCGGCATCACGTAGGCCTGGGCCGAGGTGCGCTCGGCCAGCCGGTGCATGACGTCGTAGGGGTTGGCGGCGTAGTGGCGGGTCAGGCCGCCGAGGAGCGAGACGAAGCGGACCGGGCCGGCGGCGAGGCGCGGGAGCTGCTTGACGGCGGCGGCGAGGGTGCGGCCGTGGCCGAGGCCGATGACGGGGTGCTCGCGGCGCTCGATCTCGCGGCGGAGGAAGGCGGCGCCGGCGAGGCCGAGGGCGCGCAATGGCAGGCCGTCCTCGCCGAGGTCGGGGGCGACGTTGCAGGTGGAAAGGCCGAAGCGGGCGCTGAGGCGGGTCTCGAGGTCGATGCATTCGACGATGTCGCCGTCGATCGAGACCTTGACGACGCCGTCGGCGACGGCGCGGGCGATCAGCCGGTGCGCCTTGACGCTGGGGATGCCGAGCCGCTCGGCGACGGCGGCCTGGGTCAGGCCGCCGGCGTAGTGCAGCCAGACGGCGCGGATCGCCAGCGAGGTCTCGGGGTCGGGAGGTGGCACGTCGCTTCCGTCCGGATTCGGGCGCTCCCTTGTGTCACACTTTCAGCGCCGACGCGCCGGTGTCGATGTGCGGGGCCCAGAAGGCGACGCTCTCGGCGATCTGCGGGATCACCTCGCGGTCGTTGGGCTCGCGCTCCTTGAACGACAGCTCGAGGCAGATCTCGTTGTCGGTGGCGCCGCCTTCGGCGAAGGCCTTCAGGAGCGGCTCGGGCTGGATGCTGCCCCTGGCGTTGAAGGCGGCGGTGAAGGGGCGGTGGCCGCCCTTGTCCATCAGCGACTGCTTGATGTGTATGATCGGGGAAACCGGCGGGACGGCGACGGCCCAGGCGTAGGGGTCGTAGTCGTCGGGGTTTCGGCTCGTCACGTCGCCGTGGTCGATGTCGGCCATCATCCACATCGGGACGGCCATCTTCGCGGCGGTGAGGCGATCCTGGAGCTGCATGCAGGCGTCGATCGTCTCGCCGAACTCGCGGCCGATGCTCATGGGCTCCCAGAAGACGTAGCCGAGGCCGGCGGACTTCGCGTGCTCGGCGACCTGCGCCCAGCAGTCGATGGCGATCTTTGTCAGCTCCTCGCGGCGGGCGGGGTCGTCGTAGTCGCGGTAGGTGAGGATCGCGAACTGGGTGCCGACCGAATGGCCGCCGAGGTCGCCGATGATGTCGGCGAAGGTCTTGAACCAGTCGAGGTAGTAGCGGCGGACGTCCGGGTCCGGGTGGCCGAAGTGGTTCAGGCGGCCGTAGGGGCCGGTCATGCCGGAGGTCACGCGGACGCCGGTGCGCTGCAGCGCGCGGTCCATCTGGCGGGTCAGGCGGCGGATGACCGGGGCGGGCCAGCTCGGGTTGACGAACTCGTGGGTGAGCTGGAGGTCGCGCAGGCGCAGGTCGCGGGCGACGGTTTCGATCAGGTCGTCGGGATCGGCGAAGCGGTTGACCAGCGGGTTGGTGTTCAGCGAGAGGGTGAGGGGCATTTCAGGCGGCCTGGGCGAGCTCGGCGTCGAACCAGGCCGCGAAGGCGGCGCGCTCGTCGGCGGTCATGTGCAGCTCCTGCTTGGTGCGGCGGTGCAGCACGTCGTCGGGGGTCTGGGCCCATTCGTTGGCGACCAGGTAGCGGACCTCGGCCTCGTGGAGCTGGGCGCCGAAGTGGCGGCCGAGGCCGGCGAGGGAGGTGGCATTGCCGACGACGCGGTCGGTGCGGGCGCCGTAGGTGCGCGCGTAGTGGTAGAGGAGCGGGCGGGGCATCCAGGGGTAGGTGGTCCTGAGGGTTTCGGCGAAGGTGACGAAGTCGGCGTCGGCGATCTCGCCGCCGGGGAGCTGGGAGTTTTCGGTCCAGTCGGGGCCCATCTTGGGGAAGAACTTGCCGAGGCGCTGGATGCCGCGCTCGGCGAGCTCGCGGAAGGTGGTGATCTTGCCGCCGAAGACGTTGAGGAGCGGGATGTTTCCGGTCTCGTCGAGGTCGAAGACATAGTCGCGGGTGACCGCCGACGGGTTGCCCTTGCCGTCGTCGAAGAGCGGGCGGACGCCGGAGTAGGACATGATGACGTCGTCGCGGCGGAGCTTTTCCTTGAAGTAGCGGTTCACGACGGCGATCAGGTAGTCGATTTCGGTGGCATCGGCGGCGACGTCCTCGGGGCGGCCCTCGTAGGCGATGTCGGTGGTGCCGATCAGCGCGAGGTCGCCCTCGTAGGGGTTGACGAAGATGACGCGCTTGTCGTCGTTCTGGATCAGGTAGGCCTGGCGGCCGTCCCAGAACTTGGGGACGATGATGTGGCTGCCCTTGACCAGGCGGACGTTGCGGCTGGAGTTGGAGCCGGCGACGCGGCCGATGACGTCGTTGACCCAGGGGCCGGCGGCATTGACGAGCGCCCTGGCGCGGACCGTGCGGAGGTTGCCGCTGCGGTCGTCGCGGAGCTGCACGGTCCAGGCGCCCTCCTCGCGGCGGGCGCTGACGACGGGGGTGCGGGTCAGGATTTCAGCGCCCTTCTCGCGGGCGCCGACGGCGTTCAGGACGACGAGGCGGGCGTCGTCGACCCAGCAGTCGGAGTATTCGAAGCCCTTGGTATACTTGTCGAGGAGCGGCGTGCCCTCGGGGTCGCGGCGGAGGTCGAGGGTGCGCGTCCCGGGGAGCTTCTCGCGGCCGCCGAGGTGGTCGTAGAGGAAGAGGCCGAGGCGGACGAGCCAGGCGGGGCGGGTCTCGGGGCTGTGCGGCAGCACGAAGCGCATCGGCCAGATGATGTGGCTGGCGGATTTGAGCAGGACCTCGCGCTCGATGAGCGCTTCGCGGACCAGGCGGAACTCGTAGTATTCGAGGTAGCGGAGGCCCCCATGCACGAGCTTGCCGGAGCGGGACGAGCAGCCTTCGGCGAGGTCGTCCTTCTCGCAGAGGATGACGGAGAGGCCGCGGCCGGCGGCGTCGCGGGCGATGCCGGCGCCGTTGATCCCGCCGCCGATCACCAGGAGGTCAACCGTCGCCGCTTCGGTCATGTGGGGGTTCCTTCGGATGCGAGGGTCTTCTCGGGCGTCGCCGCGGGCACGGGCCGGCGGGCGAGCGCCTCCCAGACCGGCGCGAGCGCGCGGCGGGCCTGGAGGTAGGGGGGGAAGCGGGAGTCGTAGAGGTCTTGCAGCGCCGGGTCGGGCGATTCCGCGGGGCCGAGGAGAGGCGTGACCCATTGGGCGATGCAGGCGTCCATGCTGGGGTAGGCGCCGATCGCCACGGCGGCCATCATCGCGGCGCCGGCGGCGCCGGCTTCCTCGCGGGCGGAGACGCGGACCGGGGCGTGGACGGACGCCGCGAGGATGCCGCGCAGGGATTTGGAGCGGGCGGCGCCGCCCGTCAGGCGGAGCTCTGACGGGAGGTCGCCCATGGCGGCGTAGCAGTCGCGGGCGGCGAGGCCGAGGCCCTCGACGACGGCGCGGAGGAGGTCGGGGAAGCGGTGGGTGCCGGTCAGGCCGATGAAGCCGGCGCGGGCGTTGGCGTCGACGAAGGGGCCGCGCTCGCCGGCCTCGGAGATGTAGGGGTGGTAGAGGATGGCCCCCGGTTTGGCGGCGGTCAGCCACGGTTCGATGCGGGAGGTGAGGTCGGAGAAGGCGACCTGGTGGCCGGTCTCGGCCATGACGTCGGCGGCGAGGCGGAGGGCCCAGTCGATGTTCAAGGCCGCCGCCATGTTGGTCTGCATCTGGGTCACGAGGCCCGGGACCGGCAGCGCCATGACGTAGCCGGTGCGCTCGGGGTTCAGCCGGACCTCGGCGACGGGCTTGGCGGTCAGGTGGACGCCGGTCGAGCCGATGACGGTGCAGGCGGCGTTGCGGTCGCCGGTGTGGACGCCGGCCCCGAGGGCGGTCATCACCATGTCGACGTAGCCGAGGCTGACCGGGGTGCCCGGGAGGAGGCCGGTGGCGCGGGCGGCGGCCTCGGTCAGCGGGTGGGTGGTCTCGGTGCCGTCGAGGATGTCGGGGAGGAGGGTGCGGCGGTTCGAGAGGCCGAGGGCCTCGATGACGGTGTCGTCGTAGCGGCGGGTGCGGAAGTTGCCGAAGGTCCAGCTGGCCTCGGAGGGGTCGGTGGCGCGGGCGCCGGTCAGGTTCAGGTAGAGCCAGTCCTTGCAGTGGAGGGCCGCCTCGGCGCGGTCGAGGAGGCCGGGGGCCGTCCGGTCCATCTGGGCCATCTGGGCGCCCATCTGGCAGGTGTTCAATCCGGTGCCGGTGGCCTCGAAGCGGGCGGGCTCGAGCGGGCTGCGGCTCAGGCGGTCGACGCTCGGGGCGGCGCGGGCGTCGAGCCAGATCCAGGCGTCGCCGACCGGCGCGTTGCCGGCGCCGACGAGCCAGGTGCCGTCGCCCTGGGCGGTGACGGCGATGGCGGCGGTGCGGCGGGCGAGGCCTTCGACCTTGTCGCCGAGGCCGCGCAGCGCCTTGACGCAGTCGGCCCAGGTCTGGGGGAGCGACTGCGAGGCGGCACCGTCGGCGCCGGTGTCGTAACGGTTGAGGACGGCGGAGGCGGCGAGCTGGGTGCCGGCGAGGTCGAAGGCGACGGCCTTGATGACCGACGTACCCGAATCGATCCCGATCAGGATGTCGGCGCCGTCAGCCATGGCGCTTGCCCGCGTGCCGCGCCGATTCCGCGCGGCGGTCAGTCCGGTTCATCGCTCCCCCCGATCCTTCCCGCCCGGCGCCGAAAGCGGCTGGCGCCGGCAAAGCTTCCCGCCGTTCGTTGCCTCTCTCCCCTGCGACGCCGGCGCCTGGCCTGCATTTTTTTGCTGACACAGAAAATTCTTTCACATAAGGTTAATAGTGTCAACCACGGGCGGATGCGGCGAGCGCGCTTGAAGGCGCGGCCGGGGTTGGCAACAAAGGGGACGAGCGCCTGGTCCACAGGCCGAGCGGCGCCGCGGGTGGCGGGGCCGCGGGGAGGATACGGCGGGGCCGGCGGGACGATGCCGCCGCTCCGGCCCTTGGGGAGGAAGACATGCACGGACTGCGAGACGACGCACGCCGGCTCCCCGCGCGGCCCGGTGCGCGCTCCGGCTGAGGCCCCTGCCCTGCTGGGCGGCAACGCCCTTTCGCTCGGCCCGGCGGCGGGCCGGAGGGAACTCTCGGGAGGTCGTGAAATGAGCTCAAGCCCCGACGTCGCCGCGCAGGCCCCGGTCCGCTGGACCCGCACGCGCCTGATCATCGCGGCGGTCGCGGTGATCCTGGTGGTCGCGATGGCGTTCAGCACCAAGGTGGTGAAGATCGGCTCGGAGCTGGACGTGGCCGAGGGCGCCTTCTCGCCCGAGACCTTCGGCGCCGAGCAGTTCCCGAAGGTCAAGGCGAGCATCGTCGAGCGCGCGGTCGATGCGACCACGCTGGCGCCGGCGGTGGTGGCGGACAAGGCAGCGGCGGCGAAGCAGTACGGGGTCGCGGCCGGGGTAGGATCAGTGATCCCGATCAAGTTCACCGGCGTCGTCCAGGACGGCAAGAGCGGCATCTACAACGTCGCCGTGGACGGGCTGCCGCCCGAGGTGAAGATCCGCGTGCAGACCGGGCCGGCGATCAACGGCACCGACCTGCGCGACGCGACCGGCGAGATCGCCTTCGGGCATTTCAAGAACCAGATCGAGTACCAGAACGCCGGCGCGGCGATCAACAACGAGATGAAGAAGCAGGTGCTGGCCGGGCTCGACACCAGCGCGCTGACCGGCAAGACGATCAGCGTCACCGGGGCGTTCACGCTGGTCAACCCGAAGAACTGGCTGGTGACGCCGGTGGAGATCTCCGTCCAATGAGCGACACGCCGGCCGCCAGCCCCGACGCCGGCGAGGTCGTGCTCGCCGCGCGCAACGTGGCCAAGTCCTACGGCGCGATCCAGGCGCTGAAGGGCGTGAACTTCGACATCCACCGCGGGCAGGTGACGACGCTCTTCGGCGAGAACGGCGCGGGCAAGTCGACGCTGATGAAGATCCTGTCCGGGATCGTGACCCCGACCTCGGGCGAGATCGTGCTCGACGGCAAGCCGGTGCGGCTGACCTCGACGGTCGATGCGCGGAACCGCGGGATCTCGATCATCCACCAGGAGCTGAGCCTCGCACCGAACCTCAGCGTCCGCGACAACATCTTCATGGGGCGCGAGATCCGCAAGGGCGGGACGGTCGACTTCGCCGAGGAGGAGAAGCAGTCGCGGGCGCTGATGCACGAGCTCGAGGAGGACATCGACCCGCTGACGCCGGTCGAGGAGCTGCGGCTCGGCCAGCAGCAGATCGTCGAGATCGCCCGCGCGCTGTCGGTGAACTCGCGCATCCTGATCATGGACGAGCCGACCTCGGCGCTGTCGGCGGCCGAGGTCGAGGTGCTGTTCAAGGTGATCCACGACCTGAAGTCGCGCGGGGTCTCGATCGTCTACATCTCGCACCACCTCGAGGAGGCGCTGGAGATCACCGACCACGCGGTGGTGCTGCGCGACGGGGCGATGACCGCCTTTGCGCCGCGCTCGGAGATCGACCTCGAGTGGATCGTCCGCAACATGGTGGGCGAGAACTTCGACCTGGGCTCGCCGCCGACCGGCTACGCGATGGGCCAGGTCGCGCTGTCGATCGAGAACCTGACGGTGCCGGCGCCGGGCGGGGCCGAGTATTCGGCGGTCGACCGGATGTCGCTGGAGGTGCGGGCGGGCGAGATCGTCTGCATCTACGGGCTGATGGGCGCCGGGCGCACCGAGCTCATGGAGTGCGTCGCCGGGCGGCTGCCGGCGTCGGGCGGGCGGGTGCTGCTGCACGGGCGGGACGTCTCGCGGCTGTCGATCGCCGAGCGGATCGCAGCGGGGCTGGTGCTGGTGCCGGAGGACCGGCAGCGGGACGGGCTCGTCCAGACGATGACGGTCGGGCAGAACCTGTCGCTGGCGTCGATCACCGACTTCACCCGCGGCATCTTCACCTCGAAGACGCTGGAGCAGCAGCTGATCGAGCGGGCGATCCGCGAGGTGACGATCAAGACCGCCGGCGGCGGCGCGATGATCGGGTCGCTGTCGGGCGGCAACCAGCAGAAGGTCGTCATCGGCAAGATGCTGGCGACCGAGCCGACGGTCGTGATGCTCGACGAGCCGTCGCGCGGGATCGACATCGGGGCGAAGTCGGAGGTGTTCCGGCTGCTCGCGGAAGGGGCGAAGCGGGGGCTCGCCGTCCTCTACTCGACCTCGGAGGTCGGCGAGTGCCTGAGCGTCGCCCACCGCATCATCGTGATGTCCAAGGGCAAGATCTCGGCGGAGTTCGGGCCCGACGTCACCAAGGAGAGGATCATGGCGGCCTCGGGCGAGGTCGACCTGCAGGTGCAGCTCGCGGAGATGTACGGGCTCGACCAGTGCGTGGTGGTCTCGGACATCCACCAGGACGACCTGCCGCTGACGGCGCTCGGGGCGGCGGGCGGGAAGTTCCTGGCCGACGAGATCGGCGGCGGCAAGCCGATGCTGGTCGGGATCGGCTACGGGCGCACGCTGGAGGCCGCCGTCCGGGAGCTGCCGGAGACGCCGGCGCCGCAGGTGCGCTTCGTGTCGCTGATGGGGGCGCTGACCAAGAAGTCGTCGGCGAACCCGCACGAGGTGATCAGCCTCCTGGCCGAGAAGACCGGGGCGGAGGCCTTCATGATGCCGGTCCCGTTCATGGCCAACTCGGTCGCCGACCGCGACGTGCTGCTCGGCCAGGCGGGCGTCGCCGAGCCGGTGGCGCTGGCCCGCGACTGCGACCTGATGCTGGTCGGGATCGGGACGGCGGACCCGGACACGATCCTGGTCGATTCGGGGATGATCGACGCCGGCGAGGTCGCGGCGATCCGGAAGCTCGGCGGGGTCGGCGAGGTGCTCGGGCACTATTTCGACGCCGCCGGGCGGCCGGTCGAGAACGACGTCACCGCGCGGATCCTGACGCTGCCGATGGAACGGCTGAAGGGCCGCCGCATGGTCGCCTTCGCCGGCGGGACGATGAAGGTGCCGGCGATCATGGCGGCGCTCGAGAGCGGCATCCTGACCGGGATCGTCATCGACGAGCAGACCGCGCGGACGATCGTCGAGACCGGCCGCGGCGGCGCGAAGCGGAAGCCCGCATGACGCACGCCCTCCCCCTTCCGATCGCGGCGGCGCCCCGGCGCGGCCGCCTCGCCGACCGATCAGCGTTGGAGCCGACCCGATGAGCGAAATCAGTCATGCCGCCAAGACCCTGACGCGGTCCTTCTCCGAGGGCGGCGTCGACATCACCAAGGTCCTGCTCGAGGGCCGGGCGTTCTTCGCGCTGATCCTCATCGTCATCGTCTTCTCGATCCTGTCGCCCAACTACTTCTCCATCTCGAACTTCCTGACGATGGCGAACCACGTCGCGATCTACGGGCTGCTCTCGATCGGCATGCTGCTCGTGATCCTGAACGGCGGCATCGACCTGTCCGTCGGCTCGGCGCTGGCGCTGGCCGGGGTCGTCGCGGGCGGCCTGATGCAGGGCGTGACCATGTCGTGGATGGGCGTCATCCTCTACCCGCCGGTCTGGGTCGTCGTGGTCCTGACCTGCGCGCTCGGGGCCTTCATCGGCGTCGTCAACGGCGTGCTGATCGCCTACCTGAAGGTCCCGGCCTTCGTCGCGACCCTCGGCACGCTCTACGTCGCCCGCGGCGTGGCGCTGCTGCTGACCAACGGGCTCACCTACAACAACCTCGGCGGCAAGCCCGAGCTCGGCAACACCGGCTTCGACTGGCTCGGCTTCAACCGCATCGCCGGGGTCCCGATCGGGGTCATCATCCTCGCGGTCGTCGCGGTCGTCTGCCACCTGACGCTGACGCGGACGGCCTTCGGGCGCTGGCTCTACGCCTCGGGCGGCAACGAGCGGGCGGCGGAGCTGTCGGGCGTGCCGACCAAGCGGGTCAAGATCACCGTCTACGTGCTCTCGGGCATCTGCGCCGCGATCGCGGGCCTCGTGCTGTCGTCGCAGCTGACCTCGGCGGGGCCGACGGCGGGGACGACCTACGAGCTGACCGCGATCGCTGCCGTCGTCATCGGCGGCGCGGCGCTGACCGGCGGGCGCGGGACCGTGGGCGGGACCATGCTCGGGGCGTTCGTGATCGGGTTCCTGTCGGACGGGCTCGTGATCGTCGGGGTCTCGGCCTACTGGCAGACCGTGTTTACGGGCGCCGTCATCGTGCTCGCCGTGCTGCTCAACAGCATCCAGTACGGTGGCCGCGGGGCCCGCAAGAGCTAGGGAATTCGCCGCGGCGGACGCCGCGGGAAGCAACGCCGCGTGGCCGGCGCAAACCAGGGAGAGAAACTGCAGATGTTCAAGACAGGAAAGCGCCTGCTGCTGGCCGCGGTCGCCGTCACCCCGCTGCTCGCCGGATCGGCCTGGGCCGAGGGGCTGATCTCGATCATCGTGACCGACCCGTCGAACCCCTACTGGCTCACCGAGGGAAAGGTCGCCGAGGCGACCGCCAAGGAGCTCGGCTACACGGCGAACGTCAGCGCCCATAAGGGCGACACCAATACCGAGAGCAACCTGATCGACACCGCGATCACCAACAAGTCGGTGGCGATCATCCTCGACCCGGCCAACGCCGACGGCTCGGTCGGCGCGGTGAAGAAGGCCGTGGCCGCCAATATCCCGGTTTTCCTGGTCAACGCCGAGATCAACCAGGAGGGGCTCGCCAAGGCGCAGCTCGTGTCGAACAACGCCCAGGGCGCCGCGATCGGGGCGCAGCAGTGGGTCGAGAGCGTCGGCGACACCGGCAACTACGTCGAGCTCTTCGGCAACCCGGCCGACAACAACGCGGCGACCCGCTCGAACGGCTACGAGACCGTGCTGACCCAGTATCCGGACCTGAAGAAGGTGGCGCAGGAAGTGGCGAACTGGGACCGGACCCTGGGCTACAACAAGATGCAGTCGATGCTGCAGGCGCATCCCGACATCATCGGCGTCATCTCCGGCAACGACGAGATGGCGCTCGGAGCGATCGCGGCGCTCAAGGAGGCGGGCAAGCTCGCCAACATCAAGGTCGGCGGCTTCGACGGCTCGCCGGACGCGGTGGCGGCGCTCAAGGCCGGCGAGATGCAGTACACCGTGCTGCAGCCCGTCGCGGTCTTCTCGGCGGAGGCGGTGCGCCAGGCCGACAACTTCATCAAGACCGGCAAGACCGGGGCCGACACCGAGAAGCAGCTCTTCGACTGCGTGCTGATCACCCCGGACATGGTCGACCAGTTCGTCGCCCCGTTCACGCTCAAGTCGATGGTGAGCGGCTGACGGCCAGCGGGGGCGCCGCGCCGGCGCCCCCTTCCCGCGCCCCCCGAGCCATGCCGAGCCTCCTCGGAATCGACAACGGCCTGACCGTGACCAAGGCGGTCGTGTTCGATGCCGACGGCACCGAGCTCGCGGTCGCCCGCCGCCGCGTGCCGCAGTCGATCCCGCGGCCGCGCCACGTCGAGCGCGACATGGACGGCCTCTGGACCGCGACCGCCGCGGCGATCGCCGAGGCGCTCGCCCGCTCGGGCCGCCCGGCCGGCGACATCGCCGCGGTCGCGGCGACCGCCCACGGCGACGGCCTCTACCTGCTCGACGCCGACCGCCGACCGCTCGGGCCGGCGATCCTGTCCCTCGACAGCCGCGCCGGGGCGGTCGCCGAGGCCTGGGCCGCGGACGGCACCGCCGACGCGGCCCTCGCGGTAACGGGCCAGATGCCGCACGCCTCGGCCCCGTCGGCGCTCCTCGCCTGGATCAGGGCGGAGGAGCCCGGGCGCTACGGCCGGATCGCCCACGCCTTCGCCTGCAAGGACTGGCTGCGCTTCCGCCTGACCGGCGCCGTCGGCACCGACCGCACCGAGGCGAGCACGTCCTTCACCGACGTCCGCACCCAGGACTGGTCGGCCGACGCCCTCCGCCTCTTCGGCCTCGAAGCCCTCGCGGCCGCCCTGCCCCCCATCGCCCAATCCGCCGCCATCGCCGGCCAGGTCTCCCACGAGGCCGCGGCACTCACCGGCCTCGTCGCCGGCACCCCGGTCGCCGCCGGGCTGCACGACGTCACCGCCTCGGCCCTCGGCATCGGCGGCCATGCGACCGGCGTGCTGGCGATCGTCGCCGGCACCTACTCGATCAACGAGGTGGTGTCGGAGGAGCCGCGCACCGACCCGCGCTGGTTCTGCCGCAACGCCATCGCCCCGGGCCGCTGGAACAACATGGCGATCTCGCCCGCCTCGGCCGCCAACTACGACTGGTTCCTCGACACCCTCTGCCGCCGCGACGCCGAGGCGGCCGAGGCCGACGGCCGCTCGATCCACGCCGCCCTCGCCGGCGAGATCGACGCCGCGCTGGCGCGGCCGTCGAGCGCGCTCTTCCACCCCTACCTCTTCGGCTCGCCGCACGGCCCGGTCGCGAGCGCGAGCTTCCTCGGCCTCCGCGGCTGGCATGACCGCGGTACGCTGCTCCGCGCCGTGCTCGAAGGCATCGCCTTCAACCACCGGGTGCATATCGACGCGCTCCGCGACGGCTTCGCGGTGCGCGAGGCGCGCTTGACCGGCGGCGCCTCGCGCAACCCGGCCTTCGCGCAGATGTTCGCCGACGTCCTCGCCATGCCCGTCGTCGTCACCGACACCGACGAGGCCGCCGCCTGGGGCGCCGCGCTCTGCGCCGGCGCCGCCGTCGGCCTCTTCGCCTCGCCCGAGGCCGATCCGCGCGACCTCGCCGCGCTCGGCCGGACCTACGCCCCCGACCCGGCCCGCAGCGCCGCCTACGAGCGCCGCTACCGGCTGTCCGGCCGGATCGCCGAGGCCATGGCCCCGCTCTGGCCCGACATCGAGGCGCTGGCCGAGGAAGGCGCATGACCGAGGTCGACGTGCTGATCCTCGGCGCCGGCATCAACGGCGCCGGGCTGTTCCGCGATCTCTGCGCGCAGGGCCTGACCTGCGCCATCGTCGACAAGGCCGACTTCGGCTCCGGCACCAGCGCCGCGCCATCGCGGCTGATCCACGGCGGGCTCAAGTATCTGGAGACCGGCGAGCTCGGGCTGGTCGCCCAGTCGACGCTCGAGCGCAACCTGCTCTTGAAGAACGCCCCGCACTGCGTGACGCCGCTGCCGACGCTGATCCCGATCTTCTCCTGGACCCGGGGCATCTGGGCGGCGCTCCGCACCATGGCAGGCTCGAAGACCGCCCCGCGCGGGCGCGGCGCGGCGCTGATCAAGGTCGGCCTCGCCCTCTACGACTTCTACGGCTCGCGGCAGCGGGTGATGCCGCGGCACGCGCTGGTCGGCCGGGCGCGGGCGCTGCGCGAACTGCCGCCGCTCACGCCGAGGATCGTCGCCGCCGGCACCTACTACGACGCCAAGGTCGCCCGCCCCGAGCGGCTGGTGCTCGAGCTGGTCGAGGACGGCCTCGCCGCCAGCCCCGGGTCGGTGGCGCTCAACTATGCGACGCTGGCCTCGGTTGCGGGCGACACCGTGGAGATCGCCGCCGCCGACGGCGCGACGCTCGCCTTCCGCCCGCGCCTCGTGGTCAACGCCGCCGGCCCGTGGATCGACGCGGTCAACGCCGCGCTCGGGGCGCCGTCGCGGATGATCGGCGGCACCAAGGGCTCGCACGTCCTGCTCGACCACCCGGAGCTGATCCGCGCCCTCGCCGGCCGGATGATCTACTTCGAGGCCGACGACGGCCGCATCTGCCTCGTCTACGACTACCTCGGCCGGGCGCTGGTCGGCTCGACCGACATCCCGGCCGCCAACCCCGACGAGGTCCGCTGCGAGGACGACGAGATCGACTACTTCCTCGCGAGCCTGCGCAGCCTGCTGCCGGGGCTCGCCTTCGGCCGCGAGCAGATCGTCTACGCCTACAGCGGCATCCGCCCCCTGCCCGCTTCCGACGCCTCGACGCCCGGCCTGATTAGCCGCGACCATTCCGCGCCGATGGCCGAGCCCGCCGGCGCGCGGCCGTTCCCGATCGTCAGCCTCGTCGGCGGCAAGTGGACGACCTTCCGCGGCTTCGCCGAGGAGGTCGCCGACACCATCCTCGCCCGCCTCGGCCGCAGCCGCGTCGCCTCCACCCGCGAGCTCGCCATCGGCGGCGGCAAGGGCTTCCCGGCCGACCGCGGCCGCTGGCTCGCCGACGCCGCCCGCGACACCGGGCTGCCGGAGCCGCGGCTCGACGAGCTGCTGGCGCGCTACGGCACCACCGCCCTCGCCATCGCCGGGCACGGTCCCGACGCCCCCCGCCTGCCCGATGCCTCCGGCTACAGCCTCGCCGAGATCGACTGGATCGTGCGGAACGAGCGGGTCGTGCACCTCGCCGACATCGTGAAGCGCCGCACGACCCTGGCGATCACCGGCACACTCACCGCCGCCGACCTCGCGGCGATCGCCGACGTCGCCGCGCAGGCGCTCGGCTGGGACGCCGCCACGCGCGCCCGCGAGGTCGAGGCGGCCGCGGCCGAGCTCGCGGCCTTCAACCGGCTAGACCTCGCGATGCACGCATGAGCGCCCGTTCACGCCACCTTCGGGTCGAGGCTGCCCGAGGCGTAGCGCCTGGCCATCTCGGGCAGCGATATCGGCTTGATCGAGTCGGCGTGGCCGGCCGTGCCGAACTCCTCGAAGCGCTGCTTGCAGAGCTTCTTCATCGCCGCCATCGCCGGAACCAGGTACTTGCGCGGGTCGAACTCGGAGGGGTTCTCGGCGAAGACCTTGCGGATGGCGCCGGTCAGCGCCATGCGGTTGTCGGTGTCGATGTTGATCTTGCGGACGCCATGCTTGATGCCGCGCTGGATCTCCTCGACCGGGACGCCCCAGGTCGGCTTCATCTTGCCGCCGTACTTGTTGATGATCTCCTGCAGGTCCTCCGGCACCGAGGAGGACCCGTGCATCACCAGGTGGGTGTCGGGCAGCCGGCGGTGGATCTCCTCGATCACGTTCATCGCCAGCACCGCGCCGTCCGGGCGGCGGCTGAACTTGTAGGCGCCGTGGCTCGTCCCCATGGCGACGGCCAGCGCGTCGACCTTGGTCTCCTTGACGAAACGAACGGCGTCGTCGGGGTCGGTCAGGAGCTGGTCGTGGCTGAGCTTGCCCTCGGCACCGTGACCGTCCTCCTTCTCGCCCTCGCCGCTCTCGAGGCTGCCGAGGACGCCGATCTCGCCCTCGACCGAGACGCCGCAGGAGTGGGCGATCTCGCTCACGCGGGCGGTGATGCCGGCGTTGTAGGCGTAGTCGGCAGGGGTCTTGGCGTCGGCGAGCAAGGATCCGTCCATCATGACGCTTGTGAAGCCGTACTGGATCGCGGTGACGCAGGTGCCCTCGTCGCTGCCGTGGTCCTGGTGCATGCAGAGCGGGATGTCCGGATACATCGCCGCCAGCCCGTCGATCAGGTGCGACAAGACGAGGTCGCCGGCATAGGCGCGGGCGCCGCGGCTCGCCTGCAGGATCACCGGCGAGCGGGTCTCGTTCGCCGCCGCCATGATCGCCAGCCCCTGCTCCATGTTGTTCATGTTGAAGGCGGGCACGCCGTAGCCGTGCTCGGCGGCATGGTCGAGGAGCTGTCGCAGGGTGATGCGGGCCATAGGTCGCGGTCCTCCGGGATCGGGTTGTCGGGCGCAGCCTGCCGCATAGCGCGCGGCACCGGCGAAGGCCAGCGGCGTGTTGGAACGGGGAGGAACGGATGACCTACTGGGTCGGGACGAGCTGGAAGATGAACAAGACCCTGGCCGAGGGCCTCGCCTTCGCCGAGGCGCTCGCGGCCTTCGTGCCGGAGATCGACCCGCGCATCCAGCCCTTCGTGATCCCGTCCTTCACCGCCGTGCGCGAGGTCAAGCGGGCGCTGGCGGCGACCCGGGTCAAGGTCGGGGCGCAGAACATGCACTGGGCCGACGCCGGCGCCTGGACCGGCGAGGTGTCGCCGGTGCAGCTCGAGGACTGCGGCCTCGACCTGATCGAGCTCGGCCACAGCGAGCGGCGCGAGTTCTTCGGCGAGACCGACGAGACCGTCGGGCTCAAGACCGAGGCCGCCGTCCGGCACGGCTTCGTGCCGCTGATCTGCGTCGGCGAGACGCTCGCCGAGCGCGAGTCGGGCCGCGCCGACGCGGTCCTGACCGCGCAGACCGAGGGGGCGCTCGCGAAGCTCTCGCCCGGGCAGCGCGGCGCCCCGATCCTCTTCGCCTACGAGCCGGTCTGGGCGATCGGCGAGAACGGCATCCCGGCGACCGCCGACTACGCCGACGCGCGGCAGGCTCTGATCAAGCGCGCGGCGGGCGCCGTCCTGCCCGCCGAGCCGCCGGTCCTCTACGGCGGCAGCGTCAATCCGGGCAACGCGGCGGAGCTGATCGCCCAGCCGCACGTCGACGGGCTCTTCATCGGCCGCTCGGCCTGGCAGGCCGAGGGCTACATCGACATCCTGCGCCGGTCGGCCGCGGCCATCGGCGTTTGATCCCCGCGCGGGACGGTCCATCATCTGCGTCGAGCAACGAACAGGAGGACGACATGAAGATCGCAGTGGCCGGCGACAGCGCGGGCGCGGAGCTCGCCCACACGCTGGCGGAGCACCTGAAGGGCAGGCACGAGGTCGCCGACCTCAGCGCGCCGGAGAACGACGCGGAGAAGTTCTACGCCCACCTGACCGACCGCGTCGCGAACGCGGTCAAGGACGGGACCTACGACAAGGCGATCCTCGTCTGCGGCACCGGGATCGGCGTCTGCATCTCCGCGAACAAGGTGCCCGGGATCCGGGCGGCGCTGACCCACGACACCTATTCCGCCGAGCGGGCGGCGCTGTCCAACGACGCCCACATCATCACCATGGGCGCGCGGGTCATCGGGCCGGAGGTCGCCAAGTCCATCGCCGACACGTTCCTGGCGCACACCTTCGACCAGCAGGGCCGCTCGGCGCCGAACGTCAGGGCGATCGACGAGGTCGAGGCGAAGTACGCCAAGGCGTGAGCGGATGCGCGCGTCGGTCAACGGAACGTCGATCTACTTCGACGTGGACGGGCCCGAGCTGGAGCCGTCGGACGGCGGCCTGCGGCGGCGACCGACGATCGTCGCGCTGCACGGGGGGCCCGGGTTCGACCAGGGCTACCTGCGGCCGGGGCTCGGCCCGCTGCGGGGGCTGGCGCAGGTCGTCTACGTCGACCTGCGCGGCCAGGGGCGGTCGGCGGCGGCCGCGATCGAGTCGTGCACGCTCGAGCAGATGGCCGACGACGTGGCGGCGCTCTGTGCGGCCACGGGGATCGAGCGGCCAGTGGTGTTCGGCCATTCCGCCGGCGGCTTCGTCGCGATGCAGCTGGCGCTCCGCCACCCGGAGCTCGTCGCCGGCCTGATCCTCTGCAGCACCTCGCCGGCGATGGCGCGGATCGACGACGGCCGCCCGCCGCCGCCCGGCGTGGCGGAGCGGGCGGGGCCGGAGGCGGCGGCGGTCGCGGCGCGGCTCTTCGGCGGCGACATGTCGCCGGAGACCGGCGAGGCCTTCGGCCGGCTGGTGCTGCCCTTCTACGCCGGGCCTTCGCACACGGACGTTCCCGGCAGCCTGATGCGCCTGTCGGGCTTCAGCCCGGAGGTGGCGCGGCACTTCTTCGGCAACCTCGCCTCCGGCTACGACCTGCGGCCGCGGCTCGGCGAGATCGCGGCGCCGGCGCTGGTGATCATCAGCCGGCACGACTGGGTGACGCCGCCGGCCTCGGGCCGGGCGATCGCCGCGGGAATCCCCGGCGCACGATTGGTCGAGCTCGCCGAGTCCGGCCACTTCGGCTTCAGCGAGGAGCCGGAGCGGTTCCTTGAAGCCGTCTCGGGATTTCTGGCCGACCTGCCGGACGTGCGAAGGGATCCGGTGGCGTGAAAGCAGCCCGCCAGTCAGTCCGCGAGGCTCTGCCGCATCGCCTCGATCACCACGGCCGCGGAGGCCGCGCCCGGATCGACGTGGCCGAGCGCACGTTCGCCGAGCCGCTCGGCACGGCCCTTGCGCGCGACCATGCCGCGCGTCGCCTCCGCCCCCGCCTCCGCCGCCGCCGCCGCAGCGGCGAGACAGCCGGCGAGGTCCGTCCCGGCTGCTTCCGCCTCGCCCGCGGCCACCGCGGCGGGCGCCCAGGCGTCGAGCATGGTCTTGTCGCCGGGCTCGGCCTTGCCGCGGTCGCGGATGCCGATCGTCATCGCCCTAAGGATGGCGACGACGTCGACGTCGTCGAGGACGGGCTTGCCCTTGACCACCGCGCCGGCGCGCATCAGCGCCGTTGCATACAGCGGGCCGCTGGAGGCGCCGACGGCGTTCAGGAACGCCTTGGCGGCCATGTTGAGGACGGCGGTCGGCTCGGACAGCGGCTCCATCGCCAGGACGGCGTCGCGGGCGGCGCCGAAGCCCTGGGCCATGGCGATGCCGTGGTCGGCGTCGCCGATGACGCCGTCGAGCCGGCAGAGCTCGTCGCGGTTCGCCTCCATCGCCGCGGCGATGGCGGCGATCACCTGCCGCATCCGGTCCCCGTCGATCGCCATCAGACGACCCGGAACATGGCGCAGTCGCAGGGGTGGTCGAGCATCGTGGTCAGCTCCGCGTCGAGGTGCATCAGCGTGACCGAGGCGCCGGCCATCTCGAGCGACGTGCACCAGTTGCCGACCCACGTCGCGTGGACGGCGAGCCCGGCGGCGGCGAGGCGCTGATGCACGCGGCGGTTCATCACGTAGAGCTCCATCAGGGGCGTCGAGCCGAGGCCGTTGACCAGCACCGCCACGCGGTCGCCGGGCGCGGCCGCCATCTCGGCGAGGATGCGGTCGAGGATCGCGTCGGTGACGGCGTCGGCAGGTTCCAGCGGCCCGCGGGCGACGCCGGGCTCGCCGTGGATGCCCATGCCGATCTCCATCTCGTCGTCGCCGAGCTCGAAGTTCGGCCGGCGGGTCTGCGGCAGCGAGCAGGGGGCGAGGGCGACGCCCATGGTGTAGGTGCGGTCGTTGGCCTTGCGGGCGATCCGCTCGACCTCGTCGAGCGGCAGCATCAGGTCGCAGGCGGCGCCGGCGGCCTTGAAGATGAAGAAGTTGCCGGCGACGCCGCGGCGGCGCTCGCGCCGGTCGCGGGGTGCCGAGGCGACGTCGTCGGTGGTCAGGACGGTGCGGACCTCGATGTCGTCCATCGCCGCCATCTCGGCGGCCATGTCGAAGTTCATCACGTCGCCGGCGTAGTTGCCGTACATGTAGAGGACCCCTGCCCCGCCGCTGGCCGCGTTCGTGCAGGCGAGGATCGGGTCGGGCGGCGGGGAGGCGAAGACGTTGCCGATGGCGGCGGCGTCGGCGAGGCCGCGGCCGACGAAGCCGACGAAGGTCGGCTCGTGCCCCGAGCCGCCGCCGATGACGAGGCCGACCTTGCCCGGGCGCGGGCCGTCGCGGGCGACGATGGCGCGCGGGTGGCCGGCGCGCTTGAGGTAGCGCGGATGCGCTGCGAGGATGCCGTCGAGCATCTCGTCGACCGCGGCGTTGCCGTCGTTGATGAGCTTCTTGGTCTGCACCGCTTCCCCCGGGTTTTGGAGCGGCATCATAGAACGGGGCGGCGGGATTGCCAGCCGCAGTGGACGAGCGTGCGATAACGGAGGGAACGATGGGCGACACTCGAGAGCTGGAGCAGCGGGCGGTCAACACGATCCGGACGCTGGCGATGGATGCGGTGCAGGCGGCGAACTCGGGGCATCCGGGGGCGCCGATGGGGCTGGCGCCGGTCGCCTACACGTTGTGGCAGGACTTCCTGCGCTTTGACCCGGGGCAGCCGATCTGGCCAAACCGCGACCGCTTCGTGCTGTCGGTCGGGCATGCCTCGATGCTGCTCTATGCGATGCTGCACCTGACCGGGGTCAAGGCGGTCAATCCGGACTACGAGACGCTCGGCGAGCCGTCGGTGCCGCTCGAGGCGATCAAGACGTTTCGCCAGCTCGACAGCCCCTGCGCCGGGCACCCGGAATACCGCTGGACCACCGGGGTCGAGACGACGACCGGGCCGCTCGGCCAGGGGGTCGCGACCAGCGTCGGGATGGCGATCGCCCAGCGCTGGCTGGCGGCGACCTACAACCGGCCGGGGTTCGAGATCTTCGACTACAACGTCTATGCGCTCGCCGGCGACGGCTGCATGATGGAGGGGATTTCCAGCGAGGCGGCGTCGCTCGCCGGGCACCTGAAGCTCGCGAACCTCTGCTGGGTCTACGACGACAACAAGATCACCATCGAGGGGTCGACCAGCCTTGCGTTCAGCGAGGACGTCGGGCGGCGGTTCGAGGCCTACGGCTGGAACGTCATCAAGGTCGACGACGCCAACGACCTGACCGCGCTCGGGGCGGCGTTCCGCCGGTTCCGCGACACCGACGACCGGCCGACGATGATCATCGTGAAGAGCCACATCGGCTACGGCTCGCCGAACAAGCAGGACACCTATTCGGCGCATGGCTCGCCGCTGGGCGAGGAGGAGGTGAAGCTGACCAAGCGCGGCTACGGCTGGCCGGAGGATGCGCACTTCCTGGTGCCCGACGAAGTGGTGAAGCACTTCAAGGACGGGATCGGCAAGCGGGGCAACGAGCTCCGGACGGCCTGGGACGCCACGTTCAAGGAGTATGCGGCGAAGTTCCCCGACCTCGCCGACCAGCTGAACCGGATGCAGAAGCGGGTGCTGCCGGAGGGCTGGGACGCGGATATTCCAGTTTTCCCGGCGGACGAGAAGGGGGTCGCGGGGCGGATCGCATCGGGGAAGGTGCTGAACGCGATCGCGCAGCGCGTGCCGTGGCTGCTGGGCGGGGCGGCGGATCTGGCGCCCTCGACAAACACCCGGCTGACCTTCGAGGGCGCGGGCGACTTCAGCGCCGAGAACTATGCCGGGCGGAACTTTCACTATGGCGTGCGCGAGCATGCGATGGGGGCGGTGATCAACGGGATGTCGCTCTCGAAGCTACGCGCCTACGGGTCGGGCTTCCTGATCTTCAGCGACTACGCCCGGCCGGCGATCCGGCTGTCGGCGCTGATGGAGATCCCGACGATCCACATCTTCACCCACGATTCGATCGGGGTCGGCGAGGACGGCCCGACCCACCAGCCGGTCGAGCAGCTGGCATCGCTCAGGGCGATCCCCGGGCTGATCGTGCTCAGGCCCGCCGATGCCAACGAGGTGGCCGAGGCCTGGCGGGTCATCATGCAGCTGCGCCACGAGCCGGTGGTGCTGATCCTGACCCGGCAGAACCTGCCGACCTTCGACCGCAGCCGCTACAACTCGGCCGAGGGGGTGGCGAAGGGGGCCTACGTGCTGGCCGAGGCCGCCGGCGGCAAGCCGGACGTGCTCTTGATGGCGACGGGCAGCGAGGTCGCCATGTGCATCGACGCCTACGAGCAGCTGAAGGCCGAGGGGATCGCCGCGCGGGTCGTCAGCATGCCGTCGTGGGAGCTCTTCGAGCACCAGGACCAGGGGTATCGCGACTCGGTCATCCCGCCCGACCTGACGGCACGGGTGGCGGTGGAGAAAGGATCGGTGCTCGGCTGGACCCGCTACACCGGGCTCGGCGGGCAGATCATCGGGATGCGGACCTTCGGCGCCTCGGCGCCGCTGAAGGAGCTGCAGCGGCGCTACGGCTTCGTGCCGGAGAACATCGTGGCGGCGGCGAAGGCGCAGGCGGAAAAGGCGCGCGGCACGGGCTCCGCCTGATGCACGCGTCCCGAACGATCGGCGCGGCTTCGGAAGGGGTTCGAGCATCGGTTGAAACCCGGTTGACGCTCGGCGCGGAAACATAACGACTACAGAGTGCGTTACTGGTTTCGAGAGCCTCGGGCTCGCCCCAGTCCGGGGCGAGCCCGTTCGCCGGCAAGAAGCTGACGGGTGGGCGGCAAGCACTGACGGCAAGGCTGCGCCCGACTGCGAGCGAGATGCTCGAGAGGCAGTTTCGAGGGGAGGCGCACCTGCGCGGCGCGCCTCCCCTCGTTCAGACCAGGCGGGGGCCGTCAGTGGGCATGCGCCTCCGCGACGTCCTCCCAGCCGTTGTAGACGAGGTTCAGGATCACGGCGCTGACGGCCGCGAGCAGGATGCCGCTGTGCAGCAACGGCGAGAGCACCTTCGGCATCTGGTCGAAGAAGGTCGGCGAGAGCTCCGGGATCAGGCCCATGCCGACGCTGATCGCGACGATGTAGAGGTTGTGCCGCTTGGCCCCGTGGAACTCGACGCCGTGCAGGATGCGGATGCCCGTCGCCGCCACCATGCCGAACATGACGATGCCGGCGCCACCGAGCACGAACTGCGGGACCGAGGCGACGAGAAGCGCGAGCTTCGGCATCAGCGCGAGCGCCAGCATGATGACGCCACCGGCGACCGTGACGTAGCGGCTGCGCACCCCGGTGACCCCGACGAGGCCGACGTTCTGGGAGAAGGAGGTGTGCGGGAAGGTGTTGAGGATCCCGCCGATGAGCGTGCCGAGACCGTCGACGCGCAGGCCCCTCGCGAGGTCATCCTGGGTGACCCGGCGATGGGTCAGCTCGCCGAGGGCGAGGAACATGCCCATCGATTCGATCATCACGACGATCATCACCACGCACATCGTCATGATTGCGATCGGATCAAAGATCGGCGCGCCGAACATGAAGGGGTAGATCGCCGCCGCCCACGGGGCCGCGCCGATGCCCGAGAAGTTCACCTGGCCGAGCGCGAGCGCGATGACGAAGCCGATGACGAGGCCGGCGAGCACCGAGATGTTGGCGAGGAAGCCGGTGACGAACCGGGTGATGAGGACGATCGAGGCGAGCACCACCAGCGACACGCCGAGATAGAGCGGCGACCCGAAGTTCGGGTTGCCGACGCCGCCGCCGGCCCAGTTCGCGGCGACCCGGAGCAGCGACAGGCCGATCACCGCGATGATGACGCCCGTCACCACCGGCGGGAACATCGGCAGCAAACGGCTGATGAAAGGCGCGACGACGATGCCGAAGATGCCGGCGGCGATCACCGCGCCGAAGATCCCGTTGATCCCGAGCGCGGGGTTGGCGGCCATGGCCAGCATCGGCCCGACCGCGGCGAAGGTGACGCCCATCATCACCGGCAGCCGGATGCCGAACTTCCAGAAGCCGATCGACTGGATCAGCGTCACGATGCCGGCTGCCAGGAGGTCGGAGTTGATGAGCAGCGCCACCTGATCCTTCGGCAGCTTCAGCGCGCCGCCGATGATGAGCGGCACGGCCACTGCGCCGGCGTACATCACCAGCACGTGCTGCAATCCCAGCACCGCAAGCTGGCCCGGCGGCAGAATTTCGTCGACCGGGTGTATCGCGCCTTTGGCGCCCATGCCCCGGCGGTCGCTCTCGGATGTCGTCATCTGCGACTCGTCCTCCCCTGTTGCTGCCAGGCGGGCTTGCCGGGCGCGCGCTAGGGTGCGTTCGTGCCGCTTCTCTGTCCAGAAGTGCGCTGGACTAAGCACCTTCGCGGATCGGCTTGCAATCCCGCGACGCGCGCCCGCGGCGTCAGATCTGCTTCTCGGGCATGCGGACGATCAGGCCGTCGAGCGCGTCGCTGACCCGGAGCTGGCAGGTCAGGCGGCTGCGCTCGGGGTCGGGCTCGAAGGCGAAGTCGAGCATGTCCTCTTCCATCGCTTCCTTCGGCGGCAGCCGGTCGACCCAGGCGGGATCGACGTAGACGTGGCAGGTCGAGCAGGCGCAGGCGCCCCCGCAATCGGCTTCGATGCCGGGGATGCCGTTGTCGCGCGCGCCCTCCATCACCGTCAGGCCGTTCGGGACCTCGACCTCGTGCGGCGTGCCGTTGAACTCGATGTAGGTGATCCTTGCCATGTTCCGTCGCGCTTGCTTCGCCGGCGCTATCTAGTCCGCCCGCCCGCCGCCTTCCATCCCAGAAATCGCGACCGGGATACAGGGGGATCGGCGGCGTTGGCCAGTTAACCATGCGCGGACGCCGGGAGTGGCGCGGAGAAAGCTTGCCCGCCAGCGAGCGATGTTCTATCTTCGTTCGCATGATTGCCCTAACCTTTCGGCCGAAACGCCCGCGGGATCACCAGTTTCAGGCCGGACCAGACCGCGTCGATGGCGCAGACCTTGACGTCGACGAGGCCACGGGCGAGCGCGAGCTCGCGAACGATGTCCTCAGTCAGCGTCGTCGGCTGCTTCGCCGCCTTCCTGGGCCAGGAAACCCAGATCATGCCCGCGGGATCGAGCAGCGCGCGCAGACCGGAGAGCCCCGCCGCGAGCCGGTCGCGGTCGCGCTCGAAGACGTGGATCAGATCGAACGGACCGGCGACGTCCAGCCCAGCGAGCCGCGGCCGGGTCTCGCGGCGGACGAAGCCGGTGAAGCCCGCGAGCTCGGCTGGCTCGGGCGGGAGGCCGACCAGCAGCGCGCGCTGCCCCGCGCGGTAGCCGAGCTTGGCGAGGAGCGGCGTCGATGAATATCCAGCCGGCATCGCCCTCCCTCCGATCCTGGCCGCGGCCGCCGCGCTGCGTGACCGCGCGTCAGCTCGACCTGCCGCCGGACCGCTCCCGGGTCGCGGTCGCGGGCATCGTCGTCTGCCGCCAGCGCCCTGGCACCGCCAAGGGCGTGATCTTCCTGACGCTCGAGGACGAGACCGGCACGGCCAACATCGTCGTCTGGGCGAAGACCTTCGAGCGCTTCCGCCGCGCGGTCATCGCCGGCCGGTGCCTGCGGATCACCGGCCGAGTGCAGCGCGACCGCGAGGTCATCCACGTCGTCGCCGAGCGGATCGAGGACATCTCGGCGCTGCTCGACCGTATCGTCGACCTCGACGGCTGACCTAGTTCGACAGGTTCAGCGCCACGAACCGCGGCTGGCCGTCGCGGCGGACGAGGAGCAGGATCGAGTTGCGGCCGGCGGCCTCCGCGGCGTCGACGCGCTTCTTCATGTCGTCGGGGGTCGCGACCGGCTCCTGGCCGACCTCGGCGATCAGGTCGCCCTCGCGCACGCCCTTGGAAAAGGCGTCCGAGCTCGCGTCGAGCGCCGTGACCACCAGACCGCGGGCGTCCTTGTCGAGGGAGAAGCGCTGGCGCAGGCCGTCGTCGACCGCCGACAGGGTCATGCCGAGCACGCTCTGCTCGCTCGCGGGCGGCGGCGTGTCCTGCGGGTTGTCGGGCGAGGCCGAGGCGAGCGTCGCGTCGTCCTCGAGAAGGCCGATCTCGACCTTGAGCGTCACCTCCTTGCCGTCGCGGAAGACGACGACGTCGACGGTCTTGCCGACGGCCGTGTCGGCGACGATGCGCACGAGCTCGCGGGTGTCCTTGATGTCCTGGTCGCCGAACTTCAGCACCACGTCGCCCGACTTCATGCCCGCCTTCTGTGCCGGGCCGTCGGGGACGTCGGTGACGGCGGCGCCGCGCGCCTCCTTCAGCCCGATCGCGTCGGCCATGTCCTTGTCGACGTTCTGGATGCGCACGCCGAGCCAGCCGCGGCGGGTCTCGCCGAAGTCGCGCAGCTGGTCGACGACGCGCGACACGACGGCCGAGGACATGGCGAAGCCGATGCCGATCGAGCCGCCGTTGGGCGAGAGGATGGCGGTGTTGACGCCGATGACGCCGCCGTGCATGTCGAAGAGCGGGCCGCCGGAATTGCCGCGGTTGATGGCGGCGTCGGTCTGGATGAAGTCGTCGTAGCTGCCCTGCAGGGTGCGGTTGCGCGCCGACACGATGCCGGCCGAGACCGAGAAGCCCTGGCCGAGGGGATTGCCGATCGCGAGCACCCAGTCGCCGACCCGGACGTGGTCGCTGTCGCCGAACTTGACGAACGGCAGCGGCTCCTTGCTCTCGACCTTGAGCAGCGCGATGTCGGTGCGGGTGTCGCGGCCGACCACCTGCGCGTCGAGGTTGCCGCCGTGGTAGAGTTCGACCGAGATCTCGTCGGCGGCGTCGATGACGTGGTTGTTGGTCACGATGTAGCCGTCGGGCGAGATGATGAATCCCGAGCCGAGCGCGCTCGAGCGCTGCTCGCGGCGCGGGGCGTTCTGCTCGCGGTCCATGAAGTCGCGGAAGAAGTCCTCGAACGGCGAGCCCGGCGGGATCACCGGGCGCATGTCGTCGCCGACGCCGGCGACGGTCGTCGTGGTGGTGACGTTGACGACCGCCGGGCTGAGCTGGTCGGCGAGGTCGGCGAAGCTCTCGGGGATCTCGCCGGCCGGGAGCGCGGTCTCGGCGCGCGCGTCGGCGGCGAAACCCAGCACCAGCGCGGCAAGCGCCGCCAGAAACCCAGGTGCCACGTCCATCTTCGCCTCCATCGCGGCCAGGTTGCCGCCCGTCGCTTCGTGACCGCTCCGGCGGCAGAATCTCACGGTCAAGCAGCGGGCACAAGCGCGGAGGGCCGGCCTCAGTTGGCGAGGTCGGCGCTGGCGCTCGGGGCCGGGATCTGCGGCGCCGGGTTCGCCTCCGCCGGCGGGGCGGCCCGATCGGGCGAGTGCAGATAGTCGAAGAAGGCGCTGTCGGGCTCGATCAGCATCGTGGTGTTGTCCGACTTCAGCGCCGCCTTGTAGGCGTCCATCGAGCGCATGAAGGCAAAGAAGTCGGGGTCGGCGCCGTAGGCGCCGGCGAGGATGCGGTTACGCTCGGCATCCGATTCGCCGCGGATCACCTGCGCGTCGCGGTCGGCCTCCGACACGATCTCGATCGCGGTGCGGTCGGCCTGCGCCCGCACCCGCTGCGCCGCCTCGTTGCCGCGGGCGCGCTCGTCGGCGGCCTCGCGCTCGCGCTCGGCCTTCATCCGCTCGAAGGTGGCCGTCAGGTTCTGTTCGGGCAGGTCGGCGCGCTTCAGCCGCACGTCGATGATGTCGATGCCGAGGTCGCGCGCCTCGACGATCGAGGCGTCGCGGATGCGGTTCATCAGCCCGACCCGGTCGGCCGAGAGCACCGCCTGCGACGGCACCGCGCCGAGCGCCTCGCGGACGTTGGCGTTGAGGATCGCCTCGAGCCGCTGGGTCGCCGCGGTCATGCCGCCGACGCCGACGGCGCGGCGGAACTGCTGCACGTCGGAGATGCGCCAGCGGGCGAAGGCGTCGACGATCAGCCGACGGTCGTCGAGGGGCGTCACCTCGAGCGCGTTGGTGTCGAGCCCCTGGATGCGGCTGTCGTAATAGACGACGTTCTGGACGAAGGGGAGCTTGAAGGCGAGGCCCGGCTGCTCCTTGACGGCGCGCACCTGGCCGAACTGCAGCACCATCGCCTTCTGTCGCTCGTCGACGGTGAAGACCGAGTTGATCAGCAGGAAGCCGGCGGCGATGGCCAGGATGACGAGAATCGGAATGCGGCGCATCACTTGGTCACTCCGTCGGCGGTCGTCCCACCGCTCGCCTGCCCGGCCGGCGCCGGCGGCACGGGGGCGGGCTTCAGCTGGTCGAGCGGCAGGTAGGGCACGAGGCCCTGCGCCGAGCCGTTGGGGGTGTCGAGCAGGAACATGCGCACGTCGCCGAGCACGTTCTCCATGGTTTCGAGGTAGAGGCGCTTGCGGGTGATCTCCGGCGCCTTGACGTACTCGGCCTCGATGGCGTTGAAGCGGCTCGCCTCGCCCTGGGCGGCGTTGACGACCTTGGCGCGGTAGCCCTCGGCCTCCTGCAGCCGCTGCGCCGCGTCGCCGCGCGCCGCCGCCAGCGTCTGGTTCGAGTAGGCGTCGGCGCGGTTCTGCAAGGTCGAGCGCTCCTGGCGCGCCGCCTGCACCTCGCGGAAGGCGTCGATGACCTCGGCCGGCGGGTCGGCCTTGTCGAAGTTGACGCGCACGATGTTCACGCCCGAGCCGTACTCGTCGAGGGTCTTCTGGATCAGCTCCTTGACCTCCTGGCTGATCACGCCGCGGTCGCGGCTGAGGATCGGCGAGAGCTCGGAACGCGAGACGACCTCGCGCATCGCCGACTCGGCGACGGCCTGGATCGTCGAGGTCGGGTTCGAGAGGTTGAACAGGAACTCCGTGGGGTCGCGGACGTTCCAGACCACCTGGAAGGTGATGTCGACGATGTTCTCGTCGCCGGTCAGCATCAGGCCCGCCGAGGCACCGCGAATGGTGCCGGAGCCGATGTCCTCGGTATTCTCCTTGGTCACCGGGATGATCTCGTGGGTGACGATGGGCCAGGGCGCGAAATTCAGGCCCGGCTGGCCGATGCAGTCGCCGCGGCACTCGCCGAACGTCAGCTCGACCGACTGCTCCTCGGGCCGCACGGTGTAGAAGGACATCAGCATCCAGACGCCGACGAGCGCGACGGCGATCACGACGAGCCCGCGCCGGCCGAGGAAGCCGCCGCCGGTGCCGCGCCCGCGGTTGCCGCCGGTGCGGCCGCCGCCCATCAGGATCTTCAGCTGCTCCTGGCCCTTGCGCACGATCTCGTCGATGTCGGGGACCGGCGGCTGGTTGCCCGGCCCGCGGCCGCCGCCGCGATCGCCGTTGCCCTTGTCTCCGCCCCAGGGGCCGCGGCCCCCGCCCTTCTTGTCGTTGCCTCCCCCGCCCCAGGGACCGCCGTTGTTGCTGTAGGGCATTCGCGCTCCTTCTGGTACCGACGGCATGTGTTCGCCTCGCCGGCCGATTTCAAGACGCCCGGCGCCCCTAGACGACGACGTAGGGAGGCCCGCTCATGGTCACGAGCTCCTCCGCGGCGGTCGGATGCACGGCGAGCGTGCGGTCGAAGTCGGCCTTGGTGGCACCCATGCCGATCGCCACGGCCGCGAGCTGGATCATCTCCGCCGCGCCGTGGCCGACGATGTGCAGGCCGAGGACGCGCTGGCTGCCGGCCTCGAGCACCATCTTCATCAGCATCCGCTCAGGCCGGCCGGAGACCGTGTTGATGAGCGGCCGGAAGGTTGCCGTGCGGACCTCGACCGCGCCGGCGGCTCGCGCCTCCGCCTCGGTAGGGCCGACGATCGCCACCTCGGGCTGGGTGAAGACCGCCGTCGGGATCAGCGCGTGGTCGGCCGGCGTCGGGCGGCCGGCGAAGACTGTGTCGGCGAAGGCCTGCCCCTCGCGGACCGCGACCGGGGTCAGCGCCACCCGGTCGGTCACGTCGCCGACGGCGAAGATCGAGGGCACGGCCGTCTGCGACCAGCGGTCGACCGCGATCGCGCCGTTGCCGGCGATGCCGACGCCGAGCGGCTCGAGCCCGAGGCCGGCCGAGTTCGGGTTGCGGCCGTTGGCCAGGAGCACCTGGTCGACGAGGTGTTGCGCGCCGTTGTCGAGGGTGACCCGGAGCTCGCCGCCCGACCGCTCGACGGCGGCGACCTCGCGCTGCATCTCGAGCACGATGCCCCGCTCGCGCATCGCCTTGGCCACGTGCTCGCGCAGGTCGTCGTCGAAGCCGCGCAGGATCTGGCCGCCGCGATAGATCTGGATCACCTCGGTCCCGAGGCCGTTCATGATCCCGGCGAACTCGCAGCCGATGTAGCCGCCTCCGGCGATCAGGATCCGCCCGGGCTGCGCTTCGAGCTCGAACATCTCGTTCGAGGTGATCGCGAGCTCGGCGCCGGGGAAATCGGGAACGAAGGGGCGCGCGCCGGTCGCGACCAGGATATGCTTCGCCGCGTATTCGGCGCCGCTCGCGAGGCGGACGCGGTGCGGGTCGACGACGGTGGCGCGCAGGCCGAAGAGCTGCACGCCCGCCCGCTGCAGACGCTCGCGGTAGGCCGCCTCCAGCCGCGCGACCTCGGCGTCCTTGGCGGCAACGAAGCGGCGCCAGTCGAAGCGCGGGGGCTCGACGGTCCAGCCGAAGCCGGCGGCGTCGCGGAAGGCCTCGGCGAAGCCCGCGGCATAGACCATCAGCTTCTTCGGCACGCAGCCGCGGATGACGCAGGTGCCGCCGAAGCGGTATTCCTCGGCGACCGCGACCCGGGCGCCGGCCTCGGCCGCGACGCGCCCCGCGCGCACCCCGCCGGACCCGCCTCCGATGACGAAGAGGTCAAAGTCGAAGTCCGCCGGCATCAGGCGTCCTGGCTGCGCATCAGCTCGGCGATCTCCTCCGGACTCGGATGCCGCTGGCCGCCGCGCAGCATCAGCTCGGCGGTGCCGTCGGCATGGCCGATCACTACCGCCCCAGCCATGCCGATGAAGAGCCCGCTCTCGACGACGCCCGGCAGCGCGTTCAAAGCCGCGGCGAGCGCCGGCGGGTCGCCGATGCGGCCGAGGTGAAGGTCGATGATATGGTGGCCCTCGTCGGTCACGAGCGGCCCGTCCTTGCCCATGCGGATCTCGACGCGATTGCCGTCGACGTCCATGTCGGCGACGAGCTCGGCGACCGCGCGCCGGGTCACGGTCCAGCCGAAGCGGACGATCTCGACCGGCAGCGGGAAGGCGCCGAGCCGCGCGACGCGCTTGCTCTCGTCGGCGATCACCACCATGCGGTCGCTGGCGGCGGCGACGATCTTCTCCTGCAGGAGCGCGGCGCCCCCGCCCTTGATCAGGTTGAGCTTGTCGTCGATCTCGTCGGCGCCGTCGACGGTCAGGTCGATGTGCTCGACGTCGTCGAGCTTCCTGAGCGGAATGCCGAGCTCCTGGGCGAGCCAGACCGTCGCGCTGGAGGTCGCGACGCAGGTCACCGCGAGATCCGACCCGCGGATGCGGTCGGCCAGGAGCCGCACGAACCAGCCCGCCGTCGAGCCGGTGCCGAGGCCGAGCGTCATCCCGTCCTCGACCAGCTCCAGCGCCCGCGCCGCGGCGGCGCGCTTGGCTTCGTCGGCGGGTGGCAGCGGCATGGGCGGACCTCCTTCGCGGGTGCGCGAAGTTATAGGCGCATTGCCGGGCAGCCGAAAGCCGATTTGCCGGGCCGATGGTCGCTCGACATCCCGCTGCCCCTCGGCTAACTGGCGCGCGCCGGCGACCCTCGCGCCGGCCCCAAAGGGGGATCAGCGATGCGAATGAAGTATCTCGTGGGCCTGGCGGCGGCACTGCTGCTGGCCGGCTGCGCGGAGATGGGGATCGGGGTCAGCCGGCCCGCGACCCAGGAGAGCCTGTCGACGGCCTCCGCGACGGTCGAGAAGATCGACCAGAAGACCCGCGACGTGACCCTGCGCGACAACGCCGACGGCTCGGTCTTCACCGTCACCGCCGGGCCCGAGGTGCGCAACCTCGAGCAGGTCAAGGCCGGCGACCACGTCGACATCCAGTTCTACCAGGCCACCACCGTCAGCATGGCCGATCCGGCCGACGCCGGCGGCAAGTCGACCCTCGCCGTTGCGGGCCGCGCACCCGAGGGCGCGAAGCCCGGCGCCGCAGCGGCGATCACCGACAGCATGGTGGTGACGGTGGTCAGCTACGACCGAAACAGCGGCCTCGCGATCTTCCGCACGCCGGACGGCATCACGCGGCGGGCCGTGGTGCCGCCGAGCCTGCGCACGTTCGCCGAGTCGCGCGGTCCCGGTTCGCGTGTTCTGGTGACGATGACGCGCGCGGTCGCGGTCGCGGTCACCGAGGCAACGCCGAGCTGAGCCCGGCAGGCGTCGTCCGGGCGAGCGGGCCCGGACGACGCGATCCGTCAGCTGTTCTGCCAGCGCTTGGCGATCACCTGGTCGAGCGTGTCGGACTTGGCCTGGTCCATGGTCAGGCCGGTGTGCATGATCAGCTGCTCCACGGCCGACTGCGAGATCTGGCCGTTCGCCATCAACTGGCCGATGGTCTCGCCCTTGGACCCGACTGCCGGCGTCGTCGCGCTGGCCACAGTCGCACCGAGGGCAAGCGCTCCAAGGAGCGCTGCCGCGCTAAGAATCCTCTTCATTTTCATCTCCTTGCCGGATCACGTTCCGGTGAACGAAACCGTTCCGTTCACGGGTAGAAGGCTAGTTCGGCCTATTCCGGCTTCAACCTGCGCAGGTGTCGCACCCCGGTCAAAATCGCGCGATCGGGCGTCGTCGGCCGATCAGTTTCCGAGCCCGATCCGGGCGAGCGCCGCATCCAGGGGCGACCAGTCGGCGAGCTCGAGCCTTACTGGCAGCACCAGGACCTCGCGGCGGAAGCCGGCCGGGAGACGGATCGCGTCCTTCTCGGTCGTCACGAGCTGGGCGTGAAGCGCCCGCGCCTCGGCCTTGAGCCGGGCGAGGATGCGGCCGCCATAGGGCGCGTGGTCGGCGAAGCCGTGCGCCGCGACCAGTTCGGCCCCGAGCGCGCGCAGCGAGGCGAAGAACTTCTCCGGGCGCCCGATGCCGGCGAAGGCGAGCGCGCGCAAGCCCCGCCAATCCATGCCGGTCCGCAGCGGCGCGAGCACGCCTGCGGCGACCGGGATCGCCGCCGCTTGCGGCCAGTCCCCCAGGAACCGGACACGGGCCGCGGGCTCGCCGATCGTCAGCAGCAGGCCGGCCCGCGCCAACCCGTCCGCGACCGGCTCCCGCAGCGGCCCCGCCGGCATCACCCGGCCGTTGCCGAAGCCGAAGCCGGCGTCGACCACGACGATGCTCAGGTCCTTGGCGAGCGCCGGGTTCTGCAGCCCGTCGTCCATGACGACGGCCCGCGCGCCGGCCTCGGCAGCGGCGCGGCCCGCCGCCGCCCGGTCGCGCCCGATCCAGACCGGGGCGAAGGCCGCCAGGAGCAGCGGCTCGTCGCCGACCTCGGCGGCCGTGTGGCGGGCGGGGTCCACCCGGAGCGGGCCCGCGAGGCTGCCGCCGTGCCCGCGCGAGACGACGTGCGCGTCGATCCCGCGCGCGCGCAGCCGCTCGACCAGCGCGATGACGGTCGGGGTCTTGCCGCTGCCTCCGGCCGTGATGTTGCCGACGCAGACCACCGGGACCGGCAGGCGGAGCGGCGCGCCGCGGGCGAGCCGCCGACGCGCCGCCCGGGTCCAGAGCCAGGCGAGCGGCGCCAGCAGCTGCGCGAGGAGCCCCGGCCGGTCGGGCGGGTTGGACCAGAAGGCGGGGGCGCGCATCAATCCTTGCCGTCGAGCAGGCCGCCGATCGCGTCGAGGACGGCGTCGGTGACCTCGGCGCCCTCGCTGCAGGCGGCCCAGGCGTTGGCCGCCATCGCGGCGGCGCGGTCCGGCGCCATTGTGGCGACCAGCGCCTCGGCGAGCTCGGCCTCGGACCGCACCAGGACCGCCGCGTCCGCCGCCGCCAGCCGCCGGTAGCCGTCGAGGAAGTTCCGCACGTGTGGCCCGTATAGGATGGCGCTGCCGAGCAGGGCGGGCTCGAACGGGTTGTGTCCGCCGATGTCGACGAGCGACCCGCCGACGAAGCTGACCGAGGCCACCCGGTACCAGAGCCCCATCTCGCCCAGCGTGTCGGCGAGGTAGACGTCGGTGTCGGCCTCGATCGGCTCCCCACGCGAACGCTGCGCGACCTGCAGCCCGCGGCCGCGCAACATCTCCGCGACCGCGTCGCCGCGGTGCGGGTGGCGCGGCACGAGGATCAGCGCCAGCAGCGGCAGCGACAGGCGCGCGCGCATGAAGGCGGCGGCCACCAGTTCCTCCTCGCCCGCGTGGGTCGAGGCGGCGAGCCAGACCGGCCGGCCGGCGAGGGCGCGGGTGATCCGCAGCCGCTCGGCCTCGTCGTGCGGCAGCGGCGCCGCGCCCTCCTTCAGCGTGCCTTCGACGGTCAGCCGCGCGGGATCGGCGCCGAGCCGGGTCAGCTGCTCGGCCGCCAGCTCGTCCTGGGCGAGGATGCGGTCGAAGCGGGTCAGGAGCGCCCGCGCCAGCCCCCGCATCCAGCGCCAGCGCCGGAAGCTGCGCTTGGAGATTCGGGCGTTGATCAGCAGCATCGGGACGCGCCGATTGCTGGTTTCCCAGAGGGTTGCCGGCCACAGCTCGCTCTCGGTCCAGACCGCGGCGTCGGGGCGCCAGTGGTCGAGGAAGCGCTCGATCCAGGGCAGCACGTCCAGCGTCGCGAACTGGTGCAGGCACTGCTCGGGCAGGCGCTCGGCGAGAAAGGCCGCGGAGGTCAGCGTGCCGGTGGTGACGAGGCAGGTGAGCCCCGGCCGCGCGCGGGTCAGCCGGCGCAGCATCTCGAGGAGCGACGCCGCCTCGCCGACGCTGGCGGCGTGGAACCAGGCGAGCTCGCCCTCGGGGCGGGGGACGCTCGCCTCGCCCATGCGCTCGCCGAGGCGCGGGCCGCTCTCCTTGCCCTCCTGCTGCCGCCGCTCGAGGGCGCGGCGGGCGAAGCCGCCGCCGCGCCGCGAGGCGGCGAGGTAGAGGCGCAGGACGAGGGATCTGGACGGAGTTTGGGGCATGCGCCCGCCGCGTCTAGCCGAGCTTCTCCGTCGGCCCGGCATCGCGCTCCTCGTCGGTCAGCCGGTGCAGGTGGGCGATGAAATAACGGGTATGGGCGTTGTCGACGGTCGCCTGGGCCTTGGCTTTCCAGGCGGCATGGGCCGAAGCGTAGTCGGGGAACATCCCGACGATGTCGATGGCGTCGACGTCGCGGAACTCGGTGCGCTGCGGATCGACGAGCTCGCCTCCGAACACCAGATGCAGGAGCTGCGGCATGAAATCCTCCGGACGGGCCCGATCGCGCCGACCTTATCCGCGGCGGCGGGGGAATCAATGCCGCGCTGCAAACCGACCCGGCGGGGCGGAGGTCCGCCGACCGGCCATGCGATGGAATCGGCCTGCCGGGGTCGAGGGAGATTTCCAGCCGTTTTCTCAGCGGGTTGGACGGGATGGAAGGCGTATGGAAAGCGTACAGAAGGTGGCCATACGATTGGCCCGCCATCGAGGGTCGGGTGGGGTTCGCCCGGTCCCTCAGATGCGCGCCCGGATCGCCGCGTGCAGCGCCGGACCGGCCGCGACGAGGCCGTCGACCACCGGCAGCGGACGGTTGTAGAGCGGCGCGTCGCCGGTGCGGGTCGTGACGACGCCGCCGGCCTCGCGCACGATCAGGTCGCAGGCGGCCGCGTCCCATTCCCAGGTCTCGCGGAAGGTGATCGCGGCGTCGAAGCGGCCCTCGGCGACAAGGCAGAGGCGGTAGGCGAGCGACGGGCGGAAGTGGCGCGCGACGTGCGGCACGCCGCCGGGCCAGAAGCGCGGGTCGAACTGGCTGCCGTTGGCCAGCACCTCGGCGCCGTCGAGGGCGTCGCGGTCGGCGACGGCGATCGGCTGGCCGTCCGCCCATGCCCCCGCGCCGGCTGCGGCGGCGTAGCTGCGGCCGAGCGCCGGCAGGCGGACGACGCCGGCGACGACGCGGCCGGCCTCGGCGACCGCCAGCGACAGCGCCCATTCGGGGCGGCCGGCTAGGAAGGCGCGCGTCCCGTCGATCGGGTCGACGATGAAGATCCGCTCGGCGGCAAGCCGCGCCGGGTCGTCCTCGCTCTCCTCCGACAGCCAGCCGTAGCCCGGCCGCGCCGCCGTCAGTTCGGCGCGCAGCATGCGGTCGACCGCGAGGTCGGTCGCGCTGACCGGCCCGAGCCCATCGGGCTTCTCCCGGACGTCTCCCGGCGCGCCGACGCGCCCGAGCGCGAAGGCGCCCGCCTCGGCCGCCGCCGCCTCGAGCAGCTCGAGGTCAGGATCCGGCAATGACCAGCCCCTCGACGAGGAGGCTCGGGATCACCCACGTCCGGTGCTGGCGCGCATCGTTGGCAGGCCGGAGCGTCGCCAGCATCTCGCGCAGGTTGCCGGCGATGGTGCATTCGTTGACCGGCCGCACGATGGCGCCGTTCTCGACCCAGAAGCCGCTGGCCCCGCGCGAGTAGTCGCCGGTGGTCGGGTTGATCGAGGCACCGATCAGCGAGGTCACCAAGAGCCCGGTACCCATCTCCGCCAGCAACGCCTCGCGGCCGGTCGTGCCCTGGGTCAGCGCGAGGTTGCCCACGGACGGCATCGGCGGCGACGAGGTGCCGCGGCTGGCGTTGCCGGTGCTCGGCAGGCCGAGCTGCCTGCCGGTGGCGAGGTCGAGGATCCAGCCCCGGAGAACGCCGTCCTCGACGAGGGCCCGCCGCGCCGTCGGCAGCCCCTCGGCGTCGAACGGCCGCGAGCCGCCGATGCGCGGCCGGAACGGGTCCTCGACCAGGTCGATCCCGGCCGGCAGCACTCGCTCGCCGAGCGCGTCCTTGAGCCAGCTCGAGCCGCGCGCCACCGAAGCGCCGTTGATCGCCTGGACCAGGTGGCCGATCAGCCCCGCGGCCACCCGCTCGTCGTAGACGACCGGGAAGGCGCCGGTCGGCGGCTTGCTGGCGCCGGCCCGCTCGACGGCCCGCTCGCCGGCGCGGCGGCCGACCTCCTCGGGCGTCGGCATGTCGCCGGCGTGCGTCCGGCCCTCGTGGCAGTGGTCCTGTTCCATCGAGGTCCCCTCGCCGCAGATCGCCGAGGCCTGCAGCGAGTAGCCGGTCGTGCCGTAGCCGCCCGAGAAGCCGTTGCTGGCGGCGATGTGCATGCGGCTCGCGCCGTAGCCGGCGCCGGCCGAGTCGATCTTGCTGACGCCCGGGACCGCGCGCGCCGCCGCCTCGGCGGCGAGCGCCGCCTCCTCGAGCGCCGCGGGGGTGGGCGGCGGGGCGGGGTCGGCGAGGTCGAGCGCCGCCGCGTCCCAGTCCCGTGCGAGCTGGGCGGGGTCGGCGAGCCCGCACCAGGGGTCCTCGGGCGCCTCGCGCGCCATGGCGACCGCCCGCTCGGCCATCGCCGCGATCGTCGCGTCGCGGGTGTCGCTCGACGAGACGCAGGCCTGGCGGCGGCCGATCAGCACCCGCAGCCCGACGTCGACCCCCTCGGCGCCGCCGGCATGCTCGAGGGCGCCGTTGCGCACCTCGATCGAGAGGCTCTCGCCGGCGACCGCGACCGCATCCGCCGCCTCTGCCCCGGCCGCGGCGGCAGCTTCCAGCAGCCGGGCGGCCAGCGCCTCGAGGTCGGCCGCCATCATGCCACCCCCGCGGAAACGCCGGTGGCGGGCGGCGGGCAGGCTGCAGCGGGAATTGCGGGCATCGGAAAACCTCGGAAATGGAATGCGCCGCTACCTAGGTGCTTTTGTGGCACGAAACAACCGTCCCGCGCGATCCTGTCCCCTTCTCCCTTGCCTTTCCGGGCCCCTGCCCCTTTCATTGGGAAAAACAAGCGGATCCCGGGAGAGACACGCCAATGGCCCAGCTTGCCGGAAAGTCGGTCATCGTCACCGGCGCCAGCCGCGGCATCGGCGCCGCCACCGCCGAGGCGCTGGCCGCCGAGGGCGCGGCGCTCCTGCTCCTCGCCCGCTCGGCGGACCGGATCACCGCGCTCGCGACCCGGCTGCGCAAGGCCGGCGCGCAGGCGGAGGCGATGACCTGCGACGTCGCCGAGTTCACCCAGGTTCAGGCGGCGGTCGCGCGCGCCCGCGAGGCCTTCGGCCGCATCGACGCGCTGGTCAACAACGCCGGCGTCATCGAGCCGATCGGGCCGATGGGGAGCGCCGACCCGCGCGTCTGGGCGCACGGCATCGACGTCAACCTCAAGGGCGTCTTCTTCGGCATGCGCGCGGTGCTGCCGGAGATGCGCGCGCAGGGCTCGGGGGTGATCGTGAACCTCGGCTCGGGGGCCGCCCACAACCCGCTCGAGGGCTGGAGCCAGTATTGCGCCGCCAAGGCCGCCACCGACATGCTGACCCGCTGCGCCCACCTGGAGAACCGCGGCCGCGGCATCCGGGTTTTCTCGCTCTCGCCCGGCACCGTCGCCACCGACATGCAGCGGACGATCCGCGCCAGCGGGATCAACGCGGTCAGCCAGATGGACTTCGCCAGCCACGCCCCGCCCGAGGACCCGGCCCGCGCCATCGTCTGGCTGCTGACCGAGGACGCCGCGCCGTTCGCCGGAAAGGAGGTCTCGCTGCGCGATCCCGACATTCGCGCCCGCATCGGCCTCGGCCCCGACAGCCGTCCCGTGCGTCCGGTCGAGCGCTGAGCACCGGCGCCGCCAGTCGGCGGAGAGGCACCCGCACCGCCTGGCGGCATTTGTCCGGGGCCTGCTCGAGCTCGGGCAACCGCGTAAGCATCTGATATTGTTGGATTCCGCCCTCGGGCGTTAACCGAATCCCAACCATTGCCCGGGGGGTGGAGAAGCGTCTCGCGCCGCGCGGCAGCCGAAGTCCTGGCCGCGCCGGGAAGAAAGATGGCGCTGCTGTCCAGGCGCGCGCCCCTCGCGCGTCATTGTTTCGGCGGTGCATTCTGGCCGCTGCAACGATGACGGAGACCGCCGATGAACTATCTGCTGATGCTCTATCTCGACGAGGGCGCCTGGCCGAAGATGACCGAAAGCGAACGCGAGCAGGGCGCCGCCGCCTATTCCGCCTTCACCGATGCGCTCCGGAACGCGGGCGTGCTGGTCGGGGCGAACCGGCTGCAGCCGACTTCGGCCGCCACCACCGTCCGGCTGGCCGATGGCAAGCCGCAGGTGCTCGACGGCCCCTATGCCGATTCGAAGGAGCAGCTCGCGGGCTACTACCTGATCGAGGCGCCCGACCTCGACGCGGCGATCGCCTGGGCCGCGCGCTGCCCGACCGCCAGCCACGGCGTCGTCGAGCTGCGGCCGATCTGGGACATGTGAGCGCGTGAACCGGCCGGTCGATCCGTCGGAGCTCGGCCCGGAGCGGGCGCGCGCGGCGGCCGACTCCGTCGCGCGCCGCAGCTACGGCAAGCTCGTGGCCTTCCTCGCGGCGCGCAGCCGCGACGTCGCCGCCGCCGAGGACGCGCTCGCCGACGCCTTCGCGGCGGCGCTGGCCGACTGGCCGGCGCGCGGCTGCCCGGAGAACCCCGAGGCCTGGCTGATGACGGTCGCCCGCCGCCGGCTGGTCGACCGCGACCGGCGGCAGCGGACCGGCGAGGCGGCGGCGCCGGCGCTGGCGCTGCTCGCCGAGGGGCTCGCCGACGCGGCCGGGCCGGGGCTGCCCGACGACCGGCTGGGGCTGCTCTTCGCCTGCGCGCATCCCGCGCTCGACCCCGGCATCCGGGCGCCGCTGATGCTGCAGGCGGTGCTCGGGCTCGACGCGGCCCGGGTCGCCTCGGCGTTCCTGGTGTCGCCGGCCGCCATGGCCAAGCGGCTGGTGCGGGCCAAGGGCAAGATCCGCGAGGCCGGCATTCCGTTCGCCGTGCCGGAGCCGGCCGAGCTCGCAGGCCGGCTCGATGCCGTGCTCGAGGCGATCTATGCCGCCTTCGCGGAGGGCTGGACCGATCCCGAGGGCACCGACGCCGCCCGCCGCGAGCTGACCGGCGAGGCGATCTTCCTGGCGCGGGTCGTCGTCGGGCTGCTGCCCGATGCGCCCGAGGCGCTGGGGCTGCTCGCGCTGATGCTGCACGCCGAGGCGCGCCGGGCGGCGCGGCGCGATGGCGACGGGGCCTTCGTGCCGCTCGGGTGGCAGGACCATCTGCTGTGGGACGCAGGCATGATCGCCGAGGCCGAGGCGCTGCTCTACCGCGCGAGCGCGATGGGTGCGATCGGACGGTTCCAGCTCGAGGGGGCGCTGCAGTCGGCGCATGTGCATCGCTGCCGGACCGGGCGGTCGGACTGGCCGCGCGTGGTCGAGCTCTACGACGCGCTCCTCGCGGTCACGGGGTCGCCAGTCGTCGCGATCAACCGCGCGCTCGCGGTCGCACGGCGCGACGGGCCCGCCGCGGGGCTCGCGCTCCTCGACGCGGTCGCGGCCGACGTGCGCGTTTCCGAATACCAGCCGTATTGGGCGGCCCGGGCCGAGCTGCTGACCCGCACGGGCGATCTCGCCGACGCCCGCGAGGCCTACGCGATCGCGATCGGGCTCGAGCGCGATCCGGCGGTGCGGAGCTTCCTGCAGTCCTGCCGGGCCGCGCTCGGCGACTGAGGGCGTCAGAGACTTCTGCGAAAGACCGGCCCGGACCAGGGGTGGCTTTGCCCGGGGGTGCTCGGGGTCGAGCATGTGGGGCAAGTATCTGGAATCGCTAGATTCAAGCCCCGGGCGTTAACCGGATTTCAACCGTTGCCCGGGGGAGAGGCGAACGACCCTCCTCCACGATCGGAAGACTTCTGTAGAGGCCTCTCAGAGCCGGTAGGCGGCCTTCGCCAGGCCGTAGGCGAGGTCGCGGGCGAGCTCCGGCGCCTCGTCGGGTGCGAGCCGGCCGGTGGCGACGAGGGTCGCGAGGAAGGCGCAGTCGACGCGGCGGGCCATGTCGTGCCGGGCCGGGATCGAGCAGAAGGCGCGGGTGTCGTCGTTGAAGCCGACGGTGTTGTAGAAGCCCGCGGTTTCCGTGGTGAGCTCGCGGAAGCGGCGCATGCCCTCGGGGCTGTCGAAGAACCACCAGGGCGGCCCGAGGCGGAGCGCGGGGTAGACGCCGGCGAGCGGGGCGAGCTCGCGCGAGAGGGTGGTCTCGTCGAGCATGAAGAGGATGATCGTGAGCTCGGGGCGCATCCCGACCGCGTCGAGGAGCGGCTTCAGCGCGCGGACGAAGTCGGTGCGCGACGGGATGTCGAAGCCCTTGTCGCGGCCGAATTGCGCCAGGATCTCGGGGGAATGGTTGCGGAAGGAGCCGGGGTGGATCTGCAGGACGAGGCCGTCGTCGAGGCTCATGCGCGCCATCTCGGTCAGCATCTGGCCGCGGAAGGCGTCGGCGTCCCCTGCCCCGGCCTTCCCGGCCAGCACCCGGGCGAAGAGCGCGGCGGCGTCGGATTGCGGCAGGTCCTCGGTGCGGGCGGTCGGGTGGCCGTGGTCGGAGCTGGTCGCGCCGAGCGTCCGGAAGAAGGCGCGGCGCTGGCGGTGCGCCTCGAGGTAGCCGGACCAGGTCGCGGTGTCGCAGCCGGTCAGCTCGCCGAGGCGGGCGACGTTGGCGGCGAAGCCGGGGAAGTCGGGGTCGACGACCGCATCGGGGCGGTAGGCGGGGACGACGCGGCCCGTCCAGCCCGAGTCGCGGATCGCCTGGTGCCAGCGGAGGTCGTCGATGGCGCTGTCGGTGGTGGAGATCGCCTCGATGCCGAAGCGCTCGAAGAGGGCGCGCGGGCGGAACTCGGGGCGTGCGAGGCAGTCGGCGATCGCGTCGTAGGTCCGGTCGGCGGTGGCGGCCGAGGGGCGCACGTCGAGGCCGAAGACGGTCGCGAAGGTGTGGTCGAGCCAGAGCCGCGACGGGGTGCCGCGGAGCAGGTGGTAGTTCTCGGCGAAGCGGCGCCAGATCTTGCGGCCGTCGGTCTCGGTCGGGCCGCCGTCGGCGCGTGGGACGCCGAGGTCGGCGAGCGGCACGCCCTGCGAGCAGAGCATGCGGAAGACGTAGTGGTCGGGGACGACGAAGAGCTGGGCCGGGTCGGGAAAGGGCGCGTCCTCGGCGTACCAGCGCGGGTCGGTGTGGCCGTGCGGCGAGATGATCGGAAGGTCCCGCACGGTGCCGTAGAGCTCGCGGGCGAGGCCGCGCACCGACGGCTCGACCGGGAACAGCCGGTCCGGATCGAGCAGCCCCTGCCCCGTTCTCGTGCTCACGGCGACGCTCCCCTGTCGGTCGGCGGGCATGCTAGTGGGGTACGGACGCGACGGCCAGCCTCGAACGCGGGCGGCTTCGCGGGAGCAAGGGAGAGGCGTGGACGCGGGAGTCGGATTTCTGGTCGGGCGCGATGGGCCGGCAGTGGGCCGACCATGCGGACGATCTCGACGAGCAGCTGGAGCCGGTCGGGAACGAGGGGCTGGCCGTCCCGGGGGCGCGGCCCGGGGCGGCGATCCTGGACCTCGGGTGCGGGCCGGGCGGGGTCGTGGCGCAGCTCTGCGCAGCGGTGGTGCGGGTGGGTCGGTCACGGGGCTGGACATCTCGGGAGACCAGATCGGGATCGCGCGACGGCGGGTGCGGAGCGGGCTGGCGCGGTTCGAGCTGGGGGATGCGGAGAGCTTCGCGTTCCGGCCGGGGAGCTTCGACGCGCTGCTCTCGCGCTTCGGGTGCACGTCCTTCAACGATCCGGGGAAGGCGTCCGGCAACGTGCGTGCGGCGATGAAGCCCGGGGCGCGCGGGGTCCTGGTGGTCTGGCAGGAGGCGGGGCTCAATCCGGGGGCCTCGGTGCCGGCGGAGGTGCTGGGGCCGGGGGAGCTGTCAGCGCCGGCGGCGATCGCGGCCGGCATCGCGAGAGCTGATGCATTTCGCCGACCGCGTCACGCTGGGGCTGGCGCCGGAGGAGGCCACCGCGGAGCCGGTGTCGGATGCGGGCGGCGGGACGCTGCGGGAGCGGGTCGACCGCTACGAGGCGGAGTTGATCCGCGCGCCGCTGCACGACCGCGGCGGTGACGTGCGGGCCACGACCGAGGCGCTGGGGGTGCCGCGGACGACGTTCTACGCCAAGCCGAAGCGGCACGGCATCCGGCGCGGCGCCTTCGACGAGGCGCCGGGCTGATCGGCGTCAGCGCACCAGCAGGACGCCGGCGAGGCCGAGGAAGGAGAAGAAGCCGAAGACGTCGGTGATCGTGGTCACGAAGGTGCCGGAGGCGAGTGCGGGGTCGACCTTGAGCTTTTCGAGGGCGATCGGGATCAGGACGCCGGCGAAGGCGGCCATCACCATGTTGCCGGTCATGGCGGTGGCGATGACCATGCCGAGCCGGGGGTTGCCGAAGTAGAAGCCGCTCAGCATCCCGATCAGCAGCGCGAACCCGAACCCGTTCAGCAGTCCGACCAGCCCCTCGCGGCCGATGAAGCGGCCGACGTTGGAGGCGCTGAGGCTGCGCGTCGCCAGCGCCCGGACCGTCACGGTCAGCGTCTGGGTGCCGGCGTTGCCGCCCATCGAGGCGACGATCGGCATCAGCGCCGCCAGCGCCACGAACTTCTGGATCGTGTCCTCGAAGAGCGAGATCACCGAGGCCGCGAGGATCGCGGTGCCGAGGTTCACCGTCAGCCAGATGAAGCGGCGGCGGGCGATCTCGGCGACGCCGTCGGACAGCTCCTCGTCGCCGACGCCGGCGAGGAGGCGCAGGTCCTCCTCGGTCTCCTCCTCGAGGGCCTCCATCGCGTCGTCGATCGTTATGACGCCGGCGAGCCGGCCGTCGGCGTCGACGACCGGCGCCGAGATCAGGTGGTACTTGTTGAAGGCGTAGGCCACGTCCTCCTGGCTCTGGTCGACGCGGAAGCTGCGGAAGTCCTCGTCCATCAGCTCGCGCAGCCGGGTCCTGCGGGCCGAGCCCATCAGCCGGCCGAGCGAGACGGTGCCGATCGGGTGCATCTGCGGCGAGACGATGATCAGGTCGTAGAAGCTCTCGGGGAGCCATTCCTCCTTGCGCAGGAAGTCGATGGCGTTGCCGACGGTCCAGTGCTCGGGCGCGACGACGACCTCGCGCTGCATCAGGCGGCCGGCGGAATATTCGTCGTAGGTCAGCGACTGCTCGACCGCGGCGCGGTCGGCGTCGTCGAGGGCGCGCAGGATGCGCTCCTGCTGCGGCGCCTCGAGGTCCTCGGTCAGGTAGACGACGTCGTCGGTCTCGAGCTCCTGGACGGCCTGGGCGAGGATGTGGTCGGGGAGCTCGGCGACGATCTCGTCGCGGACGCCCTCCTCGAGCTCGGACAGGACGGCGCCGTCGAGCTGCCGGCCCCAGAGGGTGATCAGCGCCTTGCGCTCGGGGCGGCTGATCTGCTCGAGGATGTCGGCGACGTCGGCCGGGTGCAGCGGCTCGAGCAGCGCGACCAGCGCGTCGTGGTCGTCGGCCTCGACCGCCGCGAGCACGGCCTCGACGGTGGCGTCGCTCGCCTCCGGCGCGAGATCCGGGGCGTCGTCTTCGGTCTCGGTCATCGCGCCCTCCGCCGGCCCCGGATCGTTCGCGGCGCACCATACACGCTCCGGCCCCGGGGGAAAGCCGCAGGGGGGCTTGACCGCCGGCCCCGGATGCGGCCCGCTGGCGCCATGGCACGCCCTCGCCTCGTGATCGATCTCGACGCCGTCGCCGCCAACTGGTGCGCGCTCGACGCCCTCTCGGCCCCCGCGGTCGAGACCGCCGCCGTGGTCAAGGCCGACGCCTACGGCCTCGGCGCCGCCGCGGTCGCGCCGGCGCTGGCCGCAGCCGGTGCCCGTACCTTCTTCGTCGCCACCGCCGAGGAGGGCGCGGCGCTGCGCGCGATCCTCGGGCCCGGACCGATGATCCTCGACTTCGGCGGGCTGATGCGCGGCGACGCGGGGCTGATCCGCGAGGCGAGCCTCGTGCCGTGCCTCGACAGCCGCGGCCAGGTCGAGGAGTTCGCGCGCCGGCTGCCGGGGCATCCCTTCGCGCTGCAGTTGAACTCGGGCATGAACCGGCTCGGCCTCGACGCCGCCGACCTCGACGCCGTCGCCGGCCTCGGGCGGGCGCCGGTGCTGACGATGAGCCACCTCGCCTGCGCCGACGACCCGGCGCATCCGATGAACGAGGCCCAGGCCGGGCGGTTCGCCGCCCTCGCGGCGACGCTGCCGGGCGCGCGGCTCAGCCTCGCCGCCACCGGCGGCATCCTGCTCGGGCCGCGGTTCCACTTCGACCTGGTCCGCCCCGGGGTCGGCCTATACGGCGGCCTCCCGTTCGCCGCCGCCCGGCCGGTGGCGTCGCTGGCACTGCCGGTGATCCAGGTGCGCGAGCTGCCGCCGGGCGAGCCGGTCGGCTACGGCGCGGCCTGGACCACGGGGCGTCCGTCGCGGGTCGCCACCGTGGCCGCCGGCTATGCCGACGGGCTGCACCGCGCGATCGGGCGGGGCGCTATCCGGCTCTTCGCGGGCCAGGTCCCCTGCCCGCTCGTCGGCCGCGTCTCCATGGACCTGATCACCGTCGACGTGACCGACGTTCCCGAGGTGCCCGACGCGCTGACGATCCTCGACGCGCGCCAGACCGTCGACGACCTCGCGACGGCCGCCGGCACCATCGGCTACGAGATCCTCACCAGCCTTGGCGCCCGCTACGAACGCGTCTACAAGGGCGCTCCGCCGCCGGCACCGGGCCCCGTATGACCCTCCTCCGCCTGCCCTTTCTCTTCCTCGCCTCGATCGGTCGCTCGACGCTGGCGCTCGTCGGGGCTGCCGGGCGGCTCGCGATCTTTGCCGCCGCCGCCCTCTCCAACCTCGTCCGCCCGCCGTTCTACCCGGTCGAGCTCGGCCGCCAGCTGCTCGCGATCGGCTACTTCTCGCTGCCGGTCGTCGGCCTCACCGCCCTCTTCACCGGCGCGGCGCTGGCGCTGCAGATCTGGTCCGGCGGCGACCGCTTCAACGCCGGCACCGTCGTGCCGTCGATCGTCGCGATCGGCATCGTCCGCGAGCTCGGGCCGGTGCTGGGCGGGCTGATGGTCGCGGGCCGCGTCGCCTCCTCGATCGCCGCCGAGCTCGGGACGATGCGGGTCACCGAGCAGATCGACGCGCTGACGACGCTTTCGACCGACCCGATGAAGTACCTCGTCCTGCCGCGCATCCTCGCGGGGCTGATCGCGCTGCCGCTCCTCGTCGCCGTCGGCGACGTCATCGGCATCTTCGGCGGCTACCTCGTCGGCACCGGCCGGCTCGGCTTCAACGGGGCGGCCTACATCCAGAACACGCTCGACTACCTGACCGGCGCCGACGTCGCCTCGAGCCTCACCAAGGCCGCCGCCTTCGGCTTCATCCTGACGCTGATGGGCTGCTACAACGGCTTCAACTCGGGCCGCGGCGCGCAAGGGGTCGGCGAAGCGACGACGAACGCGGTCGTCTCGGCCTCGATCCTGATCCTCGCCTGCAACTACCTGCTGACCGAGGCCTTCTTCTGATGGCCGAAACCCCGCGGATCGAGCTCCGCGACGTCAGGAAATCCTTCGGCGGCAAGCCGGTGCTGGCCGGCGTGAACCTCAAGGTGATGCCCGGCGAGAGCCTCGTCATCATCGGCGGCTCCGGCACCGGCAAGTCGGTGACGCTCAAGTGCATCCTCGGCATCCTCACCCACGATTCCGGCGAGATCCTGATCGATGGCCAGCCGCTGGCGCAGGTCGACAAGCGCGAATTCCTCCGCCACTTCGGCATGCTGTTCCAGGGCGCCGCCCTCTTCGACAGCCTGACCGTCTGGCAGAACGTCGCCTTCCGCCTTCGGAACGCCCGCAAGCCGATGCGGCGCGCCGACGCGCGGGCGCTGGCGATCGAGAAGCTCCGCCGCGTCGGCCTCGCCCCGGAGACCGCCGACCTTTTCCCCGCCGAGCTCTCGGGCGGGATGCAGAAGCGCGTCGGCCTCGCCCGCGCCATCGCCACCGACCCGGCGGTGATCTTCTTCGACGAGCCGACCGCCGGCCTCGACCCGATCCTCGCCGGCGTGATCAACGAGCTGATCCGCGAGCTCGTCGCCGAGATCGGCGCCACCGCCGTCACCATCACCCACGACATGACGACGGTCCGCACCGTCGCCGATCACGTCGCCATGCTGCACGGGGGCGTCATCCGTTGGCAGGGGCCGATCGAGGAAATGGATTCGTCTCCCGATCCTTACCTGCAGCAGTTCATCCACGGCCGCAGCGAGGGCCCGATCGAGACCGTCCGGTGAACGAGCGCGCCGCCCTCTGGCTCTCCGCCGGCGCCGCCCTCTTCCTCGGCCTCCTCGGGCTCGCGGTGGCGATCGCGAGCGGCTCGGGCGCGATCCTTCTCGACGGCGCCTTCAACCTCTGCTTCTTCGCGACGGCGCTGCTGACCCTGCGCGTCGCGACCCTGGTCGCCCGGCCCGACGACGAGCGCTACCCGTTCGGCTACCTGTTCTTCGAGCCCCTCATCACGACGGTGAAGGGCCTGCTGATCCTCGGCGTCTCCGCCCTCGCCCTCTTCGACGCCGTGGTCGCGCTCGCGACCGGCGGCCGCGAGGTCCACCTCGGCCCCGCGGTCGCCTACGCCGCCGCCGCGACCGTCGCCTGCACCCTGGTCTTCGTCGCCCTGCGCCGAGCCGCGCAAAGCCCGCTCGTCGCCGCCGACATCGAGAACTGGACCGTGAATGCCATCATCTCCGGCGGCGTCCTCGCGGGCTTCCTCCTGGCCGCCGCCCTCCTGCGCAGCGGCCACGCCGGCGCCGCGGCCTACGTCGACCCGGCGATGGTCGCCCTCGTCGTCCTCGTCTCGCTGGCGGTCCCGGTGCGCATGGCCGTCCGCGGCGTCAGCGCCCTTCTCAACCGCGCCCCCGCCCCCGCCGTCGTCGCCGGCATGGAGGCGGCCGTCCGCGGCGCCCTCAATCCCCTGCCGATTTCCCGCCTCTGGGTCCGCGCCATCCAGCCCGGCCGCGTCACCTACTGCACGGTGCATGTTCTCGTCCCGCCCGGCACCGCCCTCGCCCTTCCCGAGGCCGATACCTTCCGCGGCCGCGTCATCTCGGCGCTCGCTGCCCGCCACGCTCCCGTCGTCGCCGACGTCGTCTTCACCGCCACCGAGGCCTACGCCGCCCCCACCGCCGGCTACACCGCATGACGACCTTCTCATGGCTTTCATACGGCCTTGAAATCTGGAGAGCAGTCGGTTTTCCGGCAACAGCCGGAAAACAGGCAAAGCAACAATGCGCGCACCTGCGCGCACCTCTTCGCCGCACCTGCGGCGCGCGCCGGCCCGCCGCGCCCGAGGCGCCGCAGGCATGAGCAGCCGCCGCCCCGCCTTCGTCTGCGCCGCCTGCGGCGCCGTCCACTCGAAATGGTCGGGTCGCTGCGACGCCTGCGGCGCCTGGAACTCGATCGCCGAGGAGCCCGCCCTCTCCGAAGGCCCGGCTGGCCGCACCCTCGGGGCCGCCCGCGGCCGGCGCGTCGCGCTCGGCGACCTCGCCTCGACCGAGCCCCCGACCCCGCGCGCGCTTTCCGGCATCGGCGAGCTCGACCGGGCGCTGGGCGGCGGCCTGGTGCCGGGCTCGGCGACGCTGGTCGGCGGCGACCCCGGCATCGGCAAGTCGACGCTGCTGCTGCAGGCGGCCGCCGCCTTCGCCCGGGGCGGCGCCTCCGCCGTCTACGTCTCGGGCGAGGAGGCGACCGCGCAGATCCGGCTGCGAGCCGCCCGGCTCGGGCTGGCCGACGCCTCGGTCCGGCTGGCGGCGGAGACGAACCTGCGCGACATCCTGACCACGCTCGAGGCCGAGCGCCCGGCGCTCGCGGTCGTCGACTCGATCCAGACGATGTGGGCGGACCACGTCGACTCGTCCCCGGGGTCCGTCGCCCAGGTCCGCGCCGCCGCCCACGAGCTCACGACGTTCGCCAAGCGCCGCGGCACCGCCGTCGTCCTCGTCGGCCACGTCACCAAGGACGGGCAGATCGCCGGGCCGCGCGTGGTCGAGCACATGGTCGACACCGTGCTCTACTTCGAGGGCGAGCGCGGGCACCAGTTCCGCATCCTGCGCGCCGTCAAGAACCGCTTCGGCCCCGCCGACGAGATCGGGGTCTTCGAGATGACGGGCGCCGGCCTTGCCGAGGTCGCGAACCCCTCGGCGCTCTTCCTCTCCGAGCGGGAAGCCAACGTCCCCGGCTCCGCCGTCTTCGCCGGCGTCGAGGGCACGCGGCCCCTGCTCGTCGAGATCCAGGCGCTGGTGGCGCCGACGCCGCTCGGGACCGCGCGGCGCACGGTCATCGGCTGGGACGGCGGCCGGCTCGCGATGGTGCTCGCCGTCCTCGAATCGCGCTGCGGCATCGGGTTCGGGCCGTCGGACGTCTACCTCAACGTCGCCGGCGGCCTGCGCGTCTCCGAGCCGGCCGCCGACCTCGCGGTCGCGGCGGCGCTGGTGTCGGCCCGCGAGGGGATCCCGCTGCCCCGCGACGCCGTCTTCTTCGGCGAGATCTCCCTGTCGGGCGCGCTCCGGCCGGCGCCGCAGGCCGAGGCGCGGCTGCGGGAGGCGGCGAAGCTCGGGTTCGCCGCGGCCTGGGCGCCGGCGCCGTCGGCCGCTAGCGGTCCCGAGATTCACCCGGTTGCGGATCTCGCGGCATTCATGGACAAGTGCTTCGGCACGATCGGGCGCTGAGGCAGGGGTTCATGAGCGGTTTCACCTTGGTCGACGGCATCGTGCTCGCCGTCATCGTCGTCTCGGCCGTGCTCGCCTACGCCCGCGGCTTCGTGCGCGAGTGCCTGTCGATCGCCGGCTGGATCGTCTCGGCCATCGCCGGCTTCTCCTTCGCGCCGATGGCGGCGCCGCTGATGCGCGAGATCCCGGTCCTGCGCGACATCATCAGCTCGAGCTGCGAGCTCTCGATCCTCGCGGGGTTCGTCGCGGTCTTCGTCGTCGTGCTGCTGCTCGTGTCGATCGTCACGCCGCTGCTTGCGGGCGCGGTGTCGAACTCGGCGATCGGGCCGGTCGACCAGGCGCTCGGGTTCCTGTTCGGGATCGTGCGGGGCGTGCTGCTGATCGTGATCGCGCTCGTCGTCTACAACACCGTCTTCGGCGGCCAGGGGGTGGCGCAGGTCGACGACAGCCACAGCGCGAAGATATTCGCCGGGCTGGAGCAGCGGATCGCGGCCGCGCTGCCGGTCGACGCGCCGCAGTGGTTCGCCGGCCAGTATGCGCGGCTGACGTCCACCTGCAGTTGACCTGCCCGTGACAACCGCCGGGGGCCCCTCTATATAGCGCGCGAGGCCACCGCCCGAGGCGCCATGTCCCTGCCCGTCCTTTCGTCCGACGACGACAAGCTGCACGAGGAGTGCGGCGTCTTCGGCGTCATCGGCGTGCAGGAGGCGGCGAACTTCGTCGCCCTCGGGCTGCATGCGCTGCAGCATCGCGGGCAGGAGGCGGGCGGGATCGTGGCCTACTCGAGCGCCGACGGTTTCTCGTCGGCGCGCCGCTTCGGCTATGTCCGCGACAATTTCACCTCGGCCTCGCTGATGGAGACGCTGCCGGGGTCGCTCGCGATCGGCCACGTCCGCTACTCGACCGCGGGCTCCAAGGGGGCGACGCAGATCCGCGACGTGCAGCCGCTCTTCGCCGAGTTCGCCATGGGGGGGGCGGCGATCGCCCACAACGGCAACCTCGTGAACGCGCTCGCGCTGCGCGAGGAGCTGATCGAGCGCGGGTCGATCTTCCAGTCGGGGTCGGACACCGAGTGCATCATCCACCTGATGGCGCGCTCGATCCAGAAGACCATCCCCGAGCGGATGAAGGACGCGCTGCGGCGGGTCGAGGGCGCCTTCTCGATCGTGGCGATGACCCGGTCGAAGCTGATCGGGGTCCGCGATCCGCTGGGCGTGCGGCCGCTGATGCTGGGGCGGGTCGGGGACGGCTGGGTGCTGTCGTCGGAGACCTGTGCCCTCGACATCATCGGTGCGGAGTTCGTGCGCGAGATCGAGCCCGGGGAGATGGTGATCGCGACGACCGAGGGGATCGAGTCGTTCTTCCCGTTCCAGCCGCAGGCGCCGCGGTTCTGCATCTTCGAGAAGGTCTATTTCTCGCGGCCCGACAGCGTGATCGGCGGGCAGTCGGTCTACGAGACGCGCCGCCGGATCGGGATGGAGCTGGCGATCGAGGCGCCGGTCGAGGCGGACCTGGTCTGTCCGGTGCCCGATTCGGGGACGCCGGCGGCGATCGGCTATTCGCAGCAGTCGGGCATTCCCTACGCGATGGGGATCATCCGCAACCAGTACATGGGGCGGACGTTCATCGAGCCGACCGAGCAGATCCGCAACATGGGCGTGCGGCTGAAGCTCAACGTCAATCGCGCAGTGGTGCTGGGCAAGCGCGTGGTGCTGGTCGACGATTCGGTGGTCCGCGGTACCACCAGCCGGAAGATCCGCGAGATGGTGATGGAGGCGGGTGCGGCGGAGGTCCACTTCCGCATCGCCTCGCCGCCGACCGAGTGGCCCTGCTTCTACGGCGTCGACACGCCCGACCGGGAGAAGCTGCTGGCGGCGACGATGACCGAGGAGGAGATGCGCGCCTATGTGGGCGTCGACAGCCTGAAGTTCGTCTCGCTGGACGGGCTCTACCGCGCCTGCGAGCAGCCGCAGGGTCGAGACCCGCGGCAGCCGCAGTTCTGCGACGCCTGCTTCTCGGGCGACTACCCGGTGCGGCCCTCCGACCGCATCGACCAGGGGTTCCGGCTCAAGGTCAGCGCATGAGCGACGAGGTCGCGCTCGTCACAGGGGCGAGCCGGGGGCTCGGCTATGCGGTGGCGCGGGCGCTCGGGGCGCGCGGGGCGCAGGTCGTGGCGATGGCGCGGACGGTCGGCGGGCTCGAGGACCTGGCCGATGCGATCGAGGCGGCCGGGGGGCCGACGCCGACGCTGGTGCCGCTGTCGATCACCGACGAGGGCGGGCTGCAGCGGCTGGGGCTGGCGCTGGACGAGCGCTGGGGCAGGCTCGACCTCGTCGTGCATTGCGCGGCGCATGCGGCGCCCTTGGCGCCGGCGCCCTATATCGGCGACAAGGACTTCGATGCCAGCGTCGAGGTGAACTTCCGCGGCACGGCGCGGCTCGTCGTCATGCTGCAGCCGCTGCTGGCGGCGGCGCCGGCGGGGCGGTTCGTCTATGTGGCCGACGCGCGGGCGGGGCAGCCGTTCTATGGCAGCTATGGCGCCAGCAAGGCGGCGGCGGAGGCGCTGGTTACGTCGTGGGCCGCGGAGTCGGCGCGGATCGGGCCGCGGGTGGTGGTGTTTCGGCCGAAGCCGATGCCGACGGCGCTGCGCGGGCGGTTCTATCCGGGCGAGGACAATTCGGCGCTGACGCCCTGCGCGGACGAGGCCGAGCGGCTGCTGGCGACGCTCTGAGCCCCCCGGGCAACGGTTGAAATCCGGTTAATGCTCGGGGCCTGAATCGAGCGATTCCAACGACTTGACCTACCTGCTCGACCCCGAGCACCCCCCGGGAAGATCCTCGAAGCGGTCAGCCGCCGAGCCTGGCCAGGCGGGCGGCGCGGAGGCGGTCGAAGTCGGCGCCGGCGTGGTAGCTGGAGCGCGTGAGCGGGGTCGCGGAAACCATCAGGAAGCCCTTGCCGAAGGCGGCCTTTTCGTAGCCGGCGAATTCGTCGGGCGTGACGAAGCGGGCGACGGCGTGGTGTTTCGGGGTCGGCTGCAGGTACTGGCCGACGGTCAGGAAGTCGACGTCGGCGGCGCGGAGGTCGTCCATGACCTGCAGCACCGATTGGCGGTCCTCGCCCAGGCCGACCATGATGCCGGACTTGGTGAACATCGCCGGGTCGATCTCCTTGACCCGCTGCAAGAGGCGCAGCGAGTGGAAGTAGCGGGCACCCGGGCGGACCTCGGGGTAGAGGCCGGGGACGGTCTCGAGGTTGTGGTTGAAGACGTCGGGCTTGGCGGCCACGACCGTTTCCAGCGCGGCGGGGCCGCAGCGCAGGAAGTCGGGGACGAGAACCTCGATGGTGGTCGCGGGGTTCTTGCGGCGGACGGCGCGGATCGTCTGGGCGATGTGCTCGGCGCCGCCGTCGGCGAGGTCGTCGCGGTCGACGGAGGTTATCACCACGTGGTTGAGGCCGAGCTTCTCGACGGCGACGGCGACGCGGGCGGGCTCGAAGACGTCGAGGGCGTCGGGGCGGCCGGTCGCGACGTTGCAGAAGGTGCAGCCGCGGGTGCAGATCTCGCCCATGATCATCATGGTGGCGTGGCCCTGCGACCAGCATTCGCCGACGTTGGGGCAGCCGGCCTCCTCGCAGACCGTGACGAGGCGGTTCTCGCGCAGGATGTCGCGGGTCCGCTTGTAACCCTCCGACGTCGGGGCCTTTACCCGGATCCAGTCGGGCTTGCGGAGGATCGGCGTGTCCGGGCGGTGCGCCTTCTCCGGATGGCGCTGGGCGCGGTCGCTGAGGTCTCGGCTGTCGGTCATCGTCCCCTCCGTCGCGGCGCAATATAGCGGGGCGCGGCGGCGGTGTCAGGGGTGTTTCGGGCGGGGCGGAATCCCGGCGGATTCCGGGGCGTTGCCCGGCCGACCGCGACCGCGTTGCCGTGTCGCCCCAAGCCGGCCCTGCCGTTTGTGCCGGGAACGGCCATCGCCTCCTCTACGATCGAAGCGGGCTTCAGCCCGCGAGGATCCGGCCCGACAAGCCGAGGCACTGCCTCGGCCGGGCCGGTTCGCCGGAGCGCGCGAGCGCGGAGGCGAAGGGGGGTGCGGCTTGCCCGCGGTCGGATTTGTCGACGGACAAATCCGACAGCCCCAACCCCCTCGCCCCATGCCTGACGGCAGGGATGGGGAGACGATTGGGCCAAGCCAGGACGGTTGCCGGCGCCGCGGTCGGGACGGTGCGGCCAGGGGCTACGCCGACGCGGCGCCTTCTTGCCCAAAGACCGCAACGGTCGGAGCGGACGCGATGAGCTTCCGATGGTAGCGTCGATGCCGATGCCCTCTCACGCCGGACGAGGGGCCCGGAGGCCGGCGGCGGCGACCTCCGCCGTGCCGGCGGCGGCGAGGATGGCGGCGAGTTCGGCGAACCAGCCGTCGTCGACGGAGAGGGAGCGGCGGACGAGGCCGATGGTGCGGCGGGGCTCGGGGGCGGCGAAGCGGGCGAGCGCGAGGGCGGGGGCGGCGGCGCATTCGGCGCGGACGGCGAGCTCGGGGAGGAGCGTCAGGCCGAAGCCTTCGGAGACGAGGCGGCAGAGGGTGGCGAGGCTGGCGGCGCGCAGGTCCATGCGGACGCGGCTGCGGTCGACGGCGCAGGCGGCCAGCGCCTGGTCGGCGAGGCAGTGGCCGTCGTCGAGGAGGAGGAGCGCGCCGGGCTCCATGTCCTCGGGGTGGGGTGCCACGGTCGCGGCGAGGCGGGAGGGGCTGCCGGCGAGGAGGAAGCGGTCGTCGAAGAGGGGTTCGGCGACGAGGCCGGGGTCGGCGACGGGGAGCGCCACGACGGCGGCGTCGAGGGCGCCTTCGCGGACCTCCTCGACCAGGCGGTCGGTCTGGGCCTCGCGGACGCCGAGGTCGAGCGAGAGGTTGCGGGCGCGGAGGGCCGGGAGGGCGGACGGGAGCAGGTAGGGGGCGACGGTCGGGATGACGCCGATGCGGAGGCGGCCGGCGAGGCCGCGGTCCCAGCGGCCGACCTGCTCGATCTCGCTGACGTCCGCGAGGATGCGGCGGGCGCGGCGCAGCACCTCGCGCCCCGTGGGCGTCACGACGAGCTCGCGGCCGCCGCGCTCGACGAGGCGGGCGCCGAGCGCGGCCTCGAGGTCGCGGATCTGCACCGAGAGGGCGGGCTGGCTGACGTTGACGGCGGCGGCGGCGCGGCCGAAGTGGCCCTCGTCGGCGAGGGCGGCGAGCGAGCGGAGCTGGCGGAGGGTGATCCTCATAGGGTCACGCTATCGAAACCGTAAGGAAATGCAATTTCCCCTTATCGCTTGGCCGGCGTATAGGTGGGGCAAATCTCATTGCCAGGGGGAATCCGAGCCATGGACGGAAACGACGCTGCGACGGGCAAGTGCCCGGTGGTCCACGGGGCGACGATGGTCGGCATGCGGTCGAACCGCGACTGGTGGCCGAACCAGCTGAACCTGAAGGTGCTGCATCAGCACGGGGCGAAGTCGAACCCGATGGGCGAGGACTTCGACTATGCCAAGGCCTTCGCCACCCTCGACTACGAGGGGCTGAAGGCGGACCTGAAGGCCCTGATGACCGACAGCCAGGACTGGTGGCCGGCGGACTTCGGGCACTACGGCGGGCTCTTCATCCGCATGGCCTGGCACTCGGCGGGGACGTACCGGATGGGCGACGGGCGGGGCGGCGCCGGGGCGGGGCAGCAGCGGTTCGCGCCGCTGAACTCCTGGCCCGACAACGTCAGCCTCGACAAGGCGCGGCGGCTGCTCTGGCCGATCAAGCAGAAGTACGGGAACGCGATCTCCTGGGCGGACCTGATGGTCCTGGCCGGGAACGTCGCGCTCGAATCGATGGGGTTCAGGCCGTTCGGCTTTGCGGCCGGGCGGGCGGACGTCTGGGAGCCCGAGGAGGACGTCTTCTGGGGCAACGAGGGCGAGTGGCTCGCGACCTCGGAGAAGGCGAACAGCCGGTATTCGGGGGAGCGGCAGCTCGAGAACCCGCTCGCGGCGGTGCAGATGGGGCTGATCTACGTCAATCCCGAGGGGCCGGACGGCAACCCCGATCCGCTGGCGTCGGCGAAGGACATCCGCGAGACCTTCGCGCGGATGGCGATGGACGACGAGGAGACCGTGGCGCTGATCGCCGGCGGCCATACCTTCGGCAAGACGCATGGGGCCGGGACCGCGGACCATGTCGGCAAGGAGCCCGAGGGGGCGAGCCTGGCGGAACAGGGGCTGGGCTGGGGGTCGACCTACGGGACGGGCGTCGGGGCGGATGCGATCACGTCGGGGCTGGAGGTGATCTGGACCTCGACGCCGACGCGGTGGTCGAACAACTTCTTCTGGAACCTCTTCGGCTACGAGTGGGAGCTGACCAGGAGCCCGGCCGGGGCGCACCAGTGGCGGCCGACGAACGGCGCGGGTGCCGGCACGATTCCCGACCCGTTCGGCGGGCCGCGGCGGTCGCCGGCGATGCTGACCTCGGACATCGCGCTCCGGACGGACCCGGAATACGAGAAGATCTCGCGGCGGTTCTTCGAGGATCCGGTCGCATTCGCCGACGCCTTCGCCCGGGCATGGTTCAAGCTCACGCACCGCGACATGGGGCCGCGGGCGCGCTACCTCGGGCCGGAGGTGCCGGCGGAGGAGCTGATCTGGCAGGATCCGGTGCCGGCGGTCGACCATCCGCTGGTCGATGCGGCCGACGTGGCGAGCCTGAAGGCGAAGCTGCTGGCCTCGGGGCTGACGGTGGCGGAGCTGGTGTCGACGGCCTGGGCCTCGGCCTCGACCTTCCGCGGGTCGGACAAGCGCGGCGGGGCCAACGGCGCGCGGATCCGGCTGGCGCCGCAGAAGGACTGGATGGTCAACGAGCCGGAGAAGCTCGCGAAGGTGCTGGGCGTGGTCGAGGGCATCAAGGCCGAGTTCGACGCCGCCCAGGGCAGCGGCAAGAAGGTGTCGCTGGCCGACCTGATCGTGCTCGGCGGTTCCGCCGGCATCGAGGAGGCGGCGCGGGCCGCCGGCCAGCGGATCGAGGTGCCGTTCGCGCCGGGGCGCACCGACGCGACGGACGCGCAGACGGACGCGGCCTCCTTCGCGGTGCTGGAGCCGGTGCACGACGGGTTCCGCAACTTCCTGAAGGCGGACTTCGCGGTGCCGGCGGAGGCCTTGCTGGTCGACAAGGCGCAGCTGCTGGAGCTGACGGCGCCGGAGATGACGGTGCTGCTCGGGGGCCTGCGCGTCCTCGGGGCCAACCACGGCGGGTCGCCGAACGGGGCCTTCACCGACCGGCCGGGGCAGCTGACCAACGACTTCTTCGTGAACCTGCTCGACATGCGGACCAGGTGGAAGCCGACCTCCGCGGACGAGATCATGTTCGAGGGGAGCGACCGGGAGACCGGCGCGCCGCGGTGGACGGCGACGCGGGTCGACCTGGTGTTCGGGTCGAACGCGCAGCTCCGGGCGATCGCCGAGGTCTACGGGCAGGCGGACGCCGGCGGGAAGTTCGTGCGCGACTTCGTCGCGGCCTGGACCAAGGTGATGGACGCCGACCGCTTCGACCTCGCCTGAGCGTCTCGCGGGGCCGTGACGGAACACGGCCCCGCGGTTTCGGGTTGACCGCGGACATCCCGGGTGCGGAGTGTGCGATGCGACGCCTCTGCCTTCTCCTTGCGGGTGCGGTGCTGCTCGCCCCGCCGCTGCTTGCCGGCCCCGTCGAGCAGGGGCCGCCCGACGTGCCGGCGTTCCATCCGGCGTTTCCGGAGCAGACCCGGGCGCCCGAGGCCGTTTCGGGCGTGGCGCTGCAGGTCGAGCGGCTGGCGGAGGGGCTCGAGCATCCCTGGGGGATCGCGATCCTGCCGGACGGGGGCTTCCTGATCACCGAGCGTCCCGGGCGGCTGCGGGTGTTTGCCGGCGGGGCGCTGCGGGAGGCGCCGGTCGCGGGGGTCCCGGCGGTGCTGAACGAGGGCCAGGGCGGGCTGCTCGACGTGGCGCTCGACCCGGATTTCGCGGCGAACCGGCTGGTGTACCTGACCTACGCCAAGCCGCTCGGCGAGGGGATGTCGGCGACGGCGGTCGCGCGCGGGCGGCTCGCCGAGGATGCGGCCGCGCTGACCGACGTCGGGGACATCCTCGTGCAGGAGCCGCCGTCGCCGGTGGCGATGCAGTACGGCGCGCGGATCGTCTTCGACGGCGCGGGGCATGCGTTCGTGACGCTCGGCGAGCACAGCCGGCCGGACCAGCGGGCGAAGGCGCAGGATCCGGCGACGACCTACGGGAAGGTGGTGCGGATCGGTCTCGACGGCAGCGCGCCGGCGGACAATCCGTTCGCCGGGGTCGACGGGGCGCTGGCCGCGATCTGGTCGCTCGGGCATCGCAATCCGCAGGGCGCGGCGATCCGGCCCGGGACGGGCGAGCTCTGGGCGGTCGAGCACGGGCCGCGGGGCGGGGACGAGCTGAACCTGATCGAGCCCGGCAAGAACTACGGCTGGCCGGTCGTGAGCTACGGCGAGAACTACGACGGCACCCCGGTCGGCGACGGGATCACCAGCGCCGACGGGATGACCGGGCCGCGCTACTACTGGGATCCGGTGATCGCGCCGGGGGCGATGACCTTCTACGAGGGGGCGATGTTTCCGGCGTGGGACGGCGACGTGCTGGTCGCGGCGATGAAGCCGGGGGCGCTGGTGCGGCTGCGGCTCGACGGCGACACGGTGACGGGCGAGGAGCGGCTGCTGAAGGACCAGGGGCGGATCCGCGACGTGGCGGTGGCGCCGGACGGCGCCATCCTGGTCCTGACCGACGCCGAGGACGGAGCGCTGCTGCGGCTGACGCCGGCGGGCGCGGGCGAGTGATCCGGGGCTTGGCGGACGCGGGCTGGCGCGGCGAATGCTTGAGGAGGTTTTGGCCCGCTATGGATTTTCGTTGGTTATTCGTTCGCGTGCTGACCGGTTGGCAACCGTTGCTCACTCCCTGCGCTCTGGAGGGAAGGCGCCGGGGGCTGCGGCGCTTTGGCGCCGTCGCCCGCATGCGCGGGCCTCTGGGCCGAAGGCCGGACGTGGTCTCCCTTGCTCCCGGAGGACCGGGCGTGTCTCGGGGCGGCCCGAGGGGGGCCCTCGCCGGCCCCCCTCGACCCCCCCGGCACTACCCGATAGGTTGAAGAAGGAAGAAGAAAGAAGGGGATCGGGCACGCGGCGGAGGCGCGGGCCCGTCGTGGAGCGGCGGAATGGCGGCCGTCGGATCGGGGCTGGGCCGGTCGGCCCTCCGGCGAGGACGGGCGAAGGCCCGGTTGCCGGATCGTGAGCCAGTCGCCGCGCGCCCCGGGCGGCCGCCGTGCTGCCCGGGGCGCCGCCCGGGCGGGACACCGGTCACGGGATCCGATACCTGGCGCTTCGGCTTGGTCGGCCGGGCTCAGTTCCGCCGCACCAGGCAGGCGCCGCCGCTGGCGCGGAGGCGGCCGCAGAGGGCGTCGGCGGCGGAGCGGGTGTCGCGGCCGACCTGGGCGAAGACCAGGCGCTGCGGCATGCCGGGCATGCGGCCGCCGGAGTAGCTGACCGTCTCGCCGCGCAGGACGCCGGCGTAGCGGTTGCGCAGCCGCTCGACCTGGCGCGCGGCGCCGTCGCTGCTGCGGTTGGAGGCGAGGACGACGCCCCAGGGCTTCAGCGCGGGCTTCGCGGCCGGGGCGCGGGCGCCGCGGCGAGCGGCCTGGGCGATGCAGTCGGATTCGAAAGGGCCGTCACCGGCGAGCGCGAGGTCGAGCGACGCGGGCGGGGCGTCGCGCCAGGTCTCGACCGGCAGGCCGGTGATCGCCTCGACGTAGGCGCGGGTCTCGGGCGGCAGTCCTCCCTTGGCGGCGAGGAAACGGTCGAGCCGCGCCTCGCCGCCGTTGTAGGCGGCGGCCGCGAGCCCGAGGTTGCCGTAGTCGCGGCTGAGGTCGGCGAGGTAGCTGGCCGAGGCGGCCAGCGCCTCGGCCGGGTTGAAGGCGTCGGCGAGGCCGCGGCGCTCGGCGGTCGCCGGCATGAACTGGGCGATGCCCTGGGCGCCGGCGGGGCTGACGGCGGCGGCCTCGAACAGGCTCTCCTTCCACAGCAGCCGGGCGAAGAAGCCGCGGTCGAGGCCGTTCGAGCGGGCGAGCGCCTCGATCGCGCGGCAGACATCGCGGACGTAGGCGGCCTCGCGGATGCAGAGCGTGCCGTCGGCGGTGCAGCGGCGGCCGATCGCCGCCGCGGCGCGCGGGCGCGGCGCGAGGTGGCCGGCGAGGACCGGCGCGGGCAGCGCGGCGGGCGCGGGGTCGGCGCCGGACGCGGGGACGATTCCCGCGCCGAGACCCAGTCCGATCGCGAGGATTGCCGCCTGCGCCCACATGCCCGCGACCATAGCGGCGAGGCGGCTGCGGCTCCACCGCTCCGTTAGCCCTTGCTTAACCTCAAACGTTTGCGACCTGCGCGGCCCGCTGGCGCGCGCCCTGCGCGAACAGTTGCATGCAAGCCGAAGATCCCCCAACACTTGAGGGGTTTCGGGGGGACCGGCTGCGATGGGCTTCGCGGGGAGGATCGGTGGGCTTCGGGCCTCGGCCCGGGTCGTCGTCCTGCTGCTCGCAATGCCCGCGGCGGCGCTGCCGGTCGAGGGCCCGCTCGAGACGGTGATCTTCCAGCAGGGCGACACGATACGGGGCGTCGCCGACCGCTACCTGAAGGATCCGGACCTCTGGCCGCAGATCCTGGAGCTCAGCGGCGTCGGGTCGGCGGCGGATCTGAAGCCCGGGTCGCGGCTCCTGATCCCGGTTGAGCAGGTGGCGGCGGCGGACGGGGCGCTGGCGACCTCGCTGGCGGCGATCCAGAAGGCCAACGCCGAGGGCGCGCGCATCTTCGCGCCGAAGGAGATCGGCAAGGCGATCGAGAACCGCGACACCGCGGTCGAGCGGCGCGGCGACGGGGCCTGGGCGGAGGTCGTGAGCTACGCCGGAACGGCTACCGAGTTCGCCGGGAAGGCGCTGACGATTTCGCTCGCCCAGCGCGACCGGTCGGCGGAGGCGGTCGTCTCCGATGCCCAGGGCGACGTCGAGGGGCGCTCGCCCGACCAGCCGCGCTGGTCGCCGCGCTCGGCCGAGGACGTGCTGGTCGAATACGAGCGGCTGCGGACGCTGTCGGCTTCGACCGCGCAGGTGACGTTCCGCGACCTGAGCCGGCTGCGGCTGAACCCCAACTCCAACGCCATCATCCAGAAGATGCGCAGCGATCCGCTGACCGGCGGCGACGTGACGAAGGTGAGCCTCGTGAACGGCGACTTCTATGCGCTGCTGAACCAGCTCGGGGACCGGTCGAACTTCGAGGTGTCGGTGCCGGGGCTCGAGACCGAGACCCAGTCGGCGGACTTCTGGGTCAAGCACGACGGGGATGAGTCGCGGTTCACCAACTACGACAAGCCGGCGCTGGAAGTGAGCCGCGGGGACCAGAAGATCAGCATCGGCCAGAACGAGGGGGCCGTCGTCGAGGCTTCGGGGACCGCCGAGAAGACGACGGTGCTGGCGCAGACCGAGCTGGCGGCGCCCTTCGACGGGGCGCAGATCTACGAGCCGGCGGTGACGCTGGAGTGGAAGCCGCTGCAGGGGGCCGAGGGGTATTGGCTCGAGGTTGCGGCGGACCCGAACTTCAACGCGATGCAGGCCTCGGAGTGGGGGGTGCGCGACACCAGCCACCGGGTCGAGGGGATGGCGGCGGGGGATCATTACTGGCGGGTGTCGTCGCTCGACCGGCTGGGGCTGCCCGGCGTGCGGAGCCTGGCGGCGCGGTTCCGGGTGATCGACGACAAGACCCCGCCCTTCGTCAGCATCACCGCGCCGAAGGACGGCGAGATCGTCACCGCGGGCGAGGTGACGCTCGAGGGCGAGAGCGAGCCGGGGGCGAAGCTGACGGTGAACGGCGCCTATGTCGCGGTCGGGGACAACGGGCGGTTCTCGACGGCGATCGCGGCGAGCCCCGGGGAGAATGCCGCGGCGGTGGTGGCGCTCGATGCGGCGGGGAACCGGACCGAGCGGGCGCGGCGCTTCGTCTACCGGCCGGGGGGCGCGGTGCGGATCGGGTTCGATCCGGCGACGCCGCGCGACGGGTCGGGGGCGCTGCTGACGCGGGCGGCGGCGCTCGACGTCGCGGGGACGTCGGACGCCGAGGCGGGGTCGGCGATCCGGGTGATGGCAGCGGACGGGACGCTGGCGGTGCAGGCGCTGGCCGGGGACGGCGGCGGGTTCCGGTTCACCGTGCCGGCGACGGCCGAGGGGATTGCGTACCGGATCGAGATCGCCGGGCCGACCGGGGCGGTGGAGGGGAGCGCGGGGTTCACGGCGCGGCAGGATGCCGTGCCGCCGGAGCTGGCGCTCGATGCGCCGCCGCCGGCGGCGACCGGGAATGCGTGGCTCGACCTGGCAGGGTCGGCCGGGGATGCGGCGAGCGTCACGGTGAACGGGGCGCCGGCGACGCTGGCGGGGGGACGGTTCGAGGCGACGGCGGCGCTGGCGGCGGGGACGAATGCGATCGAGATCGTGGCGGCGGATGCGGTCGGGAACGTGGCGGTGCAGCGGGTGGAGACGGTCTACGACGTCGACCCGCCGGTGATCGTGTCGGCGGAGGTCGGGCGGCCGGACGGGGCGAAGGGGCCGATCGAGGTGAGCGTGGAGGCGCATGACGCCTCGGGGCTGCGGCAGGCGGCGCCCTATGTGCTGTCGGTCGGCGGGGTCGAGCGGCGCGGGTTCCTGCGCTGCGACAGCGCGGCCGGGGTGTGCCGCGACACGCTGCCGGCGGAGGCGGGCGCGCTGAAGCTCGTCGAGGTGACGGTCGAGGATTATGCCGGCAATGCCGCCAGGCGGCAGGAGTAGGGGGCGATCGATGCGAGGGCTGGGGTTCCTGCTGGCGGCGATGCTGGCCGCGCCGGCCTGGGCGGCGGACCCGGCGCCCTTGCTGGTGGTCTACGGGCCGGAGGCGCCGAGCCGCGAGGGCGACCCGGACCATATGGAGCGGATCTTCGTCAGCGTGCCGGCGGATTATCCGGAGCGGCTGTACCTGCGGCTGTTCGATCCGGAGCCGGCCGGGGCCAACGACACGCGGTACGGGCGGAGCAACGAGCCGACGCGGACGCTCTATCGGCTGTCGGGGGGGCCGGGCGCGTTTGCGGGGGCGCCGCTGCCGGTGGAGGTCGAGGACGGGGCGGGGCCGGCGGCGGTCGATCCGGCCTATGCGGGCTATGCGGGCGGGCGGGTGATCGCGGAACGGCGGTTCGACGAGGCGAGCCCGACGGACGGGACCTGGGTGACGCTGGCGCCGTTCTCGGCGCGGGACGGGGATGTCGTCGACGGGCGGTCGTATTTCCGGCTCGACGTGATCGGCGAGGCGGGGGACTACGGGAATGCGTTCACGGTCGAGGCGAGCCTGTCGCCCGACCATTCGGACCAGCCGCCGGAGGCGCGGTTGTTTGCCTACGAGCCGACGATCCGCTGGCGCGACCGCGAGCCGCCGACCGAGGTGCGGTTTCAGGCGCCGGCCGGGGAGCCGCTGCGCGTCCAGAGCTTCGACGGGGCCGAGGGGGAGCTGGCGCTGGTCTCGACCTTCGAGGAGCGGAGGCTGAAGGCGTCCGGGCAGGACGAGTGGCGGGTCGACGGCTTTCCCGCGCCCGAGGGCGAGGCGGCGCTGACGCTGCGCGGCGGGGACGAGAGCCCGAACGACGTGACGGTGGCGGCGTTCGATGCGGCGGGGAAGCCGGTGGCGCTGGCGATGCCGCCGCTGCCGGCGCCGCCGACGCCGCGGCCGGTGGCGGTGGCTTCGGCGCGGCCGCTCGCGAATTGCACGTCGGTGGCGTTCGACGCCTCGGGCTCGACCGGGACGGCGCCGCTGGCGTTCCGCTGGAAGTTCGGGGATGGGGCGGAGAGCGACGCCGGGGTGATCGCGCATGCGTTCGCGAAGCCGGGGCAGTATGTGGCGACGCTGGACGTGCTGGGTGGGGACGACGCCATCGCGCGGGGGGCGCGGGCGAGCGTGCCGGTGCATGTGCGGCCGGCGCCGCAGGCGCATGCGGGCGAGGCGGTCACGGCGGCGCCGGGGGCGGAGGTCGGCTTCGACGGCAGCGGGTCGGTGGCGAGCGACAGCCCGATCACGCGGTTCCACTGGGCCTTCGGCGACGGGGCCGAGGCGGAGGGGGCGACCGCGCGCCACGTCTATGCGAAGCCGGGGCTCTATCGGGCGGTGCTGCGGGTCGAGGATGCGTCGGAGCATCCGTGCGACTTCGGGGTGGCGACGCGGCTCGTCACGGTGAACTTTCCGCCGGTCGCGGAGGCCGGGGAGGCGCTGACCAGCGCGACCGGGGAGCCGGTGACGCTGGGCGGCGGGGCGAGCTACGACGTCGACGGGAAGATCGTCGGGTATCATTGGGACTTCGGCGACGGCAGCGGGGCGGACGAGGTCACGGCGACGCATACTTATGCGGCGCCCGGGACTTATGTCGCGACGCTGAGCGTCACGGACGACTCCGGGGTCGCCGATGCGACGTCGCGCGACACGACGACGGTCGTCGTGAATGCGCCGCCGGTGCCGGTGGCGACGGGGCCGGACCGGCCGATCGCGGTGGGCGAGGTGGCGCGGCTGAGCGCCGAGGGGTCGCACGACCCGGACGGGGCGATCCTGTCGTGGAGCTGGGACTTCGGCGACGGGGCGAGCGGCGAGGGGCCGGACGTGCAGTACGCCTGGGCGGCGCCGGGGGTCTATCCGGTGACGCTGACCGTCACCGACAATTCGGCCACGCCCTCCGCGACGGCCTCGACCAAGATCGACGTGAACGTCAGCGCGGCGCCGATCGCCGACGCGGGGCCGGACCAGTCGGTGGCGGTCAGCGAGCTGACCTTCGACGGCGGCGGGTCGCACGACCCCGACGGGCATATCACGAGCTGGGAGTGGAGCTTCGGCGACGGCGGCACCGCCTCGGGGCAGGTCGTGCGGCACGCCTACGCGCGGCCCGGCACCTACGAGGTGGCGCTGGTGGTACGGGACGACAGCGGCGCGCCGCTCAACGTCGCGCGCGACACGGCGACGGTTCGGGTGAATGCGGCGCCGATCGCCGACGCCGGGCCAGACCTGATCGCGGCGGCCGGCGAGGAGGTGGTGCTCGACGGCTCGGGGTCGGTCGATCCCGACGGCAGCATCGCCGACTGGACCTGGCGCTTCCCCGACGGGTCCGAGGCGCACGGGCCGCGGGTCCGGCATGCGTTCGCGACGCCGGGGCTGCAGCGGGTGCAGCTGACGGTGCGCGACGACACCGGGTTGCCCGAGGCCTTCGACGTCGACGAGGCGGTCGTCGCGGTCAACGCGCCGCCGGTGGCGGTCGCCGGGCCCGACAAGCTGGTCGCGCCGGGCGAGCCGGTGAAGTTCGACGGCAGCGGGTCGTATGACCCGGACGGGAAGATCGCCGCCTACCGCTGGGACTTCGACGACCTCGACGCGCCCATGACGACGGGGGTCGCCGAGCGGACGTTCGAGGCACCGGGCGTCCACAGCGCGCAGCTGACCGTGACGGATGCGAGCGGCGCGGGGAATGCCACGGCCACGGACCGGGTGGCGGTACGGGTCAACCATCCGCCGGTCGCGGACGCCGGGAAGGAGATCGTGACGGACGACCTCTACGTGACGCTGGACGGCTCGGGGTCGAGCGACGGCGACGGGGACCATCTGATCTATACCTGGGACTTCGGCGATGGGTCGGCGCCGGCGCAGGGAGAGGTGGTGACGCACAACTATCCGCGCAGCGGGGTTTTTCCGGTGAAGCTGACGGTCGACGACGGGACCGGGCTGTCGAACGCGGTTGCGATCGCCGCGACCCGCGTGGTCATCGACGCGCGGCCGGTGGCGGTCGCCGGCGGCAACCGCGACGTCTGCTCGGGCGACGCGATCCTCTTCGACGGCAGCGCGTCGAAGGACCCCGATGGCGGCCTCCTGCGCTACGACTGGGACTTCGGCGACGGGACGCGCGCGGACATCGTCAACCCGACCAAGACCTACGAGCACCCGGGGGTCTACAGCGTGACGCTGACGGTGCGCGACGAATCCGGCCTGCCGATCGGGGTGCATAGCGACCGGGTCGCGGCCGTGGTGCGCGAGGCGCCGATCGCCGACGCGGGGCCGGCGATCAAGGCCTGCACCAACCAGACCGTGCGGCTCGACGGGTCGAAGTCGACCGACGCGGACGGGGCGGTGAATGCCTTCTCGTGGAACTTCGGCGACGGGACGACCGGCGGCGGCGAGCGGCCGACGCACGTCTTCGACCGGCCCGGGACGTACACGGTGACGCTGACGATCACCGGCGACGCGCGCGGATCGTGCAGCGCCCTCGACACCGACGAGACCACCGTCGAGGTGGCGCCGGCGCCGCAGATTTCGATCGTCGGCCCCGACCGGGTCGCCGACGACAGCCCGACGAGCTTCGACGCGGCGCTGGTCGGCGACCTCGACGTCAAGGGCGCGAGCTTCGCCTGGGACTTCGGCGACGGGACGACCGCGGCCGGCCCGACTGTCGCGCATGCCTTCAAGGGCCAGGGTGTCCGGACGGTCGTGCTCACCGCCGAGCTGCCCAATGCCAACGAGGGCTGCGGGACGATCGAGACCCGGCGGCTCGTCACGGTGAACGCCCCGCCGCAGCCCGTCATCGACGTGCCCGACCGGGTGGCGGCCGGGGCGCTCGTCCTCTTCGACGCCTCCGGGTCGCGCGATCCCGACGGGGCGGTCACCGGCTACGCCTGGGACTTCGGCGACGGCACGACCGCCGAGGGCGTGCAAGCGCAGCACCGCTTCGCCGCACCGGGCGACTACAAGGTCACGTTGGCCGCGACCGATGACGCCGGCGTCGGCAACAGCCGGGCCGCCGTTACGCGCACCGTCGCCGTGACGCCGCCGCCCGACGCCGCGCTCAAGACGCCGCCGCAGCTCTGCCCCGGCGTGCCGCACGCCTGGTCGGTCGCCGAGGACGTCGCCGACCTCAAGGCCGAGTGGCTGTTCGGGGACGGGACCAGGGCCGAGGGGCCGGCCGCCGACCACGCCTTCGACAAGCCCGGGCTGTTCCCGGTCTCGGTGACGCTCGACGACGGCGCCGGCCTCGATTCCAGCCGCCGCACCGAGGAGGTCTACGTCCGCGTCAACCGCGCGCCGGTCGCCGAGGCCGGCCCCGACCGCATCGTCTGCCCCGGGGACGCCGTCGCCTTCGACGCCGGGCTGTCGGGCGACACCGACGGGCACCTGACCGCCTGGCGCTGGGAGTTCAGCGACGGGACGGTCCTCGAGGGCCCGCGCGTCGAGCGGCGCTTCGACGCGCCCGGGCCGCAGGACGTGCGGCTGACCGTCACCGACGATAGCGGGTCGGAATGCGCGATCGGCACCGACGAGGCCGCGGTGCTGGTGAATTCGCCGCCGGTGGTGGATGCCGGGCCCGACCGCAGCACGCCGGTCGGCGCGGCCAACGACACGCTGGTCTTCGACGCGGCCGACGCCTCCGATCCCGACGGCCAGGGCGTGCGGGTCGAGTGGGACTTCGGCGACGGGACGAAGGCGCCGAGCGCCGTCGCCCGCCACCGCTTCGCCAAGCCCGGCGACTATACGGTGAAGGTCGAGGCGCGCGACACCACCGGCCTCGCCTGCGGCGTCGCCAGCGACACCGCCATCGTGCATGCGACGGCGCGGGAGTAGCGCATGCGCTTCCCGCTCCGCGCCAAGTTCTTCGTCTTCGCGGCGCTGCTCGCGACGGCGCCGCTCGCGATCGTCGGGCAGAACCTGGCGCGGATCGCCCGCGACGAGCTGAAGAGCGCGGCCAACGAGGACCTGACCGGGGTCGCGGCGAGCCTCGCCTCGGACTTCGACACCACGGTGCGCGGGCGCTGGATCACGCCATTGCTGGTGATCCGCAACGGCGTCGACAGCGAGGACCTGGGCGTGCAGCAGAAGGTGTCGCTGCTGACGCTCGGGCTGTCGCAGATCCCCGACATCGTGGCGCTGCAGCTCTCGGTCGAGGGCTCGGACCTGCCGATCCTCGTGACCGGCCAGGACTTCAGCCGGCGGATTTCCGACGCCGGCCTCGACCCGGTCCAGACGCTGCGCGCGCCCGCGGACACGGTGGCGGCGATCCGCGACAGCGGCCACTACGGGACGCTGGTGCCGCGGCGGATCCCCGAGACCGGCGACTGGCTGGCGACGGTCGCCTTCCCGCTGCACACGCAGATCGCCGGCCGCACCGTCACCCTGTCGGCGCAGGTCAACCTCGCGCCCCTCGGCGACCTCGTGGCGCGCAACCCCTTCGCCCGCCGCGGCGAGATCAACGTCGTCGATGCCGACGGCGACACCGTGCTCGACCGCAACCCGCATTCGCTCGCCGATCGCGCCATCATCGCCGCCGCGACGCCGCTGATCGTGACGAGCGCGCGGCCCGAGGCGATCGAGGGCTACGTGCGCAAGGACGGCAAGGCGATGCTCGGCGCCTACGCCTTCCCCGACGCCTTCCCCTGGGCGATCGTCGCCGAGCTCAGCGAGGCGAGCGCCTATGCGGTGGTCAACCACATGCTGCGCAACCTCTGGCTGGTCGGCGCCGTCGGCTTCGGCGTGGCGGCGGCGGCGGCGCTCCTCTTCGCCGGCCGGCTGACCGGGCCGATCCTGAAGATCGGCCAGGTGGCGGCCCGGGTCGGCGCCGGCGATCTTTCGGCGCGGGTCGAGGGGGTGCGGACGCGCGACGAGATCGGCGACCTCGCCGGCCGGATGAACGCGATGATCCGCCAGCTGAGCGAGCGGCTTGAATTGATGAAGTTCGTCTCGCGCGGGACGGCCAGCGCGGTCGCCGCGGCCGATTCCGCCGGGGTCGCCCGCGGGGGCGCCCGGCGGCGGATCGCGGCGCTCTTCTCCGACATCCGCGGCTATACCGCCTTCTCCGAGGCGAACCCGCCGGAGGTGGTGGTCGAGATGCTCAACAGCTACCTCGACCTGCAGACCGAGATCATCGAGCGAAATGGCGGCGACGTCGACAAGTTCATCGGCGACGAGGTGGTCGCGGTCTTCCAGGGCGAGGGCATGGAGCGGAACGCGGTCCGGAGCGGGTTGGAGATCCAGCGGGCGCTCGCGGACATGCTCGAGGCGCATCCGGAGTGGAACCTGCACGTCGGCGTCGGGATCAGCGCCGGCGAGGTCGTGATGGGGGCGATCGGGGCGCGCGAGCGGCTCGACTTCACCGTGCTCGGCGGCACGGTCAACCTCGCCGCCCGCCTCTGCGCGGTGGCGCCACCCGATGCCGTCATCATTTCGGCGGCTGTCCGCGAGGCGCTCGCCGGCGACGCCTTCGCGCGCTTCGTCGCCCTGCCCCCGGTCGAGCTCAAGGGCATGCCGGCGCCGGTGCCGGTCTTCGCCGTGCAGGCGGCCGAGGCCGCCGAGCGGGTCGCCTGAGCGGGCTGGCCTTGACGTAAGCGCTGCGCCATCCATATACCATCCAATTGGATGGAGAATGGATGTGCAGGACAAGGTGGTGCCGCTTCGGGACCGGGTTCCCGACAGTGAGAAGGTCACGATCAACCTCGGATACGTCGACCTCGGGCGGATCGATCTGCTGGTTCAGGAGGGGTTCTTCTCGAACCGGACCGACTTCATCCGGACGGCGATCCGCAACCAGCTGCGCAGTCAGTCGGAGGAGGTCTCGCGCTCGATCGACCGACACATGCTGGAGGTCGGCCTGCTCGAGCTCGGCGTCGAGCGGCTCGAGGCGGCGCGGGCCGCCGGCGAGACGCTGCAGGTCAGGGTGGTCGGGCTTGTCCGCATCGCGGCGGAGGTCACGCCCGAGCTCGCGCTCCGGACGATCGGCTCGCTGACCGTGCTCGGGGCGCTGCAGGCGAGCCCCGCCATCAAGTCTGCCCTCGCCGGCAGGATCAGGTAGCCGCGGACGGCAAGAGGACCAGGACCATGGACAAGGACTACGTCGCGGAAATCCTCCGCGCGGCCGGCAAGCGGCACTCGGCCGAGCCGATGGGGGTGGCGGGCGTCATTCAGGACGCGCTCGCGGCCGCCGGGCTGACTGGCCCGCTGTCAGGAGGGGGTTCGGCCGGCGCGTTCCCGCGCGGAGCCTCGCGGCGGGCGCTCCGGGCCGGCGCCCGCGCAGCCGAGCATCTTCCGCCGCGGTCCGAACGGTTGCGGAGACCGCTGAGCGAGGTCGTGCGCACCCTGCGGTCGGGCGGAATCGCACGGGGGCTCGAAGGGCTGACCGGTCTCGGCCAGCCCGCGCGCACTCCGGACCTGCCCTTGCCCGACGGCGCCCGGTTCCTCGACCTCTACCATGCCTGCGCAGCGGGAGCGCGCCGCTACCGGCTCTATGTTCCGAGCACGGCCGGCGAGGGGCTGGAGGGGCTGATCGTGATGCTGCACGGCTGCACGCAGACCCCCGAGGACTTCGCTGCCGGCACCGGGATGAACGCCCTGGCCGAGGCGTACCGGCTGCTGGTGGCCTATCCGGCGCAGACCACCGGCGAGAATTCCATGTCGTGCTGGAACTGGTTCCGGCCCGGCGACCAGCGGCGCGACGCCGGCGAGCCCGCGATCGTCGCCGACCTGACGCGGAGCGTCCGCGACGAGTACGGGATCGCGCACGACCGGGTCTTCGTCGCTGGCCTGTCCGCCGGCGGCGCGATGGCGGCGATCATGGGCGAGACCTATCCGGAGATCTACGGGGCGATCGGCATCCATTCGGGCCTGGCCTACGGCTCGGCCAACGACGTCATGTCGGCCTTCACGGCCATGCGGGGGCAGGCCGGGCTCGAGCAGCGGCCCGCGGAGACCCCTCGGGAAGGATCGTCGGCGAGGCCGCGGGTGATCGTCTTCCACGGCACGGCCGACACGACGGTGCACCCCTCCAATGCGGCAAGGATCGTCGCCGGCCACGCCGAAGGCCGCGGCAAGACCCGATCCGAGCGCGGACCGTCGGGGGAAACCCGCTCCTACCGACGGATGATCGCCGAGCGGGACGATGGCGCGCACGCGCTCGAATGCTGGCTGATCAACGGCGCCCAGCACGCCTGGTCCGGCGGACACCCGAGCGGCTCCTACACCGACCCCAGGGGGCCCGACGCTTCCGCGGCGATGGTGCGCTTCTTCCTGCACGGAGCGTCCGACGCCGGGGCCGCATGAGCGCGGGACGATCGCTCCACCGCGTTGCGCGCAACGAATACAGTTAACGGCGTGACTTCACCGTTTACGCGGCGGGACGATCCGGTAATATTACCCCCGGCGGATATGTGCCGAAGCGTCGCGAACGGGCGAACGGGCATGTCCGGCCCTTTTAGGGAGGAGAGACCCATGAGACTTCTCGTCTCGCTCGCGGCGGGCGCCGTGGCGGTTGCGTTCGGCGTATCGGGCGCCTGGGCGCAGTCGACGGGCACCATCGCCAAGGCGGTTGGCGGCTACAGCTTCGACGATGCCGCCAAGGAAGCCCCGACCACCAAGGACTTCCACTCGAAGGACGGGCACCTGACCTTCGCGATCGTCACGCATACCGCCGGCAACGGCTTCTTCGACCCGGTATACGTCGGGGCGAAGGTCGCCGCCGACATGATCGGGGCGAACCTCGTGATGCTGGGCTCGGAGGCGCCGGTCGACGACATCCCGCGCGAGATCGAGATCCTGAACCAGATCATCCAGGATCCGACCATCGACGGGCTGATCCTGACGACGCCGCAGGTCGGCGCCTACAACGACATCGTCAAGCACATGCTCGACCAGGGGATCCCGGTCGCGACGACGAACTCGTTCGACCCGACGATCTACGACCGCGACGGCATCAGCCACACCGGGCAGAGCGCCGCGGCGGCGGCGATCGGCGGCGCGGCGCTGGCGAAGTGCATCCTCGACAAGGGGATCGAGAAGGGGTCGATCCTCTTCCCGTCGCAGACGACGGCCGGCAACGTCGAGGTGAACACCCGCGTGACCGACGCCTTCCAGGCCACCGTCAAGGCGCTGAACGACGCGGGCAAGCTCGCGAACTTCACCGTCGACGCCGGGCCCGACCAGATCGGCATCGCGGTCAACGACCAGGACATCGCGGGCTCCATCGTGACGCTGATCGAGTCGCGCGGCGACGTCGTCGGCATCTTCGGGCCGAACGGCGCGGTCACGCCGGCGATCGTCGACGCGGTGACGCAGAAGAAGATGGAGAACAAGATCTGCACCTTCGGCTACGACCTCGGGCCGAAGCAGCTCGAGGGGATCACCTCGGGCGCGCTCACGGGCTCGCTCGGGCAGCAGCCGTTCCTGCAGGGCTTCTGGCCTGTGATGCAGCTCTACCTGCAGATCGACCGCGGCGTCGCGGCGGCGAACCTCGACACCCGCGCGCAGCTGGTCGAGAAGGACACGGTCGGCTCCGTCGGCAAGCGGTTCGAGAACTAGGGCCTTCGGCCCAAGGTCCGGCGGGCGCGTTCCGCCGGACCCTTCTCCGCCCCCCGCATGACCGTCGCCGAATCCGCCTCGCCGGCCCCGCGCCGCCGCCTGCCCGTCGAGATGTTCGGCGGCTGGGAAGTCGGGCTGCTCGCCTTCCTGATCCTGCTCTATCTCGTCGGCGCCTGGATCAACCCGCGGTTCTTCGGCGGGCCGGACGCGCTGTCCTCGGTGCTGCGCGACGCCTCGCGCTACGGGGTGATGGCGGTGGGCATGACCTTCGTCATCATCGACAAGGACCTCGACCTCTCGGTCGGCTCGCTCTACGGCGTTGCGGCGGTCGTCTTCTCGGTCGCCTTCTCGCAGTCCTATTTCGATGCCGGCGTGGTGCCGGCGGTCGCCTGGGCCTTGGCGGTCGGGCTCGCCGTTGGGCTCATCAACGGCGTCCTCGTCACCTTCCTGCGGGTCCCGGCCTTCATCGCGACGCTGACGATGCTCTTCATCGGGCGCGGCGTCGTCACCGGGCTCTCGGGCGGCAAGACGATCACCTATATCGAGAAGGCAAAGGCTTACCCGGGCTTCTTCTGGTTCGGCGACAACAACGCCTGGGGGTTCAACAACCAGGTCTGGCTGTTCCTCGTCTTCACGCTCGTCGGCGCCTTCGTGCTGGCGAAGACCCGGATCGGCTACCAGACCTTCGCCACCGGCGGCAACGAGCTCGCCGCATCTTACGCCGGCATCCCGACCCGCTGGGTGCGGATGCGCGCCTACCTGCTGTCGGCCTTCTGCGCCACCGTCGGCGGGCTGATGCAGGTGGCGCAGGACAAGGGGATGATCGCCCAGTCCGGGCAGGGCATCGAGCTGATCGTGATCGCCTCGGTCATCGTCGGCGGCGCCTCGATCCTCGGCGGGCGCGGGCGGATCTTCGGCAGCGCGCTCGGGGTCATCCTCGTGGTGCTGATCGACAAGGTGCTGCGCGAGGGCATCCCGGTCACGCGGATGATGAAGGTCGGCGATGTCGAGATGAAGGTGAACGCCGTCGCGCAGCTGCCGCCCGGTGCGGTGCCGGCCTTCCTCGGGATCATCCTGATCGTCGCGGTCCTGATCGAGCCCTGGCTGATCCGGCGGCGGGCGCTGGCGCGGCTCTGGGCGCGGCTGCGTGGGCTGCCGGTGCCGCCGGCGCCCGAGATCGGCGGGGTCGCGATCGAGGGCGTGCAGACCCGCGGCAGCACGGCCCACGACCGCGACATGTCGGCGAGCGGCTGGCGGCGGTTCCTGACCCGCCGCGACTCGGCGGCGATCATGATCGCGGTCGTTCTGTGGGCGACCGGGCTGTGGCTGCGGCCGGACTTCTGGGGCGGGCTCGACAACAGCTTCAACCTGATCCTCGCCTTCACCGAGGTGGCGCTGGTCTCGATCGGGCTGACCTTCGTCATCGCCAACGGCGACATCGACCTGTCGGTCGGGTCGATCCTGGCCATGAGCGGCGCCATCGCCGCCTTCTCGATGAAGACCCTCGGCTTCGATCCGTGGCTCGCGGCGGTGATAGCACTTCTCGGTGGTGCGATGGCGGGCGCGGTCAACGCGCTCGTCACGGTGCGCTTCGGGCTGCCGGCGTTCGTGGCGACGCTCGGGATGTTCTACACCGCGCGCGGGATCTCGGCGTGGCTCGTGTCGGGGCGCGAGCTCTTCGGCTTTCCCGAGAGCTACAACCTGATCGGGCGCAAGCTCATCGAGGCGCTGAAGTATTTCAAGATCGACCCGGCCCCGGGCACGATCCCCTACGACATCGCGGCGGCGCTCAGCGTGCAGAGCATCTTCATGGCGATTCTCGCCATCGTCGCCGGGGTCGTGCTCGGCTACACGGTCTGGGGGCAGCGGGTCTATGCGACCGGCGGCAACCGGCGGGCCGCCGACTATGCCGGCATCGACACCGCGCGCGTCCGGGCGCTGAGCCTGATGTTCTCCGCCCTCTGCGCCGCCTTCGCGGGGCTGATCTACATCGCCTTCTACCGCAGCTTCACGCCCACGGCCGGGCAGTTCCGCGAGCTCGACGGCATCGCGTCCGTCATCATCGGCGGCGGCTCGATCTTCGGCGGCTACGGCACGATCATCGGCGCGCTCGCCGGCGCCGCGGTCATCACGCTGCTGCGGGCGCTCCTGTCGCTGCAGATCATCACCGCCCACGGGTCGTTCGTGCTGCCCAACGTCTGGGTGAACGTCTTCATCGGGGTCATCCTGCTGGCAGCCGTCCTCATCGACATCTGGGTGCGCCAGGCCGACCTCTTCGGACGGCTGCGCGCGCGCCTCCGTCCGTCCGCGGAGAAACGCCATGCTTGACGGCCATCCAACCCCGATCGTCGAGATGCGCGGCGTCTCCAAGGCCTTCGGGCCGGTGCAGGCGCTGCGCGACGTGACCCTTACGCTCGGGCCCGGCGAGGTGCTGGGGCTCGTCGGAGACAACTCGGCCGGCAAGTCGACGCTGATGAAGATCCTGACCGGCGCCTACCAGCGCGATTCGGGCGACATCCTCGTCGACGGCCAGCCGACCCACTTCAAGGGCCCGCACGAGAGCCGCGCCGTCGGCATCGAGATGATCTACCAGGACTTCGCGCTCTGCGGGAACATGGACGTCGGCCAGAACATCTTCCTCGGGCGCTGGCCGCGCCGCGGGCTCTTCGTCGACCGGCGGCGGATGTACGCCGAGGCGAGCGACGTCCTGAAGCGGCTGAAGGTCGACGTGAACTCGGTGTACCAGAAGGTCGAGAGCCTGTCGGGCGGCCGGCAGCAGTCGGTGGCGATCGCCCGCGCGATCTCGTTCGAGCCGCGGGTCGTCATCCTCGACGAGCCGACCGCCAACCTCTCGGTGATGGCGACCGACCGGCTGCTGGAAACGATGCTCGAACTGAAGAAGCACGGGGTGGCGCAGATCATCATCTCGCACCGGCTGGTCGACATCTTCGCCGTCGGCGACCGCGTCATGGTGCTGAAGCGCGGCGAGAACGTCGGCGACCGATGGATAAGGCACACCGACGAGGCCGAGGTGCTGGAGATCATCGTCTCGGGCACCCGCGACACGGCGCTGACGGCGGACCAGGCCGCCGCGCGGTGACGCCGCGCCGCCGTCGCGATTGCGGGGCGGCGCGGGCGGAGTCTAGACTGGCCGCGCCGCCAATCGTCCAGGGGAGGACATCCATGAAGACCCGCGCCGCCGTGGCCTTCGAGGCTGGAAAGCCGCTCGAGATCGTCGACGTCGACCTCGAGGGACCGCGCGAAGGCGAGGTCATGGTCGAGATCAAGGCCACCGGCATCTGCCACACCGACGAGTTCACCCTGTCGGGGGCCGACCCCGAGGGCATCTTCCCCTCGATCCTCGGCCACGAGGGCGCGGGCGTCGTGGTCGAGGTCGGCAAGGGGGTGATGAGCGTCAGGAAGGGCGACCACGTCATCCCGCTCTACACGCCGGAGTGCCGCGAGTGCCCGTCCTGCCTCAGCCGCAAGACCAACCTCTGCACCGCGATCCGGGCGACGCAGGGCCAGGGGCTGATGCCCGACGGGACGTCGCGCTTCTCGCTCGACGGCAAGCCGATCCATCACTACATGGGCTGCTCGACCTTCTCGAACTTCACCGTGCTCCCCGAGATCGCCGTCGCCAAGGTGCGCGAGGACGCCCCCTTCGACACCATCTGCTACATCGGCTGCGGCGTGACGACGGGCGTCGGTGCGGTCATCAACACCGCCAAGGTCGAGATCGGCGCCAAGGCCGTCGTCTTCGGCCTCGGCGGCATCGGGCTCAACGTGATCCAGGGGCTCAAGCTCGCCGGCGCCGACATGATCATCGGCGTCGACCTGAACCCCGAGCGCGCCGCCTGGGGCGAGCGCTTCGGCATGACCCACTTCGTCAACGCCTCCGAGGTCGGCGCCGACATCGTGCCGCATATCGTCAACATGACCAAGAAGGGCGCCGACCAGATCGGCGGTGCCGACTACAGCTTCGACTGCACCGGCAACGTCAAGGTGATGCGCGCCGCGCTCGAATGCACCCACCGCGGCTGGGGCGTGTCCGTGGTCATCGGCGTCGCCCCGGCCGGGGCGGAGATCTCGACCCGCCCGTTCCAGCTCGTGACCGGACGGGTCTGGAAGGGCACGGCCTTCGGCGGCGCCCGCGGCCGCACCGACGTGCCGAAGATCGTCGACTGGTACATGGACAAGAAGATCCAGATCGACCCGCTGATCACCCACCGGCTGAAGCTCGACGAGATCAACCAGGGATTCGACCTGATGCACGCCGGCGAGTCGATCCGCTCGGTCGTCATCTACTGAGCCGCCTCCCCGCACGGAGCGCCGGCCTCGGAGTACGAGGCGGGCGCTCCCCGTGAGGGAGGTCTCTCCCCGCCTGCTGGCGCGACGCATTCCGCGCGGTGGGACACGGTGCCGCGGGGCGCCACGGTGAGATGGCCGCAAGCTTCTGGTCCCACGCCAGGATTCGTCGTGATCGGGAGTCAGGCGTGGTCCAGTTCGCTCGAACAAAATGCGCGGGCGCTGCGACGATCAGGCGGTTGGCGCGGGCCCGACATCGGTTTGCGAAAAGTCATTTCCGACAAAGAGTAGCCGACAGTTGCGTTCCTTGGCCAAATCGTAGGCGAAGCAGTCGCCGAAGTTGAGCGCCGCGGGATGGAGGCCCTTGCCCCAGCGCCCGTACGCCGCAGCGATCCGATGCGCGGACGCCATTGTAACTGGCACGATCTCGAAGCCGAGCCCGCCGATCAACTCGGTCATATCCTCGGCCAGATTGCGACGTCCGGCGACAATCAACGCCTCGGCCATGGTTCCGGCCGAAATCAGCAGCTTGTCGGTCGCCTCGATCGCCGCCATGCAGCCTTCGGCATCCGGCTCGTCGAGCAAGATCGCCATGAGCGCGGACGTATCGACGGCGATCATGCCGGCAGACCGTCGTCGTCGCCGTAGAGAAAGTCCTGGCTGCGCGCCGCAACCGGGCCGGGGCCGGCTTTCGCGGACGCAGAAGACCGCACCTTCTCCATGAGCGACCGTCGGCTCGCGGCGTCGCAGGCTGCGAGGACCGGAACGAGACGCGCGACATCCCGACCGCGGCGCGTGAGGATTACCTCGTCGCCAGCTTCGGCCCGCTTCACCAGCTCGGTGAGTTGACCTTTCGCTTCGCTGACAGAAACCTTCATGACCGCATTTCCAGCGAGTGATGCCGCAATGATGGACCAAATTTATGGTCCAAGTCAAGCCTCGCTTGCCATTGTCGGCGTGTCCGATCGCGCGGAATGCGTCACTGTCTGGCGGGGCCCCCGTGCGACCGCCCGACAGGGTCTTCATGCCTGTATGCCGTGCGAGCGCGCCCCCGCTCGCCGCAACGCGCGTTTGCCGCTATGCTTCTCACGCCGGGCTGCGAACGACCCGGCCTTTGCCATGGGAGGGGACGTCATGTCGGAATCGATCCATCCGTCCGTCGACGGCGGCGTGAAGCCGGGGCGCGAGGGTTTTGCCGGCGGCAGGCTGCGCTGCCACTGCAAGACCGACCCGGTCGAGGTGACGCTGGCCGCGAACACCGCCTTCAACCACGTCTGCGGCTGCAGCAAGTGCTGGAAGCCCGACGGCGCCACCTTCGCGATGGTCGCCGTCGTGCCGCGCGATGCCGTCACCGTCACCGCCAACGGACAGAAGTTGAAGATCGTCGACCCGTCGATGACCATCCAGCGCTACGCCTGCACCGGCTGCGGCGTCCATATGTATGGCCGCATCGAGACCGACCATGCCTTCAAGGGGCTCGACTTCGTCCACACCGAGCTCTCCGACGATGACGGCTGGTCGGCCCCGGGCTTCGCCGCCTTCGTGTCGTCGATCATCGAGTCGGGCATGCCGCCGTCGCGGATGGAGGCGGTCCGCGCCCGGCTGAGCGAGCTGGGCCTCGAGCCCTACGACTGCCTGTCCCCGACGCTGATGGACCTGATCGCGGCGCACGCCGCGAAGAAGAAGGGCACCTACCGCGAGGCCTGATCCGCCGGGCGCGCCGCCCGGAATCTTCCGCGACCCTCTGACCCTCCGGACGGGGCGTCCGCGCCCCCTCCCCTGCCCCGGAGCCTCCCATGCCTTTCCTCGACGGCCTCGGCCACATCGCGCCCGGGTTCGAGGCGTGAGCCCGATCCGCCTCGGCGGCCTCGGCCTCGACGCCGCGCCCGACGGCGACCCCGAGGCCTTCGCCCGCGCCCACCGCGCCTTCGGCTACCGCGCCGCCTACTGCCCGCCGGTCGCGGTCGGCGACGCCGCCCGCCTCGCCGCCATCGAGCGGGCCTTCGCGGCCGCCGACGTCGTCATCGCCGAGATCGGCATCTGGCGGAACCTCGTCGCACCGGAGCCCGAGGTGCGCGCCGCCAACCTCGACCACGCCTGCGACTGCCTCGCCATCGCCGACGCCGTCGGCGCCCGTTGCGCGGTCAGCTACATCGGCTCGTCCGCCCCCGGCACCGACTACGCCCCGCACCCGCGGAACATGGGCGACGAGGCCTTCGACGCCTGCGTCGAGACCGTCCGCCGCGTCATCGACCGGGTGAAGCCGCGGCGCGCCAGGTTCGCGCTCGAAATGATGCAGTACGCGCTGCCCGACAGCGTCGACTGCTACGTCCGCCTGATCGACGCCGTCGACCGCCCCGCCTTCGCCGCCCACGTCGACCCGGTCAACCTGATCATGACCCCGCGCGTCTACTTCGCGAACGGCGCACTGATCCGCGAGTGCTTCGCCAAGCTCGGGCCCCGCATCGTCTCCTGCCACGCCAAGGACATCCTGCTGCACCACCAGGCCGCGCTGCACCTCGACGAGGTGATGATCGGCGACGGCGTCCTCGACTACCCGACCTACCTCCGCGAGCTCGCCCGCCTCCCCGACGTCCCGCTGATGCTCGAGCACCTCGAGGGCCCCGAATACGCCACGGCCCGCGACCGCCTCTTCGCCATCGGGCAGGCCGCGGGCGTCGGCTTCCAATGATCGCGAGTATCCGCGGATCGGTGCTTGTCGCCGGACGTGCCGGCGTGCATCCATAGCGCGCGCAGCGGCGGCCAACGCCGCGCCCGCACATGCAGGGGGAAAGGCAATGCGACAGACCTGGCGCTGGTTCGGCCCGAAGGACATCGTCTCGGTCGACGACATGCTGCAGGCCGGGGTCGAGGGCGTGGTCTCGGCGCTGCACCACGTCCCCAACGGCACGGTCTGGACGCCGGAGGAGATCGCCGGGCGCCAGCGCGAGATCGGCACCCGCAAGGACGGCTCGCCCTCGGGCCTCGCCTGGGAGGTGGTCGAGAGCGTGCCGCCGTCCGAGGACATCAAGCGGCAGACCGGCGATTTCAAGGCGCACTTCGAGGCCTACCGACAGACGCTGCGCAACCTCGCCGACGCCGGCATCGAGGTCGTCTGCTACAACTTCATGCCGGTGCTCGACTGGACCCGCACCGACATCGCCTGGCGGGTCGGCCACGGCGGCACCTGCATGCGCTTCGACCTCACCGACTTCGCCGCCTTCGACATCGGCATCCTCGAGCGCCCCGGCGCCCGCGAGGACTTCCCGGCCGAGGTGGTCGCGGCCGCCGAGGAGCGTTTCGCCGGCATGGACGACGCCGCGAAGCAGCGCCTCGCGGCCAATGTCGCCTTCGGGCTGCCCGGCGCCAACGAGCGCCGCACGCTGCCCGAGGTTCGGGCGCAGATCGCCGAATACCAGGCGATGCCGGCGGAGGCGCTGCGCCGCCACCTGGTCGACTTCCTCGCCGAGGTCGTCCCCACCGCCGAGGAGGCCGGCATCCGCCTCTGCTGCCACCCCGACGACCCGCCCTTCCCGCTCCTCGGCCTGCCGCGGGTGATGTCCACCGCCGACGACTACGCCGCCGTCCTCGCCGCCGTCGACAGCCCCGCGAACGGCACCACCTTCTGCACCGGCTCCTTCGGCGCCCGCCCCGACAACGACCTGCCCGCGATGTTCCGCCGCTTCGCGGACCGGGTCCACTTCGTCCACCTGCGCAACGTCAAGCGCCAGTCCCCCGACATCCGCGGCAGCTTCTACGAGGCCGAGCACCTCGGCGGCGACACCGACATGGTCGCCGTCATCGCCGAGATCGTCGCCGAGGAGCGCCGCCGCAGGGCCGCCGGCCGCGCCGACCACTCGATCCCCTTCCGCCCCGACCACGGCCAGGACATCCTCGACGACCTGAACAAGACGGGCCAGCCCGGCTACCCGGCGATCGGCCGGCTCAAGGGCCTCGCCGAGCTCCGCGGCATCATGACCGCCCTCACCCATCCGAGCTACGGCATGCCCGCATGACTTGGCCGGTGGCGCTGGTCGGCGTCGGCAAGATCGCCCGCGACCAGCACATCCCCGCGATCGCCGGCGACCCCGACTTCACGCTGGCCGCCGGGGTCTCGCGCCACGCCACGATCGACGGCGTGCCGAACTTCCCCGACCTCGACGCCTTCCTCGCCGCAGGCCCCGAGGCCGCCGTCGCCCTCTGCGTCCCCCCGGAGACGCGCACCGCCATGGCGCTGAAGGCCATCGCCGCCGGCCGCGACGTCCTGCTCGAAAAGCCGCCCGCCGCCACCGTCGGCGAGGTCGATCGCATGGTCGCCGCCGCACGGGAAAGGGGCACCGTCCTCTTCGCCGCCTGGCACTCCCGCTTCGCGCCCGCCGTGCCGCAGGCCAAGGCCTGGCTCGCCGGCAAGGCCATCCGGAGCGTCGCCATCGCCTGGAAGGAGGACGTGCGCCACTGGCACCCGAACCAGGCCTGGATCTGGCAGCCGGGCGGCTTCGGCGTCTTCGACCCCGGCATCAACGCGCTGTCGATCCTGACCGAGATCCTCCCCGGCCCCTTGACCGTCGCCGCCGCCCGCCTCGTCACCCCGTCGAACGTGCAGACCCCGATCGCCGCCGAGGTCACGATGACCGGCCCGCAGGGCTACCCGGCGAGCCTCGTCCTCGACTGGCTGCAGACCGGGGCGCAGACCTGGGACATCAGCGTCGAGACCGACGCCGGCGCGCTGCTGCTGCAGCAGGGCGGCGCCACGCTCGTGATCGATGGCAAGGAGCAGGTGCGCGCGCCCGAGCGCGAGTATCCGCTGATCTACCGACGCTTCGCCGAGCTCCTCGCCACCCGGACGAGCGAGGTCGACGCGAGCCCGCTGCGCATCATCGCCGATGCCTTCCTCCTCGGCCGCCGCGAGACCACCGACCCCTTCCACGACTGACGCCGGCGAGGGCGAGGCATAGCAGCCGTCCATGCCGCCGCCGATCGGGATCCCGGCGGCCGTCGTTCACCGTCCGGACCGATCCTCGCTTCGCCACGGGGCCTTCGCGCGTTATCCTCTTGATCAGGGGTGCCGGGGCGTTAACCAATTAACCGTGAGCTCGACGACGGGGAGGGAGCGGGCGATGCCGCGAAGACTGCTGCTGCCGGCCCTGCTCGTCGCCCTCGCCGCCGCGGCGCAGGCCCAGGACGCCCCGGCGCCCGAGGCGACCAGCGCCCTTGCCGAGAATGCCGCCGTCACCGCCCGCGCGTTCATGATCGCCACCGCCAACCCGCTCGCCAGCGAGGCCGGGCGCGACGTCCTGGCCGCCGGCGGCTCGGCCGCCGATGCGGCCATCGCCGCCCAGATGGTGCTGAACGTGGTCGAGCCGCAGAGCTCCGGCCTCGGCGGCGGCGGCTTCGCGCTCTACTGGGACGCGGCGGCGCACGACCTCGCGAGCTTCGACGGTCGCGAGACCGCGCCGGCCGCCGCCACGCCGGCCTATTGGCTCGACGACGCCGGCAAGCCGCGCGCGTTCTGGGACGCGGTGCCCGGGGGCCGCTCGGTCGGCGTGCCGGGGACGCTGCTGCTGATGGAGACGCTGCACCGGCGCTACGGTCGCCTGCCCTGGGGCGAGCTCTTCCGTCCCGCGATCGCGCTGGCCGAGGACGGCTTCCCGATCTCGCCGCGGATGGCCGCCGCCATCGCCGACGCGGCCGAGCACCGGCTGGCCGACTTCCCCGCCGCCCGCGCCCTCTACCTGCACCAGGACGGCAGCCCGAAGGCGGCCGGCGAGACCTTCCGCGATCCCGACCTCGCCCAGGCGCTGCGGCTCGTCGCCGCCGAGGGCAGCGAGCCCTTCTATCACGGCACCCTCGCCCGCGACATCGTCGCCGCCGTGCGGACGCCCGACAACCCGGGCATGCTGACCCTCGACGACTTCGCCGACTATCAGGTGCGCGAGCGGCCGCCGGTCTGCATGGACTATCGCGCCTACGAGGTCTGCGGCATGGGGCCGCCGAGCTCGGGCGGGCTGACGGTCGGGCAGATCCTCGGCATCCTCGGGCACTTCGACCTCGCGGCGCTCGGCCCCGGCATGCCGGCGACGAACCTCTTCCTCGAGGCCTCCAAGCTCGCCTTCGCCGACCGCAACCAGTTCATCGGCGACGACGACTTCGTTCCGATGCCCGAGGGGCTGCTCGACCCCGGCTATCTCGCCGGGCGCGCGGCGTTGATCGATCCGGCGCATCCGATGGCGATGGCCGAGCCGGGCGAGCCGCCTTGGAACAAGGCGGAGCTGCGCATGCCCGAGGCGGCGCAGCCCGAGCATGGCACGACGCATTTCGTCGTCGTCGACCGCTACGGCGACATGCTGACGGCGACGACCTCGATCGAGACGAACTTCGGCAGCCGGGTGGTCGCCGACGGCTTCCTGCTCAACAACCAGCTCACCGACTTCGCCTTCGCGCCCGAGGCGGACGGCAAGGTCGTGGCGAACCGCGTCGAGGGCGGCAAGCGGCCGCGCTCGTCGATGTCGCCGACCGTGGTGCTGAAGGACGGCAAGCCGTTCCTGCTGATCGGCTCGCCGGGCGGCGCCAACATCATCCCCTTCGTGGCCCAGGCGCTGGTCGGCATCCTCGACTTCGGCCAGGACCCGCAGACGGCGATCGACGCGCCGCACGTGCTGAACCGCAACGGCAAGACCCAGGTCGAGGAAGGGCCCGATGCGGCGGCGACCGTCGCGGCACTCGCTTCGCTGGGCCAGCCGGCGGAGGCGGTCGACCTCAACTCCGGCCTGCAGGCGATCCTGATCGGCGACGGCACGCTGACCGGCGCCGCCGACCGGCGCCGCGAAGGGAAGGTGATGGGCGAGTGAAGACCGTTTGCCGGGGCTTGCCCCCGGCCGAGCGCCGTCGAGAGCGGCCGCGTCCGTCCGGGGCATGCCCGACCCCGGGCAAACGCGCAAGGCATTGAAATGGCATGATATTAACGAAATCAGAAAACTTTCTGGCAACTTTCGTTCACATCTCGAAGTTGCTATGAGTTGAAATCCTTAAGCCGGATTGCGCTTTTCTGGATCGATACTTGCGACAATCGTCAAGGATTGTCGTATTCGCGGAGACCGGGACCGTCGGGGTTCGGCCGCGCCCCATCTGCCCCAATTGCGCGCGGCGGCCGGGCGCGGAGCCCTCACCCGAACGAGAAGCCGTCGGGGTAGTCGTGCTTGCCGTCGAAGTCGTGCTTGCCGAGGGTCACGCCGGCCTGCTTGAGCGCCACGTGCGCCATCGCGTGGTGGAAGTAGAGGTTGGGAAGGCCGAACTCCTGCAGGTAGGCGTCGCCGGGCAGCTCGAGCACGGCGAAGCCCGCCTGCGCGGTCACGACCCGCTCCTCGGCGCCCGCGAAGGCGCCGGGGTCGAGGGCGGCGAGCGCCTCGCGCGCCCCGGCGACGCGGGCGTGCAGCCCGGGCGCGTCGAGCGGCCCGCGCAGCTCGGGGATGCGCTCACCGGCCAGCGGGCAGGCGATGCGCAGGGTGAACTGGACGGCCGTCGCAAGCTGCCGGCCGGCGGTCAGCATGCCGTCGGACGGCCGCCGGTCGAGCGCCGGGCCGATGCCGTCCCCGAGCTGCGCCTCGGCGCGCGCCAGCATCGCCTCGATCCGGTCGAGCACCCCCAGGAGCACCGGCACCGTCGCGCGGTAGAGCGGCGGCTGCAATCCTTGCGCGAAATCGTCCATCGTCCCCTCCGCGTTGCCGCCGAGGGTTGCCACGCCGGCCGCCGGGGCGCAACCGTCCTCACCCTGCGTCGGCCACGGCCGCACTCGCCCGGATCGCCTGCATCAGCTGCCCGAGCCCGTCCGCCACCGCCTGCCCCGAGCGCAGCGTCAGGCCGACCGGTCCCGCGAGCGGCAGACCGCCGAGCGGCAGCGTCGCCAGAACGCCCGACGCCAGCTCCTCGGCCACCACCCCGCGCGAGATGAACCAGACCGCGTCCGAGGTCAGCGCCAGGCCGCGCCCGAGCGCCAGCGACACGGTCTCGACCGCCGCGCGCGGCACCTCGCGGCCGTGGCTGAGGAAGTGCTGCTCGACCACCGGCCGGATGATCGCGTCGGGCGGCGGCAGGATCAGCGGCCAGGCCGCGATCTCGCCGGGCGCCGCGAGCAGCGGATGCCCGGCGCGGACGGCGGCGACCACCGCCTCCGAATAGAGCTGCTCGAAGACGAGCCCCGCCATCTCGTCCGGGGCGGCCAGCCGGCCCACCACCAGGTCGAGCCGGCCTTCGCGCAGCTGGCTCAGGAGGTAGCGGTTCGGGCCGGTCGAGACCCGGAGCGTCGCGTCGGGCACCGCCCGGGCGAAGGCGAGCGCCGCCCGCGGCAGCACCCGGGTCGCCACCGTCGGCAGCACCCCGAGCGCGATCAGCCCGCCGCCCGCCGCGGCGCCCTGCAGCGCCCGGATGCCGCGGTCGAGCTCGGTCAGCGACAGCCCGGCGTGCTTCTGGAACAGCCGCCCGGCCGCCGTCAGCCGCACCCGCCGCCCCGCACGCTCGAAGAGCGGCGTCCCGAGCCGTTCCTCGAGCTCGCGCAAGGTCTTAGACACCGCCGGCTGCGAGATCGCCAGCGCGTCCGCCGCCTGCCCCACGCTCGCGAGCCGGGCGACCTCGAGGAAGCAGCGGACATGGCGGTAGCTGATCGGAATCATGCCGCTTCGGTTATGATTTTCGTGAAAGATATCATTTTACATAACCGAGGCAATCGGCGATCAATCCCGCAGGGGAGGAACGAGAATGCAGGTCGCCGAGGTCAACGGGCTCAGGGTCCACTATGCGGAGACCGGCGATGCCGCGGGCCTGCCGCTGGTCCTCGCCAACTCGCTCGGCACCGATTTCCGGGTCTGGGACCGTGTCCTCCCGCTGCTGCCGGCCGGCCTCCGCGTCATCCGATACGACATGCGCGGGCATGGACTGACCGACGCGCCCGAGGGCGACTATTTCATGGGCGACCTCGTCGGCGACGCTGCGGCGCTGATGGACGCGCTCGGTGCCCGAGGCGCGGTGTTCGTCGGGCTCTCGATCGGCGGGGTCGTCGCGCAGGGGCTGGCGGTCGAGCGGCCGGATCTCGTTCGCGCCGCGGTCCTGTCGAACACCGCCGCCAAGATCGGAACCGAGGCGACCTGGGGCGAGCGCATCGCCACCGTCCGCGCCCAGGGCATCGAGGCGATCGCCGACAAGGTGCTGGAGCTCTGGTTCTCGCGCGCCTTCCACGCCGAGCGCGCCGCCGAGCTTGCGCTCTGGCGCCACATGCTGACCCGCACCCCGCTCGACGGCTATCTCGGCTGCTGTGCCGCCATCGCCCATACCGACCTGCGCGAGTCGACGCCCTCGATCCGCCAGCCAGTGCTGGCGATCGGCGGCGACGCCGACGGATCGACGCCCCCCGACCTGGTGCGCGAGACGGCCGCCAGCATTCCCGGCGCCCGCTTCGAGCTGATCCGCGGCGCAGGCCACATCCCTCCCGTCGAGCAGCCCGAGGCGATGGCCCGGCTGCTCGGGCGCTTCATCGAGGAGCAAGCCCTTGCCTGACCGCTACGCCACCGGGATGGCGACCCGCCGCGCGGTGCTCGGCGACGCCCACGTCGACCGCGCCGAGGCGGCGAAGTCCGCCTTCGACGCGCCGTTCCAGCAGTTCATCACCGAAGGCGCCTGGGGCTCGGTCTGGTCGCGCAGCGACCTGAGCCGCCGCGATCGCTCGCTGATCACGCTGGCGCTGCTGGCGGCGCTCGGGCAGTGGGACGAGGTGGCGATGCACGTGCGGGCGACCGCCAACACCGGCGCGACGCCGGCCGAGGTGCGCGAGGCGATGCTGCACGTGGCGGTCTATGCCGGGGTGCCGGCGGCCAACCACGCGCTGAAGATCATCAAGGAGACATACCGGGAGATGGGGGTGGAACCATGAAGCAAGGCGACATTCGCACGAATGCACCCAGCCAGGCGGAGTTCTTCCAGCGCGACCGGACGCTGCATCCGCCGGCGCTGACCCCCAACTACAAGACGAGCGTCACGCGCTCGCCCAGGTATGCGCTCCTGTCGCTGCAGAACTCGCTCTCCGAGATCACCGGGCCGGTCTTCGGGCACAATGACCTCGGGCCGTTGGACAACGACCTGATCCTCAACTACGCCCACGGCGGCGAGCCGGTCGGCGAGCGGATCGTGGTGCATGGCCGGGTGCTGGACGAGAGCGGGCGGGGCGTGCCGAACACGCTGGTCGAGTTCTGGCAGGCCAACGCCGGCGGCCGCTACCGCCACAAGAAGGACACGTACCTGGCGCCGATCGACCCGAACTTCGGCGGCTGCGGCCGGGCGCTGACCGACGAGGACGGCTTCTATTACTTCCGCACGGTGAAGCCCGGGGCGTATCCGTGGCGGAACTGGGTCAACAACTGGCGGCCGGCGCACATCCACTTTTCGATCTTCGGCTCGGGCTTCGCGCAGCGGCTGATCACCCAGATGTACTTCGAGGGCGACCCCTTGATCGCGCACTGCCCGATCCTGGCGTCGATCCCCGACAAGGATGCAATCGAGCAGCTGATCGCGCCGCTCGACCTCAATGCGTCGATCCCGCTCGACAGCCTCGCCTACAAGTTCGACATCGTGCTGCGCGGCCGCCGCTCGACGCTGTTCGAGAACCGCCTGGAGGGGAACTGACATGCCGCAGCCGCTGAGCTACCTGCGCGAGACCGCGTCGCAGACCGCCGGGCCCTACGTCCACATCGGGCTGGCGCCGGGCGCGGCCGGGTTCAAGATCTTCGAGGAGGAGCTCGGGACCGACATCGCCGGGCCGAACGCCGCGGGCGAGCGGATCCGGGTCGAGGGGCTGGTGACGGACGGGACCGGCGCGCCGGTCAAGGACGTGCTGATCGAGGTCTGGCAGGCCAACGCCGCCGGCGTCTACGCGAGCCCGGTCGACCTGCGCTCGGAGCGGGTCGAGGAAGGGTTCCGCGGCTGGGGGCGGATCATCTCGGACTTCGACACCGGGGTGTTCGGCTTCGACACCGTCAAGCCGGGCGTGGTGCCGGGGCGGAACGGGCGGCCGATGGCGCCGCACCTGAACCTCTGGATCGTCGCGCGCGGGATCAACATCGGGCTGAACACGCGGATGTATTTCGGGGACGAGGCGGAGAAGAACGCCGCCGACCCCGTCCTGAAGCTGATCGAGCAGGTCGACCGGCGGGCGACGCTGATCGCCCGGCGCGAGATGCGCGACGGGGTCCCGGTGTACCGTTTCGACATCCGCCTGCAGGGCGAGGGCGAGACGGTGTTCTTCGACGTCTGAGGCGAAGATGGCGGTGTCTCCGTTCGACAGTCCGCTCTGGGCCGGCTTCTGGGGCGATCCCGAAGTCGCGGGGCTCTTCTCCGACGAAGCCGAGATCGCGGCGATGCTCGCGGTCGAGGCGGCGCTGGCACGGGCGCAGGCGGCGGTCGGGATGGTTCCGGCGGCGGCGGCGGCGGCGATCACCGCCGCGGCCGAGGCGGGCGGGATCGCGCCGGAGGAGCTGGCGGCGGGGGTCGTGGCGGCGGGGATGCCGGTCCCGGCGCTCGTGGCGGCGCTGCGCAGGCGGGTGCCGGCGGAGCATGCCGGCTGGGTGCATTTCGGCGCGACCACGCAGGACGTGATCGACAGCGGGCTGGTGCTGCGGATGGGCCGGGCGCTGGCGATCGTCGACGCGCGGCTGGCGCGGCTGGTCGGAGCGCTGGCGGCGCAGGCCGAGCGGCACCGCGGCACGGTCATTCCGGCGCGGACGCGCGGCCAGATCGCGCAGCCGACGACGCTCGGCGCGAAGATCGCCGTCTGGACGATGCCGCTGGTCCGCGACCGGGCGCGGCTGGCGGAGCTGCGGCCGCGGGTGCTCGTGGTGTCGCAGGCGGGGGCGACCGGGACCAACGCGGCGATGGGCGGGCACGGACGCGCGGTCATGGCGGGGCTGGCGGGGGAGCTGGGGCTCGCGCCGGCGGAGGTGCCCTGGCATGCGGCGCGGGACGGGATCGCGGAGGTCGGCGGGTGGCTGGCGCTGGTCACGGGCTCGCTCGGGAAGATCGGGCAGGATTTGCTGCAGCTCGGCGCGTCGGAGGTCGGGGAGGTCACGGCGGGCAAGGGCGGCGGCTCGTCGACGATGCCGAACAAGGCGAACCCGATCGTGGCGGACGCGCTGGTGGCGCTGGCGCGGCTGAACGCGCATACGGTCGGGATGCTGCAGGACGCGATGGTGACGACGCAGGAGCGCGACGGCGCGGCCTGGGGGCTCGAGTGGTTCGCGCTGCCGGCGATGGCGGTGGCGGCCGGCGCCGCGACGCGGCACGCGCTGGGGCTGGCGGAGACGCTGGCGGCGAACCCCGGGCGGATCGCGGCGACGTTCGCGGCCGACCAGGGGATGATGCTTGCCGAGGCGGCGGTGTTCGCGTTGGCCGGGACGATGCCGCGGCCGGAGGCGCAGGCGGCAGTCTACCGGGCGGTCGCGGCGGCGCGCGAGACGGGTGTATCGCTGGCGGAGGCGCTGGCCGGGGAGGCGCCGGGGCGGGACTGGGCGGATGTCCTCGATCCGGCGCGGCATACGGGCGAGGCGGCGGACCTGGTCGACCGGCTGGCCGAGGCGGTCGGGGAACGGGGGATGGGCCCGGCGCGTTGAGCGGCGGGGTTACAGGAGGTCCGATGGAGCACGTCCACCAGTTTCCCGTCGTCGACGCCGGCAACAACGTCCACCGCCGCGTGCTCGCGGAGAGCCCGCAGCTGATGTTGGTCGAGGTCGCCTTCGCCGCCAACGGCATCGGGGCGCCGCACAGCCATCCGCACGTGCAGGCGACCTTCGTGAAGTCCGGGCGCTTCCAGTTCACCGTCGCCGGCGAGAGCTTCGTCGTCGGGCCGGGCGACGCCTTCGTGATACCGTCGGGCGCGGCGCACAGCTGCAAGGCGCTCGGCGAGCCGGGGGTGCTGATCGACACCTTCACGCCGCGGCGCGACGACTTCCTCTGAAGAGGAACTCCCGAAGGATACGAGGGTGCCCGCGGCGCTTTGGCGCCGTTCGCCGCATGCGCGGCTCGGCCTTCAGGCCCTTGGGAGCCTCCCTTGCGCTTCGTTGCCGGGCGGCTCGCGAGGCGGCCCGAGGGGGGCGCGTCTCGCGCCCCCCCTCGACCCCCCAGGCACTGCCCGATAGGTTGAAAAAGAAGGGCTTTGGACACGCGATGGATGCATGAGGCGCGCGGGCGGCGTTATGCTACACCACGCCGAGCGGCACGACCCCGGGCGGCGTGCGGCGGTCAAGGCTCCAGCGCCGGCGCGAGGAGCGGGGCGAGCTCGGTGGCGTGGGTCGCGGTCAGGTGGTTGCTGTCGCGGTAGAGCGGCAGGCCGTCGCGTTCGACCGGGCAGCGGTCGGCTTGACAGAGGGCGGCGCCGAGGTCGAGGACGGTCGCGGCGCCGGCGGATCGGGCGGCGCGGAAGAGGGCATTCGGTACGGACTGCCGGGCCTCGAAGTCGGCTTGCGTCGGGGCGAAGGCGACCGGGCGGCGGAGCCAGCCGGCGCGTGCCATCGCCTGCGGCAGGTCGAACTCGTTCTCCGGGACCTGGGTGGTGATGACGACGCGGCGGCCGAGCGCGGTCAGGGCCGCAACGGTCCGGGAAAAGCCACGCTCGAAGACGCGGGCGTTCTCGGCGAGCGACGGGCCGCGGCTGCCGGCGTCGACGATGAAGACCGGCGGGCCGGCCTCGGCGCGGAAGCGCTCGCCCATGGCGTAGAAGGCCCAGCGGCCGACGAGGACGACGGTGCCGATCTCGGGGCGCGCGGCGATCGCTGCGAGGACGGCGTCGCCACCTTCGGCGCATGTCCGGAAGGTCCACTTGTACTGGTTGACGCCGAGGAGCGGCACGCAGCCGGCCGCGCCCAGATAGAGGCCGGTCGTGCCGGCGTCGCGGGCGACCGCCTGGAAGGCCGGCATCAGGGCGCCGGCGTGCGAGTCGCCCCAGACCACGAAGCGGGCGTCGGCGGCGCTGCCGGGGCCGATCACGCAGGGACGGCCGCCGGGGAGCGAGTCGCAGCCGGTGAAGCCGACTTCGTCGCTGCGGATGGCGGCGAGCGCCAGCAGCTCGGGCGGTACGCGGCCGGGGAGGCCTTGCTGCCCGATGGCCCAGGTGCCGAAGGCGATGGTGGCCGCCATTGCGATGCCGCCGGCGACGAAGAGCGGGCCGCGACGGGCGGCGACGGCGCGGGTGCGGAACGGGCGCTCGACGAAGTGCCAGGAGAGGGTGGCGGCGGCGACGGAAGCGAGGACGACCAGCGCGGTTTCCCACTGCGGCGGCGGGGCGATGCGCCAGAAGCGGTGGAAGACCAGGAGCGGCCAGTGCCAGAGGTAGAGGGAGTAGGAGATCAGGCCGAAGAAGCGCACCGTGCCGAGCGACAGGACGGCGCCGGTGCGGGTGCGGTTGGCGGTGCAGGCGAGGATGACGAGGACGGTGCCGAGGACAGGCAAGAGGGCAGCGACGCCGGGGAACGGGGTGCGGGCGTCGAAGCCGAAGACCGCGACGGCGATCAGCGCGAGGCCGGCGGCGGCGAGCGCCTCGGCGAGGGGCGCCGGCAGCGGCGTCCGGCGCGCGGCGAGGGCGAGGAGCGAGCCGGCGAGGAGCTCCCAGACCCGCGCCGGCGTGTAGAAGAAGGCCTGGTCGTCCTGCGGGTGGGTGCGCTCGATGCAGAGCGCGAGCGACAGCACGAAGGCGATGGCGGTCAGCGGGAGGAGCCAGCGCGGGGCGAAGCGGCCGAGCAGGTAGAGCCAGAGGGGGAAGAAGATGTAGAACTGCTCCTCGACCGCCAGCGACCAGGTGTGCAGCAGCGGCTTGCTGGCGGCCGCGGCGGCGAAGTAGCCGGTGTCGCCCATGAAGTGCAGGTTCGAGACGAAGAGCGCCGTGGCGACGAGGCTGCGCGAGAAGTCCTCGAGCTCGAAGGGGAGCAGCAGCCAGAGCGCCAGCAGGCAGGCGACGGCGAGCATGGCGAAGAGTGCGGGGAAGATGCGGCGGACGCGGCGCTCGTAGAAGGTGACGATCGAGAAGCGGCCGGCGGCGAGGTCCGAGGCGAGGATGCCGGTGATGAGGAACCCGGAGATGACGAAGAAGACGTCGACGCCGACGAAGCCGCCGGACATGCCGGCCATGTGGGCGTGGTAGAGGACGACCGGAATAACCGCGACGGCGCGCAGCCCGTCGATCTCCGGCCGGTAGGCGCTCATGGCCGGCGAGGTCCCGAACTGAAGCGGATGGCCGGGCCCCCTGCGATGCTCTAAGCAAGCCTATGGCCGGAGCCGCGGCCCTTGTCACCCCCGGGAGGTGCGATTGCCCGACGTTCCCCGCCTGCGCCGCGCCCCGGGGCCCCGCCCCGGGGTCGGCATCGTGCACCTCGGCCTCGGCGCCTTCTTTCGTGCCCACGGGGCCATCTATGTCTCCGAGGCGATGGCGGCATCGGGCGGCGACTGGGGGATCGTCGGGGTCAGCCTGGTGCGCTCGGACCAGCGCGACGCGCTGGCGCCGCAGGGCTTCGCCTATACCGTAGTCGAGCTCGGGCCGGAGGGCGAGACGCCGCGCGTCGTCGACGTCGTCCAGGACGTGCTGGTCGCGCGCGAGGATCCGGAGGCGGTGCTGGCGGCGATGGCGGACCCGGGGGTCCGGATCGTCAGCCTGACCGTCACCGAGAAGGGCTATTGCCACGAGCCGGCGACCGGGCGGCTGAACCCGGAGCATCCGGACATCGCCCATGACCTCGCGCATCCGGAGGCGCCGCGTTCGGCGCCGGGGTTCCTGGTTGCGGGGCTGGCGCGGCGGCGGGCGGCGGGCGGGCGGCCGTTCACCGTGCTCTGCTGCGACAACCTGCCGGCGAACGGGCATGTGGTGCGCGGCGTCACGCTCGACCTGGCGCGGCTGGTCGATCCGTCGCTCGCCGACTGGATCGAGGCGGACGGGCGGTTTCCCTCGACCATGGTCGACCGGATCGTGCCGGCGACCAAGCCCGAGGACATCGCGCGGCTGACCGAACTCACCGGGGTCGAGGACCGCTCGCCGGTGATGCACGAGCCGTTCCGGCAGTGGGTGGTCGAGGACGACTTCGTCGACGGTGCGCGGCCCGACCTGGGCGCGGTCGGGGTGCAGCTGGTCGCGGACGTGACGCCGTTCGAGCTGATGAAGCTGCGGATGCTCAACGGGACGCATTCCTCGCTCGCCTACCTCGGATATCTCGCCGGGCACGAGACGATCGCGGACGCCGTCGGCGATGCGCCGTTCGCGGCGCTCTGCCGCCACCTGTGGCGGGACGAGATCATCCCGACGATCGCGCCGCCGCCCGGGGAGGATCTCGGGGCGTATGCGGAGGCGCTGCTGGCGCGCTACCGCAACCCGGCGATCCGGCACCGGACCTGGCAGATCGCCATGGACGGGTCGCAGAAGCTGCCGCAGCGCATCCTCGGGACGATCGCGGACGACCGGGCGGCGGGACGCCCCTGCCCCGGGCTGGTGCTCGCGGTCGCGGCCTGGATGCGGTACGTCGGCGGCACCGACGAGAAGGGCGGGGCGATCGACGTGCGCGACCCGCTGGCGGGGCGGCTGCGAGAGCTGTCGGAGGGCGCAGCCGATGCCGCCGGGCGCGTCGACGCGCTCCTCGGGGTCGGCGAGGTCTTCCCGCCGGCGCTCGCCGCGGATCCGGGGCTGCGGGCGGATCTCGCCGGGGCGCTGGCGCGGCTCGAGGCGGAGGGTGCGCGGGCGGCGGCCGCGGGTATCGCTTGATCCGGGCGGCCGGCGGGATGATATGAGGTGAGGCCGCCATTCCGCCCGCAAGGAACCCGTCGATGCTCGACTCCGTCCCAGCCACGCTCGTCCTCAATCCCGCCGACAACGTCGCGATCCTGACCGCCCGCGCGCCGCAGGGGGCGCAGCCGCTGGAGATGGGCGTGCCGCTGGCGGCGCCGGTGTCGCCCGGGCACAAGATCGCCCGCGTCGACATCCCCGAGGGCGGCGAGGTGATCAAGTTCGGACAGGTGATCGGCTATGCGACGAAGCCGATCGCGGCTGGCGAGCATGTACACACCCATAACTGCGCCTTCGGGGCGCACGACCAGCACTACGAGGTGGGCGCGGACCTCGAGGCGGCGCGGGCCGCCATCCCGGTCGTCGCGCCGCGGACGTTCATGGGCTACCGGCGGCCCGGGGGGCAGGTGGGGACGCGCAACTACATCGCGGTCTGCGCCACGGTGAACTGCTCGGCGACGGTGATCCGGCGCGCGGCCGAGACGGTGATGAATTCGGGGATCCTGCGGGATTATCCGAACGTCGACGGCGTCGTGGCGTTCGCGCACGGGACCGGGTGCGGGATGGCGGCCGAGGGGGTCGGGTTCGACAACCTGCAGCGGGTGCTCTGGGGGCATGCGACGCATCCGAACGTCGGCGCGGCGGTCTTCGTCGGGCTCGGCTGCGAGGTGATGCAGGTCGCGCGGATGAAGTCGACCTTCGGCGCGGCCGGGGCCGAGCGGTTCCACGGGCTGACGATCCAGGACACCGGCGGGACGACGAAGACGATCGCGCGGATCGTCGAGCAGGTGGAGGCGCTGCTGCCGCAGGTCAACGCGATCGCGCGCGAGCCGATCCCGGCGGGGGAGCTCAAGGTGGCGCTGGAGTGCGGGGGGTCGGACGGGTTCTCCGGGATCACGGCGAATCCAGCGCTCGGGTATGCGTCGGATTTGCTGGTCGGGCTCGGGGGGACGGCGATCCTGGCCGAGACCTCGGAGATCTATGGGGCGGAGCAGCTCCTGCTGCGGCGGGCGGCGAGCCCGGAGGTGGCGGCGAAGCTGATCGACCGGATCCGCTGGTGGGAGAATTATTGCGAGATCAACGGCGGGTCGATGGACAACAACCCCTCGCCCGGCAACAAGCAGGGCGGGCTGACGACGATCCTGGAGAAGTCGCTGGGCGCGGCGGCCAAGGGCGGGTCGACGCCGTTGATGGACGTCTTCCGGTACGCCGAGCAGGTGACGACGAAGGGGTTCGTGTTCATGGACACGCCGGGCTACGACCCGGTGGCGACGACCGGGCAGATCGCCGGGGGGTCGCACCTCGTGGTCTTCACGACGGGGCGCGGGTCGGCCTTCGGGTCGAAGCCGGCGCCGACGATCAAGGTCGCGACCAACGACCGGCTGTTCGCGCAGATGCCCGACGACATGGACATCAATACAGGCGACATCGTCAGCCAGGGGGTCACGATCCAGGCGAAGGGCGAGGAGATCCTCGAGAAGATCCTCGCGGTCGCCTCGGGGGAGAAGACCAAGAGCGAGGGGCTCGGGCTCGGGGACAACGAGTTCGTGCCGTGGCAGGTCGGGGCGGTAATGTAGCCGTCAAGCTATAGGGTAGCGACGGGCGGGCGAAAGCCATATACTGTGCGCGGACAACCTCTGGGAGAGCCGCGGCATGGGGCACGTCATCACCTTCGCGCAGCAGAAGGGCGGCGCCGGCAAGACCACGATGGCGGCGCACCTGGCGGCGGCCTGGGCGGAGGCGGGGCGGTCGGTGGCGCTGGTCGACCTCGACCCGCAGCAGTCGCTGACCCGCTGGGCGAAGCTCCGGGCCGATCCGGCGATCGAGGTGATCGAGTCGAAGGACTACCGGGCGGCGGGCGACCTCAGGAGCGCGAAGCGGACGCACGACTTCGTGCTGGTCGACTGCCCGGGGGCGGCCTCGTCGCTGCTCGAAAGCGCGATGCGCGAGAGCGACCTGGTGGTGGCGCCTTGCCAGCCGTCGGTGATGGACGTCTGGGCGCTGGAGAGCGTGGTCGCGACGGCGGCGCGGCTGCGGCGGCCGGTCAGGATCCTGCTCAACCGGATGCCGGCGCGGCTCGGGAGCCTCGACGAGGTGCTGGGCGCGCTCGGGGACAGCCGGGCGCTGCTGCTGGCGAGCCAGATCGGCAACCGCAACGGCTTTTCCAGGGCGATGCTGAGCGGGCGGACGGCGCCCGAGCTCGCGCCGCGGTCGGCGGCGGCGGCGGAAACCTATGGGCTCAGGGCCGAGCTCGCGGCGCTCGCGGCGCGGCTCTAGCGGGGCTGCCCGGGGGGTGCTCGGGCTCGAGCAAGTGGCTTAAGTATATGATTTCGTTTCATATCGCCTCCGAGCGTTAACTGGATTTCAACTTTGTCCGGGGGGTGGGGGAAGGACGGCCCGGGGGCCCGGCGGGGCGCCGCCCTTTGGCGGCATTTCGTGCGCGCGGTGCGCGCGAGTTTCTTTGGTGGGCGCAGGCCTGTTGGCCTGCGCCGGCGGGGCGCTCGCCGCCCCCGCACCCCCGGCACTGCTCTCCAGGTTTCTTGAGAAGAAAGAGAAGAGAAGAAGGGGGCCGGCGCGCGGCGGTCAGGCCGGGGAGCCGGCCGTGGCGGGCGGGCGGCGGGGTCGCTCTTCTCGAGGTCCAGCACCGGGATGTCGGAGGCGCGGACGCGGGGGGGGGCGGCGATGGCGCCCTTGTCGGTGCGGGTGAAGGCGCCCATCATCAGGTTGTCCTTGACGGACATCAGCGGGAAGATCCGCCGGCCCTCGGGGACCATGGCGATGGCTATGCGGACGATGTCGGCGGGGTTCCTGCCGCCGATGCGCTCGTCAGCTCCGCATATCGAGGCGAGCCTCGACCTCCGCCAGGGACGGGCGGAGGAAATCAGCCTGGCCGCGCTCTCCGGTCAGCCAGCAAAGAGCCCGGCGTAGCGGTCGCGGAGCAGGTTCTTCTGCACCTTGCCCATGGCGTTCCTCGGCAGCTCGTCGACGACCGCTACATGCTTGGGCAGCTTGAAGGCGGCGAGCCGGTCGCGCAGCGCCGCCGCCACGTCGCCGGGGTCGGCGGTGGCGGTCAGGACGGCGACGACGGCCTCGCCGAAGTCGGGGTGCGGGACGCCGATGACGGCGCTCTCGGTGACGCCCGGCAGCGCGTCGATCGCCGATTCGATCTCCTTGGGGTAGACGTTGAGGCCGCCCGAGATGATCAGGTCCTTGGCGCGGCCGACGATCGTGACGTAGCCGTCGGGCGCGATCCGCGCGAGGTCGCCGGTGACGAACCAGCCGTCGCGGAACTCCTCGGCCGTCTTGTCCGGCATCCGCCAGTAGCCCTTGAAGACGTTGGGACCCTTGACCTCGAGGACGCCGGTCTCGCCGGGCGGGATTTCCGCGCCCTCGGGGCTGCGCAGGCGGACCGCGATGCCGGGGAGGGCCGGGCCGACGGTGCCGGCGCGGCGCTCGCCGTCGAGGGGGTTCGAGGCGGTCATGTTGGTCTCGGTCATGCCGTAGCGCTCGAGGATGCGGTGGCCGGTGCGGGCCTCGAAGTCGGCGTGGGTGGCGGCGAGGAGCGGTGCGGAGCCGGAGACGAAGAGGCGCATGCCGGAGGCGGCCTCGCGGGTGAGGCGCGGGCTTGAGAGCATGCGGGTGTAGAAGGTCGGGACGCCCATCAGCACGGTCGCCTTCGGCAGCAGGCCGATGACGGTGTCGGCGTCGAACTTCGGCAGGAAGATCATCCGGCCGCCGTTCAGCAGCATCAGGTTGAGGGCGACGAACAATCCGTGGGTGTGGAAGATGGGGAGGGCGTGGATCAGCACGTCGTCGGGGCGGAAGCCCCAGGCCTTGTGCAGCGTCGTGGCGTTGGACCAGAGGTTGGAGCCGGTCAGCATCGCGCCCTTGGAGCGGCCGGTGGTGCCCGACGTGTAGAGGATCGCCGCGAGGTCGCCGTCGGCGCGCTCGGCGACGGCGTCGGCGGGCGTCTGCGCGGCCGCGGCGGCGGTCAGCGTACCCGAGCCGTCGGGGGCCATGGTGAAGACGCGGGCGCGGCCGGCGAGGGGGGCGAGCGCTGGCTCGGCGGCCGGGTCGCAGACGAGCACGGCGGGCTCGGCGTCGGCGAGGAAGTGGGCGACCTCGGCCGGGGTGTAGGCGGGGTTGAGCGGGACGTAGACGGCGCCCGCCTGCAGCGCACCCAGGTAGAGCGGGATGCCGGCGACGGATTTCTCGGCCTGGACGACGACCCGCTCGCCCGGTCCGGCGCCGGCGGCGGCGAGGAGCGCGGCGATGCGGGCGGCCTCGTCGAGGAGCTGGCCGAAGGTCCTGGCGGTGCCGTCGGCGGTTTCGAGGAAGACCCGGGACGTATCGGCGGGGAAGCCGGCGGCGAGGCGGGCGAAGAGGTTCACGGGGCGCTCCGCGAGGGGCTGAAGACCATGAGGCTCAGGATCTCGAAGAGCATCTGCGCTCCGGCGTGGGCGGTGTTGGTGGTGGCGTCGTATTGCGGCGCCACCTCGACGAGGTCGCCGCCGACGAGGTCGATGCCCTCGAGGCCGCGCAGGATCGCCTGCGCCTCGCGGGTGGTCAGGCCGCCGATCTCCGGCGTGCCGGTGCCGGGGGCGAAGGCGGGGTCGAGGGCGTCGATGTCGAAGGACAGGTAGGTCGGGCCGTCGCCGACCACCTCGCGGGCCCTGGCGACGACGGCGGCGATGCCGATTTCGGCGACGGTCTCGGCGTGGATCGTCGTCATGCCGCTCTCGGTGGCGAACTCGTAGAGGTATTCGGACGAGCCGCGCAGCCCGATCTGGATGGTGCGGGTCGGGTCGAGGACGCCGGCGAGGACGGCGTTGCGGAAGGGCGCGCCGTGGTTCTCGCGCAGGCCGTCGAACGGGCCGCCGGTGTCGGAATGGGCGTCGATGTGCACGAGGCCCACCGGGCGGCCGGCGCCGATGGCCTTGAGGATCGGGTAGGTGATCGAATGGTCGCCGCCGACCGAGAGCGGGCGGACGCCCTGGGCGACGATCGACTCGGTCCAGGCCTCGATCTCGCGGTGGGCGGCGGGGAGGTCGTAGCGCGAGGAGAAGGGGACGTCGCCGACGTCGGCGACGCGGAGGTCGTAGATGGGCGCGCAGTCGAGGACGTGGTTGTAGGGGCCGACGCGCTCGATCGCGCGGACGGCGCGGGGTCCGAAGCGGGTGCCCGAACGGTTGGAGGCGCCGAGGTCGAAGGGGATGCCGGTGATCGCGACGTCGAGGCCGGAGAAGTCGGGGGCGGCGGGGTCGACATGGCGGAAGGGCGCGGTCAGGAAGGTCGGGACGCCGACGAAGGGCGCGGGCCGGGCGCCGCGGCTGAAGACGCGCTCGGCGACGCGCGCGAACTTCGGGTCGTGCATCCGCCCGCCCGGGTCGTCGGCGTAGCGCGCGCGCAGCCGTTCGAGATCCGCCTCGCTCCAGGCCATGGCATTCCCCCCCGTGGCGGCGGCCGGGGTTCGCCCGGCCGCGGCTGGCTTCAGTTGGCGAGCGCCTTATCGGTGACCGCGTGGGTCCAGGCGCCCTCGGGCTTCTTGGTGATGACCGGGTCGGAGCCCGCGGTCAGCAGGGTCTCGACCGTGCGCTCGTAGTCGGCCGGGTCGAGGGCGCCGTCGGAGCCGGCGGTGAGCTTGGCGATCTCGCCCATCATCTGCTTCTGGTGGTGCTCGGTCTGGGCGCCGGTCTCGTCGTTGTCGAGCACGATCATCGCCGCGTCGTCGGGGTTCTCCTCGGCCCACTTCCAGCCCTTCATCGAGGCGCGGACGAACTTGGCCATGATGTCGACGAAGGCCGGGTCCTTGAGCTTCGGCTCGAGCACGTAGAGGCCGTCCTCGAGCGTGGAGACGCCCTGGTCCTCGTACTTGAAGACGGTGAGATCCTCGGGCTTCAGGCCGGCGTCGATCACCTGGAGGTATTCGTTGTAGGTCATCGTCGAGATGCAGGCGGCCTGCTTCTGCAGGAGCGGGTCGACGTTGAAGCCCTGCTTCAGCACGGTGACGCCGTCGGGGCCGCCGTCGGTCTTGATCCCGAGCTTCGACATCCAGCTGAGGAACGGGTATTCGTTGCCGTAGAACCAGACGCCGAGGGTGTGGCCGGGGAAGTCCTTGGTCGATGTCACGCCCGAGTCGTTGCGGCAGGTGAGCTCCATGCCCGACTTCTTGAACGGCTGGGCGATGTTGACCATGGGCAGCCCCGCCTCGCGGGCGGCGAGGGCCGCGGGCATCCAGTCGACGATGACGTCGGCGCCGCCGCCCGCCAGCACCTGCTCGGGGGCGATGTCGGGGCCGCCCGGCTTGATCGTGACGTTGAGGCCCTCGTCCTTGTAGAAGCCCTTGGCCTCGGCCACGTAGTAGCCGGCGAACTGGGCCTGGGTCACCCATTTCAGCTGCAGCGTCACGTCCTCGGCGCGGGCGGCTCCGGCCATGAGCAGCGCCAGCGCCGACGCGCCGGCCAACCATTTCGTCATGCTTGTTCTCCCTGTCGAATGCGTCAAGTCAGCGCCGCTGCGAGGGGTGCCAGAAGGTCGCCGCCCGCTCGACGAGCGCCACCGCGCCATAGAACGCCGACCCGACCACCGCCGCCATGGCGATCTCCGCCCAGACCATGTCGAGCGACAGGCGCCCGACCTCGGTCGAGATGCGGAATCCCATGCCGACCGTGGGCGAGCCGAAGAACTCCGCCACGATCGCACCGATCAAAGCTAGAGTCGTGCAGATTTTCAAGCCGTTAAAGATGAACGGCGCCGCGGCCGGCAACTGCAGGTAGAAAAGCCGCTGCCAGTACCCGGCGGCATAGGTGCGCATCAGGTCGCGCTGCATCGGCTCGGCGGCGGCGAGGCCCTGGACGGTATTGACGAGCATGGGGAAGAACACCATCAGCACGACGACGGCGGCCTTGGACTGCCAGTCGAAGCCGAACCACATCACCATGATCGGCGCCATGCCGACGACCGGCAGCGCCGCGACGAAGTTCCCGACCGGCAGCAGGCCGCGGCGCAGGAAGGGGATGCGGTCGACGGCGATCCCGGCGAGGAAGGCCGCGCCGCAGCCGATGGCGTAGCCGGAGAGGGCGCCCTTGACGAAGGTCTGGGTCACGTCGGCGCGGAGCGTCGGGCCGCTGGTGACGAGCCTCGCCCAGATGGCGCTCGGGGCCGGGAGCAGGACCGGGCTGACGTCGAGGCCGCGGACGAGCAGCTCCCAGACCAGCAGCAGCGTGACGCCGAAGACCAGGGGCGGCAGCAGCCGCGCGGCACCGTTCAGCGCCCGCGAGGCGAGCTGGGCGTTGATGATCCAGCCGGCCAGCCAGACCCCGGCGGCAGCCGTTACCATCAGTCGGACCAGAGGCCCGACAACGGGAAGGCGATCGCGTCGAAGGGCGGGAGGCGGACCTCGACGTCCCCCTGGAGCGTAACGATGAGCGTCCAGCCCCCTTCTTCGAGCCGCTGCGCCTCAAGGGTCCCGGCCGCCAGATCGATCAACCAGAGGAAAGGCACCCCGTGGCCCGCGTAGCTGACGCGCTTCTTCGTCAGGTCGTACCGGCGCGTACTCGGGGAAAGCACCTCGCAGACCCAATCCGGGACGACCGTGATCCCGGGCGTGTCGGGCATGGCGGGCAGCCGCTCGCGCCGCCAGCCGACAAGGTCGGGGACGAGGACGTCCTGCCCGAGGTGAAGCTCGGGCTCGATGAGAATCCGCCATCCCCCGGGGCCGCCGCGCCCCTTGCGGAAGGGACCGATGAGCTCGTCGCCCAGCGATCCGATCACGTCCGAATGCACCGGCCTCGGGCGCGGGTGCAAGTAGAGGGCGCCGCTTATGATCTCGGCGATCTTGTCCGCCGGCGCGTCGATCACATCCTGATAGGAGGCGGGCCGGCGGCTGGAAGGGGTCAGCTTGTTCATCGGGCGCTCAAGGGCTGGTCCGCACGATGATAGTCGATCCCCGTGGTCCCGTCACGGCCGGCCTCCCATGGCCGCGAGCGTCAGGCGCTCGACGAGGCCGATCAGGGCGACCAGGGCGGCGGCGAGGATCGCGGCCATCATCAGGGCGGACCAGATCTGGACGGTCTGGCCGTAGTAGCTGCCGGAGAGCATGCGGGCGCCGAGGCCGGCGACGGCGCCGGTCGGGAGCTCGCCGATGATGGCGCCGACGAGGCTCGCGGCGACGCCGACCTTGAGCGAGGCGAAGAGCCAGGGGAGCGCCGCCGGCCAGCGCAGTTTCCGGAAGGTCTGCGGGCGGCTGGCGTTCCAGGTGCGCATCTGGTCGAGGAGCATGCGGTCGGGGCTGCGGAGGCCGGCCACCATGCCGACGGCCACCGGGAAGAAGCAGAGGTACATCGAGATCAGCGCCTTCGGCAGCAGCCCGGTCACGTTGACCGAGTTCAAGACCACGATGATCATCGGCGCGATGGCGAGGATCGGGATCGTCTGGCTGGCGATCACCCAGAACATCACGCTGGCGTCGGTGGTGCGGTCGTGGACGATGGCGATCGCGAGGAGGATGCCGAGCGCCGCCCCAAGGGCGAAGCCCGCGAGCGTCGCCGACAGCGTCACCCAGGCGTGGTAGACGAGGCTGCGCTTCGAGGTCGGCGGGACCTGGACCGTGGTCTTCCAGAGCTCGGCCACGATCTGGTGCGGCGCCGGCAGCCGCGGCCGGTCCTGGCTCAGGGTGTCGCGCACGAGGTCGTTGAATCCGAGCGTGACGCCGGCGCGCCCGGCCTGGTCGTAGGCCCAGGCGGCGTTCAGCACGACCGCCAGCACGTACCAGAGGATGACGATGCCCGCGACCACGGTCAGCACCGGCAGGACCGTGCCCGCCCGCTTCATCGCGGCCGCCACTCGAGCAGCACGTCGGGCAGGCCTTCCTCGTTGTCGCCATCGGTGCGGCGGAGCTCGGAAAAGCCCTCGCGGGCGTAGAAGCGGCGCGCGCCCTCGTTGGCGACGAAGGTCCAGAGCGTGAGCGGCCTGCCCGCGGCCTTCGCCCGGTCGAGCAGCGCCCGCCCGACGCCGCGGCCGCGGACCTCGGGCGCCAGGTAGAAGCCGGCGACGAACCCCTCGCCGTCGACCGCGATGAAGCCGCGCGCGATCCCGCCCTTCTCGGCCACCGTCACGTCGCAGGTGGCGAGCAGGTGGTCGCGGTAGAAGCGCTCGACGTCGTCCGCCGGATGCACGCGCGGCATCCACGGCGTCGCGTCCACCCAGTCGTTGAAGACCTTCGCGCAGGCGGCGGCATCCCCCGGCTCCGCGGCCCGCAGCGTCACTCCCGCGTCTCGCACCTTCGCTCGCCCTGCCCCCGTCGCCGGCGCCGGATGGCGCACGGGCCGCAGCGTGGCCGACCCCTGGCGCCCCCGCAAGCCGGGTCCGCCGGGGCGCGCTACAGGCTTGCGGCCAGCGAGCGTGGACACAACTCGTCCCGCGTGAACAGTCCGACGACCACGAACGCGTGCAGGCGCTCGGGCAACTTGAACTGGGGAATGCCGCTCCCGACCGGATAGTGGTCGGCGGGCTCCATCGGCACGACCTTCACCGCGCGCCACTCGCCGCCGCGCAGGAACCGCCGGTACCACACCAGTCGCTGATCGCGGAGCACGTCGTCGCCGTGGTCCTTCACGATCTCCTCGTAGCGCCGCTCCCCGACCTTGCCGTCGGGGAAGCGCGAGGTGCCGTGCAGTTCGAAGCTCGATGGCGACGGCGGATCGACCATCGCACCCAGCGCCCAGCCGCTGTCGAGCCGCCCGGGCCGGAAGCCGAGCCTCGCCTCGATCTCCTTGCCGCTCCGGCCGGCGATCTCGCGAAAGACCGTGAAATACCCCTTGGTGCGGATCACCTGACCGACGCTCCAGTTCGAGCCCTCCAGCCTGTACACCGTCCCTCCTAGACCTCGTCGCCGACGCCGGCCCTGAGCCCGTCCCGCACCCGCGCCGCGATCTCCAGGAAGTCGCGGCTCTCGCGGATGTGGAGCGGGCGGTCGGGGGGGAGCGGGCTCTCGATCACGTCGGTGACGCGGCCGGGGCGCGGCGACATCACGACGATGCGGCTCGACAGGAAGACCGCCTCGGGGATCGAGTGGGTCACGAAGCAGATCGTCTTGGCGGTGCGCGCCCAGAGGCCGAGGAGCTCCTCGTTCAGCCGGTCGCGGACGATCTCGTCGAGGGCGCCGAAGGGCTCGTCCATCAGGAGGATGTCGGCGTCGAAGGCGAGGGCGCGGGCGATCGAGGCGCGCTGCTGCATGCCGCCGGAGAGCTGCCAGGGGTATTTCTTCTCGAAGCCGCCGAGCTCGACCAGCTCGAGGACGCGCCGGGTGCGGGCGGCGCGCTCGGCGCGGTCGTAGCCCATGATCTCCAGCGGCAGCCGGACGTTGCCGCCGATCGTGCGCCAGGGAAAGAGGCCGGCGGCCTGGAAGACGTAGCCGTAGGCGCGCTTCCCGCGCGCCTCGGCCGGGGTCATGCCGTTGACGGTGATCGCGCCGGCGGTCGGGGTCTCGAGGTCGGCCGCGACGCGCAGGAAGGTGGTCTTGCCGCAGCCGGAGGGGCCGATGAAGCTGACGAAGTCGCCCTTGCCGACGGTCAGGTTCACGTCCTTCAGCGCATGCACCGGGCCGTCGGCGGTCTCGAAGGTCAGCCCGAGGCCCTTCGCCTCGATGACCGGGCCGCTCATCCGCGCACCCGCCGCCAGGCCGCGACGATCGCCGCGGCGCTGCGCTCGCCATCGGAGAGGGTCGTGGGGCCGGCCGAGACCGAGACGCGGATGATCGCGCGCCCGCGCCAGCGGGCGGCGGTCGGGTAGCAGGCGCCGTCGGCCTGCACCGCCGCGAGCAGCCGCCCCGTCAGGGCGTCGTCGGGCGCGGCGAGGGCCACCTGGTTCAGGACGACGTCGTTCAGCACCTCAAGCCCCGGTTCGGACGCGAGCCGGGCCGCGATCTGTCGGGCGACGGCGCAATGCCGCCCGACCATCTCGGCGATGCCGTTGCGGCCGAGCGCGCGGATCACCGCCCAGACCGCGAAGCCGCGGGCGCGCCGCGACATTTCGGGTGAGAAGGCCTCAGGCGCGCGGTTCTCGCCCTCGGGCAGGTAGCTCGCCGTGATGCTCATCGCCTGCTGCAGGGCGCTCGCGTCGCGCACCATGGCAAGGCCGCAGTCGTAGGGCACCTGCAGCCACTTGTGGGCGTCGGCGGCCCAGCTGTCGGCGGCTTCGAGCCCCGCCGTCAGCGGCGCGAGGCCTGGTGCGGTCCGGGCCCAGAGGCCGAAGGCGCCGTCGACATGCACCCAGGCGCCCTTGGCTCGGGCGAGCGGGATCAGCTCGGCGAAGGGATCGAAGGCGCCGCTGACGACGTTGCCGGCCTGCAGGCAGACGATCGCCGGGCCTTCGATGCGGTCCAGAACCGCGGCCAGGGCGTCGGGGCGCATCCGTCCTTCGCGGTCGGCGTCGGCGCGGAGCACGCGCTCGGCGCCGAAGCCGAGGAGGCGCAGGCTCAGGAGCACCGAGGAGTGCGCCTCGCCGCCGAGGACCACGGCGATCTCGGGCGCGCCGAAGAGGCCCCTGGCCTCGACGTCCCAGCCGGCGCGCCGCAGCAGCGCGCCGCGCGCGGCGGCGAGGGCGGTGAAGTTCGCCATCGTCGCGCCGGTGCAGAAGCCGACGCCGGATTCGGCCGGCAGCCCGAGCAGGTCCAGCACCCAGGCCGCCGCCACCTCCTCGACCGCGGCTGCGGCCGGGGTCGGGTCGGCGAAGCCCGCCATCTGGCCCCAGGCCGAGGCGAGCCAGTCGGCGGCGACGCCGGCCGGATGCGAGGCGCCGATCACCCAGCCGTGGAAGTGCGGGCTCGTCATCCCGAGGAGCCCGCCCTCGGCCTTGGCCGCCAGCTCCTCGACGACGGCGGCGGGCGGCATCCCGGCCTCGGGGACGGGTCCGGCGAAGCGCGCCAGCGTCTCGGCGTAGCCGTGCGCGGCCCTGACCGGGGCGTCGGCGATCCCTCGGCGGTAGGCCTTGGCGTGCGCCGCAGCGGCGTCGAAGGCTGCCGCCTCGGCGTCGCCGAACCCCACGTTCAGACCCCGGACGGGATGTTCAGCGGATCGCGCTCGATCCTCCGCGGGCTGTTCAGCTCCTTCCAGGCGGCCAGCGCCTTGTGCGGCGCCGGGAAGGCCGGGCGCGGGACGAACCTGCCGCGTCCCGGCTGCGGCTGGCTGTTGCGGCCGTCGGCCCAGACGACGTCGCCGCGCGACAGCGTGTAGCGCGCCTGGGCCGTCACCTCGACGCCCTCGAAGACGTTGTAGTCGATGATCGACTTCTGCGTCGCGGCGGAGACCGTCTTCCGCAGCTTCGGGTCCCAGACAACGATGTCGGCGTCGGCCCCTTCGACGATGGCGCCCTTTTTCGGATAGATGTTGAGGATCTTCGCGATGTTGGTCGAGGTCACCGCCACGAATTCGTTCGGCGTCAGCCGGCCGGTGTCGACGCCCCTGGTCCAGAGCACGGCCAGCCGCTCCTCGAGGCCGCCGGTGCCGTTGGGGATCGAGGGAAAAGCCTTCAGCCCCATGCGCTTCTGCTCGGTCGTGAAGGCGGCGTGGTCGGTGGCGACGACCTGCAGCGATCCCGCCGCCAGCCCGGCCCAGAGGCTGTCCTGGTGCGCCTTGTCGCGGAAGGGCGGCGACATGACCCGCCGCGCCGCATAGTCCCAGTCGTGGTGGAAATACTCGCGCTCGTCCAGCGTCAGGTGCTGGATCAGCGGCTCGCCATAGACGCGCATCCCCTTCTGGCGGGCGCGGCGGATCGCCTCGTGCGCCTGCTCGCAGCTGACGTGGACGATGTAGAGCGGCACGCCGGCGGCGTCGGCGATCATGATCGCCCGGTTCGCGGCCTCGCCCTCGACCTCGGGCGGGCGCGAATAGGCGTGGCCTTCGGGGCCGGTCAGCCCCTCGTCCATGTATTTCTTCTGCAGCTCCGCGACGATGTCGCCGTTCTCGGCGTGGACGAGCGGCAGCGCCCCGAGCTCGGCGCAGCGCTTGAAGGACGCATACATCTCGTCGTCCTCGACCATCAAGGCACCCTTGTAGGCCATGAAGTGCTTGAAGGTGTTGACCCCCCGCTTCACCACCGCGTCCATCTCGCGCCAGATCTTCTCGTTCCAGCCGGTGATCGCCATGTGGTAGCCGATGTCGACGCAGATCTGCGGCTTCGACTTCCGGTCCCACTCGTCGAGCGCGGTGAGCAGGCTGCCGTCGGCCCCCGGCAGCACGAAGTCGACCAGCATCGTCGTCCCGCCCGAAGCCGCCGCGAAGGTGCCGGTCTCGAAGGTCTCCGCCGCCGTCGTCCCCATGAACGGCATCTCGAGGTGGGTGTGCGGGTCGATGCCGCCCGGGATCACGTAGGCGTCGGTGGCGTCGATCTCCTCGCCGCCCTTCAGCCCCTCGCCGATCGCCGCGATCCGCTCCCCCTCGACCAGCACGTCCGCCTTCCACGTCCGGTCGGCGGTGACGATCGTGCCGTTCCTGATGACCTTGCTCATGCCTGCCTCCCTGCCCCGGCCGGCGCGGCCGCCCGCGCCGGCCCCGATCCGTCAGTCGACGTCGATGTTCACGTATCCCGGCCGCACCACGACGACATTGCCGCCGCCATAGCCGCCCCAGCGCTGGAAGTTGTACGGGAAGCCGCCCGAGACATGCCCGCCGCCCGGCAGTGCCCCGTTCGGATAATATCCGGTCGAGATCCCGGACATCGGCGCGTACATCGCGTAGCCGGTGTAGTCCTGCCGCGGCGTCGCGCTGCCGGCGCGCCGCACCGGCGCGCACGACGGCGCCGGGCTCCGTGCCGCCGCCTCGCGCACCGTGCCGGAGCCGCCGAAGACGTCGATGACCTTCGGCCCCGGCGCTGCCTGCATGCTGCACACCGAGAGCCCGCCGCTGCCGTTGTCGACCACCCAGACCCGGTCCGGCCCGTCCGACTCCGCCTGGTAGGGCGCCGCCCGCCCCTCGGCGGCCCCGAGCGCCAGCACGACCGCCGCACCCCTGGCCAGGTTCTCCATGACCACCCGCATCACTCGTACTCCCCTCCGGTTCGCGGCGCCTCGCCGAGCTCGCGGTCGAGCGACGCCCGGTAGAGTATGCACCCGCGGAGGAACTCCGGCCAGTCCGGCACGCGCTGCCCGCCTTTGGGAGTATCCGGAAGCAACGCCCACAACTCCGGGTGATGCCAGCACAAATCGTGCCCGCTCGCATCGCGATGGGCCCGGATCGCCGCCCGCATCGCGCGGGCGTGGGCCAACAGCGCCGCCGGCTCCATCGCTTCGAGATCGGCGTCGGGATCCTCGGTGGCCGGCGCCCGCGGCGCCTCGGCCAGGACGCGCGCCAGGAACGCGAGGTCGAGCGACACCAGCGCCCGGCGCATGCCGTCGATCGAGCAGGTCAGGCTGCCGTCGGCGATCTCGCGCCGGCCGAGCACGTGGACATTCACCCGCCCGGCCTCGTAGTCGACCACCACCTCGCCGCCCGCCGGCTCGACGAAGTCCGCCTCGAACTCGTCCAGCCGCAGGTTGTCGGAACCCAGCCGGACTTCGAGCGCGCCGAACCGGTTCATGCGCATGCCACGCGCTCAGGCGTCGAGAAGTTCCGGCCGCCTCTCGATCCGCGCCACCCGCTCGTCCATCCGGTCGAGCCGGTTGGAGAGGTTCGCATATTGCGCCTCGAGGCTGCCGAGCCGCCCCTTGATCTCGCGCACGTCATCGACAAGGCGATCGACGTTGGCCCGAATCGAGCGCAGGTGTTCGAGGACGATGTTGTCGGTTTCCATGAACCTCTCCGAGAGCCCAATCGCGCCCCCTCGCCCTCAACTTAGCCCGTCTCGGCTTGCGTGACAATTTCCGCCGTCTCGACAACGGCATGGAAGAGCACGTTCGCCCCCTTCTCGGCCCAGTCCGGGGTGATCTCCTCGGCCTCGTTGTGCGACAGGCCGTCGACGCAGGGGCACATCACCATCGTCGCCGGGGCGACCTTCGCGGCCCAGCAGGCGTCGTGGCCGGCCCCCGAGACGATGTTCCGGTGCGAGTAGCCGAGCCGCTCCGCCGCCCCGCGGACGCGCGCGACCAGTTCCGGCGCGAAGGTGACGGGGTCGAAGTGCCCGACGGGCTCGACCGCGCAGCCGACCCCGAGGGCCTCGCAGATCGCCGCCGCCTCGCGTTCGATCCGCGCGCGCATCCGGTCGAGCTTGGCGAGGTCGGGCGAGCGGATGTCGACGGTGAAGACGACGCGGCCGGGCAGGACGTTGCGCGAGTTGGGGGCGAACTTCACCTGCCCGACGCCGCCGACCGCGTCCGGCTGGCTCTCCATCGCGACCGCCTGCACCATCTCGATGATCCGCGCCATGGCGAGCCCGGCGTTGACGCGCATCGCCATCGGCGTCGAGCCGGTATGCGCCTCCTTGCCGGTCAGGGTGAACTCGAGCCACCAGAGCCCCTGGCAGTGGGTCACGACGCCGATGTCGGCCCCCTCGGCCTCGAGGATCGGCCCCTGTTCGATGTGCAGCTCGAAGTAGGCGTGCATCCGCCGCGCGCCGACCTCCTCGTCGCCCTTCCAGCCGATCCGTTCCAGTTCGTCCCCGAACCGCTTGCCGTCGAGGTCGGTCCGCCCGTAGGCGTAGTCGAGGTCGATCACCCCGGCGAAGACGCCGCTCGCCAGCATCGCCGGCGCGAAGCGCGCCCCCTCCTCGTTGGTCCAGTTGGTCACCACCACCGGGTGCCTGGTCCGGATCCCGAGGTCGTTCATGGACCGGACGACCTCCAGCGCCCCGAGGACGCCCAGCACGCCATCGTACTTCCCCCCGGTCGGCTGCGTGTCGAGGTGGCTCCCGACGTAGACCGGCAGCGCGTCGGGATCCTCGCCCGCCCGGGTCGCGAACATCGTCCCCATGGCGTCGACGCCCAGCGTCATCCCGGCCGCGTCGCACCAGCGCCGGAAGAGCGCCCGCCCCTCGGCGTCGGCGTCGGTCAGCGTCTGGCGGTCGTTGCCGCCAGCCACGCCCGGCCCGATCCGCGCCATCTCCATGATCGAGTCCCAGAGCCGGGCTCCGTCGATCCTGAGGTTCTCCCCCGGCGCCGCCATGGCCGCTCCCTCACTTCAGCTCCACCTCGACGAACGCCATCGGCGCCGCGCCGGCGTTGACGACGTTGTGCTCCACCCCGGCCGGCCGGGCATAGGCGGCGCCCGCCGCCATGTCGACGCGCCGCTCGCCGCCGCCCGGCTCCTCGAGCAGGAAGGCGCAGGGCGTGAGCGTCGTCACCACGTAGTCGAACTCGTGCCGGTGCCAGCCGGTCTCGGCGCCAGGGGCGAAGTCGTAGCGGGTGACGCGCACGCGCGCGTCCTCGACCAAGGGCGTCGGCCGGGCCTGCGGCCGGCTCATTGCAGCTTCTGCAGCACGGCCCGGAGCTTGCCGATCAGCTCGTCGATCTGCGCTTCGCTGATGATCAGCGGTGGCGACATCGCGATGATGTCGCCGGTCGTGCGGATCAGGATCCCGCTCTCGTAGGCGTCGAGGAAGGCCTGGAACGCCCGCGCCGTCGGCCGTCCGGCGATCGGCTCCAGCTCCACGGCCCCGACCATCCCCTCGTTGCGGATGTCGACGACGTGCGGGCAGTCGCGGAGCGAATGCAGCGCCTCCTGCCAGACCGGCGCGAGCCCGGCCGCCCGCTCGAAGAGGCCCTCCTCGGCATAGGTCTCGAGCGTCGCCAGCCCGGCCGCGCAGGCGATCGGGTTCGCGGAATAGGTATAGCCGTGGAAGAGCTCGATCATGTGCTCGGGGCCGGTCATGAAGGCGTCGTGGATCGCCGCCGTCGTCAGCACGCCCCCCATCGGGATGACGCCGTTGGTCAGCCCCTTGGCGCAGGTGATCATGTCCGGCTGGACGCCGTAGCGGTCGGCCGCGAACGGCGCCCCGAGCCGCCCGAAGCCGGTGATCACCTCGTCGAAGATCAGGAGGATCCCGTGCTTCGTGCAGATCTCGCGCAACCGCTCCAGGTACCCCTTCGGCGGCACCAGCACCCCGGTCGAGCCGGCGACCGGCTCGACGATCACCGCCGCGATCGTCGAGGCGTCGTGCAGCGCGACGATCCGCTCGAGCTCGTCGGCGAGCTCCGCCCCGTGCTCGGGCTGGCCCTTCGAGAAGGCGTTCTTCCCGGGCAGGTGCGTGTGCGGCAGGTGGTCCACGCCGGTCAGCATCGTCCCGAAGAACTTGCGGTTGCTGACGATGCCGCCGACCGAGATGCCGCCGAAGTTCACCCCGTGGTAGCCGCGCTCGCGCCCGATCAGCCGGAAGCGGGTCCCCTGCCCGATCGCCCGCTGGTAGGCGATGGCGATCTTCAGCGCCGTCTCGACCGACTCGGACCCCGAGTTGGTGAAGAAGACGTGGTCCATCCCCTCCGGCGCGATCCCGATCAGCCGGTTGGCGAGCTCGAACGCCTTCGGGTGCCCCATCTGGAAGGCCGGCGCATAGTCGAGCTCGCCCGCCTGCTCGGCGATCGCCGCCGAGATCCGCGGCCGGCAGTGCCCCGCGTTGCAGCACCAGAGCCCGGAGGTGCCGTCGAGCACCTTGCGCCCGTCGCTGGTCGTGTAGTGCATCCCCTCGGCGCCGACGAACATCCGCGGCGCCTGCTTGAACTGGCGGTTGGCGGTGAACGGCATCCAGAACGCGCGAAGGTCGTTCGGCGCGCGGTTCGTGCGGTTCGACATGGCTGGCTCCCTCCCCGGGCTTGCCCGGGAGATCTCGTTTCTCGTTGCCCGAGCGGGTGGAGCCGACGCTACCACCGCGCCTGGGGTCGTCAAGCCCATTCCCGGCGGGCTCCCGCCCGCCTTTACCCTCCCGCGCATCCGCCGACCACTTGGCGAAAATTTGCGATATAGTCGCAGGAGTTCGGGGGAACGGCGGGGGGTCGCGAGGGATGATTGCCGGCATCGGATCGCGCACCGTCGGCGCCGGCGGTCCCGCCGGCCGGCCGGGGCTCTCCGGCCGCGCCCGCGACGCCGGCCGCCGCCGGCCGCAACCGGCCGCCGGGCCCGACCTCGAGCGGGAAAGCGCCCCGCGGCCGCGGGCCGGCGCCCGCCGTCCCGCGGCCGACGGCTTCGCCGAGGACCCGATCGCCCTGGCGTCGCCGGCCCGCGCGGCCGCAGCCGCCCGCGCCTTCGCCGCCGGCAACGGCTATGTGACGGGCCTGGTCGTCGACCGCCTGGCCTGATCGGGCATCCCTACGGCACGGCCTGCGCGTCACGGGCGCCCGGGCGGCAACGGGCCGGACGGATTGAAAAGTGGTTAAAGCCTCCGAGCAATATCCATTTATTTCAATCGCTTGATGATTCCACGATAGCCGAGCCGCCCAGGTTCCTGGCACGCAATTCCGCGCGCCGCCCGGGCGTTCGGGCGATTGCCCCGCGCGGATCCCGCTGGCGCTTGCCGTCACCTGACCGCTGCGCTAGGTAACGCCCTCGTGTGCAGTTGCGAGAGGTGGGAATGGGTGCCCAAGCAACGGCCGAGCCCGTGATCCATTCCCAGCAAGGCTTCTGGAAACTGGTCCTCGGCTCGATCGGCGTCGTCTATGGCGACATCGGCACCAGCCCGCTCTACGCGCTCCGGGAAGGCCTGCGCGCCGCCGGCCGCGACGGGCTCGAGGAATCCGAGGTCATCGGCATCGTCTCGCTCTTGCTCTGGACGCTGATCCTCATCGTCACCATCAAGTACGTGATCCTGATCCTGCGCGCCGACAACCGCGGCGAAGGCGGCACGCTGTCGCTGCTCGCCCTAGCGCAGCGGGCGGTCGGGCGCCGGACGCGGCTCCTCTTCGTCCTCGGCGTCCTCGGGGCCGCGCTCTTCTACGGCGACGCCTCGATCACCCCGGCGATCTCGGTCCTCTCCGCCGTCGAGGGCCTCGAACTCGTTGCCCCCCACTTCGACGCCTACGTGCTGCCCCTGACCGTGCTGATCCTCGCCGGCCTCTTCTGGGTGCAGAGCACCGGAACCGCGCGGATCTCGGTCTTCTTCGGCCCGATCACGCTGCTCTGGTTCGTGGTCATGGCCGCCCTCGGCCTCTACCATGCCGGCGACCGGCCGCTGATCTTCCTCGCCTTCAACCCCGGCGAGGCGATCGGCTTCCTCGTCACCCACGGCTTCGGCTCGCTCGCGATCATGGGCTCGGTCTTCCTGGCCGTCACCGGCGCCGAGGCGCTCTACGCCGACATGGGCCACTTCGGTCGCGGCCCGATCCGCACCGCTTGGTTCATGCTGATCTTCCCCGCGCTCGCGCTCAACTACCTCGGCCAGGGCAGCCTCGTCCTCGCCAACCCGGCGACCGTCACCAACCCCTTCTTCCTGCTGGCGCCCGACTGGGGGCTGATGCCGCTGGTGCTGCTCGCGACCTGCGCCACGGTCATCGCCAGCCAGGCAGTGATCTCCGGCACCTATTCGCTGACCCAGCAGGCGGTGCAGCTCGGGCTTCTGCCGCGGCTCGAGATCCAGCACACCTCCGAGTCGCTCGTCGGCCAGATCTACATGCCGCGGGTCAACTGGACGCTGATGGTGGCCGTGCTCGGCCTCGTGCTGATCTTCGAGAGCTCGAGCGCCCTCGCCAGCGCCTACGGCATCGCCGTGACCGGCGCCATGCTCATCGACTCGCTCCTCGGCTTCGTCGTCTTCCGGCGGCTCTGGCACTGGCCGCTGTGGGTGGCGATCGCCGTGATCGCGCCGCTCGCGCTGATCGAGCTGACCTTCTTCGGCGCCAACCTCGGCAAGCTCTTCGAGGGCGGCTTCGTGCCGCTGATCCTCGCCGCGATGGTCGCGCTGGCCATGTGGACCTGGGTGCGCGGCACGGCGATCGTGAACCGCAAGGCGCACCAGGGCAGCATCTCGCTCGACCAGCTGATCGGCATGCTGAAGAAGTCGAAGCCCGCCCAGGCCCCCGGGACGGCGGTCTTCCTGACCTCCGACCCGGAGGTGGCGCCCTCGGCGCTGCTGCACAACCTCAAGCACAACTACGTGCTGCACAGCCGCAACGTCATCGTGACGGTCACCGTGGCCACCACCCCGCGCGTCCCCGACAGCGAGCGGCTCTTCATCGAGCAGCTCAAGGACAGCTTCTGGCGCGTCCGCATCACCTTCGGCTACATGGAGGTGCCGAACGTGCCGCGCGCGCTGGTGCTCGCGCGCAAGGACGGGCTGGCGCTCGAGATGATGAGCACGTCGTACTTCCTCAACCGCCGCTCCTTCCGCCCCTCGCCCGAGGGCGGCATGCCGCTCTGGCAGGACAAGCTCTTCATCGCCATGACCAAGGCCGCCACCGACGCCAGCAGCTTCTACCGCCTGCCCTCCAACCGCGTGCTCGAGCTCGGCCAGCAGTTCGTGGTCTGACCCCGGTATGGTCAACGCCGGAGCGCCCCCGATCACGAGCCTGGCCGGGTGGCGGCGCGCGGCCGACGGCGGCCTCGGCGCAGGGTGAACGCCGGCCGCCGGCGACGCGGGATGGCGACCGGAGCGAGCGCGGGGGTCCTTCCGGTCCGGACCCGGCCGTGCGACCATTCACGAGACCGGCCGAGGAGTCCCCCGATGGGCGAGCGTTTCAGGATCGGAGACCACGTCGGCTGGAACTCCGAGGCGGGCCGCGTCTCCGGCACCATCATCGCGGTCCACACCCGCGACTTCGACTACAAGGGCCACACCCACCACGCCTCCGACGCCGAGCCGCAGTACGAGATCCGCAGCGACCGCAGCGACCACGTCGCCGCCCACAAGGGCAGCGCGCTCACGCTGCTGCGCCGCTGATCTCCGGTCGCGATGGCGCTCCCCTTCCACACGATCGGCCATTCGACGCGCAGCCTCGCGGCCTTCGTCGCGCTGCTCGCCGACGCCGGCATCCGCCTGCTGGCTGACATCCGCACCGTCCCGCGCTCGCGCACCAACCCGCAGTTCGACCGCGACACCCTTCCGGACGCCCTCGCCCCCTTCGGCATCGGCTACGAGCACATGGCGGCGCTCGGCGGCCTGCGCGGCCGGTCCCGCGTCACGCCCCCGGAGGTCAACGGCTACTGGACCAACCCGAGCTTCCACAACTACGCCGACTATGCGCTGACCGGCCCCTTCGCCCAGGCCCTCGACGCGCTGATCGCCGCCGGCCGCGCCCGCCCCTGCGCCATCATGTGCGCCGAGGCCGTCTGGTGGCGCTGCCACCGCCGGATCGTCGCCGACTACCTGCTCGCCCGCGGCGAGGCCGTCCTGCATATCATGGACGGCGGACCCGAACCCGCCCGCCTGACCGAGGCCGCGGTCGTCCGCCCGGACGGCACCATCGTCTACCCGCCGCCCCAACCCGGCCTCCCCTTCGCCTGAAGGGCCGCGCTCCGCGCACCGCCGCCGCGGCACGGGGGGGCCAGCGCTTCGCCTTCCTCTTGCCTGAAGCACCCGCCGAAGGCCGCCGACGGTCCCGGAGCCGACGCCGCCGCGGTCGCGCGAAGACGCCGACCCGACCCGCCGCTACTCCGCCGCCCGCGCCATCGGGTTGTTCGGGTGCGACGTCCAGTTGGCATATCCGCCCGAGACCACCCGGCCGGTGCGGGCGTCGACCTCGCCCGCGGCGAGCGGCACCATCTCGATGCAGCCCTCGACCGGGCAGACGTCGACGCAGAGGTTGCAGGCCACGCACTCGGCGTCGATCACCTCGAAGATCCGCCCCGGCTGCATCGCGATCGCCTGGTGGCTGGTGTCCTCGCAGGCGGCGTAGCAGCGGCCGCAGTGGATGCAGAGGTCCTGGTCGATCCGCGCCTTCGCCACGTAGTCGAGGTTCAGGTACTGCCAGTCGGTCACGTTCGGCACCGCCCGCCCGCGGAAGGCGGCGAGGTCGGCATGCCCCTGCTCGTCCATCCAGGAGCCGAGCCCCGCGATCATCTCCTGCACGATCCGGAAGCCGTAGGTCATCGCCGCGGTGCAGACCTGCACCGGTCCCGAGCCGAGCGCCATGAACTCCGCCGCGTCACGCCAGTTCGTGACCCCGCCGATGCCGCTGATCGGCAGCCCCGCCGTCTCCGGATCGCGCGCGATCTCCGCCACCATGTTGAGCGCGATCGGCTTCACCGCCGGGCCGCAGTAGCCGCCGTGCGAGCCCTTGCCGTCGATCGAGGGCTCCGGCGAGAAGGTGTCGAGGTTGACGGACGTGATCGAGCTGATCGTGTTGATCAGGCTGACCGCGTCCGCGCCCCCGGCCCGCGCCGCCCGCGCCGGCTTGCGGATGTCGGTGATGTTCGGCGTCAGCTTCACGATCACCGGCATGCGGGTGTTCGCCTTGCACCAGCGCGCCACCATCTCGATGTATTCCGGCACCTGCCCGACCGCCGAGCCCATGCCGCGCTCGCTCATCCCGTGCGGGCAGCCGAAGTTGAGCTCGACCCCGTCCGCGCCCGTCTCCTCGACCAAGGGCAGGATCGACCGCCACGAGGCCTCGTCGCAGGGCACCATCAGCGACACGACGAGCGCCCGGTCCGGCCAGTCGCGCTTGACGGCCTTGATCTCGCGCAGGTTCACCTCGAGCGGCCGGTCGGTGATCAGCTCGATGTTGTTGAGGCCGAGGAGCCGCCGGTCCGCCCCCCAGATCGCCCCGTAGCGCGGCCCGTTGACGTTGACGATGTGCGGATCGAGCCCCAGCGTCTTCCAGACGACGCCGCCCCACCCGGCGGCGTAGGCGCGGCGGACGTTGTATTCCTTGTCCGTCGGCGGCGCGGAGGCGAGCCAGAAGGGGTTCGGCGACTTTATCCCCAGGAAGTCGCTGCGGATGTCGGCCATCGGTTATCCCTTCCTGAAGATCATCTCGACCGGCTGGATGTCGCCGGCTGCGACCGCCGCCATCATGTTGCCGATCTTCGCCGGCGCGTCCGGCCCGAGCACCAGCGGCAGCCCGACGATGGGCGGCGCCGTGCCGGCCATCTGCGCCTGCATGCGCGCGAAGAAGTCCCGCGCCACCGCCCCGCGGTCGCGGCGGCTGGTCAGCGCGAACCCCGCCGCGTCGGCGGCCGCGAGGTAGGCCTCCGGCGCCTCCAGGAAGGACGAAGAGGCATCGACCGCCCAGGGCAGCGGAAACGCCGGGTGCGCGCCGAAGCGCATCACGTCGTAGACCGCGAAGGTCCCGCCCGGCACCAGCACGCGCGCCACCTCGGCGAAGAGCCGCGGCTTGTCGGGGATGTTCATGCCCACGTGCAGCAGCGTCGCGAGGTCGAAGCTCGCGTCCGCGAACGGCAGGTCGAGCGCGCTGCCGACGACGAACGCGGCCTTGAGCCCGACGGTCTCGGTCAGTCGCCGCGCCGTCTCGACGAAGTCGGGCGTCAGGTCGACCCCCGTCACCTGCGCGCCGAAGCGCGCCGCCATCGTCCGCGCCGGCCCGCCGATCCCGGAGCCGACATCGAGGACGCGCGTGTCGGGCCCGATCGCGAGCTGGTCGAGCAGGTCCGCCGTCGCCTCGGCGCCGCCGATGTGGAACTCGTCGACCGGCTTCAGGTGCTCGGCCGTCACCCGCTCGGGCGCGATCCCCGCCTCCGCCAGCCGCTCCATGATCCGCTGGTGCAGCCCGACGCCCGCATAGTGGGCCGCGACCCTCCCCTCGACCGTGGTCATCCGCGCCCCCTCAGCGCCGCGTCGATGTCGATCGCCGCGTCGCGCCCCTCGGCCACCGCCGTCACCGTCAGGTCGTCGCCGCCCGAGGCGCAGTCGCCGCCCGCCCAGACCCCCGGCAGCGAGGTCCGTCCCGCGCCGTCGACGGCGATCTTGCCGCCGGCGATCTGCAGCCCCTCGGCTCCCCCGCCGAGCGTCTGCCCGATCGCCGTCAGCACCTGGTCGGCCGCGAGCGCGAAGGTCTCGCCGGTCGGCTGCAGCCCGCCCGCGCCCTCGGCGGTATAGGCGAACTCGACCGCATCCACCCGGCCGTTCCCCCTCACCGCGACCGGCACCGCGTCGGTGATGATCCGCACGCCCTCGCCCGCCGCGAGCTCCTGCTCGTAGCCGCTCGCGCCCATCCGTTCGCGCCCGCGCCGGTACACGATCGACACCTGCTCGGCCCCGAGCTTCTTCGATTGCACCGCCGCGTCGACTGCCGTCATCCCGCCACCGATCACCACCACCCGCCGCCCGACCGGCAGCGCCGCCAGGTCCTCGGCCTGCCGGAGCTCCGCGATGAAGTCGACCGCCGGCCGCACCCCGGCCTTGTCGGCCCCCGCCGCCTCCAGCGCGCGGACGCCCGACAGCCCGATCCCGAGGAAGACCGCGTCGAAGCCGTCGCGCAGCTCCGCGAGCGTCAGGTCCCGTCCGAGCCGCCGGTCGGCGACGACGGTGATCCCGCCGATCCCGAGCAGCCAGTCGACCTCCTCCTGGGCGAAGCCTTCGACCGCCTTGTAGGCGGCGATGCCGAACTCGTTCAGCCCGCCCGGCTTCGCCCGCGCGTCGTAGAGCGTCACCTCGTGCCCGAGCATCGCCAGCCGGTGCGCACAGGCGAGCCCCGCCGGCCCCGCGCCGACGACCGCCACGCGCTTCCCCGAAGCCGGCGCCCGCGCGAAGGGCTGCGGGCCCCGCCCCATCAGCGCGTCGGTCGCGTAGCGCTGCAGCCGGCCGATCTCGACCGGCTTGCCCTCGGCCGCCTCGCGCACGCAGGCCTCCTCGCAGAGCGTCTCGGTCGGGCAGACCCGCGCGCACATGCCGCCGAGGACGTTCTGCGACAGGATCGTGACGGCCGCCGCCTCCGGCTGGCCGCCGGCGATCTGGCGGATGAAGAGCGGCACGTCGATCGAGGTCGGGCAGGCCTGGGTGCAGGGGGCGTCGTAGCAGAAGTAGCAGCGGTCGGCGGCCACCCAGGCCTCGTGCGCGGTGAAGGGCGGCGCGATGTCGGCGAAGTTTTCCGCCAGCGTCTCCGGCGACAGCCGCCCGGGCACGATTCCGGGCGTCTGCGGTGTGGGTGCCATGGACCTCTCCTCACATTCGGGATCACGCTGTCACAGCATCCATGCCCGATCAAACGATAAATTCGGGCTGTCGGAAACGTTCCACCCCCCACGTGAGCGACAGATTGTTGCGCGAGCTCGGCGCCGCCGGCTTCAGGGCACCAGGGCGTTCGGTCGCGTCGTGAAGGCGATGAACCGCGCGATCGACCAGCGGCCGTCGGGCTGTCGGCGGAAGACGTCCATCCCCTCCTCGCTGGTGGTCTCCGTCCGCCCGTCCGCCTCCGCGGTCAGCGTCCAGGTCAGCCGGACCACCGCCGTGTCGCCGTCGACGACGATCTCGTGGATCGCGGGCGGGTCGTAGCGCAGCCGGACGCCGGGCTTCGCCATCACTCGCGCCAGATTGCCGCACAGCTGTTCCCGCGAGCCGTCGATCACCTCCGGCACCGTGTAGACGAGGTCGGGCGCGAAGAGATCGCACGCCCCCGCCGCGTCCCCGGCGTTGAACGCCACGGTCCAGCGCGCGAAGCGCTCCCGGATCGCCGCCGTGTCCGCGGCCGCGTCCGCCAGCGCCGGTCCCGCCACCATCACCGCCGTCGCCAGCACCAGCACCCGCATCGCCACGCCCCCCGGTTCCGCCGCCAGCCTAGGCGGATCGGCGCGGCGCGCAACCGGCTACGGTTGCGTCGCGTGCCGATCCGCCGCTTAACTGCACCGATGCGTCTCGAGCCGCACCGCGCCAGGATGCAGCGCGCCGAAGGCCGCGCCGAGGTCGCGGTGTCGCTGCGCGACGGCCGCGTCCGCCTCGACCGCCTCTTCCAGCAGGGCTGCGCCAAGGCCATCCTGCCCAAGACCCACGGCCCGGTCCCCGAGGCCGTCCTGATCAACACCTCCGGCGGCGTCACCGGCGGCGACCGCCTCGCCTGGCACCTGGCCGCCGGCCCGGGCGCGGCGCTCGTCGCCACTACCCAGGCCGCCGAGCGCATCTACCGCGCCACCGCCGGCGCCGCCCGCATCGAGGCCCGCCTCGAAGCCGGTGCCGGCGCCACCCTCGAGTGGCTCCCCCAGGAGACGATTCTCTTCGACGCCGGCCGCCTCGACCGCCGCCTCGAAGCCGACCTCGCCCCCGATGCCACGGTCACGCTGCTCGAAACCATCGTCCTCGGCCGCGCCGCCATGGGCGAGCGCGTGACCACGGGCGCCCTCTCCGACCAGTGGCGCCTCCGCCGTGGCGGCCGCCTCGTCCACGCCGAAGCGCTCTTTGCCGCGGGCAACCTCGCCGGCGCTGCCGCCGGCCCCGCGACCCTCGCCGGCGCCCGCGCCTTCGCGACCTTCGTCCACCTCGCCCCCGGCGCCGAGACCCGCCTCGGCGCCGCCCGCGCTCTCCTCGACCTTCCCGGCGTCACGGCCGCCGCCACCGCCAAGCCCGGCATCCTCATCGTCCGCCTCCTCGCCGCCGAGGCTCCGCCCTTGCGCGCCGGCCTCATCCGCTTTCTGATGGCCTTCCGCGCCGCACCCCTCCCCCGCGTCTGGAACAGCTGAGGCCCCGATGAACCTGACCCCCCGCGAAAAGGACAAGCTCCTGGTCTCGCTCGCCGCGATCGTCGCGCGGAACCGCCTCGCCCGCGGCGTCAAGCTCAACCACCCCGAAGCCATCGCGCTGATCACCGACTTCGTCGTCGAAGGCGCCCGCGACGGCCGCTCGGTCGCCGACCTGATGGAGGCCGGCGCCCACGTCGTCGCCCGCGGCCAGTGCATGGAAGGCGTCCCCGAGATGATCCACGACGTCCAGGTCGAGGCCACCTTCCCCGACGGCACCAAGCTCGTGACCGTCCACGCCCCGATCCGCTAGGCCGCGCCCCCCGATCAGCCCCCGATTTAACCAAACACTAACGTTAATCTTTACCTTTCCAGCAGAACGACGACATTCGTCCCCATGCGAGGGGGATCCTGGATGTAAGCCTGCGCGACGGCCGCATCGACGGGACCGAACAGGGCTAGCATAGCCCGCAGATTCGAGAAGGTCGTCCCTGGTGATTTCGGATCGCCCGGCAGGGATGCTTTTCGGAGATTTCCCTCAACACTGGACCGCCGCCAATCGCGACGGCTTTGCGCCCGCTTGCGATCGATTCCAGCCCGGCGGGTTGATGGGGGGAAGAATGGCTACGATCGAAACGGCCGTCTCACTGAACATGCTGACGGGATTCGACTTCGGCAAGCCGCTGCACGCGGACGCTTACTACGGGGATTCGGATTGGTACATCTCCGACCATCTGGATGGAACGAGCGAATTCATCTGGGGATATGACTTCACCTTCGGCGCAGACGGCGCTCTGGCCGGGACCGGCACGATCAGCTACTACTCCGTCTACGGCAACTTCTCCAACGACCTGCTCGTCAGCATCGACGGCATCAGCCTTCCGGTCGGCTCGCTGCTGTCGCTCAGCAACCTCGACATCACGCGAACGATCCTCGCCGGCGCCGACTTCATCTATGGCAGCGCCTACGCCGACGCCCTCTACGGGTTCGACGGCGACGACGCCATCGACGGCGGAGCCGGCAACGACCGGCTCGAAGGCGGCGCCGGCGCGGACGCCATCGACGGCGGCGAAGGCAACGACACCGCCTCCTACGCCGGTTCGGCCGCCGGCGTCGCGGTCTCGCTGGCCACCGGGACCGGTTCGGGCGGCGACGCCGAGGGCGACACGCTGCAGACGTCGAGAACCTCCTCGGCTCGAACCTCGCCGACCGCCTGACCGGCAATGCCGGCGCCAACACGCTCGACGGCGGCACCGGCGCCGACACCCTGCGCGGCATGGCCGGCAACGACGTCTACCTCGTCGACAACGCCGGCGACATCGTCGACGAGACCGGCGGCAGCGGCACCGACACCGTCCGGTCCTCGATCAGCTTCAGCCTCGCCAACGCCGCCCGCGTGCTCGGCTCGGTCGAGAACCTGGCGCTGCTCGGCAACGCCAACCTCAGCGCCACCGGCAACGCGCTCGCCAACGTGCTGACCGGCAACGCCGGGAACAACGTGCTGACCGGCGGTGCCGGCAACGACACGCTGACCGGCGGCGCCGGACACGACTATTTCGTCCTGAACGCCGCCCCCAACGCCTCGACCAACGTCGACCGGATCACCGACTTCAATGTCGCCGACGACACGATCCGCCTGGAGAACGCGGTGATGCCCGGGCTCGGCAGCAGCCTGACCGCGGCCAACTTCTGGAAGAGCACGACCGGCCTGGCCCACGACGCCAACGACCACATCATCTACGAGACCGACACCGGCTGGCTCTACTACGACAGCAACGGCAGCGCGAGCGGCGGCGCGGTCCACATCGCGACGCTGGCCCCGAACCTCGCGCTCACCTACGCGGACTTCGTCCTGATCTGATCGCGGAGGGGGACCTGCCTCGCCGGGGCTGCCCAGTTTTCGGGCAGGCCCCGGCCGCAGGCGCGCCAGGGCGCAAGTTCGTGCTTCCCCCGGCGGCGAACCGCGCTAGGCTCGGCGCGCCGCAGCCAGGGAATCGCCATGCACCGCCGCGTCCTCGCCCTCCTCGCAGCCCTGGCACCGACCGCGGCGCTGGCCCACACCGGCATCGGCGCCCACGGCGGCTCGCCGTTCGGCGCCGGCTTCCTGCACCCGTTCCTCGGCGCCGACCACATGCTGACGATGGTCTCGGTCGGCCTCTTCGCCGCGATGACCGGCGGCCGCGCCCGCTGGGCCTGTCCGGCGTCCTTCGTCGGCGCGATGGTCGCCGGTGGCTGCCTCGGCTTCGAGGGCGCCGGACTGCCGGTCATCGAGCCCATGATCCTCGCCTCGGTGGTGGTCCTCGGCGCCGCCATCGCCTTCGCGCTCCGCCCGCCGCTGCCGCTCGCCTGCGCCGTCATCGCGCTCTTCGGCATGGCGCACGGCTACGCCCACGGCCTCGAGGCGCCCGGGCTCGGCGGCCTGCCCTACGCTGCGGGGTTCGTGGTCGCCACCTCGATGCTGCACGGCGTCGGCCTCGCGCTCGGCTTCGCCGCCGGCAGCCTCGGCCGCCCGGCCTTCGCCCGCGCGATCGGCGCCCTCGCCTGCCTGGGCGGGGTCGCGCTGGTCCTGGCCTGAGGCCCCCGATGATCCCCGGCGAGCTCCTCCCCGCCCCCGGCAGCATCACGCTGAACGCCGGCCACGACCCGGTCGCGCTGACGGTCGCGAACACCGGCGACCGCCCGATCCAGGTCGGCTCGCACTACCATTTCGCCGAGACCAACGCCGCCCTCGACTTCGACCGAGCCGCCGCCCGCGGCCGCCGGCTCGACATCCCCGCCGGCACCGCGGTCCGCTTCGAGCCCGGCCAGACCCGCGAGATTCGCCTCGTCCCCTACGCGGGCGCCCGCCGCGTCTTCGGGTTCAACGCGGAGGTCATGGGAGCACTGGAATGAGCGTCGAGCACCATACCGGATCGTGCCATTGCGGCGCCGTCGCCTTCGAGGCCGACGTCGACATCTCGAGCCCCGTCGTCTGCAACTGCTCGCGCTGCCAGCGCCTGGGCTCGGTGCTCGCCTTCACGCCGCGCAAGGACTTCGCGCTGCTGCGCGGCGAGGACGCGCTCACCGAGTACACCTTCAACACCAACGCCATCCGCCACGAGTTCTGCAAGATCTGCGGCATCCAGTCCTTCTCCTACGCCACCGCCCCCGACGGCACGCCGATGGTCGCGATCAACTGCAACTGCCTCGACGGCGTCGACCCGCGCGCGCTCGCCGCGCGCTCCTTCGACGGGCGCTCGCGCTGACCGCCGCCCGCGGCCCGGCGTCAATGGTTGCTGTCCGGTTAATGCCCGGGGGCAGTGTTGTGCAATATCAATATCTTACTGGTTTGTCCGGGCCCGGACAAACCCCGGCCGCCCTCGCTTCCCATGCCTGAGCCCGCCATCGGCATCGCCCCGGTCCGCAGCGACGACGACATCGCTGCCGCCTCGCAGCTCGCCCGCGACTTCTTCGCCTACATGCGCGCGACCTATCCCGAGAAGGACGCCGCCATCGACGCCTACCTGGTCATCCAGGACTTCGAGGGTCAGCTCGCCACCTTCCGCGACCACTTCGCCCCGCCGCACGGCGAATGCATGCTCGCCCGCCTCGACGGCGCCCCGGTCGGCGTCGTCATGCTCAAGCCCTATTCCCCGGGCGTCTGCGAGCTCAACCGCATGTACGTCGCCGACGCCGCTCGCGGCTGCGGCGTCGGCCGGGCGCTCTGCGAGGCGCTGCTGGCCGAGGCCCGCGCCCTCGGCTACCGCGAGGTCCGCCTCGACGCCCTGAACGAGCGGGTCGAGGCGCTGCCGCTCTACTACAGGCTCGGCTTCGCCCCCGACCCCGACCCGCCCGAGTACGCCCGGAACGAGCCCGGCGTCATCTCCCTCCGCATGCCGCTCTGAGGTCAGCCCATGCCCGCCACGCTCTCCCGCGCCGCCTATGCCGACATGTACGGCCCGACCACCGGCGACCGCCTCCGCCTCGCCGACACCGAGCTCGTCATCGAGGTCGAGCGGGATCTCACCACCTACGGCGAGGAGGTGAAGTTCGGCGGCGGCAAGGTGATCCGCGACGGCATGGGGCAATCCCAGGCCTCCCGCGCCGAGGGCGCCGTCGACACCGTCATCACCAACGCGCTGATCCTCGACTGGACCGGCATCTACAAGGCCGACGTCGGCCTCCGCGACGGCCGCATCGCCAGGATCGGCAAGGCCGGCAACCCCGACACCCAGCCCGGCGTCACGATCGTCATCGGCCCCGGCACCGAGGTCATCGCCGGCGAGGGCAGGATCCTCACCGCCGGCGGCTTCGACGCCCACATCCACTTCATCTGCCCGCAGCAGATCGACGACGCGCTGCACGCCGGGATGACCACCATGCTCGGCGGCGGCACCGGTCCCGCCCACGGCACGCTCGCCACCACCTGCACCCCCGGCCCCTGGCACATCGGCCGCATGCTGCAGGCCGTCGACGCCGTCCCTATGAACATCGGCGTCTCCGGCAAGGGCAACGCCAGCCGCCCCGCCGCCCTCGAGGAGATGGTCCGCGCCGGCGCCTGCGCGCTGAAGCTGCACGAGGACTGGGGCACGACGCCCGCCGCCATCGACTGCTGCCTGCGCGTCGCCGACGAGATGGACGTCCAGGTGATGATCCACACCGACACGCTGAACGAGTCGGGCTTCGTCGAGGACACGATCAAGGCCATCGCCGGCCGCACCATCCACGCCTTCCACACCGAAGGCGCCGGCGGCGGCCACGCCCCCGACATCATCAAGGTCTGCGGCCAGCCGAACGTGATCCCGTCCTCGACCAACCCGACCCGGCCCTACACGAAGAACACCCTCGAAGAGCATCTCGACATGCTCATGGTCTGCCACCACCTCGACCCGAACATCCCCGAGGACGTGGCCTTCGCCGAATCCCGCATCCGCAAGGAGACGATCGCCGCCGAGGACATCCTGCACGACCTCGGCGCCTTCTCGATCATCTCGTCGGATAGCCAGGCGATGGGCCGCATCGGCGAGGTGATCATCCGCACCTGGCAGACCGCCCACAAGATGAAGGTCCAGCGCGGCCGCCTCCCCGAGGAAACCGGCGAGAACGACAACGCCCGCGTCAAGCGCTACGTCGCCAAATACACCATCAACCCCGCGATCGCCCACGGCGTCAGCCGCCACATCGGCTCGGTCGAGGAGGGCAAGCGCGCCGACCTCGTCCTCTGGTCCCCGGCCTTCTTCGGCGTGAAGCCCGAGATGGTGCTGATCGGCGGCTCGATCGTCGTCGCCCAGATGGGCGACCCCAACGCCTCGATCCCAACCCCGCAGCCCGTCTACACCCGCCCGATGTGGGGCGCGATGGGCCGCGCCGTCGAGGCCTCCGCCGTCACCTTCGTCTCCGCCGCTGCCGAAGCCGAGGGCATCGCGGGGAAGCTCGGCCTCGCCAAGTCGACGCTCCCGGTCGAGAACACCCGCAGCGGCATCGGCAAGTCCGCCATGAAGCTCAACGCCGCCACCCCCGCCATCGAGGTCGACCCCGAGACCTACGAAGTGAGGGCCGACGGCGAGCTCCTCACCTGCGAGCCGGCCGAGGTCCTGCCGATGGCGCAGCGGTATTTCCTCTATTGAGATCGAAGCCGCGGAGAGGTTGAGCGCCCCGCGCCGCCGGACGCCCGGCCCCGCTCCGTCAGCGGAGCTTGGCCTCCGGCAGATAGCGCAGCGCCCCGTCGTGCAGCGGCGCAGTCAGGCCCTCCGAGAACATCCGCTCCTTCTCGATGTCGGCGAAGGCGGGGTGGGCCGCCCGGAAGGCGTCGAAGTTCTGGAACAGCGCCTTGGTCACCTCGTAGACCACCGCCGGCGAGGTCCGCGACGAGGTCACGAGCGTCGCGGTGACCGCAAAGCTCGGGACGCTCGCCGTCTGGCCGTCGTAGGTGCCGGCGGAAACCTCGCCGGGGGCGTAGAAGGTGTTCTCGTCCATCATCCGCTCGATCCCGGGGCCGTTCACCGGCACCAGCACCGCGTTGCAGGAACGCATCATCTCCTCGACGCTCTGGTTCGGATGGGCGACGATGGCGACGGCCGCGTCGATCTCGCCGGCGCAGAGCGCGCGCGGCACGTCCGCCATCGCCAGGTCGTCGACGTAGGCGAAGCTCTCGTCGGTCCAGCCCATCGCGTCCATGACCACGCGCATGGTGGCCCGGCCGCCGGACCCGCTCGGCCCGAGGTTCACCCGCTTGCCCTTCAGGTCGGCGATGCCGCCGATCCCGGCGTCGGGCCGCGCCACGACGGTGAAGGGCTCGCGGAACAGGCTCACGACCGAGCGCAGGTCGCGGTCGGGGCCGGCCTGGCGGAAGACGTCGGTGCCGTAGAAGGCGTGGTGCTGCCAGTCGGACTGGACGAGCCCGAAGGTGCGGGTGCCGTTCCGCACCGCGCGCAGGTTGTCGATCGACCCGTCCGTGCTCTCGGCGAGGCAGCGGATCCCGGTCGTCCAGCGCTCCGCGTCGACGAAGCCGCAGATGGCGCCGCCGGCCAGGTAGTAGACCCCGGACTTGTCGCCGGTGCCGATCGACGCGAGCACCGGCTCGACGCCGGCCGCGGGCGCCGCCGCGAGCAGCGCCACCACGGCCACGGCCAGCACGCCGCGCCGGCCCTTTCCCTTCGCTTCTTCCACCGCGCCTCCATCCTTGGCGCGCCGGGGCAGTTGTTTGCCCGACTCCCGGCTGGGATACTCACGTTAGCGCAGCCGAGGGCCCCCGACGATGGAAAGCTATCAGCGACTGGTCGACATGATCGCGATCGAGAACCTGCAGATGCGGATCGAGCACTGGACGCTGACGCAGCTGCTCGTCCTCTCGACCCTCGGCCAGGCCGCGGCGATCCTCGCGGGGCTCCTCCTCGCGCGGCTCCTCGCCCGGCCGGTCCGCCTCCGGCTCGCCGCATACGCCGCCCGCCCGGGCGTCAGCGTCCCGGCACGCGAGCTCGCCACCGCCGGCCACTCGGTCGCGCGGCCCGTCGCGGCGCTCGTGCTCGTCGCGATCGCCGCAGGCATCGCGACCCAGCTCGGCTGGCCGAGCCTGTTGCTGACGACCACGCTGAACCTCCTCGGCGCCTGGGTGGTGATCCGGCTCCTCGCCCGGCTGATCCGCAACGACTTCTGGTCGCGCGTGATCGCCATCGCCGCCTTCGCGGTCGCGACCCTCAACATCCTCGGGCTGCTGGCGCCGACGCTGGCCTGGCTCGACCAGATCGGCTTCCGGCTCGGGCAGAGCCGCGTGTCGGCCCTCGACATCCTGCGCTCGACCGCCGAGATCGCGGCGCTGCTCTGGGCGGCGGTCTTCGTCTCGCGGCTCCTGGAGCAGCGCGTGCAGCGCGCCCCGAGCCTGACCCCGTCGCTCAGGGTGCTGACGAGCAAGCTCATCCGCTTCTCGCTGGTCGGGCTCGCGCTCGTCGTCGCGCTGACCTCGACCGGCATCGACCTCTCGGCCTTCGCCCTCTTCACCGGCGCCCTCGGCGTCGGCATCGGCTTCGGGCTGCAGAAGCCGATCTCGAACCTGATCAGCGGGCTGATCCTGCTCTTCGACCGCTCGATCAAGCCCGGCGACGTGGTCGAGCTCACGGACCCCGGCGACCACCACAAGCAGCTCTTCGGCTGGGTGACGGCGCTCAACGCCCGCTACGTCTCGCTGACAACGCGCGACGGCACCGAATGGCTGGTGCCGAACGAGGACCTGATCTCGCGCCGCGTCATCAACTGGTCCTACACCAACAACCGCCTGCGGCTCTTGACCCCGATCGGGGTCTCCTTCGACAGCGACGTGCGGCTGGCGATGCAGCTGGCCGAGGAGGCCGCCCGCGAGATGCCGCGCGTCCTCGCCAACCCTGCGCCGGTCTGCCGGCTGATGGGCTTCGGCGACAGCGCGGTGAACCTCGAGATGCGCTTCTGGATCGAGGATCCGGCCAACGGCGTCATCAACGTCCGCAGCGCGGTACTGCTGGCGCTCTGGGAGAAGTTCCGCGCCAACGGCATCCGCACGCCCTCGGGCCACCGCGACCTGACGATCCGCCCCGACTCTACCCTCGCCGTGCAGATCGACCGCGCCCCGTCGCTCGCGTGATCCTTCAGGACGGGACCGGCCTTCCGCGCCGGCGGCAGGCGTCCCAGCCGGACCACGCCCGCGCCGCCTCCGACGCGAAGTGGAAGACGAGGAACCTAGGCCTCGTCCGCCCCGTAGTCTTCGTCCGACACCGGCTCGAGCCAGTCGACGTGCTTGCCGTCGAGCGACTCGTGGATGGCGAGGTGGACCAGCGCCACCCCCGGCGCCGCGCCGTGCCAGTGTTTCTCGCCCGGCGGGATCCAGACGACGTCGCCGGGCCGGAGCTCCTCGACCGGACCGCCCCAGCATCGGCAGCGGCCGAAGCCCTGCGTGACGACCAGGGTCTGCCCCAGCGGATGGGTGTGCCAATTGGTCCGCGCGCCCGGCTCGAAGGTCACGAGGACCGCCCGGACCCGCGCCGGCGCCGGCGCCTCGACCACCGGGTCCTGCCGGACGCGCCCGGTGAAATATGCGGCATTGCCGCTGCCGGACGGCCGCGTGCCGCCGCGCATGATCTCCATCGCCCACCTCCCTTCTTCGCGCCCCCTGCCTAGCACGGAGCGCGCCCGGCCGTCTCGGCTGGCGCACACGTGAGCGCGCGCCCCCGTGCATCCGGCCGCGCGACGTCCTATACCCCGGGGATGGACCGCCGCAGCCTGCTCCTCGCCCTCGCCCTCATGCCCCTCGCGCGCGCCGCGGCGGCCGCCGTCAACGTCAGCGCCGTCGAGGGCTACCTCGCCGGGCTCCGCAGCGCCCAGGGGAGCTTCCGGCAGACGAACCCCAACGGCTCGGTCCAGACCGGCCGCTTCTACCTGCAGAAGCCCGGCCGCATCCGCTTCGAGTACGACGCGCCGAAGGGCGCCATGGTCATCGCCGACGGCACCTGGGTCGGGGTCTTCGACCCGAAGTCGAACCGCAATCCGACCCGCTATCCGCTCGACAAGACCCCGCTCGGCCTCTTGCTGCGCGACCGGCTCAGCCTGACCGAGCCCGGGCTGGTCCTCGGCGCCACGCAGGACGCCAACGGCATCGACATCACCGTCGTCGACCCGCGCGCGCCCGACTCCGGCCGCATGGTGATGACCTTCTCGCCCGCGCCGGTGGCGCTGAAGCAATGGGAGATCACCACCAAGGCCGGCGCAAGAACCCGTGTCGTCCTCACCGGCGTGACGACCAACATCTCGCTCGACCCGAGCCTCTTCAACATCGAGCTCGCCGCCGCCCGCTATCCCTGACCGACGAAATCGCTCCGCGCCGCCTCCGGCGGCACGTGCAGCGTGCCGGAGAACGGATGGTCGACGGCAACGATGATCAGCAGCCCGGCAAAGATCAGCAGCGCCAGCGCGCCGGTCATCACCGACTGCGCCCAAAGGTTCTCGTTGCCGAAGAGCGATGAAGTCGTCAGAAGCGTCACCGCCGGCCCCTGGACGGACGCCCTGCACTAATCGCCAGGCGGCGGCGTCTGTCCAGAGGCCTCGCGCCACGCCGCCCAGTCCTCCGGCGTGTCGAGGTCGATGATCGCACCCCGTCCGGGCGTCGGCACCGCGACCACCGCCGCCGCCCGGAGCAGTCCGCGGGCGCCCTGGTCGCCGGTCAGCGCCGCCAGCGCGGGGAAGTGGCGGCGGCCGAACAGCACCGGATGGCCGGGAAGGCCGTCGGCGCTCGCCGCCCGCCAGATCGCGGCCCTGGCGCCGGGGTCGAAGGCGGCGATCACGCGGTCGATCGCCGCCCCGTCGACTTCCGGCATGTCGGCGAGGAGAACGACCAGCGCGTCCGCGCGGTCCTCGACCGCGGCGAGCCCGGCCCGCAGCGAGGCGGCGATCCCCTCCGCCGCATCGGCCGCATCGACGATGCACACCGGCAGCCCGGCCAGCGCGGCTCGGCGCGCCGGCGCCTCGGGCGGCAGCACGACGACGACCTCGGCGGCGCGGCTCGCCAGCGCCGCCTCGGCAACCGCGCGCAGCGCCGGCCGCCCGGCGACGGGCTCGAGCAGCTTGTCCGCCCCGCGCATCCGCCGGCCCGCTCCGGCGGCCAGGATGACGGCCGCGACATGCGGCATCAAGGCCGCGTCCCGGGGCGGCGCAGCCGCTCGGTGACCTGGGCGAGGATCGCGATCGCGATCTCGGCCGGCGACCTCGCCCCGATATCGGCGCCGACCGGCGCATGCAGCCGCGCGATGTCGGTGCCCTCGAGCCCCGCCGCCCGCAGCCGTTCGACCCGCTTCGCGTGCGTCCGGGTCGAGCCGAGCACGCCGACGTAGAAGGCCGGCGAGCGCAACGCGACCGCCAGCGCCGGGTCGTCGAGCCGCGCCTCGTGGGTCAGCGCCACCACCGCCGTCCGGCCGTCCAGCCCGAAGGCCGCGAGCGCCGCGTCCGGCCAGTCGCCCGACAGCGCGGCGTCGGGAAAGCGCGAGGGGCTCGCGAAGGCGTCGCGCGGGTCGACGACGAGGACGTCGTAGCCGGCGATGCGCGCCATCGGGACGAGCGCCTGCGCGATATGGACGCCGCCGACGACCGCGAGGCGGAGCGGCGGGTTGTGCACGCCGAGGAACCAGTCGCCGGCGAAGCCCGAGCGGTCGGCGATCATCGCCGCCTCGGCCTCCGGCCAGAGGGGGTCGCCGGCGGCGGCGACGAGGCGGCGCTCCCAGCCCTCGGGCCGGACCGCGTAGACGACCGGCACCCGCGCGGCGCGCGCGGCCGCGAGCCGCTCGATCAGCTCAGGCTCCGGCCCCTGCCCGATGCCGACCGGCTCGACCATGACCCGGATGCGCCCACCGCAGGCGAGTCCAGCCGCGAAGGCGTCGGCATCGCTGACCCCGTAGTCGACGAGCCGCGGCCGCCCGTCGGCCAGCGCCGCCAGCCCCTCGGCCACGACCGCGCCCTCGACGCAGCCGCCCGACACCGAGCCGGCCATCTGGACCTCGGGCACGATCACGAGCTGCGCCCCGGCCGGCCGCGGCGCCGAGCCCCAGGTCTCGACCACGGTGGCGATCGCCACCGGCCGCCCCTCGCGCCTCCAGGCCAGCGCCACCTCGGGGATCCGGTCGTGCCCGTCGCCCATCGCCGCCCTCCTCAGCGCACGCCCTCGCGGCCCCGCGCCACCCGGTAGTAGGCCCAGAGCAGCCGCGCCGCCACCGATCGCCAGGGCGACCAGGCGAGGCTCATCGCGCGCAGCTCCTTCTCGCCCGGCCGTGCCGCGAGCCCGAACAGCCGCTGCGCCGAGTCGCGCAGCGCCAGGTCGCCCGGCGCGAAGACGTCGGCGCGCCCGAGCGAGAACATCGCGTAGACCTCGGCGGTCCAGACGCCGATCCCCTTGATCCGGGTCAGCGCCGCCACGACCTCGGCATCGGGCATCGCGCGCAGCGCCGCGAAATCGAGCCCGCCGCCGGCGATCGCCCGGCCGTAGGCGATCTTCTGCCGCGACAGCCCGGCCGCGCGCAGCGCCTCGTCGCTCGCCGCCATCAGCCCCTCCGGCGCGTTGGCGCCCATCGCCGCCAGCCGGCCCCAGATTGCGCCGGCGGCCGCCGTCGACACCTGCTGGCTGACGATGGCGCTGAAGAGCGTCTCGAACCCGTCCGGCCGCCGCCGCAGCGGCAGCGGTCCGGTCAGCGCCAGCGCCGCGGCGAAATGCGGCTCGATCGCCGCGAGGTGCGCCGCCCCCTCGGCCACGTCCGCGTCGGTCTCGATGATCCGCCCGAGCATGCCCGCGCGTCTAGCACGGCGCGCCCGGCAACGGTAGAAGGACCGAATGACCGACACCACGCCGACCGCCGGGGCCCGCGCCCGCCGCAACCTCCGGGTGCTCGTGGCGGCGCAGGTGGTGCTCGGCTCGCAGCTGCCCGTCACCTTCATCCTCGGCGGCCTCGCCGGGCAGCTCCTCTCGCCGAGCAAGTGCCTCGCGACGCTGCCGATCACCATGATCCTCGCCGGCAGCATGCTGTCGGCGCCGCTCCTCTCCGGCCTGATGCAGCGCCGCGGGCGGACGCTCGGGTTCGTCCTCGGCGCGGTCGGCGGCGGCGTCGGCTCGACGCTCTGCGTGCTGGCCCTGCTCCACGGCTCCTTCACCCTCTTCCTGCTCGGCTCGTTCCTCTCCGGCCTCTACCAGTCGGCGCAGGGCTTCTTCCGCTTCGCCGCCACCGACGGGGCGCCGGAGGACTTCCAGCCGCGGGCGATCTCCTACGTCATGGGAGCCGGCCTCGCCTCGGCGATCATCGGGCCGCAGCTCGTGGCGCTCACCGCCGACGCCCTGGCGCCCACGCCCTTCGCCGGCGCCTACGCCGCCGCGGCGGCGCTGAACGTCCTCGGCGTCTGGCTCTTCGCGCTCCTCGACAGCCCGCGGCCGAGGCCGCTGTCCGGCGACGGCCCGCGCGCCCGCTCCCGGCTCGAGCTGATCCGCACGCCGCGGATCGCGGTCGCCATGCTCTGCGCCATGGTCAGCTACGCGCTGATGAACCTCGTGATGACATCGACGCCGCTCGCGGTCGTCGGCTGTGGCTTCGGCACCGGGACCGCCGCCAACGTGGTGTCGGGGCACGTGATCGCGATGTTCGCGCCCTCCTTCTTCACCGGCACGCTGATCGCGCGCTTCGGGGTCGAGCGGGTGATCGCCGCCGGCCTGCTGCTTCTCGCCGCTGCCGGCGTGACCGGCTATACCGGCGCGACGCTGCCACATTTCGCGCTGACATTGATCCTGCTCGGGCTCGGCTGGAACTTCGCCTTCATCGGCGCGACCGCGATGCTGACCGCCGCCCATACCGCCCAGGAGCGCGGCCGCGTCCAGGGGATGAACGACTTCGCGGTCTTCGGCCTCGTCGCCCTCGCCTCGCTCGCCTCGGGCGGGCTGATGAACTGCACCGGGGGAGACCCGGCGCACGGCTGGATCGCCGTCAACCTGGCGACGATCCCGTTCCTCGCCGCCGCCGGCGGCGCGCTCCTCTGGCTCGTGCTCCGCGAGCGGCCGGTCCTCGGCAAGCCGTAGCTGCCGCGCCTCACGCCTCCAGCCGGCTGATCATCACCGCGACCACCGGCTTGCGGCCGATGGCGTTGTCGCAGACGCGGGCGCAGGTGCGGCGCGCGAGCTCGTCGAGGGCATCGTCGTCGGCGAGCTCGGCCTTCTTCGCCCGCGCCAGCGCCCGGCCGAGCTCGGCCTCGATCGCGCCCTCGAGGCCGTCGCGCATCCTCGGGTTGTCGGGCAGCCCGGTCGCCTCGACCCAGGCGTCGCCCAGCGGGCGGCCGGATTCGTCGATGATGATCGAGACGGCGACATGGCCCCGGGTCGCCATGCGGATGCGGTCGCGGACGACGCCGTCCATCGCCCCGATCATCACGGTGCCGTCGAGATAGACCCGGCCGGTCTCGATACGCTCGGCAATCCGCGGCGCCTCGCCGGTCAAGTCGAGCAGCGTCCCGTTCGGGGCGATGGCCGACGGGATGCCGCGCTCGCGGGCGAGCGCCGCGTGGGCCGACAGGTGCCGATGCTCGCCGTGCATCGGGACGAGCATCTTCGGCCGCAAGAGCTCCTGCAGCGTCACGAGGTCCGGCCGGTTCGGGTGGCCCGAGACGTGGTAGCGGCCGTCGGCATCGTCGACGACCGTCACGCCCTTCTCGGAAAGCCCGTTCAGCACGCGCGAGACCGCCGTCTCGTTGCCGGGGATCGTCTTCGACGAGAAGAGGAAGGTATCTCCCTCGCCGAGGTCGAAGCCCAGGTAGCGGCCCTGCGCCAGCTGCGCCGCGGCGGCGCGGCGCTCGCCCTGGCTGCCGGTGACGAGCAGGAGCAGGTTGCGCCGCGGCACGCCGCCGGTGTCGAGCGGGTCGAGGAGAGCCGGGAAGTCGTCGAGCACCTCGGCCGCGTGCGCAGTCTTCAGCATCGTGTTCATCGCGCGGCCGAGCACGACGATCTGCCGCCCGGAGTCGCGGCCGGCGCGCGCGAGCGTGCGCAGCCGCGCCACGTTCGAGGCGAAGGTCGTCGCGACGACGAGGCCCGGCGCCGCCTCCATCAGCGCGCCGATCGGTCCGATCAGCGACGCCTCGGAGCGCCCGGGATGGGCGTTGAAGACGTTGGTGGAATCGCAGGCCAGCACCTTGACGCCCCGGTCGCCGATCGCCCGCAGCGCCTCGGGGTCGAAGGGCTCGCCGACCAGCGGCGTCGGGTCGGCCTTGAAGTCGGCACTGTGGAAGATGCGGCCGGCCGGCGTGTCGATGACGAGGGCCGAGCTCTCCGGGATCGAATGCGCGATCGGCAGGAAGCCGACGGTGAAGGGGCCGGCGTGCACGACGTGCGGCAAGGGGTCCACCTGGCGCACCGCGTCGGTCGGCTGGCCGGCACGCTCCATCTTGCCCTTGGCGAGGGCCGCGGTGAAGCGGCGGGCATAGACCGGCGCCTGCAGCCGGTGCCAGAGGAGGCCCAGGGCGCCGACGTGGTCCTCGTGGCCGTGGGTGATGAAGATCGCCTCCAGCCGGTCGGCGCGGGCCTGGATCCAGGCGGGATCCGCCATGACCAGCTCGACCCCGGGGGTCGCTTCCATGGTCGGGAACGACACCCCCATGTCGACGAGGATGTAGCGCTCGGCGCCCTCCGGCCCGTAGCCGTAGAGGTACATGTTCATGCCGATCTCGCCCGCCCCGCCGAGGGGCAGGTAGATCAGCCGGTCTGGCTTTGCCATGCGGTCGCGGTCACTCCCTGTTCAGGCGATCGATCAGCACCAGCCCGTGGATGGTCAGGTCGGTGTCGATCTTCTCGAGCACGTCTGTCCCTTGTGCGAAGAGGGTGGACAGTCCCCCGGTCCCGACGACCGTCATCCTTCGGGCGCGCTCGGCGCGGATGCGCGCGCACATGCCCTCGACGAGGCCGATGTATCCCCAGTAGATGCCGGACTGCATGCAGGCGACCGTGTTGGTGCCGACCACGCGCTCGGGCTTGGTGACGTCGATGAAGGGCAGCGCCGCGGCGGCGTCGTGCAGCGCCTTGAGCGAGAGGTTGACGCCCGGCGCGATGACGCCGCCGACATAGGCGCCGTCGTCGTCGACGACGTCGAAGGTCGTCGCGGTGCCGAAGTCGACGACGATCAGGTTGCCGCCGTAGCGGTCGTGCGCGCCGACGGTGTTGACCAGTCGGTCGGCGCCGACCTGCGCGGCGGGATCGACGCGGGGCGCGATCGGCAGCCGCACGTCGGGGCGGCCGACCACCTTGGCGCGGGTATGGAAGTAGCGGTCGGCGAGGACGCGCAGGTTGAACAGGACCTGCGGCACGACCGAGGAGACGATGACGGAGTCGACCTTCTCGTCGATGCCGTTGAACGCCATCAGCTGCTGCAGCCAGACGAAATATTCGTCGGCGGTGCGTTGCCGCTCGGTGCGGCAGCGGAATTCCCCGACGGTCGTCTCGCCGTCGTGGACGGCGAAGACGGCGTTGGTGTTGCCGACGTCAATGGCGAGCAGCATCGAGCGCCCCGGCGAAGTGCACCTCCGCCGCCGGCAGCACCAGCCGCCCGGCGTCGGTGGCGAGCACCAGCGCCCCGGTCTCGTCCACCGACTCGAAGCGGCCGGTGTGGCTCCGCCCCGGCAGGCGCGCGGTGACCTCCTCGCCCAGGCCCTTGGCCCGGGCCAGCCAGGCCGCACGCAGCGGCGCGAAGCCCTCGGCGCGGAGCCGCGCTTCCCAGTAGGCATAGGCGGGCGCGAGGACGTCGAGGAAGTCCTCGGGCGTCACGGCGATGCCGGTGGCCTCGCGCAGGCTGACCGGCATCGCGGCGCCGGGCTCGAGTGTCGCGGGGTCGGGGGCGCTGGCGAGGTTCACGCCGATGCCGGTCGCGAGCGTGCCGGCGGGACCGGACTCGAGCAGGATGCCGGCGAGCTTGCCGCCGGCCAGGAGCACGTCGTTCGGCCACTTCAGCGCGAGAAGCGCCGGGCGGCCGGTGACCGTCACCATCGCGTCGTAGAGCCCGAGCGCCGCGACGAACGAGCGGAGCGCGAGCCCCCCGGGCGGCCGATCGAGCAGCGTGGCGGCGAAGTTGCCCGGCGCCATCGCCCACGGCCGCCCGCGGCGGCCGCGGGCGGCCGTCTGCCGGCGGGCGAGGATCCAGAGCGGGCCGACGGCGCCCGCGGCGGCGCGGCGCAGCGCCTCGGCGTTGGTGCTGTCGGCCTCGGCGAGGATCTCGCGCCCGACTCCGCGGGGCCAGGCGTCCATGCCTCAGGGAACGAGGGTGGCGGCGGCGCTGGCGGCGATCGCCTCGACCCCGAAGAGGTTGACGACGCCGACGACCATCGCCACCGCCGAGATCGCGAGGAGCACCCCATGCACCATCGGCATCCGCCCGGTCAACGGCTCGGAGGCGGTGCCGAAGTACATCAGGTAGACGATCCGCAGGTAGTAGTAGGCGCCGATCACGCTGGCGATCACGCCGAGAACGGCGAGCCAGTAGAGGTGCGCGTCGACGGCCGCCTTCAGCACGTAGAACTTCCCGAAGAAGCCGACCAGCGGCGGGACGCCGGCAAGGCTGAAGAGCAGCACGGCCAGCGCGAGCGCCCGGGCCGGATGCACCTTGGAGTAGAGCCCGAGCGAGTAGATGTCCGTCACCGGCTTTCCGTCGCGCTCCATGTTCAGGATGAAGGCGAAGACGCCGATGTTCATCGTGACGTAGATCGCGAGATAGATCAGCAGCGACTGCGCCCCCTCCTGCGTCCCCGCCGCGAGCCCCATCAGCGCATAGCCCATGTGGCTGATCGAGGAATAGGCCATCAGCCGCTTGAAGTCCCGCTGCCCGATCGCCGCGAAGGCGCCGAGGAACATCGAGGCGACCGAGAGCAGCCAGAGGATCTGCTGCCACTGGTCGACGGCGCCGCCGAAGGCGTCGAGCAGCAGCCGCGCGAACATCGCCGCCGCCGCGGCCTTGGGCGCCGTGGCGAAGAAGGCGGTGACCGGCGTCGGCGAGCCCTCGTAGACGTCGGGCGTCCACATGTGGAAGGGCACCGCCGACACCTTGAAGGCGATGCCCGCCGCGAGGAAGACGAGCCCGAACACCAGCCCCAGCGGCAGCGCCGCGCCGCCGATCGCCTGCGCGATCCCCTCGAACGAGGTGGTGCCGGAGAAGCCGTAGGTCAGGCTCGCCCCATAGAGCAGCAGCCCCGACGACAGCGAGCCGAGGACGAAGTACTTCAGGCCCGCTTCCGTCGAGCGCAGCGAGTCGCGGCGGAAGGCCGCGACGACGTAGAGCGCCAGCGACTGCAGCTCGAGCCCGAGGTAGAGGACGATGAGGTCGCGCGCCGACACCATCGTCATCATCCCCACGACCGCGAGGACGATCAGCACCGGATACTCGAACTTCAGCAGGCCGTTCGCCTCGAGGTACTCCTTCGAGAGCGCCAGCGCCGCCGCGGCGCCGAAGAGCACCATCACCTTCGAGAACCGCGCGAAGCCGTCATTGACGAAGGACCCGTCGAAGGCCGTCCGCGTCCCCTCCGGCTGGAAGCCGACCCAGAGCCCCACCAGCGCCAGCAGGATCACCGACAGCCAGAGCACCGGCTTGCCCACCTCGCGCCCGGCATAGGCGCCCCACATCAGCGCCGCCATCGCGTAGACGGCGAGGACGACCTCGGGGAGGACGACGTTCAGGTTCGCGCTATCCATCGCGGGCCCCTCAGTTCGCGGCCAGCGCCGTGGCGGCATGGGCCGCCGCCAGCGCGGTATGGGTCTGGTCGATCAGCGCCCCGACCGAGGCGCCGATGGTGTCGAGCACATACGCGGGGTAGACCCCGAGCAGGATCATCGCCGCGATCAGCGGCACGAAGAGCGCCTTCTCGCGGCGGCTCATGTCCTGGATCGTCTTCAGGCTCTCCTTGACGAGCTCCCCGAACACCACCCGACGATAGAGCCAGAGCGCATAGCAGGCCGAGAAGATCACCCCCGTCGCCGCGAAGAAGGCGACCCAGGTCGAGACCTGGAAGGCGCCCGCGAGCGTCAGGAACTCGCCGACGAAGCCCGACGTCCCCGGCAGGCCGACGTTGCCGAGGGTGAAGAGCATGAACACCAGGGCATAGACCGGCATCCGCACCACGAGGCCGCCGTAGGCGGCGATCTCGCGGGTGTGCATCCGGTCGTAGATCACGCCCACGATGAGGAAGAGCGCCCCCGAGATGAAGCCGTGCGACAGCATCTGGAAGATCGCCCCGTCGATCCCCTGCCGGTTCAAGGCGAAGATCCCCATCGTCACGAAGCCCATGTGGGCGACCGACGAATAGGCGATCAGCTTCTTCATGTCCTCCTGCATCATCGCGACGAGGCTGGTGTAGATGATCGCGACCACCGACAGCGTGAAGACGAAGCTCGCCATGATCTCCGAGGCCACCGGGAACATCGGCACCGAGAAGCGCAGGAAGCCGTAGCCGCCCATCTTCAGCAGGATCGCCGCCAGGATCACCGAGCCCGCCGTCGGGGCCTGCACGTGCGCGTCGGGCAGCCAGGTGTGCACCGGCCACATCGGCATCTTCACCGCGAAGCTGGCGAAGAACGCCAGCCACAGCAGCGTCTGCGTCCCGCCGACGATGGTGATCCCGAGCACCCGGATCGTCTCCGAGGAGAACTGGTGCGTCAGCAGCGTCGGGATGTCGGTGGTGCCGGCCTGCCAGTACATCGCGATCATCGCGACCAGCATCAGGACGGAGCCGAGGAAGGTATAGAGGAAGAACTTGAAGGCGGCATAGATCCGGTCCTTGCCGCCCCAGATCCCGATGATCAGGAACATCGGGATCAGCCCGCCCTCGAAGAAGATGTAGAAGAGGACGAGGTCGAGGGCGCAGAAGACGCCGAGCATCAGCGTCTCGAGCACCAGGAAGGCGACCATGTACTCCTTGACCCGGTCGGTCACGCCCCAGGTCGAGAGGATGGTGATCGGCATCAGGAAGGTCGTCAGCATCACGAACAGGACCGAGATGCCGTCGACGCCCATCTTGTAGGTGAGGCCGCCGATCCAGGGCCGCTCCTCGACGAACTGGAAGCCCGGGTTCGAGGCGTCGTAGCCCGCAAGGATGAAGAGCGAGATCAGGAAGGTCGCGATCGTGGTGACGAGCGCGAGCATCTTGGCGTTCCGCTGCGAGGCCTCGTCGTTGCCGCCGAGGAAGAGCAGCAGCACGATCGCCCCGATCAGCGGCAGGAAGGTGACGAGCGAGAGCAGGCTCCCCATCTCAGTGCCCCCCGATCCCGAGGCCAAGCCAGAGCGTCAGGACGACGAGCCCGATCACCATCGCGAAGGCGTAGTGGAAGAGGTACCCCGACTGCGCCCGCCCGGCGAGGCGGGTGAACCACGGGACGATCCCCATCGCGACGCCGTTCAGCGTGCCGTCGATCGCCCCCTGGTCGCCGCCCTTCCAGAGCAGCGTCCCGAGCCAGCGGGCCGGGCGCACGAGGACGAAGTCGTAGATCTCGTCGAAGTACCACTTGTTGAGCAGGAAGCGGTAGAGCACCGGCTGGTTCGCCGCGAGCCGCCGCGGCAGCGACGGGTTCACGATGTAGAACCAGTAAGCGACGAGGAACCCGATCAGCATCGCGAAGAACGGTGCCGTCTTCACCAGCGCCGGGCTCTCGTGCGCTCGCTCGATGGTCTCGTTGTCGGGCCCGAAGAACACCGCCCCGATCGGCCCCCCGACCTCGGCGACATGCCCCTCGGCCGGCGCAGCGGCATGGTCCGCCGGCGCCGCCTCGGTATGCGCCGCCTCGGTCCCGGCCGCAGGCGCAGCCTCGGTATGCGCCGCCTCGGTGCCCGCGGCCGGCGCGTTCTCCGCCCCCGGCTCGACCGCCCCGGCCACCTCGTGATGCGGGATGCCGAACCAGGCGTTCATCTTCTCGTGGTTGCCGAAGAAGACCCCGTACCAGAGCATCCCCGCGAACACCGACCCCACCGCCAGCACCCCCAGCGGGATCAGCATCGTGTTCGGGCTCTCGTGCGCGTGGTCGTAGTGGTGATGGTCGTGCGGCTTGCCGAAGAAGGTCATGAAGATCAGCCGCCACGAGTAGAAGCTGGTGAAGAGCGCCGAGATCACCAGCATGAAGAAGGCATAGCGCGCCGCCCCGTTCTGCCCGGCCCAGGCGCTCTCGATTATCGCGTCCTTGGACAGGTAGCCGGCGAAGCCGATGTGGGTGAGCGGGATGCCGACGCCGGTGATCGCGAACGTCCCGATCATCATCGCCCAGAAGGTCTTGGGGATCTTGTGCCGCAGGCCGCCGTAGTGGCGCATGTCCTGCTCGTGGTGCATCGCGGTGATGACCGAGCCCGCGCCGAGGAAGAGCATCGCCTTGAAGAAGGCATGCGTGAAGAGGTGGAACATCGCCGCCGGATACGCCCCGACGCCGGCGGCCACGAACATGTAGCCGAGCTGCGAGCAGGTCGAATAGGCGATGACGCGCTTGATGTCGTTCTGCACCAGCCCGACCGTCGCCGCGAAGAACGCCGTGGACGCCCCGATGAAGGTGATGAAGGTCAGCGTGTACGGCGCCCACTCCAGCACCGGCGACATGCGGCAGACGAGGAACACGCCCGCCGTGACCATGGTCGCGGCGTGGATGAGGGCAGAGACCGGGGTCGGGCCCTCCATCGCGTCCGGCAGCCAGGTGTGCAGGAAGAGCTGCGCCGACTTGCCCATCGCGCCGATGAAGAGGAGGAAGGAGGCGATCTCCGCCGCGTTCCATTCCCGCCACAGGAAGGTCATCTGCGTCTGCGCGAGCTCCGGCGCCTTCTGGAAGATGTCGTCGAGCGAGATCGAGTCGACGAGCACGTAGAGCGCGAAGATCCCGAGCAGGAAGCCGAAGTCGCCGACCCGGTTGACGATGAAGGCCTTCATCGCGGCAGCACCCGCCGACTGCTTGCGGTAATAGAAGCCGATCAAGAGGTACGAGGCGACGCCGACGCCTTCCCAGCCGAAGAAGAGCTGCAGCAGGTTGTCAGCGGTGACGAGCGCCAGCATGGCGAAGGTGAAGAACGACAGGTAGGCGAAGAAGCGCGGCTTGTAGCTCTCGCCCGGCTTGAAGTTCTCGTCGTGCGCCATGTAGCCGATCGAGTAGAGGTGGACGAGCGACGAGACGGTCGTCACCACCACCAGCATGATCGCCGTCAGCCGGTCGACCCGCACGCCCCAGTCGGCCGCCAGCGTCCCCGACACGATCCAGCGGAACAGCGGATGGTGCTGGGTCTCGCCGCCGAAGCTGAAGAACACGATCCACGACAAGAGGCACGCGAAGAACAGGAGTCCCGTCGTCGTGTACATGCCCCCGCGCTCGGTCAGCCAGCGGTAGCCGAACCCGCAGAGGATCGCGCCGAGGAGCGGCGCCAGGACGATGATCGTGACCACGGCGTCAGCCCTTCATGACGTTGATGTCCTCGACCGCGATCGTCCCGGTGTTGCGGAAGAAGCAGACCAGGATCGCGAGCCCGATCGCCGCCTCGGCGGCGGCGACGGTGAGGACGAAGAGGGTGAAGATCTGCCCGACCAGGTCGCCGAGGAAGGCCGAGAAGGCGACGAGGTTGATGTTGACCGCGAGCAGCATCAGCTCGATCGACATCAGGATGATGATGACGTTCTTGCGGTTGACGAAGATGCCGAAGATGCCGGTGACGAACAGGATCGCCGCCACCGTCAGATAATGCGCGAGCCCGATCATGCCCCCTGCCCCGGCTTGATGTCGACGAGGTTCACCGCGGCCTTCGGGTCGCGGTACATCTGCTTCAGCACGTCCTGCCGCTTCACGTACTGCCGCTTCCTGAGCGTCAGCACGATCGCCCCGATCATCGCGACCAGGAGCACGAGGCCGGCCGCCTGGAACAGGAAGACGTACTTGGTATAGATCAGCATCCCCAGCGCCTGGGTGTTGTCGATCTGCCCCGGCGCCGGTGTCACCGCGTGGCGCAGGTCCATCGCCTGGTCGCTGACCTGCCACGCGCCGAAGGCGAAGCCGAGCTGCACCAGCAGCACGACCGCGATCAGCAGTCCGACCGGCAGGAGCTTCGCCATCCCCTCGCGCAGCTCGGCGAAGTCGACGTCGAGCATCATGACGACGAAGAGGAACAGCACCGCCACCGCGCCGACGTAGACGATGAGCATCAGCATCGCCACGAACTCGGCCCCGAGCAGCACGAAGAGGCCGGAGGCGGAGAAGAAGGCGAGGATCAGCCACAGCACCGAATGCACCGGGCTCCGCGCGAAGACGACGAGGATGCCCGAGGCCACCGCGACGATGGCGAAGAAATAGAAGGCTACGGCCGCGAACGGCATTGGCGGGTCCCCCTCAGCGGTACGGCGCGTCGAGCTCGAGGTTGCGGGCGATCTCCGGCTCCCAGCGGTCGCCGTTGGCGAGGAGCTTGGCCTTGTCGTAGAACAGCTCCTCGCGCGTCTCGGTGGCGAACTCGAAGTTCGGCCCCTCGACGATGGCGTCCACCGGGCAGGCCTCCTGGCAGAAGCCGCAGTAGATGCACTTGGTCATGTCGATGTCGTAGCGCGTCGTCCGCCGCGACCCGTCCTCGCGCGGCTCGGCGTCGATGGTGATCGCCTGTGCGGGACAGATCGCCTCGCAGAGCTTGCAGGCGATGCACCGCTCCTCGCCGTTGGCATACCGCCTGAGCGCATGCTCGCCGCGGAACCGCGGGCTGAGCGGGCCTTTCTCGTGCGGATAGTTCAGCGTCGCCTTCGGCTTGAAGAAGTACTTCATGCCGACCCCGAACCCCTTCAGGAAGTCCGTCATCAGGAAATAGGACGCCGCGCGCCCGAGCGGAAAAGCCATCCTCAGCCCCCGATCCAGCGCTGGTAGGCGCCCCAGAACCACCCGTACTGCGCCGCGAGCCCGACCAGCACCACCCAGCCGAGCGACAAGGGCAGGAACACCTTCCACCCGATCCGCATCAGCTGGTCGTAGCGGTAGCGCGGCACGATCGCCTTCACCATCGCGAACATGAAGAACCAGGCGAGCATCTTCAGGAACAGCCAGATCGCCCCGTCCGGCAGCCCCGGGATCGGCGACAGCCACCCCCCGAAGAACAGGATCGAGATGAGCGCGCACATGAAGAACACGCTCATCAGCTCGCCGATCATGAAGAGCAGGAACGGCGTCGAGGAATATTCGACCTGGTACCCGGCCACGAGCTCGGACTCCGCCTCCGGCAGGTCGAACGGCGGCCGGTTGGTCTCGGCCAGCGCCGAGATGAAGAACAGCACCACCATCGGCAGGTGCGGCAGCCAGTACCAGCTGAACAGCCCCCACGACCCCGCCTGCGCCATCACGATGTGCGAAAGGTTCAGCGACCCCGTCGAGATCAGCACGCCCACGATGATGAACCCGAGCGACACCTCGTAGGAGATCATCTGCGCCGCCGAGCGCAGGCACCCGAGGAACGGATACTTCGAGTTCGAAGCCCACCCCCCCATGATGATCGCATAGACGTGCAGCGACGAGATCGCGAAGATGAACAGGATCCCGACGTTCATGTCGGAGATCACCCACCCCGGCGCCCAGGGGATCACCACCCAGACGATCGCCGGCAGCACGAACGAAATCATCGGCGCCAGCATGAAGACCGTCTTGTCGGCTCCCGCCGGCACCACGATCTCCTTGACGATGTACTTCAGGAAGTCGGCGAACGACTGCAGCAGCCCCCAGGGCCCGACCACGTTCGGCCCCTTCCGGAGCTGCACCGCCGCCCAGATCTTGCGGTCGGCGTACATCAGGAAGGCGAGGCTGATCAGCACCACCAGCGTCACCGCCAGGCACTGCGCCAGGATCAGGATGAAGAGGCCGAAGCCGTGGGTGAAGAACGCCATCCGCCTACTCCGCCGCCATCGGCCGCACCCGCGCGTCGGCGAGCCGCGTCAGCTCCGCCATCACCCCGCTCGCCCGCATGATCGGGTTCGCGAGGAAATGCTGCGCGACGCCGCTCCGGAAGTCGCCCGACCCGAGGCTGCCGCCCTCGAGCGCCACCACCCCGTTCGCCGGCACCACGTCGATCGCGGCGAGATGCGGCACCGCCGCGAACATCCTCGCCCGCAACTCCGCCAGCGAGTCGAACGGCAGCGTCTTCCCCAGCGCGGCGGACAGCGCCCTGAGGATCGCCCAGTTCTCCCGCGCCTCCCCCGGCGGGAACCCCGCCCGGTTCGCCATCTGCGGCCGCCCCTCGGTGTTGACGAAGATCCCCGGCTCCTCGACCCAGGCCGCCCCCGGCAGCACCACGTCCGCCCGATGCGCCCCCCGGTCCCCGTGGCTCCCCTGGTAGACCACGAACGCCCCGGCCGGCACGTCGATCTCGTCCGCCCCGAGGTTCAGGATCACGTCGGCCCCGAGCGCCGCGTCGATCCCGCCCTCGGTCACGCACCCGAGGTCCATCGCCCCGACCCGCGACGCCGCCGTATGCAGCACGAGGAGCTTCGACCCCGACGCCGCGCAGAACGCCTGCACCGCCGCCAGCACCGCCGCGCCATCCTCCCCGGTCAGCGCCCCCTGCCCGACGATCGCGAGCGTCGGCGCGTCCCTGACGCCGTCGTCCCGCTCCTCGCCGACCAGCCGCTGCAGCGTGTCGCGCCCGGTCCCGAGATGGTCGTAGGGATAGGTCAGGTCGACCGCCTCCCCGACCAGCCCGATCGTCGCGCCATTAGTCCAGGCCTTGCGGATCCGCGCATTCAGCACCGGCGCCTCGACGCGGGGATTCGTCCCGATCAGCACGATCCCCTTCGCCCCGTCGATGTCCGCGATCGAAGCCGTCCCGGCATACCCCCCGCGGTTCCCCGCCGGCAGCGCCGCCCCGTCGGTCCGGCACTCGACCGTCCCGCCCAGCCCCCCGACCAGCAGCTTCAGCGCGAATGCCGCCTCGGTCGGCACCAGGTCGCCAATCAGCCCCGCGACCTTCTTCCCCTTCGCCGCCGCGGCAACCGCCTCGAACGCCTCGCCCCAGGTCGCCGGCACCAGCCGCCCGCCCTTGCGCACGTAGGGCCGGTCCAGCCGCTGCCGCCGCAGCCCGTCCCAGACGAACCGCGACCGGTCGGCGAGCCACTCCTCGTTCACCCCGTCATGGTTCCTCGGGATGATCCGCATCACCTCGCGCCCCTTGGCGTCGAGCCGCACGTTCGATCCGAGCGCGTCCATCACGTCGATCGACTCGGTCTTCTTCAACTCCCACGGCCGCGCCGTGAAGGCATAGGGCTTCGAGGTCAGCGCCCCCACCGGGCACAAGTCGATGACGTTCCCCTGCATCTCCGACGTCAGCATCCGCCCGAGGTAGGACGTGATCTCGCTGTCCTCGCCGCGGCCCGTCTGCCCCATCTCCGGCACGCCCGCGACCTCGGTGATGAACCGCACGCATCGCGTGCAGCTGATGCACCGCGTCATGCAGGTCGCGACCAGCGGCCCCAGGTCCATGTCGACCGCCGCCCGCTTCGGCTCCCGATACCGGGAGAAATCGACCCCGTAGGCCATCGCCTGGTCCTGCAGGTCGCACTCCCCGCCCTGGTCGCAGATCGGGCAGTCGAGCGGGTGGTTGATGAGGAGAAACTCCATCACCCCCTCGCGCGCCTTCTTCACCATCGGCGACTTGGTCTTGATCACCGACGGCTGCCCCTCCGGCCCGGGCCGCAGGTCCTTCACCTGCATCGCGCAGGAAGCCGCGGGCTTCGGCGGCCCGCCGACCACCTCGATCAGGCACATCCGGCAGTTCCCGGCAATGCTCAGCCGCTCGTGGTAGCAGAACCGCGGGATCTGCACCCCCGCCTGCTCGCACGCCTGCAAGAGCGTCAGCCGCGGGTCGACGTCGATCTCGATGTCGTCGATGACGAGCTTGCGAAGGTCTGTCATCCGCGCCTCTCCAGTTCCCCGACCCGCGCCCGCAGCCCGGCCACCTGTTCTTCCAGCCGGCCCAGCCGCTGCCCAGTCGTCGCATACACGGGCTCGACCCACGGAAAGCGGCCGTGCGCCGTCGCCGTGAGCGCCTTCACCTCCGCCGCCTGCCGCACGATGGCATCCACCTTTTCCCCGATCGCCCGCAGCGTCGACCGTTGATTGTCCAGCATCGCGCCGATCTCGCGGAGCAACCGCGCCGCCACGATCGTCTCTTCTTTCGTCAAGGCGGTCACGTCGTCTACCTGTCCACCGCCGGCCAGCGCTTGAACGCCAGTACCCAGAGCGAGATGATGTTGGCGAGCGGCACCAGCATCAGCAGCGCCCACGCCCCCGAATGCCCGGTCCGCTGCCAGATCTTCCAGTAGGGCACCACCAGCAGCACCAGGAGGATCAGCACCGGCACGACCCCGATCGGCCCGTGCCAATAGTGCGTGACGGTCGTCTCGGTCGCTTCCATCTTCCTCTACTCCGCCGCCACCGCGCTGCACGCGCGCTCGCGCCAGAGGCGCGCCTCCTTGGCCCAGGCCCAGCCGAAGGCATGCTCGCTGTCGCCGTTCGCCCGCAGGTGCTCGAGCCGCGCCAGCGCCTCGTCCAGCGTCGGCCGATGCCCGGCCTCCACCCACCACATCGCCAGGTGCCGGTCATCCAGCAGCTCGAACCACTCCCGCCGCCGTTCGTAGAACTGCCGATGCGCGGTGTTCCAGACGAAATGCTCGAGCGCCTCGACGCTCTCCCAGACCGTCAGGTTCGCGACATGGCGCGGGTCGCCGCCGATCTTCGTCTCGGTGTTTCCGGTCCCGGGCTCGCCCGAGCCCTCCATCATCCAGACGAACCCCGGCATCCGCTTGCCCAAGCCGTTGACCCGGTCGAGCGCCGCCATGAACTCGGCGACCCGCGGGTCGCCGGTGTCCGCGACCAGCCGGCCGACGTTGAGCTGGGCGAGATGCCTGGCGCCGTCCGTCATCAATCCGCCCCGTTAACGCTTCGCGCCGACCCGCACGGCAGGTACCCGGGATGTACATGCGATGTACATGAGATGTACATCCAGGTTTCCGCCGTTAATCCCTGTTTCCGCGGCATTTTCCTACTCCGCCGCCACCGCGCTGATCCGCCCCGTCTTCCGCGCCTTGATCCGGTCCTCGATCTCGCCGCGGAAGTGCCGGATCAGCCCCTGGATCGGCCAGGCCGCCGCGTCGCCGAGCGCGCAGATCGTGTGCCCCTCGACCTGCTTGGTCACGTCCTGCAGCATGTCGATCTCTTCGATCTCGGCGTCGCCCGTCACCAGCCGGTCCATGACCCGCATCATCCAGCCCGTGCCCTCGCGGCAGGGCGTGCATTGCCCACAGCTCTCGTGCTTGTAGAACTTCGACAGCCGCCAGATCGCCTTGATGACGTCGGTCGACTGGTCCATCACGATGACCGCCGCCGTGCCGAGCCCCGACCGCTGCTCGCGCAGCCAGTCGAAGTCCATTATCGCGTCTTCGCAGACACTTGCCGGCAGGAGCGGAACCGAAGCCCCGCCGGGAATCACCGCCTTGAGGTTCTTCCAGCCGCCGCGGACGCCGCCGCAGTGGACGTCGATCAGCTCCTTCAGCGTGATCGACATCGCGTCCTCGACCACGCACGGATGGTTCACGTGCCCGGAGATCCCGAAGACCTTCGTCCCGGCGTTGTTCGGCCGCCCGAAGCTCGCGAACCAGCCCGGGCCGCGCCGCAGGATCGTCGGCGCCACCGCGATCGATTCCACGTTGTTGACCGTGGTCGGGCAGCCGTAGAGCCCGGTGTTGGCCGGAAACGGCGGCTTCAGCCGCGGCATCCCCTTCCGCCCCTCGAGGCTCTCCAAAAGCGCGGTCTCTTCACCGCAAATATACGCCCCTGCGCCATGATGCAGGTAGAGATCGAAGTCGTAGCCCGATCCGCAGGCGTTCTTCCCGATCAGCCCCGCGTCATAGGCCTCGTCGACCGCGATCTGCAGCGCCTCGCGCTCGCGGATATACTCGCCCCGCAGGTAGATATACGCCGCGTTCGCCCCCATGGCGAAGCTCGCCACCAGGCACCCCTCGACCAGCGTATGCGGGTCGTGGCGCATGATCTCGCGATCCTTGCAGGTGCCAGGCTCGGATTCATCAGCATTTACAACGAGATAGGCCGGCCTCCCGTCCGACTTCTTCGGCATGAACGACCACTTCAGCCCGGTCGGGAACCCCGCCCCCCCGCGCCCGCGCAAGCCGGACGCCTTGAGCTCCTCGACGATCTTGTCGCGCCCGCGCGCCAGCAACCCGGCGGTGTCGTCCCAGATCCCCCGCGCGCGAGCGCCGGCAAGACTCCGGTCCAACATGCCGTAAAGGTTGGTGAAAATCCGATCCTTGTCCGCCAGCATCCGCGTCATCCCTCTGGCCGCGACGGCCCGTCAGTAGACCTCGCCCCGGTCCACCCGGCGCGAGAACTCGGTCTCGCCGCCCGATGCCAGGAGCTTCGCCTGTCCCACCCAGTCGTCGCGGGTCACCCGGCCCTGGAACCCCTCGAGGTTGGAATCCATCCAGGCCACCTCCGGTACCCCCCATCCGGCGATCTGGCCGAAGTGGAAGATCCCGAGCGAATGCAGGAGCTCCTCGAGCTTCGGCCCTACGCCCTTGATTTTCTTCAGGTCGTCCGCCTCGCCCTCCGCCGGCGCCGTCAGCGCAGCCGGCCGCACCGGAGCCGGCGCCGCCTCGGCCAGGGCCGCCCGCGCCGCCTCGCCGGCCGCCCGCGCCGCGTCGCGCACCCGCTCGCTGATCGGGGCGTCCGGCCCCGGCGCCGCAGCCCGTTCCGCCGACGCCGTCGGCACCTGCACCGGTGCCGCCACATGCGCCGCCGTCGCCGCCGGATCCGGATGGGCCGGCTCCGGCGCATGCCAGTGGTCGGTCGCCACCGCGTCGCTCGGCTTCGGCCCCGGCCCGAGGTAGACCAGCAGCAGCCCGACCAGCACGAAGGTCACGCCGCCGAACACGATCCCGGCCGCCGGATCGTCCTTCACGATCGACGACAGGACTCCGAAGACGAAGATCGCGGCGACCAGCGCCGCCAGCCACCAGAGAAACGCCCAGAACATCTCGTTCGAGGTGGTACTGCGCTCAGCCATGATACTTCTCCCGGCGCCCCTCGCTCATTCCTTGGAAACCTTGTCGTGCGCGTGCGAGGTGTCGCCCCGCTCGGAGAGCTCGCGCGCCTGCTCGACCCAGCCCTCGCGCTCGACCCGCCCCTTGAACTCCTCGAGATTCTGCTCGAACCAGGCCACGTCCTCCGGCCCCCATGCCGCGATCTGCGCGAAGTGGAACACCCCCGCCTCGTGCAGCACCCCCTCGAGAACCGGCCCGACGCCCTTGATCAGCTTCAGGTCGTCCGCCCGCCCCTCGATCGGCGCCGCCAGCCCCAACGGATGCCGCGGCTTGACCGCTGGCCCCGGGTCGCTCACCGCCGACGCATCGACCCGCAGCCGCCGCGACGCCCCGCTTTCCGCCCGCGGCACCGGCCCCTCGCCGGTGATCCGCGCCACCGTGTCGCCCAGCCGCTCGGCCAGCGCCACCGAGGCGTTGGCCTCCAAGGCCCGCGGCACCCCGTCGAGCGAGGTCAGCCCGCCCAGCGGCTCCGACGCGAACCGCCCGTTCTGCGGCCCCGGCCGCGGCACCTCTCCGCGCGCCAGCGCGTCGAGGATCCCGGCGAAGCTCTCCGGCGTCAGGTCCTCGTAATAGTCCTTGCCGATCTGCGCCATCGGCGCGTTGGCGCAGGCCCCGAGGCACTCGACCTCCTCCCAGGAGAACTTGCCGTCCGCCGAAACCTCATGCGCCACCGGTGAAATCCTGTCCCGGCAGACCGCGATCAGCTCCTCCGCCCCGCAGATCATGCAGGAAGTCGTCCCGCACACCTGCACGTGCGCGACCGACCCGACCGGCTGCAGCTGGAACATGAAATAGAAGGTCGCGACCTCGAGCACCCGGATATAGGCCATCCCGAGCATCCGCGCGATCTCCTCGATCGCGGGCTTGGTCACCCACCCTTCCTGCTCCTGCGCCCGCCAGAGCAGCGGGATCACCGCCGAAGCCTGCCGCCCCTCGGGATACTTGGCGATCTGCCCCTTCGCCCACTCCAGGTTCGCCGGCGTGAACGCGAAGCTCTCGGGCTGCTCGGGCCAAAGACGGCGCAGCATCAGCAAACCCCGAAATGCTGGCGGTCGGCGAGGATGCGCAGCGCATCGGCGCAATAGTCCGCGCCGCTCACCCACTGTAGCGCTCGGCCGTGGTGGATGATCTCGACATCCGCGAAGGTGGCTGGCTCCGCCAGCGTGTGGAACCAACGCGACTGTGCCACGGCCTCCGAGAGGTCCACCTCGCGCGTCACGCCGTCATCGAAGCTGACGCGGAGCACAGGCGTACGAACCGGCTCCGCGCTCACGATGCGGATCGGCCTTGCAGCATGGAGCGGGTCGTAGATCTCAGCCACGGCTGAACTCATCCCAAGTCTCCTTCAGAAACGCTTCGTTCCGCGTCGCCCATTCTCGCGCTTCGTCCAGCGCCCGCCTGTCCACCTCACCGTTCAGGAGCTGTAGGCCGTCGATACGAACCTGCGCCTCCCGCCCGTCATTGGCGAGAACATGGAAGTGCGGTGGATTGTGGTCTCGGAAATACATGGCGATCAGGCAGTACTACAGGCGTACGAGAACGGGCATTGGCTTGTCACCGATCCACCTCCCCGAACACGATGTCGAGCGACCCCAACGCCGCCGAGACGTCAGCCAGCATGTGCCCCTTGCAAAGGTGGTCCATCGCCGCGAGGTGCGGATAGCCGGGTGCCCGCAACTTCACCTTGTACGGCTTGTTGGTCCCATCGCTCACGAGATACACCCCGAACTCCCCCTTAGGCGCCTCGACCGCGGCGTAGACCTCGCCGGCCGGCACATGAAAGCCCTCGGTGTAGAGCTTGAAGTGGTGGATCAGCGCCTCCATCGAGCTCTTCATCACCGCGCGGCGCGGCGGCGCGATCTTGCCGTGGTTCAGGACGTCCTCGCTCCGGCACGAGGCAAGCTTCTCGACCGCCTGCAGGATGATCTTCGTCGACTCGCGCATCTCCCACATCCGGCACAGGTACCGGTCGTAGCAGTCGCCGTTGGTGCCGAGCGGGATCCTGAAGTCGAACTCGTCGTAGTTCTCGTAGGGCTGCGACCGCCGCAGGTCCCAGGAAATCCCCGAACCCCGCACCATGACCCCGGAGAAGCCCAGCGCCTGCGCCTCCTCCTGGCTGACGATGGCGATGTCGACGTTGCGCTGCTTGAAGATGCGGTTCTCGGTGATCAGCGTCTCGATGTCGTCGAGCACCGCCGGGAACGCCCGCGCCCAGGTCGCGATGTCGGCGATCAGGTCCTCCGGCAGGTCCTGGTGCACGCCCCCCGGCCGGAAGTACGCCGAATGCAGCCGCGCCCCGCTCGCCCGCTCGTAGAAGACCATCAGCTTCTCGCGCTCCTCGAACCCCCAGAGCGGCGGGGTGAGCGCGCCGACGTCCATCGCCTGCGTGGTGACGTTCAGCAGGTGGTTCAGGATCCGCCCGATCTCGGAATAGAGCACGCGGATGATCTGGCCGCGCCGCGGCACCTCGGTCTCGGTCATCCGCTCGATCGCCAGGCACCAGGCATGCTCCTGGTTCATCGGCGCCACGTAGTCGAGCCGGTCGAGGTACGGCAGGTTCTGCAGGTACGTCCGGCTCTCCATCAGCTTCTCGGTGCCGCGGTGCAGGAGCCCGATGTGCGGGTCGCACCTCTCGACGATCTCGCCGTCGAGCTCCAAGACCAGCCGCAGCACCCCGTGTGCCGCCGGATGCTGCGGGCCGAAGTTGATGTTGAAATTCCGGATCTTCTGCTCGCCGACCAGAACGTCGCCGTCCATGCTCAGGCCCCCTTCTTCTCGTCGCCGGGCAGGATGTATTCCGCCCCCTCCCACGGCGACATGAAGTCGAACTGCCGGTATTCCTGCGTCAGCTTGACCGGCTCGTAGACCACCCGCTTCGCCTCCTCGTCGTAGCGCAGCTCGACGTAGCCGGTGGTCGGGAAGTCCTTCCGGAGCGGATGCCCGCGGAAGCCGTAGTCGGTCAGGATCCGCCGCAGGTCCGGGTGCCCCGAGAAGAGGATCCCGTACATGTCGAAGACCTCGCGCTCGTACCAGTCGGCCGAGGGAAACTCGCCGACGATCGACGGCACGAGCTCGCCGTCCGCCGCCTCGGCGCGCACCCGGATGCGCTGGTTCAGGTGCATCGACAGGAAGTGGTAGACGACGTCGAACCGCCTGTCGCGCGCCGGCCAGTCGACGGCGGTGATGTCGATCAGGGTGGTGAAGCGGCAGCTGCCGTCCGACTTCAGGAAGCCGACGAACTCCGGCAGGTCGGCCGCGGCCACGACCACCGTCAGCTCGCCGCAGGCGACGATGGTCTCGGCCACCATCCCCTCACGGCGCGCGAGGATCGCTTCCCTCAGATCGTCGAGAGCGCTCGTATCCATCCAGTCCCCCCCTGGGGCTCGTGTCAGCGCACGATGGTGCCGGTCCGGCGAATCTTCCGCTGCAGCTGCAGGATCCCGTAGAGCAGCGCCTCGGCGGTCGGCGGGCAGCCCGGCACGTAGACGTCGACCGGCACGATGCGGTCGCAGCCCCGGACCACCGAGTAGCTGAAGTGATAGTAGCCGCCGCCGTTGGCGCAGGATCCCATCGAGATCACGTAGCGCGGCTCGGCCATCTGGTCGTAGACCTTGCGCAGCGCCGGCGCCATCTTGTTGGTGAGCGTCCCCGCCACGATCATCAGGTCCGACTGCCGCGGCGAGGCGCGCGGCGCGGTCCCGAACCGCTCGAGGTCGTAGCGCGGCATCGAGGTCTGCATCATCTCGACCGCGCAGCAGGCGAGCCCGAAGGTCATCCAGTGCAAGGATCCGGTGCGCGCCCAGTTGATCGCATGCGCCGTCGACGTGACGAGAAACCCCTTGTCCGCCAGCTCGTTCGCCAGCAGTCGCGCCTCGTCCCCGCCCCCGGCCTGCACGTGCGCCCCGGGATGGCCCGCCGCCGGGATGTAAAGGCCGCCGCCTGGCTCCGAGGTCTCGGACTGGGTGTTGGCGACCTTGGTCTCTACTCCCATTCGAGCGCCCCTTTCCGCCACTCGTAGGCGAAGCCGATGGTCAGCACCGCGAGGAACACCATCATCGACCAGAAGCCGAAATGCCCGATGTGCGGGAAGGCGACCGCCCACGGGAACAGGAAGGCCACCTCGAGGTCGAAGATGATGAACAGGATCGACACCAGATAGAAGCGCACGTCGAACTTCATCCGGGCGTCGTCGAAGGCGTTGAAGCCGCACTCGTAGGCCGAGATCTTCTCTGGGTCCGGATTGGAGATCGCCACCACGGCCGCCGCCAGCAGCAGCACGAGGCCCAGCGCGATCGCCAGGCCGAGGAAGATGATGACCGGCAGGTACTCGCGCAGAAGTAAGTCCAACGCCGCCTCCCTCTCGCCCGCCGCGTCCGGGACCGGCCCGCCGCAACGCAACCCGGCGACGAGACTTATCTGCCGCAACGCACAAGGTCAACCGAGCCTCGCATGCCCGCGTCCAGTCTGCCACAACGACGCCGAACGGTGCAAAGGCGCCGTTCGCGGCCCGGAGTACCCATCGGTAGCGCTCGTTCGCCGCGGCCTCCGGCATTGACCTGCCGCCGACCCAGGCGCTACACCCCACGGCACCCGCGCGCATCGGAGGGACCAATGTCGATCATCGTCAGCGCCGTGTACCGGCGCGAGATCGATCCGGAGCCGGCCCGCCGGCGCATGCTGGCGGTCCTGCAGGAACTTACCCCGGAACGGCTTCGCAGCTCGGCGGCCCTCGACGTCCGCGACGGCGCGGGCCACGTCCAGGGGACGGTGAACCTTCCCGGCCACTACCCGCGTCGTGATCTATCCCTCTGCCAGGGCAAGCTCTACGACTCGGAAGAGACCTGGTGGGAACCGGGCACGCGGGCGCCCGACGGCTCCTTCGCGATCCTGCGCGAGGATGCGGACCGCTTCGAGGCCGTCAGCGACCCCGCCGGCAGCCGCATGCTCTGGTATCTCCACGACGACCACATGTTCGTGGTGTCGAACTCCGAGCGCGCCATCACCATGTACACCGGGCGCTTCGCGCTCAACCGCTCGGTCGTGCCCTGGGTCGTCTCGACCGGTACGCGCGGGCTTGGCGCATCCTACAATGCGCACCTCCGGCTGCTGCCGCCCGCCGCGGTCGCTTCCCTCGACAAGGCGTCCTGGCAGCTGCAGGTCGCCGCCGAGGAAATCCGCTTTGTCGAGACCCCCGGCTCCCGCGAGGAGCGGCTCGCCGACCTCGACGAAGCGCTGGCGGGGACCTTCGCCAACTTCGGGGCCGAGGACTCCGCGCACGCGGTCATCTCGCTGTCAGGCGGCTGCGACAGCCGGGCGCTCGCCGCCTACCTGGGGCGGGACGCCGCCGCCGGGTGGCGCAGCTACTCGATCGGCTCGGCCAAGGCGATTGCGATGCCCGGGAGCGACGCCTCGATCGCGGCGCGGGTGGCGGCGGCGCTTGGCCTGCGGCACCGCACGATCGTGACCGACCCTGGCACCGGGGATATCGGGGAACTCGCCCGGCGCTTTGTCATCAGTGGCGAAGGGCGACACGACGGCCTGATCCGGCTCGACTCGGGCAGCGAGCTGCAGCGCATGAGCATGGAAGGGGTGGCGGCGATCGTCCGCGGAGACGAGGGCTTCGGCTGGAAACCGGTGGCACCCACCGGACTCTCCGTCCGCATGTCGATGGACCTGTTGCTGTGCGGCGATATCGCCAACCTCAAGCCTCACCTCGCGGCCTTCGGCCTCGACGGTCACGAGCTGCCGGAGGAGCTGCGAAGGGCGCCGGGCGAGAGCATCGAGACCTGGCGCGACCGCCTCTATCAGCGCTACCGCATCCCCACGTTGCTCGCCGCGCTGACCGAGCACAAGGCAATCACTTTCGACACCATCAATCCCCTGCTTTCGCGGCGGGCGCTCAAGCTCACCCGGTCGCTTCCCGACACCCTCCGCACCGACAAGGCGCTCTTCCGCGAGCTCGTCGGCAAGATCGGGCCCGACGTCCCCTTCGCCGGACGGGACGGAGCGCCGAGCCGTATGCAGAACACACGCCACCCCGAAGTCCTCCGCGCCGTGCGAAGGACGCTCGCCTCGCCGGCTTGCGAGGGTCTGTTCGGTCCTGGCCTCGCCCGCTGGCTCCGCGCAGAGATTCATCCGGCGCGATACCATTGGACCCGCATGGGGCAGGTGCTCGGAAGGGTGCAGCGACGGTATCTGAAGCAACCCCGCGGGAACGACACGGTCCACCTCGATCCGCTGCGCCTAGCCTTCCGGCTCTTCGTAGCCACCACGATGGTCGAGCAGCTGGAAGCCGACGCTGGCCTGCAGCCGGCCGACGCGCAGATCGACCGCGCCGCCTGAGCGACGCCCGGACGCGCCTCGGCGCAGGGCGAGCCTGCCTCCCGGGGCGGTTGGCTGCCGGCGCGGCCGATGGAAGGACGACAAAGGCAGACCGCTGGACGCCGCCCACGGCGGCGTCTAGCACCTGCCGATGCAGCTGCACTCGCTTTACGACGACGGCCCGTTCGACCCTTGTCCGGTCCCTTTCAACATGGCCGCACACACCTTCGCCGCCGCCGCGCGCGATTCGCGCAAACCCGCGCTGGAGGTCTTGGCTGCGCCTGGCCTCGTGTCCGCGCGATGGACCCACGGCGAGTTGGCCGACACGGTCCGGAGCACCGCCGCCGGCTTGGCGGCAGTCGGCATTGGCCGCGGCGATCGCGTTCTGCTGCGCCTCGGCCACAGCGCCGACCTCCCGGTCCTCTTCTTCGCGACGAGCGCGCTTGGCGCGGTACCGGTGCCGGTGTCGGCCCAGCTCACGGCCTCCGAGGTCGCCGGCATCGTCGCGGACCTCGAACCGGCCGTCGTCTGCCTCGGGCCGGAGCTGCCGATGCCCTCCGTCGCCGTCCCGGTGCTCGAAGGTGCCGCGCTCGCGGCCCTGCGCGATCACCCGCCGGCCGGCTTCGCCGCGACGATGCCCGACGACCCGGCCTACATCGTCTACACCTCCGGCACCGGCGGCCGCCCGAAGGGCGTGCTGCACGCCCACCGCGCCGCCTGGGCGCGGCGGATGATGTGGGACGGCTGGTACGGCCTCAGCCCGGACGACCGGGTGCTGCATGCCGGCGCCTTCAACTGGACCTATACCCTCGGCGCCGGCCTCACCGACCCCTGGGCCGCCGGCGCAACCGCGCTGGTCTACGCCGGCCCGCCCGACCGCGGCATCTGGCCGCGGCTCGTCGCCGCCCACGGCGCCACCATCTTCGCCGCCGTCCCCGGCATCTACCGCCAGATGCTCGAAGCCGGCGCCGTCCGCCGCGAGGACTTCGCCGGCCTGCGCCACGGCCTCAGCGCCGGCGAGGCGCTCCCCGAGCCGCTGCGCGCCGCCTGGGAAGCCGCCGCCGGCCGGCCGATCTACGAGGCCCTCGGCATGTCCGAAATCTCGACCTACATCTCCTCCTCCCCGACGCACCCGCCCGTGCCCGGCCACGCCGGCCGGCCGCAGCCCGGCCGCCGCGTCGCCGTGCTCGCCGAGGCCGGCACCGAACCGGTGCCGCGCGGCGCCGACGGCCTCCTCGCCGTCTCCCGCCGCGACCCCGGCCTGATGCTCGGCTACTGGCGCCGCCCCGACGAGACCGCCGCCGCCTTCCGCGGCGAGTGGCTCGTCACCGGCGACCGCGCGCGCATGGCCCCGGACGGCAGCATCGCCTACCTGGGCCGCGCCGACGACCTGATGAACGCCGGCGGCTTCCGCGTCAGCCCGCTCGAGGTCGAGGCCGCGCTGCAGGCCCACCCCGGCGTCGCCGAGGCCGCCGCCGCCGCCCGCGAGGTCCGCCCCGGAGTCGCGGTCGTCGCCGCCTTCTACGTGCCCCGAACCGACCCGGTGCCCGAGACGGAGCTCAGCGCCCACTGCGGGGCACGCCTCGCCCGCTACAAATGCCCGCGCGCCTTCGTTCCCGTCACGGCGCTCCCCCGCGACCGCAACGGCAAGCTTCGCCGCCGCGAGCTGCCGGAACTGCCGCGCCGCACTGGACCCGTCGAACCGCCTCCCGCATGATCGCCGGCATCGCGGACCGAAATGGCCCGCCCGAGCGGCGAGATCGTCCGATGGAGCAGAACTCCGACCTTCCGGCCCTGCGCCCGCGGGTGCCAGGCCTCCTCTGGGCCTACGGCGGCGGTCCGAACGGCGAGACCGTGCGGCTCGCGGCCGACGAGCTGCCGGCGGCGATCGCCGCCGGCCAGTGGGTCTGGGTCCACGTCGACCTGATCGACCAGCGGGCGCGCGCCTGGATCCAGGGCATCTGCGACCTGCCGACCGAGGTGACGACGCTGCTGGCCGGGCAGGAGGTCGGCCTCGTCTTCGAGCACGACGGCCGCGAGATCCACGGGGTCTGCGCCGACTTCAACGCCGACTTCCTGCGGGTCTCGGACAGCATCGGGCAGTTCGGCTTCGTCGCGCGCGAGCGGCTCGTCGTCACCGGCTGGCGCCACCCGCTGGCCGGCATCGACGCGGTGCGCCAGGCCGCGCGGTCGGGCGTGCGCTACGCCTCGGGCTACGAGGTGCTGGCGGCGATCTGCGCCGCCTTCTGCCGGGTGGCGTTCCTGCGCCTGCGCAGCGCCGAGACCGACCTCGACCGGGTCGAGGACCAGCTTCTCGCCGCGCGCGCCGCCGACGAGCGCACCGCGCTCAAGGAGGTGCGGCGGCTGGGGCTGGCGCTGCACCGCCCGGTGACCGCGATGCAGCTCCTGCTGCACGAGGCGGTCGAGGACGAGGAGGAGGCCGAGGAGGCGAAGCGGCCGACGCTGCCGCCGGCGGGCGTGGCCGCGATCGAGGACATGGCGACCCGGCTCGCCGCCGTCGACCACGCGGTGCGCGCGACCAGCGACCGCGCCAAGCTCCTGCAGGAAGAGATGGCGGCCGAGCTCGCCGACGAATCGAACCGCAGCCTCCGGGCGCTGACCGTGATGACGGCGCTCCTCCTCCCCGGCTCGCTCGTCGCCGGCATCTTCGGCATGAACACCGGCGGGCTCCCCTTCGCCGGGCCGGGCTGGGGGACGCTGGGCGCCGTCCTCTTCGGCGTCGTCGCGACGGTCGTCTTCTACCGCATCCTCGCCCGCGCCGGCGCCTCGCTGAAGTTCTAGGCCTATCGCGCCACCGGCGGTATCGTCGCGAGGCGGAGGGCCTTGCCATGAACGACGGCGATGGAATCGACTGGCGGACGCACGGGGTCCGGATCGTCAAGGGGTCGGAGCTCGACTTCAACACGCCGCAGACGCCCGGCATGACCCGCGCGGCCGCGATCGACCACGCCAAGGCCGGGGCCAACCGGCTCTGGGCCGGCACCGTGAGCGTCGCGCCCAACGCGAAGACCGGCGCGCACCATCACGGGCACCTCGAGAGCATCATCTACGTGGTGCGCGGCCGGGCGCGGATGCGCTGGGGCGAGCGGCTGGAATTCATGGCCGAAGCCGACCCCGGCGACTTCATCTTCGTGCCGCCCTACGTACCGCACCAGGAGATCAACGCGCTGCCGGGCGAGCCCCTCGAATGCGTCGTCGTGCGCAGCGACCAGGAGGCGGTGGTGGTGAACCTCGACATCACGCCGGCCGAAGCGGTCGAGGACGTTCGCTGGGTAGACCCGAACCACCCCTCGGGGTAGCGGCCCGCGTCAGCCGCGACGCCGGCGCAGGCCGCCGAGCAGCCCGAGGCCGCCGAGCAGCAGCAACCCGCCCGCGGGCAGCGGGATCGGCGCGACGCTGGCCTGCCGGACCCCCCAGCCGTCGTTCAGCCGGGTGTGGAAGGCGAGCTGCGCCTCGGTGGTGGGCGCGTCCAGGAGCAGCTCGAGCCAGTGCAGCGTCCCGTTCGGCTCCCGCTCCGGGATCGTCCAGCCCGCGTTCTCGACAGTGATCGAGAAGAAGCTCGCGCCGAGCGTAGCGGACGGCCCCTGGTCGAAGGCGTCGGTCAGCGCGAAGCGGACCGACTGGAACGGCTCCGCGCGCTTGATCGTCCAGACGATCTCCCCCCGGTCCTGGCTGTCGATCCAGGCCCCGCCGAAGGGGTCGAACCGGCCGGAAGGGCTCGGGCTGTCGCCGTCCTTCACCACCACCGAGCAGCCGTCGCCGACGACGCTGCCGCCCGACCCGCACTCGCCGTATCCGACGAAGGCCGAAGGGTCGGGGTCGAGCGCCGACCCGCGCCCCGGCCCGGAGACCTCGGTGAGGGTCGAGGCCGCTGCCGGGGCGGCAAGCAGCAGGGCGAGAACGGAAATACGCACCATGGTTGCATGAACCTCCTGTTCACTCTCCTTATGAGCGAACAGGACTCATGCGTCAAACGATCATTTCCGCGTCGGCGTGCGGACCCGTCAGGAGCGCCGGCGCTCCGCTATCGCAGGCGCCGCGGGCTGCGCCTGAGCGGCCAGGTCGCGGGCGATCGCGAAGGCGCCAGCGAGCCGCGCCTTGTCGTCGCCCCAGTCGCGCCGGATCACGATCTTGTTGTCCTTGACCCGCGCCAACCCCTTCTGGTCGTTGAGGAACTGCACCAGCCCGGCCGGATTGCCGTACTTGTCGTTGTGGAACTGCACCGTCGCGCCCTTCGGCCCGCCGTCCAGCCGCGCGATCCCGGCGCGCTTGCAGAGCGCCTTGATCCGCACCACCAGCAGCAGCGTGTCCACCTCGGCCGGCAGCGGCCCGAAGCGGTCGATCAGCTCCGCCGCAAACCCCTCGAGCTCGACCTTGCGCTCCAGCGCAGACAACCGTCGGTAGAGTCCGAGTCGCACGTCCAGATCGGCGACATAGCTCTCCGGGATCAGCACCGGGACGCCGAGGTTGATCTGCGGCGACCACTCGCCGTCGTCGGTCATCTCGATCTCGCCCGAGCGCAGCCTGGCGATCGCCTCCTCGAGCATCTCCTGGTAGAGCTCGAACCCGACCTCCCGCACCTGCCCCGACTGCTCCTCGCCGAGCAGGTTGCCCGCGCCGCGGATGTCGAGATCCTGCGACGCCAGCGTGAACCCCGCCCCGAGCGAATCGAGCGCCCCGAGCACCCGCAGCCGCTTCTCCGCCTGCGCCGTCAGCTTCTTCTTCGGCTCGGTCATGAAGAAGGCATAGGCCCTGAGTTTCGAGCGCCCGACCCGCCCGCGGATCTGGTAGAGCTGCGCCAGCCCGAACATGTCCGCCCGCTCGACGATCAGCGTGTTCGCCGCCGGAATATCCAGCCCCGATTCGACGATCGTCGTCGACACCAGCACGTCGAACCGCCCGTCGTAGAAGGCGTTCATCCGCTCGTCGAGCTCGTGCGCCGGCATCTGCCCGTGCGCGACGACGAAGCTGACCTCCGGCACCTGATCGCGCAGGTACGCCTCGACCTCGCCCAAATCGGCGATCCGCGGCACCACGTAGAACGCCTGCCCGCCGCGATAGTGCTCGCGCAGCAAGGCCTCCCGCACCGTCAGCGGATCGAACTCGCTGACATAAGTGCGGATCGCCAGCCGGTCGACCGGCGGCGTCGCGATCAGCGACAGCTCGCGCACCCCCGACAGCGCCAGCTGCAGCGTCCGCGGGATCGGCGTCGCGGTCAGCGTCAGCACATGCACGTCCGACCGCAGCGCCTTCAGCCGCTCCTTGTGCGCGACGCCGAAGTGCTGCTCCTCGTCGATGACGAGCAGTCCCAGCCGCTTGAACGTCACGCTCTTCGCGAGCAGCGCATGCGTCCCGACCACGACCTCGACCGTCCCGTCGGCGAGCCCCGCCCGCGTCTCCGCCGCATCCTTGGCCGACACGAACCGCGAGAGCTGCCGCACCCGGATCGGCAGCCCGCGGAACCGCTCCGAAAAACTCTTGAAATGCTGCCGCGCCAAGAGCGTCGTCGGCGCCACCACCGCGACCTGCATCCCCGACATCGCCGCGACATAGGCCGCGCGCAGCGCCACCTCGGTCTTGCCGAAGCCGACGTCGCCGCAGACCAGCCGGTCCATCGGCCGCCCCGACTCCATGTCGCCGAGCACGTCCGCGATCGCGTTCAGCTGGTCGTCGGTCTCGGCGTAGGGGAAGCGCGCGCAGAACTCCTCCCAGGCGTGGTGGTCGGGCGGCAGCAGCACCGCCCCCTTCCGGAGCGCCCGCTCGGCGGCGATCCGGATCAGCCGGTCCGCCATGTCGCGGATCCGCTGCTTCAGCTTCGCCTTCTTCGCCTGCCAGGCGCCGCCGCCAAGCCGGTCGAGCAGCCCCTCCTCGTGCCCGTAGCGCGACAAGAGCTCGATGTTCTCGACCGGCAGGTACAGCTTGTCGCCGCCCGCATACTCGAGGCTCAGGCACTCGTGCGGCGCGCCCATCGCGGTGATGGTCTCGAGCCCGATGTACCGCCCGATCCCGTGGTCGACGTGCACCACCAGGTCGCCCGGCGTCAGCCCCGCCGCCTCGGTGAGGAAGTTCTCCGCCCGCTTCCGCCGGCGCGCCGGCCGGATCAGCCGCTCGCCGAGCACGTCCTGCTCCGAGATCACCGTCAGCCCCGGCGCCTCGAACCCGTGCTCGAGCGGCCAGACCGCGAGCCCCAGCCCGCCGTCGCCCTTCAGCTCCGCCGCCCGCGCGATCTCGCGCGCGTCCGCGACCCCCGAGTCGGCCAGGAGCCCCCCGAGCCGCTCCCGCGCCCCGGCCGAGTAGCTCGCGACAACGGCGTCGCCCCGCTTCCGCCGCGCCGCCACATGCGCCGCCAGCGCCCCGAACAGGCTGACCTGCTCCTGCTGCCGCTCCGGCGCGAAGTCGCGCCCGACCCGCCCGCCCGCGTCGATCACCCCGGGCCCGAGCGGCTGCGGCAGCACGCTGAGCTGGTGCAGCGGCCGCCCCGCGACCACTTCGTCCCAGGCCGCCTCGTCGAGGTAGAGCTCGCCCGGCGGCACCGGCTTGTAGACCGTCCCGAGCTTCGACTTCGCCGCCAGCGCCGCCGCCCGCGCGTCGTACTGCTCGACCAGCGCCGCCCAGCGCGCGCCCCGCGCCGCGGCCCCCTGGTCGTCAACGAGCACCGGCGCGCCCGGCAGATAGTCGAAGACCGTCTCCAGCCGCTCGTGGAAGAACGGCAGCCAGTGCTCGTAGCCCTGGTGCTTGCGCCCGGCGCTCACCGCCTCGTAGAGCGGGTCGTCGTGCCCGGCCGCCCCGAACATCGCCCGATAGCGCGTCCGGAAGCGCTGGATCGACGCATCGTCGAGGATCACCTCCGACACCGGCGCCAGCTCCACCTTCCTGACCGCCTCGGTCGTCCGCTGCGTCTCGGGATCGAACCGCCGCGCGCTGTCGAGCACGTCGCCGAAGAGGTCGAGCCGCACCGGGGCCCGCGCCCCCGGCGGCCAGAGGTCGACGAGCCCGCCCCGCACCGCGAACTCCCCCGGCTCGGTCACGGTCGGGGATTGCCCGTACCCCATCCGCGCCAGATACCCGCGCAGCGCCGCCACATCGACCCGCCCGCCGACCTCGGCCGTAAAGCTCGCCGCCGCCAGCACCCCTCGCGCCGGCACCCGCTGCGTCGCGGCATTGACGGTCGTCAGCACCGCCGAGGGCCGCGCGAAGCCGGCCGCCAGCGCCGCCAGCGTCGCCATCCGCCGCGCGGCGATCTCCGGATTGGGCGAGATCCGGTCGTAGGGCAGGCAATCCCAGGCCGGAAACGTCAGCACCGGCAACTCGGGCGCGAAGAACCTGAGCGCCGCGCGCATGGCGGCCAGCCGCGCGTCGTCCCGCGCCACATGCACCACCGGCCCCTTCGCGCGCGCCACCGTTTCGGCGAGCCAACGCGCGTCGAAGCCTTCGGGACAGCCGCCGACGAGCAGGCGTCCGGGCGTCAGGGGCCGCAGTCCGGTCATAGCGCCGCGACCTAGCGCAGCCCCCGCCGCCCCGCAAGCCGCGGGCTCAGGCTTCGTTCAGAAGCTGCGGAAGCGCGCGAGCGAGGGACCCTCCCGCTCGATCTCGCGGGCGTAGGCGACGAGCGCCCCCCGCCACCGCCGGTCGCACTCGGTCCTGACGGCTTCGGCAATCGCCACCTCCGCGGCACGCGACATGTCCACCCCCAGGTCACGTGCTTCCTGGGCGATCGCCGCGTCGATCATGAGGCTGACCTTTGCCCGCAACTCTCTCCCCCTGTGGGGCCACCGAATGCCGAGGATGCCCCGCCAAACTCCCCAAGCAAGCGGGTCGCGACTCACAGCGCCGCCATCCGGTCCGGATGCAGCGCCAGCGCCAGGGCGGCGGCCGCGAGCATGGCGAGGATGCCGACGAACTGGTGCCACATCCGCCGGCGGGCCAGCGCCAGCACGAGCTCGGGCCCGGAGATGCCGCGGCGGCGGATCGCCAGCGCCAGCCGGAGCTTCGAATAGAAGACGACCGCCAGCGGCATCAGGATCAGGAAGGCCGCCTGCGCCAGCTCGACCCGGCTGAGGAACCCGAGCGCCGCCAGCGCCGCCAGCGCGAAGCCCGAGGCGGCCGCCAGCGGCGCCCCGAGGAAGTCGTAGATGCCGCATACCCGTTCGGCCGCGAGGCGCGCCAGCACGTCGACCCGCGCCGCCACCTCGGGCAGCCGGCGGGCGCGCAGCAGCATGTCGTGCGGCACCCCGAGCGTGCGGTAGCAGGCCAGGGTCCAGACGACGACGTGCAGCACCCAGTACCAGATGCTCTGGAAGCTCGCGGCGGCAAAGATCTCGAACAACCGGCAGGAACCCGATGCGGCGGACGCCCCTTGTCGCCGCAGCCGCCCGCCGCCGTCAACCCGCGCCCCCGCGACAGGGTGAACGCCATTGACCGCCCGCCGCCGCCACGGCAAGGGGAACCCCGCGGCAGCTGCGGGCGAACACGGTGCATTCAGCGCTCATCGACGTCGACGAGGGTCCCGCCGCCCGACGGTCGGCGGTCGCGGTTCCCTTCTCCCCGGACCTGAAGCTCATCGAGACCTTCGGCCGCACCCCCGACGGCCGCTTCCCCCGCCTGCCCGCCCACCTCGCCCGCCTCGCGCGAACCGCCGCCGCCCTCGGCGTCGCGCCCGACTGGCCGGCGATCGACCGCGTCCTCGCGGCCATCACCGGCGAGGGCGCGCTGCGCATCCGCCTGACCGTCACGCTCGACGGCGCCCCGGCGGCCGAGACCGCGCCCCTCGCCCCGAACCCGCCCGCCTGGACCGTCGCCCTCGCCCGCGAGCGCCTGGACTCCGCCGACCCCTGGCTCGTCCTCAAGACCGACCGCCGCCCGGTCCACGACGCCGCCCGCGCCGCCCGCGCCCCCGGCATCGACGAGGCGCTCCTCGCCAACGAGCGCGGCGAGCTCTGCGAGGGCACCACCACGACCGTCTTCGCCGACTTCGGCCGCGGCCTCCTGACCCCGCCGCTTGCGTCCGGCCTCCTGCCGGGCGTGCTCCGCGCCGAGATGCTCGGCCGCGGCCAATGCCGCGAGGCCGTGATCGAGGCCGCCTCGCTCGCGGCCGCCCGCCGCCTCCTCGTCGGCAACTCGCTGCGCGGCCTCCTGCCCGCCCGCCTCGCCGGGAGCGCGTAGCCGCCGGACTTGACACCACGGGGGCCGCGCGGTCTATCCGCGCGACACCCGCGAGGAGCCCGGAATGCACCCCTACCGTAGCCACACCTGCGCCGCGCTGACGCTCGCGAACGTCGGCGAGACCGTGCGGCTCGCCGGCTGGGTGCATCGCGTCCGCGACCACGGGGGCGTGCTCTTCATCGACCTCCGCGACCACTACGGCATCACGCAAGTCCTCGCCGACAGCGAGAGCCCCGCCTTCGCCGCGCTCGAAAAGGTCCGCGCCGAGTGGGTCGTCCGCATCGACGGCACCGTCAAGGCCCGCGCCCCCGAGCTCGTGAACCCCAAGCTCCCCACCGGCGAGGTCGAGGTCTACGTCCGCGACCTCGAAGTCCTCGGCCCCGCCGACGAGCTGCCGCTGCCCGTCTTCGGCGAAACCGACTACCCCGAGGAAACGCGCCTCAAGTACCGCTTCCTCGACCTCCGCCGCGAGAGCCTGCACGCCAACATCATGCTGCGCTCCCGCGTGATCGCCCACCTGCGCGACGCCATGCGCGCCCAGGGCTTCACCGAGTTCCAGACGCCGATCCTCACCGCCTCCTCCCCGGAGGGTGCGCGCGACTTCCTCGTCCCCTCGCGCCTCCACCCGGGCAAGTTCTACGCCCTCCCCCAGGCCCCGCAGCAGTTCAAGCAGCTGATCATGGTCGCGGGCTTCGACCGCTACTTCCAGATCGCCCCCTGCTTCCGCGACGAGGATCCCCGCGCCGACCGCTCCCCCGGCGAGTTCTACCAGCTCGACGTCGAGATGAGCTTCGCGACCCAGGACGACGTCTTCGCCGCCATCGAGCCCGTCATGCGCGGCGTCTTCGAAGAATTCGGCCACGGAAAGCCAGTCACCCCCGACTTCCCCCGCATCGCCTACCGCGACGCCATGCTCCGCTACGGCACCGACAAGCCCGACCTGCGCAACCCGATCGAGATGCAGCTCGTCTCCGACCACTTCCGCGGCTCCGCCTTCAAGGTCTTCGCCTCGCTCCTCGACCACCCCGGCACCGAAATCCGCGCCATCCCCGCCCCGACGGGCGGCTCCCGCGCCTTCTGCGACCGCATGAACGCCTACGCCCAGTCCGAGGGCCTCCCCGGCATGGGCTACATCTTCTGGCGCGACGGCATGGAGGCCGCCGGCCCCATCGCCAAGGCGCTCGGCCCCGAGCGCACCGAGGCGATCCGCACCCAGCTCGGCCTCGGGATCGGCGACGCCGCCTTCTTCCTCGGCGGCCTCCCCGCGAAGTTCGAGGCCGTCGCCGGCAAGGCGCGCAACGTCATCGGCAAGGAGCTCGGCCTGACCCAGGAGGATCGCTTCGACTTCTGCTGGATCGTCGACTTCCCGATGTACGAGAAGGACCCCGACACCCAGAAGCTCGACTTCAGCCACAACCCCTTCTCGATGCCGCAGGGCGGCCTCGCCGCCCTCGACGCCCAGGACCCCCTCTCGGTCCTCGGCTACCAGTACGACATCGTCTGCAACGGCGTGGAGCTCTCCTCCGGCGCCGTCCGCAATCACAAGCCCGAGGTCATGTACAAGGCCTTCGAGATCGTCGGCCACGACCGCGCCTTCGTCGACGCCCACTTCGGCGGCATGATCTCCGCCTTCCGCTACGGCGCGCCCCCCCACGCCGGCATCGCGCCGGGAATCGACCGCATCGTCATGCTCCTCGCCGGGGCGGAGAACATCCGCGAGGTCATCATGTTCCCGATGAACCAGCGCGCCGAGGACCTGATGATGGGCGCCCCGTCGGAGCCCACCAACGAGCAGCTCCGCGAGCTCGGGCTCCGGGTGATCCCGAAGCAGTGAGCCCGCGGCATCTTCGCCCGGGGGCCGACATGGACAGCGGCCCGGCGTTTCTGGCATGAGCCGGACATGGCGACCGACCACCTCGTCCCCGACGACCTGCGCCGGCTCTACCACGTGCGCGAATGGCGGAACGCCGCCGGCGTGCTGATGACCGCCTGCCCCGGCGAGTGGCAGGACATCATCGACGTGCTGCGCGGCTTCCGCCTGCTGCGCTCGGAAGTCCTGACCGCCGGCGGCGGCCTGTCGCCGATCTCGCAGGGGATCAACGCGGCCTTCGGCGCCCGCGGCTGGCGCGAGGAGAAGTTCGAGACCCGCATCCTGGTCGGCACCACCGAATACGCCAGCCCGACCCACGCCGTCGACTGCTTCAAGGGCCGCGTAGCGGTCGAGCTCGAGTGGAACAACAAGGACCCCTTCTTCGACCGCGACCTCAACAACTTCCGCCTGCTCTTCGACCTGCGCGCCATCGACGTCGGCGTGATCCTGACCCGCGCCACCGAGCTGCAGGCGGTCTTCGACCGCCTCGGCAAGGGCACGAGCTACGGCGCCTCGACCACCCACCACGAGAAGCTCTGGCCGCGCATCGAGGGCGGCAGCGGCGGCGGCTGCCCGGTCCTGACCTTCGCCATCACCCCCGCCCTCTACCTCGACGACGGCGACGAAGCGCTCGCCGCCGCCCAGGCCCGCAAGGAAGCCGCCCGGGCCCGCCGCCGCCGCGCCGCCCCCGAGCAGGTCCCCCTCGACCTCGGCGCCGACGAAGGCTGAAGGGCGTGTCCGCGCCGGTCGTGTCCCCCGGCCTGGTGTAGCTCTCGGGCACGGTCGCGCACGGGCGAGCCCGCGCCGCCCGCGCGCCTCATGCAACCCACGCGGATTCCCAACCATTCTTCTTCAACCTATCGGGCAGTGCCAGGGGGGGTCGAGGGGGGGCGGCGAGCGCCTCCCTCGGGCCGCCCCGCGAGCCGTCGGGGGATGGAGAGCAAGGGAGACCCCCCAGGGCCTGAAGGCCGAGCCGCGCATGCGGCGACCGGCGCCAAAGCGCCGCGGGCACCCTCCCGTCCCTCGAGACTTCCCCCGATGCCTCAGCTGCACCACCTCCGGGGACACGATCGACCGCGCCTGCCGCCCACCGCTCTGCATCCCCGCGGGCGACCTTTCCAACTGGTTAAGATCGGAACATTTTATCTATATATATCATACTATTATGATTTGCCCGCAGGCACGGGTGACCACCTTCCGCTTGACAGCCGCCGCCCCCGCAGGCACGGGAAGCGCGACCCTGGGGAGCGCCATGCCCGACGACCGCCTGATCGTTGGCCTCGACCTGCCCGACGCCGCCGCGGCGCGCGCGATGGTGGCGACGCTCGGCGACGCCGTCGGCTTCTACAAGGTCGGCCTCGGCCTCCTCGCCGACGGCGGCCTCGCGCTGGCCGCCGACCTCCGCCGCGCCGGCAAGCGCGTCTTCCTCGACATGAAGCTCTTCGACATCGGCGCCACCGTCACCGCCGCGACGCGCGGCCTCGTCGACCGCATCGCCCCGGACTTCCTGACCGTCCACGGCGACCCCCACGTGGTCGCCGCCGCCGTCGCCGGCCGCGGCGACGGCCCGACCCGCATCCTCGCCGTCACGATCCTGACCTCGCTCGACCGCGCCGACCTCGACGCCGCCCTCATCCGCGACGGCGATCTCGAGGCCCTCGTCCTCGAGCGCGCCCGCCGCGCCTTCGCCGCCGGTGCGGACGGCGTCATCGCCTCCCCGCGCGAGGCCGCCGCCATCGCCGCCCTGCCGGAAGCCGCCGGCAAGCGCATCGTGACCCCGGGCGTCCGCCCCGCCGGCGCCGACCCCGGCGACCAGAAGCGCGTCGCGACCCCCGCCGCCGCGCTGGCCGCGGGCGCCACCCACCTCGTGGTGGCGCGGCCGATCCTCTCGGCGCCGTCGCCCCTCGCCGCCGCCACCGCCATCCTCGCCGAAATGCGCGCTTGAGCGCTGGAGTGTCGCAGCCGGACAACCGGCCCGCCGGCGCGCCCGCTAGAACCGCGCCCGGGGTCGTCGAGAAGGATCGAATCGCATGGCAGCGTTTCCCGAGCGGGCCAAGGTCGTCATCGTCGGCCTCGGCGGCATCGTCGGGGCATCCGTCGCCCACCACCTGGTCGAGCGCGGCTGGGACGACATCGTCGGCATCGACAAGTCGGGCATCCCCACCGACATCGGCTCGACCGCGCACGCCTCCGACTTCTGCTACGCCACCAGCCACGACTTCCTGAGCTGCTGGACCACGCTCTACTCGGTCGACTTCTACGAGCGCATGGGCCACTACGCCCGGATCGGCGGCATCGAGGTCGCCCGCGTCGGCGACGACGAGCGGATGAACGAGATCCGCCGCAAGGTCGATTCCGGCAAGGCCTTCGGCACCCGCGCCCGCCTGATCGACCCGGCCGAGATCAAGGAAAAATTCCCGCTGATCGACGAAAGCCTCGTCCAGGGCGGCCTCTGGGACCCCGACGCCGGCCTCGTCATCCCCCGCTCGCAGACCGTCGCCGGCAAGCTCGTCGACCAGGCCGAGCGCGCCGGCAAGCTCCAGGCCTTCGCCAACACCCCGGCGAAGTCGCTCGTCATCGAGGACGGCCGCATCAAGGGCGTCGTGACCAGCCGCGGCACCATCATGGCCGACCACGTCGTCGTCTGCGCCGGCCTCTGGGGCCGGCTGATCGCCGCCATGGCCGGCGAGGACCTGCCGGTGATGCCCGTCGACCACCCGCTGACCTTCTTCGGGCCCTACGACCGGTTCGCCGGCACCGGCAAGGAGATCGGCTTCCCGCTGATGCGCGACCAAGGCAACTCCGCCTACATGCGCGACACCGGCGACCCGAAGACCGCCGAGGGCGGCCAGATCGAGTGGGGCTACTACGAGGAGACCACCCCCCGCCTCGTCCACCCGCGCGACCTCCTGGAAAAGGAACAGTCCCGCCTCTCGCCCTCGCAGCGCGACCTCGAGATGGAGCAGGTGATCGAGCCGCTCGAACGGGCGATGGAGCTGACGCCCATCCTCGGCGAGCTCGGCTTCAACGAGGGCCATTCGTTCAACGGCCTGCTGCAGGTCACGACCGACGGCGGCCCGTCGATGGGCGAGAGCCGGAAGGTGCGCGGCCTCTGGTACGCGGTCGGCATCTGGGTCAAGGACGGCCCCGGCATGGGCAAGCTCGTCGCCGACTGGATGACCGACGGCCGGACGGCGATCGACCACGCCCGCATCGACTACGCCCGCTTCAACCCCTTCGCGCTGACCGAGGCGTTCATCGCGGAACGCTGCACCGAAACCGCCCGCAAGATCTACAACCCGCCGGTGCATCCGCGCGAGCCCTTCGCCGGCGGCCGCGGCATCCGCCGCTCCCCCTTCTGGGAGCGCGAGCAGGCGCTCGGCGGCCACTTCATGGAGCTCGGCGGCTGGGAGCGCGCCCACGGCTACGCCGCCAACGACCACCTGCTGGAGAAGTACGGCGATCGCGTGCCGGTCCGCGCCAACGAATGGGACAACCGCCACTTCTGGCGCGTCTCGAACGCCGAGCAGCTGGCGCTCTCCGAGGACTGCGGGATCATCAACCTCTCGCACTTCCACGTCACCGACATCTCCGGCCCCGACCACGTCGCGCTGATGGAATGGCTCTGCGCCGCCAGGGTCGGCGGCGACGCGAACATCGGCAAGGGCATCTACACCCACTTCCTCGACGACGAGGGCAACGTCCGCGCCGACTTCACCCTATTCCGCCTGCCCGACCGCATCCGCATGGTCAACGGTGCGGACGCCGGCCCGCGCGACTTCCACTACATGCGCCGCGTCGCCGCGGACAAAGGCCTCGACGTCACGATCGAGGACGTCGCCGAGCAGTACGTGACCATCGGCATCTGGGGCCCCAACGCCCGCGCGACCCTGCAGAAGGTCGTCGAGGACCCCGACGCCCTCGCCCCCGAAAGCTTCCCCTTCGCCGCGCTCCGCCCGGTCCGCATCGCCGGCAAGGACGTCACCGCCTTCCGCATCTCCTACGTCGGCGAGCAGGGCTGGGAGCTGCACATGCCCTACGAGGACGGCCTCGCCGTCTGGGACGCGCTGCGCGAAACCGGCGTGATGGCGGTCGGCGTCGAGACCTACGCCAACTCCCGCCGCCTGGAGAAGAGCCTGCGCCTGCAGAACGCCGACCTCCTGACCGAGTACAACCTCCTCGAGGCCGACCTCGCCCGCCCCAAGGTCAAGGAGGCCGACTTCCGCGGCAAGGCGAAGCACCTCGAGCACCGCGCCAGGCCCCACCAGCTTGCGATGCTCTGCACCCTCGTCATGACCGACAACCTCGACGCCGCCGGCGTCGCCCGCTACCCGGTCGGCACGCTGCCCGTCATCGACCCCGCAACCGGCGAGACCCTGGTCGACGACCTCGGCCGCCGCTCCTACACCACCTCGATCGCCTTCGGCCCGACCATCGGCCGGAACATCGCCCTCGCCTACCTGCCCTGGTCCCACTGCCAGCTTGGCCGCAAGCTCGCCGTCCAATACTTCGCCGAGACCTACCCGGTCGAAGTCGCCGCCGTCGGCTACCGCCCGCTCTACGACCCGGAGAACCTGAAGCCGCGAAGCTGAGCGGTGACATCCGCCCGCTGAACCGTTGGCAAAGGGCTATTCGTCCACACTTTGTATGGACGGAACGTGCGTTTTGACGTATAGGCTGCGGGCACTCGGAGCGGAGCGAATGAGCATGCAAAGGGCCTTCACGACGGGCGTGCCGACGGAGGGCGTCGCGAAGCGTGCGTCGAAGTCCGAGACGATCCAGATCCGCCTGTCGGCCGAGGATGCCGTCCTTCTCGACCTGGCCGCGAAAAAGCTCGGCATCTCCAAGAGTTCCCTCCTTCGCGAGCACGGCGTCGCCGCCGCCCGCGCCCTTCTCGAGGAAGAGCGCGTACTCAGGTGGTCCGACGAGGCCTTCGATGCCTTGCTTTCGCATTTGGAGGAAGACAGCCACGCCAACGAATCTCTGGCCGAACTTCTCGCCATGAAGCCGACCTGGGACGATGCCTGAGGATGTCGTCCGAGCCGTGGCCGGCACGGTGGTCGCCGCCTAGGGCTATCGATCCGGCCCATGACGTCAGCCGATTCGACAGCGGAGAGCGGTCGATCGACGACTTCCTGAAGAACCACGCGCTCAGGAATCACCAAGAGCGCTACTCGCTGGTGGTCGTTCTCGCCGATCAATCCGGAGAAGTCTTCGGCTACTACGCGCTGACCTATGGCAGCATAGCGCGCAATACGGCGCTCCCCCGCAAACTTCGTCATGGCGCACCTGACCAGATCCCCGCGATGATCTTGGCGCGCCTCGGCGTCGATCGCCGCGTGCAGGGTCGCGGCACAGGCCGGCACCTCCTCGGACACGCGATCCGGACGGTCCTCTGGACCGCTGAGCAGCCGATCGCGAGCGCCTTTCCGCCGTTCGCGGTCATGGCGATCAAGGCCCTGGATGAAGCCCGCGCCGCCTTCTACGCAAGGAACGGATTCCAGAGTTTCGACGCGAGCAGGCCGCTCGATCTGGTCAGGCGGATCAGGGACCTCGCCGCCGACACGGCAATGGCAGCGAAGCTTTCGGCCGCGCGAGCCGAGTGACCCCGCTAAGGGGCCTGCGCGCTCCCACCCATCGCCCGCCCTGTTCCCATTCGCCCCCCGTCCGCGCTAGATGCACGGAAGGGGAGGTGCCACATGCCCGAGCGTTTCGCCGACCGCATCGCCGCGGAGCTCGCCGCCATCCGCGCCGACGGGCTCTGGAAGGACGAGCGCGTCATCACCTCGCCGCAGTCCGGCCGCATCGACGCCGACCCCGGCGGCAGCGTGCTCAACTTCTGCGCCAACAACTACCTCGGCCTCGCCGACCACCCCGATCTCGTCGCCGCCGCCCGCGACGCCCTCGGCCAATACGGCTACGGCATGGCGTCGGTCCGCTTCATCTGCGGCACCCAGGACGTCCACAAGGCGCTCGAAGCCCGCCTCGCCGATTTCCTCGGCATGGACGACGCGATCCTCTACGGCTCGTGCTTCGACGCCAACGGCGGCCTCTTCGAGACCCTGCTCGGCGAGGAAGACGCGATCATCTCCGACGCCCTCAACCACGCCTCGATCATCGACGGCGTCCGCCTCTCAAAAGCGCGCCGCTATCGCTATGCCAACAACGACATGAGGGACCTCGAGCGCTGCCTCGAGGAATCGGCCGGCGCCCGCACCCGCCTGATCGCCACCGACGGCGTCTTCTCCATGGACGGCATCGTCGCCGACCTCGCCGGCGTCTGCGACCTCGCCGAGCGCCACGACGCCCTCGTCATGGTCGACGACAGCCACGCCGTCGGCTTCGTCGGAGCCCACGGCCGCGGCTCCCCCGAGCACTGCGGCGTCGAGGGCCGCGTGGACATCCTGACCGGCACCCTCGGCAAGGCCCTCGGCGGCGCCTCCGGCGGCTACACCGCGGCCTCCGGCGACGTCGTCGCGCTCCTCCGCCAGCGCTCCCGCCCCTACCTCTTCTCCAACACCCTCGCCCCGGTCATCGCCGCCACCTCGCTGAAGGTCCTCGACCTCATCGAGCAGGGCGCCGACCTCCGCGCCCGCCTCGCCGCCAACGCCGCCCAGTTCCGCCGCGAGATGACGAAACTCGGCTTCACCCTCGCCGGCTCCGGCCACCCGATCATCCCGGTCATGCTCGGCGACGCCGCCCTAGCCCAGCGCTTCGCCGCCGAGATGCTCGCCCGCGGCGTCTACGTCGTCGGCTTCTCCTTCCCGGTCGTCCCGCGCGGCCAGGCCCGCATCCGCACCCAGATGTCCGCCGCCCATTCCCCCGACGACGTCGCCGCCGCCATCGCCGCCTTCGCCGCCACCGGCCGCGAGCTCGGCGTCATCCCTTGACCCCGCTCCTCCCCTCCGTCGTCGAGGCGATCGGCGCGACGCCCCTCGTCGAGCTCGCGCGCGCCACAGCCCGCCTGAACCTCGAAGGCCGCCTGCTCGCCAAGCTCGACCACCTGAACCCCGGCTTCGCCAAGAAGGACCGCGCCGCCCGCCGCATCGTCGAGGACGCCCGCGCGTCGGGCGAGCTCGCCCCCGGCCAGACCGTCGTCGAGCTCACGTCCGGCAACATGGGCGCCGGCCTCGCCATCGTCTGCGCCGTCCTCGGCCACCCCTTCGTCGCCGTGATGAGCGCCGGCAACTCCACCGAGCGCGCCCGGATGATGCGCGCCCTCGGCGCCGAGGTCGTCCTCGTCCCGCAGGCCCCCGGCGGCCGCCAGGGCCAGGTCACCGGCGCCGACCTCGCCCTCGTCGAGGCCGAGGCCCGCCGCCTGACCACCTCCCGCGCCGCCTTCCGCGCCGACCAGTTCGCCCGCCCCGGCAACCCCGACGCCCACGCCGACACCACCGCCCCCGAAATCTGGGCGCAATCCCAGGGCACCGTCACCGCCTTCGTCGACTTCGTCGGCTCCGGCGGCACCCTCGGCGGCGCCGCCCGCTACCTCGGCCCGCGCGGCGTCCGCGCTTACGCCGTCGAGCCCGAGGGCGCCGCCGCCCTCTCCGGCGGCGACACCGCGCGCCCCGACCACCCGATCCAGGGCGGCGGCTACCTGATGCCCGACCTCGCCCACCTGCGCGGCGCGCCCCTGGCCGGCACGCTCACCGTCACCGGCGCCGAGGCCGCCGACCACGCCCGCCTCCTCGCCCGCCACGAGGGCATCTTCGCCGGCTACTCGACAGGCGCCAACCTCGCCGCCGCCGCCCGCCTGCTCCGCGGCCCCGAGAAAGGCGGCACCGTCGCCTTCGTCGTCGGCGACAGCGGCCTGAAATACCTCTCCACCGACCTCTGGGGCCCCGAATGAACGAGATGCGCGCGCTGGTGAAATCCCGCCCCGAGCCCGGCCTCTGGCTCGAGCGCGTCCCCGTGCCCGAGCCCGGCCCCACCGACGTCCTGATCCGCGTCGAGAAATCCGCCATCTGCGGCACCGACGTCCACATCTGGAACTGGGACGAATGGGCCGCCGCCACCGTCCCGGTCCCGATGGTCACCGGCCACGAGTTCTACGGCCGCGTCGCCGACACCGGCCCCGCCGTCACCCGCTACCGGCGCGGCGAACGCGTCTCCGGCGAAGGCCACATCGTCTGCGGCGCCTGCCGCAACTGCCGCGCCGGCCGCGGTCACCTCTGCCGCAACACCCGCGGCGTCGGCGTCCACCGCCCCGGCTCCTTCGCCGAATACATCTCGATCCCCGAGGCCAACGTCGTCGCCATCCCCGACGACGTCCCCGACGAGATCGCCGCCATCTTCGACCCCTTCGGCAACGCCGTCCACACCGCCCTCTCCTTCGACCTCGTCGGCGAGGACGTGCTCGTGACCGGCGCCGGCCCCATCGGCATCATGGGTGCCCTCGTCGCCAGGCGCGCCGGCGCCCGCAAGGTCGTCATCACCGACATCAACCCCACCCGCCTCGACCTCGCCCGCCGCCTCGGCATTGACCCCGTCGTCGACGCCTCCCGCGAGGACCTCGCCGACGTCATGCGCGCGATCGGCATGAAGGAGGGCTTCGACATCGGCCTCGAAATGTCCGGCGCCGCGCCAGCCTTCCGCGACATGATCGACAAGATGAACAACGGCGGCAAGATCGCCATCCTCGGCATCGCGCCCACCGCCTTCGCGGTCGACTGGAACAAGGTCATCTTCAAGATGCTGACGCTGAAGGGCATCTACGGCCGCGAGATGTTCGAGACCTGGTACAAGATGATCGCCCTCGTCCAGGGCGGCCTGGACCTCGCCCCCCTCATCACCCACCGCCTCCCCGCCGAAGCCTTCGCCGAAGGCTTCGCCGCCATGCGCTCCGGCAACTCCGGCAAGGTCGTCCTCGACTGGACCGCCTGAGCCCATGACCCCGCTCGTCTTCGCCGCCGTCCTCTTCGGCGCGGCGCTGCACGCGAGCTGGAACGCCATCGTCAAGGGCGGCACCGACAAGCTGATGACGACGATCCTCGTCGCCGCCGCCTCCGGCCTCGTCGCCATCGCCGCCCTCCCGTTCCTGCCCCGGCCGGCCCCGGCCAGCTGGCCCTTCCTCGCCGCCTCGGCCGTCGTCCAGGTCGGCTACTTCCTCCTCGTCGCCGCCGCCTACCGCGCCACCGACATGAGCCGCGCCTACCCCCTGATGCGCGGCCTCGCCCCGGCCCTCGTCGCGGCCTTCGCCGCCTTCGTCCTCGGCGAGCGTCTCGGCGCCATCGCCTGGGCCGGCGTCGCACTGATCTCCGCCGGCGTCTTCGGCATGACCTTCGCCGCCGCGGGCGCCGCCTCCCGCCTCGGCACCGCCCTCGCCGTCCTCAACGCCGCCGTCATCGCCACCTACACCCTGATCGACGGCGCCGGCGTCCGCGCCTCCGGCTCCGCCGCCGCCTATTCCATGTGGCTCTTCCTGCTCAACGCCGTCCCGCTCGTCGGCTGGGCGCTCCTCGCCCGACGCCGCCGCCTCCTCGCCTACGCCGAACGCAACTGGCGCCTGGGCCTCGCCGGCGGCCTCGGCAACCTCGGGTCCTACGGCCTCGCGCTCTGGGCGATGACCCACGCGCCCGTCGCCGTCGTCGCCGCCCTGCGCGAGACCTCGATCCTCTTCGGCATGGCGATCGCCGCCCTCGTCCTCGGCGAGCGCGTCGGCCCCGCCCGCCTCGCCGCCGCGGCGCTGATCGTCGCCGGCGCCGCGAGCCTCCGGCTGGCGTGATCGCCGGCGACCGTGTACGCTCCGCCCGAAATCCTTGCCGTCAAAGGAAAACCGCCATGTCCAGCCTAGACGTCTCCCTTGCGAACCGCCCGCTGCTCCGCTCGATGGCGCAGCACTGGTGGCTGATGCTCCTGCGCGGCATCGCCGCGGTGATCTTCGGCCTCCTCGCCTTCTTCATGCCGGGGATCACCGCCCTCACGCTCGTCTTCATCTGGGGCGCCTACACCTTCGCCGACGGCATCTTCTCGCTCGGCGCCGGCATCATGGGCGCCGGCGGCGCCACCACCGGCCAGCGCTGGTGGCTGGCCCTGACCGGCGTCCTCGGCATCGTCGCCGGCCTCATCGCCTTCTTCGCCCCGGCGCTGACCGGCGGCATCCTGCTGATCTTCATCGCCATCTGGGCGATCGCCATCGGCGTCATGTCGATCGTCGGCGCCCTGCAGCTCCGCAAGGAGATCGAGGGCGAGTGGCTGCTCGTCCTGAGCGGCATCGTCGCCATCATCTTCGGCGTGCTGATGTTCACCCGCCCCGCCGCCGGCGCGCTGGCGGTGATCTGGATGATCGCGACCTTCGCGATCATCTTCGGCATCGACCTGATCATGCTGTCCTTCAAGCTCAAGGGCTACAAGGACCGCCTCTGACCTGTCTCCGGCCGCCGCCCCACGGCGGCCGGAGCGCCGGCGCGACTCAGCCCGCCGTCACCCGGATCGGCATCGCCGCCACCGTGTCGAGGATCCGTCCCTCGCGCCGCAGCAGCCAGGTGTCGTAGAGCAGCAGGTCGAGCGGCCGCCACAGCGCCACCCAGCCGGCGACCACCAGCCCGTCGCGGAGCAGCCCGCGCAGCAGCCCGCCTTCCCCCGGCAGCGTCTCGATCAGCGCCGCCAGCAGCAGGCAGACGAGGATGAAACCAGCCGCCAGCGCCAGCGTCTGCAGCCCCTCGCGCCGCAGCGCCGCCTGCCGCAGCCGGTTCTCCTCCCGGCGCACCGCGCAATAGCGGCGGATCCCCGGCTCGATGCGCGCCGCCGCCTCGCCGGCCGCTTCGGCGGCCGGAAGCCGCAGCGTGAGCCGCGCCGCCGCCCGCTGCCGCGCGGTCAGCGCCCCGACCGCCTCCACCACCCGGTCGATGCCGCGCTCCAGCGCGAAGCCGGGCGCCAGCGGGTTCTCCGGCGGCGTCGCGAACATCGCCTCCGGCGTCGCCAGCACCAGCACCACCTCGTCCTCTCCTGCCAACTCCGCCTCCCTCTTCGCGGCCGCAATAGGCTTGCACCCCGGCCGTGCCCCTCTATAACCACGGCAATTTGCCGACCGGCGAATCCGATCTCGCGCCGCTTGCTCCGGGTGGCGGACGATAGCCTGCAAGGTCCGACATGCCCAAGCGCACCGACATCCGCTCGATCCTGATCATCGGCGCGGGCCCCATCGTCATCGGCCAGGCCTGCGAGTTCGACTACTCCGGCGCCCAGGCCTGCAAGGCGCTGCGCGAGGAGGGCTACCGGGTCATCCTGGTAAACTCCAACCCCGCGACGATCATGACCGACCCGGAGATGGCCGACGCCACCTACATCGAGCCCATCACCCCCGAGGTCGTCGCCAGGATCATCGAGAAGGAGCGCCCCGACGCCCTCCTCCCGACGATGGGCGGCCAGACCGGCCTCAACACCGCGCTCAAGCTCGACGACATGGGCGTGCTGAAGGAGTTCAACGTCGAGCTCATCGGCGCCAAGCGCGACGCCATCGAGAAGGCCGAGGACCGGAAGCTCTTCCGCGAGGCGATGGAGCGCATCGGCCTCGAGAACCCCAAGGCCACCATCGTCACCACCATGGCCGAGGCGATGGCCGCCATCGAATACGTCGGCCTCCCCGCGATCATCCGCCCCGCCTTCACCCTCGGCGGCACCGGCGGCGGCGTCGCCTACAACCGGGAGGACTACGAGCGCATCTGCAAGACCGGCCTCGACGCCTCCCCCGTCTCCCAGATCCTGATCGACGAGTCGCTCCTCGGCTGGAAGGAGTTCGAGATGGAGGTGGTGCGCGACAAGCGCGACAACTGCATCATCGTCTGCTCGATCGAGAACGTCGACCCGATGGGCGTCCACACCGGCGATTCCATCACCGTCGCCCCGGCGCTGACCCTGACCGACAAGGAATACCAGGTCATGCGCAACGCCTCGATCGCGGTCCTGCGCGAGATCGGCGTCGAGACCGGCGGCTCCAACGTCCAGTTCGCCGTCCACCCGGACACCGGCCGCCTCGTCGTCATCGAGATGAACCCCCGCGTCTCCCGCTCCTCCGCCCTCGCCTCCAAGGCCACCGGCTTCCCCATCGCCAAGATCGCCGCGAAACTGGCGGTCGGCTACACCCTCGACGAGCTCGACAACGACATCACCCAGGTCACGCCCGCCTCCTTCGAGCCCACCATCGACTACGTCGTGACCAAAATCCCCCGCTTCGCCTTCGAGAAATTCCCCGGCGCCGAGCCCCTCCTCACCACCGCGATGAAGTCCGTCGGCGAAGCGATGGCCATCGGCCGCACCTTCCACGAGAGCGTCCAGAAAGCCCTCTGCTCCCTCGAAACCGGCCTCACCGGCTTCGACGAGATCGAGATCGAGGGCGCGGAAGGCCCCGACGCCAAGGCCACCATCATCCGCGCCCTGAGCCTGCAGACCCCCGACCGCCTCCGCCTCGCCGCCCAGGCCATGCGCCACGGCCTCACCGACGACGAGATCCACGCCGTCACCAGATACGACACCTGGTTCCTCGCCCGCATCCGCGAGATCGTCGACGAGGAGGCCCGCCTCCGCGACACCGGCCTCCCGAGAGAGCCCCACGCCCTCCGCCGCCTCAAGCAGCTCGGCTTCTCCGACGCCCGTCTCGCGACCCTCACCGCCCGCACCGAATCCTCCGTCCGCGCCGAGCGCCAGCGCCACGGCGTCCGCCCGGTCTTCAAGCGCATCGACACCTGCGGCGCCGAGTTCGAGGCCCAGACCCCCTACATGTACTCGACCTACGAGGTCGAGCACGGCGGCTTCACCGAGGACGAATCCCGCCCCACCGCCGCCAGGAAGGTCGTCATCCTCGGCGGCGGCCCCAACCGCATCGGCCAGGGCATCGAGTTCGACTACTGCTGCTGCCACGCCTGCTTCGCGCTCACGAAAGCCGGCTACGAGACCATCATGGTCAACTGCAACCCCGAGACCGTCTCCACCGACTACGACACCTCCGACCGCCTCTACTTCGAGCCCCTGACGCTCGAGCACGTCCTCGAGATCCTCCGCGTCGAGCAGGAGAACGGCACCCTGCACGGCGTCATCGTCCAGTTCGGCGGCCAGACCCCCCTGAAACTCGCCAACGCCCTCCACGACGCCGGCATCCCGATCCTCGGCACCACGCCGGACGCCATCGACCTCGCCGAGGACCGCGAGCGCTTCCAGGCCCTCCTCCACCGCCTCGGCCTCCGCCAGCCCGAGAACGGCATCGCGCGCTCCCCCGCCGAAGCCCAGGCCGTCGCCAAGCGCATCGGCTACCCCCTGGTCATCCGCCCGTCCTACGTCCTCGGCGGCCGCGCCATGGAGATCGTCCGCGACGACGCCCAGCTCGCCCGCTACATCCGCGACGCCGTGCAAGTGTCGGGCGACACCCCCGTCCTCCTCGACCGCTACCTCTCGAACGCCATCGAGGTCGACGTCGACGCCCTCTCCGACGGCACCGACGTCCACATCGCCGGCGTCATGGAGCACATCGAGGAAGCCGGCGTCCACTCCGGCGACAGCGCCTGCTCCCTCCCCCCCTACTCCCTCGACGACGTCACCATCGCCGAACTGAAACGCCAGACCGAATCCATGGCCCTCGCCCTCGGCGTCGTCGGCCTGATGAACGTCCAGTTCGCCATCCAGGACGGCGACATCTACGTCCTCGAGGTCAACCCCCGCGCCAGCCGCACCGTCCCCTTCGTCGCGAAAGCCACCGACAGCGCCATCGCCGCCATCGCCGCCCGCGTCATGGCCGGCGAGCCCCTGTCGTCCTTCCCCCTCCGCCCCCCCTACCCCAAGGGCACCGGCCCCGACGACCCCCTCCCCTTCGCCGACCCGCTGACCCTCGCCGACCCCGACATGCCCTGGTTCTCGGTCAAGGAGGCGGTGATGCCCTTCAACCGCTTCCCCGGCGTCGACACCCTCCTCGGCCCCGAGATGCGCTCGACCGGCGAGGTGATGGGCTGGGACCGCTCCTTCCCCCGCGCCTTCCTGAAGGCCCAGCTCGGCGCCGGCACCGCACTCCCCACCACCGGCACCCTCTTCGTCTCGGTCAAGGAGTCCGACAAGAACGACCTCCTCCTCGAAGCCACCCGCATCATGCACGCCTTGGGCTTCGCGATCCTCGCCACCGACGGCACCCAACGCTTCCTCGCCGCCGCCGGCATCCCGGCGACCCGCGTCAACAAGGTCTACGAAGGCCGCCCGCACATCGTCGACACCCTGAAGGACGGCGGCGTCCAGATCGTCTTCAACACCACCGAAGGCGCCCAGTCGATCGCCGACAGCCGCGCGATCCGGGCGCTGACGCTGTCGGGGAAGATCCCGTACTACACCACCGCCGCGGGCGCGCGGGCGGCGGCGCTGGCGATGCGGGATCGGCTGGAGGGGGATTTGCGGGTTAGGTCATTGCAGGGGTAGGCATGGCAATTAGCATCGCAGCTCTCTGGACCGGAAATATATACGGTACCAACACCGGGAAGCTATTTATTCGACTCGAAGGTGATGACACCAGCCTGCGCGCGGCTGTTCACTTAAATGATGACAATCGTGGGATTATAGTAATTGAGGCAACAGGCTCGTTTGAGGATGAGTGTCTTTCTCTTTCTGGACATATGCCTGATGATCCACAACAATCGGTGGATCTCATTGCCAAGCTGAACCCAAACGGCAATTTTCGGGGCGGCTGGACTACAAATTTCGGCGCCGCAGGCACACTCGCGCTCTTCCCCGACGATGTCTTTAGCGAAGACGCCCCGCAAGATCGAGGGCCCGCGCAACTCTACACGGCGCGCCACTTCTTTGGACCAATCGTCATTGATCGGCAAGAGCTTACCGCAATAGCCAATGAAATGCAGAGCGCCTTTCCAAGCTCCAAGCTTGTTGTGACGATTTCTACAGAAACTGAGCAAATATTCTATCTAGACAAGCTTGCAGAAAAGCACTTCCCAGCGCGTCGAGCCCTAATGGTTAAGCTGCATGTACAAGAGCCCGATAGAGACGGATTAAACAGGCTCATTTCACTTGAGCTTGGCCCATCTTACAACGTCGCCATGACTCAAGGTACCGACGAAACTTGGGTGATCGGCAGATTGGAAAAACTTAAGAATTTGGCGACACCGTTTACTCGTGGGTTTTTCTATAAATTTAAGTCGATCGGAGTTAGCTTTAATCAGATAGCCCTGCTTTGCGCGGTCGTGTTTCTGCCGAGCCTCAATGGCCTGCTAGAGCGGTCAATCCTGATGGGCGGCGTCATTCTGATAGCGTTCGCTGTAAAGAAGGGCCAAGATCGCATTTTTCAAAACGCCGTGATATATCTTGGCGAGAGGTCGCCTTCACTACTTGAACGTGCGGGTCCGCCGGTATTTTCTTTGGCTGTTGCTGTCCTAGGAGGCGCGGCAGCAACTCTCCTTGCTGTGTGGCTTCAAAAGTGGTTCGGCTAACAAGTAGGGTGGCACTCACCCCCGACCCGCCGCCTATCCCCACGTCCGGCGAGGAGCCCCTCGACCGAAACGTCCTCGTCCAGCGCCTCCCAATGGATCCCGAACGGACTCACGCTGAACCCCTCCCGCTCCGCCGGCGAGGCCCGGAGCAGCCGCGGGAACCAGGCGAGCGGCACGCCGACGACCCGGCCGTCCGACAGCCCGACCCACATCCGCCCGCCCTCGAAGCGCACCGTCTCAGCCGCACCCATCCCGCCCGAACCCCCGGCGTTGTCTCCCGCCCTCGCCCTGCTATCATGCCCCGCATGACCCCGAAACTCTCCCGGGCCGTCGCGGCCGTCGCAAAGCTCCCAGAGGCCCGGCAGGACGCCCTCGCCGCCCTCCTCCTCGAAGCCGCCGCCCGCGCGGCCGACGACCCGCGCGAGCGGATCGACGCCCTCGACGCCGCCCTCGCCGAGGGCGAGGCGAGCGGCCCCGCCGAACGCTTCGACTTCGACGCCTTCCTCGCGGAGAAGCGCGCCGCCCTCAGGTGACCGCCCCCAAACCCAGCCGCTACTCCCAATCCTCCACCCGCAGCCCCGCGACCCGCCCAAACTCGCGCACGTTGTGCGTGACGAGCACCGCCCCGCGCGCCAGCGCCTGCCCGGCGATCAGCAGGTCGTAGGGCCCGATCCCCGCCCCCGCCGTCGCCAGCGCCGCCCGCACCGCCCCGGCCGCCCGGGCGTCCTCGCGCTCGAAGGCCGCCACCTCGAACCGCAGCCCGTCGATGCGCGCGACGTTGGCCTCGACCCGCACGCTGCGGTACGCCCCGTAGAAGAGCTCGTGCATGACGACGGCCGACACGCCCACGTCCTCCGGCGCCCGCTCCCGCAGCCGCGCCACCACCGCAGCGTTTCCCCGCAGCACCTCGATGACGGCATTCGTGTCGAGCAGCCACCTCACCCGAAGACGTCGAGCCCCGGCCGCTCCTGCTCCGCCGGCGCCTCCCCGGTCGCCGCCGCGAAGTCGGCATCGACCGGCCCGGCCAAAGCGTCGAGCCAGTCCCAGTCCGTCGCCACCGGCTCGAGGATCACCGCCTCGCCGACCCGCCGGATCCGCACCTCGTCCCCGTTGAAGCGGAACGCCTTCGGCAGCCGCACCGCCTGCGACCGTCCCGACCAGAAGAGCTTTGCGTGCTCCACGTCCGCCTCCCTGGATACCTACCAATGATATATCCCGAAGCGGAGACGCACGCAACACGCCCCTCACCGCCGCCGCGCCAGCCGCCTTCCGCGCCAGTCGTAGTCGCGGTCCGTCAGGATCTCCTTCGACTGCACCGACAGCATGAAGACCCGGAGCACGTGGTTGATCCGCCCGTGCCAGCCCTCGCCGGTCAGCCGGAACCAGTCGACCATGTCGGCGTCGAGGGCGGCGGTGACCTTGGTCTTGCGCGGGCGCACCGGCACCCGCTCGAAGGAATGCCAGCCGTCGGGCAGCAGCCGGAGCTTCAGCCGGGCCTGCTCGACGAAGATCTCGGCCTCGAAGAGCGTCCGCTCGACCTCGGGGTCCCGGTGCCGGTGGCCCGGCGTGGCGCCGCCGCCCGCCATCGGCTATCGCCCCCCGGCGGCGCCGGCCTCGAGCTCCCGCTCGATGACCGCGAGCATCCAGCTCTTCAGCGCGTAGTTCATCCGCGCCTGGTAGCCGAGCCCCATCGCCCGGAACCACTTCGCGACGTCGGCGTCGAGCTTCAGCGTCACATTGGTCCGCGGCCCCGCCACCGCGATCCCGGCCGCGTCCCGCGGCACCACCCCGGGCTTCAGCCGGGCGCGGTTCCACCAGGCCTTCATCAGCGCGAGCTCGGCGACGAGCTGCGCGTAGGCGATCTCCTCGCGCAGGCTGCGGCCGTCGTCGTGCGGATCCTGCCGTCTGTCGGCCATGCGGGGGTCCCTCCGGGATCGAGATCGGGTCGCCGCCATCCTGCCGCGAAACCGCTAAAATCCCCTTCAAATCGTATGGCCGCTTCCTGGCCGCGTTCCGTACCGGTTCCGGCCACCGCAAACCCCTGTCTTGCAATGGACAATCGCCCCCCGCCGGGCGCAGGCTCCGCCGATGCAGCCGCGCGACTTCTTCCCCCGCCCCCGCCTCGACGCCGTCACCGACGGCGTCCTCGCGATCACCATGACGCTGCTCGTGCTGTCGCTCGACGTCCCCGACACCCTGCCCGCCGGCCTCTGGCCGGCGCTGGTCGAGCTGAAGCCCAAGCTCTTCTCCTGGCTGATCAGCTTCCTGATCCTCGCCCAGTTCTGGGTGACGCAGGTCCGCGCCATGCGCGACGTCGAGCACATCGATTCGGGCCTCTTCCGCATCATCGTGGTCTGGCTCGCCTGCATCAGCCTCCTGCCCTTCGCGAGCTCGCTGATCGGGGAGCACCCGAACTACCTCGGCTCGCACATCGTCTACGCGACGAACCTCATCGGCGTGGAACTGGCCGTGATCTGGCGCAGCTGGCACCTGCGCCGCCACCCGGCGCTCTTCGCGCCCGGGGCCGACACCCGGTCCGCCGAGCTCTGGTTCCGCCCGCTCGCCGTCGCCGGCTGCGCCGCGCTCAGCATCGCGATCGCCACCCTCTGGTCGTCGCGCGATTCCTCGATCGGCTACCTGCTGCTCTTCCCGCTGGTCTTCTGGTGGGAACGCCGAAGCCGCTAGGCCCCGACCCCCGCCGCCAGCAGCCGCGGGTCCCCCGCCGCCGCGAAGAATTCGCCGACGCGGTGGCTCGCGAGCATCACCGCCACCCCCGCCGCGATCCCCCGCCGGTCGATCGCCACCACCCGCCCCGCCAGCGCCTCGAACCGCGCCCAGTCCACCGGCACCACCGGCGGAAGCCCGCCCCGCGCCAGCAGATAGCCGGCGAGCAGCAGTGCCGTCCGCTGGTTGCCCTCGACGAAGAGCTGAGGTGCGCTGACCACTTGCACGAAGGCCCCGGCCGCCAGCGCCCGCGCCGGCCGGCCGGCGTTCCGCCGGTACCAGGCGTGCACCTCGCCGAAGCCGCCGGCCTCGCCGCCCTCGTAGAACCGCCGCTCGGTCGCCGCCAGGTGCGCCGCGAACTGCGTCCGCCGCTCCGGCGTCACCCCGACCAGCACCCGGTGGTTCAGCTCCAGCAGGTGCCGCGACTGGCCGTAGGCGAAGAGGTCGACCCGCTCCGCGAGCAGCCGGTCGACGTACCGGTAGCCCTCGAGGAACCGCCGCGCCTCGTCGGCGGCGAGGCAGGGCCCGACCTCCGCCCCCTTCCCGCCGGCGAGCGCCGCCGCGACCGCCTCGAGGTCGAGCCGCGCCCACGCGCCCGCGGCGCGGGCGCCGTTCCCGAGAAGCATCAGGGACTTGCCCGGATCAGCTGAACTCGCCGCCGACGTAGCGGCGGGTCAGCTCCTCGCGCGGGTCGTTGAAGATCTGCTCGGTCGGCCCCGCCTCGCAGAGGAAGCCCGTCCGGCTGCCCCTGGAAATGTCGACCGAGAAGAAGGCCGTCGTGTCCGCGACCCGCATCGCCTGCTGCATGTTGTGGGTGACGATCGCGACCGTATAGTCCTTCTTCAGGTCGAGCATCAGCTCCTCGATGATCCGCGTCGCGATCGGGTCGAGCGCCGAGCAGGGCTCGTCCATCAGCAGCACCGTCGGCTCGGTGGCGATCGCCCGCGCGATGCACAGCCGCTGCTGCTGGCCGCCGGAGAGCGCGAGGCCGTTCTGCTTCAGCTTGTCCTTGACCTCGTCCCAGAGCCCGGCGCGGCGAAGCGCGTACTCGACCCGCTGCTGGTAGTCGCCGCGGTAGCGGTTGAGCCGCAGCCCGAAGGCCACGTTCTCGAAGATCGACATCGAGAAGGGGTTCGGCTGCTGGAACACCATGCCGATGTGGCGGCGCACGACGACCGGGTCGATCCCCTTGCCGTAGATGTCCTGGCCGAGGAACTGCACGTGCCCTTCGAGCCGGAAGCTCGGGATCAGGTCGTTCATCCGGTTGAGCGAGCGCAGCACCGTCGACTTGCCGCAGCCCGACGGGCCGATGAAGCCGGTGATCCGGTTCTTCTCGATCGCGATGTGGGCGTCGCGGACGGCGAGGAAGCTGCCGTAGTGGATTTTGTCGATCCGGGCGTCGATCGCCGGCTCGGGCCGCGCGCGCGGCGCCTCGCGGACGGCGGTTGCGGTGCGTTCGAGTACGGCCACCATGATGGTCCCCCTTGCGAAGCTCAGACCCGGCGCGCGCTGACCAGGCGCGCCAGGATGTTGAAGGCGAGCACGATCAGCACCAGGACCAGCGAGGCCGCCCAGGCGAGCTCGATCTGGTTCGGGAACGGCATGCCCGAGAAGTTGTAGATCAGGATGGCGAGCGACGCCGTCGGCTCGCGGAAGCTGCCGATCCAGTAGTTGGAGAAGAGTGCCGTGAAGAGCAGCGGCGCCGAGTTCCCGGCCGCCCCCGCCACCGCCAGCATCACGCCGGTGAGGATGCCGGGCATCGCGGTCGGCAGCACCACCTTGAACACCGCCTGGGTCTCGGTGCAGCCCATGCCGTGCGCGGCGTCCTTCATCCGCTGCGGCACCATGCGAACGGCCTGCTCGGCGGTCAGCATCACCGTCGGCAGCATCAGGACGGCGAGCGCGACGCCGCCGGCGACCGCCGAATAGGTGCCCATCGCGAGCACCAGCCAGGCGTAGACGAAGACGCCGGCCAGGATCGACGGGAAGCCGGTCAGCACCTTGGCGATGAAGCGCGTGCCGTCGGCGAGCCGGCCCTCGGGCGAGATCTCCCCGAGGAAGACGCCGCCGAGGATGCCGAAGGGGACCGAGATCAGCGAGGCGATCGCCACCATGACGACGGTGCCGAGGATCGCGTTGCCGAAGCCGCCGCCCGGCTCGAAGCCCGCGGGCGGCAGCTGCGTGAAGAGGTCGAGCGACAGCCGCGCCCCGCCCTTCACCGCCAGCATCCAGAGCACCGAGAAGAGCGGCACTGCCGCCAAGAGCGCGACGACCCAGAGCAGCGCCGTCAAGACCGTGTTGCGCAGCGACCGCCGGTCGGTGAAGGAGTGCCGGAGGTCCGGCACGCCGGCCGTCACGGCCGCGAGGTCGGGAGCGGTCGCCATCTCAGCTCACCTTCTGCTGCGCCGAGAACGCCATGATCAGCGTCCCGGCGATGTTGACGACCAGCGAGATCAGGAGCAGCACGATCGCCGCATACATCAGCGCCTCGACCTCGGGCCCGCTCGCCTCGGGGAACTGCGAGGCCAGCAGCGAGGCGAGCGTGTTGGCCGGCGAGAACAGCGACCAGGAGACCTGGTTCGAGTTGCCGATCAGCATGGCGAGCGCCATCGTCTCGCCGAGCGCGCGTCCGAAGCCCAGGACGAGCGAGGCGAAGATGCCGCTCCTGGCGGTCGGCAGCATCACCTTCATGATCGCCTCCCAGCGGGTCGTCCCCATGCCGTAGGCGGCCTCCTTCACCTTGTAGGGGATGAGCGCGAAGGCGTCCTGGCTGATCGCCGCCACCGTCGGCAGCACCATGATCGCCAGCACCACCACCGCCGGCGCCAGCCCCGGTCCGGCGAGCGAGGTCGAGAACAGCGGGAAGAAGCCGAAGTGGCCGTGCAGGAAGTCCGCCAGCGGCCGCAGCGCCGGGATCACCACGTAGATGCCCCAGAGGCCGTAGACGACCGACGGGATCGCCGCCAGCATCTCGATGACGGTGCGGAAGATCCGCGCCAGCCGCGCGTCGAGGAAGTCCTGGGTCAGGAAGATCGCGACCGCCACCCCGAAGAAGGTGGCGATGGCGAGCGCCAGGATCGAGCTGTAGAGCGTGCCCCAGATCTCGGCGAGGATGCCGAAAGTCCCGCGCGCCGGATCCCAGACCGCCGTGCCGAGGAAGCCGAGCCCGTAGCGGGCGATCGCGGGCTGCGCCTGGCCGCCGATCTTCCAGAGGATGAAGGCGAACAGGATCACGACCAGCCCGCCCGCCGCGAAGGCCGCCGCGCGAAAGGCGCGGTCGGCGACGATCTCGCCCGAGCTCGGCGGGCGCGAAATCCCCGCGCCTCCCGCCTCCCGCAGATCGGTCATTGCCATCTCAGCCAGACCCTTCTCATGTCAGCGCCGGCGCCGCTTCGGGCGGCGCCGGCCGGCAAGCTGTGCGAGATCCGGCTCAGGAGCCGGCGCCGATCTTCGCGGCCGCGGCGCGAACCTGGTCGACGACCGCCGCCGGCATCGGGATGTAGCCGAGCCCCTCGGCCATCTGCTGCCCGTCGGTGAGGCCGTATTCGACCATCTTCCTGATCGCCTCGACCTTCGCCGGGTCCTGGCCGTCGTTGTAGAAGAGCATCCAGGTGAAGGTCGCGATCGGGTAGGCGTCCGCGCCGTCGGGATCGGTAATGAAGGCGCGCATGTGGTCGTCGAACCTGGCGCTCGCGAGCGCCGCCGCGCCGCCCGCGCCGCCGGCCGCCTCGAAGTTGCCGGCCTTGTTCTCGAGCACGGCCATCGGCGTGTTGGTGAGCTTGGCGTAGCCGTACTCGACATAGCCGATCGCGCCCGGCGTCTGCATGACCGTCGCGGTCACGCCGTCGTTCTTCGGCGCCTTGATGATCTTGTCCGAGCTCGGCCACTGCACCGACGTCCCGGCCCCGGGGCCGGCCTTGAAGTCGGCGCTGATCGCGGAGAGGTGATTGGTGAAGTTGAACGAGGTGCCCGAGGCGTCCGAGCGGACGACGACGGTGATCGGGGTGTCGGGCAGCGTCACGCCCGGATTCGCCGCGGCGATTCGCGGGTCGTTCCACTGGGTGATCTTGCCGAGGAAGATGTCGGGATAGACGTCGCGCGGCAGCTTCAGCTCGGCGACGCCCGGCAGGTTGTAGGCGAGGACGACTTCGCCCGCGGTCATCGGCAGCAGCACCACGCCCTGCTTCACCTTGGCGATGTCCTCGTCCTTCATCGCCGCGTCCGAAGCGGCGAAGTCCACGACTCCGTTGATGAAATCCTGGATGCCGGCGCCCGAGCCCTTGGACTGGTAGTCGACGGTGATGCCGTCCGACTTGCCGCTGAAGTCCTTGAACCACGCCGAATAGAGCGGGAACGGGAAGCTCGCTCCCGAGCCCGTCAGCCTCACGTCGGCCGCGGCGAGCGGCGAGGCCATGGCGATCGCGGCGGCTGCGGCGATGCCTGCAAGAAGTCTGCGCATGGGATTCCCCAGAGGTTTTCCGAAACTCACGTTGCGGTGCAACCTGCCCGGATTCCGTGACGGAATTTTGACAGTTCCTGACGATTCTCCGCGCCCGCGGCCGGGCGGGCCGCAACCTGCTCCGGCATAAGCGAAAATTCCCGTAGGCACGGCCGCGGTCCTGGTCTAGAACCGACGAGGGGCGCCGGCCGGGACGCCGGCGCGGATGAACGAGTGGGTTGGGGGCGCGTGCCGCGCCGCTCCGTTTTGACGATGCGAATTCCGGAGTCCGAGTTCCTGGCGAGCCTCCCGCGCCTTCGCCGCTATGCGCGCAGCCTTGCGCGCGATCCGGCCGAGGCCGACGAACTCGTGCGCGACAGCCTCGAGCGGGCGCTTTCCCGCGAGTACGCCTGGCCGGGGGAGAACCTGTCCGGCTGGCTTCTCGGGGTGATGACCGAGATCTACCGCGCCCGTGGCCGGCGTGAGCGGGCCGGCGCCGAACCGCCCCGCGACGCCGGCGGCTTCGAGCACGAGCGGCTGGCGGCGGCGGTCGAGCGGCTCTCGGCCGAGAACCGGGCGGTGCTGATGCTGGTGGTGGTCGAGCGGCTCACCTACCCCGAGGTCGCGGTCATCCTCGACCTGCCGCTCGGCACGGTGATGTCGCGGCTCTACCGGGCCCGCGCCGCGCTCGCCGACACGTTGCGCAGCCACAACGTCGTGGCCTTCCGGCGGCGATGAGCGACCGGGCCGAGACCGAGGTGCCGCAGGCCGACCTGCACGCCTACGTGGACGGGCAGCTGGGCCCGGCGCGGCGCAAGGCGATCGAGGGCTGGCTCGGCGAGCATCCGATGATCGCGGCCACCGTCGACGGCTGGCGCGCGCAGAACGCGTCGATCCGCGAGCTCTTCGAATCCGATGCCGACGCGGCCCAGGCGGCCGACGACTGGCGGCGGGTTCGCGCGCTCAGGGCCCGGCTCGCCCGACCGCGCCCGCGCTGGGTCGTCGGCGTCGCGGTGGCGGGCGTCCTCGGCCTCGGCGCGGTCGCCGGGGCCGGCGCGGCGATCGGCTGGATCGAGGCGTCGCGGCCGGCCGGCACCGTTCCCTCGCTGATCACGGCCTCCCAGGATCTTTGGCTGGTCTACGCCAGCGACATCCGGCACCCGGTCGAGATCGCCGCCGACCGCAAGGGCGAGCTGCTCGGCTGGCTCGGCAAGCGGCTCGGCGCGACGCTGTCGGCCCCCGACCTGTCGCGACTCGGGCTGCGGCTGCTCGGCGGGCGGCTGGTGCCCTACGCCGGCGCCTCCGGGGCGCTCCTGGTCTACGAGGACGCCACCGGCCGGCGGCTCGGGGCGCTGATCGTGCGCGGCGCCGCCGACCCCGGCACGGCCGACCGCCGCTTCGCCGACCGCGACGGGCTGGCGACGCTCGCCTGGCGCAACGCCGACCTGCGCTACGCCCTCTCCGCCCCGGTCCCGCGCGCCCGCCTGCTCGAGGTCGCGACCGCGTTCAGCGGCCAGCTCTAGCCGGCCGGGCGACCGGGGACCACGGAGGCCCTTCGCAGAAGCCTTCCGGTCGTGGACGAGGGCCGTTCGCCAGTCGTGTCCCCCGGTTTGGTGTAGCCTCCCCGGCACGGTCGGCGCACGGGCGCGCGGACAAGCGTGCCCCCTTTTGCCGCATTCATCCTGCGCGTGTTCCAACCACTTCATCTTCAACCTATCGGGCAGTGCCTGGAGGTCGAGGGGGGCGGCGAGCGCCCCCTCGGGCCGTCCCGAGACCCCGCCGCGGAGCGGAGAGCAAGGGAGCCGCCCAAGGGCCTGAAGGCCGAGCCGCGCATGCGGCGAACGGCGCCAAAGCGCCGCGGGCCCCCTCGTACCGTCCCGGGATGATCCCCTCGGCGGTCGAACAACTCCTGTAGCAAGGAGCGCCGACATTTACCACTCCGATGCGACCCGGCTTCGGCGCGACGCTCTTCCCGGCTACCCTTATATAGGGGCGCTTACCGCATTTGCTTTGAATTGAAGGTGAATCGCCCGGTCCCCACGCCTCGTTCGCGCCATTCGCTCAGAAGAAGGCCGCCGCGTTCCGCTGCAGCACCACCTGGATCGCGTAGATGATCACGAGCAGCACCAAGGGCGACAGGTCGAGCCCGCCCATGTCCGGCAGCACCCGCCGGATCGGCCCGTAGATCGGCTCGAGCAGTCGGTTGAGCCCGTCCCAGACCGAGCGGACCAGCGGCTGGTGGCGGTTCAGGACGTTGAACCCGATCAGCCAGCTCATCACCACGTGCGCGATCACGATGAACCAGACGATGTTCAGGATGTAGAGCAGGATGATCACCAGCGATCCCATCGCGAACCCGTCCGCTGCCGTCGACGCCCGCTAGGTAAACCGTGCAGCCCTGCCCCGCAAGGCCGCTCTCCCACCGCGCGGGCCGGAGCTCACGCCCCGGCCTTCGGATCCGGCGGCTCGATCCCGAGCGCGCGCATCCGCGCGACGAGCCGCGGCGGGATCTCGCGGCAGGCGCAGTTCGCCGCGTGCTCGATGTGCCAGGCGATCCGCTCGGCCTCGGTCGGATGCGGCGGCATCGGATGCGCGCGGTGCCAGTCGGCGTTCATCGCGCGGTATAGGCTCCGTCGACCAGGTGATAGCTGCCGTTGATGAAGCTCGCCCGCTCCGACAGCAGGAAGCACGCGAGTTCCGACACCTCCTCCGATCGGCCGAGCCGCCCGATCGGATGCAGCGCGACCAATGCGTCGAACACCGCCTTGTCGAGGTTGGCGAGCAGCGGCGTGTCGATGAAGCCCGGTCCGACCGCGTTGATCCGGATGCCGCGCGCGGCATAGGTCAGCGAGGCTTCCCGGGTCAGCCCGACGACGCCGTGCTTGGCAGCGGTGTAGGCCGGCGCGTTCTGGAACCCGACCGAGCCGAGGATCGAGCTCATGTTCACGATCGCTCCGCCGCCCGCGCGCTCCATCGCCGGGATCTCGTAGCGCATGCAGTAGAAGACGCTGTTGAGGTTGACGTCGATCACCTGCCGCCAGCCGTCGAGCGGATACTCCCCGACCGGCGCCGACGGCCCGCCGATGCCGGCGTTGTTGACCGCCAGGTGCAGCGCGCCGAACTCCTTCTCGGCGAAGGCCACCATCGCCTCGACCCGGCCCGCGTCGGTGACGTCGAGCGCGAACGGCTTGCCGCCTATCTCTTCCGCGACCTTCGCCGCCGGCTCGGCGTGCAGGTCGGCGACCACGACCTTCGCTCCCCCGGCCGCCAGCTGCCGCGCGCAGGCCGCCCCGATGCCCGACGCACCGCCGGTGACGATCGCGACCTTGCCGTCGAATTCCCCTGCCATGGCTCCCACCCCGCGCTTCCAGTCTCCCGCCCAAGGAGCACCGTCGGCGACCCGGGTCAATCCGGCGGCAACCGGGCGATCCCTCGAAGGCGGCATTTCGACCGGGGACGGGCATTTACCCCGTTAACTTTCGCGTGAAAGCGCGAGGGCAGGTGCATGGATTGTGCATGGAATGTACATGAGTTGTACATCGAAGATCTCCGGATTAACCCTTGTTACCACGAGACTTTCCGGCCACCGCCCGCACGCCCGTCGTCGCGGTCCCCAACGAGCCGACGAACGAGAGGATCCGATCGCGACGCGCTGGCGCCGGCCGCCGGAGAGTTGCGCCGGCTTGCGGTCCATCAGGGCGACGAGCTGGAGGAGGGCGGCGACCTTGTCGGCTTTCGCGACGATCTCGCGAATGGCCGCTCGCGCCCGCTCCCCGGCCGGCGGAATCCGTTGAAAATTAGTTAGCCCTCCAACGGATATACCCGTATTATCAACTGCCTGCGATTTGTGCGCGGCTTACAGGCCGTGGATGCGGGCCTCCCATGGGGCCAGGGTCGCCGCGTCGCCTGCTGCCGCGAGCGAGCCGAGCAGCAAGGCACCCGCGGGCGGCAGCGGCGGGAGCGGCAGCGGCTCGCGGGAGAAGTTGAGGAGAACGAGGCAGCCGGCGCCGTCGATCGTCCGGGCGTGCGCCCAGAGCCGCGGGTGGTCGGGGGCGAGGTCGCGGTAGTCGCCGTAGACGAGCTCGGGCCGCGCCTTGCGGAGCGCGATCAGCCGGGCGTAGTGGTGGTAGATCGAGTCCGGGTCGGCGAGCGCCGCCGCGGCGTTGACGCGGTCGGCGCCGGGAGCGAGCGCGAACCAGGGCGTGCCGCTGGTGAAGCCCGCGTTCGGCCCCGCATCCCACTGCACCGGCGTGCGGGCGTGGTCGCGGCCGGTCCGGCCGAGGTGGAAGAGGAATTCCTCGGCGGTCACGCGGCCGGTGGCGACCTCGGCCGCCCAGCCGTTGCGGGCCTCGATGTCGTCGAAGTCCTCGAGTCCGCGGAGCGGCTTGTTGGTCATGCCGATCTCGTCGCCCTGGTAGACGAAGGGCGTGCCCTTGAGGGTCAGGAGCAGCGTCGCCAGCGCCTTGGCCGAGGGGACGCGCCAGGGCTCGGCGTCGTCGCCGAACGTCGAGACCAGGCGCGCGTTGTCGTGGTTGGACAGGCAGACGGTCCGCCAGGTGTGCGGCCCCATCGCCGCCTCCTGGCGGGCGAAGCCCGCCTTCAGCTCGGGCAGGCTCCATTCGCGCCAGCGCCAGCCTTCGCCGCGGATGATGCGCACGGCGTCGAAGTGGATCAGCATGTCGAGCTCGCCGCGCCGGTCGTCGGTGAGCGCGCAGGCCTGGTCGAAGGTGACGCCGTAGGCCTCGCCGACCGTCATCGCGCCGTAGGGCGCCAGCGCCTCGCGGCGCAGCTCGGCGAGGTGCTCGTGCAGCCGCGGGCCGTCGGCGTGGTAGAACTCCGGGTGGGCGCGGTGCTCGGGCGGATAGTCGGGGAAGGCCGGGTCCTTGGAGATGAAGGCGATCACGTCCATGCGAAAGCCGTCGACGCCCTTGTCGAGCCAGAAGCGCATCAGGTCGTGGACCTCGGCGCGGACCTCGGGGTTCTCCCAGTTGAGGTCGGGCTGGCCTTCGGCGAAGAGGTGCAGGTAGTATTCGCCGGTGGCGTCGTCCCGCTTCCAGGCCGAGCCGAAGAAGAACGAGCGCCAGTCGTTGGGCGGCCCGCCGTCCCGGCCCGGATGCCAGATGTAGAAGTCGCGCTTCGGATTTTCCTTCGACGACCGGCTCTCGACGAACCAGGCGTGCTCGTCGCTGGTGTGGTTGACGACGAGGTCGAGGATCAGCCGCATGCCGCGCGCCTTGACCCCGGCGAGCAGCGCGTCGAAATCGGCCATCGTCCCGAACTCGGGGTTGACCTTGCGGTAGTCGCGGATGTCGTAGCCGTTGTCGACCATCGGGGAATCGAAGTGCGGGCTCAGCCAGAGCACGTCGACCCCGAGCCCGGCGATGTGGTCGAGCCGGTCGAGGACGCCCCGGAGGTCGCCGATGCCGTCGCCGTTCGAGTCCATGAACGACCGCGGCCAGACCTGGTAGACCACGGCCTCCTTCCACCAGGCCCTGGCCTGGCCGTTCACCGTCTCCGTCGCCATGGGCGATCCTCCCCGAGAGCCTGCCCGCCACCTGACCGGCGCGGCGCGGCTTTCGCAAGGGGAGTCCGGTCCGGGGCGGGTTTCGGCCGCCCCCGCGGGACGGCGGGGTTCCCTTTTCCGCGACTGCGTGGAATAGGACGCGCCAGTTGCGGGGCTGCCCGGAGAGTCGAGATGGAACTGCGCGAGGCCCTGACGTTCGACGACGTGCTGCTGGTGCCGGGGGCCTCGGACGTCTTGCCGGCGGCGGCGGACACCCGGACGCGGCTGACCCGCGAGGTGGCGCTCAACATCCCGCTGATGAGCGCCGCCATGGACACGGTGACCGAGGCGCGGATGGCGATCGCCATGGCCCAGGCGGGCGGGATCGGCGTCGTCCACCGCAACCTCGGGGTCGAGGAGCAGGCGGGCGAGGTGCAGCGGGTCAAGCGCTTCGTGTCCGGCGTCGTCTACGCGCCGGTCACGCTCCGCCCCGACCAGACGCTGGCCGACGCGCGGGCGCTGATGGAGCGCTACCGGATCACCGGCTTCCCGGTCGTCGACGGCGGCGGCGTCGTGCTCGGGATCGTGACCAACCGCGACATGCGCTTCGCGAGCGACGACCGCACGCCGGTCAGCGCGATGATGACGAGCGAGAACCTCGCGATGCTGCGCGAGCCCGCCGACCTCGGCGAGGCCAAGGGGATGATGCAGGCGCGGCGGATCGAGAAGCTCCTGGTGGTCGACGAGGGGGGGCGGCTGACCGGGCTGCTGACGCTCAAGGACACCGAGCAGGCGGTGCTGAACCCGCTCGCCGCCAAGGACGAGCTCGGGCGGCTCCGGGTCGCGGCGGCCTCGACGGTCGGCGACGCGGGCTTCGAGCGGTCGGTGGCGCTGGTCGAGGCGGGCGTCGACGTCGTCGTCATCGACACCGCCCACGGGCATTCCCGGGGCGTCGCCGAGGCGGTCGACCGGCTGAAGCGGCACTCGAACCGCGTCCAGATCGTCGCCGGCAACGTCGCGACCGCCGAGGCGACGCGGGCGCTCCTCGGGGCGGGCGCCGACGCGGTCAAGGTCGGGATCGGGCCGGGGTCGATCTGCACCACGCGGATCGTGGCGGGCGTGGGCGTGCCGCAGATGACGGCGATCCTCGACTGCGCCGGCGAGGCGGCGCGGACCGGGCATCCGGTGATCGCCGACGGCGGGATCAAGTTCTCCGGCGACTTCGCCAAGGCGATCGGCGCCGGGGCGCATTGCGCGATGGTGGGCTCGATCCTCGCCGGCACCGAGGAGGCGCCGGGCGAGGTGATCCTGTTCCAGGGACGGAGCTTCAAGTCCTACCGCGGGATGGGCTCGGTAGGCGCCATGGCGCGCGGCTCGGCCGACCGCTACTTCCAGAAGGAGGCCTCGGCCGACAAGCTCGTCCCCGAGGGCATCGAGGGGCAGGTGCCCTACAAGGGGGCGGTGGCGGCCGTGCTGCACCAGCTGGTCGGCGGGCTGCGCGCGGCGATGGGCTACACCGGCAACGCCACCGTCGAGGCGATGCGCTCGGGATGCCGCTTCGTGCGCATCACCGGGGCGGGGCTCCGGGAGAGCCACGTGCACGACGTGCAGATAACCCGCGAGAGCCCGAACTACCGGATCGGGTAATTTTTGGGAAACCCATTCTATTACAGCATCTTATGCTGGAATGATCAAGGCCGACCGTCACGAAATGCTAACAGAACCTTAACGGAACATAGCGGAACGATAGCGGAACGAACCAGAGCAAACTGAAGCACATTCGCCGGGTCATGCTTCAGTTGCGCAGAACCATCTCGCGCGGATCTTCTTCTGTTCCGACGGGACGATCCCTGTAGTCGCACCGCGAGCCTATCCGGGTTACCGCCGGCTTCGGACATGCCAACCAAAGGCTTCTGGGACTGCCGATCACCGGGTGAAAGACCGGTGCGGCGGTGACAGGCGGAATGCCAACTGGCACCGGATCGGCTCTGCGCCGGCGGTCCAGGCGAGGCACTTGAACCGCCAGCCCTCGTTGCCGGTCTCGACGACGCCGCTGCACCGCGGCCCGGCGTCAGTCGAGCAGTTCACCGATGTCGCGTTGAGCAGCAACGAGATCGTCGATGCGATCGAGAAGGTCGATCAGCCCGCTGACCATCGCGCGGAGCGGCATCAGGCGCTGGGCCTCGTCGGTGTATGCCGTGGT